>NZ_CP036276.1:2448333-3851666 GCF_007747995.1 Symmachiella dynata | reverse complement strand
TGCACCACAACCACTCGGGCCACGCTTTGATTTACCTGAAGGGTTCGCCCGAAACGGTCCTCTCGCGTTGTGCTCACGAATGGTCGTCGGACAGTCCGCTGGATATTGTCACTTGGCGGGAAACCGCAGACAGCATGGCAGCCGATGGCTTACGTGTCCTAGCAGTGGCGGAAAAGCGAAAACACCCGCAAGAGACGGTGCTCGAATTTGAGGATACCGAGCAAGGCTTTGCGCTCTTAGGACTGGTTGGCATGACTGATCCGCCCCGCCAGGAAGTGATCGTCGCGGTCGAAAAATGCCATGCCGCCGGCATCCGCGTAAAAATGATTACGGGCGATCACATTGCGACCGCCCAGGCCGTAGGGCGGCAGATCGGCCTCCGAGCTACCGAAGGGGCGATGACCGGTGCCGAGTTGGAAAAGCTTGACGATGCGGATCTGGATCAGGCAGCGGAAAATGTGGACATCTTCGCTCGGGTTGCGCCGGCACAGAAACTCAAAATCGTTCAATCGTTGCAGCGTTGCGGGCACGTTGTGGCCATGACGGGAGACGGTGTGAATGATGCCCCGGCACTCAAGCAAGCCGACATCGGCGTAGCGATGGGCATCACGGGCACTGACGTGTCGAAAGAATCCGCCGAAATGGTATTGTTGGACGACAATTTTGCCAGCATCGAGCGGGCCATTGAAGAGGGTCGCACCGTCTTCAACAACCTGATGAAGACAATTGTGTTTATCCTTCCCACGAACGGCGGCGAGTGCTTGACCCTCGTGGCCTCATTGCTGTTCGGTGCGCTGCTGCCGATCCTGCCACTGCACATCCTGTGGATCAATCTGGTGACTACCGTCGCGCTGGCTATCACACTGGCATTCGATCCGGTGGACCAGGACATCATGCGACAACCTCCTCGTGATCCACAATCGCCTTTGATCGACCGCAGTCTGGTGTGGCGCATTGTTTACGTGTCGTTGCTGATTTCGCTGGGGACCTTCGGCCTGTTCTTCTACGAGTTGGAGATCGGCAGCAGTCTGGAGGCGGCCCGCGCGGTGGCTGTCAATGCAATTGTCTTCTTCGAGGTGGCCTACGTTTTTAACAGCCGGAACTTGAATGATTCGGTCCTTAATCGTCGTGGAATCTTGGGAAACCGGATTGTTTGGTGGGGGATTGCCGCCGTTGTGGTCTTCCAGGTCGTGTTCACATATTGGCCGGTCATGAACTCCCTCTTTCGTGTCGCACCTCTCGACGCCTGGATGTGGTTGCGCATACTGGGAGTTTCTCTGTTGTTTATGTTGCTGGTCGAAATTGAGAAGGCGATTGGAAGGAGACTTGCGTTGCGCAGTCAGCCAGTGCCTTGATTGCGTACGGCCCGTTTCAAAGATGCGTTGGGGTAAGCCCACCGTTTGATTCCAACCTCTCCCCGTGCCAATCCCTCTTCATAACCATTCTCTTTGGGCCGATTTCGAGAACCATTGAATTGGCAAGGGTTCACGGGTTCAGCGTACGTTTCGGTCGGTCGAAAGCGGAGGCAACCGTTTACTGAACTTCTGCGCGAGAGTCCCCGACGCGGCTTCTTTCAGAATGGCTTTGTCTAGTTCCGATTCAGCGAGCAACCTCTTGAGGAGATTGTTCTCTTTCTCCAGCTCTTTCAAACGTATCGCCTGATCCCTCCGCAGACCACCAGACTCGCGTCGCCACTTGTAGTAGGTCTGTTGATGAATCCCCAGCCTCTTGCACATCAGGGGAATGGTCATCCCTTGGGAAAGATGAACTTTGGCTTCACGCAACTTGGCAATGATCTGCTCCGATCTCCCCGTTCAAAACCCTCTTCGAACCAAATGTCTCTTTGTGCAAAGAGATATTGGGGCTGTCAACCGCCCTAAGACATGAAATGAGCGCACGTTATTGCGAGAGCGGGGCAGGGGAGGCGACGCGAATTCGGGTTTGCGCGACAAGATCGAGCGTCTCGCGCACTATTTTGGGTTAACAGAAAAGTCTCTCTTTGTGTAAACAGAGGGAAGTGCCAAAACTTTTTGGCCGTTGGTTAATAGAAAGCGCGAAAGCCTGGAAAATTCTCTGGTCTTCGCCGAGCAGCATCTAAACTACCTCATCCGGCAATTCGTCCGCCATTACAACAACGACCAGCGGGCTCATTCGGCCTGCGGCCATCGGCCCCCCTGTTCACCGTGCCATCAGCCGAGAATACACGACCGTACTCGAAGACATTGTCCATTGCGTACGACTCGTCGTTCCGATTCAGTGGTACGAACGGGCTGCCTGATTCGCCAGCGTTCTCGACCTGGGCTTTTGTGCGTGCGTCGTGCGAAGAACTCGCGCCGAAGGCTCCAGAATGTCGAAGCAATAAGCAGCGTTCAATCGAGGAGTAACTATTGCTGAACGTGGTTCTAATCCGGAGCTGCCCCCCTCCAGGAACCTCCCTTCTTGGAATTCTCCGTGTAATAGCCTTCGAAAGATGTGGGGCTGGTGAACGTGAACATGACCTGCCCGGATCGATCGCTGCTTGTTCGGCCCCAACGTCCGAAGAAAACCCATCGGTTATTGATCTTAACAAGTTTTCCGGTCAGAGTTTTGGACTTTGTACCGTAGTAATTCTCGCTCCAGTGAATGTTCCCCCAGGTTGAACTCCAGGGTTTGGATAGATCGGGGCGAACTACGGGACGGGGAGTTTTCCCGTTGTCGGGGGGAGGACTCGTTGTCAAGGTCGTCGTGGGGACGGAACTCGGTGCAACCGCGGTGGGGATTTTTACCGCTGGATCCAGAGCAACGCCAGCGGGCAGCGTTCCGACGGCGGCGACATTTTGAATCACCGTCAGCGATGATGCATATGTAGCGACGGTGGGGGTATCCAGGACAGGTGCGCTCAGATATTGATCAGAGGGAAAGACACAAGGACGTGATTTGGCGATTTCAGCTCCAGTGTGAATGGAATGCATCATCGTTTCGCGAGATTTTCGTTCCAGGGTGAGATTTCCTCGCTGCAATGCAGTATGCCCCCGCCCAAAATAGTATCCCACATCGAGCGTGCTTGCATCACAGGTCCCTCCTTGCGTCAGCTTTCTTGTTCTGGCACTGAGATAGACTCGTAATGCCGATTGGAGACGCCGGTAAATTGCCGAGATTTCGTGTGCTGCTTTGTCACGAGGCATGCCCCCGATCTTTCCAGAGAGGCGATTGATCTCTTCATTCACCTTCACGAAGGAATCGGTGTCGTAAGGCGGAGAGGCGATGAGAGGAACAAGGGCTGTAATTGCGGCGGTTGCGTTGGCAAGGTTTGCACCGATTTGATCAATGTTTTCTGCCGTGACTCCTTCCGTCTCGATAATACCACTAGTCCATCCGAGATTGATTCCTGCATTCATTATCTGCAGCCTCGCGGGATCTTGAGCAGATGCGTCTTGCGAAGAGAGAATTATGATTACGAATAGGAAACAAGGGAGTCGCTTTGCATTCAAAATCGGATGGAATCTTCGAGTTCCGGCGAATTTTGTCAGCTCAACCATTGCCTGCTTCCTTTCATCGTTTTTTTAATTGACCATAAAATCTTGTACCTGCTGTTTTGGCTGAATCGGTAGGGTAATCGACCTTCGAGTTAAGGTAAACCCCCCAAGCTCGACGGAAGTCGAGCGAATGACAGTACGCTTGCCTAGATTCACCGGGCAGCTTTCAGGTGAGGTTGCACCGAGACATTGTTCCCGATTCACTGGCCGGTGCTGAAAGGTGGTCCCTGTCCGTCAAGAAATGAAATAAACGCTTCGCACTGCCGCGGAGAGGCTTGCTTCACCAGAAAACGCGACGAAGAGAAATTCCGCATCGCGCGATGTACCAACCCACCAGCTGAAAACAACACCATCGTACTGAATGACATCGTCCGCCGCGAACGACTCAGCGGATTGCTCCAATGGTACGAACGCGCTGCGTGATGTTTTGACACGCGACTCTAATTCGAGTTGCGCTCTCGTTGCGCGCCTACGGCGAAAGACTCGAAAATTGCAATCGCAACTGCGGCTGGATACCATCACTTCCGACGACAGTTTTTCCAAATGATTTTCAGGCGAACCTTGTTTTGGCGTTTGGCTTGCGTCCGTCATTGTTTTTGAACCGCGCGAGAACTGCCGATCCTCCGCGCTCGCATCCCTGGCGAAATTCACACCAAGCCGGAGGAACGCACCCGGTTGCTCAAATTTGGGAAACCGCTGGGCAAGGACATCGACCGCCTGATCAGCATCGTCACCCCCAGCATGTTCCATCGCTGGGTCCGGGAAGAGCGACGCGGCTACAAGTCGGCCTAGCCAGGGCGACCGCGGAAGCGGCAAGTCCTCCGCGAATTGGTCCGTAAGATCGCTCGCGAAACCGGCGTCGGCTACACTCGATTCCTGGGCGAGTTGCGGCGGCTGGGCATCAACCGCATCTGCCGGCAAACCGTCCGAAACATTCTCAAAGAGGAGGGGATCGACACCTCGCCCAAGCGGTCTCGCGGCTCGTGGGAACAGTTCGTCAGGATGCACGCCAAGACCTTGTGGGCTTGTGATTTTTTCACACAGCGTGTCATCACGCCGCGGGGAGTCGTGGACTATTTCCTGCTGGTCTTCATCAATGTCGAGACCCGCGAGATTTTTATCAGCAACTCCACGGCGCATCCGGATTCGGCGTGGGTCACGCAGCAGGCACGGAACTTTTTGATGTACACCGCCGATCGCGACGAACAGCCGACCTATCTGATGCGTGACCGCGATACAAAGTTCACCGCACAGTTCGACGATGTGCTCAAAGCCGAGGGAGTAAAGTTCAAGGTCCTGCCGATCCAAAGCCCGAACCTGATTCTCGCTGCGAACGAGTCATCCAAAGCATCAAGCAGGAATGCTTGGACAATTTTCCTGGTCTTCGGCGAGCAGCATCTGAACGACCTCGTCCTTGAATACGTCCGTTATTACAACGATGGTCGAGCGCATTTTTCGCGAGATTTCCTGCCGCCGTCATGCGCCGACCCGCCAGTGGAGAACGATACGATCGTACTCGATGAGATTGTTCGCCGCGAACGACTCGGTGGACTGACCAGGTGGTACGAACGCGCAGCGTGAATTCTTGGCCCACCGTTTTTATACGAGCCGCGCTCTCCGTGCGCGCACTCCTGAATAATTTCCGATTTGAAATCCAATTAGCCGCTGGTTTCGATCAGTTCCGACAACAGTTCCTCCACGTGTTTTTCTCGCGAACCTCCTCTTGGTGTTCGACTTCCGTCCACCATTGTTTTTGGACCACGCGATCAGCCTGATTTGGCGACGAATCAAACGAACCTTTCTCGCCATACACCTTCGGTCCATCCGCTTGAATCCAGCGAGCCTTTTTCAAATGGGGGAGTCGCCCACCCGGGCACCGTACGCCGTAGCCAACGGATTTGCCGACAATCCATGCAATATGACACTAAGCGTGATCGTCCAGGTCACGGCCGCGACGATTCTATCGTTTCCTGGTAACTGTTCACCAATGACCATTACCACGAACACGATGCTGGCCAATCCTCGCGGTCCGAACCAGCCCATGAACAGCAGCGTGTCACTCCGAAGGCCTTTTCCAATCAGGCATACGAAGACCGGTAACATACGAACAACGGTCAGACTGAGAATTGCATACACCCATACTTGCCAATCAAAACCACTGAGAAGAAAACCAAGAACGACAGTCCCGAAGGCAAACCAAGTCACCATCGCGACAGCGTCTGCCATTCCTTCTGCTTCATTCAGGAATTCCTCTTTGTGGTGTTTGGTTAAGGCACCGAAAGTTAAACCACCTACGAACGATGCGATGAAGCCGCTGCCCCCCAGCCACTGCGCCAAACCGAAACATGTAAGGGCCAGCGCAATGATCGGCATCTGCAGCCATGTACCGGCAATCCAGCCGCGACTCGCGCAAGTCCTTAAAGCGAATCCACCGACTGAAGCAAGTCCAACGCCAACCGCAATTCCAATTCCGATGACTTCCAACGGCAGTTTAAAAACAAGCTTGGTAGATTCCGATACCTCGACCGAACCGGCTGCCATCGCAATAAAAAACAAGATCACCGGCACACAGATGCCGTCATTCAAACCGCTCTCGACGTTTAGGCTCTCCCGCACTTGTGCGGGCACAGCGGGATTCGTAACAACCGCCTTTCCCAAAGCTGCGTCCGTTGGTGCCAGCATTGTGGCGATGAGGGCGACTTCATAAAAGCCAAGGTCTCCAAACATCAACCAAGCCAGGCCGAAGCCGAGTACGATGGTTAGTGGCAAGCCAATCAGCAACAGTCTTGAAGGAATTGCTTCGATGCGTCGAAGTACGCGCAATTTTGCATTTGACGAATCTGTAAATAGACAGATCGCGAGTGCAATTTCGGCCAGCCGGCTGATCATTTCACCTTCGACGTTGAAGCCAACCAAGCCAAGCACATTGGGGCCAAAGAGTATTCCCAGGCCCACATATACGAGCGCCCCGTTAACCGGTGTTTTCTCTAGCCGCGACGCCATCAGACTGTAAACGAATACGAATGCGGCGATGATGGTCAGGACTTGATATTCGGACATGCAACACCTTTGTGGTCCTCGATGTTCCGGCTGACGTTGCTAGAAGTAACTTTGAGTCCACCGCTTCCAGTCGACCCTATTTATCTCGCGCTGGCAATCCATTATGGCTTCGGCAAGCGCGCGGTAGTAGGTGGACTTTGCCCTTGTCATATCTTCTGTTTCGAGTGAGGGTTCGTAGACGTCCGCTGATTGTCCCGCATTCATCATAAATTCCCCGTCACGAAACAATGTCTTGTCAGGCTGCTGAATGTCGATCGGTTGGAGCGCACCGAGCGACTGCGCGGTCGCGGCAATTGTCGCGGCGCACCAGTCATGCTCGCGATTCAAAGGCCGTTTTTCAATCCTAGCCTCCCGACGAGGTGGGACGCTGAGCACCGAGGACCAGAAAAGTCTCGCGACTAACACATCGCAGGATTGCAGCATGGTACTGACTTGGTCGCGATTGGCTTGGGGATCTTGTCGGTAATCCACGGCTGCGGACAACTTCTTCAATTGCCCCAAACGCTGCATCCATTGCATACGATGTTTTTTTGCCAGCGTGGGCTCTGCGGTCGGCCCTGGGGAATCGTCTTCCAGCGCCTTGAGGTAGTCGGCGGACTGTTTGAGTAAAGCCGTTAAGGCTCCGTGCAAACCACGACGAGGACTCCGAGTTTCAAAGAGGTAGGCCAGTAATAGCACTATGGCGACACCGCCACTCATTCCAAGATAGGTATTTGCAAAGGAAGAAAAATCGTACTGGGGCGGAGTGGTCGAAACGGAGATCAGCGAATTTGTTAAATTGACAGTGAGCATTGCCGACATGCTTTTCAGTGGGTTTTGACTGGATAGGCCATACATCAATGGAAAGAAAAGGAATGCGAGCCAAGGAGAAAGCTCGATAAAACTATCCAGGGTCGGCATCACGATAAAATGAAAGACAGCCGCAATTGGCAAGGCCATCAACACAGCTTTAAGAATCGTGCTTGCAGTAAGCGCTACTGGCAATTGCGCGTTTAGATAGACAAAGATCATTGTCAAAATCATTGCGGATTGCAGTCCCGGCGGCCAATTGAGCAATACGAAGAACCATGCACTGGCGACTACCTGTAGGCCGGCCAACGCTGACTTGGCGAAAGGGGTTTTCGTGTCCGGACCTGTTTGCGGAATCGTCGATGCCGCATTCGCTTCGGCACTAGAAACTTCGGCTTCGGCGATTGCCGATCGCACACGTAAAGCTGCCTCCTGGAAGGTGAGCATTGAATTGAGTAACAAACGAAAGGCGACGGTTCCTTGGGATCCCGCTAGAGTCTGGTCCTGCAACTCGAGAATGGAAGCGGCCTTGGTTTCGTCTTGGTAATGGGAACCGTCACGGGGCATTGCCAGCTGTTGGACAGTTGCCGAACAGACGTCGTCCAACGTGTCGAGCATTTGTTGCAAAGAAGCTGAATGAGAAACCGCGGGGACCATCAACACTTCGCGATAAAGAGTGGCTGTCCCGCCGATGGCGGTTGTGGCCAGAACGAGTTCTTCTAACGCGTCGCCCAGCTGCTCGTATTGGCGATAATGCCGACGAATGTGCTTGGAATCGACACGAGCCGCATTGAGAGTGGCGGAGATTGATGTTGATAGCGAGATCAGCTTGATCTCCATCTTATCAATGGCTTGCACATCGATGTCCTGATTCAGCAAACCGCGACGGATGAGCAATACCAGGTCGCGACAGCCCTCAACAACCTCCTGCATGCTCCGCTCGAAGTTTTGGCCGGCTGTCACTGGCCAAAACACGCCGTGGACCAGGCTGCTTAAAACGACTCCCACGGTCACGGCGGTCACACGGTCAACGCACGTATGGAATGTATCCGCGGGATTCATCGCCGTCGGCCAACCCACAATTGCGCAAGTGAGCATCACGAGCATCCACGCATACTGGTGGGAGCTCGATTGCATCCCCCAAACGCAAACAGCGGCGACCACAGCCATCGCCAAAATGAATAGCTCTCGATCGTGCGCGCAAGTCGCGACTATGACCACGCCCACGAGTGCCCCCGAAAGCGTTCCGATCATCCGCAAGGAGGCTTTTTTCAGCGTGGTGCCCAGCGACGCCGTCTGCAATACGATAATTGTGGTGGCAATTGACGAAGCTTTCCAATCAAATCCCAGCCCTAATCCATAACCGATGACGATCGCCAAGGTCGATTTGGCGGCGATCAACGTGCGCGATGGTTCCAAGCCAAGGATGCGGTGCCACACACGTTACTCCTTGTCGGGCAACAGCACTGCAACTGATGCGGTCGTACCAGAAATGAGCTGAATGTCATCGGGAACTTCTGACAGACGGATACGAACTGGAACACGCTGCGGCAGTCGCACCCAATCGAATGTTGGCTGAATCTGAGGCACCTCCCCGGGCTGCCCTTCCGTGTTAGCAATGTTTGGAGGATTCACCGCGTTGCCGATGTTTTCGACAAAGCCTTTGAGCGGGCGGTCTGGATGGCTCATCAAGGTGATCACTGCCGAATCGCCATCTTCAATATGCCTTAGCTTGGTCTCCTGGAAGTAGGCGTGTACGCGAAAGGTATCGCTGTCGACGATGATAATCAACGGTTGGCCAACGACTGCGTACGTCCCCTCGTCAACCGAAAGATTGCTGATGTAACCGTTGCAGGGAGCGAGAATCTTGGTACGGCTCAAATCGAGTTCCGCCTGAGCGAGGCTGACCATTGCCGTTCGCACACGCACGTTCTCGTCGCCGGACATTCCCAGATTGGCTTTGGCTTGGTCGAGCGATGCTTTGGCAGAAGTCTCTGCAGCCTTGGACTCCGACAATCCATCTTTTGCGAGCAAAAGGTTGACGTGCGCTTCATTGAGCGCTGCTTCGGATTGCGTCTGGGAGGCCTGGGCCTGGATCAAACCGGCCTCGGCACTGGCAAGTTGTGCTTCCTTGGCAATCGCTGTTGCGGCAGTGCTCTCAGCATCTTCAACAGAACCTGCCTTTTTTTCGACGAGTCGCTTGGCTCGCGCCGCTTCCGAGTGCGCATTTGACAACTCGGCTTTACGTTGCTTGATGAATTGCTGCGCGGACGTGACACCGGCTTTCATTTGATCGACGGACGCTTTTGCCGATTGCACACTGGCTTCCGCAGAAGAAATTTGTCTGCTCGCAGTCGTGACGCTTACCTTAGCCTCTTCGTAATTCGCGGCTGAGACTCGTACGGATGCTTCCAGCGAGGCGACTTCTTCTTTGGCCTGGTCGACAGCAACTCTGGCTTTGTTCACTGCCAACTGATACGAGCTTTGATCAATCTCCAGCAGCAAGTCACCTTTGTGCACAAACTGATTGTCACGAACTGCGACTTTCACGAGATTGCCGCTCACTTGAGGCGCGATTTTAACGATGTCGGCCCGAATCTGTCCGTCTCTTGTCCAGGGCTGTTCTGTCCACTGCATATAAAGGAAATATGCACCAAACGCCGCAATCGACACCAGCGACCAAGTGATCAGCTTGGGGATCAATACCTTAGCGAATTGAAAAACCTTGGGCATCGTAAACTCCTATGGGGAAATCATCACTAAACCAATCAGCGATGACGTCGCTACCCACATGGCGGCAAACGCCAAAGGAGGATGCCAAAAGAATCGGCTCAGTCCCGTCCAATTCAGTATCTGGGTAATCGCTACGGTGGCAAACAATCCGAACAGACACACCAGGAAAAACGGGGGCAAATAAATTCCCAAGAATTGTAATTCCGACGGTATCTGAATCATGGCTCGCTTTTCGACAAGACCTGAAAAAGACGGGAACCTAGCAGGCGATCATCTTATAACCACGGCCTATGGAGAGTCCAGGAGATCTGTAGGCTTTGCGAAGGATCTTTTTCCAATAGGTTGATTTATGTTGGAGCTCACGCTTGCTTGGAGTGAAAGCCTGGGTGAGTTTTGCCGATTATAGCGATATTGCAAAAAGTCCGCAGAGCGCCCTACGTCCAGCAGTCGATTATCTCAATACTCTGAGCCTCGGGGAATTCAAAGTTGTCGGTACTTTTGTTTTATCGGATGCTCTTCATCGGGGTGAGTTGTATGCTCGCCAGCGGGTGCGGACTATCTCAATGGGTTCAAAATGGATTCCAAGTGGGACCGGATTATCACCCCCCCGCCGCGTCAGTCTCCGAGCATTGGATCGACATCGGCAACGAACATGTCCTTCCTCTGCCACCTGATGATCCGTATTGGTGGTCCGTTTTTGAGGATCCCATCCTCAATAACCTGGTGCAGACAGCGCTCGCTCAAAACCTGACGCTTCGCCAAGCTGGAAGTCGAATCATGCAGGCCCGTGCCAGCCGCGCCATCACGGCAGGCAACCTGTTCCCGCAAGTGCAGCAATCATTTGGCGACGCTACTCGAATCCAAGAAAGCCAATCGGTTGCCCTTCCGCCACCAATTCGAGCGTTTGATGAATGGGATGTGGGTTTCAATGCCTCATGGGAAATCGATGTTTGGGGAAAATTTCGCCGTGCGCTGGAAACTGCCGATGCACGACTTGAGGCCTCCATCTATGACTACGATGCGGTCCTCGTGTCTCTCTTAGCCGAGGTCGTGTCGGCGTACATTGACATTCGTACCTTCGAGCAACGAATCCAATATGCTAAGCAGAACGTCATGGTACAGGAGTCATCGCTGCAGCTTTCAACGACACGTTTTGACGAAGGCAAGACGAGCAAAGTCGGCGTGTATCTCGCCGAAGCGAATCTAAACGGGACAGAGGCTACGCTACCCGCTCTAGAGACAGGACTTCGCCAAGCGAGCAATCGCCTATGCACATTACTGGGGATCCCTCCGACCGACCTCTCGACGTGGTTAGGAAAAGGTGATGGCATCCCCGAGGTCCCAGCGGATATCGCGGTAGGAATTCCTGCCGATCTACTGCGGAGACGGCCCGATGTCCGTCAAGCAGAGCGACAGGTGGCGGCACAGTCCGCACAAATTGGTGTCGCCGTGTCAGACCTTTTTCCAAGTATTTCGCTTAATGGCGAAGTCTTCCAGTCGTCGGAAGATTTCGGCGACCTATTTAATTCAGCTAGTGCAGCGGGTTCAATCGGCCCTTCTTTTCGCTGGAACATTTTGAATTACGGCCGGATCACAAATAATGTTCGGCTGCAGGATGCCCGACTCTTGGAATTGATCGCGAGTTACCAGAATACCGTTCTGGTCGCTAGCCAAGAAGTCGAGGACGCATTGATCGCGTTTCTGAAGTCAAAACGTGAAGTCGTATCACTCCGTAATGGCGTTGATAACTTGAACGAATCGCTAAAACTACTTTTGATCCAGTTTGAGGAAGGTTCCATCGACTTTTCACCGATTTTCGTCTTGCAAGGATCTCTCCGTAGTGCGCAGGACCAGATGGCAGCAGCTGAGGGCCAAGTACTTCTCAATATGGTTGCAGTCTACCGCGCACTCGGTGGAGGATGGCAAATTCGTTACCCCGGATTTGAAACACAAGTCATGCCTGTGGACGATCAACCGACGGATGCTGCAACTGATCCGTTTCTAGCACCAGAAAAAGTCGAGCAGCGCAACGCACAACTGGAAGAATTTCTAATGCCCGCCCCTGGTGTGGTTCCGAAAGAGGATTCAGAAGATGGCCAATAAAAATCCCAAGGGTGTCACGTCGTATAAGAGTTTTTTGACCTTCGTGTTTCATCTTGTCCACTACTGTCATATTCTCCGCGGCATACTGAACGCGCTATTTTTCCTGGTTTTTTCAGGAGGTTTAGCATTCGCTCAATGCGAAGGCATCCCCTTTTCGCAAGGGATCTATTTTTCACTGATCACATCGACAACTGTTGGATTTGGCGACATCACACCCAAAACCGGAATCGGGCAGTGCATCAGCGTCTTCCTCGCATTTATCGGCACATTATATTTTGGCCTCATTGTTTCCGTAGCAACGCGAGCGTTCACGGAAACAATTAAGGAATACTTGCACGCTCAAGGCAAAGCTGAATTCAACGCGTAGACGCATGCTAGGGAAGGCGTCGCCGAGAGAGCGGTTTTCAGGTTTGAGCCACAGCGATGCCAGGCGTCATTTTGTGCCTTTCCGTGCGTCAAAACTCGGCAAGTTCTTCCCAACGATCCTTCGGTGTTGGGTTCCACGCAACCGCGAAGCTGAACATCGCCCCGATTGGCATCGTTCGCCAAGGCGCAACCTCCGGCGACTCCACTAAATCCACTGGAGGTTGCGCTGGTCAAAAGTCAGCTTGAAAGGTGACCAAGGCAAAACTGCTTAGCTTACAAACCTTAAATCATGCGGGATTCAACCAAAGGTGTTGTCCGGCATTTTTTATTCGCCTCTCCGTGGCTGCACAATCAGACAATTCACGGGGGCTTGTACGTAATCGCTCAAAGAAGCCCCAAAGGATATTGCTACCGCCAAGACCAATCACGTAGTTTGAAGATAGGTCCGCTGAGCGAAGCGTCAGAGTCCCATGTTCCCTTTCCGTGGTGACGCGATCTCGCTCCGACGATGAGAGAAGCAGCAATGTCGAAAAACCTCTAGTTGCAGAATGAGCGCAAGCGATTCAACTATGGCATCAATCATGAAGTGGCGAAATAGCGGGATAGTGTTGCTGTCAATCGTGTGTTTTTCTCTGCATTCTGCACCCTTAAACGCACAGCCAAGCATGAATCCCACTGCTGCAGATACGTCAAGCCCGCGCTCGATGCTCAAGAGCTTCATTGATGCCTGCAATGAATTGCACCAGCAAATTCAGAACGAACATTACCTTGATTCGAATAATCCGCAACATATAGCAGTTCAAACGCGGATTCTGGATTGCATCGATGCGAGCGAGCTTCCAGCATTTGAGCGCAAAGAGCGAGCCGCTGAGGCGGCAATCTGCTTAAAGGAGATTCTCGATCGCCATCAGTTGCCCTCCTGGGACGAAATACCCGACACAGCCGAAATCGAGTCCGCCGGTGGCCTCGAAAAATTCTCATTCTGGAGGATCCCCGGCACACGGATCACGATTGCGCGTGTCGAGGAAGGTCCGCAAAAACATGAATATTTGTTCTCGACTGGAACTGTTGATCGCGCAGCCGATTATTTCGGCGACGTCCAGGCAAGCCCTTATCGCACCGATGGGCCACTCACCTCACCGAACTTGTACAAATGGTACATGTCTACGCCGCACAACCCATTCGTTGCTGCGGTAGTGCGGCGGTTGCCGGACAGCATGCGATTTGGCCGCACTCTCAACTTAACGAATTGGAAATGGCCAGCCCTCCTTGTCGCTTTGCTAATTACGGTCGCTTTTATGACATTGGTTTACCGATGGCATCTTGCGATCACGCAACGCACGCGCGGACGCCGAAATCTGGCTTATTGCATGACAATTGTCTTTCCAGTCGCCGCCATGATTGTGCCTTTACTCTTCGAGTGGTACGCGCGTGATTATTTAACGATCCGAGGAACTCCTCTCTACATTGTTAGCTTCTTTGCAAATGCGACAGCCACGCTGGCGGGTATTGTTGTCGTCTTTGCAGCCTCCAACCGTGTTGCCGAGACGGTCATTGCATCTCCTCGAGTCAATCGGCAGGGCCTCAACGCACAATTGATACGCATTGGGTCGAAGTTAACGAGTCTTGTCCTAGCGGTCATCGTGATGATGGTCGGTGGACAGTACTTAGGCATCCCCGTGGGAACTCTTTTAGCGAGTGCTGGAATTGGTGGCCTAGCGCTGGCGCTGGGAGCACAGGACACGCTAAAAACATTGTTTGGCACCTTGATGCTGATGGCCGACAAGCCGTTTCGGGTGGGTGAGCGAATCGTATTCAAGGGCTATGACGGAGTGGTCGAAGACATTGGGCTACGCTCAACTAGAATTCGATTGCTCTCAAGTCATCAAGTCACAATCCCTAACGACGAATTGGCTCGAAGTGATATTGAAAATGTCGGACGACGCCAATGCATCAAGCGCGTGATCGACATTCACATTCCCTTGGATACCCCTTCGGAAAAGGTCGAAGCTGCCGTGGCAATTCTGCGGGAGCAGCTCGACAACCATGAAGGGATGAATCCCGACTATCCGCCACGCGTCTACTTTGTGGATTTTCTGCCGACCGCATTCACAATTCGTGCGATCTATTGGTATCACCCGCCGAATTACTGGGATTACCTCGCTTTTGGTGAAACGTTCAATCTAGCGGTATTCCATGCTTTCGAAGACCAAGGAATCAGTTTTTCATTGCCAAATCGGATCACGCACACTTCTCTCAACAGCGAACAGGCCCCCCTTGACGTGCGAATGGTCGACAACAGTCGTGGCAGTTAGCGTTAGCAAGGGGCGTCAGCAGTCGGACTCCCCGCGTTGATGCTGGGCATCACTCATCATTAGACGATGCGACTGGACTGCGCGACCCCTCCCCGAAAGGAACCCTCTTCGAAATGGGACGGCAAGGAGTTAACAGCTGGACTCGTTGCGGTCGGCACGCGACCCCCGTCTTGTATCGATCCACAACCGCAAAACAACACTACCGTACTCGATAACATCATCCGCTGCGAACGACTCGGCGGGCTGATTCAATGGTACGAACGGGGTGCGTGAATTCTTAATCCACCGTTTTATAATAAGGTCCCGCTCTCCGTGCGCGCACTCCTGAAAACCTTCTGATTTAAACTCCAATTAGCCGCTGGTTACGATCAGTTCCGGCAAAAGTTCTTCCATGTGTTTTTCTTGCGAACCTCCTGTTGATGTTCGAATTCTGTTCGTAAATGTTGGTGGACTGCGCCGGCAGGTTTATCCCAATATTATCTGTGCCATACACTCCGCCAGATTCTCCGGTGTGCAAACCAAAATGTCCATGCCAGCTTTGCGGCACTTTTTGGCCGTGGCTTTGTTGTAGTCCGGTCGCGCGTCGTAACCCAATGCCCCCAAGCCGATCAGGCGAATTCCCGCTTGCGCCATTTCGCCGATTTTGTTGACAAGGTCGCTCTCAGAGCCTCCCTCGTAAAAGTCCGTGATCAACACCACGATCGTCCGCGCCGGTTCGCGTGTGATCTGCTCGGCATAGGTGACGGCCTTGGCGATGTTTGTGCCGCCCCCCAATTGGACCGAGAGCAGTATGTCTACAGGTTGTCCAACCATCTCGCTCAGGTCGGCAATTTCAGTGTCGAACAGAAACAGGCTCGTCCGCACCGAAGGCAACTCGTAGAAAATCGACGCCATGATCGTCGAGAAAATGGCCGAATCGAGCATCGAACCCGATTGGTCCACAGCAACGATGATGTGCCAGGGACGTTTTTTGCGCTCCGCGGCGTAGAAATAAAGGCGGTCCACCAACAGCCGCTGGAGATCGCGGTCGTAGTTTTTTAGATTGCGGCGAATCGTCGTACTCAGATCGAGATTGCGGTACACCGCCCGCGGCGAATGCTTATCGCGGCGAATCGCACCGGTGATCGCTTGTGCGATCTGAATCTGCATCCGCTCCTTAAGTTGCTGTACCACTCGTTCAATCAACTTGCGGGCCAGCACGCGGGTCTTGGGCGTCAGCAGGTCCCGGTGCGTCATAATCGTCTTGGCCAGATCGACGTTAGGCTCGACTTTTTCCAAGAGCTCCGGCGACTCGAGCAATTGATCAATGCCGCGGCGACGAATCAGTTCGCGCTGCATGACCTCCTTGGCTTGGTGGGGGAACAACTCATTGACCGCTTCCACCCATTCCGGCACGGTGAGCGGATGGCCCGCCGGTCCTCCGCCGCTGCGTTCCCCCCCCTGACTCCCGCCGCCGCCTGATGCACTGTCATCGAACAAGAAACCCACCAATGATTCGATACGCTGGCAGGCGGCATCCTCCTGGCAACCGATGTTGTGTGCTTCGGCATCTTTGCCCAACACCAGACGCCAACGGGCCAATTGGTGAGATTCAGGATGAACGGGATTACTCATCGATAATGCTCCAACGTTGCATGATCTCGGCAACTTCGCGGTCAATCCGCACAATATCTGCCGCTTCGCCGACGGAGATGCTCAGTTTTTGCAAAGTGCGTGCCTCGGCCAGACCGTAAAGTTCAGCGACGCGAGTCGCAAGTGAGTCACGGTGATGGGCGTGCAGCAGTTCCATCGCCGCCCGCAGCCGCGGGAGCATGACAATGAACGCATCCCATTCCGCGGCACGAACTAATACGTCCAGGGCATCAACCAGACTACTGCTCCCGCCCATGATCGAGACCCGCGACACCGAAATCACGCCGTGCACAAAGTCTCCGGCAAGGGCCATTTTATCCTGCGACGAACGGGCATAGGCCAAGATTTCGTCAGTAATCGTCTGTTGCGATTCGATCTGTATTTCGACGGCCAATCCCAACAGTGCTCCCTTCAGAAAGGGAACCGTCGATTCTCGCGACGCGCTGGCTACATAATGTGCGAACAATTGCCGTTGCGCCGGATCATCCCCTTTCACCACAATTTCTGCCAGCGTAGTCAGGCCGTTGACGATGTGCGGGAAGTGATCATCCGGAGCGGCAATGATGTCGATCATTGCAAAACATGCACGGGTAAAAGCACGATTCAACATGCGAGCGATTTGCTCTCGTTTTATCGCTTGGTGCACCGCATAACGATCGAGCACAGAAAGCTCCGCGACCGCTCGGCAAAGCGACTCGAAACGGGGGTCCTCGTCGATGGCATTAACCGCTAATTCAACGACTTGGTCGACCAGATGGGGAAGATCCATTTTCGTCCCGTCAACGAGAATGCCGCATATCACGCCGGATTGCCCATGGTTCTCGGCGATGATTTCGCGCATTTGATTGACCGCTGCCGCGTCGATCGAATCCCCCAACAGATTCTTTTCGATCAACTTGGCTTCGACGTCGGGACTCCATTTCGTCTGCCACCGTTCCCGAAAAATCAGTCCGGTATCAAAGTCGGACTGAGGCGTCGCTTCCATTTGGCAAAATGGGATTTCGATGAACCGCAGCCGATGAAAGAATGCCGCTGTTTGGAAATCCGCTATTTGCCGCTTGTCGAGTTCGAGCCGTTCTCGTTTTTCGCGGGCGACGAGTCTTCCCAGTTCCAGCCGTTCGATTTGATTATAAAAGTCGTCGACGATTGGCAACCGCGGAACCCCCGACATGACCTTGCCAACGCGATTGCCGATATTCACCGCATCGATGGCACGACCGAGTCGGGCACCCTGCTCGTGCGGATCCCCTTTGCAGCAGCAGGTAAACAGGGCGTCGTGTAGATCATCCAAGATCGGAACGTCCCGCCCCCGCAAGGCGGCCAGCATGCGCGCGTGCTGCGCGACGGAGATTGCATCAGCCGCGGAGAGCGGTTCGCCCATATTGCGAGCTTCCTGCAAAACCGAAACGACATAGCGATTGCGGGGATGCGGCTCGTTGCCAGATAGTGATTCCCAGTGCAACTGGTAAAACTGCGGCGCGCGATTGCCGGCACCATATCCCGATAGGTCAGCGATGCGAAACGTCGAATAAGGCACGACCGTCGTGTAGCGGGTTCCGCTGGGAATTGTAGGAGGCGGCTCCGGATCATCACGGTTTAAAAACGCGTGAAACCCACCGCAGACGATCATAACCTCGTCGTCCCGTATTCCGCTTTCGGCAATTTCTTGGCGAATGAAATTCAGCATGAAGCGTTCGCGATCCAGTGTACCGTCTTCGGCAATTCGTTGAGCCGCACAGGAAAGTCGGGCGGCGCAGCAAAATGCCAGCATCTCTC
The DNA here is from genome assembly GCF_007747995.1 of Symmachiella dynata. Classification (NCBI taxonomy): domain Bacteria; kingdom Pseudomonadati; phylum Planctomycetota; class Planctomycetia; order Planctomycetales; family Planctomycetaceae; genus Symmachiella; species Symmachiella dynata. Next base: position 3,833,377 of record NZ_CP036276.1, on the reverse strand, counting down.
GCCGGTATTCTTCCGGGTCGGCGAACGCGCGGAATTCAAAGAGCGTATCCCAACCCTCGTCCCAAGATTTGTAGCCCCCCGCCGCTGCCAGAGATTGATAGAAGTCGCTTTCCGCAATCAATTTCTCGGTATGCCAATTGCGACTACCGGATTCGTCGATCGCATTGGAGTCCGACGTGTCATCCTCTTCGCCACGCTCGTCCGATTCGTGCAATAACTGCTGTACCTCCCGATCAAGGCGGCCGTAGTGCGGAAGATCAAAAAACCGCACGTCCGTCCCAATTTCCTGGGCTGTGCGGATCGCCACCAGTTCGGGTGAGTAGTCAATGAATGGATACCAACAGGCCCAGCGCGGCGGGATGTCTTCGGACGGTGAGGCGATACCCGCCAACTGAAAAGAGTTATCGTCGTCCGAAAAACAGGAGTAGATCGCGACCGGCGGGCGCGTTTGCCGGGATGCCAAAAAGGGAATCAGGTGGTTGGCATCGCTGGGGCCTTCGACGAAAATCCGCCGCGGGCGCCGCGTGCGAATCGCCGTTTCCAATAGCTTGGCGACCGCGGCGGAGTGGTGCCGCACTGGGAACCAGTACCACGGTTCGTCGAGAATCGCCTGAGCACGTTCGGCAATACTCGCGACCTCCTCCGCAACCTGATCCCGCGGCGTCTTTGTTGGACTTGCTTTTGCCAATGGTCTGTCCTAGGGGATGATCTGACTCATGGTGTTATGAAATTCGTTCCACCGCTTGTCCTTGCCCCGACGTTTGGCGATCAACATGGCGTATTCCTTGAGAATCTTCGCATCAGCGGGATCTTCCTTGACTATGCTACCGAGGATATTGCGGGCGACGTCGGCAGCAGAGACTTTGCCGGCACCAAAGTATTGCGCATACAGGGCCGCGTCCAACGCCACACCTATCGCTTCGGCGGTCGAAAGCGTTGTCGAGGGTTGTTTGACTTTGATGCCATCATTCGTTTTTCCCTGTCGCAATTCACGAAACGCGGTTGCCAACAGTTCAATAATCGGTCGCGGGATCTGCAATTGAACGTCGTAGTGCTGCATTAACTCTGCGGTTCGCTGCTCGACGATTTCAATTTCCGTGTTCTGGTCGGCCACGATCGGAATGTGAACGTAGTTGAAACGTCGCTTGAGTGCGGCCGAGAGATCATTCACGCCTTGGTCGCGTGTGTTCGCCGTGGCAATCACATTAAAGCCCGGTTTGGCCCACATGGTATTGGCGTCCGGCAGTTCCGGAATGACGATGACTTTGTCCGAGAGAATCGAAACCAACGAATCCTGTACGTCGGGGACGCAACGGGTGATTTCCTCAAACCGCAATAATCCGCCCTGCCGCATGGCAACCATCGTGGGGGAGGGGATCAGATTGTCGGGGCAGGGGCCATCGGCGATGACACGGGCGATGTTCCACGAATATTTGATGTTCTCTTCCGTCGTCCCGGCGGTGCCTTGAACGGTCAATGTCGAATTTCCCGAAATCGCCGCGGCGAGATGCTCGCTGACCCAACTCTTGCCGGTTCCCGGTTCGCCCACGAGCAGCAGTGCCCGCTCTGACGCGAGCGTCACGATCGCTCGTTCGATGATTCGCTCATCGCCGAAGAACTTTTTGGTGATTTCGATCTTGGTCTTTGTGCCGTCGATCGTTACCGAAAGGACTTTGCCGCCGATCAGGTAATCAAGCACCGCACGCGGTGAGAGAATCCACGATGCCGGAGCGATGCCCGTATCATTTTGCCGCAATGCTTCTATTTGGTCGGCGAATTGAACTTCGGCCGGCTTACGGAGTACAGTATGGTCGGAATTCGTCGATTTATTTTTCGGCAACTGAGTTGCCGATGAGGTCGCTCTTCGAGTCCTGGTTTTCTTTTTGGCCATTGATCCGCCGTAAGATGAACAGAAGTAGATGGAATGTAACAAATAAAAATGAGAAACGGGCTCTTGGAACAATTACCTGAAGTTCAGTACCGACAATAACGCTTTGCGGTCGACGGCCTTTTCCGATATCGTGATGTAATTGGGCTGTCCATCGTCAAACAGCGTCAACGGCTGCACGACCAGTCGTGCTTTGGCGTAATGCAACACGCCGTAAAGTGGGGGCGGATCATCCTTTTCTACCTGCGCTTCCAGCGCCGCTTTTGCAGACTCCCCTTCCACCGAATCGGCAACGACGACGTCAAACTCCGTCCCCAAATAATTCAGCGGAAAGACGTGCTGATTGTCGGATTCACGTAGTTCCGCGGATCGCAGCATATAGTCGTCGAACATCACCTCCTCCTGCAACTCGACGTCGACTTCGAAGGGACTGATCTCATGCTGGGTGATCCGCTGTCGCGCCCCAGCGGGCTTCCAATGCAAGTAACGCGTCCAATCGATCGAGCCTTCGACAGCGCTGACGGTACTTTCGTTGGTCAACTGCAGCTTGCGATGTCCCAGCGGTGTCTCACCGGCCATCGCAGACGTGATCTCGATCGGCTGCCTTTCCAAAAACAGATTGGCGGAAAATTTCTGTTTTTGGGGAATATGTAAGAATCCTTCGGGCGGAATTTCCAATCCCGGCCGTAAGGGGAAGACGGTAGACCACGTCCAATATTCGCCGTCGTCGAGTGAACGCAACCGGAATTCGAACGAGCAGAAAGTGCCCGCTGCGATTTTTTTTATGACGCCGAGACAGACGACGCGGAGCGTGTCGATTTTTTTCGCCGCCGGTGTTCCGAAAAGTTGTTCCAGCCGAGCGTCGTCGCCGTCATCCAGCGATTGTTCGATCCCTTTGCATAACAGCCAACTGCGATTGAGGAAGAACATCAACCGCGGCTGTGAGAATCGCGGATCGTCTTTGACGAACCGCGCAATCTCCTCTTGTGTGTTTCTCAGCGTACTTCCCAAGCGAAGCAGTTTTAGCCGCGCTGCTTCTTGGAATGTCACGGCAAAGCTCTGGTGCGTGGCATCGCTGGCGGTCGTCAGCCCCGCTTCCAGGATCTGTTCGATGGCAGCGGCGGTCCGGTGCAGATGGGGAATCAACGACTTTCTCTCTGAGTGCGAGAGCGGCTTCATGCCTCCTCCCCGTGTTCATTGTCGACAGCAAAGCTGTCGTGAACCGCGCAAAGCCCGCCGAGTTGGAACTGCGCGGCTTCTAGAGTGAGCGCCCGTTCAAACAGGCGGAGCGTAGTAAGCAATTCCAACAGCCGCGCTCCGGCATGTTTGTCCTGCTGTTCGGCAGATTCTATGAAACGCCGCAAACGCTGCGCGAGGAACTCCGCCCCCATCTCCTCGATTGCGGTGAGCGTGTTGCGGAGCCAATTCAACTGTTCGGCGGAAATGACGGCGATTCCGCGGAATCCCGCCGCTTCGACTTCGCGGTGCACCTGCAATACGGTCGACAGTATTGCGTTGTTCGACATCGTATGTTCATCCGATCGTGAATCACCATCAATCCAATTTCAGTGGAATCATCGGTAGGTATCTTATCCACGTGATTTCGTCAAAGCAATACGTTAGAATGAGGCACAACAAATCTCCCGCAGCGCCACACAAGGAGCGATCATGCCAAAGAAAAAAGCCGCTCAGCCGCCCGCGATTCCGAAGCAGTTGTTTCACAATCAAAAAGTCTGTCTGGCCGGCCGTTTTGACTACTCCCCCAACAAAGACGAATTGGTGCAGTTGCTGGAAGCCGAGGGAGCGACGCTCGTCGACGACGTTAAGCCGGAACTCGACTTGCTCATTGTCGGCTCGGGGCGACGGAGCGCTAAACAAGCGAAGGCTGAGAAACTCAATACGGCTGGCAAAGCGACGATTCACCTTGTTGAGGATTTGAAAACATTGGTCACAGTGTCCCCCGACGAGTGGTTGAAACTTCTGGCCATTCCGGCGAGATTGCCTCAACTCGTCCGATTGACCACTCCATCCTGGTTGTTTCAAGATTCGATCAAAATCCAGTCGGCAACTTTCCAAGGCACAAAGTGGGAGGGAAGCGAGTCGCAAGAGATCAATCTGCAAAAACTGTGTTTTGAAGGTTGCTCTTTCTCGAATTGCAAAATGCGGAGCGTATCTTTGAGTGAATGGGGGTGGCAGCCGATCAAGGAGTGTATGTTTGACGGCGGTCAATTCGACAGTGTTGAGTTTGGCAATACATACGATTGCAGTTTTTCACAGCTGCGAGGCAAAAACATTAGTTTTGACAGCGTGAGGCAATGCCGATTTGAGAAAGCACGTTTTTCCAGCGTATCAATGTATGTTATGAACGGTTGCGAGTTCCACAATTCAATCGTCACTAACCTGCGATTGCGGAGTGATGACCGCGGCACCCATATCATCGCCTCGAATTTTTCCCACACGACGTTCGATCACATCACCTGCGGCAGTCCAGTCGAGAGCGTTGATGATCCGGGAAAATTTGTTTTTGAATCATGTACCCTAACGGACGTTGTGTTTCGCAATAGCGAGTTGCATATTGCCCGGTTTTCAAAATGCCGCTTGCAAAACGTCAAATTCCAAAAGCTCGAATTTGGCGACTTTATTTTCGACGACTGCGAGTTGGTCGATTGCCAATTCATCAATTGTCAAGGGCGTCTGATCGATTTCGGCAACTCGCACCAGACCGAATGCACGCTCGATAAGTGCCAGATACTATTTGCACGGGCCAACGACGCACAACTGGCGCAAATGAAACCGGTTCCGGCGGAAACCTTGTGGAACCCTGCCTCGTATCAAAACATCGAGCAGTTTGTAGACATCGCGTTTCAATCCGGTCGCCTCGAATTCACGCTGAATTATTCTATTGACGACAAGGATGCTACGGAATTGCATTTCATCATGAATGCTGGCATCGACATCCTATATAAAAGTGCGAAGAGTGGAATGGACGCGAATCAGCGGACCTATCTTTATGGCACCAAGGCTACGAAGGATGACATCCGACGGAATTTACTCGGCGCTATTATCGAATCTGGCATGACTGACATCGATCCCGGTTCGATCAGGACGAAATCATCCAAGTGTCCCCTCAAACCAGCGGAGCTCAAACAACTAATTTATGTCGCGAACTGCGAAGTGCTGGGCAAACCGCCGCAAACCAAGGAGGAGATCGCCCAATCGCAAAAAAAAACGAAAACCGAAGCGGCAAACTTGCGGAAGGAAATTCTCGCTGACTTGGAAGCGGGCCGCGTGGCGCAATTCAATCGTCGCGAGTTAAACGGCAGCAAGAATGTACCAGCGTTTAAGAAGTCCAAATTGGCGGGCGCCAAACTCAAAAAAATCAAACTGGTAAATTTGGATTTTTCCGACAGCGATTTGTCCGCTGCTGATCTAAGTGGTGGCAATTTAGAAAATGCCCAACTGCGCAAGGTCAATCTAACCGAAGCCACGTTGAAATCAGCAAATCTCAAAGCAGCGAACCTCCGCGGCGCCGACTTGACAGCTGCTGATTTCACCAAGGCGAAGCTGGTGGAAACCGTATTGACCGGTGCCAATACCAAGAAGGCAATCTTTAATGGCGCAACGATCAAACAGGTCGACCTATGCGGCGTTGACCTGTCGACCGCGGAACTTGGCAGTGCGAAGCTCGCTAATTGTTACTACAACGAAAAGACAAGATTTCCTACATCGGTCACAACGGACCACTTGAAATCATTGAACTGGGTCGGTGGCGGACTGCCACCACATGAGCGCTCGCAGAATAAACCGGCCCAAGGTCCGCTCGACTTTGATAGCTTTATGGAGCGGCTCAACGAAATCACCGATTCATCGCGGCTCAAAAAGGCGACCAAGATGCTCAAGGCGGACTCGTTTCAACTCTTTTCTGAAATTGCCACTGGCAGCGTCGCCGGCGTCGTCAAGAGCCAAACCGACAGTGATCTCGTCTATTCCTGTTCGCTCAATCACGACGGTCAATTCGCCTGTTGTACGCAAAACCTCAATCCTTGCGGGGGACTCCGCGGTTCGATTTGCAAACACATTCTGGTGTTGGTGATCGGCCTGACCAAAAGCGGCGAACTCGATGCCACGGCCGTTGACGAATGGGTCAATCACAGCAAATTGAAACAGCCAGAACTCGATAAGGACAAGATGAGCGAAATTTTGCTCAAATACAAAGGCGCCCAAGCCGGCGAAATCGACTGGCGACCAACCGAGACGGTTCCGGAGGACTACTTTGCGTTTTAATCTCAGTAAGATGCGCGTCGAGCTGAGACTGACCATCCTTCAATAGGATTGTGATAACGTTAGAGGAGTTATTCAACTAGCACCTACGCGCAACTTGGCCAGTTACTGCGCATTGACAAGGTCATTTCTCACTTCACCTATCTCGCCCGAAGCCACAACGCGAGGGGCTCATTCATCACGAGATCCCCGTTCAAGATCCTTATAGAAATCTCCGTCGACATTCAGGTGTGCATATTTCAATTGATTATCGCGAACTCCTGATGCTCTACAATGTCGAGAATGCGGGCCCGTTTCCGTATCGAACACCGGCACAATCATGGCCATCCCGCCGTTGAGCCCATCAACAGAAAGCCAATCATTCCATTCTTCGTCCTTCGGTCCATGCATTAACCCCTGGCCGTGATAGGATCGCGTCGAGCCCCAGTGGAAAACGTACGATGGTGGGTGGATACGACTTGGATTGACAGTGGTGGCAACGCCCGCCTGTCGCTGCAAAAGCGTCTGGTCTAAATCCCCCGCATCGACGGTTGCACGCAGATGCCCGCGTTAAAGCGATCGCAGCCCATGCTTCTCATACACGCTCGTGCACACGTCCTGCGTGCTCGCCCGGTCCAGTCCCATGATCAACGCCACGATCCCGTCGATCCGCTCGACGCTCTTTTTCTTGGACGGCTTCCAGTTGTCGGCGGCGTCGGTCTCGATCGAGCCGTCCAGCACTTTCAGCATATAGTCGTGCTGTTCCCAGCAAATCGAATGCCGGTCGTAACCGGCGGTCGTGATTGCCAATTGCATCGGTTGCCATCGTGATGCACCGGCGTAGCGGAGCGTGTCCCACAGATCCCGAGTCCGCTGGGCGTGAAGTTCATCAATCAGCACCGCATGCGCGTTGAGTCCTTCCTTGGCCGCGCTAGACCACCCAGCCAACCCGAAGTCGCTGACCTATTCACGCCGTCTGTTGAATTTCATCGGCAATTCAAACTCGCGTTTGCAGCGCCAGCATCAACTGGCACGAGGGGATATGCGCTAAGTGCGGGGGTGCCGACGGTTTGTCCTGTTATCCGATGTCCCTTCAGTGTCGGCCATACCCATGGAAATCAGGACAGGATCACCTGTGAACGATTTACGGTTTGCGCACTTCAAATTCAAAAATGACAGGGCCGTAGTTCAGCCCTGAGGTTCTTGAACAAATGAATTTGACGCGTTCGGCCGGCACAGCCTCTGGCAAGTCAAAGGTAACGAATTGCGTGAAGGATTCCCCATTGCGCTCGATCTTCGGGTGTTGGCCATCCTTGACATCCGCGACAACTGTCTGATCTTCGCCATGTTCGAGAATGATCTTGTAGTCCAAAGGCTCGTGGCCGTGGACATACAGTTTTGTTCCCATCGGAATCAACATTCGAATCGTCTTGACGCTGCTGCGCTCTGGGAAAGTGATCACCAAGTGATCCGGAGTCGGTGGACGGCTGCCAGGGAACCAATACTCACCATGACTTAAATCGTAGCTTCCATCGACTGCTTTTCCTGGGGCCCCATTTTTTTCCGCCTGGGAATTGGCACTTGTCTCAGCGTTTAAAGCAACGTTGGACGAGGCTTGCGCCGTTCTTTGCTTGCGCAGCAATTTGAAACGATACCAGGCGCCGCCCGGCTCTACGTCTCGCAAAACCACTACCATGTCGTGGCTGCGACGTAGCGAAGTGATGCTGCTTCGGCCACCGGCGATTGAAGAAGGATTTGGATTCTCCCCAATTCCCAAAAGTTGAAAGTCCAGATCAAACGTACGCAAATCGACAGGAAAAAGACCAGATTCAAAGGGGAGGTGAGGGGCAAATTTCTTAAAAACGGTATGCCACGGTTTACCATTGACTTCGATGTCATGCTGGGTGCCGGGCTTAGTTCCTGAATAGTGCTTCCAATACAAGCCAAAAGGAGTGATATGCAAGTCGGATGCGTCATCGAGAAACACGTTCACGACGATTTCCTGTTCACCACCGGCTTCGGGATCGAGCAATAATTGTTTCACTGGCGCGGGGGCAGAATTGTCGTCTCCTTCCACAGGGATTCTCCCGCTAATCGTGGAGATAACCTTTTCTCCATTCATGGCCGCAACCTCATAAAGTATTGAGTTCACGATCGGATTAACTTTTGTGACTTCAAGCGATTCTCCCCTAGGCGGAAACAATTCAACAACATCCATTCCAAGATCTACGCGTACTGCACTGCACGAAAATAATCCACCAGTAAATGTTTTGCCGTCTCTCATGGTCACGCGGCGCTTATCGCCGAACTCGATTTTCTGAATGTCGGTCAGGCGGAAGGTCTTGTCGTCAAGCCTGATCCATTGATTTTGCGTGACTCCATCCAAAGACAACTGTCCGAGTTTTACTCGAGTATGGACGACAGCCGAATCAACAGTTTTAGAAACCGGAGTTGTGTTTGCTACGTATTCGCCGGATTGGCCTTCGACCATTGAGACTGTTTTCGAATTGCCCGCCTCGGAAGTCAATGTGATTTCCACTCCCGTGAGATGTAAAGGAGCGTCTTGTGGGTTTCGCACTTGGACACGAAAACTGCAGGGACGCAACAAATTAGCTCGGGTAATCTTCCCTACGTTTAGCGTAAGCCGTGGTTCGCTTAAGAACTTTTTGACAAGGCTGACAGGAATCGCGAAACTGACGGCGGACCCTGGTATCCCGGAAACAACAACTCCAATTACTGAACCGTCCTGAGCAAGGATCGGACCGCCTGAATTACCGGGATTCAAACTTGCATCAATTTGCACCAAGGCTAACTCTTCTTTAACCTTACGCAGCGAAGTGATCTTTCCGGTGCTAACGCTGATAGATGGATACCCTTCTTCTAAAGAAAGCATCTTTCCAAATGGATAGCCAAATGCGGTGATGTCATCAGTCTCACTGAGATTCGTATCGATTCCCAACTGCAGAGGCGAGAGGCCGGTGGCACGGTCGACACGCAATAGAGCCAAATCATATTCGCGATTCGTGTGGACAACTTGCGCCTTCAAAACTCGTTGGCCTGTATCACCTGCATTCAAGACTAAATCGACGTGCTGGTTTGAATCCAGAGCCGCGACGACGTGATAGTTGGTAACAAATAGGCCGCTGGAATCGATACAGAACGCCGTGCCGCTTCCCAAAGGGCCCAGATCCGCTAGCGCGGTCGACGATTTTCCAGCGCGTACAAAATTGTCCTGCGCACCACACGTAATACGTGTTTGCAATGAGAGGGCCAAGATTGCCAGGAGAATAGACAGCAAATTCGATCGATTGAATGACATTGCCCACTCCTCACCTTTACTCGGTCTCGCAGAAGTTGTAATCGGCCGTCGTGCCAAACTTAAAAGCGGTATATAGCGTGTGAGTCGATATTAGGGGGTGAGGACAGTGACGGCATCGTTCCACCGAATGTGATCCGAGTAGAAAATGCTGACACTCGCCGAAGTACATCTCGCAATCCGCTAAAACTTCAACAATCTGGCCAATGCAAAGAAATGCAATTCGTGAACGAAGCAGTCAGCCAAGGACACCAACTTGTTGGACAGTCAGATTCTCCGCCGACGCTCACCGCAACCTTCCCGTAAATGTGGACGCTTTCTCGCTGCCATTAATTGTATGGGGCATCGGCTTGGATGCAAGTGGCCTGCCTTTAAAAAACTGTGCCATTGGTTATGAAGGTTTCTGAGCGATTTTTGCAAGGAGATCTTTTAATGACGAAACGACGCAGGCGGCATTCGCCGCAGCAGATTGTGAAGAAGTTGCGTGACGCCGATGCGATGCTCAATGCCGGGCAAGACGAAGCGGTCGTGCTGCAGTCGCTGGAAGTCAGCCAAGCGACATTGGACCGTTGGCGGAAACAGTACGGCGGGATGAAGTCGGAGGAGGCGATGCGACTCAAGGCCTTGGAAGATGAGAACCGGCGGCTGAAGGAAATCGTGGCGGACCAGACGTTGGACATCAAGATGTTGAAACACCTTGCGGAGGGAAACTGGTAAGCCCTTCTCGAAAGCGTAGTGCCGTCCGTGAACTGCAACACACGTTTGCGGTGTCGGAGCGGCGAGCGTGCCACGTGGTGAAGCAGCCTCGTAGCAGCCAACGCTATGTGGCGCAACCGCGCGACGATGAGCATGGTTTGCTCAAGCGGATGCTGCAGTTGGTAGGCCGTCGTTCGCGGTTCGGTTATCGCCGCATCGCCCATTTGCTGCGTCGCGAAGGTTGGCGGGCGAGCGACACGCGGGTCTATCGGCTGTGGCGTCGAGAAGGGCTGAAAGTGCCGCAGAAGAAGCGTAAGAAACGCCGTCTGGGAACGACTGCCAATGGCTGTCACCGGCGAAAAGCGGCGTCCCAGAACGATGTGTGGGCGTGGGATTTTGTGTTCGATCGCACGGCGAGCGGCAGTCCGCTGAAGTGGTTGTCGATCGTCGACGAACACACCCGGGAGTGTTTGGCTTTGAAAGTGGATCGCAGCATTACAAGTGAAGATGTGATCGACACGCTGGCGGAATTGTTCGCCATGCGGGGCGTGCCGCGTCATGTTCGCAGCGACAATGGTCCGGAGTTTGTGGCGCAGGCGCTTCGGAGTTGGTTAGGACAGTTGGGCGTGGAGGCGTTGTACATCGCGCCGGGCAGTCCGTGGGAGAATGGTTTTGCGGAAAGCTTTCACAGCCGGTTTCGTGATGAGTTTTTAGCGACCGAGGAGTTTGAAAGTTTGCGAGCGGCACGACAGCTGACAACAGTTTGGCGTGAAGATTACAACGAGCATCGGCCACACAGTTCACTGGGATATTTGACGCCGGCGGAGTTTGGGCAGAGGTTGACCTCAGCTCGAACTCGACAAACGGGGTCCGCCCCGCCCACCATCGCCGCCCCCTCGGCCCCTCCCGCTACGCAGGCCGAGGCGACAGCGAAGGCGAACGGGGCTCACGAAGCTTCCGATGAAAAACAGGACGTGCTTTACCTAACCCGATCTTCATAAGCGGTGGTACAGGAATTTGATGCAGGTCACAAGAAGAATACATTTCCGGGAAAGACTTGGCATCGGAGCGATCATTTCCCCCAACTCTCCACGGAAGGAATTACGCAAGTCGCTTTCCTATTGCGGCTGCAAAATAAGCCAGATACCTCCCCGTGCCAAACCCTCTTCGTATAGAGGGAAACAAGTTATCCAAATTCCTTTCGAACTGGAACGTACTGCGTGACCGGGTAAAATCGATTTACGCGGCTAGGGCGACGGCCCGAAAACCAGTTCCATCCACCGGCTCGCCGCGTTTCTTCTTGGGTGGTCACTTTTGGATGAGGTGGCGGCGTGGATTGGAGTTATTTGTCCCAACAGTTTGGCCAAGCCCAGCATTCGCGAGATTCCTTTGTTGGCAACGGCGGAGCGGTGGTGTGGAGCCAATATGGCGATTCTCGTGAACGATGGGAAACGCATAATTTCATTACTGGGCAGGCAAGATTTACCGAACTTGCGGTCACTGCCGGCCAGTATTTAATCGCTAGCAATGTGACCTTACTAAATGAAATCGAACAAGAACCGGACGACTTCGCACGATGGTGTCGGTTTTTGCAATCTGAGTTTCCAGCCAGATTTCGAATGGAGCAGCCAATACAGCTGGAATTGTCTAACGACGGTATCCAGACGACTCAATGGTTGCTGCGCGGTTACATTCGGCAAGTGGAGCAAGTTTCCGTATCCGCATGCGAACGGCTGGCCATCGAATCTCCACCATCAGGAATAGCAAATTACGACGACAGCATGTCCCATGGGGGTGACAATATTCCCCAGACTACGACTGAGCTAAAGCCCGTCGTGCTCTTGACTGGGTGGCGGGAAATCACTTCGGCATTAGAACTAAAGTCGGACGAGCAGTCGAAAGTTAAGAGCCTCAACGATCGCATGGATGGCCCCATTCCCAAGCCGCCTAAAGGCGGTCAGCCAATCGTTGAAAAAACCATATTGATTGCATGGTGGAATTCGCTGGCGGTCAAGCAACAGGAATTGGCAAACCAGCAAAGTGGTAAAAAACTTTCGGCGGAATCCCAGCATGACTCTGGTCGCGACGGAACTGCCGCGCCAGAAATCAAAGGAGGAGTCAAAAAACGCAGACGCGACCACAAAACATAGCAAAACATACGAAAACATACCAAAAGGTATCCGTGGCGTGTTGCTTCCCATGAGTTTATAGGGAGGGCAACACGCCATGCTTGTTTATAGCGACGATATTGACCGAAAACTGAATTGGAAACAGGGACGGGCTGAGCGACTCGCTCGTCAACGGCGACTGCCGCACGTCATCCTTCCGGACGGTTCGATCCGATTCGATCCAACGGAAATCGAGGCATTGTTGGTCCGAGTGCCCGCAGTCGTCGTAGGTAGCTGCGATCGGGGAGGGGCAGCGCAGTGATCAAGTCGTCGCCCAACGCCGCTGACCCTGCGCCCGCGAAACCGGATTTCACTGTCGAGGGCACAATCTCTGATGCGGCCATCTCGGCCTTGGCGACACTTCTGCTGGACTTTGTCGAACGCGAGCAGGACCAGAACGCCGCCGCCGATCCGCCTGATTGCACCCCGGATTCGGTCACGGCCCACTCCCCGGCGACGATCCCCATTGAAAACGCGCATTGAGTAACGACCGATTTAGCAAGCTGAATCCACATTCCCAAATCCCCGTTTTTTACAAATCGAAAGGCTGAACGATGGCTCAAGTGCTGGAGCGTACGACATTTCAGACGTCGCGTGAAATGGATTTCTTCTCCGAGAAAGAACTGACTACGCAGACCGGGCACGGCATTCAGGAGTGGCCACTGGTCGTCATCAAGGAATTGACAGACAACGCACTCGACGCTTGTGAACAAGCCGATGTTACGCCAGTGATCCATATAGCTTGTGACGCGGGCGGGATAACCGTTCAGGATAACGGACCGGGTCTGCCGGAGGCTACTTTGGCGGGCGCCTTGGATTTCACGGTTCGGGCTTCGAACCGGGAAGCGTATGTGGCGCCCGACCGGGGGGCACAAGGCAACGCGCTGATGACGATCCTATCGATGCCATTTGTCGTCGATCCCGGCGATGGCTGCCTGGTCGTCGAAACGGGTGGAGTGCGGCACCGGATCATTTGCCGTGCCGACCCGATTACCCAACGTGCGATTGTGGAGGATGAAACCGAGTCGATTCCCGAAGTTCCGGGCACCGTGATACGCGTGCAGTGGTCGGAGAATCACAATGACAAGCACGAAATTGTCTGGCCATTTGACGACATGACGGTCGTGCCCGGACCAAAGACACTCTGGTGGGCCAGGGAGATCAAGTTGCGAGTGCTGGCGATGGTTCGCGGTTATGCACTCTTCAATCCACACCTCACGATTTCACTGGATTGGTTTGGCGAGCAGACGCACTTTGACGCTACTAATACCGCGTGGAAAAAGTGGAAGCCGAATCAGCCAACGTCGCCGCATTGGTATGGCCAGTCCCACTTGGAACGATTGATCGCTGCCTATGTGACGCACGACCGCGACCACGGCACGGACCGCACGATCGCCGAATTCGTTTCTGAGTTCGATGGCCTGAGCGGGTCTCGCAAACGGAAGTCCGTCCTGGATGAAGCGGGACTGCAGCGCACCTGCCTGTCGTTTCTAACGGAGGGAGGTACGTTCAACCAAGAGGCCATTGCCAAGCTTCTGCAAGCCATGCAAGCACATACCAAACCGGTCAAGCCATCGCGGTTGGGGGTGATTGGCAAGGATCACATCTCTGAACGACTCAAAGAGCTAGGGGGCGATCCCGAGCAAATCACATATGACAAAACAGCCCGCGAGGAAGAGGGACTGCCATACGTGCTGGAAGTCGCATTCGCTTGGTTGGGAGACGACGCGCCGGACCAGCGTCAGGTCTTCGCCGGTGCCAACTGGTCCGCGGCGATTAACAATCCATTTCGTTCATTCGGTCGTGCCGGCCAGGGACTGGAAGGGTTGCTCTCCGACCAATTCGCCGATGCTGAACAGCCGGTTCTGTTTCTGGTGCACCTGGCGCATCCACGCGTGGAATATGCGGATCGCGGTAAATCAGCCATCGTCTTGAAGTCGGGTAACAAGGAGGTGCAAGCATGAGCATTGCCGACGACTTGATCAAAAGTACCAAGAAGGTGACGAAGAAATGGGAACGCCAGCGCAAATCCGAAATCCGTAATTCGCGGAGCCGCTCCCAACGCCGGGAAACGTTCTCCTACGATCGTGCGGAATATATGACTGAGGCCTCTGAGGTCGTCACCCCGCAGGCGTATGCCCAGGTTTCGGGGACCAGAAACCTGCACGCTAACGCCCGCCAGATCTTTTACAAAGCCCGGCCCCAGATACAGCAGCGGACGGGTAAGACGCTCCGCGACGACTACTTCACGCAAACATTACTACCGAAGTACATTGCGGATCACCCCGAGGAAACTAAGAACTGGAAGGTGGTTTACGACGCGCGGGGGCATTTGGTGGAACCGCACTATCAGTGGCGAAGGTCCGAACCGTTGGCGTTGGGCACAATCGAGGTCGACCGCTACTTGCGTGACTGCCACGTTGGCGCGGACGTCGAGTTGGCTTTTCCGCAATACCCGTCCGACTTTCCCACCGCCGGTCCCCGCAATCGCTATCGGGCCGTGCTCTACATCGAGAAGGAAGGCTTCGCGCCGCTGTTCGAAGAAGTACGACTGGCCGAGCGGTATGACATTGCCATTATGAGTTGCAAAGGACAGTCGGTCGTCGCCGGACGAAGGTTGGTGGACGAACTGTGCCATGGTGACGTGCCGCTGCTGATTCTGCACGATTTCGATAAGGCGGGATTCCTGATCTCTGAGCGGCTTGTACAGACGTCATTCCGCGCTCAGGAAACCAATACCGAGCGTTATCGCTTTCGCAACAAGATCAACGCCATCGATCTGGGATTGCGGCTGTCCGACATCGAAGAATGGGGCCTCGAGCCGGAAGAGTGTGAGTTCAAAGGCGGTTTTGACAGCGACTCAATCGCTACCCAAGAGGAGCAAGAATTCCTGCACGCAGGGCAGCGGGTGGAATTGAACGCTTTCAACTCCGAGGACTTCATCACCTGGATCGAAGGCAAGCTCAAAGAGCACGGAATCGAAAAGGTGATCCCCGACAAGGATGACCTCGAGGTCGCTTATCGGCGGGCGATGAAGATTGCCCACGTGAATGAGCAGATCAGGGAAAACCTGGATCGCGCCGAAGAAATTGCCGCGAATGCTCAGTTGCCGCCTGGGCTACGGCAGAAAATCGAGTCGCGACTGAAAAAGGACCCGACCCTGGCCTGGGACCGGGTGCTGGCGGACATCGCGGTGAACAACCTGGATGATGCCGACGATTCAGCAAGCTAAATCCACCTGTCAGAATTGGGCGTTTTTTACATTTTGCGGCGGATGACTGTAGGCCGTGGAGAAGACTCAAATGGAGCCCCTCATTCAATACCAAACACCGGATTATGGTGAGCATGGTCCCGCCGTCGAAGTCGGTGTGACTTTCTTGCAGACCCTATTCTCAGAATCGGACACAATCCTGTTCCGTCCCATCGAGACCTGGGTGGATTCGGGGCGAAAACGTAGTCGGGTCGACTATCACAACACGAGGTACCGTAAAGCGGAGCCAGAGTTATTGCGGCTCAACCTGCTATACCTTCTTCGCCGTGCAGCAGAGAGCAATCTAAATCTTTTCTTCGGTGTGTGTCCTCGCCTTGGCGATGATGGTCGCTTCGATTTGGCTTGGCAAATACGAACCGTCCGTGTTCTATGGTCTGACATCGATCACGTCACTGTTGATGAAGCCCACGAACGAATTGCTAAGTCTGGGCTACCAATACCAACTATCATCGTAAATTCTGGGAATGGCGTACATCTGTATTGGTTGCTGGATGAACCGTACCTCATTGACGACGTAGATGATCCTCCGGCGGTGGAAACGGAATGGACGAAAACGCGTGATGGCCGGAATCGCCCTCGTAAATACATCCTAGAGGATGGCGACAAGGTCTTCCTGGATCAGCGGCAACACATTTCACGGCTCAGTGTTAAGGCCGAGCACCTTCAAAACGTCCTGGCGGGAATCGCCTCAGCGTTGGATGCCGACCACACGACGGACCTGTCTCGTTTGTTGCGGCTACCAGGTTCGTTGAATCGTAAAGATCAACGCAACGGGCAGGAGCCAATACCAACAGAACTTGTGAAGTGCGATGCCACCCGTAAATGTTCACTTTCAGACTTTGAGCCATTTATAGTCGAGTCGCCAATAGCTAAACGTGCGAAGCAAATTGTCGCGATGCCGCTGCCGCACGTCCGCAAGCCCTCACCATCGAAGGTCGACAGACTTGCTGAACTCATCGCCGGCAGCTCGATTGCCGAGGCAGGAAGGCGCTCCGAGGCCGATTTCGCGGTTTGTTGTTATGCCATCCGTAATGGCATCGCCAAAGAGGATGTCTGGGCACAAGTCGAATCGGTTGGCAAATTCGCCGAACAAGGTCGTCGGTATTTCGATCTCACTTGGGACAACGCTGCCTATGATTCCCAAGTAACAAAGTACGACGAACTTCAGAAACGTGATGTGACGAAAACGCTTAAAGCCGACGCCGTCCCCCAAACAGCGTGTGCGGACGTGGAAGGCGATTTAGAGGAAAGCGATCCCAATCAAAGTGAAATGCGTCCAACAATCTACGTTGACCCCACGACGGTGCAGGTTGGCGACACGTTGCACGAAGTCACGGACTGCCTCATTCAGGCGGGAAATTGTTTCAATCGCACCGAGCAGTTGATCGTTATCAATGGCACACAGACATCATCGATTCTTTCTGCGGCAGAGTTGGCAGGACTGCTCAATCAACATGTGGAGTTCCTATTCGTAAAAGACGAAGCCGCGGAATTCAAACCGTTTCCCTCCGCCTATGCCAATACTTGGCTCAACAATCACCGAGAAAAAACGCGTTTACCGGTAATTTCACTGTTCACTCGCAATCCTGTCTTCACCGAAGATTGGCGTCGCGTTGCTCCGGGCTTCGATGCCCCGACTGGCATCTATTACGCCGGTCCGCCGATTGACATCCGCCAAGGAACCAAGCATCTGGACCACCTGTTGTCGGATTTTTGTTTCAAAAGTATCGGTGATCGAACGAACTTTCTCGGCGTGCTGCTGACGACACTCTTGGTTCCGCGTTTTATTGGCTCAAAGCCGGCCGTGTTGCTGAACGGTAATCAACCCGGATTGGGCAAATCAATCTTAGCGCAAATCATTGCCACGTTGAGGGACGGACAACCGGCGGAAACTGCGACCTACAACCCCAACGACGAGGAATTTGAGAAACGGTTGGGCGCGATTGTGCGGCGGGGGACGACGACGATCATCATCGACAATGCCAAAGGTCGTGGTCGCAACCCCCGGATCGAATCGGCGTGCTTAGAACGATCGGTCACTGATCCCATACTCTCATTCCGATTACTCGGACAATCAGCAACGATCCGTGCCGAGAATTCCCACATATTTTGTATCACGGCCAACTCGCCAGACGTGAGCCGCGACCTCGTCACACGCAGTATTGTCATCAATCTGTATCACGAAGGCGATCCGAAACGGCGAGGCTTTTCGATAGCCGATCCGGAAGGATACGCCCAACAATACCGGACGGAATTGCTTGGCGAATTGCTTGGCATGGTGGAGCGCTGGAAGTATGACGGCATGCCCCAGGCTAATGTACACACGCGCTTCAATAAACGAGGTTGGGGCAACATCATCGGTGGCATTCTTGCAACCTGTGATCGCCAGGACTTTCTGTCTAATGCCGACGAATCCGCCTCTGAATTGGACGAAACACGACGTGATTTCAGTGAACTGATTTCGCTGATCGCTAACCATTCACAGGGGACCTGGACAGCATCCCAGCTTGCTCAACTATGCGGGAAGCACGGCCTACTGGTTGCGGACCTTGGCGAGGGCTCGCCACGCTCCTTGGCAACCAAGATGGGGACAATTGCCGGCCGGTTCGTCGCAGAGCCTTTTTTACACAATGACGGCCGTGCAGTTGTGTTCCAAAGATCGACCGATCGCAAAGGAAACATCTACCGGGTGTCATTTGAGAACAATGTGCCGAACCTTAGCCCGTCTGCCGAACCTCTGCCGAACCTCGAAAACATGTAGGTTCGGCACGTCTAACTTATTGAAAGAGAACGACTTGCAACGTGGGTGCCGTACCTGCCGAACCTTTTTAGCATCGCATTACATTGCGCGCGCACACGCGCACGCGCGGAAATTCACCTCTTGGGAAAAGGTTCGGCAGGTACGGCAGGTTCGGCATTACGGACGTCCATTTGTGGAAATCGAGACGGACGAATAACCAAGTTTCAAAATTTCGTTTGGAGAGCGAATAAGTAATGAAAATTGAACAATGGCGTATTGACCGTGTGAAACCGTACGAGCAAAATCCGCGTATCAACGATCAGGCTGTCGACGCGGTAGCGAAGTCAATTGAGCAATTTGGATTTAGGCAACCGGTAGTTGTGGACGAAGAAGGCGTGATCATCGCGGGCCACACACGCTGGAAAGCATCACAAAAACTTGGGCTAAAGAAAGTGCCCATCCACGTGGCCATGGGACTTTCGCCGGCGCAGGCGCGGGCCTATAGGCTTGCCGACAACAAAACCAACGAACTGGCCGAATGGGACCCGGATCTCCTTTCCCTGGAATTGGCCGACCTGCAAGCGATGGGGTTTGACCTGGAACTAACCGGTTTTAGTGAGGACGAGTTGGCGAAGTGGTCTAGTGATGAGATGAAAGAAGGCCTCACCGATCCGGATGACGTGCCGGAAACGCTGGATGAGCCAATTACGCAACCCGGCGACCTCTGGCTTTTGGGCAGCCACAGACTTTTTTGTGGTGACTCCACATCAATCGAAGATACTTTGCGCGTGATGGACGGTGAGAAAGCCGCGCTTGTCGCGACTGATCCTCCGTATCTCGTTGATTACACCGGTGATCGGCCCAATGAGTCCGGGAAAGATTGGTCAGATACCTACCGGGAGATCGACATCTCCGATGCGGATGCTTTCTTTACGCAGCTATTCACTTGCGTTCTCGGAGTGGTCGCACCCAAGGCGGCGATCTACTGTTGGCACGCGCACAAACGCGTGCGGTGTGATTCAACGGACCTGGGATCAACTAGGCATTCTAGACCACCAGCAAATTATTTGGGTTAAGCCGACGCCGGTCTTTGGCCGCGTCTATTGGCACTTCCGGCACGAGCCCTGCATGCTGGGTTGGGTCCGTGGTAGCCAACCGGAGCATGACGGTCGGCACGAGGTGGATTCTGTCTGGAATGTCGACTGGGAAGGTAAGGCCCGCGTTGTGGGAAATAAACACCCGACCCAGAAACCGGTCGAGCTTTTCGCACGCCCAATGCGGAAGCATACACGCGCAGGCGATGTCTGTTTCGAGCCGTTTAGTGGTTCCGGATCACAAATCTTGGCAGCGGAACAGTTAGGCCGCCGCTGTTTCGCCATTGAGATCGCTCCAGCATTCGTGGATGTTGCCGTCGAGCGCTGGGAGCAATTCACGGGCCAAAAGGCGGAGCGAATTCCTGCCACTGAGGAGGTGAAGGCATGATCTATTTGGCTTCTCCTTATTCGCATCCGGACGCCATCATTCGCGAGCGCCGGTTTCGTGCAGCCTGCCGGATGGCGGCGAGATTGATTCGCGCTGGTGAGGTCGTGTTTTCGCCGGTGGCTCATGGCCACGCGATTTCGTTGTACGGTGTGCCGACCGATTGGTCGTTTTGGGAAGCGCACGACCGGCGGTTCTTGGAACAGTGCGATGAGGTCGTTGTGCTCACGCTCGACGGCTGTCGGGTGAGTGTGGGCGTTGCGGCGGAAATCGAGATCGCGAAGGAACTGAATAAGCCGGTTCGGTACCTCGATGTGGGGTCGATTGCCAATGTCGGCGAGGGCCGGATTGGAGTAATCGCCCAAAGAGGTTGGATTTGCCAATATGACAAAGGAGCAAGAAACGGATGACCGAGCGAGTCGAGAATAACAAAGCACTGGATCAGCAGCGTGGCTTGCAGTGCAGTGCCTGCGGCCATCAGCGTTTGCGTGTGATCTACACGCGGGCCGCGAAAGGCAGTAAACTGGTGCGGCGGCGAGAGTGCCGGAATTGTGGTGCGCGGATTACAACTTGGGAACGAACGGCCGGATGTGAGTGATACCGTTTGGCGCGACTTCGGATATGTACCGGGGTACCCGATCGAAAGTCATCATGAGCACTTTCGATAGCCACCGAACTATTCGGTGGCATCACCTAGTCTTCCCCAATATACGTCCTAACGTCTGCGCTCGTATGGGCAATCGAATCTTTCTAATCAACGTTACGATGAGGCGCAGAAAATGAAAAAACACGCGAACTCGTACAATTTAGAAAGTCCGACTGAAAACAAGTCTGAGCCAAATATTAGACAATGCTGACATGGTGTGACCAATTCACTGACCTTCCGGCGATTGGCGATGTCTTGTGCCCGTTGTTTCTTCGAGTAAAATGACATTGCAACTTGAAAATCCAAACTTCAACGAAGTACGAAGCTCCGCTTAGTTCGCATGTCGGCTCAAAACATCTCATTGGTCCCCCCTATGTTGTTAAAACGTCTATCAGCGATGGCATCGCATACCCCAGCACAACTCAAGTTTCACAAAGCTATGAGGTCGCACGGCGGGCGTTTGCCCTGGGAGCTTTTGCCACCAAGCTCCAAAGCAGTTCCCACGATATACAAGATTGCGAACGACTTGATTTCCAGGGCGCGTGGGCTGAATCCACGACTACCCGAAATCCAATTTGATTTCATAAATTCCAATGCGATTAATGGCATTGCGTGCAAGTGGGACCATGAATACTTTATCGGGATTACAGGCGGCGCTGTTACGCTGCTGCAATTAGTCTTGCACCGAGTGTTTGCCGATCCGAAACTGTTCCCGGATATTGGCGATCCGTCAATGGAGGAGCCTAGCCCCCCGTTCATAAAAAGCTTCACACCAGACGCCATGCATCTTTTAGAAGGTGATACCCTGGTTTGCATTCCGAAGGACGAAGCCCGGTGGACGTATTCGTGCAGACTCATAAACCTAGCGGCAATCTTTCTGATTGGACATGAAATTGCCCACATTTCGTGCGGACACGTCGACTATCTTTGTGCGAAGACTGGCAGTCAATTCTTGGCCGAATTCGGTGCGACCGCTGCAGGTGCAATCGAGCCGATCGAACGTCAGATAATCGAAGCCCAAGCAGACCAATATTCGTTTAATAGCCTACTTGGGGGTGCCTGTGCGCAGAGCAGCGAGAACACCGGTGCGCCTACGCGCGAAGAGCTTGCAAGTCTGGGACAGCTCGCCTTTGACTATTCATTTTCTGCCAACATTCTGTTTCGACTATTTGGTGACATGCGATTCATCGGAAGTGATTTCGCCGTCGAATCCTACCCGCCAATTGCCCTTCGTCGCTCATTTATCTACGGGGGAGGATGCGATTTGGTTCGCAAGGAATTGACACCTGACCGGCAAGACACTGTTCTACGCGCGCTCGAAGCCGGTATGTTTGCGGCCGAGCATGCTTTCTCCGGCGCAACGGGTGAGGATGTTGCCGTCACCGGGCTTGAAGAGGCCTTCAGCGACAAGGGGCACGCACATTTCAAGCGTTTGGTCGAGTTAAGTGACCGCGAATTGGCGGAGAAACTCCAGCCTTTCTCATATTGTTGATGGTGTTTCAAAATATTGGCGCAGGGCAGTTGTATTGGGTGGCAATCAGCGTGATCAAAAGTATTTCGCGCAGGGCGACGACGTTTGCCCACCTGGCCAAAGGCGGGACGTTGACGAATCCTACCACCCATAAGAAAACGCCCCAACGTGGCGAACGCGAAGCGTTTGTCGCGGCCTGGGGCGGGAAGCGGGCTACTGGCCCGTGCTCTGCGTCCAATTCCCAACGTATTTTAACCACGATCAGCATCGAGCTACTTCGGATGCGATAAGGTAAAAAGACTATCAATCGCTAAGGTATCTGGTAAAAGTACGTTGCTAGACGTCAAACGAGACGCGTTTCTGCTATTCAATTGGAATGAATATGATTAACGAAACGGACATATGGACACAGCGATTGTTCATCATAGCGTCAGTTGGATGCTGGGCCATACTGTTGTCAGTCGACAATACGTCGAAGGCTGTCGCCGACGAGCGGGCTATCCTGGTCACTCGGCTGCGCGAAGCTACCCAGGACATCGTGGTGAAGCCGTTCAACGAGAAAGAAAAGTTCGAACTGGGCACTTGGGAGGATGGCCGCATCTTGGCGGACATCGGGATTTGCCAACTTGGCCTAAACGATTTGGAAGGTGCTCAACGAACAGCCGATGCACTGCCAGCCGACGACGACTGCCTCAACTGTGGCGATTCGTACCGATACTTCCTATCGGCCATCGCTGCCGCTCATGTGCGGGCCGGAGATGTACAGGCAGCTTATATCGTGCTGAAGAATCATCGCCGAAAGTCTCAGCGAAGTGCTTCCTTCAATGAGCTTTTGATTATCGCCCGTGCGCAAGCAAACACCGGAGATTCAAAAGGTGCGCGAAAAACTTGCGATGATGCCCTCTTAAAGATTGATTCCGACGTGCATCTCAGTGCATTGCGACGCATCCGCGTGGCAAAAGTTCTAATCAGTATGGGAGATATCGTCGGTGCAAAAGCCATCGGTGTGCAAGTTGATATGCTGGCGAAGAAATTGCCGACCAAAGGGCAGGATCGGGGCCTGCTCTTAGCCCGATTGGCGACATTCCACTTTATGCTTGGCGAAGCAAGTGATGGCCCGCTCCGCATGTTAAGGGAGGCTCACGATGCCATTGATGAGGATACTTTGGGAGGCGAGAACTGTTGGCGGTACATCGCTGTCGCCCATGCGCGAATCGGCGATATGGAGGGCGCACTCCGCGCGGCCTCACATGCGGGTGGTGACCGCCACACGGCACTCATGAATATTGCTCTATTGCAGTGGGACCAAGGAGATCTTGAAGGTGCCGAGAAGACGATTCTGCAAAGTCCCGAGTCCGATACCAAATTTCTCCTTCTGTTCGAAATCGCCAAGGCTCATGCACGGGTCGGCGATTATAAGGACGCGCTGGGCAGTGCAACATCGATTAAGAATGATTTGCGACGTGCACAGGGAATGTTGGAGGTCGCGGCAATAATTGCAAAACAGGGAAAAGTGAATGAGGCGCGCAAGATTGCTCAAGGATTGGATTATCCTATGATGTCCAGTAGGTTTGGCCGTCTGCCTAAAACTAAATTCAAGTTTGATGATCCCCAAACGTGGGACTTACCGTTTGAGAGATCACAAGGATTTACGATGTCCAGCACGCTTCATGGAATGGAAATGGACGGAGACCTGCTGGCCGCGGCTGTGCGATGCCGGATAGCGCTGGACGGACCAGGATCAGTTCCTCATAAGGCAATCACGCATGATTGGGATGTCAGGAAGGCGGCCGAGGCACAGGCGTCCATGGGCGACGTCAAGGGCGCCCTCGCGTGGTCAGAGAAGCTTCTGCGTGCTAGACGTATTGCCGCATTGATTGGGGCCGCAGAAGGATATACAGAGCACCTGAAAACTGAAAAACAAAAGCCACTAACTGGACCTGATTTCGGCCGGCGCCATCCACTCATGTCATGGTATAACCGTTACCTCGATGACAAATAGGCCCCCGCCGAGACCACTGGATGCTTCTCGCAAACTCAGCAGGCTGGCGAGAAAGTTGTCCCGCATGGCAAACCCGA
The DNA here is from genome assembly GCF_007747995.1 of Symmachiella dynata. Taxonomy (NCBI): domain Bacteria; kingdom Pseudomonadati; phylum Planctomycetota; class Planctomycetia; order Planctomycetales; family Planctomycetaceae; genus Symmachiella; species Symmachiella dynata. The sequence continues at coordinate 3,809,363 of NZ_CP036276.1, read as the reverse complement.
TGACGCGTTGTCCCGAAACTACATTCGACTACAAGAAAACGCCCCGACGTGGCGAACGTGGGGCGTCTGTCGGGGCCTGGGCTGGGAGCGGGCCTATTGGTTTAGCGTGAAATGCCCGCGGTCGGTCTTCGTAAACCGGGCCTCTTTCCCTTTGGTTTGGATCTCGCGGAGGATAGCGGCGTAAATCGTGGCGTGCGGCGTTTTACCGCCAGGGCTCGTCCAATAGCCTTTGGCCGCCATCCGTTCAATCATCGTCTTGGCATTGAGCGGTTCCTTCGCTTCGCCGAGGATCTTCGCTGCCGCGTCGAGGGCGCTCATTTTCTTGCCGGTCGTTTTGGCAGCGACCTTCTTGGTGGCGGGTTTCTTCGTCGCTGCCTTAGCGGGAGCCTTCTTTGCCGTAGCCGGTTTCCGCGTTGCGGTCTTCTTTGTCGTCGCCTTCTTCGCCGTGGTTTTCTTCGTGGCCATCGTGTCGTCCCTTTCGAGTTATGGGGTTCGTGTCTATGCGGCAGCCAACGCGGCCACCGACAGGACAGTCAGTTACCTCGATCCAGAACGGACATCCAGCCACATCTGGTAGAATTACACAGGATTTCGCTGAAAAGAATTCGGGGCGAACACGGGCCCCACGGCGCTACCAAACGCGGAGGCTTGAGCAATGGACAACGGGAACAACGACAACGCCCCACGTGGCCTCACGTGCCCCCGGTGCGGTAGAGGGCATTTCTTTACGACCAATTCCGAACCGCTACCCAACGGGCGGATACGTCGCCGCAAGCGTTGCCCTAGTTGTGGGCGGATAATTGTCGCGTACGAGGTGGAGATCGAAAGTTTTTCTGCGGCCTAACGCTAGATACGGAATGATTTTCGACGTTGGTTGTGATTGGCATTGATTCGGTCTTTATCCACGTGGCACGCCGCATAGAATGTCTGCAGTGGTTTCTACGGAGGACGTTCGCATGCCCGCCAAGCTCAAGACCCGCTGCTGCCATCCCGGTTGTCCCAACACGACGCGGGACCGGTTCTGCGATACGCACCGCCGCGAGGCATCGCACCGCTGGTCGGACGAGCGACGTAGCACCCCGGCGCAGCGCGGGTACGACGAACGTTGGCGGAAGGTGCGGCGCATTCATATCAAGCGGCATCCCTATTGCGAGGACTGCCTCGACGACGGCGTGGTCAATACGCGGAACCTGGAAGTCGATCACATCATTCCCATCGACGTTCGTCCCGACTTGCGGCTCGATCTCGACAACCTACGGACGTGCTGCCGTCGGCATCACAAGTTGAAAACGGATGAGGACAAACGGAAGTATGCGGCCGGGGTCACCGCGCCGAATGCTGACCGGGTCGCTGCCTGTGGAAAGATGACCGGGTCCCTAAGGGGGGTACCTTAGATCCCTAAGGACTCAACCCCCCATACCACATCGCCAACGATGCGTGTTTTTCCGCGAAATTAGAGACCGGGGGGTGTGAAGCTGGGTAAAGCATCATTTCGCATCAATTCGTATCAATTTGATGCTGGAAAGCATGTCATGCGAGGTCGCAAACCAAAGCCAACAGCATTGAAAACATTAGAGGGGAATCCGGGTAAGCGACCGCTCAATGCTCGCGAACCGCATGCTCCCCCCGAGGTGCCCGACTGCCCGGAGCATCTTGACGATGTGACTCGCGCCGAATGGTTCCGCACGGCGAAAGTGCTCATAGACATGGGCCTGCTGACATTGGCCGATCGCTCGGCGCTGGCAGCTTACTGCGTGGCCTATTCACGGTGGGTGCATGCTGAAGAGCAAGTCAAAAAATACGGCACGATCGTAAAATCACCCGCCAAGGGATTCCCGATGAAGAGTCCGTATCTGACCGTTGCGGATCAGGCCATGGAGGCGATGCGGAAGCTGATGGTCGAGTTCGGCCTCACGCCCAGTAGCCGCAGTCGGATCAAATTACCCGAAGGTTCCGGTACGGTTGATGAGTTCGATCTGTTCCTGGAGGCGGGCTGATGCCGCGTGAGGTTGAATCGCTGACTTCGGATTGGATATGCACGACCGCCGACGAGCGGGCCGTTGCTGATGGCTGCTGGTTTGACCTCCAGGCTGCCGAGCGCGTTCGCACGTTCTTCCGCAAGTTCCTCAGGCATTCCAAAGGGCAATGGGCGGGTCAACCGTTCGACCTGCTGGAATGGCAATGGCAAGAGGTCGTTGCTCCGCTATTCGGCTGGAAGCGTCCCGATGGCACGCGGCGGTTCCGTCGAGGATATATCGAGGTCCCCAAAAAGAACGGCAAGAGCACGCTCTTCTCCGGACTGAGCCTGTACCTGCTGGTGGGCGATAACGAACCGGGCGCGGAGATCTACTCCGCCGCTGTCGACCGGGATCAAGCTTCAATTGTCTATGGCGAAGCGGCACACATGGTCGACGAATCGCCCGACCTCTCCCGGCGTTTGAAGGTGGTACGTTCTACCAAGCGGATCGTGTATCACCGCACGCGGTCGTTCTACAAAGCGCTGTCCGCCGACGTCCCAGCCAAGGAGGGTCTCAACGCACATGCGGTGCTGATTGACGAACTGCACGCCCAACGGACTCGAGATCTGTGGGACACGCTTCGTAATGCGGGGGCATCGCGGCGGCAACCGTTGCAATTGGCGATCACCACCGCCGGTTACGACCGACACTCAATCTGCTGGGAACAACACGACTACGCACTCAAGGTGCTCGACGGCACGATTGAGGATACGTCGTTCTTTCCATTCGTGGCTGCGGCCAATGATGAGGCGGATTGGACTGATCCCAACGTCTGGAAAACAGCCAACCCCAGTTTTGGGATCACAATCAACGCGGATCAGTTTGCTGAGGATTGCACGGAAGCTCAAGAATCTCCCGCCAAGGAAAACTCGTTCCGCCGTTACCGCCTCAACCAATGGACCGAGCAAGACGTACGTTGGCTGAGCATGGACAAATGGGATGCTTGCGGGACACCGCTGGAGGATTTGCGTGGGCGAGTCTGTTTCGCCGGGTTGGACCTCTCGTCCACGACCGACGTCTCGGCGCTGGTGCTGGTCTTTCCGGATGAGGACGAAGGGCGGTTCGATGTTCTACCGTACTTTTGGGTTCCCGAAGAAGGCGCCCGCAAACGTGAACGCCGCGACCGCGTGCCGTACGTGCAGTGGATACGGGACGACCACATGGAGGCGACGTCCGGTGAAGTGGTCGACTACGACGTGATCCGTCGGCGGATCAATGAGCTGAACGAACAGTTCGAGATCCGCGAAATCGCCATCGACCGCTGGAACGCCACGCAGTTGGCGACACAACTGGAAGGCGATGGCTTCGAGATGATCGCCTTCGGCCAAGGCTACGCCAGCATGAGCGCGCCGACGAAGAAGCTCGAAGAGGTGGTACTGAGCTGCAAACTCGCCCACGCTGGGCACCCGGTGTTGCGGTGGATGGCGGGCAACGTCTCGATCGAAACTGACGCGGCAGATAACTGGAAGCCGTCGAAAAAGAAGAGTGTTGAGCGGATCGACGGCATTGTGGCGCTGGTCATGGGATTGGACCGGGCGAGCACGCAGGACTTGTGCACCAGCGTGTATGACAAACGGGGAATTCTTTCGCTTTGACGCAGCCTGCACATTCCCCATCAACAATGGGAATTCGTGCGTGCCAATGGGCAAGCCGTTGATGCCCTCTTAAATTCGGTTCAAAGTCTTGGCGAATATCGAGCGACCGAAAATACGTCCGCTTGGCACGAACGGTTTGATTCACATCGATATCCACAGTGAGAAGTTGTGGCATTCTCCCTCGTTTCGTTGTATCGTCGAGATATGCACTTCCCAAGACGGTCAAATCCCCATGGAGATAGCGATGAGCGACTCATTCGTGAATTCATACGAGATCACAAAAACTCTGCTCGGCAAATATCAAGTCCGTTTCAATTGTCCACATTGCAGTTCCGAACTTCGATCTAGCGAAGCGGAAATCCAAGAGGAAGATTGGTGTCCAGAATGCAAACAACCTTTTCGCATCTCGCCTACCGCGCTGTCGGAAATTGACAAACAACGCAATACCCTGCTGAAAGAAAAAGAGCGAAAGAAAGAAGAAAAACGCCAGAGATCCAAAATAAAAAAGGAGCCGAAACAGACGGTCGCTGGTGATCAAGAATCCGAGGAACATCGAAACAAAAACTCAGTTAGCGCAAGCCAAAGTGAACATGAAGTACGAATGCGGTGCCCGTTGTGTAGCGCGACGGTTCGCGGTAAATCTTCACATTTAGGCCGTCCAAACAATTGCCCAAAGTGTAAGCGGGTGGTCCAATTCACGTTAATTGACTCTCCGATGCCACCGCCGACCCCTACTAAACTACCTCCCTCAGCTGCAGGGACGAATCTGATAAATTGCCCGGATTGTGGAAAATCGGTCTCCAAACGTGCCGGCCAGTGTCCAGGTTGCGGTTGTCCGATCAATGAGACAACGACACCAGAACAACAAATACCCACCATCGTCCGCTATGATCCGAATTCCGGTTTATTTTCTGGTACGATGACGTCGATGGTCAAGCTGGCGATGCGCGCTATCCAGGAACTCGGGTGGAAGTTGGACCAAGCGAATGACGCCTTAGGACTCGTGACTTTTCAAACTGGAATGAGTTGGGGGTCGTGGAGCGGTGTGTCGTGCTCTTTGAACATTGAAGAAGGTTCTGCGAATACATTCCGCGTCACTGGATCAGGAAAGCAAAATCTCCGTGGTGGCCAAATAATTGCGTTGAACATTGGCGGAGAAGCACAGGGCAAAGCACGCAAGGTCATAGAAACAATGAAGCAACTTGCGTCAAAATGAATCGTGACTTTACCGTGACGTTACGTCGCTGAAACAAGCAATCCAATCTGCGTCCGAACGCCGCCAAAGTCGACCCTGCATTATGCCACGAGATCACTCTGCAGAAAATGCAACTTTCACTGTCGGAGATATTTCAGGCATCGAGTTTTCTTCGCTCGGGCTCTTAACCCTCCGCAAAAACGTTGGATTTCAAGGAATAATGCTATCGAAACCGCTGCCGCCGACAACTGAAAGCCGTCGAAACAAACTGCGTCGAGCGGATCGATGGGATAGTGACATTGCTCATCGGGTTAGACCGGGCAAGCACGCAGGCCCCTTGTACGAGCGTAAAGGACAAGCGCGGGATTTTGTCTTTGACGCGGCTTGAAAGGCTGCCAGCGAGAATGTAGCGGTTACCATCGAGTCGCGAACCGCGACGAGTAGAATCCTGCTTAGACTTCCCCAATAATTTGAGTTGTCCGAACAACGACTTTCTCAGACGCTCGACCATCATTGCTTATCATCGCACATAGTCCCTTTCATTGGATAGAAGTGCGATTGGCGCATTACCAACTCTGCATCTTTGTATCGAACTCGGGAAAGGCACATATTCCCAATACCCCGTAACACGATGACGTGCGTTGCAATCGAATGATGTGTACCATTAAAGCGTCTAAGAAACACAACTGGAATCGCAATAAAGGTAGGCGATGATGGCAGACGGAATAGTCTTGTGGCCAGTATTTAAATTGCTTGGCAGCACTGTTGTGACTAAAACAATAGGTGTGGCATGGGACATGGCAATAAAGCGACTTCGCCAAGCTAACCTGGCCAGAGTGATCAATCAGAAGTTTCGTTCTGATACGGATGTCAAGACAATCTGCGATGGGGTTCCGCAAGTTCGACGAGATGTCTTAGAGGCCGGACATCTCAAATCTCTGTTTAAACTCTGCGCGGAAAATGAGCCTTCAGCGGTCGGAAGGTTTTTGATTGAGCAGCAGTTGGTCATGCTATCGTATGTATCACGGAACGATGATAAGATCCGAGAAGTGCAAAACACGATTGGTCGGGTTGTATGTGGTGCAATTGAATTTGTCATTTCCAAGGATAGTGAACTCCTCGCTCAATTTTTAATCATTGCTCGCCAGGGCGATGTGGCCGAACACACCGAAATCCAAGGCATTCTATATCAGCTTCTTGCTGGCCAGGGGAAGATTGTAGAGTCTGTGAGGACGATTGAACGGCGGGACACTGTCACGAATGAGGAAGCGTTGGCGCCCCAGGAAATTGAGCACTTTGACTACCTCATCGGCGAAAATATCCGCCTTTCCAATCGCGAACGCCAGTTCGTCGATAGCCAATTAGAGACGCGATGGGATGAGATTCAGGAGGAATTGGCGCTACGCAATTCGACAGCGGCAATTCAGAAGGGAAAGGGCCTTAAACAATGGCTTGATCACAGTGGGGATCGCCTAACGCCAAATCTTCGATCGAAGGCACACGTTTTGTTGGCTCATCTTTCATTATTAGAGATGATCCACCCTAACGAAAAGCGAAATCTCGATTTGTCCGAAGCTCAAAAGCATTTGGACCGGGCAAAAGACGAGGTGGACCATTCCGACAGCGAGAGCGAAGCCCGAGTCATAGCTCTCGACGCAAAGTTGGAATATCTCCGAGGATTTTCGGATAAAGCTAACAGTATGTTGGAAGACTCGCTTGAGCCCGCAATTCTGTCAACTCGATTGGCAATGAACCTCGACCTACAAAAAAATGTGGAAGCGGCAGATTTAGCGTCAACGGCTCCCTATCATGAAAAGTGGATTGAGCAGGCAATCGTAGCCTTCATTAATGCCGCACGATTAGATGACGGCCTCAATGCGTTAAATTGGGCGAATGAAAATGCTAACGATCGCGTTGCAGATCAATGCAATGTGGCTTTTGCACACTCAATTCTCTTGCACTACAAGATTGGGCACCCTGATGGTATTACGACATCCCTTGACGTGAAGGACGGTATTCGGGCCGACATTACAAAAGCAATTGACTCACTTCAGCGTGTCATTGCCCGTCCCCTTGCCGTTGGAAAACCCTCAAATGGACTTGAGGTGGATGCACTTGGTTACGCATGTCTCGCTCATCACATAATTGGCCAGAAGAATGAATGCCGCGATCTTGCCAATATATTGGCAAGATGTCGCCCAATTCCGATTGCCGTAGCACACGCAGTTATGCGGCGCGACATAGCACCGTCAGAATCGCTTCCGGCAGATCTACGCAAAGATCACCCACGGTCATTTGAAGCACAGTTTCTTGCGGTCCTGATTGATCTCATTTTCTTGGGAAAGCTACCGATAAGGGTTTTTGACGACGCTCGTCGTGTTTTGCCATTTGCCAAAGATGACCAGAGCCAAGATCGGATAATCGGACTAATGTCCGATGTCGTCGCTGAAGACGATATCGTGCGGTTCAATGTGGTGGTAGCACTTTGTAAAAAATATCTTCCAGCCGAACATCCAAGGCATAGGTTACTTGGAGTCCAGTCGTGTCTTCGGCGTGGTGAAGCGGAAGAAGCACGGAGAATGCTGGATGAGGAAGAGAATCGAACTGAGCCGGAATGGTTGAGGTATTCAGCTGACACTCATCGCATGCTTGGTGACCTCAACAAGGCCGCAAATGACTTGCTGGAAGCGACCCAGTTCTGTCGTCGGGGTAGCGTCTGGTATGAGGCCGCCATGGCACTATCTGAAACTGACCGTATTGAGGAAATGGTTGAGTGCCTCGAAAAAGTCGTGGTTCTTGAACCAACAAATATCAACGCACGTCACAATCTTGCTTTTGGATATGTGCGACTTGGACGTCATCGAAGCGCGGCAGACAATCTGGTCCAATTAGCTAATCTAGTCCCGACGCGACACAAATACTTAGTCGAAGCGTCCGGCGAATTCGCACTTGCTGGCGACGTCTCGACGGCAATTGAATTATGTGCGGACATTTGCGAACGTGAGCCCCACTATCGCGACGCGGTACTGCAGCGCGCGCGTCTATTGAGAATCAGTCGTCAGAAAGGGGCCGCATTTGATTCGCTCTACGGCGTTCGAGAAGAGTTTTGGGACGATGTCGAATTCCTTGCGGTTTACATGGGGCTGGGCTATGAAGTGGGCCAAGATGCCGCTGCTGGACGCGCGATGCAACGTATATTGGAATTACAGGAGGACGGAACAGCAAAAAAACGGGTCCTCCATGCCGTAGCGCCTGATGACATCAAAGCTCTTTTGGAAGCGCGATGGGACGCGTTCGAGCGATTGAACAAATTATTAATCGAAGCACGATCTCCCTGGACGATCGTAAGCGAAGTTGCCCATGCGCCAGTTTGTAAAATCTGGAAGATCCGCACTCAACCAGGAGCGTTGTTTACAACTCCTGAAACATATGCCGAATATTCCATCTACGCGACAAATGCGTTTGCTGTTCGTGAGGCCGGCGATCAGGTGAGCACCCTTGTCGATATTCAAGCTCCGCCACCCGAACAGCGAGTCGTAATGGATTTGTCAGCTTTGATCACACTTCACCAACTCAACCTATTGGATGTTGCGGCCTCCTTTTTTGGCACGATCTTATATCCGGACGAGTATGATAAGAAGCGATTGCGTGATCAAGCGATGCTGGAATCGGGGCAACAGTCTCAATGGACGGCACTCGAAGCAATCATAGAACAGATCCAATTGCCAAATTCACGCGTAACGATCAAATCGGCCGATTCGAGTGATGGTATCACACTCGTCTCCGAAAAGGATGGCTTGACTCGCTCAGGATCAGTGTTTCGCCCCTTGGATATTGCCCGTTGGCTCTTCGCAAATGGCAAAATTGACTTGGGCGTTGTCGAAAACATCCAGCAGAGCCGAACAGAAGACACGGCACGTGAGGGATTTGCAGAAGCTATGGCTTCCCGTGAGGTGATGATTGATGAGACCGCGATTTTTCTCTTGCACACTTCCGGCTGTCTGGAACCACTTCTTCGAGAGATGGCTCTTTGTATCACCGACGTTTGTTACGAAAAGATTAGGCACGAAATCGACCGTTTTCGCTTCGACCAAGAAATGGCCGAGCTCAACGAAAGCCTTGGAGCGGCGTGGTTAAACAACGACCGAATTACGGCTAAGGCTGTCATTACATCTCCGTCCAACGAATCCGACGACGATTCCGGAGCCCCAGTCGACGAAAGCGAACGCCAGCGAAAATGGATGATCGATGGCGTGCTTTTAGCACTCCAGGAGAAAATCCCCCTGGTGGCTGACGATCGGTTCTGTTTGATGGGCGTAATGAATGACACATCGAATGTTGAAACTACCGCTTGCAGCACTGATTGCGTTATCAAACGGATGTATCAGGAAGGCAAGATTTCCAGTGAACAATTTGCTGACGCATTTCTGCAACTCGTGCGATGGCGATACCGGTTTTTGCTCCCGGATGCGACGGTCTTGTTGGATTTTGTCCGACGCTATCATGGCATAAATGATCCATTGGTTGAAATCAGTCAGTACATGCATGACTGTATGAGAGATTGTGGTCTGCTGGCGGGCAAAGAGCCAACCGAGCCGGCCACGAGCGTAGCGCTTCATTATTACATACAGTCCCTGGGCCGTTGGGCCGAGTTTGCAGCACAAGTGTGGAATCTGAAGGAATTGGACGAGAAACAACGGATTACGCTCACAGAGTGGATTGTTTCGGAGTGCCTGCCCACCCCCCCACGTAATTTGCCAACATCGGGGCGTTTCCAATTGGCAGAAAGCTCGGTCGAGACATTTCTCGCGGCGTTTCTGGTACGAGCGTGTGATATTGACGACCTGTTAACGGCAAAGGCCGCCGTAAAAGCCGTGTCAGACTTAATTGGCATAACAGAAAGAGATTTCGAATCAGTTGTCAGTCATATTCTTACGGTCGAAACGAATAGTCTCCAGGACGAAGAGGAACTTCAGCTTGCTTACCAGCAACGTATGTTTCTAATCAGCCTGATTCGCGACGGGCGTATTCAAGGCGTGCGATCATGTCTTCTCGCGGAGCACCTCGGCATCCTTGATCAGGGCCAGGAGTTGCCAACGCCAGACGAGGCGGTGATATCCGCCATCCAATCAAGTTCGAAACGAAGTCCGATTTCCGAGCCAGGCCCATACGTGTTCTTCCAACATCGCGATCAGACTCGAAGTAAGGCGCGGTATGCTGAATTCGTTCCGGATTTCTTGGTCGCACCAAGCAAGGAAGCGAGGAGTGCTGCGATCACGTTTATCAAAGATTCGGGCGAATGCCCTCTATCGCCATACTCCAAGGAGACGATTAACGTAGGTAGCGAGTCCTCGACTTCCGATGAGTTTATAACCTGGTTTCCCGTCGCGTGTAGAATTCAGGACTGTCTCGCCGGTGATTTTAAAATTCAGATCAGCGCGCTCCGTCAAAGCTTGCATGCTTCATTAAATGAAAATTGCGACTATCACTGGGGCAAAGTACTTCGGCCCGACGTTCAACACCTTTGTGCAGTCCATGGTGACGGTCGCACAGCCAAACAATGTGTTAGAATGTTTGGTCGCCTCGTTGACCACAGTTCTCTCGCAAAAACGTTGGATGCCTACGAGGTGAGGTTTGGACACTTGCCATTGGGTATTCCATTCTCAATGGGAGGGCTACTAAAGCAATGGTGCGAGTCGGCGAATAGCACGGCGGTATGGAAGACGGTATGGAATTGGGTCAAAGAGAGGCGAACTATATTTCGTCGCTATCACGCATGCCGAGCCTTTGCTGAGAACCCATCCCTGATCCCAAAACAGCGTCAAGATGAGTTTTGGTCGGAGTGTTTTAAAGTTCTAAATGTTGCCAGAAAAGAGTCTAATCACGATGTTTCAACGTACCTTTGGGAGATTCGAAACAATCTCACGCAGCATTTTCTGCGTCATTTCGAGCTTCATGCGCCATTTCTCCCGAACGAACAATTGTTGTGCCTTTCTTATTGGGCCGGAGCGCAAGTGTCCGATGTTATCGATGATTATGGGAGCAGTGACGAAACGCTGACGGCATTTCGTGACGATATAAGACAGTTGGCTTTCGCAACTCAGTTGGCGTGGGAAGTGGCTCGGCCTAGCCGCGAGTCGTCTCAGGCAAGACATATCGCACTTCATCATCCTGCCAGTTGGCCTTATGCTCTTGCCTTGTCGCTTTGCCAAGCATCAAGTCTTGGTGTTGGACATCTAAGCGGCGCGCAACAACGATGTCTCGCGGATCTTCTGACGGTGGGTTGCCTACGATTCGATTCGGGGCAGGCTAATAAATCAAATAACATCTGGGCTCACAATGAGTCAGCGGTGTCCGTGTCTGTAATGGTTGCTAAGGAGTTAACGAATGCTTCGGCAAGAAAACTTCTGGAATCAGCAATTGACGCAACGGAACTCACGCATGGAGACGAATGGGCCATCAAGTCGCTAGAAGGGATTTCACAGCTAGAAACGATGAGCCAACGATTTGTTTCAAGTTTGCTACATTCGATATCGTACACCGGCGTGTTTCCGCATCAAGATGTTGCTAGACTACTCGAGTCGGCAGATTGGTATCGCGATACTCTTTCAAAAATGGATAGCGACGCATTAGTTGATGTCGCGGACTTCTTTGGCGAGGTGCAGGCTCGATTCCGTGATTCATGGGATGTGCTACTTCCTAATGCATATTTGGATACTGCGCTAACAGCGGAAATGCCAGAGGAACGTCGACAGAAACTCTTAGCTTTTAGCATCGTTGCCGCTACTGCTGGAGAAGCTCCGGCGTTGTTGCGACGTCCACTTGGTGGTAGCCATTCGCAATATACGCGTGAGCAGTTTGAGTTGTGGCGAACGCATTTCCAGGAAGTCGCCAGATGGGCTCCGCCATTTGTTTCCGCCAGAATACGTGATACCCTCGCTTCACTACGCCGTTAAATTGGTGGTTCGAATGTGTCTATTACAAGAAATGGCGTGGTGTTCTATTAGTGAACCGATGCATCCATCGTAGAAAGTCGATGAGCCTCGGCGGTCCAGTTCGAGAATGCGTCCTTTGTACGCATCTCTGAATCTCGCGACTTTGGTCGTGATCTCGTCTGATAACGCTCCGACTTATTCGAGATCGCGCGACAATGGTAATGAAGCAATGACACTTCTGCGAGGACATGTTAGATGTGCGAGACATTACGAATGCTTGAGGTACTAGGCCCTCAATTACCCCGCGGTTCGTCGACCGTACCAATTGTTGAACTGGAGAAATCAGCGGTCTCAACCCCTAATAGGCGAATTGTCAGATCGCCGCAGAAATGGCCGAACGATGATAGCGCGTTGGCGACGACCTGTCTTGGACATGCGAAAACCGAGTTACCAATTGAAGCTTGGCAGTTTTACCATGCAGCAGCCAAGACTGAATTGGCCGGCTCATTTGATGAAGATGCAGTCAAAATGGGCGCGTTGGGAATCGCGTTTCAGACGGCGTCTCTTTTGCGATGGTCTGGTGAGACTCTGCGACTTCGTCGGAGTGGGATATTTTCACGCAAGGACTCGTCACGCACTGCATTGGCAGGTCGATTTGGGGAAGCGGCAACATATCTCTTCATGCTCCAGCAAGGGTATATATATTGGGATCATATTCCATCGCTCCTTGAACGCGCGATGAATGATGTCCGCATTTCACATAACGAGCAAGTTCAGTTCGCTCAGTTGATCAAGAAACGTTTCAAGAGGAAGACACCGGAGAAGGAGCCGGATTTTGCTTTTGAGACTGGCCAGGGGGTGGTTGCATTGGCGGAGGCAAAAGGTGCGTTTGTTCCTCCGGACTCCAGCCCCAAAATGGTCAAACAAAATCTTGCCGAGGGACTTGAGCAAGTAGATGCTTGGGCTAATTTGATTTCTCCGCAACCGAAAAAACTATTTGCAGTCGGCCTTTACTTGAGGGAGGAGGCCGACCCGTATCCGGATTCGTCACTTCTCGCGTTTGTAGATCCGGAAACAGATGCAACGGCTGATGAAACAGTGCCATTTCGAAATGACTGGATTCGACGAGGCAATTATGGAGCGTGGCTGATCGGTATGGGCCTTGTCGGGGCCGGAATGGCGCTCCGATCTGCCCAAACAACCGACACATCAGCTCGACACCTAGTTGTGATTAGTTTTGGAGAGGAATCATTCGCCATTGTTACAAAAAGTGAAATGAAGGCGCTTGGGCTCGCACTGATTGAGTGGAACGTATTTCTGGCATTGATTCGTTCTTACCCTGGGGTGAACGTCGACGTACCAATCATGGGAATTGACGTGAGTATTCTGAGAAGCGTGGAGGACATCATTGTCGATGCCGATGCCGACTTTCAGCCGGATAGGAAAAGCATGTTGCGAGAGTCAAGCGAATGGCCAGCTTGGTTCTCTGGTAGCATCTTACCTGACGGTACGTTATTTGGGGCGTTGCATTTCGGTCGGTCGGATAAACCTCAACTCAGCGTTGCCGAATTTAGACTTTGAGCAATTAGCTGGTGAAGCATGGATATTATCATATCCATGCTGGACACCAATTCCAGAATGGAGTGCTCGTCTACTTTACGCTGCTGGCTTTTCATAGTACCGCAACACGCCGCCAAGCCGTGTCCGACAAACCACAGCATCGGATTTAGTACCCTGACCCTCGCAGAAATCACCTGCCAACGGCACATCCCCCCCTGATGCGGCCGCTCCGTGTGGTAATGCTCGACGTACTCCGAGATTAGATTGTCGAAGTGGTTCGGACCAAACGCAATGAAATAATCGAGCGACTCTTGCTGCAGGCTTTTTCTGGACCGCTCAACATGGGTTTTGCAAGGTTAAATGTATCAACGACACAACACCTCTACTTGCAAAGATCATCCAAAAACTCCGACGCCGGTTCGACACCCGTCACCAGCAATTGATCCCGTGCCCGCGTGCAGGCCACGTAGAGTAGGTGCCGTTCGGTATTGTAGACTTCCTCCAGGTCGGAATCGTCCGCGACGGTCTCGATGCGATCTTGCAACGGCAATATCTCGTCGTCGCAGGCCATTACAACGACCGCGCGGAATTCGAGCCCCTTGGCCAAGTGCATCGTGCTGATCGATATGTGGCCAGTTTTGGTTTCCACTTCGTCATCGAGTTCCACAGCGGCCACAGCGGCCGTGCGAGCAGCCTTTTGGGCACGCGGTAGTTGTGCCGCCGAGCGGACGAACAGGCCGACCTCGTGCGGCTGGACGCCCTCAGCGATGCGGTCGAGGAGCCACTGACTGACGGTCGCTGTTTCGGCTGACTCGTCGTCGCAGACTTGCACGACCGGCGTGGGGCCATTGAAGACCGAAACCGTGCCGCGGCGCGATTCTGTATTGCCATCCACGTCGGAAACTTCGGGTGGCAGCAGACGGTCGGCGATGCCGCGTATCTGGTGCGAGGTCCGGTAGTTGATCCGCAGAGTCCGCGAGCGGCCACGGATGTCGACGCCGAGTTCTTTCCAGGAAAACGGGGCCTGGAAGATGCGTTGGCCGAGGTCGCCGGTGAAAAACAGCCCGTCGGGCCGAGCGGCCCCCAGTGCAGCCAGGAATCGCAATTCGGGGACGCTGACATCTTGGGCTTCGTCGACGACGGCGAAATCAAAAGGTAGTTTCGCGCTGTCCCGCAGGGCCTCCGCCACGCGTCCGAAGACCGTCGGCATGGTCGTCAGATTTCGTTGTTCCAATTCCTCGCGAACCTGGGCGAAGATCGACCAGGCAATCTCGCGATGTTTTTCACTGAGCCGCGTCTTGCGCCCCAGTCGCGTGACCTTGCGATAGGTTTCCCAGGTGGTCAATTGCCAAGCGTCAACGACCTCTGTCCATTCCGCCCACAGAAACTGATCCGAAAATTTATGCCCGTCGACTTTCGTGGCAGCCGTTTTGAGAATTTCCTGGATCGTTGTGTGGGGCGCAATCGTGACCTCACCGATTAAGTCATGATAAAGTTGGCGTGCGATGCCCGCCGTAGATTCGACGTGAATGCGGTCGGCGATCTTGGGCTCATTGCCTACCAGCACCACCAACTTGGCCGCCAGGGACCGCGCCAGCGTTGCTGAGAAGGTCGCTAACAATACTTTCGCTTCCGGGTGCTGACGGGCGAGGTGGACGGCACGGTGGAGTGCCACTATCGTTTTGCCGGTTCCCGCTGAACCCGAAACGCGAGCGGGGCCGTTGAACTGGCGTTCGACTAATTCCTGTTGGCCGGGATGCAGGAAGACGGTCCATTTTTCCCAAGGGTATTCCAGCGCCCGCTCCAACTCCTCCACATTGGTCATCACTCGGAATCGTCGCTGCGCATCTGGGTGCGCGAATGGGTCGGCTCCGGCGGTGGCTTCCTGCAGCGGTATGGGCTTCGCGCCGGTGGCCAATTGCAGCAATGCCTCCGCTGCCTCGTGCGGTAGGTGTTCGGACAATTCAAACAGCGTGTCCTCGGTGGCCGTGCGGACATCGTCGAGCCACTCGGGTGGCACGCCGTAGCTCAACAAGTCATCCGGTGGCACGTCGGCAAACAGCGGCGGAAGTTCCGGCACCGGTTGCTCGACCTCGACATAGACCGGCACTGTAATTTCTTGGACCCGCTCCCGGACTTCTACTAGTTGCGCTGCTCCGGTCTTGGGGTGGACTTCCACTTTGCGACGCTCCGCCCAACGGTACGCGTCGTCGTGGTGGTCGACGTAGCACATCAACAAGCTGGCGGCGGTTTGGTGTACGATGATCCGAATGTCCCGGCTGACACGGACCGACCAAAAATTGTCGTCCTTGGATTTGTCGATCCGGTGGAAACTCATCCCCGGGTTCTTGGGATCGACCTGCAAATCGAACACGGTCGTCTTGGCCGCCTTTTGTTCGGCGGCGTTCAACTTGGCCAAGCTGGCAGTGAAGGTGTCGGAGATGCGAAATTCCATTGATCACTCGTGCAATGATGGATTTTTTCGAGGCCCTTGTTAAAGAACGCCCTATGCTCACCTGTCACGCGTCTTTGCCTTGAAATAGGTCAGCCACCCATCCTGCGGCGAGCCGAGCGAAAAACCCTGCTGTAAAGGCGACAACCAGAGCAATCGCCCTTCCACGCCATGTACGAGGATATGCGACTTCGACCTGCAGAGAAGCAATGCGATCATTCATCAATTCAAGCATTTCTCGAAGATGTTGATTTGTCGTTTCCACCGGCTCATTGACCGGTATTCGCCGCTCAATCGTCGACGCATCAATGAGCCGCGTAGCTTCCCCTTCGCGCACGAACGCCCCAGCGTCAGAAATCGCAAGTCCGCTCTGCAATCGCTTTACGACAAGGATTGCAAGTTCGACGCCACGATAAGATTGAACGTGCAATCTCATTTCAGGAACCGGACGGATTCTATTCTCGATCTTCCCAACGAGGTCCTGTGTGCGGCGCAAACTACATCCTACAATCTTATCAGGCTCCTCAACGCCAAATATTGCCACGCCACCATCAGTATTTGCAAAAGCAGAAACCAGCTTCGCTAAATCTAAAATGTTGATCACATCCCGCTTGAATTCTATTTGCGCCCCTTCACCTTGTTGAATCAAGTTGCTTATGTCGTCGTCGGTGACGTTTTCAAACATTCTCGAAATCACGATTGTGGCTCCTTGACTCTAATTTGAATTACCGTGTTGCGTGGACGCCCTTCGGCATGCCCTCGATACATCGGCGTCGCTTATGCGTGATGTACAACTTGTGCTGTTACGATTCAAGGATTTTGCCGATGATTGCTTGCAATCCAGGCGGCGGTCCATCCATTCGGCTAATGACCAGATTGCGAAAATGTTCGTAGTTGATCCCATGTTTGCCACAAAGTGCTCTCAACAAGTCGCGTGCTTTACACCTAGACCTCCACGTGTCGTCTGAAATAGCACCTTCAAGGATAGAGCGTGCTTCCGCCAAAGCCTCCGCATACGATTCAAACCCTTTTTCGATGGATTGATCGTCGTTGCCTGAAAAAATCGCGTCGCGTACTTCCCTTGCTTTCCTGGCCCGGTCAGAGTCAAGCACCGCTTTAGCGAACGGCATTAAGTGAGCATCTTCCACCATCAATTGGTGCAAACTCGACACCATAGAATCTTCGTCCTCATACGGACATCGCTCGGATAATACCTCACTTAGCACCGACAAAATTATGTTTTCGTCCAACAGAAAGTTTTCGACATGATACACCGGCAAACGGTGTAGGCGCCCATCAGGGGGATCAGGCACAGCACGTTCAAAATCGCCGTCGACGATCGCATGAAACTGTTGAAAACCGATGCTTTCAGATAGAAGCTGGTTGACTCGCTCGGCTACCCGTCCGATCACGCGCGAATCACCGGCCGGCACAAAACTAATGTTGTACTCATTCGGCGGGTAAAACCGTTCGTAAAGGCGACGATCAGTTGAGGCATCGGTTCCTTCAATGAACACGATGTGCTGATTAAAACTAACTAACCCACGTGACCCCATGAGTTCTGACAGTGCCGTGTGTAATTCCTCGCTGGAGGTGACGCGGACAAACTGATTCTGGCCCTCACTTGGGGGCTCCTTTAACACGGTATAAAGCGACTCGCTACCCGCTTCAATCATCATCTCTGGAGAATGAGTTGTCAGCCATACCTGATTCCCCTCACCGATCGTGCGAAGCTCCTGCAAGTACCGACGTTCCAAATCGGGATGCAAGTGCGCGTCTGCCTCATCAAACAATATAACGGCGTCACGCGGTTGAAGTTGGTGAAATCGTATATACGTGTTCAGGATTTCTTTCTCACCCGCGCTCAAGTCGTCGATGTCAATGTCACCGTGAGGTGTACGGATTATGAATTGAAATGGTGACGTATCGATCCGAACATCAACAAACTCCATAGGCGAAAAGAATCGATTGAAAAACCTTTGAATTGGCGCCACGGAATCCATCAGCACCTTGGTTCCTTTATTCTGCCGGTGAGCTGCCTGCAATAACTGCAAATCGCGCAGCACCTTTGATGCCAAAAACTCCTTAGTAAATTGGAATTTCTCGCGACCACTTGCCCCCAAGGTTTGCTTAACCCGTTCCTCACTTAAGGAGGACGCGTCCCACGTCGACACTTCTTTCTTGTCATGAATGCGATGTGCATCGATGTAGTCAAAAAAACCCGGAGAACCTTTGTATTTTCGTGAAAATGTGCTTAGTAATGTCCGAGTAAAATCTGAACGTTTGGTCGCACGTCCCTGGCCACCGGTAGAAATGTTGATAATCACATTATCAAATTCTGGACATTCCTTCCCGTGGTTTTCTTGGTACCAAGTACGTTCGCTTTCAGAAAAACTGATGCGAACCTCAATAATGGCATTGCTTGCGTTTGCCGTTACGGCACGTGGGTCAACATTGAATCCGCCATATGCCCCGGCTCTTTCTTTTGCCGTCATCAACGCCTGCAAAATCGCACTTTTTCCGCATCCATTCCCACCGCAGATGACAACGAAATCAGGTGGATTCTCACATTCGGCAAACCGAATGTTTCGGAAATTCTCAATCTTGAAGTATGAAATTTTCATGTCACTCCACCCGAAACACTTTCATAACCTCATCACCCAAATGATTAATCACCTTCACCGCAATCCGCCCGCTCTTCGGTTTTTCAAACGGCCTTGAGGTGTCGCTGTTTAACGACTCCCAGGCGTCGCGGTCGATTTCGGCTTTGAGGGTCGTCTTGAGCGACTTGTAGGGGTCGTTGGCGCCGAGGAAGTAGGCGTGGCGGACGAAGAAACTCTCTTCGTTGTAGTCCGTGTCGACGAACCAGCAGGCTATGCCGTCGGCGTCGTCGCTGTGCACTTCGCCGGTTTGGGGGTGGAACACATCGACGCCGTTGATCTTGACCTGAATCTGCCCGTCGGCCGCGTCGAGGATGTCGATGTCCGGTTCGCCGAAGATCACGAACAGGTTGCCCTTGCCGGTGTTTTTCAAATCGTCAGCCATGTGCAGGTCGGCGTTCATGCGGGCCTTGAGGACCGGGATTGCTCCCAGCTTGTTGAATTCCGCCGAATGGGCGTCGAAGTTGAAGGCGCAGGCGATCACTACGTCGAAGCCCGCATCCCCCGCCTCGCGGGCGGCGCGCACCAGGTCTTGCCGGGCGACGGTGCCGAATTCCGGGCCGATGAAAATGCCCGCCCGCTTTTCCGGCGCGTCTTCCGATTCCCCTTCGACGTAGCGGGCCTCGGCGGCGATGTACTGGCCGGGCCAGCCGCTGATCGACGTGAACGTGATGCGGTCCGCCTTGGCCGATTGTTGCACGCCGGAGGTCTGCAGGTTATCCAGAACCATCTGCACGAAATCGGCCTTCCCGTCGCCGCTGTCGGCCTTGGGGCTGCGGTCGTCGATCAGTTCGTCGTCTTCATCCACGCCCAGTACGCGGTGCGGGGAAATGCTTTCGACGGTGAACGGCCCGGCGACGCGGACTTTTTTCTTGTCCTCGTACGGCTTGTCGTACAGGTACTCGTGGTCCGCTTTGGCGGCGATCGAAGCGTCGATTTCCTGCTGCCGGGCGATGCGGGCCTGCCACCAGTCGGCGTGCAGTTTCTTCGCCGCTTTGGACCAATCATCCGCCGCCTCGCGGGGGATTTCCCACTCCTCGAAAGGGTGAAGTTTGAAGGGTGAGGTTTGAAGAATCGGATCTTGTGGATTCTTCTTTTCAATTTTAGCTTTCACTCTTCCCACTTCACCATTCAAACTTTTCCGAAGCGGTTCGAGCGTCTCCTGGAATTTCTCCCAGATCACGTCGATTTCAGCGTTGTTGGCGATCGATTTGAGTGTGATGTGCGGGACGCGCTCGTAAACAAACCCCTGGCGAATGTTGCCGTATGTCGGCGCGGTGGACGGTTCGGTGCGGGTGACCTCGGCTTCCTTTTGTTTGCCTTCCGGGCTGTCGGCCAACAGGTAGTAGGGGTAGCGTGCCCCCATGATTCTTGCGCGAGCCAGCGCTAGTGCGACGCGGGATGTGTCGATGGTTATCCAGCGTCGGCCCCAATGTTCGGCGACGTAAGCCGTGGTGCCTGACCCGCAGGTGGGGTCGATCACGAGGTCACCAGGATCAGACGCCATTAGTAGACATCGTTCGACGACTTTCGCACCAGTTTGAACAACATACACTTTATCCTGAATAAAACTGCCCGTTTCCGTGTCAGTCCAATTGTTGCCCATGAGACTCACGGAAAAGTCTTTGAAGAATCGCCGATAGCGAAGGTGTTCCCCGATTGGATGAAGCCAACTCGCTGCATTTAGGCGGTGCATACCTTCACGATTCGTTTTCCACTGCCTAGTTGATCCTGGATGGAAAGCTTTGCCGTGATATTCGTACTCGAATGTGGCGGTAGGACTAAAGCCTGCCCGCTTCAAGTCTGCGCTTGTAAACGGCAGCCATCCTTTCGGGATTAAAGATGGATTTAGTTTTTCCTCCTTAGACATTGAGCGGTATTCGCTACCATCGGGAGAACAGATGTTTGAATAAAACTCACCAGAACCCTGACCGAGAATCTTGCTGACAAAGACCGGTCGAAATTTAACCATGTCAATATTCTTTGCAAACCAAACAATGTAGTCACCCATTGCTGGCATTAGCCGACTGGTGTCTCCAGCCGTCTTCTTGAAAAATATCAGCTTTGCAAAGTTTTGTTCGCCGAACACCTCGTCCATAACGGAACGCACACGGTGTAAATTCTCATCGCCGATTTGAACAAACACCGAACCCGTATCCGCGAGCAAATCCCGCGCAACCGTCAACCGGTCACGCAAATACGTCAAATACGAGTGAATCCCATCCCGCCAAGTATCGCGGAACGCCTTGACCTGCTCCGGCTCGCGGGTGATGTGGTCGGCCTTGCCGTCCTTCACGTCGCGGCTGGTCGTCGACCACTGGAAGTTGGAGTTGAATTTGATGCCCTAGGGCGGGTCGATGTAGATGCACTGCACCTTGCCCCGCAGCCCTTCGCGCTCGGCCAGCGACGCCATCACCTGCAGGCTGTCGCCCAGGATCATGCGGTTGGTCCAGTTCCCTTCGTGCTGATAAAACTCGGCCGATTTCCCGGCGTCCGGCAGCCCGTTGAAGTCGGCGAACAGGTCCAACTGCTGCTCCTGACCCGCCCCTGCGCGGGCTTCGCTCTCCCGCAACAGATCCTCGACGAGCACCTTGGGATGCACCTTTTCCTGGATATACAGCGGCGGCGCATGCACAACCAAATCAGACCAATCCTGCTCATCCTTGCCCCGCCAAACCAACTGCGGGTCGAGGTCACGATTGCGCCGCTCATAGGCAACGCGAATCGGATTCTGCTCATCCGCCCCCATCACCGACTGCAGTTCCGCGGTGGGGATGTTGGGGCGCCGAGCGTCGTCGTGGGTGAGGGCCTCGACGGTTTTTTTGGTGGCTTTCTTTTTGGTTGTTTTTTTCTTCGCCATTTATTCTTCGTTGCTTTCCAATCCGAGAGCATCAGGGTTCTTTAGCGACTTCTTTTCTTCTGATGCCAAACGGCGTTCAACCTTTTTGACATCTTCTGCAGGGGAGAGCATTTCGGGTCGAATGCCTCGATTGATTAAGGTCTGGCGGACGGCCTTGTTATTGGTAATATGCTCGTTTGAAATTGCCTTTTCGGTGCCGAGTTGATGTTCTTTGGCATTGTGAATCGTGATTTCGGTTGCAAAGTCCTTAGCTTTTAAGACGATCGTTGGCGCAAAATCTGCCAACGGACGTTTTGCTGGGACATTCCATTGCGACTTCATTGCTTGGGTTGATTTGCCAAACAACGCCTGGTCGCCTTTGCTTCGAATGATCCCAAAGTTCTTATCACTGCCGGTCTGTTGGTAAATGACTGACGACAATTCCTTTTCTGTTACCGTCAGTATTTGTCGAGCAGATACCCGTTCCGATTCGAGTAATCGTTGCTCGATGAGTTCCGCCTTTCGGGTCTGCATCGCAAAGTAGGTCTGCGCGAATGCAATTGGTTCTTTCTGGGGGTCACCATTTTGGGCGATAAGGTAGCAGGCATAGCGGGTGAGCATCATGTCATCGATTTCGCGAGTACTCCCTGACCCCAAGTCGACCATTTTGTTGACATCAACAAAATGGTCTTCAATCGCGTTCCCAGACACCTCGCATGCCGTTTTCGCCCTGGAAATCACAGTCGAAAAGTTTCGCCATTCCTTGTATCCCAATAGATGTTGCAAATCACGCGCCAGCCAAAACTCGACGCCGTCCTCCGTCTGCTGCGCATGACCTTCGAATGTGTCTGTCAATTCAATAACCGTTTCGTGCTTCATCGAATCCCCCAGGTCGGCGAGCGCCGACAAAAAATTGTCGTACCAGCTCCATAAACACGACTTACGCATCGTTCGCGTGTTCGACACTCATCATGCTGATAGCCGCTATCATATTATTAAATTCCGCCTCGACCACTTCCGCGAAATCCGACTGCATCGCATAGACATCGGTGAACTCCGCGAACGCCCAACGTCCATATTCACCCGCATTGTTCACACCGGGTACCCAGTAGGTTTTCATCGTGCTGGCCTTCTCCTTGGCATCCTCGCCGCGATAGCCCTTGATTTCGACGATGAGGTGCAGTGGGTCTTCCTTGCCATGCCCATCGTCAACCAGGACGATGTAATCGGGGATATACGTGCGCGGCGTCGAACCCATCAGGTAGGGTACCTTGAGTCCCAAATTGTGGTTTTTGACGTAGGAGAGCACACGGGGATGGCCTTCGGCGATCCGGCAGAATTCCCCTTCCCAGTCGCTGTCCAGAATCGCCCAATTGACGTGGCATTTGTTATGGGCAGTTTGCCAGCGGTCGCGTTTCGACGTGGTGAAGTTGACGAAATTCGTGGAGCCGATGGGGTTATAGGCATCCGGCACGATATGTACGGCGTTGTCGCCAATGAGCGTGGTGGTGATGCCTTTGAAGATCCGCTCGCACGCCATATCGGCCAATTCTTGATACAGCAATTGAGCCGGATAGGTCCCACCCTTGCAAACCAAATGATCGCCGACCCACTGCTTGGTGATCCGCTTCAATTGCCCGAAAAGGTGCAACTTTGGGGCTTCGCCAGGATCGCGGAATTTTTTGTAGAGCAGCCGCTTGGCAACGTGAAACAGGACCGTGGACGGCCGCATGTCCTTGGTGTGTTCCAGTGTCAGATCGACGCCTTCACCGATGATTCCCTGGTTGTTGGTGACGGACGGCCCGACCAGATCAGGCGTGAGCACAAGCGTGGCATCATCGCCAAATTCTGCTGTCAGTCGTTCGTCGGGCAACTCGACACGGTAACCATCGACGTGCGGGAACTTGATTTCCAATTCGTCTCGATCAGGACGGACTGCCTTGACCTGAATTGTATCGCGCGGACGTTGCGGCGGCGCGACGACCGGCTTAGCGGTGAAGTCAAACGGGATACCCAAAACGTCAGCATATTCGACGTTGAACAAATTATTTTCGTTGAGGTCATAAGACTGCCGACGCAGCGCGCGGCCGATCACCTGTTCGCACAACAATTGGGTGCCGAATGCCCGCACGCCCAAAACGTGGGTTACCGTATTTGCATCCCAACCCTCGGTGAGCATCGAGACAGAAACGACGCAGCGGATCGATTCACCGAGCTGCCCCCTTTTGCCGACGGTGTTCATGACCTCGCGGAGCAGGTCCTGGTCAGTGATTTTTTCACCGGCTTCGGGATTGCCAGTGCGCTCAACGATTTCGCGTCGGAATCGTTCGATTTCATCGGCAGCCATTTCACGAAAATTTTTGTCGAGTGCGTCGCCCGATTCCAATTGCTCACTATCGATCAACAAAGTCCTTGGCTTGGCCAGGCGCGTACCGTGTTCGTCGTAATTGCGGAACAACTCCAAGCGGCCGTTTTCCAGAGACGTGGTCCCGTCATCATTTTCGCGGTCGAAGCCGGAGATGAAATCATAGACCAATTTTGAGGACGAGGTGTTGTTACATACAACAATAAAGCAGGGAGGCACATCGATGCCCTCTTTTTGCCAAAGCTCGTACGTCTTCGCATAATGACCGTACAGGGCCTGTAGGGCCGTCTGCAGTTCAACAGGCAGGCTGAGCGGATCGAGCGGCTTGCCCTTAACGCGACGCTTCTTGGGCATCCGCTTGCCAATGTGTTCCCACAAGTTGCGAAACTTGGGCATGTCCTCGCCGGAAATGTTGTCGGCGACAGGTACGCGGGGCAATTTGACGATGCCGCACTCAATCGCGTCCATCAACGAAAAATCGCTCATCGTCCACGGAAACAACGTGCCTTCGGCATACCCGGAACCGGAAAGGAAAAACGGGGTGGCTGAGAGGTCAATCACCCGCGAGATGCCTAACTTCCGGTTGACCGCCTCCAGCCCCGAAATCCACATGCGGGCCGCCTTGGTATTTTCCTCGGCTTCCTTCTTTTCGTCACCTTTGAGGTCAACGTCATCGGGTTCAGGTGGTTTGGCTCGGTAACAGTGGTGCGCTTCGTCGTTGAGGACCAAGATATTCTTGAGGCCCATCAGTTCGGGCATCACCCGCTGGACCATCTGGCCCTCGGTTTCCAGAGTGTCGATAGACTCATTGCGCCACCCTTCCAGCGCCGCCCGCGTGCCCTTGGAGACATCGGTGCGTTCCCGCAGCTTAAAGGCATGGAAATTCGTAATGACGATCTTCGCCCGCTCCAGGTCCTGCAGCATGTCGTGCGGGACAAGTTCGCGGTTTTTGTAGTAGCTGTCGGGGTCATTCGGTAATAACACTCGAAGTCGATCACGGATCGTGATTCCAGGCGCCACGATCAAAAACCCCCGCGTAAACCGCTTACTGTTCGGCCGCCGCACCGCGTTGATCGTCTGCCAAGCGATCAACATGGCCATGACGGTAGTTTTGCCCGCCCCCGTCGCCAGCTTCAGCGCAAGTCGCATAAGTTCGGGGTTGGATTGCGCGTTGGCGTTTTCGAGATGTTCCAAGATATGCGTTTCGCCCTTGCGGCGTTTTGGCGCAACTTCGGTGAGCCATATAGCGGCCTCGACCGCTTCGACTTGGCAGAAGAACGGACGAATGCCCTGGAAGTCGTGATGCCGCCAATACTGCAGCAGGCGCGCCGTGTCGGGCGTCACGTCCCACTTTGTTGGATCGGGAATCGATCGCCAGAAGTCCAGCTTCTTTCGAATCTCATTGATGATGGGCGTCGGATCATATTGCTGCTCTTCGGTCGAGACGCCTGCTTCATCTTCAAATACAATTTCCTTTTGAGCGGACTTGCCCTTGCGTTTTTTCGGCTTTGGAATCGGCGTCATATAGGCCGAAATCCGCCGTGCCTCGACAATTCGGTTCGTGGGTTGATGGGAACTGTCGAGCCCCCAATGCCGCCCAGGGTATTCGTAGGGGGAATTAAGAATAGGCTGCGAAAAGAAATCCTCGGTCATGGAACCACCCACCTAGCCAAAAATCGCTGAACGGAAATGACAGGCCAGCACAGATTTTCGGCGAATGCCAAAGTGAGCGACGGGAAGCGCGTTTGTCCCCGAGCGCAATTAAGCAATCCAGTAGACCAGGAATGCGCGGGGATGTAAAGGAGTTGATATGCCGCTGTGGTGGCAAAATGCGGTAGGAATCAGAAAACGGGATTTTCTAAAACTCATGTCGCGGATGGGGACTGCGAAATGTCAGCACGTGATAGTGCGACACTTTCCCTAATCCACTTCCCCAAATCCCTAGTCCAGACAATAGAATCCCTATGCATCCCGGCGGCTCAAATACATCAAATCTATCTGCGCGATAAAACTCCCATCCATGTTCTGCCCACTCATTAACTGCAGTTTGCATATGGTGCGCAGCTTCGTTCCCACGTTCATTGACGACTTGCAGTCCGAGATAGATTTGAACCATCTTGTAGGTGTACGGCCCGGGAACTGAGTCTGGAACGGGAGGAGCGGGAGATTTTGGCTGCGGCTTTGGTTTCTTCGACGCCCGTGCAGAGGTCGGCATGATGCCCTCAGCACTCGCCATTGCGAGGGCTTCTTTTTCACTTTCTGCCTCAACTTCAATTCGTCGTTCCGCGCCTGTAACACGATCAACTCCGGCGATCACAAATTTCATCTGGCAACCTTATTTGACGATATTTGGGAAATGAAAATAACCCGCTATTTGGAGGCGAAAACCTTCCCGGCAATTCTCTGACGCGAATAATTGTGGCATGCATACGAATCAGAATGGTGCAATTGATCCGAAAAGTTTTCACTACGGACGAGTAGGTAAGCCGATCTTCGGGCTGCGAGATCCTCTATGAGTAACTCGGCTCAAGAAGACAACGAATGTGACACCAATGGCACCTCCAATAACTCGACATACGACTATCTGAACTTGCAAATTCACGCCGTCAGAGCGAAAATAACCCCATTATATAAAACGAGCCGCAACGATGGCTTCAACACCGCGGCGGCTCTTATCACGAAACCCTGACATGGAGGGCATCGACGTGACTAGAACCAAGCTTAGCAGAGCAGCTACCAAAGGCAAACCGATTCTGGCTGTTGCCTATCTGCGAATGAGCAGTGACAAACAAACGGAATCGATACCGGAACAACGAAAGTCGATCAATAGGTACGCAGCCGAGCACGGGTATCGCATCGTTGCGGAATACTCCGATGTCGGAATCAGTGGAGACGCCACTGAGAAACGGCATGAATTTCGCCGAATGATTGCCGACGCGGCCAAGGGCACTTTCCAGGCAATTCTGGTTTGGGACCAAGACCGCTTCGGCAGGTTCGACAGCATTGAGGCAGGGCACTGGGTGTTCCCGCTGGTGCAAGCAGGTGTCGCGTTAGTGACGCTCGACAGCGGGCCGATTGATTGGTCCGACTTCGCTGGCCGCGTGATGTACTCCATCAAACAAGAGGGCAAGCATGCGTTCTTGCGCGACCTCAGCCGCAACGTAATGCGGGGCAAACTGGCAGCAGCAAAACGGGGCGAATGGATGGGCCGCGCCCCATATGGATACATTGTAAAGCAGAAGACGCTCAAGCTCGGGCCGTCATCGCAGGTGAAAGTCGTTCGACGAATCTTCGAGGGCTATTGCAATGGGCTTTCCATTCGTGGGGTCTGCGTAGCATTGAACGCTGACGGCATCAAGTCTCCAAATAGCAAGACGTGGTCGCCGAAAGTTGTGCGGGCAATCCTAACATGTGAAACGTACATCGGGCGTTATGTCTGGAATTCCAAACGCTGCGGGAAGTACCACGCAGTCGGGGGAGGCGAAGTTACAAGCGACTTCCGCCCGGGGAAAACTGTGGAGACGGACCGAATTGTCTTCGACGACCACCATCCGGCAATTATCAACGCCGAAACCTTCGACATAGTTCAACAGCGATTGCAGGAGCGCCGCACGAAGACAACGCCACATCGCAATGGCGGTGGCTATGCGTTCACCGGGATCATTCGTTGCGGCAAATGCGGCGGTAGAATGAACGGGCGATCTGAGAACGGAATTGCTCGTTATCAATGCACGAATGGAGACCACAAAGGAACCTGTGACCGGAATGCTGCACGACAGGACCAACTGCTGGAAGCAGTCGCCAAGGCCGTCTTAGGTGATTTCTTGAGCGATGATAACGTAGCCAAGTTGCGGGACGAAATGCGACGGCAACTCACGCAAAAATCCAACCGCGTCGACGTCGCCAAAACTCGAGCGGAGATGCGAGAGATCGAATCAAGCCTCACCAAGGCCAAGCGGCGGTTGGTGGAAGTTGATGCGGACATGCTGCCGGTCGTTCAAGATCATATACGCGTGTTGCAACAAACCCTGGCAAGCCTCGAATGCGACGTCCAAGCGGCAGAAACGCCGTCTCGGCAACGGGACGCAGATTGTGACCGGAGTATCGACCTCGCGATGCAGCAATTGGCTTCGTTACGCAAGACGCTAGAAGAAGGCGATGCGACAAAAGTGCGAGAATTCTGCCAGCGGGCGTTTCAGTGCATCGAGGTTTGGAGCGAGCGGGACAAATATCACGGGCAACGACCATTCCGTTTGAAACGCGGCGTCGTGCACCTCCGTAGCGAAATCTTGCCCGATAACTTGTTTCTCTCCTCGTAACCATGCTCTTTGGGACTGTTTTTTGAAACCCAGTAGTAGCAAGGGTTTACAAAAGTTCGAGTCCGTCACGGTGGCTCGAAACGTAACCAACCCTCTTCGAACTTTTTTGAAGTTGGTTAACAGCCCGCGCGCAAATTCCCGGCGGCAATCTGCGCAGGATTTGAGGACCAGCGTTGGTCAATGCGTCGGGAGGCCTCATTTCGGCCCGTCAACCGGGTGCGGTGAGCGTTCCAGCGGTGTATCAATAGTTTTGAACACCCCCAGGAAACCGCTGAATTTGAAGGGATTCTACCAAGATGGGACGGGTTTTCCAGCCGCTGCTGTTTCTACTCGCTCGATGCACCCGTAATGAATTGATCCGGCAGGTGGAATGGCTCAAAGCGGAGAACGAAATGCTCCGCAAGCGCGTGGACAAGAAGCGGATCTTCCTTGAACCCGAAGAGAAGGCGCGGCTGATGAAACTGGGGCAGGGGATCGGGTCCGACCTCAAACACTTAATCACAATCGTGTCATACAACACATTTCTGAGCTGGCTGCGAATAGAGCGGGGCGGTCATAAGCCTAAGAAAATGGGTCGCCCGCGAACTGCTGAATCGATCCGCAAGGTGATCGTGAAGATCGGCTCGGAAACCGGCTGGGGTTACACCCGCATCATGGGGGAACTAAAGAAGCTCGGACTCAAGCCGCCTTCTCGCAACACGGTCAAGCGAATCATGAAAGCACACGACCTTGATCCAGGTCCGAACCGCGGTCCAGATAGCTGGCACGAGTTCCTCAAACGCCATGCGGAGACGCTCTATCAGTGCGATTTCTTTTCGAAGCGCGTCTGGACGAAGTTCGGTCCGCGACAGTACTTCGTGTTGGTGTTTCTGCACCTGGGCAGTCGAAAGGTGTTCGTGACGAAGTGCACGCGGAAGCCGACGACGGAATGGATGATCGAGCAGGCCCAGCGATTTGTGGAACACGTGAAATCCACTGGCCAAGAAGCCACGCTGCTATTACGGGATCGCGACAGCCTTTACCGGCAAGACTTTGATAAAGTCCTGCGCGGTGCTGGCATCAAGGTGAAGAAGAACAGCGTGCGGGCTCCCAATCTGCAGGCCCACATCGAGCGGTTTATCCAGAGCTTGCAGCAGGAGGCGTTGGATTACTTCATCGCCTGTGATCCCAAACATTTCGATTATCTGATCTCAGAATACGTCGAGTATTACCACACGGAGCGGCCGCATCAGGGGGTTGGGAACGTGCCGTTGATGGGTGAGACCAATGGGCAAGACGGGTTCACACCTGATGCTGTGGTTTGTCGGACGCGGCTTGGCGGCGTGTTGCGGCACTACGAAAGGAGAGCAGCTTGAGCAAGGGGCGCGATCTTCGGCAGTGCGAACGTCTACCAGCCTCAATCGCAGCGACATTGCTGAAAATAATACAATCGAAGCTGATCAGATCGTCCGCCGCGAACGACACGGCGATTGATCCAATGGTACGAACGCGCCGCGTGAGGTTTTGGTCGCTTCCGTTCTCGACGATTGCGTTCTCCGTGCGCACGTTCCCGGAAAGCATCCGATTTGAAATCGCCTTTATCGGCTGTTAACATCATTTTCGCCGACAGTTTTCCCATGCGATTTTCACACGAACTTCGTTTCGTCGTTCGACTTTCGTCCGTCATAGTTTTTGAACCGCGCGGCCTTGGCATTTTAGCAGGACTGATTATTTGCACACGGGAAAGCGGGGTTTACTTGCCTTCGCGATCGTTCAACAATTCCGCAAACGCCTGCGCCGCTTGGCGGGCGCAGGCATCGTCATCCAGACCGTTGACTGATCCCGCCACGCCAACACCACCAACAATAGTGTTGCCAACCATCAAGGGCACTCCGCCCATTAGAAATAACGCCTTCTCGACATGCGGTAGCTGGCCGTCATCTTGCTTATTTTCTTGGATGTCTTTTAAGAGGCTTCGCGTTGAGTTACGAAGATTCACCGCAGTCCATGCTTTGCGGGTGGCGCCGGTGACGAATTGCTCGGTGGCATTATCGGCCCTCAAGACGACCAGAGGAATCCCTTCGCGATCTACGACGGCTACTGCAAGGTCGGTTCCCTGCTCTGCGCCCGCCTGCAACGCGCGCTGGGCAATCTTCAATGCGGCCGTATAACTGATGGAGGATTTCACCGCCAACGCTGGACGGGCCTCTTCTTCACCATGTGCGCCGACAGAAACACTTAGAAGATTCAAATAAAGAAACAACAGTAAGAGTACACGTTTCATTGTTAGTTATCTTTTAAAACGCTTAGTGGAAAAAGGTTCCACTGACAGGCACGCTACCAATGGAACCCGCAACTCTGGTGTCCTGTTTTAAAAATGACCCAGCAAAATTCGTAATCAACACTCTACGTCCACGGTCAGTCCGTTTCTTCAATCGTTGACGGTCCTGAGCCGCTGTTGGGATCCGTTCTCCAGGGCCACTCGGTGGAATTAAACGGCGACATTGTCGGCAGAATCACAGGCAGACCTCGACGTTCACTTTCCGACACGATGTCGCGTCGCGCTTGGCTGCCTAGTAATTCGTAGTCCATCAGATACTTGTTGCCGAAAAAGACCTCACCCAGCGCTCGGTCGGCCATAATCCGCGTCAGCAGACTGAGCATTTGTTCTTTCGTCGTGAAGAAATCCGTTGTTTCAAATAACAGCAACCGGCGGTGAATTGCATCTTTACCCATGTACTGAGCGAGAATGCTGTACAGAATGTTATTTTGTCGAGTGACGTACATGGTGTTTGTAGCAGCATAGGTTTTCCCCCAATCGTCGCCGAGGTCCTTTTTCCACTCATCCAGAACGCTCATCCAGTGCGAAACTTGAGCGCCGGCAGCGATAGCGATTGCCTTCTCAGCCAAAGGTTTGAACTGTTTCGCAAATGACTCAAGCTCTTCGATCGTGAAAATATTTTTCTTGAGACAATTATCCATGAATGTGAGATTATGCTCCAAAATTAACTGCAGCGTCTTTCGATTCTTGTCGTCGATTTTTAGCGCAGGCAGTGTATCCAGTGCCGCCTGAACCTGAGCTCGAAGTGCCATCATTGGACTTCGCCATGATTTATCTGTGGGACGGTTGAGATACGGGGCGGTAAGTTGGTAAACGGCCATCGCGCTATGCCCGCACGACTTGGCGAATTGATAGGCGATAGGAACCGAAGGTGCCGTGATCGGATCGTGGGCGGGACGGTAGAGCACCATTTGCCCGCCATCGCTGGTGAACATGGCCAGGATGATCGGGGTTTCACTGAGAATCTCTTGTTGAAACTGAGTCAAAGCGCCCTTGTAGATACCCATCATGGCAACATCAAGGGCCAAAATGTTATCCGCGGCGATCTGGCTGGGTTCTGTCGATTTTGGCTTGTCGTTGGGTCTAGCCTTAAGCAGATCGGGGACTTTCTGGCCATAGAGCGTTGAGCTGCAACAGGTGATGACCAGAGTCGCAACGACCAAGCTGGCCAATGTCTTCGATGCAAGGTTGGTGAGCATGGTGAACCTTTAACAATAATAGGAGGGAAATTGAAGGTGGGACTATATGCTAGAACGTAAGGTAAAAAATAAATCAGGTCAAAATAATGAGCGAGAATTATGTATTGTGAATGCCTGGGCCTAGAAAGAGGTACTGATTATCAGGATTGTGCAAGTCATGAGATTTTTCATCATCGGGCGGCCAACACACCGGCGATTTAGTCTAACAGACTCTCTTTGCCCGGCCTGATTCAACAACCGCTGAAAATGTGCCGAAAGGATGCGGCCATGCCGCTCAACTTCAAGCTCAGATGCCCCGCGATGACGATCGTAGTATGCGCTTGGCTGGTCTGTCTCAATTCAGCTGCTTGTCAGGAGAGGGATGCTAGGTCTTCCTTTTCCGACCTGGGATCACGCTTCAGTAATGCCGGCAACGGTCCCTCCTCGGGAGGGACCAGCTTTGTCAGTCCCGACACGCACGCAGGACCGATTGCCGGAAACCCTGCCGCCACTGAAATCATGACCGGTTCGGGGTTGCTAGGGGATTTCCTCGGCGTGAACCACAATGGGTTTCGAGTGGGCGGGTTGAATATCACATCATTAAATGATCAGATCAGTGGTGGGCTGAAGCCTGGCCATTGGACTTCGAATAGCCTCACCTTGGTCGATTTATCGTTGGATACAGAAGAATCCTATGGCTGGCGAGGTGGCCGATGGGGTGGCCAATTCTTGTACTATAGTGGCGGGACTACCAACGACGACGCAGGTACCGTGATGGGCTATAATTCGCTGGACGTCACTGCCCCGCGATCTCGCGTGGAAATCTATCAGCTATGGTACCGCCAGAAGATGCTCGACGATCGACTGACAGTCCGCTTCGGAAAGATGGTTCCCACCGCCGACTTTAACAACGTCGTTCGCTCTATCCCTTTTAGCGACGGGGCTTACAACATTCCGGCGGTCTCAAGCGCGATCTTAACTCCCCTGTTCGTCAACCCAACACAACTCGGCATCATGCCTGGTTATTACAATTCAGCATTCGGTGCTACAACAGCTTTGACCCTTCCGCTAGATACATATCTGCAATACGGATGGTACGACGGCAACTTAGCTGCAGGTCGACAGACCGGTTTATCAGGTCCGCACTTTAACGGCTTCAACCTACATATTCTCGAAGCGGGGGCAGACTGGACGCTCGGCGCCCAAAAAAAGCCGGGAAAATTTGGCATCGGCGGTTGGAAGCAGACCGGAGAGTTGGCGACAGCGAGCGGCAGTGTAAACGGCGCCGATGGAATGTATCTTTTCCTCTCACAACGCCTCTATTATGAGCACCCCGACCAGAGCGACCAGGGGATTTCGGCATTCGTGCAGTATGCTGCCACAAACTCGGCATTTATCGAAACGCATCGTTACTTTGGATGCGGACTGACCTACTTCGGACCGCTTCCTAGCCGTGATCACGATTCAATGGGAGTCATGGCCGCATATGGAAAAATGAACGATGATCCCGCGCTGGAACTGGGGTCTCACGAGCTAATTTATACCACGTACTACCAGTGCAATGTGTCTAAGAATTTATTCGTGCAGCCCAATCTCACGTATATCGACGATCCCGCACAAAGCACCGGAATCCCAGACGTCTTCGCATTTACGATGTCGGTGATTCTGTTGTTCTAACGATTGTCCAGCGATTCTTAGGGGAAGTTGGTTGTGTTGACGAGCAATGATTGTGGATGAAAAGGTCAGGTCGACTAAACAAATGGCTTGGAGTTGGAGGGTTATTTCAAATCTGAGATGCCAACACAAAGTCCAATTCGCATGTATCTTGCTTGACTCGGGAGGTATTGTCAAAATCGTGTTCTTGAGGGATTCATTCATCACGGCGCATCCTGTTGATATCTTTTACCAATTCAACAGCCCGACGTGGACACAAAGACACGCCTTGCACAAGACAACAGAAAATACGCGACGATTACCAGGGGACGCTCATTCTGATCCCGAAGTGCTTGCCTTTCGGCATCAGTTCGATGACCGCAGCCCACTCGATGGAATCATCAACGAAGGAGCCCGGCGCATGTTGCTAGCGGCTATCGATGCAGAAGTCGAGGCCTTCATCGAAGCGCTCCAGAATTGACGCGACGAGGCGGGCCGGCGGTTGGTCGTCAAGAACGGCAGCTTACACGCACGGAAATTTCTTACCGGTGCAAGCTCCATTGAAGTCAAGCATTGGCACGTTCGCGATAATTCGCCGAATGCCGCAGACCGCGTGCAGTTCTCACCCAGCGTACTGCCCGCATCTCCCCTTTATTTCACCAGTTCCGAAGGACTCTCTCCGCGCGGAGAGAGTCCTAGGTTCCTGATACCCATGGGTCTTAATATTGGCCTGCGTGTTTTCGCGGGATTGGCATGCGGCACGATCGACGGGAGTTCTTGCGTTTCAATGGCTTACGGCTTTCATCATGTCCAAAGCTGTCCCCAAACCGTTCACATCGCTTCAAGACCACAATGACGACTGTTTTGCGTGCTGACACTCTTATTATATGTCGCGCAAAATCGTCGACTTGCGTTGGTGAGCCCTTTACTAAAGCATCACCCAATTCCAGCTTGCGCGCGAACTGGCACGTACCTGCGGTACGGCGCAGTTAACCCGCACGAGGCGACTAGGTCATCTGATTCGATCTCTAGAACGCTGGTAAGACTGACTCAGTCTGGCCATGTTATGGGTCGTCCCGCAGTGGAGCGCCGGTTGCCGAAGCGTTCACATTTCTCGGATGGTTTTCCGAATACGGACGGCAATTAGTTGCCTTGAAAATGGCCGGGAAAATTTTCTAGGCAATCGTATAAATCGCAGAAATTGATGTTGCACGGTTTCGTGCGTATGGTACGTTGAGTTGATCACGTGTGGACAAAGCCCGCAAGCGTCAGCTTAAAAGCCTCGTCCCACGAGAAGAAGAGCCGATCCCCACCAACGTAAAAGGTGCGCTCTCTTCTTCTCGTGGGACGAGGCTTTTTTATTAGTTCAGTGAAATCGACATCCTTTGGAGTTTGCGGTGAACATAGCGCCGCCCCCGGATCGACATGACAAACGATGCAATTGCTGCGGACGAATGTACAACTGACGACGTGGTTGCCGAACCTTCAGGGCATCGTCGTCAGTATGCCACAATCAATAACCGCTCCGAACCGCGAATAAATAAATTTTTGAAAAATTCCGGGAAATCATCTTGCCCAGGAGCATCAATGCCCTTACCATTTCATACCATTGAATATGACTTTTAAAATCAGCTATGCACACCATACAGCAACAAATCGCGAACGGCCAAAAATACCTCGTGATCGAACTTCTCGAGGGCACGGCCGCGCTCATGAAACAGGATGAGGTCTTTGTCCGCCCAGAGGGGCCAGGTCCCATGCAAATGGCCGTGATCGACTTGGAGGAACTCCTGGAAAAGTTTGAGCGCGAAGCTCCTCCACGGCAGACTTTTATGTTGACCGAGGTCGCCACCATGGCGCAACAGAAGGGCCCCACCGTACACGCCTGGATCAAGGCAGATATCCTGACTCCCTCGATCCGCGACCGCAGCGGTACAAAGGGCCGAGCAATGCTGTTTAGTCGGCGCGACGCGTTCATCGCCTGTTTGATCGCATCGCTAAAGCGCAAATGCGGATTACCATTGTCAAAGCTCGAGCGAGTCAGCGACGCGTTGCAGCCGCAGGAGCCCGAAACAACTCAGAAACAAAAACCGAAGAGGAAAACCAACCGGAAGAAGAAAT
This sequence comes from Symmachiella dynata, assembly GCF_007747995.1. Taxonomy (NCBI): domain Bacteria; kingdom Pseudomonadati; phylum Planctomycetota; class Planctomycetia; order Planctomycetales; family Planctomycetaceae; genus Symmachiella; species Symmachiella dynata. Next base: position 3,774,153 of record NZ_CP036276.1, on the reverse strand, counting down.
CTTCGCCAAAATCCCGGCGAACAACTGCTGGAGGACGAAATGCGCCAAGCTAAAGAATTGATCTTTGACTCTACGATTTATTACCTCGACGCCATCCACCGCACAGCCCAGCTGACTGCGGTGTTGCCCTCGTCGCGGGATCAGCCAAATTGGCTGATGTGTCGGAAATGCGGCCATCACTTGGGTTGTCTAAGCAACAGCCGCGGTATAATATTCGGGCAATTCGATCAGAAGGATTACGAGTTGAGCGATCTGGTTTGTGCCACTGTCATTCAAACGAAACGGGTTGAACTCATCTGTGGCAATTGTGGCCAACTCTTCATCTGGCACCGAACTGACGAGAAACGTAGGTAACACGGATAATTGAACACTGCTGGCCGTGTCGGCCACATGCGAGAGATGAGCGCCTCGCCAAATAATGCACACGGTGCGTTATCTGGCGAGGCGTTTTTTTATTGTCCATTGAAATCCTTTTGAGGTGAAAATTAGAAGCTTATGAAAATTGAATACTTAAACGTCGACGACATTATTCCTTACGAGCGAAATCCACGACAAAACGACCAAGCAGTGGCGGCCGTGGCACGTTCGATTACTGAGTTCGGATTTCGACAACCGCTGGTTGTGACGCCGGAACGCTTACTCGTCGTCGGCGACACCCGGCTCAAAGCGGCCCGTCATCTGGGACTGGAGACCGTACCGGTCCATGTCGCTGAAGGCTTGACGCTCGAGCAAATACAGGCCTACCGGATCGCCGACAACAAGCTAGGCGAACTCTCTAGTTGGAACGAGGAGCTTCTCGCAGCCGAATTGCAGCAACTCCAGGAGATGAATATCGATCTGGAACTGCTCGGATTCAATGCGGACGAACTGGCCGAATTATTTGGCCAACAGGTCGCGGAAGGCGAAACCGATCCGGATGCGATTCCGGAACCTCCCGATGATCCCATCACACAGCCGGGTGACCTGTGGATTCTCGGCGAGCACCGGTTGCTGTGCGGCGATGCCGGCAGTCCCGACGATGTCGATCGGCTGTTGGCCGGTGCACTCGTGCATCTCGTGAATATGGATCCCCCGTACAACGTCCGCGTCGAACCGCGCAGTAATAACGCGATCGCTGCCGGCCATAGCTCCTTTTCCAAAACGCATCACCAAAGCTTTGACTTGCATCGCGATCCGGCTAAGTCGAAGTCGACCACCGCAAAACTGCGCGCCAAAGACCGCCCGATAGTGAACGACTTTGTCAGCGATGAAGCGTTTACCACACTGCTGCAGGCGTGGTTCGGCAACGCGGCGCGGGTGCTGCAGCCAGGACGATCCTTCTACATCTGGGGTGGCTACGCCAATTGCGGAAACTACCCGCCCGTGCTCAAGTTGTGTGAATTGTATTTCTCACAATCGATCATCTGGGTCAAGGAACATCCTGTGTTGACTCGCAAAGATCTGATGGGCAATCACGAGTGGTGTTTCTACGGCTGGCGGGAAGGTGCAGCGCACAAGTTCTTTGGCCCACCGAATGCCACGGATGTCTGGTCAGTTAAAAAGGTGAATCCGGCCGGCATGATCCACCTCACCGAAAAACCGGTCGAATTGGCTGTCCGCGCTTTGCAATATTCTTCACGGCCGGGAGAGAACGTGCTCGATCTATTCGGCGGCAGCGGCTCCACGTTGATCGCCGCAGAGCAAACGGGACGCCGCGCGTTCCTGATGGAGCTCGATCAGCCGTATTGCGACGTGATTGTCCATCGCTGGGAGCAATTCACGGGACAAAGTGCACGTCGCATTCAGCCTGTCTGCAATACGGACCACGAATCTCAAGATATGTCGTCCGCGCGATCTGACTCCCACCTGACCGGTTCTGTAAGTGATTAAAGAGGTATCAATATGGGCCGCACACCGCAGGAAGAGATGCAAATACAGCACCGCCGCCAGGAGGTGGCGGAGATGTATCTGCAAGGCAGCACCCAGGCTGCGATCGCCAGACAACTCGCAGTCTCTCAAGCGACCGTCTCCAACGATCTCAAAGCGATTCGACAGGATTGGAAGGAATCGGGGATTCGCGACTTCGAAGAGGCCGTGGGGCAGGAATTGCACAAGCTGCAGTTGCTAGAGCGGGAGGCCTGGGACGGCTGGAGACGATCGCAGCTGTCGTTGGAAACCACACGCGTCACCCAAACTGGATCCGACAAAAAGGCTGAGAAATCGTCTCGGCAACAGCACGGCGATCCCCGGTTTCTGGAATTGGTACAGCGGACGATTTCCAGCCGCCGCAGCTTACTCGGCTTGGATGCACCGACGCGAATCGCACCCACCAGTCCTGATGGTGACGAGGCCTATGACGTCCACGTTCTACAAAAACTATTCAAACTCGCTGAAGAAACCCCCGTGGGTCCCACGGTGATCGACGCTGAATTCCTCGAACAACAATTGAGTCAAATCCAGGAAAAGTCAGAAACCAATCCTCCCCCAGAAACAAAGGAACATGACAATGATTGCTAAAAACCCTGACGACGAACGTAGAATTGCCGAATTAGCGACTGATCCGATGCAGTTCATCGCACTCTGCTGGCCAGAGATGAGGCTCTACGACAAGCAGGAGGACGTCCTACGTTCGGTCGTTGACAACGGAGAGACGTTCGTGCACGCCGCCAACAAGACCGGAAAGTCTCGTATCGCAGCAATCACAGCGATTTGGTTCTTTTGCAGCCGCACCCCGGCGCGGGTGATCTTCACCTCTTCCAGCGAGCGGCAGCTGCGTAACATCCTCTGGAAAGACATCAAACACCTAATCGCCACCTCTGCGCGCAAACTGCCGTTAGAAATCAAGGATCTAGAAATCCTCAAACTTCCCGAAGGTCCCGGTCAACGCCCGGACCACCAAAGTTTTATGTTGGCACACGTGACGCATACCGTGGAGAGTTTTCAAGGACACCATTTGCCTTCGGACAAGCCCAGGGTCCTGGCTATATTTGATGAGACATCCGGTATCCAGGATGAATTCTACGACGCAGCCCAGTCCTGGGCGCAGAGGATGTTGGTGATCGGCAATCCGCTCAGCACCGACAACTTCTTTTACCACGGCTGCAAACAGGGGGATCTGGTCGATCCGGCCGACAAAGAGGTACTGATGCGGCGTGTAATTCACATCGACGGTCGTGATGTCCCCAATGTCAAAATGGGGCTGGCGATGAAAAAGCTCGGATTGACGGCCAAACCCCCGGTCTATATTCCGGGACTGTTGACCTATGCCGAATATCTTCGGCGAAAAGCGATGTGGGATGAAGTAAAACGCACCACCCGCCTCGATGGGAAGTTTTATGAAGGGGGGTATCAATTCTTATACCCGGCAACTGTATTGGATATCGCCATGGACCGGACGCGATGGCTGGACTTGCAACAGCGCGATCGCCAGGCGGAAGCAATGGGCGTGGACGTGGCCTGGGGGGGACGTGATAAGACCTGCTGGACGATCATCGATCGATTTGGCATTATCGAGCAGATCGTCCGCGATATGAGGAACAGCATGGAAGTTGCTGGAATGACGCAACACCTGATGCACAAGCACAACTTGGCGGCCAGCCGCGTGCTCTTTGACGCGGGCGGTGGCGGTCAACAAATCACCGACCGGATTCGAGAACAGGGGGTCTATGTATCGTCCGTCAATTTTAGTGAAGGTGCGAAGGAGAAGAAGGCGTTCCTCAATCGGCGGGCGGAAATGTATGGAAAATTGTCGGAGTTGTTTGACGCCGACCGCGAAGAGGGGATCTTTGCACTTCCCCCGGACGCTCAAGAACTGCGTGCCGAACTGAACATTCTGCCGCTCAGGCACGACAGTGAAGGGCGGTTGGCACTCCCGCCCAAACAGCATCGCCACGCTGGCAGTTCGACCGAAAAATCAATCCGTCAACTCCTTGGTCGCAGTCCCGATCGCGCGGACTCGCTGGCGCTGGCTGCTTGGGTGCTGCATTATTCACGGGAATACGACGACCTTAGCAAGCATGTGTACGCTTGGGATTATGAGCCGATGACCGCCGAAGACATCGCCACCATGCCGGAAGAGATGAAGCAGATCCACGATTATTACGACGAGCAGGATCGCGATCATGAAGATGATGAGTGGGACCGTTGGGAGGAGCGGTACTGGTAAGCCAGCCGCAAAGTGGATGTCAGATTCAGTATGCGGAATGATCATTTAGTAATCGCTGGGATCGTCGGGCTGACCACGTTCTTTCCCCCTGGAATGTGAACGCGCGGCAGTCCGCGCTGAAAGAATTCCCCTTCCGACCGAATGAGTGGGAATGTCTAACCTGGATAGCCGACGAACTGGTGACGGCTGTTGCCGCCTTCTGCTCGCTAAACAGCACCACGTGGGATTGACTACTCCCCATAGTTGAGCGAACCACCCGATTGGGATTCACGTTTTTTGAACCCAACCCCAAGATTGGTCCATGGGTAACGTGAATTTCCACTTTCCGCCTCGGTTCTGCGCGTCTCGTTGGCGGTCTCCTCGAGCTGCGCACGTCGCGTTGGGGGCGCGGCGATATGGACAGTGAACATTAAGTTTGCTGGCGCGGCGGGAAGTTCAACTTCATTCGCTGACTGGTTTTTGTCACTGAAACTCTCGACAGGACGTTTTTCATGCCACTGGCGCTATAATGAATGCGCAGCACACCAATTGCCGAACAAGCGTGGCAGAGTTAAAAATTCAAGCAACCTGCGACGCTTGGCATCGATCCCACAGCAGTCCAGGCCGCGCAGATCTCTAAAATGCTCTATTCAATTTTACGACCTCCACGTTATAATCTGCCCATGATTCCGTCGAAATCACTTCCTTCACCAAACAGGGAAGCGCTCCCGTGGGTGTGTTTGTCTATCAGGCGATGAATTCATCCGCCTCAAATGTTCAAGGAACGATCGTCGCAGACTCTCCGCGCGAAGCGCGCGATCAGTTACGGGCACAGGGATTATTGGTTGAGGCGGTTGTTCCGCAAGTTGAGGTCGCAAAGCGGCGCTATCGAATGCGGGATCGACCTGGTCGGCATGCGGCGCAGGTGAGCTTGGCCGTCCGCGATTTGGCGACGCTCCTCGCCACGGGGATTGGCTTGGTCGATGCACTGGACACACTGTGCGCCCAGTACAAGGGTCGCTTTCACTCATCGTTGTTGTCCCTCCGCGAACGCGTGGCCAGCGGCAACAGTCTGTCCGATGCGATGGCGGAAGAACCGGGCGTCTACGACGAGTTGACGGTGCAGATGGTCCGAGTCGGCGAAAACGCCGGCACGCTCGATACCGTATTGGACCGTTTGGCGGATTTCCGCGAGCGCTATTTGCTGTTCAAAGATCGCATCACCACGGCGCTGATGTACCCGGCAATTGTGATCTCACTAGCGATCGGCGTGTCGATCTTTCTGATGACCGTTGTCTTGCCGATGCTGCTCGAAAACCTCGTCGAGTCGGGCCGTCCGCTCCCCTGGCCGACACGAGTTCTCAAATGGATGAGCGAAACGGCGATAAGCCACGGTTGGTGGATCGTGATCGCATTGGGAGTTGTGGCGATGGTCGTTGTGGCTCTTCTCCGCACGGCACCCGGCAAAAGGTTGTGGCATCGCGCGTTGTTTGCATTACCGATTCTTGGCCCGTTGGCTCGCAAGCAAGAGATTGCGCGGGCGGCGATCGTGATATCGACGCTGATGCGCAACGGTATTGTGTTTGTCGACGCAGTGGAAATCGCCGGGCGTGTCACTGGAAACGTGCTGTTACGCGACGCATTGGATACGATGCGGGCGAGCGTGCAATCGGGGCGGGATATTGGAGAAGCCCTGCAAGCTACCGGTGCATTTCCACCTATGGTGGTGCAGATTTTTGTGGTGGGACAACAGACCGGCCAGTTGGAAGAGATGTTGGACCGTTTGGCCAGCGGTTATGAACGGCAAGTCGCCAGCGCCACAGCGCGATTGTCGGCAGCACTCGAACCGATTTTGATTGTTTGTTTGGCAATTTTTGTGGGCTTCATCCTATTTGCAACAATCCTACCCATATTGGAGGCGGGCAATGTACTCTAGCGCAATGACAAAAACGCACGGCCGAATTCACGATCAGCAGAGAATAGATCATTGCCCTATTCGTTTCACTCGGCGATCACGACAAGGGTTTACGTTGGTCGAGTTGATGGTGGTGATCGTAATTATCGGCCTCTTGGCGGGCGTGACGACGATCAGCGTGCGGAGTTACATGATCCGCAGCAAACGAAACGTGGCCCGCCTGGAAATCTCGAAAATCTCCACCGCACTCGACACATTTTATACGGAGGTCGGCCGCTACCCCACGAACGAAGAAGGCCTGCAAGTGTTGGTCGAACCATCGACTCCTTTTCCCGACGGCTTGCTGAATAAACTCCCCAGAGACCCTTGGGGGCACGATTTTGAGTATCACTCTCCGGGTCAAAATGGGCCGTTTGACATAATCTGCTACGGCGCCGATCACCGTGAGGGAGGGAGCGGCGGTGATGCTGACATTTCCAGCAACCAACTCGATGAAGACAATGGCATATAAATCAAGGATGGTTCGACAACATCCCCGCAAATCCGGTCGGCCCACATCTTGGGGTTTCACGTTGGTGGAACTGCTGGTGGTGATCGTGGTGATCGGCTTATTGGCAAGCTTGGCGATGACAAGACTGGGAGGCGTGACGAATCGAGCACGACTGCAGGCGGAAGTCGAACGGATTTCCGCACTCGACATCTCCTTGCGTACTCAAGCCGCGCGACGTGCCGAACCGGCAACACTGCGATTGGATCTGGAGACCGGCCTCATCGAACGACTGTCCGGCAGAGATGAGCGGATGTCGCGGAGTGTGGAATTAGGCCGCACGGTACAGATCAGTCGCGTGCTCACGGCAATGCGGGAGACCAACGGCGGGCGAATCACGGTCGATTATTCACGCCAAGGGAGCAGTGAAACGTTTGCCATCGAATTGACGTCGACCGGAGGAGAGGTGACGTGGCTGATGTTTGCGGGCCTGACGGGGCAAGTCACACAAATGGAGGAACAGCAGGATGTGGAACGGATTTTCCAAGCACTCCGCGCGGCGGGGGTTGACGCTGATTGAGGTGGTTGCAGGAATTGCCCTGCTTTCCACGCTGTTGGTGACAATCCTGATGAGCTACCGCGCCCATGCGGGCCAAGTCCGCGCTGCCAAGCAGCGGCTGCGGGCGATTGAGTTCGCCGATCAACAGATGGCTGCCTGGATGTCGGCACGCCGCGTTCCGGGACTCGGCAAATGGGGGGAATCTACAGATGGTCAATTCACGTGGCGGATCATGCGCGGAGAAACGACTGCGGAAACGCCATATGGTCTGCAAGTGGCGCGGCTTGAGGTGCAAGCGGCACCGCGATCGAAGGGGAGTACGGTGCTGGCTTCGGTCGAATTCCTCACGCCTCAGCCTCGGCGGGGCACACAACAATGATCAGAAATTACTCGAAAAGACCGATCGTCAGACCATTCAGCCGGCACACCGGCGTGACGATGGTGGAGATGTTGGCCGCGATCGTACTGGCTACGCTGCTGACGGTGGCCATGTTGGGTGTCCTGAAGTCGATGACCCACGGACGTAAGGTATTACTGGCGGACGTGACGTCTGAGCCGTGGCATACACGATTGATCGACCAATTGGAGTGGGACCTAAAAAACTCCCGCACCATTAAACCGATTCCAGGCGGGTTCGAACTGACTGGTTATGCTGGGCGCGATTTTAGCGATGGTCGGCCATTGCATCGCGCCACGACGATCCAATATGTGGCCGTGACGACGGAGCACCCGCCATTGTTGCTTCGCCATGAAATCCACGGTGACTCGTTGAATCTCGACAACCGCGCGACCGAAGTCGTGGGTATCAATGTGGGCCGCTTGGTCCTGCTCCCTGCCGACGAAATGCGTTCGTTCGATCCGGATTATGCAGCAGACCTTCAGAACGGTGTCGAAAATGGTCCGCTGCCTAATCGTGTGACGGCATTCCTGGTTTGCAACGGTGACGCCACTCCGCTCCTTCAGAAAACATTCTATTTGCGATAATTCGCGTCCTGTGTCTTAACCCATCAGCCTCATCATCAATCAAAAAACGGTCCACTCCTTCGCGCGTGCGCAAACAAACATGCGAAACCAATTCTCCCCACATTTGATGCGGTCCTTTACACGTCGCCCACGGCGACGGTCGGGGTTTGTGCTGGTGATGGTGCTGGTGTTGATCGCGATGGCGGGGATTTCACTGGCGGGCTTGGCACGGCGCAGCCTGCGATTGGCACAGCATGCTGCGGAGGAGCAGGAACGCTTGCAGCGGCGGTGGGGGACGATCAGTTGCCAACAGATGTTCTTGGATCGTGCGGAGGAGTTACTGGAAACGCAAGCCGCCACCGTGAAACCGGAGGAATTGACTTGGCCCTTACCAGCGACGCTTTCCGGCACAGTCGAACTGGGGGGGCTGCAATTTGAATTCTACATCTCAGATGAGGACGCGAAGGCAAATCTCAATATGATCTATCGTCGCTCGCCGGAGGAAGTCCGGCGGGTGGTGGGTCTCCTTGCCGGTGGTGCGGGAAGCGGTGTTGTGATGACCAACGTGCGTTTGCCGAACGCAAAATTGCTGAGTCGCGAGATGAGCCCTCTGGGGAGTTGGGGACAGATCTTTGAACCGGTGGGTGTGACGGAACCCGGCCGCATCCCGCAGTCCATCCGCAAAGCGACCCGGCGGATGACCTGTTGGGGCAGCGGCAAATTGAATATCCGTCGGGCGGACGCCACTACGGTTCGTACAGTTTGTACATCGACTGTCAGTCAAGAGGCCGTTGGTCAATTACTGGCCCTCCGGGCCGAGCCGGGACAAACGGGTTTGAGTGCGCTCACGTCGCGGATGACAATCAACAACAAGGATCGCTCGGCATTACGGCGATTGATTATCGACGAATCCAAATGCCACGCTGCCTGGATCACCTGCCGCAGCCACCAACGCACTTGGAACACTTTGATCGTCGATCGGCCGGGAGACGGCAGCGGTGCCGAGACTTTGCAGTTTACGTGGTAAGGAAGCTCTTGATGACGTTGCGACACCGGAAACAAATTTGCGTGATGGCCACGCTGCTATTGCTGTTGGCGACGGCCGCCATACTGGCCTGGGGTTGGTCGCCACCGCCGGGGGCACATTCTGCGCCGCCGAGGGGCAAAATAGTTGCCACGACAATCGCCCCGCCACAAACCGAGCAAGCGGTCGCTCTCACTAAAAGCGACTTTGCCGCCGTTTGGGACCGTCCCTTGCGGCGACCACTCTACGATCCTCCCCCACCCCCCAAGAAAGCACCTCCTCCCAAACCCAAACCGCCGCCCATCCGATCGCAATTGCGGGCAACGATGATCAACGCGCGCACCGCATCCAAGTCCATGGCCCTCATCCGGCTGAGTAGCGGAAATGAGGTCTTCCGCAAGGTGGGCGAAATGTTGGGTAACGCGGGCGATCCGGATGCGGATGTGGAGGTTATCAAAATCGAGAAGGGATCGATCCACGTTCGCCGCGGAGAGCACTCACAAGAAATCAAGGTGGAATTTTAAAGAAGTGAATCCAATGGCCGGTGATCGACAATGGGTGGTGCTTTGCGATGATTCGCACTGGCGCGTGGCGCGAGTCTCCGCGCGCGCGATCGAGGAAACCGATCCGCGACCGCTGGACCCTGCACAGACTGCCGAATTGACCGAACCGGTGCATGAGGCGCTCGTCGGTCTCGGCTATCAAAGTGAGCCGGTGCTGTTGGCGCTGGGCTCGGCTTGGTGCGTAGCAGCCACCGTTCCGTTGCCGACCTCCCGCCATGCAAAAAAACGTCAAGCGATGGCCTATCTATTCGAGCCGTATGCGCCGTGGGCCGCTGAAGACGTGGCACTGGATTTTGAAGTGTCTGGAGCGACCGCCTTCATGGTGGCGGCTGAAACCGCTCCGTGGTCACCCTTGATTGGCCAACTGGAGTCACGGGGCGTACTCGTCGACGCGATCGTGCCACTGGCTCGCTTGGCACTTCAGCAACATCTGCGTCAAACGGTTGGCTTACTGGAGCGTTATGCGCTGTTGTGGCAACACGAGGAGACCGTTGAGTTTTGGCTACTCGACCGAGGCCGACCCGTCGATTGGCAGTGCCTGCCGGCCGATTCGCGTTGTGTGTCACGAGCGGTGATCGCCCGGCTGATGGCTGAAGAGGAAACATTGACGATTCACGCCCAAGGTTTTACCGAGGAGGAATCTTCCGAACTGAGCGCGGCAAGCGGCGACTGCCTCCAAGTCGAGCTGATTTCCGACGCGACCGATTATCGGGCCGCCGCCTATCGCGAGGCCGCTGAAATCCTGCGGGGTAAACGGACACCACCGCTCAATCTGCGGCGCGACACGCTGGGGGTTGGCGACCGATACCGTGCTTTGCGGGGCTATTTGACAGCGCTATTAACTGCCGCGCTGGTGATGTTTGTTGCTGTGGGCGTTGCGCTGTGGTGGCAGGCCGGTCAGCATGATCATCGCCGGACGGCAGCCGGGGACGCACAGATGGATCTGTTCCATCGCGTCTTTCCCAACCGCAAGGTGCCGGTTGGGGTTCATGCGCATTTGCAGAGCGAATTGACGCGGCTGAAGGGTTTGCGAGGCACGGGGACCGACCTGCCCCGAAAGGTGGAATCGGCAGATATTCTGTTGCGCGTGCTCAAGTCGTTACCGAAGGATATGCGGCTGCAGATCTTGGAGACACGAATAGAACAAGACCGACTCCACTTGGTCGGGCACGTCCGAGTTCACAGCGATGCTGAGCGGATTGCAGCCGCCTTGCGCGAACAAGGACTGGATGTACCACAGCCGACCACGCATCAGCAGGACAAACGCGAGATTGAGTTTCGGATTTCGGGGCGTCTCCCAGCACCGGTGAATTCCGAGACAGGAGGTCCATCATGACCCGTCCCTGGTTCCAACGTCCCACACTGGTCATCACGCTATTCGCTACGGTGGCGCTGGGAGACCTCTGGATGGCCTGGACTTGTGCGACTGCAATCGCGGATGCGGACGCGGCCGAGGCACAGTTGGAGGATTGCGCAATGCTCGCCGCACAGATCAAAGGCTTGCGGACTGCCCCGGTCGTTGTGGAGGAGGACGTCCGCACGAGCGCATCGTTCAATCACCTTTGTGAGATGGCAGCCACGGAAATTGGTCTCAAAACAGAAAGCATCGTGGAGATCGCTCCCCACGCACCGCGTCGCATAAATGATTCACCGTATCTGGAACAGGTCACCGATGTGGAATTGCGGCAAGTCACACTTCGTCAATTGATCGAGTTCGCGTTGGCAATCCACCGCCTGGATGCAGGACTGCACGCGAGTTCGATTGCCGTGCGGATACCGCCTGGTGAGGAAGAGTTGGAAAAGAAAATTGAGATGTGGAATGTCCAACTGGCATTGACCACTTACATCTACGAGCCTAAACTCCCCGCCTCTCCCTAGTGACATAGCCACATTGAATTTGTGCGGTGCGTTCCGCCTGATTTATCGGCGTCACCCACACATCTTGATTTCACACTCCAAAATAATGCTAGCCCGGCGATTGTTGCAGCCTCCTTCTAGGAACCGCTGCATGGCCGCCTTATACCGTTACTCATTGTGTCTGTGCTCACCGAGGTCTTCCGCGTGAATTGCTCGCCACGTCCACTTGCCGCCGACTTGTCGCGATTGCTGCGGTGCACGATCGTGACTGTCTGTTGGTTCGCGCTGGTGGGATGTGCACTGCTGGAGAGCGATGAGGAGGCCACCTATGAGACAATTTCCGCTGCCCCCGGGCATGACACTGAAACGGCAATCAAGCAACACGAAAAGGCGCTCAAAATCATTCAACGGTATTTGGATGGGAAACCTCATCATTCCGACTTAGCCAAGGCCGAAGAGCATCTGCAGGCAGCTTTGGTTGCCGATATCACCTATGGTCCCGCACACAACACTTTGGGGATGCTCTATTATTGGCAACGGAAACTCTATTTGGCAGCTTGGGAGTACCAATACGCGGCCAAGCTGATGCCGGATAAACTGGAACCACTGTATAACTTGGGCATGGTGTACGAGAGCGCGAAGAACCTCGATCAAGCCTTGATGTATTATGAGATGGCGTATCAATTAGATCCCCAAAACCCTTACGTCATCGGCAACTTGGCTCGTGCCCGCGTGCGCAACGGAGAAACGGTCGACATGGTGCGGCCGCTCTTGCAAGACACGCTGTTATACGACACGCGACCGGGTTGGATCACGTGGGCCACTCGGCAAATCGAGCTCAATCCCCATTGCCTGGTCGACTACGAATCGATCTCTGACGAGAACGGTTCGGTCGACTGGAATGGCGGCGATTCCTCCCAGGAACGTCCTCTGGTTCCTCCCGCTCCCGAACCGCTGGACAAAGACAAGTCATCGCCGCCCGGTGTGCTGCGTATCCCGCCTGTGCCTGATCCGTTGCCTGAGCCCGACTCGCCTTCTAGTGTGGACCAGCCACAAGAAACCGGAACAGTCGTACTTCCCGACCCTGAACAAGCTGAGCCTCTCTTTCAGCCTCCGCTGCTTCCGCCGACTGATGAAGAGTCGTAGCACGGATGCGTGAGTCTCGATTAAGCCGTGGGCAAAATCACAGACGCCTAGTCCATGGGATCTATTGGGCCAGCACGACGATTCTGCGTAGATGTCATCGACATCAACCGCAGGGGCATTGGGAGGCAGAGACCGCACATTAGGTCTGCGAACGGACGGTCACCCGATTGACTTCCTCGGGGGTCGTTGTGCCGATACGAATCTTCTCAACTCCGTCCTCACGTAGCAGCCGCAGGCCGGACTGTTGGGCCGTCTCGCGAATCTCACTGGCTCCCGCCCGTGCTTGAATCCGTTTGCGGAGCGCTCCGTCGATGACCAACAACTCCGAGATAGCGATCCGTCCGCGATAGCCGGTCTGCCGACAGGCGTTGCACCCTTTGCCCGCTTGGTAAGTGGTCCCGTTTGCGTCGTTAGGATCAATGCCCAATTGCTCGCACTCTTCGCCGGTCAACGACTGGGGGGTGCCGCACGCTGAACAGACTTTGCGAACCAGCCGCTGCGCCAATACAGCAAGCAGGGAACTGCTCACGAGATACGGTTCAATCCCCAGATCCAACAATCGTGTAACCGCGCTGGCTGCGTCATTAGTATGCAGCGTCGAAAACACCAAGTGGCCGGTGAGTGCCGACTGAATTGCCATCACGGCCGTTTCCTGGTCGCGGATTTCCCCCACCATGATGATGTCGGGATCTTGCCGCAACACGTTTCGCAACCCGCTGGCAAAGGTCAGTCCTTTCTTGGTATTGATCTGCGTTTGACTAATGCCATCGATGTCATATTCGATCGGGTCTTCCAGTGTGACCACGTTGCGGTCACTGGTATTGATTTCCTGGAGTCCCGCATATAGCGTTGTCGTCTTGCCGCTGCCAGTCGGTCCAGTGAGCAGAATCAGCCCATGCTCCATGCTGATCAATTTGCGGAACTGTTCCTGATTGTCGACGCTCATGCCCAGCTTGGCCAACGAGAAGATCTGCGAACTTTTATCCAACAGTCGTAGCACCACCCGCTCGCCGTCGCTACCAGGAAGTGAAGCGATCCGCAGATCGATCATGCGGTCTCCGACTGCTACGGTGGCCCGTCCGTCCTGCGGCAAACGTTTTTCGGCGATGTTCATTTTGCCCATGACTTTGACGCGGCTCAGTGCTTCTTCCTGAATTTGTTTGGGAAGTTCGTGTGCGTCAAAAAGCACACCATCGATTCGATAGCGGACGATCAGTTTCTCGCGGTACGGTTGGAAATGCACATCGCTGGCGCCCCCTTTGACCGCATCGAGCAAAATCAGGTTGACCAATTCCACCACAGGCGCCTGTCCAGCAGTCGCCAACAAGTCGTCCCGCTGTTCCATCGCCTGAAGTTTCGCCTTCGCGTCGTCGAGCGAGAGCGCGTCCAGCACATTGTCCGGTTGGGAACTTTGCCGTTCATAGGCAGTGTTGATGGAGCGGAGGATCTGTTCGCGCGGTGCAAAAAAAGGTGTGGGATAGGTCTTGAGGATGCGGGCCACACGGTCCAAAACCGCCCAGGCTTGGGGACCGGGCAATGCGAGGGTAATATTCTCTCCCTCGATGAAGGCCAACACGGCGTGCTGGCGGGCGAAGCCAATCGGGAATTGCCCCACGAACTCCGCTGACGGTCGGTATTCAACCAATGACTCCACATAGGGAGCATCCAGGATACGAGCGGCTGCAGCCGCCACAATCACATCCGGCAATTCGATTCGCCGCGCCCAGGCAGTGGCCGATTCGCCCGGCTCAGGTGCCGACGTGGGAAGGGGAGTGTCGTGTTCTCCTGCGACGGCGGTCACCGCATCCAGCCACCGCTGAGTGAGTGACCCGAGTTGCGACTCTTGATTTGGTAATTCGCCGAGCGCCATTTCGATTCCGCTCCCAGTTCAGCATTCCGACACGCTCCGCAATCCGACGATGGGGTGCTGGCGACATCGCGTGGCGGCAGGGCTATTTTATCAACAAGGGCGCGGCTACGGGATAGTTTCCCGGCTCCAATGCCTCGGTAAGATCGAGATCGGACAAATACTTCAGATCGCGGAATTTGTCGTCGCGAAGAATCACCGGTCGCAAGAAAATGAATAAGGTCGTTTGGCTCTGCGCTTCAGCATAACTACTGGTCAGTTCCCGCAGGATGGGAATGTTCTCCAAGAAGGGAACACCGTCGTGGCCCTGCGACATGTTGCGTCGTGTCAACCCGCCGGCGATGATCGTATATCCGTCGGGGATCATGACTTCACTCTTCAACTGGTCTGTCTGCCGGGGTGGCACACCATCCGTCCCGGTTTGAGTAAAACTGTTCAGGGCAACATTGAACTCCAACTGCAAATGGTCTTCATCGGTGATGCGGGGTTTGACGTCAATGGTCGTCCCCGCTTCAGCGAACCCAGCAAAGCTGGTCGTCGCCACGGTATTCGAGGCATTGATACTAGAAAAGGGAACCTCTGTGACACTGGCCAAAGTCCCCACAGCATTGTCGTTGACTAATATCCGGGGAGCCGACATGACCTGTGCCCGGCGATGTGTTGTGAGTGCTCGGATCACCGCGTCGGCAACAGACGGATCGACGAGCGTCCAGTTGAAACCGGTACCGGGGATTAGCGAGAGCGCTCCGGTGGCTGGATTCACGTTACTCAGCCCGTAGGAAGTAAATTCAAACATCCTCCGCAGGCCGTTTGAGCTAAACCCCGACACTTCAACTCCCAGCGAGAAGTTATCGCTGGTATCAATGATGACCACTTTGGCCTCGATCATCACTTGCAACCGCCGCCGATCGAGTGCCTTGATCAATTCGGCATACATCTCCTGCACCGTCCGATCAGCAAAGACAATCAGCGAGTTGGTATTCTCATCCACGGTGACATTGGCATTACCTGGTAGTACTGATCCTGCGGGAGGGGCAATTCCGGGGATTTCGTCTTGAGGACGTTCGTCCCGAGGTTCGTCGCGCACGGCAGGCGGCACTGGTGACGGTTCACCCGGCTGATCTGGTGTATTGGGACCAGGGACAAATTCGATAGGCGAGTCGTTCCCGCCGAGATTTCGAGACAAGTTGACACCGCCGCGTCCCAAGGCAGAAACACCACGGCGTGGCCCAAAAGTCTCGCCTCCTACGTTCGCAGACGGAACTGACCGCAGCGTATTGAGCACATCCTGCGCGTTGGCGTATTTGAGACGGTAAATCTTCATGCCGCTACTGGGACGTTTGGTCGCCACGTCCATCTGTTCACGGAGCCAAATGATCCGTTTGTGAACCGCTTCGGTACCGGTCGCAATCAACAGGTTATCGTCTCGGTCGATCGCCGATCTATAGAGCCGTTTGGCGGTGAGCGGATCGAGAATATCCTTGACCAACCGATCGATCCGCATGGCGTCGATGTACTGGAACGAATAAATCTCGGTTCGCTGTTCTAGCGAGACGTCGAAGGCCTTGACCAATCGATCCACCTCCGCGATTTGCGCCTTGGTCCCGACGATCATCAATTGGTTGGTCCGCTCATCCTGTGATATTGTTACCGGCCGAAGGCCCACTTGCCCGGTCGCGGCACGGGCTGCGAGCGTCGCGGTCAATTGTTTGACCAAATCGCCGGCGGCGATGTGCCGCGCTGTGTAGAATTGAATTTCGCGAGCCGGTCCCGCTTGGTCGATTGTCTCAATCAGTTTGGCGATCCGTCGCAGATTGTCGGCGTAGTCGGTCACGATTAATAAGTTTTGGTCGGGGAGTGTAATGTCGTTGGCCCCCTGCTTGGACAGAAAGGGTTTGATGATTCCACTCAGTTTGTCGGGCGACATGTGCGAGAGCAGGAAGGTTTGCGTAACCGCTTCAGTGCCGCGGAAGTCTTGGATTGGGCGGTCCTGGCGGGGCATGGCGATTCGTGGCAAATCATCCGCCTTCACGACCTTCATCCAGCCTTTGACGTCCGCGTCGACGAGTGCAAACCCCTTCATCTTCAAAGCGCTGCGCAGGATATCCAGCAGCGTATCGACCGGGATCTCCTGGGGTGCTCTAACCGAGATCTTCTCTTGGGCGACTTCATCCTCATACAAGAATTGGATTCCTAACTCCTCACTCACATAGTCGATGAGCAGTTTCAGCTCTGTCACCGGCGGCAAAGTCAATTCGACGGTCCTGACTTGACCGGTGGGTTGATTCGCAGGCCCGGCTGCAGGTTGTTGAGCCATTAAGACGGCGGGGCAGCTGCAGGCGATGAGCGTGAAGGCAGCCAATGCGCGGCGCCACCGCAAGATTCTGGGAAGATGCCGCGAGAGAAAATGGAACATGTGGCGAGCGCTTTCCCGAAGCTCGGCTCCTTACAGGGCGTGATCAACGCGTCCAGTTTCAATAATATACTAGACACTAGTTGCCCACGATTGCAGCAGAGCCAGCTTGAGTTTTTTGAGATAAGGTAGTGAGAGAAAGGTAGCGGCGGAACGGTAACTCGGTATTTCGAAATCGTCAAGATCAATGCAGTCGTATATGACTGTGACTGAACGAGAGGACAGGTGCGTCCATATCGTTGAACGAAAACTTATCTGTCCGTGTTGTCGATGTAGTTTCGCTTGTTACGGTTTGCTTGAATTAATAGTTGCATGTGTGAATTCGTTTTGGAAATTAATCATGACGTTGCCAATGACCAAAGCTTCACGCACTGGGAAGAAATCCCGATTTAAAAAAGATTCTCAAAACCTTCAGAATTTTCTTGACGTCATGAGTTGAGTTTGTATGCTGAGTCGTATCGCTCAATTGCGGGCCTCTGCATTTCTTCGTGGCCAACACTTGAACGTTTGTTGATTGCCGTTCTCTACAACCGTTTCATACATCTCGCTACGTTTCCAACGATTGAAAGATTCTGCTGTTACCCATGTCTCCGTACTAAACAGGGCTGCCTGTCGTGGTTGGCTTGCTCGATAAGACGCCCCCGAGCCAACTCTGATTGCTTGCTTGTTGTTTCCTATCGCATGCTCACCATGCGCCGGTCTGCGTGGACGCTGCGCGCAACCGCCGGTTCTTTGTATAGAGGTTCGTACGTTTGGCTCTTACGGGAGGAACTATCGATGAAACCGATTCGCTGCTGCTTCACGCTCCTGGCCCTGTTTGCGATGTTTTCAATTATAGCCGGCAATGCCTCGGCTCAGGATTTACCCGCCAATTGGCAGCAGTTGCCGGCTGCGGATTTCGCGAATGAAGTGGACAAGGTTTTTGACGAACAGGACAAACGGCCTGCGGGGAATTTCGACAGCAATGCCGTGATGAAACATGCGGCTTCGCTGTTTTTGGAAATAGACCTGGAGCAGGCGGCGACCACTGAATTCCCTGTTATTTTGAAGCTTTTCCGTGCGGGGTGGCACAAGCTTGACCAGAAACAGAGGGCAGCGGTGCGTACCGTGCTTGCCGCTCGACAGGATAATTGGAACGGGAGACCTTACGAAGAATTGCGGTCGAAAGTGATCGTCATGGAGTGGATTGGGGTGCCTTATGAAATCTACTCCCAGGACGCTCGGAGTTGGGTCAATGCCGGAGGCGACGTCTCGACGGTCAGGGACGAAGATCTCCATTTCTTTGCATTGTTCACGGCGGCCGATCCAAAGGTGTGTCGGAGCAGTTTCACGGTCCAATGGGAAGGGCGGTTGACCGCACCGCAGACGGGGCAATACACCTTCTCGATTAGCCCTATCAACGTCAATGCTACCTATGGCAACTACAGTGTTGAGCAGACCATGAACGTGTCGCTCAATGGGCAACAAATCATCTCCGCCACACCGGAGAACTGGAGTTCGGAATCGCAGCCGGTGCAACTGACGGCTGGGCAAATCGTTCCCATTCAGGTTAACATGGCGGTCGTTTCACCGCGATTGCCCCTGCATGCCTTGCATGCCACATTTTCCTGGGAAGGCCCCGGCATCAGTAAGAAAATCGTGCCGAATGAACAGTTAAAGCTTCCCGGCAGCGATGATAACGGATTGCGGGCCACCTACACTTGGACGGAAAGCGGCCTGCCAATCACTGTCGCCAAAATCGACGACGCCATCGACTTCGCTTGGACATCCGGCAAGGTAATCGTCAATAGTGGTGCCTCAGAGCAGGAGGAGGTCAATCTTTGGGCCGCTTGGAAAAAACAGATGTCAACGCAGTTTCTTGACACGCTGGTACCGGATGGTAAGCCGGTTATGTTGCATCCACGGATGAGTAATGCGAAAGACTCGTCGCAGGGCATGGCGTCGGATGAGCGTAAGCAGTTCTTGGAGATGTTGCTGACGCGTCCCGCGCTGCTTGATCCGCTGGGTGCTGGAGGGGCAGTCGATCTCTATCGCGATTTCCGAATCGGTGCGACCGAGTTGGCCTTGGATGTTTTCGGTCAATGGGCCATCCGCAACGCGAATTGTGAATGTCGGATGCCGCACGAGACGTGGCTGCCCGGAATCGACTTAGAAAATCGGGAGGCCTATCACTTCATGGCTGTCGCCGTGACGCAGGAGCTGCCCGCGCACGCGGATCGTTTACGGGACGAGTTTTTGGAGCTGCCCGACGGAAGTTGCAGTCTGCCAGTGGCGTATGTGCTCGGTTATAGTTATTTGGGCCGCGATAAGCTGGAGGAATGGACCGAATTGCTTGACACTAGGTTGGCTGAAGAGTCGCTGACCGGTGACAAGCGCGTGAATTGGTTAATTGCCCGCGCGCATGCACAAGAGATTCGCCTGGGATCACGCAATCCCTACGCCACCATTAAGACTAGGCCGATGGACGCACGCTACATGTTGGACACGGCGATGCTGGCAGCCCAGGACCCCGACTTAAAGTTGAAGGTTATGAAGCAAATCGCAGCGCGGCTCTCCGCTACGCGAAAGTTTGACAAGGCCCGTGCATTGCTCGATGAAGCCGCGAGTTTGGCCCCTGTAGGACGAGCAGCCGACATCGCCGACTGGAAAGCGAGCATCGACAAATTTGAGGCAGATCACGCCGCCGCTATAGTCGCTCGTTCCGGGGTTGCAAGAAAAGCCTACGTCGACGCACTGGTACGTCGGCGTGACCGCGCTGCCGCAGTCGGCGATTCCGCCGCGGTCGATCGATACAATTTGAAGATTGATGCCAATGTTGTAGAAGAGTAGGTACGTTTGGCTTTCTGCAGGGAGTCTCAAAACCTTATTTAATTTTGGGGTCTTGGGGTTAGCCGGACTCGTTTTGGAGATTCTTTGCCCTGTTGAAAGCGTCCCTTGAGATATTGGCTCTATCGAGCAGAGTATACTTCCCATGCGCATGACCTATTAGGCGAGCGTGCTGTTGGAACTCGCGGCACTCTCGTTGAGGCTGTCCACGAATTTCATCCAGCCCTGTTTACACCCTCAAAGCCCGCGGGGTTTCGCACCGCCGCAATTTCGGGCAATTGCGATTCTCAAAGCGTACTCGAAAACGACGCACGTTGGCATCAAGGAAATTGTCGATATGTGAGAATGTTTGACAGGGCAGCTTGTCTTCAATCGTATTTAGCCGAGGTGTGATGTCAAAGCGTGCTTGTGCATCGACGGATTTAACTACTTTGTTGTGATACATGCAGTTGGGCTCCTTTTAAACATATGCGAGGTTTTCATGCGACTCGTGAAGCAAGAAGTTATATCCAGTTCCTGGGGGGGTGTTGAAAACCGGCGTGTTCGTTGGTTGCCCTTGTCTGTATCGACGGCAGTTTTGCTGTTGGTTGTCGCCGGGCCGCTGCAACCACTATTTGGCACTTCCACTCCTGGGGGAGGGGATCAGGATGATGATTGTACTCCCAGTTGCAAAGAGAAATGTTGCGGGAAAAAAGAGTACGAAGATTGCCCGGGCCAACCGCGAGCGACGACATGCGAGCCCGTGGATTTGCGCTATGGGGCAGTGTTAGAGCGCGCCACCGATCTGTTGATCCCCGGTCCAGGTTTCGATTGGATGACTGGTCGGTCGTACAGCAGTAGGTGGACCGGTGGCTCCACCTACGGGAATTTGTGGCTTAGCAGCGATGCGGATTCCTATCTTGTAATGGAAGGCTCTGATGTCTCTCTTTTGGTTAATGTTAGCTCGAAGAGGACCTTTACGGCGAGTGGCAGCCCACCGATTTACTCGGCTTCGGAGACAAGTGACCTCCGGCTTACCCACGATTCGACGGAGGATGAATTTATCCTCACTGATAAAAAGGCAAACCTGAAGTATGTGTTCAATGATTTTACAATAACGGCAACGGCGGCTCGCGGCAAAATAAAAGAGCAATCTAGCCTGCAGTGGAGTTCGCAAGATAAGATCGGGGCACTATATGCTTATGATGGCTCCGGCAGTCTGACGCAGGTCACGACAGCCGAGGGCCAGGATTATAACATTGTGTTTACGTACAGTGGGACATCAATTGCCAAAATTGAAGTGAAGGATGTAGACAGTAATGTGCTTGAGCAGGTCGAGTATACCTATTATGACGATGTAACAAATCCCTCTAGTGACATTGGCTCAAGTGGTGACTTGGTTCAAGTCAAGGTGTCGCGCCGGGCAACAACTGATACAACATCGCTTTCGGTCGTGCGCTACACGCAATATCGATACACTTCCGGAAGTAAGCTTAAGGCAGTGTTTGAAGATGATGCGATCAATCGGGTTATTACTAGTGATGCGGGGATTTCGTCACCCGACGATATCCTTACAAAGGCAGATGCGTATGGGACTCCCGTTATATCAGGGCTTTCAAGTCGAAGCTTTGAGTATTACACATCGAATACCTCCACTGCTAATATAGTGACGCCTTTTTCACCAAGTGGTGAGAATTTGAATACGACCTATGGTGGTTCAGAGGCCACCGAAGCCGACATGGTCAAAAGCGAAACAATCGGTGGCGGCTGTACATCCTGTGGCAGTTCTGATGGTGGCATAAAGAGGAGTTATTTTTATTTGGATCTGGATCAAGGAGTGACTTTAGATCAGAACGAGGTGGTCCGGATTGTTGTGGAGGACACTGAAGATTCCAATGGTACCGCAAGGTACCGTACGGTTTATGGGCTAAGTGATACTGGAAGGCTGTTGCGCAAGGCATTTGTTGAGGATCCCGTCGGCAGCCCATCGTATTGGTGTGAATCGTTTAAGATGGCGACAACTGGAAAGTCAGCTCGTTTAGGGGAAGAGCGGATGCCCAGCGCACATGCCGTGACGACCGCTGCGCATTTTCGCTCTTTTCTCGATCCATACGACAGCGAAGGGGCTAGTTGGACGAACGACACCAACACGTTGAATGCGTCGGGCGGCTTGATCAACGTGTATGATTATAGCTCCGACGGAATGCGGACCGACCACAAAGTCAAGAAGGGGAGGGCAGGTACCGAGTATTATGTTGCTGCCTGGGACTATGGCGACGGTGATGGCGACTCCAGCGGCGACGACTATGACAATAACACACTGCTGGTTGCCACTTATGACTACCCAGTCAAAACAACAACTCGCACCAGCGGCAAGAAGACGAGCTACAGTTACACATTTTGGGACGGCGACGACCGCGAGGTGAAGACCAAAACGACCACGCTCCCGGTTATTTCTTCCGGCCAAAATGGATCTGGCGTGGCAACCACGCTGGTCGAGTATTATGGCAGCCTTGGCAAGCTTCGTTGGGCGAAAGACGGAGAAGGCTATATCAGCTACTACAGCTACAATCCGATCACAGGCGATATGGCCTATGAAATATCGGACGTAGATCCCGCTAGTCCAGGTTTGGATGTAACTTCCGGTTCTGGCGACAACTGGAGTGCCTGGGCGGTGGGTGGTGCCGATACGAATAAGCCATCTCGCGATTCGGGTTTACCCACAGCTCTCGGGTTGGTTGAAAAAACATACTACGATGACCAAGGACGGATGACGCAAACCATTGATCGTAATGGAGCGGAGCATTTTACCGTCTACGAAGACGACCGCACGATCAGATTTCGTCAATGGGATAGCGGGGGCAACGAAACGCTCATGCCAATTTTGATCACGCAATTCAACAAAGGCGGACAGGTCGAGCAATCGATTTCTGTGAAGGCGGGATACGCAAGTATCTCGACTGCAACAAGTGGCGCACCAACCGGATTTTCAGTCGAACCATCGCAAAGTGATTACGTTCGCTGGACCAGGAATACCTATGATGATGACAATGGTCGCCTCCGGTATGTGGATCGCTATCATGACATCCCTTCCAGTGGTAATGGAACCCTTAGTGCCAACTACTATCGTGAGATCAGTAATTATGATGCAACTGGGCGCCCTGAGTATTTGGTCCGTGTTGTCAGTGGCTCTTCGGCAACTGATCGGAAGGAGCAAATTACACAGAACGTGTATGATGTGCACGGACGAGTGGTCGAGGTCAGGCAAGGTGTCAGCGGTGACTCGGCTGCAAATAATCACAGCATGACTGATGCATATAATACATATCCAACACTCCGCATTATTGCGCAAGTTGAATATGACGACGGAGGTGTTGGTGATGGCTATGTCACCAAGGTCAAGCAGTTTCATGGTACAGGAGCGAACGATTACACCGGCGTGAATCGCAAGGTGACATACCGTGGCCACCGCCGAGGTGGCGAGCCGTTTTACATGAATGGTTCCACGGAAACTCTTTATGGTCCGTATGTTGTTGAGGACGTGAACTGGAAGGGGCAAGCTGTCTGCGTTTCTTCGTATGACGCCGCTCCGACATGGGGCACGGTTCTCGCGGGCGATGGATATACAGACTACGCTTCATCAAGTGCCACTAACCGACGAACCAGAGAGGGCTACTCTTATGACGATTTAGGGCGAATATACCAGACGCAGACCTATGACATCTCTGCAGCAACAGGCACCGGCGGCAACAATCTGGCCGAGAATATGTTTTACGATCGTAATAACCGCGAAGTTGCTGCCGCCCGAGATCACGGTGCCGGACTTGAAACCGCGTACGATGGTGCTGGGCGCTCCTACCAAACTCGAACGGTGCTATCGCTGGCAACCACCAAATACGTAAGTGGTGCATTTCAGTACAGGCTGCCTTCACCGCATCCGGCCCTCTCTTCAATGTCGGGTGGTGACGACGGGGTGCTGGTACTCAATCACACAGTTTTCGGCCCGGCAGGTACCACGGAAGCACATTCATTTGGAGATAATCACGATGACGCGGCATCAGCAAGTCGTGGTATTGATTTAACAAACAATGATGATTATGTCCGCCAAAGTATTTATAGCTGGTACAACAGTGCCGGCCAGCTCAAAGCAGTTGCAGACTATGGCTCCGGTGACACCACGACTGGTGCAGGCACATGGAAATATTCAGCAGTCCCGACTCTGTCGCCTAGCTCGCCAACAGCGTCTGATGAGCTAAAACGTGTCACACTAATTGAGTACAATAGCGACACAGGACGCAGCGAAACAATTACACAACCGTCCGGCAGTAAAGTGAAGACAATTTACGATGACCTGGGTCGCGAGACCTATGTCATTCATAATTATGTTGACTTTGACTCTGGCACTGAATCTGGTACCGGAGACAGCTCGGACAAGTCTAAAGACCGAGTGAATAAATCTGTGTACAACGGAATAGGCCAACTGCAGTCCGTCGTGGCAATGGATGCCAATGCTGATGGCAATCTTTCCGACAATCAAGTCACGACGATGCTGTACGAGGACCCTGTAAATTCTGCCTGGCGGACATCAATAATATTCCCTGAGTCATCCGACACCACGTCATCAGGGACAGATCAAGTCAAAATGTCATACAACACAGACGGTAGCCTAAGCCAGCGAACTGACCAGCGCGAGACGGTCATCCAATTCACTTACACAAACAAGCGCCAGCTCGAATTGTCGAAGGTCACCACCCTTGGTGGCAGTACTGATGGCCATGTGCGTGCAATAAAGAGAGCTTACGGCGACCTGGGCCAACTGGAAACACTCACCAGCTATGCCAACTCGGATGCAACTGGAACAGTCCGCAATGAAGTGCAGTTGTCATATAACGATCTGAGGCAGCTTACAGACATCCATCAGTCGCATGAAGGTGCTGTCAGTACGCCTGCCACACCAAAGGTGCAGTATGACTATGATTCCACCACTGATGGAACATCCTACAGTAGGCAGCACCGAAAAGAAAGCGTGACGTACCCCGCGGGTACTGCCATCTTTTTCGATTACGATACCGCAAACGCCGATTACCCTTCGAACAGGCTGTCGCGAATATACAATCTCCGCGAAGCGAATTCTTCGGGTACGGTGTTAGCGCAGTACAGTCTTAGTGCGACGGAACACCTTTCGGTCGTAGACTACCCTGTTATCGATGTCAAGCTCGACTATTCCCAGGGCACAAGTGGTACCTACGAGGGAATGGATCGCTTCGGTCGTGTGAAGGATCACTATTGGGAAGGATACAACAGTACAGCAGATGTTGACCGCTTTCATTATGGATATGATTACTCCAGTAGCCGGACATATCGGGACATCGATAGTGCTATTTATGCCACCGATGATCAAGATCAAACTTATGCGCACGACGGGTTAGATCGTGTGAAGGCATTCAAGGAAGGCACGCTTTCTGGCGGCAGTATTGCTGGCACGCCCACCAAGGAACGGGATTGGGTCCTCCAGCGTTCAGGGAACTGGTCAAACTTCACTGAAGTATCAAATTCCACAACCAATCTGAGCCAGAGCCGTACCGTTAATGCGGCTAATGAAATCACGAATGTCACCGAAACGGTCGGGCCAAGTTGGGCCACGCCTGCCTACGATGCAAGCGGCAACATGGAATCGATTCCAAGCCCCACGGCATTGACCACAACATACACTGCTACGTACGATGCATGGAATCGCTTGGTAAAACTCAGCAGCGGTGCAAATACGGTCGCTGAATATGAATACGATGCAGGCGGGAAGCGTATCCTCAAGCATGTGTACTCCGGCGGAGCACTTGACTATACACTTCACTACTATTATGACGAGTTTTGGCGCGTACTTGAAGTCCGCAAGGAGACCAGTGGAACGGAGGATGAAGACCCGCTAGAGACATATGTGTGGCATCCATATTATATTGACTCGTTGCTACTGCGTGACTACGACAGCAACACGGATGGTACATCGGAAAGGCATTACTACATGCAAGATGCCAATGCTAATGTCACTGCCATAACCGATAATGCTGGAACCGTTCTGGAGCGTTACCACTATACTCCATATGGAGAAATCGCAGTACTGGACCCTGATTTTTCCGCCGATGCGGATAACACATCCGACGTAGCCAACTCCACTGCCTATACAGGGCGACTTTTTGATCGCGAAACTGGACTCTACTACTATCGCAACAGGTATTACCACCCTCAGGTTGGAGTTTTTATAACACGCGACCCATTGGGCTACGTAAATGATAGTTTTGACCAATACGAATATGTTTCGTCCGCACCGCTTTCCTCGCAGGACCCCCTAGGCCTTAGGGAAGAGAGGTGCATGAAGCTTCCTGAAGGAAAGGAAGTGTTGATATTCAAGAACAAGGAGTATATTGGGCCTATGCCACCGTTTTGGGAATCCCTTTCGAGAACGAGGACGAGGGGGAAGATGTCGTATTGGCAAAAGGAAGAATGGGAGCTTATTTACGACGAGCAACTGGACAATTGCGGCAACAAAGAGCCCGCCACATTGGTAGTGGCATTTAGCTACAAGCAAGGAATTGATTCTTCGACCGGATTGACGACAAGCGGTAAAGCTGGCACCACGACGTGGTTGGGTGGCGTTGTCAAAGCAAAAACGGGACGGACTTTTTCAAAAAGTGCGGCGATTACCATTAGCACGTCAACTGACATAAAAGTTGGTGGTTGTGGCAGGATTCGCGTGCAAGGGTTTCAACCGTATACTTTACACCGCGTAGCAGGTACAGGAAAGTATATCATTCATGGCCCCTATGGTCTCCACGGCGAAGTTAACTTTACATTTCAAGGGTCCGAAAAGGAATACGATCCCAGTTTCCGAGAATGCAATTTTAAAATGGAAAAATGCGGTGATTGCAAATAAGCGAAAGTGCCTGAAATGCATCTACAATACACGTTGGCGTCAACTTGTGTTTGAGGTAGCAGTTCGTCGTCTGGACAATCAACTTGGACACTGCCGAGGGATTGCGAGAGTAGGTGGTCGATGACCTGAAACGACACCTATTAATGTATCTCGAGGTGGCTACGACACATGTCAATCCAGCCTGGGCGAGGAACTACAGGCGGTTTTAAGTCTCATGATTTATGGGGCTGTGCTTAAAGTTGCCCCTAGTAAACTCCTTGGCTATTGTTCACTACAGCTGGTTGGCATTCTTTTCGTAAAAACACTTAAACTGAGAAGAGCCATGCTTTAGAATCTTGTGTGCTCGACTTCTTCAGTTGCATTGTAGTGTGTACTGGGTGGGCACGCAGCATGTTATGAAATTCACACATATTGTGAATACCTATTAATCAAGGGGGGGGGGGGGGGTGGTTGAATCGCCAGGCAAAGTGAGAAAAGTTCGATCGCAAACTATAGTCGTAGCATTGCTCGTCTTATGCCTGTCTGCCATTGCGGTCGTGTTTGTGGTTTTTGGGGGACTGTTTCGAGCTAAGTCACCAAAGGCAGATAGCGGGGCGGCAGGCGTCTCCCGTGGTCCTGATGCAGTAATAAAAATCGCCTGGCGATTGCCTGGCACGATGGCTTGGGGTAAAACCCTGCCCATCGGGGAGTTGCCTGAAGGGTCGCAATCGTATTCCGAAGACAAGAAAGAGATGTTTAAGTTGAGTTGGAAGTATATCCGTACCGCCCCAGGTGCTGGCACATGTAAGTATGTAATTAAGTATTGGAATGGCAGTGAGTACATCACACATAAAACTGTGTCAGTGAAAGACGGTACCTCGGCTGTGCTGTTGGATGAACCGGCCATCAAGGTGCGAGTGTTACACCAGGGGGGCGACGTGGAAACTAAAAAGTGACATGCCCCTTTAACCGAGATCAGATGCTCGTATACGATTCAGGTTTCTGGCCCCAGATGTAAGGAGGAAACATGCCATCAAAGCGTCATATGCCAGGATAGATCATTACAAAGCTTCGAGGAGCTGAGGTTCATCTTCCCCAAAGGATGACCTTCCTCTGATGTGCAAGAAGCTAGGAATTCATCAACAGACCTATCACATGTGGCGACACGATTAGGGTGGTCTGCGGATGGTCCAGGCGGAACGTTTGAAAGAACTTGAGAAAAAGAGCATTCGTCTCAAAAGGTTGCTCATTGAATTGGATTTGAGCATAGCCATTCCGAAAGAGGCCGAGTCGGGAAATTTATAGGCCCGGCGAAGCGTGGCAAGGCAGTGGACTTCGTGCGGTCTTCTATAAGACGGAATCGTGTTTCAGAACGGCGTTCCTGCTGGACGATGGGCCAAGCCCGTACCACTCAGAGAAAGCAGCGAGTTATTCCGAATAATGAACCCCGGCTGACCTGTGAGATAATGGAGTTGGCGACACAGTGCGGTCGTTACGGCTATCGCCGTATGATCGAACCGCTTCGCCAAAAAGGCTGGGAGGTCAACCGCAATCGCACCGAGCGTTTATAGATGCAGGAGTGACTGAATATGCCACAAAAACAGCCCAAAAGGTGTCGCCTGTGGTTCAACAGCGGGTCGTGTGTGCGATTTCAGCCTCCATGAAAGGACTATCCTGGAGGTATGAGTTCGTGCATTGCCGAACTCACGATGGTCGTCCTTTTTGGATGTTAAATCTGATTGGTGAATACACGCGAGAGTGCCTAGCGATTAATTTAGAGCGGAAGCTCAATAGCGAAAATGTTTTGGAACTTCGCAGCGACCTGTTTGTGTGTCTCGGTCTTCTAGGTGATAGCGTCTCGGAGTTCTCTGCATAGGGCTCGTAAGTGACTCAAGTAGGTGGAGGTGATGACGTTGTTTATTAAACCTGAGAGTCCCTGGGAGAATGGTTGCGTGGAATCCTTCAATGGAATACTGCGGGGCAATTTGCTAGATGGCATAATCTCAATACGTTACTTGAAGCCAAGGTGCTGATTGAACGTTGGCGAAGAGAGCACAATCACGATCAGGCCTCGCAGTTCTCTTGAATAACGGGCTCACGGTGCCGGAGACGAAGCTTTTCTGTTCGAATGCCTCCACTACGCTACAGCATTCAAGCAGAAAAGCCATTGATACAATTGAACACTAATTCATAGTACTGGTGTCATTCAGGGGGGCAGGTCAGGCGGGATACTTAGCTCAGCAGCGAGGAGGCAGGGTCTGGGACGGCGGGCTGAGTGAAATTGTGGAAGATATGATCATTACCGAGACAGATATATTCAATCGTATTTAGCCGAGGTGTGATGTCAAAGCGTGCTTGTGCATCGACGGATTTAACTACTTTGTTGTGATACATGCAGTTGGGCTCCTTTTAAACATATGCGAGGTTTTCATGCGACTCGTGAAGCAAGAAGTTATATCCAGTTCCTGGGGGGGTGTTGAAAACCGGCGTGTTCGTTGGTTGCCCTTGTCTGTATCGACGGCAGTTTTGCTGTTGGTTGTCGCCGGGCCGCTGCAACCACTATTTGGCACTTCCACTCCTGGGGGAGGGGATCAGGATGATGATTGTACTCCCAGTTGCAAAGAGAAATGTTGCGGGAAAAAAGAGTACGAAGATTGCCCGGGCCAACCGCGAGCGACGACATGCGAGCCCGTGGATTTGCGCTATGGGGCAGTGTTAGAGCGCGCCACCGATCTGTTGATCCCCGGTCCAGGTTTCGATTGGATGACTGGTCGGTCGTACAGCAGTAGGTGGACCGGTGGCTCCACCTACGGGAATTTGTGGCTTAGCAGCGATGCGGATTCCTATCTTGTAATGGAAGGCTCTGATGTCTCTCTTTTGGTTAATGTTAGCTCGAAGAGGACCTTTACGGCGAGTGGCAGCCCACCGATTTACTCGGCTTCGGAGACAAGTGACCTCCGGCTTACCCACGATTCGACGGAGGATGAATTTATCCTCACTGATAAAAAGGCAAACCTGAAGTATGTGTTCAATGATTTTACAATAACGGCAACGGCGGCTCGCGGCAAAATAAAAGAGCAATCTAGCCTGCAGTGGAGTTCGCAAGATAAGATCGGGGCACTATATGCTTATGATGGCTCCGGCAGTCTGACGCAGGTCACGACAGCCGAGGGCCAGGATTATAACATTGTGTTTACGTACAGTGGGACATCAATTGCCAAAATTGAAGTGAAGGATGTAGACAGTAATGTGCTTGAGCAGGTCGAGTATACCTATTATGACGATGTAACAAATCCCTCTAGTGACATTGGCTCAAGTGGTGACTTGGTTCAAGTCAAGGTGTCGCGCCGGGCAACAACTGATACAACATCGCTTTCGGTCGTGCGCTACACGCAATATCGATACACTTCCGGAAGTAAGCTTAAGGCAGTGTTTGAAGATGATGCGATCAATCGGGTTATTACTAGTGATGCGGGGATTTCGTCACCCGACGATATCCTTACAAAGGCAGATGCGTATGGGACTCCCGTTATATCAGGGCTTTCAAGTCGAAGCTTTGAGTATTACACATCGAATACCTCCACTGCTAATATAGTGACGCCTTTTTCACCAAGTGGTGAGAATTTGAATACGACCTATGGTGGTTCAGAGGCCACCGAAGCCGACATGGTCAAAAGCGAAACAATCGGTGGCGGCTGTACATCCTGTGGCAGTTCTGATGGTGGCATAAAGAGGAGTTATTTTTATTTGGATCTGGATCAAGGAGTGACTTTAGATCAGAACGAGGTGGTCCGGATTGTTGTGGAGGACACTGAAGATTCCAATGGTACCGCAAGGTACCGTACGGTTTATGGGCTAAGTGATACTGGAAGGCTGTTGCGCAAGGCATTTGTTGAGGATCCCGTCGGCAGCCCATCGTATTGGTGTGAATCGTTTAAGATGGCGACAACTGGAAAGTCAGCTCGTTTAGGGGAAGAGCGGATGCCCAGCGCACATGCCGTGACGACCGCTGCGCATTTTCGCTCTTTTCTCGATCCATACGACAGCGAAGGGGCTAGTTGGACGAACGACACCAACACGTTGAATGCGTCGGGCGGCTTGATCAACGTGTATGATTATAGCTCCGACGGAATGCGGACCGACCACAAAGTCAAGAAGGGGAGGGCAGGTACCGAGTATTATGTTGCTGCCTGGGACTATGGCGACGGTGATGGCGACTCCAGCGGCGACGACTATGACAATAACACACTGCTGGTTGCCACTTATGACTACCCAGTCAAAACAACAACTCGCACCAGCGGCAAGAAGACGAGCTACAGTTACACATTTTGGGACGGCGACGACCGCGAGGTGAAGACCAAAACGACCACGCTCCCGGTTATTTCTTCCGGCCAAAATGGATCTGGCGTGGCAACCACGCTGGTCGAGTATTATGGCAGCCTTGGCAAGCTTCGTTGGGCGAAAGACGGAGAAGGCTATATCAGCTACTACAGCTACAATCCGATCACAGGCGATATGGCCTATGAAATATCGGACGTAGATCCCGCTAGTCCAGGTTTGGATGTAACTTCCGGTTCTGGCGACAACTGGAGTGCCTGGGCGGTGGGTGGTGCCGATACGAATAAGCCATCTCGCGATTCGGGTTTACCCACAGCTCTCGGGTTGGTTGAAAAAACATACTACGATGACCAAGGACGGATGACGCAAACCATTGATCGTAATGGAGCGGAGCATTTTACCGTCTACGAAGACGACCGCACGATCAGATTTCGTCAATGGGATAGCGGGGGCAACGAAACGCTCATGCCAATTTTGATCACGCAATTCAACAAAGGCGGACAGGTCGAGCAATCGATTTCTGTGAAGGCGGGATACGCAAGTATCTCGACTGCAACAAGTGGCGCACCAACCGGATTTTCAGTCGAACCATCGCAAAGTGATTACGTTCGCTGGACCAGGAATACCTATGATGATGACAATGGTCGCCTCCGGTATGTGGATCGCTATCATGACATCCCTTCCAGTGGTAATGGAACCCTTAGTGCCAACTACTATCGTGAGATCAGTAATTATGATGCAACTGGGCGCCCTGAGTATTTGGTCCGTGTTGTCAGTGGCTCTTCGGCAACTGATCGGAAGGAGCAAATTACACAGAACGTGTATGATGTGCACGGACGAGTGGTCGAGGTCAGGCAAGGTGTCAGCGGTGACTCGGCTGCAAATAATCACAGCATGACTGATGCATATAATACATATCCAACACTCCGCATTATTGCGCAAGTTGAATATGACGACGGAGGTGTTGGTGATGGCTATGTCACCAAGGTCAAGCAGTTTCATGGTACAGGAGCGAACGATTACACCGGCGTGAATCGCAAGGTGACATACCGTGGCCACCGCCGAGGTGGCGAGCCGTTTTACATGAATGGTTCCACGGAAACTCTTTATGGTCCGTATGTTGTTGAGGACGTGAACTGGAAGGGGCAAGCTGTCTGCGTTTCTTCGTATGACGCCGCTCCGACATGGGGCACGGTTCTCGCGGGCGATGGATATACAGACTACGCTTCATCAAGTGCCACTAACCGACGAACCAGAGAGGGCTACTCTTATGACGATTTAGGGCGAATATACCAGACGCAGACCTATGACATCTCTGCAGCAACAGGCACCGGCGGCAACAATCTGGCCGAGAATATGTTTTACGATCGTAATAACCGCGAAGTTGCTGCCGCCCGAGATCACGGTGCCGGACTTGAAACCGCGTACGATGGTGCTGGGCGCTCCTACCAAACTCGAACGGTGCTATCGCTGGCAACCACCAAATACGTAAGTGGTGCATTTCAGTACAGGCTGCCTTCACCGCATCCGGCCCTCTCTTCAATGTCGGGTGGTGACGACGGGGTGCTGGTACTCAATCACACAGTTTTCGGCCCGGCAGGTACCACGGAAGCACATTCATTTGGAGATAATCACGATGACGCGGCATCAGCAAGTCGTGGTATTGATTTAACAAACAATGATGATTATGTCCGCCAAAGTATTTATAGCTGGTACAACAGTGCCGGCCAGCTCAAAGCAGTTGCAGACTATGGCTCCGGTGACACCACGACTGGTGCAGGCACATGGAAATATTCAGCAGTCCCGACTCTGTCGCCTAGCTCGCCAACAGCGTCTGATGAGCTAAAACGTGTCACACTAATTGAGTACAATAGCGACACAGGACGCAGCGAAACAATTACACAACCGTCCGGCAGTAAAGTGAAGACAATTTACGATGACCTGGGTCGCGAGACCTATGTCATTCATAATTATGTTGACTTTGACTCTGGCACTGAATCTGGTACCGGAGACAGCTCGGACAAGTCTAAAGACCGAGTGAATAAATCTGTGTACAACGGAATAGGCCAACTGCAGTCCGTCGTGGCAATGGATGCCAATGCTGATGGCAATCTTTCCGACAATCAAGTCACGACGATGCTGTACGAGGACCCTGTAAATTCTGCCTGGCGGACATCAATAATATTCCCTGAGTCATCCGACACCACGTCATCAGGGACAGATCAAGTCAAAATGTCATACAACACAGACGGTAGCCTAAGCCAGCGAACTGACCAGCGCGAGACGGTCATCCAATTCACTTACACAAACAAGCGCCAGCTCGAATTGTCGAAGGTCACCACCCTTGGTGGCAGTACTGATGGCCATGTGCGTGCAATAAAGAGAGCTTACGGCGACCTGGGCCAACTGGAAACACTCACCAGCTATGCCAACTCGGATGCAACTGGAACAGTCCGCAATGAAGTGCAGTTGTCATATAACGATCTGAGGCAGCTTACAGACATCCATCAGTCGCATGAAGGTGCTGTCAGTACGCCTGCCACACCAAAGGTGCAGTATGACTATGATTCCACCACTGATGGAACATCCTACAGTAGGCAGCACCGAAAAGAAAGCGTGACGTACCCCGCGGGTACTGCCATCTTTTTCGATTACGATACCGCAAACGCCGATTACCCTTCGAACAGGCTGTCGCGAATATACAATCTCCGCGAAGCGAATTCTTCGGGTACGGTGTTAGCGCAGTACAGTCTTAGTGCGACGGAACACCTTTCGGTCGTAGACTACCCTGTTATCGATGTCAAGCTCGACTATTCCCAGGGCACAAGTGGTACCTACGAGGGAATGGATCGCTTCGGTCGTGTGAAGGATCACTATTGGGAAGGATACAACAGTACAGCAGATGTTGACCGCTTTCATTATGGATATGATTACTCCAGTAGCCGGACATATCGGGACATCGATAGTGCTATTTATGCCACCGATGATCAAGATCAAACTTATGCGCACGACGGGTTAGATCGTGTGAAGGCATTCAAGGAAGGCACGCTTTCTGGCGGCAGTATTGCTGGCACGCCCACCAAGGAACGGGATTGGGTCCTCCAGCGTTCAGGGAACTGGTCAAACTTCACTGAAGTATCAAATTCCACAACCAATCTGAGCCAGAGCCGTACCGTTAATGCGGCTAATGAAATCACGAATGTCACCGAAACGGTCGGGCCAAGTTGGGCCACGCCTGCCTACGATGCAAGCGGCAACATGGAATCGATTCCAAGCCCCACGGCATTGACCACAACATACACTGCTACGTACGATGCATGGAATCGCTTGGTAAAACTCAGCAGCGGTGCAAATACGGTCGCTGAATATGAATACGATGCAGGCGGGAAGCGTATCCTCAAGCATGTGTACTCCGGCGGAGCACTTGACTATACACTTCACTACTATTATGACGAGTTTTGGCGCGTACTTGAAGTCCGCAAGGAGACCAGTGGAACGGAGGATGAAGACCCGCTAGAGACATATGTGTGGCATCCATATTATATTGACTCGTTGCTACTGCGTGACTACGACAGCAACACGGATGGTACATCGGAAAGGCATTACTACATGCAAGATGCCAATGCTAATGTCACTGCCATAACCGATAATGCTGGAACCGTTCTGGAGCGTTACCACTATACTCCATATGGAGAAATCGCAGTACTGGACCCTGATTTTTCCGCCGATGCGGATAACACATCCGACGTAGCCAACTCCACTGCCTATACAGGGCGACTTTTTGATCGCGAAACTGGACTCTACTACTATCGCAACAGGTATTACCACCCTCAGGTTGGAGTTTTTATAACACGCGACCCATTGGGCTACGTAAATGATAGTTTTGACCAATACGAATATGTTTCGTCCGCACCGCTTTCCTCGCAGGACCCCCTAGGCCTTAAGGGGCGTCGGAACATCTGCAAAAACCGACCTGCGTTGCCCCCAAGAGTAGTTTTTGCTAACAAGAAGTTTAAAATCGATAAGCCGGGCATGTCAATAAGTGCGAAAAAAGTGATGTATCGTACTATACCCCATTGGGAAATAGTAGCACAGCCGAGCTATGCGAATTGCGGCAGCAAATCCCCAGTCAAGAAAACATATTCGTTCGAGAGTAAATCTGGTGTCAAACTGGGAAGATTTTTAGAGGAAGGAGGTGGTCCAGCTTTTGATTTTGGTTGGATAAAAGGTGAAATAGAACAAATGACAACACAAAACTTTTCGAAGGACACGTCACGTACAGTTAAAATAACGGTAGCTGTGGTAGTGCCGGGGTGCACGAAGGTCACGGTTCAACGAAGCCAAAAAGTGATTCGGCATACCGTGACCGGAGAGGGTACAGTTTACCGTCCAGGTACAAGAAATCCATTCACCCGTTTCAATTTCAATTATTATGAAGATGAATACACTCTTGTGAACCATACGTGCATTGTCCAAGAAAAATGCAAAGGTTGTCCTTGAGTGCGCGATGTAGCCTCGACTTTTGCCATCTTGCAGTTTGTTCTGGCGAAAAGTGGTGATGCCGAAAGAGCACCCTCTCGGGTAAAATGAGCGTTGTTACGACAACCCATCCCCCCGAGCAAGGATGCTCCGATGACGAGGATACCAGATGCGGTGCACGAACTGTTAGACGAGTTTTCCAAAGGTTTCACACCATCGGTGTGGCAACGGTTTTCGAGCCTGTTGATTGCGACCGTCATGGTTCGGGGAAGGCGCACCATCTGGCGGCTGATTTGTTGGTCGGGTGCGCGATCTACGGGCCACTTCAGTTCTTATCATCGTGTGTTTTCGCATCGACGCTGGTCGAGTCGCGCGTTGGCAAAAATTAGCCATGGCCATCGTGAAGCGTTTTGCTGCCGAGGGGCTTCTGGAGTTGGCCGGCGATGACACGGTGAGTCAGCACCGTGGTGAAAACGTGTATGGCAAAGGCTGTCATCGCGATGCCGTTCGGTCGAGCCATCAGCACCTGGTTCATCGCTGGGGGCACAAGTGGGTGGTTTTGGCTTTGCGAGTCCAGGTTCCCGGGGCGACACGAACTTGGGCTCTCCCGATGTTGATCGCCTTGTATCGCACGCCGAAAGAAAGTCGAACGGCGGGCGTTGTCCACAAGACGCCTCCCGAGCTAATGCGAGGCTTACTGGCGGTCTGGATGCGGTGGTTTCCCCAGCGGAAAACAGTCTTTGCAGGCGATGGCGGCTTTGCCTCGCATGAGTTGGCCAACTTCGCTTCACGTCATCGCAACCGCTTGACCTTGGTCAGTAAGTTTCCGCCAAAGGCCGTTCTACACGATCAACCGCCACTAAGAAAACCTCGCCAAAGTGGTCGCCCACGCGTTGTGGGAGAGCGATTACCGAGTCCCCAAGACGTAGTCGCCTTGACCAACAAACGCAGGCGTTTGACCGTGAAATGGTACGGCGGTGGAACACGGCGCATCGAGGTTCTCTCTGGCGTGGGTCACTGGTATCGACAAGGCCAAGGCTTGGTTGCGGTGCGTTGGCTCTACGTGCGCGATTTGACCGGCGACCATCGAGACGAATACTTCTTCAGCACGGAGATTCGCATGAGTGTCCGGCGCATTGTCGAAACGTTCGTCGGCCGCTGGGATATTGAGGTGACCTTTGAAGAAATGCGTGAGCATCTTGGCTTGGAAACCACACGCGGTCGATGTCGCAATACGGTGCTTCGTGTCGAACCATGCTTGTTTTGCCTGTACACGCTGATCACCTACTGGTTCGTGCACTTGCCCAAAAGAAACCAAGAAACGATTCATGTCACCTGGGTGGGCAAGACGTCAATTACCTTTTCTGACGCTCTGGCCGGCGTGCGGTACAATGCATGGGACGATTACCTTTTTCAACACGAGAATCACAGCACGCCCATTGAAAAACTCACCAAGCAAAAGAAACACACGATACTCAACGCCTTGGCGATTGCCTCCTGATGGCAAAAGTCGAGGTAGCAGCCCGTTGAAAAACCCCCGGCACCTTCAAATCTGAAATGCAACAAACGCCTCTTCGTCATTCATCAAACAACACCTCGTGTGGCGTGCGGTAGCCTAAACATTTGGCTCTTCGGCGAATTTCATGGCTACGCAAACGACATCGCCGGTTCCAGATTCAGGCTGCCGCAGAAGAACAGGATGCGGATGCGGTAGTTTTCGAAGTTTCGAAAGCCCCGTGCGGCGGATTTGATGGCTTGGATGCGGCTGTTGAATCCTTCCACAGGACCGTTGCTGATCGGGTGCCGAAACCACGTCACCAGATTGTCCAAATGCCGCTTGAGCATTCGTCCCACTTTGATCATGCTCCGAAGCGCTCGCCATGAACGCCGGCCATATGTCGTATGCGCTTCACGAAGTGCACTGTTGGTTTAGCGGGCGTAGGTTCGTTTGGTTTGGGGGTGGGTTTTTAGCCACTGATCTGGTAGTAGCGGGATGAGGTGTTTGGTTCGCGGGGTGCCTGTTTTTTCATCGAGTGAGAGTGTCGGTATCTTGCTGAACAAATCGTGAAGGTAGGCGAACGGTTCCACCCCGTTGGATTTGCAACTGGCGATCAAGCGCTTACAAAAGTATCGCAATTTATCGCGAAAGTTGAAATCTTTTCCGATGCCGCACACTCGATAACTCGATCCCGCCTAGTAGCTTCGCTAACTCGGTGGCCGACAGCGTGACGCGCGCAACTTCTGGGGAGACAGCCGGGATTTCAAACGTGCCCGCTTCGAGCCGTTTGTACCAAATCGCCAATCCGTCGTCGTTCCAGTACAACAACTTCACGCGATCGCGACGGCGATTGACGAACACAAACAAGCCGCCGGCCAAAACATTTTGCTCAAGATGTTCTTCCGCCAACCGCAACAAACCGTCGAAGCTTTTGCGCATAACCGTGTCGAACGCCTACGATCGTCGTCGGCCCTTACGCACTTCTTCTGGCTACCTGCTCGGCTTTTCGCCGCGTGAAAGCGCTCCCGCGTTCACGATGTCGGTAGATTTGGTGAAGAGGCAAAGATTCACCAGATTTCGGCCCGACATGCCTTGATGTGGGCGGCCATTTGAGGCTCAGTGTCACACACGGTTAACGGGTTTCGAGAGCCACCAACCTGCGGTTTCTCATTTTTTTAAGGAGCACTCACATGCCACTCAACATTCACAAAGAGGTAGCCGCCATGCGGCGCATGACGTCCCGCGAATTGCGGACGCGTTTCGAAGAGCTGTTCGGCGAAGCTTGCCGGTCCAACCACAAGACATGGTTGATCAAACGGATTGCCTGGCGGTTGCAGGCCAACGCTGAGGGGGACTTGTCGGAGCGCGCACGTCGGCGAGCGACCGAATTGGCCAACGACGCCGACCTACGTCTCAAACCGCCGCAAGGGCACGAGCTGTCCGAACCATCGACAGCAACAAAAAACGTTCCTCTTCCGCAAACACACGACCAGCGGATTCCCATGCCGGGAACGGTGCTGACCCGTAACTATAAAGGAGGCTCGATCAATGTGACCATTCTCGACGACGGGTTCGAATACGAAGGGGAGACGTACAAGTCGCTATCGGCGGTCGCCAAGGCGATCACCGGCTCGCATACCAACGGGTTTCTGTTCTTTCGCCTGGACGGGAAAGGAGCTAGCCGATGAACAGCAATTGCAAAACTTCTACCATCCGCTGCGCGATCTACACCCGCAAATCGACCAGCGAGGGACTCGACCAAGATTTCAACTCTCTCGACGCACAGCGTGAATCGGCCGAGGCGTTCATTGCCAGTCATCGGCACGAAGGTTGGCAGGTGCTAGCCGACGATTATTCCGACGGGGGATTTTCGGGAGGCGACATGCAGCGGCCCGGTGTGAAACGGCTGCTACAAGACATCGAGGCGGGCCAGATCGATTGCGTCGTGGTCTACAAAGTCGACCGGCTCAGCCGCAGTCTCCTCGACTTCGCCCGCATGATGCAAAGCTTTGAGACGCACGGTGTGTCGTTTGTCTCAGTTACGCAACAGTTCAATACGACGCATTCCATGGGGCGGTTGACGCTGAATATTCTGTTGTCGTTTGCCCAGTTCGAGCGGGAGATGATCTCCGAACGGACACGGGACAAGATGGCGGCCGCTCGTCGCAAAGGAAAATACGTGGGCGGCCCACCGATCCTGGGCTACGACATCATCGACACGAAATTAGTCGTCAACGATGCCGAAGCGGAACAGGTCCGCACGATCTTCGCGTTCTATTTGGAGCACCAGTCCTTGTTGTCGGCAGTCGCCGAGGTGAATCGTCAAGGTTGGACGACAAAACGCTGGGTCACCAAAAAAGAGACCACGCGCGGCGGGCGAGCATTCGACAAGACTAGCCTGCATAAGCTGCTCACGAATGTGGCCTATAGCGGCAAGGTCCGCTACCAACAGACGATCTACGACGGACAACATGCGGGGATCGTTGATCCTGCTACGTTTCAGCGTGTGCAGCATTTATTGCGACTGAACCGCACCAATAAAACTGCCGCGGCACAGAACGGCTATGCGGCACCGCTGAAGGGACTGTTACGTTGTGCCCCCTGCGGTTGCCACATGTCCCATGCACACACCGTCCGCAAAAAGACCCGCTGCTACCGCTATTACGTTTGCAACAAGTCACAAAAGCTAGGCCGGGCCGCTTGCCCCTCCCAACCGGTTCCCGCCGCCGAGATCGAGCGGTTCGTCGTCGACCAAATTCGCGAGATTGGTCGCGACCCCAGGCTGGTCGCCGACACATTGGCCGCCCTGAGCGCGGAATGGGAGACAGACCAGCAATCCTTGGACGACGAAGCGCGGGAATTGTCGCGGGAACTAGGACGACTTGCGGGCGAAATGGAACGCTGGGCGGCAGTCGATGATCAGCGTCGTCTAGCGAACGCCCAACAGCAGGTGGCGGCGGCCGAACGCCGGTTGGCGGAGATCCGCAACGAATTGACCGAATTGCAGCGCGAGCACCTAACAGAAGCCGACGTCCGCGCCGCATTGGCGGGTTTCGATCCGCTTTGGGACGGTCTCTCCATGGGGGAACAAGCGCTCCTGCTGCAGGATTTATTGAAGCGGGTTGATTACGACGGACAGGAGGGAACGATCGGCGTAACTCCTCCCCGTGCCAAACCCTCCTCGTAACCATGCTCTTTGGACCTGTTTTTTGAAACC
Source organism: Symmachiella dynata (assembly GCF_007747995.1). Lineage (NCBI taxonomy): Bacteria > Pseudomonadati > Planctomycetota > Planctomycetia > Planctomycetales > Planctomycetaceae > Symmachiella > Symmachiella dynata. Next base: position 3,733,992 of record NZ_CP036276.1, on the reverse strand, counting down.
CAGTAGTAGCAAGGGTTTACAAAAGTTCGAGTCCGACACGGTGGCTCGAATCGTAACCAACCCTCTTCGAACTTTTTGAAGTTGGTTAACAGCCCGCGCGACATTTTGCGGCGGCAATCTGGGCAGGCTTTGCGGACCAGCGATGGTCAATGCGTCGGGAGGGCTCATTTGGGCTCTTCAACCGGGTGCGGCGAGCGTCTCAGCGGTGTATCAATAGTTTTGAACACCCCCAGGAAACCGCTGTATTTGAAGGGATTCTATCACAATGGGACGGGTTTTCCAGCCGCTACTGTTTCTGCTCGCACGATGCACCCGTAACGAACTGATCCGGCAGGTCGAGTGGCTCAAAGCGGAAAACGAAATGCTCCGCAAACGCGTGGGCAAGAAGCGGATCTTCCTCGAGCCAGAGGAGAAGGCGCGGCTGATGAAACTAGGGCAGGGGATCGGGTCCGACCTCAAGCATCTGATCACGATCGTGTCGTACAACACATTTCTGAGTTGGCTGCGAAAAGAGCGGGGCGGTCATAAGCCCAAGAAGATGGGCCGGCCGCGGACCGCCGAATCGATCCGCAAATTGATCGTGAAGATCGGCTCGGAGACCGGTTGGGGCTACACCCGCATCATGGGGGAACTCAAGAAGTTGGGCCTCAAACCACCGTCTCGCAACACGGTCAAGAGGATCATGAAATCGCATGACCTCGATCCAGGCCCGAACCGCGGACCGGATAGCTGGCATGAGTTTCTCAAGCGGCATGCGGAAACACTTTACCAGTGCGATTTCTTTTCGAAACGCGTCTGGACCAAGTTTGGCCCGCGACAGTACTTCGTGTTGGTATTCCTACATATAGGCAGTCGCAAGGTGTTCGTGACGAAATGCACGCGGAAACCGACGACGGAATGGATGAATGAGCAGGCCCAGCGATTTGTGGAACACGTGAAATCCACAGGCCAAGAAGCCACGTTGATATTGCGCGATCGGGACAGTCTTTACCGCCAGGACTTCGACAAAGTCCTGCGAGATGCTGGCATCAAGGTGAAGAAGAATAGCGTGCGGGCTCCCAACCTACAGGCGCACATCGAGCGGTTTATCCAGAGCCTGCAACAGGAGGCGTTGGATTATTTCATCGCGTGTGGCCCAAAGCACTTTGACTACTTAATTTCAGAGTACATCGAACACTACCACACGGAGCGACCGCATCAGGCTATTGGCAACTTTCTGCTCACAGGAGACTGGCCGGGACCGAAAGATGATCCGCCCGACACCATTCTGATTGAATGTCGGACAAGACTGGGTGGGCTGCTCCGCCACTACGAGCGACGCGCTGCCTGATTTTCAATCCTGCGATTATTCCGTTCTGACAGTGAAGTCTGCAGACAACCCGATACTCACGGCGTGCCTGATCCTTCTAATTGGTGGACGAACAGAACAGTGTCGGGCACAGTTGCACGTGCCAATTCAATCAAGTGTTCGTGATGTGTGAAAAAAATCACTTGTGTCTTACTCGATAGCTCCGCAAAAACCTGTAATGCAGCTGCTGCACGCACATCGTCGAACATGATTAACACATCGTCCACCACGAACGGCAAATGTCGCCCGGAACTGATTGACGCCTCAAGCACGGCCAGTCGGAGGGCAAGGTACAGCTGGTCACACGTCCCTTCACTCATGCCATGCACGTACACCAGACGTCCGTTTTCGGCGCGAACTCCTACAATGACCGCTTCGCCCTTATCGTTGAATTCAGCTCGCAGGCCGGAGAAAGAGTTCAGAGTCAGCCGCGCAAACAAATCACTAGCTCGCTCCAGGACGGGCCCCTGACTACTTTCACGATACCGCTCAATGGCTTGTTTGAGGACCACTGATGCCAGATGTAGCCGTATAAACTCCTCCGCGTCTTGGCGGATCTCCGACACCAGCAATTCCGCCTGCTGCTGGGCCTCGGCTGCCAGCGACTGGCCATCCATTCGCTGCAACTCGTTTCGGTTTTCGCCAATCGACTCATCGGTGATCCGCCGTTCGTTTTCGAGCGACGCAATGCAGTCATCTAGTTTCCCTTTCTCAGCACGAACGGCGTCGACGTCATACTCGGATACCGATTCAGCGAAATCATGCAGAGAAACGCCGGCAGCCAAGTCCGTCAATCTAGAATTTACTTCTGCGATCTGCCGCTCAAGTTCAGTCCTCTGACCGGCCCGCCGTTCTATTTCAGGAAGCTCATCGACGGAATTGGCACCCGCCAAAGTGCAAAGCTCCTGAAGATGCTGCTCGGCATCACGCCCATTGGAACTGGCATCGTTGAGCCGCTTTTCCGCGTCGCTTAACTGTTGCTCCAGTCCCTCCTGTTTCACGTGGTCTTTTTCCGCTCGTGTCAATCGATCGAAGAGATCATCTACCGAACTGGCAATCGGGCTATCCAGCAGGTCGGGTGCCACAGCTTCCACCAGCACTCGTACGTCGTCTGCAAATGCGGTTGATTCGTTGTCAACGCCGGTAATGCGCTCTTCGAAACGGTTTCTGTCTCGTAATTCTTCCTCCAACTTCGTAATCAGCTGCAGAATGCTGTTTGCGACGTCTGGGTCTGACGCAGCTGTCACGTCCAACTCCGCAATTGCCTGTTCCCACTCACTCTGCCATTCTTCGGCAGCGTCAACCGCTTGTGCCAAGGCCTGTTCGACATTCTTTAGCTCTTTCACATTGCGATCTAATTCCTGCGCACATTCCCTGCGAATGCGGTTGTCTTCCTCAATCGAATCTGCAATTTCCGTGCACTGATCTACCAATGATCGTAGACTGCCACCATTCGCTTCCGGTGACTTACCGAGCGAGGCAAGGCACTTTACGAGGCTGTCACGGCAATCTTTGATGTCTGCAGAAACAGATTCCACTTCAAGTCGATACGTCCGCAGAGTCCGTGAAATAACTGTCAGTTCCTCATGTGAGCGAAGCCAAGATCGCATTTCTCGTGGCGGCAATGGGCGAATGCCGACCGCTTCCCATTGTGCTTCCCAGTCTTTTTGAAGTTCCGATCGGACTCCTCGCCTATCGTCGCATTTCTCACTTTGCGTCCGCTGTTGACTCTGATTGCTGTCAATGTCAGCCCGCAACTGCGCCAGTCGCAATACCCGATCTGCTTCACGTCGCAGCCGGTCACTGATCTCATCAGCCTGTGACACGCTTGCATGAAACGCATCCTGTAGATTTCCGTCCGGGGCGAACTCGTGAATGAACGATGCCGTTTCCGGCATCTCGGCAGGCTGTGTGCCGTCGAGTATGCGGACCAGCAGGTTCCAGCCTTCATCGCGTCGGCGTCGGGCGCTTTCTAGTTCCGCTTCCGTCGGAACACGTTGCTCAAGCTCTAGCGACTTCTGCTCCCTCGTCAGCTCTTCATTTTCCTGCTGCAACTTATCCAGGTCATCCATCGCCTGCTGGAGTGAACGATCTGCGTCGTGAAGCTCGCCCTCAAATCGTTCGATCGTATCAATGGCCGGAATGGGCAACTGTTCCAATTCGTCGAGTTGTCCCCGCCAGAGTCGCAGTTGAGAGAGTTTTCGTTGCGCGTTGTCTTCCTCGGTCGATGCTGATTCTTCGGCTTGCTTTAACTTCTGATCGAGCTGTCCTCGCTCGGCGACGTCGCGAAGCGTTCGACGCAGCGGCCGGGTGTCTGTATCGGGAGGCAGCGCAGCGATCCTCTCCTGATTGGACTTCAGTTCGCGTTCGAGAGTCGCCTTGCGGCTCCGTGCACCATTGAGTTCCGTTTGTACGGCCACATGACGCTTTGCCAGCGACTGAATCCTCTGGCTGAGTATGCTACTGACTTTTAGATGCTCTGCTGCCGTGAGATCGAGAGGTTTGCCGAGCTCTCCGAGAATCTCAACGACTCGTTCTTCCGCACTCTGCTTTCGTGTGATTAGTGCCGGACGATCCTTCTGAGCCTTTTGCCAAGCTCCGAGTCTGTCTTTGAGCTCATTGATAGTTGTTCGCTTTTCCAGCAATCCCGTCGGCAGGACAATCGCGTCGATTTTCTCACGCAGCGATTCGATGTCGCGCTGTGCGTCACGCTTGCTGCTTTCCGCATGCCGACGTGTTACGACCAGCTGGCTTCGAGTTTCTGAAAACTCCTTGGGCAGCCGCGGTGCATCCACGACAGATTCAAATGCGACCGTGAGCTCTTGCTTCTTTCCGATCAAGGGAAGTGCACTTTCCACCCGATCCAGATAACTGACACGCTTCCTGTGCGTGCCCAATTCGGCGTCAATTTCGTTTCTACGCGTTTCGGCGTCTCGAACTGCCTTGTCGAGGTCTCTCCATCTGGCTGTCGGCAGCAAATGCGTCCTAACGCGCTGTGTCGCCTCTTTCAGTTTGCCAGTCGCTTCATTAATTCGTTGTTTTGACCCACGCGGCTTAAAAAGCTCCTCCGCATCGATTTCGAGCTGCTTCTGAATGCGTCCCAGATCGGCCACTCCGGCGCCGGCCGAAAACAAAAGCTCGCCGAGATCACCGCTGCCATGCGCTACTGCGTGCCCGCCGCGTCGCAGCTCCTCGTAATCAACACCGAACCGGTGACTAAACGCAGTCTCGTCGACTCCTCCCAAAACACGTGACAGCTCTACGTCGTCGATGACATCGGTGTCATCTGCAGCTCGTATAGTTTTGATGCGTCCTTTTCGTCTGATAAATTCCAATCGTTTGCCATCGTGTTCGAGCACTCCTCCGATCCGCATGTCGGAGTACTGGTGAACGAAGTCGTCAGTGCTGTTGTGGGGTATACCATACAACCACTGCCGCAACGCCCGCAGAGAGGAACTCTTTCCGGCCTCGTTGGGGCCATAGACGATGTGCAACCCAAACTTGCCATCGTCCGGTGACAGAGTCACATTTGTGAATGGCCCAAATGCTCGAAGATCGAGTCGCAACACCTTCATTCTTTCGGCTCCTCGCTCAATCGCTGAACCAGAATCGCCTGCACATCGTTCATCACCCCAGTCAAGAAATCTGTTTTGTCTAGCAGAATGGCATCTGGGCCACGCAACACGTCGTCCGGCAGCTTTTTCCTTAACTCCGAGAGCGCAGTCGACAAGGCCTGCAGCGAACTTGGATTGCCCCGCAACTCCTCAATATATTGTACGAGTTCTGCAAGCGGTCCGTCAGTCTCCGAAACGTCGCTGAGAGAAGCCGGCGGTGATGTCCGGAATTCGACTTTTTCAATCCAAGCCCGATTCCCGGTTGCCGACATGGCTATCGACCGAATCTGGTTTGTCGCGTCGACCTGATCGGAAAGTAGCGCCTGATGCGCTGGTGTTGCTCCGGAAAGCGTCACGCGTACTGCAAGAGGTTTACCTTCGTTTCCATCAGCCAGCTCCACCAAAGCGTCATTGCAACGATCAAGCACTTCTTCCTTGGACTGAGTGTCTCGCACGTTTACAAGCACTTGTTCCCATCGGGCCACGTCGAGTCCGTAGAAGTCGAGTTGGCAGCCTCCGGATGATTCCGTGGTCACGACGTAACAGCCTTTGGGGCCCGGTTCTCGAATGTGCCGTCCTTGAATGTTCCCTGGAAAAACCACGAACGGATCATCGCAAAGAATCGCCCGCGTGTGGACATGTCCGAGGGCCCAATAGTCGTATCCTTTTCTACGAAGGTCGTCGAGAGTGCACGGAGCATACGGTTCATGCCCTTCAGCGCCAGTTAAAGATGTGTGAAGCAGCCCAATGTTAAACATCCCAGGTTTCTTTTCAGGGTAATCACTCGCGAAATTGTCATGTTCAGCCGCATTGGCAAAGGACCTGCCGTGGATCGCGACACCAAGCTCTTCAAGTCGCGGCGACTTCGCTGTCTCAGCCTTCCTGTGTGACAGGCGCGTCACATTAACCGGTAGTCGCAACTCGCGGGTCATCTTGTTGGCCGCGTCGTGATTTCCGTTGATGAGTACAACTGGTATATTTGCGTCGTTTAGACGTGCCATTTGGGACACGAAAAACAAGCCAGTGTTGTGGTCTTTCCAATCGCCGTCGTAAACGTCACCGGCAATCAACACGAAATCGGCATCTTCGTCGATTGATATTTCGACCAAATTCTGCAACGCTCGTCGCGTCGCACCTCGCAGTTCGTCGACGGGGGCTCCGTCGTAACGAGACAAACCACATAAGGGGCTGTCGAGATGGATGTCGGCTGCGTGGATGAACTTCATACGCGTGTCTCTTCCATTGGGTCTATCAACCGTACGTTCTCAATTTACGTTGAGGCCGTATTCACGGGTGTGCAACCGCTCCTTCCACGAGGACTCCAAACGAATGACTTCGTTGGCCTCGGAGTCTGGCGACACTCGCTGTAAAATTGAGAATTGAAAAAAAGTACAGTCTCGTTGACGTAGAAGTTTATTGCCACCATGTCCCGTTGCTGCATAATTGAGCCAGCGTCCCAAGATATTCTCGCTGCCGTATGCGGAGCCGACATACCCTTTGCCATCTGACTCATCAAAAATGTAATAGACACCTCGCCACTGTCCCATCACGGCTTTCCAGGTAGACGGCAATACCGGCAATTCGTCCCATGTCAGAATCAATTCATCCCAACTCGGCATCTTCTCGTCGAGCAGACTCTGCTCGTGAATTGCGCCGATAGGGATAGTATTGCGTTCGGCCCAACGCCACCAAGATCGCTCATTACCAGGCCATGTGATGACGAGCTTTCCCTTCCATGCGGAATAAAACTCCGTCAACGGAAGATTGAACCAAAGAAACTCTTCCCGTTTTGTTTCAAGCATCCCAAACGTTTGGAGTTGTTTGGCACCAGGCATTTTCCAAAACTTCTGACGTGGGTATTCCTTCCAATTGACGACCTTGTAGAGTCCAACAAAAAGACCTTTTGAAGGTTGATGACCAATAAACGAAGCCACGTATTGAGCCCGTTGCATCGATTTTTCCAGACGGGGACCTTGCGACTGCTGATAGGCGTTATAGGTATCGGGATGTTCGGCAGCGAGCCACGGGAGTACTTTTCTCAATTCCGGCTCGATCGGTCGATGTCGCATCACAATCACAGACTTGGGGTCGATGCCGTGCGATTTGAAAAGATCATTTAGTTCCATGAATTACTCCACTGGCGTGGCCAATCCTTCTTCGGTTGAACAGCCCCAACTGTTAGAGATCGCCGAGGTGCTGTTCATGTTTTTCCTCCTCTTCGAGGTGTCCCATTTCTTTGCTCCAGTATTCCACAGCGAGTGAAATCTCGAAATTATCTCCGTGGAGCACTAGGTCTATGCAGGTGTCCTCGGTTTCCCATTGAGACTGCAGTGCCAGATGACCGGCAGCAACTGCGCGACCCCAATCGGACTCATCATCTTGAAAAAGTGAGTCCAACCAGACGAAATCGCTATGTTGTCCGCTTGAAGTGACGGGGCGGCCGTATTTTTTCAACAACAATTCTTTCAATTTGAAATAGTCATCAAGGTAGAGGTTCTCGTTTGAGTGTTCTTCGAGGATGGAGTATTTTGCCCTAACGCAGATCTCTCTGGCAAATACGTAGATGATGCGGCACGGAAAGTCTGCAATGCGACCTTCATAAAACAACGCGCCGGAATGTTCATGAATAGGTTCCGACGCTTCACTGTCCCGCACTTCACGTTCTGAGTACCCCCACCGAATTTGCCGAAAGGAATTCTCCAACGTACTTTGAGGTCTATTTGAAGACACGACGGCAATCGACGTCGACTTTTCATCAGAATCTTTTTCCAGAACCGGAGTAGCGACCAAATGCCAAGTACCATCATCAAATAGTTGTACCGATTTCCCACTCTCCGTCACGGCACTTTCTACCAATTGCCGGACCGCGCTCTTCTGAGAATTACTACGCTCAGGTAACGAATTCTTGGTGTGCCCCGAATCTGCGTCGACCCCAGGTTGACCGTCAGGAAAAGTCAATCCCTTGACCTTGCGGGCTGGCTGCCATTTTTCCATATCATTTCTGCGGACGAAATCATCAGGATTCAGATATCCGTCGCGGGCCAATTGCAACAACGTCTTGGGAGATACTGGCCCAGATTCTTTACCATTATTTTGAAAATACCACTCGAACGCCATGTCCGCCTCCGACACATTTCTGGCTTCACGAATTTTCTTAACTCGCTGAAACAATCCTGAAGACTTAGTTCGTCGAAACGCTCATTGATTCGGTACGAACGTAAAGCTTCCCATTTCTTTGTTCTAACAATTCGCATTCAATCAACGCTGAGACTTCGTCGCTGATAACTTGTTTGAGCTGCGAACTGGTAGATTTGTAGCCCAATAGTCGCGCAACCTCGGTTGCTGCTTCATCTGAGTCCATTCCCAAATTTACCCCAACGACGGCCGCTAGCGCTTCCCGTATTTCGGTGGGCGGCAGGTATTCTGTTTTGCGAAGATTTGCCGAAATGACTTCGGTACGATCGCGAATCGGAACACATTCCTGTTTAGCTGGACTGTAGAAAAGACCATACTGGGCGATACTGCTCCGATAAGCTGCTTCCGCAAGTGCCTCTTCAACTGCCGCTGCGATTCGCTTTCCCGCACGCTTGAGACCCCATAGAGTCGCGACGCGCCGGACAACTTCATCTTGATGCACTGGTCCCTCGATGCTGACGACACGAGAAGCAATCTTTGCTAATTGCCCCAAATCGACCTGGTGGATGTCATAAGTCGTATCCACGACAAAGGCAGCCTCAACGTAGGGGATGACACTAATCGCATCGGGAGGAACGTCGTCATCGATTATCTCATCATGTCGAACAATAGCTTCATTCACAGGTTTTAACGCAAGCCTGTCTGTCGGTTGCGTGTAAATGCCAGAGCGACTTGCCCAAGTTGCACGCGCGTCCTCAATGGCCGCCACCACTTTTCGAAGTTGATCTTCCGGGCGATGAAACCAGTCGGTACTCCAGATTCGGTGGATGATCCAGTCACGATCTTCAAGCACCTGCTGACGCAACCGGTCTCGATCGCGGGCCGATCGAGACGAATGATAAGACGCCCCGTCGCATTCAATACCCAGGAGATAACGACCGGGCTGATCTGGATCAACAACCCCCAGGTCAATGAAAAAACCGGCAACGCCAATCTGTGCATCAACCTGAAACCCCAACCCCACTAGGGCCTGGCAAACCTGTCTTTCAAACTCCGAGTCGTGTACACCACCTGCGACGCCGGCCGAATCAAGGAAACCTGATTTCGCGTAGGTCAAGAAAGTCTTAAATGCTTGAACACCACGTGCCTTGGTACGATTGAGGTCGATGTCATCCGCAGTGATCGAGGAAAAAATTTCACATCTCTCGCGAGCGCGGGTAATGAGCACGTTCAGCCGTCGTTCGCCGCCATCACTATTGAGTGGGCCAAAGCTCATCGACATGTACCCGGACGCATCCTTTCCATACCCTACGGAAATCAGAATCACATCGCGTTCGTCCCCCTGGATATTCTCCAGGTTTTTAACGAAGAATGGCTCTGCCTGGGACGTAGAGAAGAAGGCTTCCAATTCAGGCGTTTGTCGACGCCTCAATTCCAATTCATTGAGAATCGCATCGCGTTGCGAAACGGAAAAAGCTCCCACACCAAGTGTTTTGTCTGGGGTTCGTTGCGCGTGTTCAATGACAGCTTCAGCAATAGCAATCGCCTCTCTCGCATTCGTTCTCGAACCGCCACGATCATAAATCCCATCGGGAATATGACGAAAACTCAGCCCAGAATTACTTTTGCCATTGAAGGGGCTCGGGACAACGTAGAGTCCGTCCCCATAAAACTCGCGATTGGACACGGCGATTAACGAATGGTGTCGGCTCCTGTAGTGCCATTTCAGCATTTGCTGCGGCATGTTCTGTCCCAAACAGAGTCCCAGGATGCTCTCAAGATCACTTGCCTGGAAGTCGCCGTCATCGTCTGGCTCGTTTTCCTCACCCACCACGCGACTGAAGAAATGAGTCGGCGGCAGTTGGCGATCATCGCCCACAACGGCTACTTGCCGTGCTCGTGCAACGGCGCCTATCGCATCGACTGGCCGTACTTGACTGGCTTCGTCAATAACCAGGAGATCAAAATCCAATATTCCCGGCTCGAGGTATTGAGCAACAGATATTGGACTCATCATGAACACCGGCTTCACGGCCTGAACGGCATGGCCCGCTTGTAGTAGTAGCTTGCGGAGAGGTAGGTGTTTTCGCTTTTTCTTCATCTCTCGTCGCAATATCCCGAGTTCGCCGGCATCTCCACCTTGCGTCGGCATGCGTTGGAAATGAGCGTTCGCAACCTCCTGCCTGGCCAAAGCGATGCGTTGGAGATCTAGCTCACGAAATTTCTTTAAGAGCTTTTCGTGTGATACGCCATCGAACTCCGCCAACTCAGAATGCTGTTGAAATGCTTCCCGCATTAAGTCTTCGAAATAAGCCATCTGAAAACGGTTGAGAGAATTGTCCGCCGAAATTGTCCCCTCTCCCAGCTTTTCGGCCAACGGCCCCATTCCATTCTCATCTAGCTTGCGCCAGCGTATGAAATACGCAATCCACTTTGTCAACGCTTCTGGATCATCATGCCAGGATTGAATCCGCTCGCGGAGATCAACAAGTGGTACGACCTTGACATCGCGCGTATCAAAAGATTGCTGCAGATCCAAATCGAGTTGCTTGAAAAGCAGCTGAACTTCTGTGAATAGTGGCTTGAGGTCTTTGGCAATTCGTTTGAACAGCAACTTGACCGCCTCGAGGTCTTCTATCTGCGCTAGGACATAACGGAAATTGTCGGGAATATCGGCTTCTTGACACTCTCGTTCCCATGTCAGCACCTCATTGATCTCGGTCCAATTAGAGTCTGCACCGCGCCAAAGCATTCCAAACGCTTCTTGGCCGATTTGATTGTGATGGGAGTCGCTCAGCATCTGAGTTGCCTGTTGCGTCTGGATGAGACGGTCGAGGATCTCAAGCCGTTCGTCGAGAGGGGGGGGAAGCTCGGCGCTGAGAATCCCGCGCAGCGTCGCTTGAGCACGACGGTAGTCGCTATTGAAAAAGCGGAACCAGGAGCGGCCATGTGCAGCCAGGTCGCGGCGTGCCGCACCTACGTCCGTCGTCCAGGCGACTTCCGCCACCAGCGGCCCAAGGCTGGCACGGTTGGCGGCAAGCTCCTGCCCAGCTTTCTGACATTCCACAAGTGTTTGCCGTCGTTCAATCCACGCCGGATTCGCCATTGCCTGTCGATCCATGCGTGGCGCCTTACGCAGACGGTCAGCAAATTTGGCAAGTGATGAAATGGCCCCGAGTGTATCGGCGTCGCCAAAACAAAGCATATCAGCGAGATCATTCGTCGCCGTGATTAGCCTGTCAAGACGCTCTAACAACCCCGGTAGTGTCGAAGCAATCCGTGATCTGTCCATCGGCAACACGGACTGCAACCGGACCCCGCGCCATGGATGCTGACGCGGATTCCCAACTTCACGCATGTGGACTGCTAGGTCCTCCAGCATGTGCTGCTTTTCTCGAAGGTCGGTAGCACTCCAAGTCAATGCATCCACCAGTTTAAAATCTGCCGGCTGCATCCCCATCGCACGTAGCCTGACCAACTCGCCCAATGCTCGAAAGGGAGTGACGTGTCCCGGCTCCAAATAGGAATGCATGATCTCGGCGTGGCGGTTCAACTTATCGCGATAGGCAGTTAAATCCTCGGCTTGGCCGACCACGTCGTCCATACTGGGACGGCCAAGATTGAGAGTATGGCTAAGCTCCTCTAACACAGCCTTCTTATTAGCCTTGTGGCTGTGTAGTTCTAGGCACATGTCGCCCAGCCCCACGTTATCCAAGCGCCTTTTCACAACTTCGAGGGCAGCCATTTTCTCGGCGACAAATAGTACCCGCTTCCCTTCTTTGACGGCAGTGGCAATGAGATTTGTGATCGTTTGCGATTTCCCAGTGCCAGGGGGGCCCTGAATGACTAGGTTTCTTCCTTGCCGTACTTCCTCAATCGCCACCGTCTGTGAACTATCAGCATCCATAACGTGAATCATGTCCAACGGTTGCAGAAAGCGGTCGATATTCTGATCGTCAGGGCAAAAGGATGGATCTTGGCGAAATCCATCTTGCAGCAATGCCGAAACCAGCGGATGTCCTTCAATTTGGCGTTCCCCATCCCACGTCTCCGGCTTGAGGTCCCTGTACATCAAGAATTTGGCGAACGAAAAAAACCACAACACCATGTCATTGTCCAGAACCTGCCACCGCTCCTTCCGCTCGATGGCAGTTCGCACTTGCTCAAAGTAATTTTGAGGCGCAAGTTCATCCACATCAGGAACGTCTGGTAAGGATATCCCAAAGTCGGCTTTGAGTTTTTCCTGTAAAGACAGGTTGGTCGTGATGTCGTCATCGGTGTAGCGCAATCGGAATCGAGCGTTCGCAGATTTCCGGTCGAGTTCAACAGGAATCAACAGCAAGGGTGCATAGCGTTCTCTGTCCGAGTTGTCATCTTCGTACCACTTCAGAAACCCGATCGCCAGGTAAAGAATGTTGACACCTTGTTCCTCTTTGAACGTTCGTGCATCGTAATAGAGCTTAAGCAGCTTTCGCTGCAATTGTTCCGATGCAAACGTCGTTTGGAGATTTCGATCGACATGGCGTTCTGCGACCCCACTATTATCTTGCTCGTCTTCGTCGTCCGGCTGGAACAGTAAGAGTTCGCCGTTCGTTGAATCAGTCTCTTCACCGCCATCTTCAGGACGGGCTAGAAAAGACATCATCTTGTTTTCTTGAACGAGGATTCGGTATACGGCCTCGGCCAATTCGTCCACGATCTCCAGTCGCCCCGAACGTGTGCTCGATCGGGGCGTACTGATCAATCGGTTACGACCAGTTAGGTCAAGCAGGTCACGCCGCGCGCTTTCCAGCTTCTCCAGAATTGATTTCGAATCGACCATAGACTTCTCATTTCTCAACGAGGTTTTCGCTTGCGAGGCTTCGACCAGCCCGATGGGTATTCGCCAGAGTCATTGATTTGCTGAAGCACGGCATCAAGGTCATCGCGAGCGTACAAGCGATAACTATTAATGGGATTTCGGCGTTCCTTAATCTTTCCACTCGCTCCCCAGTTCCTCAATGTGTTCGTACACACACCGAGGTAATCCGCCGCTTCCGTGATCGTCAGATACTCGTCCAACCTTGGCATTGTATGGCCCTCCACGCTCATAGCTGCGTTGGAATAGCGATTACCAAACCCTACCAAGTTTTCTGGGGAAATTCCAAGAATTCCCAAGGGGCTAGTAAAAACCCTATGTGCGTCGGATATTCAGGTACGGCAATTTCGATGCGATCCGCCGCAGGATAGCGACATACGTAAATGCATGGCCGTTATCTCGAGTTCCACCGTTGTTTCAACTCTTGATACCGCGAATCTTGAAGCAAGCCACTATCCCCCACGGGGGATCGACACCTCGCCCAAGCGTTCCCGCGGCTCCTGGGAACATTTCATCAAGATCCACGCCAAAACGCTTTGGGCCTGCGATTTCTTCACGCAACGCGTCATCACGCCGCGCGGAATCGTGAACTATTTCCTGCTGGTCTTCATTAACGTTGAGACTCGCGAGATCTTCGTCACCAACTCCACGGCGCATCCCGATTCCGCGTGGGTCACACAGCAGGGGCGGAACTTTTTGATGCACACCGCCGATCGCGACGAAAAACCGACTAATCTGATGCGCGATCGCGACACAAAGTTCACGGCAAGCTTCGACGAAGTCCTCAAAGCGGAGGGATTGAAAGTCAAGGTTCTGCCGGTCCAGAGCCCCAATCTCAATTCGCGCTGCGAACGGGTCATTCAGAGCATCAAACAGGAATGCTTGGAAAATTTTCTGGTGTTTGGCGAACGGCACCTGAATTACCTCGTCCGTGAATACGTCCGCTATTATAACGATGACCGCGCGCATTCTGCCTGTAGGCATTTACCGCCGTCATGCGCAGATCCGCCACCCGAGAACAACACCATCGTACTCGATGACATCATCCGCCACGAACGACTCGGCGGGCTGATCCAGTGGTACGAACGGGCTGCGTGAAATCTTGACACGCAATTCTGATACGAGCTGCGCTCTCCCTGCGCGTATGGCAAAAGATTCGAAATTTGCAATCGCAATTGCGGCTGCATACAATCACTTCCGACGACAGTTTTTCCAAATGAGTTTCAGGCGAACCTTGTTTCGGCGTTCGACTTGTGTCCGTCATGTTTTTGAACCGCGCGCAGAAACATACTCCCGGCCCAAATGTGAAGATTTACGTCGGACGAATTCCCGTGGACCGGCCGTCCGGGAGCGGCTTCCGCGGTTGGGGCATTGGCAACTATTCTCACATTTCGTCGCTGCAGCGATGGACCTGGGCGGGCGAAGAGATCGAGCGAGAGACCGTGTTTGAGATTTCTGTATCGGCGGATTTAGGCGCCGACGTAGAGAAATCGGCGATATTGGCGCGAAAGTCGAATTAATGGTCTGGCATGCTTTACTCCTCCTATAAATGCCAAAGCACCACACTTCTCACATTGCGTATGGATCAAGAAAGGGGAACAGGTCGGACCGAAAGCCACCTCGCTTTGCCACAACATCGTTTCATGTTCATTTCAACCACGTATTCCGTCATCCACCTCTTATTTATTTTTCACGCAAACCCCTTATGCGCCATATCGACAACTAAGAAGCGCAAATATTATCGTCAGCCACCGAACAAGTGACTCTCACAAACCCATTACGACCGACATTTCTCGATCATGCCTCGGGTTCGGCCGGCGGAGCCGGAGCGGGAGCGGGACCGCCATTCGCAGGTGGTGCCTCGTGTGCCGCAGGCGCCGGGACGGCGTGGAACACTGAAGGATCACGCGGGGAATCCAACTCGAAGTAGCTGGAATTTGGTCCGCTCAGTCGCCTTCCGGACTCGCGACGGCCGAGCCATCGATCAAGTATCAGAACGTCGCGTTCCCGTGCCTTCGATGTCTCTAATATCGCTGCTGCAATCACGCCCCTAACACTTTTAGGCAGCGTGTCCTGAGGTACCTGACTTAACCAACAGGCAATTTCGACCTTGTCCGATTCATCCAATATTGTGCCTCCAACAATTTTCCGAAGACTATTGACTGGTTCCGCCACCTCCACTCTAAGGGCGATTGTTTCTATATCACGCGAAACGGCTCTCACGCTCGAGTTTAGCCAGTTGTTCAATTGAATAGCCGATTCGTCAGACACGACACCGTCGACGATTGCCTCGTCCAATATTGCTGTAATTCGTTTCGGTATAACCGTATCTTTTTCGCGACTGTCATCGACCGACATTTTCCTTGTTTGCATGCTAATGAAGGTCATTATCGACACACTTCCCACAGCAAGCGTTACCATCAACAGGTTCCTCCGCTTTCGCGAATGCGCTTCTTCACCACGGCGCGATTGTTCGGATTCACTTGGGGCCCGCCACGCGGCCACAACCATCAACACCACAATCACCCCGTTCAGCATCGCCAAGATTAACATTTTCGCTATTCCTGATATCTAACAAGACGTCCATTACATGCGTTATTCATCATCCCCTATCAGTCTGCGCCGCAAGCGATAGGCGTTACTGATGGGCTCTTGTGCTGCAATAGTGTCATATCGCAACACATCAGGGCTTAACACGTCAGCAACAAATTCTTTTTTGATGCCTCCATTTACATACACACGACATTCGTAACGGCCAGTTTTCAAACCAAATAGCCGAACGTAAAGACATACTTGCCCCTCTGGATTTAAAAACCGATCGACCATTACACTTTGCGCGGCCGTATCACGAAATCCTACTTGCGTAGCATCTATGTCCATATCAAGGCTGATTTGATCAACGCCCTTACCACTATCTTCCGGCTTAACAAACTGCTTTAAGATGGCGTCGAACGACACCGCTGCCGGAGCGAGACCGGTTTCAATTACTCCCGCTCGATGCCGCTCGATCCTTGGATCGAACTCCAACAGGCGTTCGTTCCGCGCATAAAGCAACACACGCCCAGGAAGTCGCGCTGTTGTTGTAATCGCATATTTGGCCCCGGACAATGATGAATACTCTAGATCTGCGAACACCAGATCCTTGTAGCTTACGTCTGTAAGTTCTCGCAGGCGTTCCAATGTCACCACTTTCTCATAAGCATATTTACCGTGTCGAAACTTATTTTCACCTCCAACAATTTCAACATCTCCCAGTGCAAGATACATGGGCCATTCCAAAAGCGACTTATTGCCATCACTTTTAGGAACTCCATTGACATTTAGATGTTCGTGCGGATATTCCCGTGGCCCCAAAATAGAATCCTCTTTTTCCATTGCCACCTTCCAGATTGAAATGGGGCCACCAACATAACAGATTGGTACGGAAACCCAATTTTGACCGTCCCAACGATAAATCTGCCCCACATTCTTGTTATGGCTTTCTCCAAGTGCCGTTCTAATCGTGACTTTTGCATTCAGTGCCGGGCCGTAGTCGAGATGCGACAGCATAAAACTCGGCATGTCTCCGCCGCTTCCCGATGGTATTTCGTCCTCGGTTCGCCATGCTTCAGGCATCTCGTCGTTGAAATCAATCGCTCTTAACGCCACTTTCGGTTCCGAATTTACTTTTGGCCATGGGAAAGGCGCCTGTTCGATCAGCTTCGCTTTAACTGATATTGAAGAAATAAACTTGCCGTCAAGGGCCGAGGAATTTCTGAGCGTGACTTTCCAGCGGTGATACAAAAAGGGGTGTACCGCGCTGCCAGGCGACACGTGATCCGCGTCTGAGGCATGCTCATAATGTTTTTGCAAAAATGCCATTGCCGATGATTTATCGCCAAAACAAAATGATGCGAAATCTTCAAAATAGCGCTCAGGATTCGTTGGTCTCGTGTCGAGAACCGGAATTTCGGTATCGACGCTGGCTGACGAAACGTATGGAAAAGTGGATTCGACAGTGTCAACATAGATGTCACCCAATACCACAAAATACAGGGTTGCAATAATGGTCAAACACACCGGGAACACCACTATGCTGCGGCGAATGAAAGAGCGAAACTTCAAATGTCGCAAAAGTGTTGCATGAAATGATAATATTAATGAGCGAAGTTGTTGTGTCATTGCCACACAACTGGTAATGAGGTTTGGTTTATCCGGCGTCAGGGCCTCAGCCGTTGAGGTTAGAGACCTTATCAATTCGGTAGCATTGTCTTGCATGCTTCCGAAGTCGTCCGCGATAGATGCGGGCACAATAGCGGAAATGGATGTCAACAACGGTCGCTCAAATGACTCGAGTAAACGCATTACATTGCGATGTTGACTACCAAACTCTTCTGGGTCGCGAGTAAACCTGCAATGGATCAATGAATCCAATATGTCGTCACACGGCTGTAGCACCTCTGCAACAGCCTTCTGCGACGCATCAGTGCGGCCGCTGGGAAGAATGGACGATATGTGCTTCCAATTGTCAAACAATAGGTATCCCTTTCTATGAGTAGGTCCGATACGTAGTGTTGGTACCAGTGTCGCAGATGCCTATGCGAGCGGATGTCGTCCAATTGTCAATACGTGTGTCCGTAATGCTAAAGTTGTCAGCATAATTGCACTCACGGTCCAGAGAAGACAGAACGTTGACGTTTGCTAGGTGTGAGCGAGACCACTCGATAATGGATCGCGTTGATGCCACTTCCAGTATACTTGGTGAAATGCCTCCACAACAGCTGATGGCGTTTTACGACTGGGAATGTAGGTATACGAGTCAGAGCTAACAGCCCGTTGAATTACTCCGCGTCCGCGACTGTCACGATTGGTTTTGGGCTCACGCGGCCTGGGCTTGGTTGATGTGATGTTTGCGAAATATGGCGCGCAGTTGTCTAGCACACGACCCCAGACACGCGAATCGGCGGATTACGCCGCAAGATTGCACAAAAACTCCCGCGCACAACGACCCGAATTGTCGCACTTTTCCCGTTCCCAACAGCTTGCGCAGCACCAGGCCTAAATTGTGCGCTGTTGCCGTCATCAGGTGCCGTTTTCTGACTTCGTCGATCCCGCGAAGCCAACTGCGACGGCCGCCGCCCGTCTCGCACACGTGTGCGAAACTGCGCTCCACCACTTCGCTGCGACGACGCTGCAACCGCTTGCCGTACGCGCGCTGCATGCGGCGGTGGTTGTTCGTCACGGCTTGCTGTTGTGCATCGGGCCGGTCGAGCCAACTCCATTCGTACTTCCTTTCCGGTTCGGGGATATACGTCTTCATGCCGCCGCACCCCCAACCCAATGTCGCACAACGCGCCAACGTTTCAACTGCGTGATAACCTTTGTCGGCCACCACCTTTTTAATGTCCCGTGTCCAACCGCTCGCCCGATCCAAATACTTTTGCGCCTGCTCAAGACTCGGAATCAGCGTGGCGGTGTCCCCTTCGTTCGCGTGATAAATTTCCGCGTCGAGAATCGCTTCGGTGTCGAGGTCGACGACGTGTTCGGCCTTGTAGGCCAGATGCGTGCGACCGTCTTTCATCTTGGCGATGCGAGCATCGGGGTCGGACGGCGACTCCCACTCGTCGTTGGAAACTTTCTTCTTTCCCTCTTTGCTGCGCTGTTTGTCGTAGCGAATGAGCTCGGCCTTGGTTTTGATTTCGATGCCGTCCTCGGCCGCCAGTCGCTTGATGTACTCTTCCCAATCCTCGCCGTTGTCTTTGCGGACGATCGATTTCATCGCCGCGTTGGCTTCAAGCAGTGTCGCATCCACGCCGACTGTCGTCCCGTCGACGAGCTTGTTTGCGATCAACAACTGCAGCACGCAGACGTGCACGTCGTGAAAGACTTCCAGCGGCAAGCGGGTGCGGATGCGGCTCAGGCTCGAATGATCGGGCGTCGCTTCGTGCTGCCGGTAGCCCAGAAATCGCCGGATCGACAGGCTGTCTGCGCACCGCCAAGCGATGCCGCGTTGCGAATCGATGCCCTCGAAATAGCCCACGTACATCATGCGAAAAAACACGCCCGGCGGAATCGACGGCCGACCGCCGCCTGCGTAAAAAGGTTCGCACAACTCTTCGACAAAGTCATCGAAGTCAGCCTCGGCCAGGATCGCATTAAGCTTTTCATAAAACAGATGCTGCGGCCCGCTCGACAAGTCGGTCGCCGCCACCCAAAACTCCCCCTGCCGTTCCGACCGCCGCTTCCCCAACGCCATTTTGGAATCCTCCGTACGATGATCATATTCAGGTGGAGATTGTAATCGATGTGTCAAACGGGGGTTTTTCAACGGGCTGCTAACATGCATACCAAATATTACGAATGCGACACATCACGGTCGATTCCTTGTCGAGAAACTGTCTTGCAATGTCTGTACATGGAACACCAAAGGACTAACCGGCCACAAGCAGTCAAAATTGCAGATCTCTTACGGTGAACTCCCGATTAGGGATGTTCTTCAAAATCCGCCGCAAGATTGAATTCATAGTGGCGGGATCGTTGTCAAACCCACCGTGGGAATCACTGCGTGACACGGACGATTCATCGCCCGCTTTTCCGGCAACGATCAAACTTGGCTTTTCATCGACCGGCCTTGAAAAAAGACGTGCCAAGTCCTCGTCGACGTCTTCGGCATCTCCATTGGTCGTTTCGCTAACAAAGCGTTCCATACCGAGGAGCGGCGTTCCAAATTCGCCCTCGAACGCATTGCTCACAAGATAAAGCAGTGACTTCCCATAGGGACCAACGGTGTCATCACGTTCTCCAGAATCACTCAAGACATACAGCGTCGGATGCGGGCATTTCCCAGACTTGATCTTCGGCAGCACCAGACTCTTAAATTGATCAGCGCGAATCGCCGGCGCCATTAGATGGAAGCTCTTGAACGGCACCTTTGAATTCAGGATCAGGTCGATTGCATGCGCCGCGAAAATGCTTCCGGCACTGTGGGCTACGACGTGCAACTCGATCTTTCGCGACTTGTCACGCACAGCGTCAGCGACTACGTCTTTCACATGCTTCGAAAGAATCTGCATACCGCCTCGGCCGTCCGGATGATGCGATGCCAATCGTGCATTTTCCTTCATTTCTGACCAAAACAGCGATCCGGGCAATGCAGCGGTCAACTCTAAGGTTCGGTCACGCGCTTCAAGGAGACCGTCGCGAAACCGCTTGAGCCATTCGGCCGGTCCGGCAGCACGTTCATCCGTGTCGGTGAAAAGATCTTCGAGAATGCCATAGACGGTTTCGCGAAGTCCTGATTCCCACATGATGTGGATCGGGTAGATCTCGTTTTCGAGCAATACATCCTTGAAAGCGACAATGCGTCGTGCCGTTTCGGCTTCGCCGTTTAGGCCTCCGTGCAAATAAAACAGAATCCTGAGTTTATCCCACTCCGCGGCCCGTCGAGGGATTTCTTCGTCGAAGAGGCGTTTGATGTCGGCTTCGGTCGTCCAATAATTGCCGCTATCTGACAACCCCCCATTGTTGCCAAGATCGACGACGAAAGGTCGTATATCGCTCATGGGCACCGTCGGCGTGGCACGATGTAATCCTGCGGTCGAATCCGTCGCGCCGTATTGCTCCCAGAGATTCATCGATACGGGAACGCCAAGTTGGGCCACCCAGATGTCGGTGACATGCAGCATGTAGTCTTCGTAGGGCAACAGCGCGAATCCGTTGACGCCCCAGCTTGTCCCCCAAGAATTCTGAATCACGAATCCGTCTGCCGTATAACCGACGATTGCTACGGCATGTCCACTGTCCGCACGTCCCTGACGAGTGATCACCGGAAATTCTCGAGTGCGGAGGTTGCCATTCTCGACGTATGTGATTGAGCGCGTCACCGGCCCTGGATCGCCCCACCCTGAATGCACCATCAATGTTGCATACACGATCCCCACTTCGGCGAGTGCCGCATGCACGTCCCGGACCTGTCGGTGATCGACGCGAAAATAGGCGCCGCCGGGCGTATGTTGGGCCTCCTCAGCGCGATCGCCGTTTAGGTTGTCGTGGCCGCGGAGGTCATCTGGCCATGAATCTGACGAACAGACCCCGTGTGAAACCCAGCCTTTCATTGCCCCTCGTGCGGACGAGCCTTCGTATTGTTCTCCAGGCCATTCGTCGTAGCGACGAGCCATCTCGTAAAGCATGCGACAGCTGACGAATCGCCGGCGGTTTCTGCGCATCAACAAAAAATTGATGACTGCCGCCAAGGCAAACCCCGTGCATGCGCCTTCGTTGCCTTGATCGAGAATGCCCGGCACACTGTCGCAGTTAATTAGCACATCGGGAAGGCTCGAAAGGTGTGGGCGATACACCCAATCACGTATGTCGATACGGTCCGGAACTGCGTCAAATCGACGCCCCAGACGATCGGCCGCTGTTCTTCTCGGAGGCGGCTGCCGACGATTTTTCGCCTCGGGACGGGTAGTTTTGGGAGTTTTGCTTGGGGTTTTCTTGCGTTGACGTTGGGCTCGTCGTTTGGGCATTGCTGTTGCTCACATTTATTCGAGTGCATTGATGTGGTGCAATCCATGCCAGCAAACACGCGGGGAACCTGCGAAGGTTGCTTTATCCCTCCCCGAAACGTCCTCAAGCTCTTGCCAAGCGGTGGTCGCAAATTGCCAGTGGAGCTACGCTCTTATTTTACAGCGCGAGATGGTGTCGACACAAAGCTTTTTTCGTGCATTCCGAAGGATCTGGGGTATTCCCCATGAACGCCAACTGTCGCCGTTCGAGCCATCAGGCTCAGAAAACACTGGATTAGTGACAAACCCCACGCTTCACATTATTCACGGTGAATATGTCGCCAGCCAATTTCCTTCAAATTGAACTCTGTGCCATTTCGCAATACCCCTCGAAAACAAAATCACACTTTCACGTTGTTCTCGCGATTTACGCCCCATGCCCTGACTTTTATTGATGAGACGCCGCGCCCCAAAATAAATTGTTTGCGCACGTATCAAACACGTATGGCTCTCCATAGCATACTATGTTCGGAAAATACGCGATTTTGGACGGCAAGACCAAGCCTGATCACTACTATAACCGAGAGTCGGTGTTGTCCAAAGTGGAGATAAGAGTGCTGGGCGCCACAACACGGTAATTCGTTAGCTCGAAGTGCGTCATTCTCCTAGTCCCGTCCCACCACCTGCCACTTGCTCCGCTGCAACTCCGAAAGCTTGAGCCGCTTTTTTTCCTTGGGCGATGAAGCACCGGTCCCGAACAAGACTGCCCCCTGAATCGAGGCCGCCACCGCGCTTCCAACCAGGCAATCCAACCAGTGATTGTCCGATTGCTCGGGACGCATTTTCCATTCATCGACTTTGCGGCCACGTCCTTCTGTTTTGACGAAGTATTCGGCGGTGACGTGCTCCGCGAACAACCGGTGCGTCTCGGCTTTCGAGCCGAACAGCGACAAGCAGCCGCGGTCGCCCATGGCAACAGCCAGCCGCGCGTGTACGAACGATTTCCACCAGTTCGTATCGAAGACCACATGCCGCACGGCTCGCTTGCCACGAACGTTGGGAATCCGCCAGTTCAATCCCACGCGTTCTCCCTGTTTGCGCTTGTACTCTGAGAAGGGAATGGTCGATGCGCCGACAAACCGGCCGTGCGAGGGCGTCAATATCGTGGAATGAGAACTCTGCCGGCAGAATTGATAGACGACGTCGGTGGAGTGCCCCCAGTTGGCATCGATTAAACAGCGCTCAATCCGCATTGCCGCTCCGTCGTCCCGACGCCATTCGCGGGTGAGGAGATCGCCGGTCAGGGCTTCGAGGCCGGCGTAGATGGAACCTTCCAGTCCGGTCCCCTCTGCTACCGCCGCCAGTGTCTGCCGCGCGTCCCGCAATGTGTAGTATTGCCGTTTCTGGTCCGGATAACTGCCGTAGTCGACCACGTAGCCGGTGAAATCGTCCTCCCAGGCGGCCACGAGATAAAACAACAGCTTCTGCTGCACGTCGATGAACATGGTGAGGTGGTTACAAGCCAGCGGAATCTCGCCGCGACGCATGCCGTTGGTTTTCGTGGCGACTTGGTCCGGCGTGAGCAGATCGTCATCGATTTTCTCCTCGGGCAGTGGCTCGTTCTGATACTCCGCGAAGAACGCCGCCTCGTCCTGCAATTTGAGGTTCATCGCGTGCTGAACGGCCGACAATTCGTCAGGATTGTAGCGCTCGGGCCACGCCACGATCGCGCCAGCGTCCATCTCGGCACGATGAGTTCTGTAAAAGTCCGTCGCCGCCTTGCCGCCATCTCCGTTGCGCAGTCCTTCGGCCCGTATCTCTGCATACCGCGCCCAGAGGTTTTCGTTCGAGGGAAACGAATAGACCATCCGCGTACGCTCGCCATTCCACTCGGGATGTTTGTCCCGGTCGAGGATGTTGTCGGCCATATCGCCCGGCCGAATCACCGTGCAGGGCATGATGCCGGAGATCTTTTTGCCGGGGCCCGCCAAACCCAACACGGCTCCCGCCAGAATGCTTTCGCGATTCGCACATTGTGAAAGACTACGGGCCGACTCGTCCGTCTGCGGGTCGTCCAACACAACGAGCGATGGACGCACCGTGTGCCCGTCGGGTCGTTTGAACTTCATCCCGCGAATCCGTCCGGTGATCCCGCCCACCTTGATGATCGCACCGCTTGCTTTTGAGTTCGGAATTGTGGGCAGCACGACCTCCTTCGCCGTCCAGCCGATGTGTGTCCGCTCGCCGTTGTAGAGCTGACCGCTGCAGCGGTTGGCGATCCCCTCCAGGCTCTGGATCGGGAACACGACTTCAGGGAAATCGGCCAATAACAAATCGTTCCCATCAAGTTCCATTTTGATTGAGTCAAGCATGTCCATCGCATGGCCCTCGTCCGATCCGATGAGGCAGACGAACTCGCGGTGCCCGAACAGCACGGCCCAGATGCAGGCGCATTCACAAATCGTCGTTTTACCCGAACCGCGAGGCATGGCCATGGCAAACAGTCCGCCGTGTAATACGGCCTGTTCGATTTTGGCCATCACCTTTTGATGATCGGCGGACCACTCTAAGTAGAACGTCAACGGGAAGTAGGCTTCGCAGAAAAAACAGAAATCGGTTTCCGCTTTTGCCTTTCTGGACGGATCGATGACAGCCGGCATTTCGCCGATGTCCCGGCCGGCGAGAGAAAGAGCCGCGTTGCGGGCCCGCGCCCGATCTTTGAGCGTTTCGTACGGATCGCCATTGGTTTCCGGCTTGGGAGTGTGCCGCTCGATGACGAGCCAAGCGACATACCGCAGTAGGTCCACCGATTTCCCATCGCCAATCCGAAACCCCGCGCGCGAACGATGGCGATACAACTGCCGTTCGTTGATCACCTCACCCAACGGCGTGGAGTTCATCAGCCGCACAAGTTCGGACGGCCGCAAGTTGCGCGGGTCAATTGCCATCGGTCATCCCTGCTATTTGTTGCACGTTCCAAGCGGCATAGTGCACGAGATTAATCGTGCCATCGGGGTTCGTTGGCGCTCCGGCATCGATGTCGGAGCGAAGTGTTTCTTCGCTGACGACGCGTCCACCGGCCTTGCTCAAGAGCTGTGCCGCCACATCGATTGGCAGGGCGTTCGGATTCATCGATTCGGGGTGTTTTTCTGCCATCAGACCACCTTTCGGAATTCTGGAGAATCTTGCCAAACAGCGCTGGATGTGTCCGCAAGGGTGAGGTAACTGATGTCCTGCTCGCAGCGGCCGCGGTGGCCGCCGGGCATTCCGAAACCTCGATTCACGAAAGGCGAATTACGATGGCAACGAAGAAAACCACGACAAAGAAGACGACCTCCCGCAAATCGGCAACGGCGAAGAAGGCGCCCGCCAAAACAACAACCAAGAAGAAGCCCGCTGCCAAGAAGAAGACGGCCAATTCGGGCGACAAGAGAATGAGCGCCCTCGACGCCGCAGCCAAGGTTCTCGGCGAATCGAAAGAGTCGCTCAACGCCAAAACGATGATCGAGCGGATGGCGGCGAAGGGGTATTGGACCAGCCCCGGCGGAAAAACCCCGCACGCCACGCTGTACGCGGCCATCATTCGCGAGATCCAAACGAAGGGCAAGGAATCGCGGTTCGTGAAGGCGGATCGGGGCCAGTTCACGCTCAATAAGTAGCGGGTTCCCGGCCCAGTCCGCGACAAACGCCCCACGTTGCCAACGTCGGGGCGTTTTCTTGTTGGGGGTAGGTTTGTTCAACGCTCCGCCTCCTCGGCGACGTGGGCCAACGTCGTCGCCCCGTTTCCCGCCGGTGCCAGATACCGTACTGGCTTGCCCAGTTCGTCTGCGATTTGGATTTCAGCCTGCACGCCAACGCTCTCTTGCCAACCGTCAAGCATGAGCACAACGACCTCATGGCACTGTTCCAAGAACCGTCGGTCATGTGGCTCCCAAAACTGCCAATCCGTCGGCACTCCGTAGAGAGAGATCGCATGCCCGTGCGCGACCGGCGAGAACACGACCACACCGGAGCGTATCAAACGCGCCGCAACACGACAGGCTGCACGGAACCGGCGCTCGCGGACGATGGCGTCGGTGTGTGAATAGGGGCTGGCCAAATAGATCATGCCGTTGCCTCCTGCACGGCCGAGACCCGCTCCGCCTTCTTCCCGGTGAACTGCTCCCAACGCTGGACGGCAACATCCACGAATGTCGGAGCGATCTCGATAGCGAAACAGCGGCGGCCTAATTGTTCGGCTGCCAGGATTTGTGTTCCCGAGCCACTGAACGGCTCGAAACAGACATCTCCGGTGCGTGTGTGCTTCCGAATCGGGCGTGCGAAAAGCTCGACTGGTTTCTGGGTCGGGTGTTTATTCCCCACAATGCGGGCCTTACCTTCCCAGTCGACATTCCAGACCGAATCGACCTCATGACGGCCATCGTGCTCCGGCTGGCTGCCCTGGACCCAACCCATCATGCACGGCTCGTGACGGAAGTGCCAATAGACGCGGCCGAAGACCGCCGTCGGCTTAACCCACACAATCTGTTGATGGTCGAGGATGCCCAGTTGATCCCAAATACGTTGGATCACACCGCACCGCTTGTGAGCGTGCCAACAGTAGATCGCTGCTTTCGGGGCCACCACTTCGAGAATGCATGTGAACAACTGCGTGAAGAAGCCTTCCGCGTCGCTGATGTCAATCTCTCGATAAGTTTCTGACCAGTCTTTTCCGGACTCATTCGGTCTCGCTCCAGTGTAATCGACGAGATAGGGTGGATCAGTCGCGACGAGTGCGGCTTTCTCGCCATTCATCACACGCAGCGTGTCTTCCGAAGATGTGGAATCACCACACAGCAAGCGATGCTCACCAAGTATCCACAGGTCGCCCAGTTGCGTGATCGCTTCATCGGGTGGCGCGGGAGCGTCATCCGGATCGGTCAGCCCTTCTTTGCCATCGGGGGAAAGCAGTTTGGATAGTTCGTCCGCATCAAATCCAATCAGCCCCAGATCAAAACCACTCTGCTCCAATTCCGAAAGTTCAATCGGCAACAAGTTGTAATCCCACTCGGCCAACTCATTGGTTTTGTTGTCTGCAAGCCTGTATGCCCGCACCTGCGCCGGCGACAGTTCTTTGGCCACGTGGACGGGGATTTTCTTAAAGTTGAGTTTCAATGCTGCTTTGTGTCTTGTGTGCCCAACAATGATTACGCCTTCTTGATCCACCACGACCGGCTGACGAAATCCGAATTCCTCGATCGATTTTGCCACCGCATCGATTGCCTGATCGTTGCACCGCGGATTGTTCGGGTACGGATTCACGCGTGCAATGGGCCATTGTTCAATCTTCATCACGAAGGGCTCCTTAGATTTGAAAATTCAAGTGACCTCAATCGAGGTCGTCGATGTCATCGATAAGCGTTTCCCGCAATCGTCGACGTTTCGTAGTCAGCTCGCATTGTTCCTGCTGCTCACGCTCCACCTCCGCTTCGAAGGCGTCGAGGTCGAGGACGCCGCGGATGGCGGCCTCCACAATCTCCCGTAGTTGGTCTGCGGTGAGCGATTCCAATTCCCAAGCCCGGTCGCCATGAACCTCGACAAATCGCCGATACCGCGACGAGGTCTCCTTCGAGAGCTGCCCTTCGTGCAGATCCATCGATCGGACTTGTTCGGCGGTGAGCGCGGCCTTGACGATCCGTAATCTGTCGGCAGAAACATCGAAGTCATCGCGCAGCGAAATCCCAAAGCTGGCGGGAATGTCTTCCCCTTCCGGATCGAAGTCGCTGACGACGATCACCACGAGGTGTTCGCGGCCGCTGCACTTGAACCGGTCGACCATTTCCTTTCGCGGCGGCAGTGACGAATAGCCGCGACCGCTGGTCATGGGGAGCGTGTATTTGCCAGCGACGCTGCGGAGTTGGCTGGCGACCGTGTTCTTCTCGACCAGGAGTTCGATCCAATTCGGCTGACTTTGCAACAGATCGCGCCAATAGCCGGTGAGGAACTGATCGCATTCCCGGCGGACGAAATCCCCTGCGGCGCGATGTGTGTCCCACACCACGACCGGCCGCGTTTCGTCGGAGATCGCCTCAAACTGCACCGAGCCGTCCAGGCGTAGCCGGGTGAGCATATTGGTCACGTCGTCATAAGCGGCAGGAGTATTGGCGAAGGGTACGCGCGTGCGGTCGTTGCGGACCAGCCCAGGGATATTGAGCAACCGATAAAACACAGACCGATCGCTCAACGGCCAATTGCGTTGCTCGTCTTGGACGACCTTTATGATTGCCTCCCGCAGTGCCATCTTGTCCCGAATCGCCGACCGGCGTTTGCGTTTTCGAAGTGCAACCGTGCAATTGCCGTCGACAACTGCCGAATCGCGCCGAAACCGGCGAACCCGCGAACAGGAACGCTCTGACATCAACGCGACCTCCTCACGCACCTGTTCGGCAGTCGTCTTAACCCGCTGGCGGTTGTAGCTTGCGAGCAACCGTAGAAACTCATCCCGGTCGCCGACGTACGACACGTCGTGCCGGATGCGGACCGGAATGCGTTCCAACCCCACACATCGTGCCGCCGCGTGGCGACGATGCCCCGAGAGGATGTAGCCATCGCCGCTGGCCACGATTGGTTCCAAGATTCCATTTTCGCGGATGTTCTCAACCAGCGCACAGAATGATGGTTCGGATTCATCGACCGGATCGTAGAGCTGGTCGTTGAGCGGGGCCGGCGAAATCGCGGAAGTACACACCTCGAACTGGCATGCCCCGACAGCCTGTGTACTTTCGGACCGGGGAAGAATCCGCCCCTCATCTTCCAGTCGTTTCCGATGTTGGGAGACAGTCCTGTTGCTGACCTGCAGCCCAAGAGCAATCTCGCGATCGCTCAGTGACCGCCAATGCTCCATGATCGCCTGCCGCACACGCTGCGACTTTCGTTTTCGTTCCGTCATGCCTGTCGCGGATTTCATCATTGGCCTTCCATGTTTCAGTCAGCATCATGTGTCATGCCAAGGGGTTAAGGTGATTCGGACAACCAAAACAAACTGTCATTACTAGCGCGACTGTTTTCGCGGGGGGGACCTTTCCAGGATGGCCCGGAAGTACCTATGGCCTTTCGAGCCCCGGCCCGCCAGGAGCCGATGGGTAGTAGCCAACCGAACAACGGCATTTGCGGAATGCGAGTTCACCGACGGGTTTAAGCACATGGCGCTGCCTCCTCGGCGGAACTCAACACAAGACGCCAACCGGAGCGTTCGCCAATCTTTTGAACGAGCCCGCGGCGTTCGAGGTCACGAAGCAAATCCCGGCAGCGCGAACGGGACAGGCTTGTCGTCTTGGCAAGCTGACCGGTGCTAACGACGGGTTTTCCTAATATATACTTATTAGGATTTTCCGTCGTTAATTCACTGAGCGCGTTCAATATCGCAACACTGGCATCGTTGAGGATTTCGACTCCGGAATCCGAAAGGGGCAGACCACACTCCTCATCGGAGAGGACGAGGACTTCGCACCCGGTCTCCAGGATGCCGCGGCCCCGACCGGTGGCCTGCACGATCTGAGCGCGGACGAGATCTTGGTGGGCGCGTCGCCACGCCTCATTCTTGTAGCCGCGCGAATTCACTTTCGTGGGTTCATGCGACTCGGTCTCGCCGTGCCAGTAGATAACACCCCATTCCGGTTCGCAGGTTGCGGCGCTCATTTCGCCGATTTGCACGAGATGTTTGGCAATCGCTGCAGGCGGAATCCGCGGCGTGCCGGCAACGATGATCAGATCACACTTGTGGTGCCAGTCGTTTGAGGATCTTTCCTCGCCGCTGCCGAAATAACTGGTTTTGACAATCCGCTCATCGAAACCGGCCCCCAACTTCTTCAGGACCGACATGTGTGTACTGTGGCCAATGATGCCAATGCGGCGGAACTGCGGTCGGTCGGCCATCACTCCGCGAATCAGGCCGCGAACGGTCTTGGCGGAGGTCCGCCGGGTAATGTCGCGCGGGATTTGCACCGCCTTCTTGCGGAGCTCGATGCGTCCGTCCGGTGTGGCTTGGTGAACCGTGTGGCCAACGATCGCTTCGACATGTTCGGTGTCGGCCGTAGCGTCATTGATCCATACCACGCAATTTATCGGCGGCGGATTATCGATCACGCCGACGACCGACTTCTTCAGATACGCATTCCCCTGTCCGCCCCCCTTGTGAAATCGCCGCTCAACAATGATTGCCGCCAAATGGAGTTTGCCCGCAGCGGCCGTCAGCAAGAACCGCCATGGCTGATCCTGGAAATCGATTTTCGCGCGGCGGATGCTAAAGAAAAGAGTGCGCTCAAAACCGGCGGGAACTCTGGCTGTCTCCGGAGGCGACCATTCATCCGTCTGGTCGGCAGCTTCAATAGCCCGGAATAAATGCTCTAAAAGACCTGACATCAGCCGAAAAAACACGTATTGGCGTTCCCGGCGGATGGCCAGTTCCTCATCCTGGTACCGATTGCCCTCGTCGTCGACACGGGTCGCATCGCCAAACCAATTGAGGGATGCCGGATCATTGAGTATGTAGTCTTGAACCAACAGCCGTGCCTGAATGATGTCACTGAGACTGATCTCGGCCGGCGGCCTCAGCAAGCTGATTGCATCTTCATGAATCGAAAGGTACTCACGGCTTTGCGATAATTCCGCGAGGCCGGTGTATTCGGCTCGCTTGTGCGTCGCAATTGCCACGTGGGCATCTGCCACCGTAGATAACTGGCCCAAATAACCCGACTCGCGGCATTTTTTGCGAAACTCGCATGCCGGGCAGACGGCCTTGACGACCGATAGGCCCATCCCCTCGGCAATGTTGGCGTTGTCGTTCCAGCAATTCTGTGGGCGCTCGCCCGTGTCCTCAGTAATACGTGATGGATAGCAGGCGGCAATGATGCCGTTTCCCTCGTGTTGCTCACGCACCTCGTCACAATTTTCGTGGGTTGGATAAATAAGTAGCGACCTCATACGGCGTTCCTCCGTCGCAACGCCCAGAGAATGACGGCCAGATCGACGTGAGACTTTCCCGCTCCGGTTGTACTGGCGTCAATGTACACGCCCGGACAATCGAGCGAGCGGATTCGGACTTGCAGCATCTGACCGCGCCAATCGTCGACCGCCACCGTAGGTCCGGTCGGTTTCGGCGGCCGGATGACGATTGGTGGACTGATGACAGTCGTCTCCAAACCGGAAACGAATAGGTCCGCCAATCGATCGGTGGGAAGTTCCGGCATCACATTGAGCCAACCACGGGCGTCTTTGGCGTTATCGGGCGGCAGCGCCCAGGCGATTGGCCGTTCGAGTTCTTCGGCGAGACGTTTGGCAGTGCGAACCGCTCCGTCGCGGCCCGGCCATTTGCCATCTGGTTTCTCGTCCCGTTCTCCGATGACAATGATCTCACGGTTGTGATCAACCTCGGACAACATGCCAGCCAGATGATCCACACCACCACAATTGGACGGCCGACCCACGGTGCTAAGGCCAATCGTCAAGAGCGATGCAGTGTCGCTTCCGCCTTCCACCAACAGAATCGGACCGTCACCCGCATCCCAGTCGGCCGCGTACGTCAGCCCCGTACGCCCGCCTTTCATGCGGATTTTCGAGCCGTCCCGTCGCCGCGTGGCGATCCCAATAATTTGACCGCTCGCATCCCGTTCAGGGAAAGTCCAACAGAAACGTTCAACGTTCCAACCGACGCCGAGGGCAGCAAGTGCCGTAGCGGAAACGCCCAATTCGCCGGCCAACCGCTGACGATGTTCTTCAGCACCATTGGCAAACCGCTCCGCCAGCGCGGGCCAGTCTTGTGTCGGCGAAGTCGAACGAGTCGATGGCCGTATACGCACCGGAGGTGGCGGATTCCGGTCATACGGATCGTCATCCAAGCGGTGTAGATATTGCCCACCGGCATTGGTCCGCAAGGCGCCGTCGGAAACGCGGCCGCACCACACCACTTTCCGGTCATTGGAAACCGAACAGTTGTCCGGTTTGCCGCAAACGGGGCAGGGATCACCGTGCGAAACACGCATCCAGTTGTCGCGATGATCAGCCACATCGCCCCCCGATCAGACGGAAGCCGCAAATTGCGGTGCTGGGTCGGCGTTTTCCACCCGTGATACGGTGAATGCATCTTTTCCGAGTTCACGGCATAAATACCCGTGAAATAGCCGACTGAAGTCACGTCCGGCGGAATTCGAGGTGTCGATTATGCAGAGGCGACGCCCTTCGTCCAAAAAGTATTGCGCGTCGATTCGGACGTTGGATTCACCATGGAGGCTTTCGGCCCCCCACAACGCAAGTAACAGGGCGGCATCCACATCCGCCATGTCAGTCGCGGCATTGAACTCAAAACGGTGTTTATTCGCTGACATTGGATTCTCACTGATTGAAACTGAAGAGAGGAACCGGGATATGCGCCCCTGTAGTTAAATTACCCACGCTCGCAGCAAACTGGCGGAAAACTTCGCGCGGGTTTCTTATCTAGAGATATTCTCGCAGCGACGGATCAGCCCGCTGACTCCGGATCTTTCGCAGCCGATCCCGATAGGTACTGCGCGGTAGATCAAGTTGACGCGCCGCCTCTGCCACAGACACATCCAGCAGTGGTTCCACGAGTCGCCGCTCCTCGAGAGGCAGCCGGTCGAGCAAATCGTGTACATCGAACTGCAGATCGAGCAAGTCGACGAACGATCGACAACTCGATAATTCCTCGTCGCTCTCGACCGAGCTGACCGGAGATGTGCGCGCTTTTCGGCAGTACTTATCGATTTCCGACTTTAAACAACGCGTGACAATAGTCACGCAGAAGGCGCGCCAAGAACCACGACCGGCATCAAACCAGCGCGAACGCCGAATCAACTCGTAAGCAATCGCCTGTGCAAGATCTTCGCGGGCCGTCGCCTCCAAATCGAGTCGGTAGGCCGCGCGCGCCACTGCGTTGTGAATGAGCTGGCGTGCAAATCCGCGTTCAAATTCGAAATCGAGATCCACTCCCGGTGGAGATACAGTTTTCCCCCGATTTGGCGGAGGATAGGGGACGTCCATGACATACTCCAGGCTTCGCGTGCGTAACGCGCGGCTGTCGCACAGCCGCTTCGCCTGGAAGTGGGTGGCTCGAAGGTGGCTCGCCCGGGGGTTTTGGACTGTCGTTTCTTCAGTCGGACCGCAACTCTCAAATAGCCTTAACCTTACGACTTGAAGATTTTCTGGAAAATCGAGGCAGTCGAGCCACATGGACCGTGTCGAGCCACCTGGCTCAAACCAGGTGGCTCGCAGGTTCTCAATGCATGTCCTCTTTGAGCTGGAAGATTAGCGTATTCCGATCGACATCAAGTGTTGCGAATCCAATTTCGATCACGGCCCGCCACCCTGAATGAT
Source organism: Symmachiella dynata (assembly GCF_007747995.1). Taxonomy (NCBI): domain Bacteria; kingdom Pseudomonadati; phylum Planctomycetota; class Planctomycetia; order Planctomycetales; family Planctomycetaceae; genus Symmachiella; species Symmachiella dynata. The sequence goes on along the minus strand of NZ_CP036276.1, from coordinate 3,701,184 downwards.
CATGCGGTATTGGACTGGAGACCTCTTGATATTCGCATTGGGCTGACTTCGCAATTGCCTTTCGAATCGCCTGTCGAGCTTTCTTCAGGGCTTCGGTAATAGCCCTGGACAATTTGTCACGGTCCTCGCCGACATAATTTGGACGAATTCGCTGTCTGGCCTCAGCTTTGGACATCGCGCCTCCCCCCTCAGCCAATTGTTCCATCAATGCCGCGGCGTTGCCGCCCGGAATAGCGACAAGCCCGCGCTGCTGCCAGCCCCCGTTCTTTCTGTGAAATAGCCACCAGCGATTGCCGTGCTCAATTCCCACCGCCCAATTCTTCAGTTTCGGTGGGCTAGTCGAACGTGGTCGCTGCTCATTTACCGTCTGAGGTTTCTTGCCACCCGTTTTCTCTGGCGAGGAATCCACTTCCGCAGTCGCTTCAAGCTCAACATTAATCCCGTTTGAAACGTGAAAATGCGGCTCGACGCTTACATTGTTAATAATCTCCACTCTCTTGTTGCCGGTGCTATCCTGATTCTTCATTTTACTTCGCGACAGTGCTAATTCCTGATGCAGAAGTGCTTGGAGATCTCCGGGCCGTGGTAGATCTGGAATCGTCTGGCTCACGAACAACTCTGACGCAGTTATGGCGTACGCGTATTTGTGACTCGTTTGACTGCGGCGAGCAATTTCTGCATGGGCTCGCCAGGAATTCGCCGCGAGGTTCGTAACGTTGAGAACGAGGCCGCTGGCTGAGGGTGCTGTGTGAATTCCAAGCTGGGCCAGCCCCAAACGTTGTTCGATCCGTAACTCCTCGACCAGTTCGTGGACCAACTGGATTTGCCGTCCCGGAAGGCTCACTTTTCGGCCAATCTCAAAGGTGAACCGATCCGCTCGCAATTGCCGATCATGTTCGTTCCCGTCCGCAGTCGGCTCATGAGCCAACTGCAGAAGCCGACTGTACCAAGAGACTTTTGCGTCGAGCTCGTCGAAATACGCGGCAACCATCTCCAAGCTAAGCGGCAAAGACTCGGCGTCCCTAATTCGGGAGTCAAATTCGTCCTTATCGAGCGTACCTAATCGAATCTCAAGCACGAGTTGGTCATACACGTGGCGAGGTGGTTTAAGACCATTCACCAAATCAAACTGGTACGCCCCTAGCCGCGCCCGTTCCTTCGCGAACAGCTCGATAAGTTTCGCGGTAGGTTCCTTCTCCAGCGCTGCGGCGGTTTTATTGGCCACCTCGCGCGCCGCATCATAGTCCTCCTCCAACAGCGGTGGAGTCTCATCGCTCATCGTCATCCTCCCAACCACGCATGCGAATTCGACGGCAGTTGATGCTTGCCGATCCGCTATGCGTAAACAAATATCTTGTTGTTAACCCGCCAGTATCGCATTTACGGGAGTAATTTCTATGTAGTTGAACATCGCTTGCCTATTGAAAGTGAGATTTCTGTGCCAACAAATATCGACCCAAGAGAGATGCCAGCCGAAAACCGCGAACGTGAATTAGCCCGAATGTTCGCTACCGCAATTCTGCGCCTCCGAGCCAGTCCAGCATTGCCGAAACCAGAATCTGTCGAAACCGTCGCAACATGCCTTGCACATCCCGGCGAAACGAGGCTCAGTGGTGACCACGGGTTAACGGTTTCGAGAGTCGCAACGGGCGGCTGAACTACTTGAGAGAAGGAGATAACGGGATGGCGTTGAATATCGGCAAGGAAGTTTCCAAATTGCAGCAGATGACTGTCCGGGAATTGCGGGAACGCTACGAAGACGTATTCCAGGAGGAATGCCGCTCCAATCACAAACAATGGTTGATCAAGCGGATCGCTTGGCGGTTGCAGGCCAATGTGGAAGGGGATCTGTCCGAACGAGCACGTCGGCGGGCGTTGGAAATTGCCAACGACGCGGACCTGCGGATGAAAGCGCCGCCGAGGACGAAACCGGCACCCACAGTTCGTGGCCGCAAAGTCCATGGCAAGATCACGACGACGCACGACAAACGCATCCCCATGCCGGGCACGATTCTGACTCGCGAATACAAGGGAGCGACCGTGCAGGTCACCGTACTCCCGACGGGCTTCGACTTCGAGGGCGAAATCTATGCCTCCCTTTCCGCGGTCGCCAAGGCGATCACCGGCTCGCACACGAATGGGTTTCTGTTCTTCCGTCTGAACGGAACGGGGGCCCGCAAATGAAGAATTCGGAACGCAATGGCACAATCCGCTGTGCCATATACAGCAGAAAATCGACCGAAGAGGGTCTCGACCAGGATTTCAATTCGCTGGACGCGCAGCGGGAATCTGCCGAGGCGCTCATTGCGAGCCAGAAAGGCGAAGGCTGGGAGTGCCTGCCAACCCGGTATGACGATGGCGGGTTCACAGGCGGGAACGTCGAACGGCCAGCCTTGCGTCGACTAATGGACGATATTGAAAACGGGCAGGTCGATTGTGTCGTCGTCTATAAGGTCGACCGTCTCAGCCGGAGCCTGCTTGATTTCTCCCGCATCATGGAAACGTTCGACAAACATGGCGTTTCGTTTGTCTCGGTGACGCAACAATTCAATACGACCAGTTCCATGGGCCGTTTAACGCTCAACATCCTATTGTCCTTCGCGCAATTTGAACGCGAGATCATCGGCGAACGGACGCGCGATAAAATGGCCGCAGCACGCCGTAAAGGGAAATACGTTGGCGGCGCGCCAATCCTCGGCTACGACATCGATCGCAGCGTTTCCAGATTAGTGGTCAATCATCGAGAAGCGGCCCGCGTCCGCACGATCTTCGAATCCTACCTCGAACAGCAATCGCTCCTCGCCACCATCGCCGAATTGGATCGCCACCAGTGGTCCACCAAGCAATGGACGACCAAGAAGGGCAAGCAACGTGGTGGACGGGCCTTCAACAAGAACACACTACATAGTCTGCTGACGAACGTCGCCTACATTGGCAAGGTCCGCTACAAGGACGAAATCTACGAAGGGGAGCATGAGGGGATCATCGATACTGAAGTGTTCGAGCAAGTCCAGCGTCTATTGCGGTTGAACCACCGCACGGGCGGCAAACACGTGCGCAATCAATTTGGATCGTTGCTAAAAGGCCTAGTGCATTGTGTGCCGTGCGGTTGCCGGATGATCCCTTCGCACACGACCAAAGGCGGCAAAAAACGCTATCGCTACTATGTCTGCGGAAATGCCCAGAAACGGGGCTGGGACAATTGCCCGTCGAAGTCGATTCCCGCCGGCGAAATCGAGCGTTTCGTCATTGACCAAGTACGGCAGGTCGCGAACGAGCCCGATCTCATCGCCGCCACGCTCGACCAACTCCGCGAACAGGTGCAAGCATCGCTCGACAAACTGGAAACCGAACGAACCGGTATCGAGCAGGACCTGAAAAATGCCAATGCTGAGATGCGTTCCCTCGTCACGGCGCCGGATAATTCTCGTAGCACCGACCGGCAGGTCGACTTGTTGGATCGCATGCGGACTGCCGAACAACGTCTAACCGAAATCCGTGTCGAGTCTGACAGATTACGCCGCGAAGCGGTCACCGAACGGGACGTGGCTGATTCGCTGCAGCAGTTCGAGGCGGTGTGGGAAGCGCTCAGCCTAAGGGAACAGGCACGCGTCCTGGAACTGCTCATTGAGCGGGTAGACTACGACGGCGACGCGGGGACCGTTTCGGTCACGTTCCGCCCGACTGGCTTCAACGCGGTGGCCGAGGAACTTGAATTTGAGGAGGTCGCGGTATGAGCGGAGTCACGATCAAATCGAAAGTCCATTTCGGACGTGGGCAGAGGAGCAAAAAGCAATTGCGCACGGGCGTAGAGCCACCCCCAGCTCCGCGACGTTTGCCCCGTGTGGCCAAGTTAATGGCCCTGGCCGTTCGCTTCGAAGGTCTTCTCAACGACGGCGTCGTGGCCAACCAGGCGGAACTGGCGACGCTTGGGCATGTCAGCCGGGCACGAGTCACGCAGATCATGAATTTGCTCAATCTGGCACCAGACATCCAGGAGGAGTTGCTGTTCCTGCCGCCGGTGGAGCAGGGAAAGGACACGCTGACCGAGCGCGACCTGCGGGCGATCGTGGCGGTAGCCGATTGGCGTAAACAGCGGCGGAAGTGGAAGAAAATCGCGGTGTAGGGCGTCTTCTACCGCAAACAAATATTACAGAATAATAGCACATTGATTGACGAGATGAGTTAGTCACTCTCCAGCGTTGCTAAACCTGCCGTATTGATTGTCCTCGCACCGCCAGAGAACAACACGATATGCTCAATTAGACCGTTCGCTCCTAACGGCTCGGCGGACTAATACGATAGTACGAACGCGCCGCCCGAATTTCCCGTTACTCGTGTTTTCAAAGCTTGCGCTTTTCGGCCGCGCTAAGCACCTGACTTCGATGAATTGTGCTTCAGAATGATATCGGGAACAATCGTCTCGTAGTCAGTTTGAAAAAACCCGATTCAATTGAACCTGCTTACGCCATTCGACTTTACTCCTTCAATATATTTTAACCGCTCGGCCTTATGCCATCACGGCCAAGCGTACTACGAGAATCGCCGCCAGCGTCGCCGAGGCTTCCCTACGAAGTACAAGGAACGGCGGCGTACTCGCCTCACTCCTAGCCACTCCCCCCAGCATCTCACAACTGTTGCCACATTGTCGATTCGCGAAACAACCCGCATGACCGACATATTCGCAACCGGCCGATATGAAAACCCGCTATAATAGTTGTGATACCGACAGCTAGGCGTTCGCTATCGACGATGTCCTTTTTGGACCGTGCCGTTTTTTTTTGACTCCTGTCGCGATAGCTCCCTGGGCAAGGAGTTTTCAGATGGGCCCGCTACGGCATGTATGGTGAAGGTCAAGGACGATGATTCATCCCCGGTCGAATCTGATCAGGTTCGCTTACGTTCTCTCAATTCTCAGTGCAGCAGGCTGCGCCGCGAATCGCTCCCCTAAACTGGATTCGGTTGCAGGCGCCGCTACCGTGAAGCCTGCGTCTGAGAATTTGAGCAACGACGATGAGGTCCTGCAGGCCTCGTTTGACGATGCCCAGCTTGGGATAGAGACCGAAAGTGTCTTTGAATCCCCGCTTCAGCCATTCCAGATTTCTTCGTTGGAAGAGTTGGAACAGACGGCGCTCAATCAGAATCCGAACTTGGTCCGTTTGTATCGTGAGTATTTAGCGGCCTCGTCCCGCTCACGATATGTCGATGAACTTCCCGATCCGAATGTCGGGGCAAACGTATTCATAGAACCAATTGAAACGGCTGCCGGTTCGCAGCGGGCAAACATCACCGTCAACCAGACGATCCCTTGGCTCAGCAAACTTTCTGCTGAGGAGCAACGCGCTTGTTTTGAAGCGATGGCGATTAGTGCGGACTATCGGGCCGAACGATTGAGAGTGCTTGCCGGTGTTCGGACCGGATGGTATCGGCTCTATGTCATCGACAAGCAGATTGAAACAACGAATGCCAACCAACAACTGCTGGAATCGCTGATCGATATCGCCAATGCTAAGGTGGCCACAGGAACCGCGTCACAGGGAGACGTGCTACTGGGCACTTTGGAATTAAGTCGCTTGGAAGAACGACTCTTGACCTATCATCGGCAGCGGACAGCCGTCGAAGCGGAAGTGAATCGTTTAGTGACCCAGGAGGCGGAGACGCGAATTTCCGTTCCCGAGACCATCCCCGTTCAATCCCCGCAATGGACGGCCGGCGAGCTCTATCAAGTTGCCCTGGAGTCGCAACCCGATTTCCAGGCAGCACAACTGCGAACGCAGGCGACTCGCTGGGGTATTGAGGTCGCCCGCTTGAGTCGTCGCCCTTCGGTGACATTGTCGGCCAATTATTTCCCGACCGACGATAATCGCCCGATCTCACCGTTTGTCAATGTTGGTGAAAATCCGTGGTCTTTGGGTGTGCACATGAGCATTCCCATCAACAACGAGAAATACAGCTCCCTGCAAGATGAGGCGACCTGGAAGCACTTTGCGTCGCACGATTCGCTGCAGGCGTTATTTGACCGCTATGACGCCTTGATCGTGGATTTGCTGACCGAAGCTCGCAGAGCCGACGAAACAGCTGTGCTCTATCAAGAAACGATTTTGCCCCAGGCCCGTCAAACACTCCAGACCGATCAAGAATCCTATTCCAACGGAACCGTTGAGTTTGATCGCGTAGTGCAAGATTACCGCAACCTGCTCACGTTAGAACTCGGATACCACCAGGCGATCGGTGATCTGGCCATCTCGGTTGCCCAAATTCGCCGGGCGGCCGGACAAGATCTTCCGATTACGGTTGCTGTAGTTCCTCCATCGCCATCGGAATGACCTTTTCAAATTAATAGATATGGTTTGCCTTTTGAGACTGACTCAAGGTCGAACTCAACAAATTCGAGGCTTATAAGGTGCGAGCTACATGGCCTGTCTGACTAATGCTGAGCAATGACGCGAGGGTTGGATGAAATCGTTCAATGGCGTGCATATCACACCTGGCCGTCGAGCGAAGGCATTATGGGTGCAACGCCGATTAGAGTTCGTGATGAATTGAAATTGGCGATTCGTATTCTATCGTCGCAAAAATTTTAAAGAGGCTTGTCTCAAATGATTTCCAAAAATACTGCGCTGCTATCGATTACATTATGCCTCTGTGCGCCAGGACTGTGCCAGGCTGCTGAAATGTATTCTTCCGGGCCTTACACTCATTCGATGGCCGTCAACTCTCCCTTTGCCATTGGCGGAACGACGCGCAAAGCCTTGCCTCCCTTGGATTGCCTGCGGTGTAGTGGGCCGCGACCTTGTCCGCCGCATTGTTGTCATGGTGGCGGCTTTCTGTATTACGGTACGGATGCGCACAGCGACAATTGTTTTAACAAAATGAATGACTGCCCCAACGGATGCTGTGGGGACCACGCCATTCGCTTCTCGCGAACATGGATCATCCGGGGCAGACGATAAGCGGTCCTGATCGGTCCACGAACAAGCGAAGCAACCCGCGGAAAAGGAATTTTGCGGTATGGACGCAGAAATATTAAAACCATCGTGTATGCTTGCTCTGATGCTCATGATCATCGGCTGCGCGAGCGCGGAGACAACAGCGCGTCGCTCGGATGCTCACATTGAGCCGACTGTCAGTGTCGTTCAACAGGGCGAGGAAACCACACTCGCGGACGAACTATTGGCTGATGACGTGACGCATGTTCTGCGCGTCTCTGGCCAAGAGTCAGCTGGGCAAACTTCCACGCCCACACCGGCCGAAAAGCTGGCGGGAAGCACGTTTCTTCCTCCGCCGGCAACACCCGACGCCCCGGAAGCCATCAAGATCAATAAGGATCTGGATGCTGTCGGCGAACCGTTGACGCTAGACTTGCTAGAAGCGTTGGCTTGCCAGAACAACCCGACACTGCTGCAGGCGCAAGCACAGATACAAGGAGAACTGGGCAAGGCCATCCAGGCCGGTCTGTGGCCGAACCCGCGACTGAGTTACGTACAAGAGCAGATCGGCGTCGCAGGCACGGCGGGAGAATTTGTGGGTGGCACGGTTCAGCAACGGATTGTGACCGGTCGCAAACTTGACTTAAGCCGCGCGAAGTATTTGGCAATGACACGGGCAGCGGAATGGCATGCCTTGCAACAGCAATACCGGGTGCTCAATGACGTCCGTTCCCACTACTTCCGCACGCGTGGAAACTATGAATTGGTCCAGATCCACCGCGAACTGCTGAAAATTGCGGAAGACAAAGTGCTCACAACCCGCGAACAGTATAACGTTGGCCAAGCCTCGCGCGTGGATGTCCACATGGCGAATGTATCGTTGCAACAATCGCGACTGGTATTGTTGCAGCGCGAGAATGATTATCATCAGTCTTTTGAGACGTTAGCGGCGCTGGTGGGGACCAACCTGCCGTTGACGCCGATGGCGACTGGCATCGAAGGCGACTTAACTCCGATTGACTATCAAGAGGTTCGGCTGCGTTTGCTGACAGAGTCGCCGCAAATCCAAGCTGCCCGGCAGAAGCTTGAATCTGATCGTATAACCGTACGCCGCGAAACCGTTCAACCAATTCCTGATATCGTGTTCGAAGGGGGCGTTGGACATAATTATGAGAGTCCCGATACTGTCGCGACCGCCCGAATCGGGATCGACGTACCAATTTTCGACTGGAATCAGGGAACGATTCGCCAAGCGGAAGCTGATTATTCCCGGCAACAAGGAGAAGTCCGTAGGGTGGAACTGTTGCTCCAGCAGGACTTGGCGCATACTTATCGCGACTATCTGAACGCACTGCAGCATGCGACGAACTACGCAGAGATCATAGTGCCTGAAGCCGCCGCCGCCTATGAATTGCAACTCCGCAGCTACGACGAGGACCGAATCGCGTGGCCGGAAGTCCTGAAAACGCAAGAGGAATACTTCAAATTGAAGTCGCAGTACGTCCAACACCTCACCGCTTGGCGTGAATCGGAGGTGTTGATCATTGGGTATTTGCTGCATGGCGGACTGCAAACTCCCCCGACGCCGATTCCCCCCGGTCACATCGATTCGGTTGCCAAGCCACGCTAAGTTAAAGTGAAATACATTCCGTTGTGAATGACGTATTTCAAGTTTCTTGATCATTCGATTTCTATTTAAAGTTGGCAAGACTATGTCCGCCGAAAACAATCGTCGCCAATTCTTGAAAACCGGTTCGCTCACTGCCGCGGGGATTTTGGCAACTGGCGTTGGTGCTTCCGCTGCGGAGTCGCTGGAAGGACCGCCGTCAACTCCGCCAACCGATTCCGCACCTTCGCACCCAGCGCACGTCCAAGCGGAGTATGACGGATTTTCCCGATACAAACCTAGTCGGGGCAACGATCCGGAAAGCCCCTACTATCTCGGGAAGCAAGTCCCTGGATTTCGCACGCTGGACGAAGGTCCCGCGCCGTTTGACGCTCCGCAGATCCCCAAGTTGCCGTATGTAATGAAAAATGGCGTGAAGGAATTTCACCTCGTGCCGCAACCGGTACAGCGGGAGTTTCTGCCGGGCTATTGGATGAATGTCTGGGGTTTCAACGGTTCGATGCCGGGCCCCACCATCGAAATCAACCAGGGCGATCGCATTCGCATCATCGTCACGAACGAATTACCGGAAATTGTAACGGTGCATTTGCACGGCTTCGAAATGCCGGTGCAATATGACGGTGCCGATACGATGACGCAAAATCCTATTCCCCCTGGCAAGCAGTTTGTTTACGAATTCGACGTCCACGAGGAGGGGACTTATTTTTACCATACACACGTCGCAATGCAGGAAGCATTCGGCATGGTAGGCTGGGTGATTGTCCATCCCCGCAAGACCTACGACCCGCCCGTTGATCGCGACTTTGGTTTGCTGTTTCAAAATTTCTTCATTGCACCGAACCAAACGGTCGCTGATTCGATGAAGATGGATTGGAACTGGCACACGATCAATGGCCGCAGCGGACCTTACTTTCCGCCGCTGGTATGCAAGCACGGCGAACGTGTCCGTGTGCGGTTGCTCAATTTCAGTCCCATGCAGCATCATCCGATCCATATGCACGGGCACACGTTTTGGCTGACCGGTCACGAAGGGGCGCGGGCTCCCAAGTCGGCTTGGATTCCGCGTAACACCGAGCTAATCGCCGTGGCTCAGGCCTCCGATTTCGAATTCATCGCTAATAATCCCGGCGACTGGATGTTTCACTGCCATATGGTGCATCACATGATGAACCACATGGTTGAACAGGTCGGCCCCCGAATTCGTAAAGGGGCCTCCGTGGATCGTTATTTGGCAAATCTCGATTCCGTCCCGCAAGCGGTCGTCTCGAAGACGGCTCTCGGTGAAGAACCACCAGGTTACCCGCAGAAAATGCAAGGGATGCACATGTCGATGGAGTCGATGAAAACCATATGGGCCGCACGAGAAATGAAGGGGATGCGTGCGCCTGTCCCCATGTCGATGGCCGGCTTAATGACGGCCATGCGGGTATTGCCGGCCGACTTATACCATCGTGTCATGGAAACGGACGAGGATATCCCAAAAGGCGAAATCTTCGATGAAATCGTCCGCCGCTTCGGCGATCCGGAAACCTATCAGCCTTCACCTCAGTCAGAAACGCATGGAAGCCATGAGTAGCTAGATTTCACCGCAACTTGTTGACTTTTGAACTCGGATGCGACCAGTGCATTGACGACATGATCGCCCAGATTCTCCGGACAGCAAGACAAGATTTTCCGGGTTCGGGTGTAGCCGTGCCTCCTAGACCATCTGATAATACCATTTCGCCTAGCCAACTTCGGGAATGCTGATTAGACTTACCACCAGTCGAACTCATTTTGACCGAGGTTTCCAAGTGCGATTATTTTGTCGAACAATAACGGTGTTGACCACAACAGCAATGATTTTGCTGCAAACGGTCTCATCGGCATCAGCGTTCGGCTGCGTCTGCGATACGGGCGACGCAATTCAAAGGACGACCTCGAATACGGCTTGCTGCTGTACTTCACGAAACCAATCGGGTCTCGAACACCCACGGCATGCGACCGTGCCCCCTGCTACTTGTTGCCATCAGGCTTCCACACGAACAAGTCCCGAAGGGGAAAACGCTTCGTGTCGTTGCCGTATGAGCCACCGGCAACCTGCTCTGCCCCAACACGAGGCTCGGTTAACTCAAATCGAGAATCTACAGTGGGCTTCGCTAGCCGATGTTTGGTCCAATTCGCCGTTTCTGTCGGCGAGCGCCCATCACTTCGGTGAACTCCCACCTCCGCTAGCTAGCAATACGGCCTTTGCGCAAAAGGTCTATTGCATCTGGCTGACCTAACGTCCGCACAGTTGAGATTGCGGATGGGCGTGGGTCTTCTGTTCTGCCGCTGCTGCTTTGTAAAAAATGACATGGCAGTTTGCGCATTGACCACCGTGCTTGTCCGCAACCGTGATTCGTTGAGCGGTTGGTCGGGATTGTGCACAGGCACGGTCCAAACGCAAGTGCATGGTCTTTGGCCAGCCGCTCTCTTTCCCAGAACCTCGATTCCCTCTTCCGTTGGCGAGGTTAAGATTGATGGCTGTTACGCCCCCCAGTAAAGCTTCCGCTTCAGATCACCCCCACTTGGCTCCGCTGCATTCACGACCATTCTATTGGTGGGTCATGAGATTGCTACCGGTGGGGCTGTTTTTTGTAGCAGGAGTCCTGCTCATTTTTGTAATTGGCTTGGCCCAAAAGGCCGGATGGCTCCAGCCAGACGGTGGATCTGCTGGCCTTTCACAAGCAAGCGATGGTGAGCAGGTATTCACATGCCCAATGCACCCCCAAATCCGACAACCAGTACCGGGACGCTGCCCGATCTGTGGTATGGAACTGGTAAAGGCTGCCGCTGTTGGGGCCAACATTGATGAATTTGCCGTCAACATCGACCCCGCTCAGCGACGATTGGCGAATATTCAAACGGCGGAAGTCAAACAGGAACCGGTTAGTACGTCGATCGAAACCATTGGAGCCATTCAGATCGACGAAAGTCGACAAGCGACCATCGCCGCATACATCGATGGTCGCTTGGAACGCCTGTTTGCCGACTATACCGGTGTAGAGGTCAATCAAGGAGACCACCTGGCAGTGCTCTACAGCCCGCAACTGTTCGCCGCTCAAGTCGAGTATGTCGAGTCAGGAAAGGCCCTTGAAAAAATGACCGGAGGCGCACTGGCTTCGGTTCGACAAGTGCAAGAAAAACTTGTGGAGAATTCTCGGCAAAAGCTCATTGAACTGGGCATGACGGAAGAACAGGTCAAGCAACTGGAGACGAGCGGAAAACCGCAATCCCGGCTTACGATTTATGCTCCTATTGGTGGAACGGTTACGCAAAAACTGGCCGAGGAAGGCAAGTATATTAAGGCCGGAGAACCGATTTACCGGATCGCTAATTTGACGACGGTGTGGTTGATGTTGGAACTTTATCCAGAAGACGCAAGCCGCATTCGATTTGGACAGCGTGTGCAGGCCGAGTTGCAATCGCTTCCCGGTCAAAAACTCGAAGGACGTGTGGCGTTCATTGATCCGACGGTGAATGTCGCTAAACGCACCGTCGGGGTGCGGGTCGAATTCAAGAATGACGAGGGTCGGCTGCGTCCGGGGGACTACGCACGGGCCGTCATCACGATCCCCATTGGACCGCAAGGCGAGATTTATGACTCAGAATTGGCTGGGAAATGGATCAGCCCCATGCATCCGCAGGTGATTCGGGATCAGCCTGGGGACTGTCCTATCTGCGGAATGAAACTTGTCCCCACATCCCGCTTTGGGTATACGGATGCGCCTGTCACGCAGCCTGATTCACTGTATGTTCCCCGTTCAGCGGTTTTGATGGCAGGGGAACACAGTGTGGTTTACATCGAGACCGAACCGGGACGCTTTGAGCTTCGTAAAGTTGCTTTGGGCCCGATCCTGAGAGACAAAGCAGTGATACTTTCCGGTGTAGAGGTCGGTGAACAGGTCGCCACTTCAGGGAATTTCCTCATCGACTCACAGATGCAACTTGCGGGGAAACCGAGCCTGATCGATCCGACTCGGTATACGCCAAAGAAAGGAACTGAGCAATCCGATAATCATCCGCTTTCGTTTGCATCCATTCATGTTCAACGAATTCCCGACGAGATGGGGGACAAGCTCGAACAGCTTTATCGAGCCTATTTTGCCATCCAGAAATCCTTCGCTAATGATAATCAGCCGTCCGCAGAGCTTGCTACGCAACTTCATCAACTGGCAGCAGAAGTTGCTGAGGCCGAAGAAATTTCTAAGCCTGCCCGGAAGCAATTACAGGAAGTGGCAGCCGACTCTGAACATCTGCATCACCTCTCACTTGAGAAGGGTCGGAAGAAATTCAAAGCAATCAGCGCTGTGATGGTCACATTAGCCACAACCTACCGGGGAGCCAAATCCACAGAACCTTTCCGTCACTTTTTCTGCCCGATGGTGCCTGGTGGGGCTGGGGATTGGCTTCAAGCTGATGACAAGCTGATCAATCCCTACTTCGGCAGTCAGATGCTCACTTGCGGCGAACTGGTGCATACGATTGCTGCAGATGCAACAGAAGCGTCGGACGACAAAGCGGCAGGAGACAATCCAAATCACACCACTCACAAGCACGAAGGAGAATAACTCATGCTTCGTGTTCTCATTGCGTTTTGTGTGCGAGAACCTTTGATCATGGCTGTCCTTGCTGCCGTGGTCATTGGTGCGGGTTGGTATAGTGCACAACACATTCCCATCGATGCCATCCCCAACGTGGGGGAGAACCAAGTCATCGTCTTCACGGCTTGGCCGGGTCGGTCCCCGAAGGATGTCGAAGATCAGGTGACCTATCCGCTTTCGGTTTCCATGCTCGCTGTCCCCGAGGCTCAATCAGTGCGTGGCAAAAGCCTGTTCGGTTATAGCTTCGTACAGGTCACCTTCAAGGACAGCACGGATTTCTATTGGGCACGCTCTCGTGTTGCCGAACAGCTTGGCACAGCGGCTGCCGTGCTTCCTGAAGGAGTCGTTCCAACTTTGGGACCGGATGCGACAGGGTTGGGACAGGTGCTCTATTACGTATTAGAACCGTCGTCGGCGATGAACTTGGCGGACCTGCGCAGCTTGCAAGATTTTGTCGTGAAATACGAGTTGCAAGCGGTCCCCGGCGTCAGCGAGGTCGCCAGCGTCGGCGGGTATGTGCGGCAATACCAAATCGAAGTCGATCCGAACAAACTCCGATTCCATGAAATTCCTCTCGACCAACTAATCCAGGCTATTCGCAAGTCCAACATCGACGTGGGAGCCAAGACGGTCGAATCGGGTGGCATGGAGTTTATCATTCGAGGACGGGGGTTCATCGGAGCCGAACAGGATACATCTCAGGCCATCGCCGACATCGAAGAGACGGTTGTCCGCACCCGTGGCGGTGTGCCGCTTCGCATACGGGATTTGGGCAATGTTCAATTGGGACCGGAATTTCGCCGAGGAGCCATCGACCTCAATGGCAGCGAAGCCGTAGGCGGTGTGGTCGTCATGCGGTTTGGTGAAAATCCACGGGCGGTGATTGATCGAGTCAAAGCAAAGATAGAACAGATCGAACCGAGCCTTAAAGGGGTCAAGGTTCGCATTATTTACGATCGCACCGGATTGATCGACGAGACGATTGCCACATTGACGACGGCGCTGACGGAAGAAGTGATCATCACAGCAGTCGTCATCCTCTTGTTCCTGCTACACCTACGAGCCAGCATCGTCGTGGCAGTCACGTTGCCGATTGCCGTGCTCATGGCATTTGCAGCCATGAGTCTGTTTGGCATCGACGCCAATATCATGTCGCTGGCCGGGATTGCCATTGCCATCGGGACGATGGTCGATATGGGAATCGTGGTCTCGGAAACAATTTATGACCAACTCGCTGAATGGGAAGCGGCTGGGCAACCGGGAGGCGAAACACAACGGATTGATGTCATCAACCAAGCCGCCACCGAGGTGGCCCCCGCCGTTGTCACAGCGGTTGCCACAACTGTTGTCAGTTTTCTCCCAGTCTTCATGCTAACCGGACGGGACTACAAACTGTTCGCCCCATTAGCTTGGACCAAAACCTTCTCTATCGTCGCGGCCTTGATTGTGGCCGTCACAATTGTTCCGCTGCTCTGCCGATTATTTCTCACGTCAAACCGGATAAAGCTGCGCAACCGCATAGTTTTCTCCTTAGGCTGCGGATTGATCAGTGGACTATTCGCAGCAACTGCGGGTTCCCGGTTGGCTGATCTACTTTCGATGAATGTTTTTCTACTCGCATTGTTGACGTTCGTTATCGCTACGCTTGGATGTTTATGGATGTTGGGCGAGCGACTCCGCCCCGTCGAGAAGAACCCAGTCAGCCGATTGATCCACTTTTTGTACGAACCGACTTTACGATTCTTTTTGGCTCGAAAAGGATTGTTCTTCTGTTTGCCGACTCTGCTAGTCGTGCTCGGTCTGGGAGCGTGGTTGGGCCTACCAACGATCTTGAAACCCTTTGAAGATTTCTCCAGCGCTATTGGAACGAGACTCAACGATGTCCCCGGGTATGCGAAGGCAAAGCACATCTTCACCGGATTGGAGTCGGATGCCTGGATCGCTCTCGATGAAGGGAGTTGGTTTTACATGCCGACGCTCTACCCCGCAGCGAGTTTTTCTCAAGCCATGGAAGTGTTGCAAACCCAAGACACGTTGATCAGAGAAATCCCTGAAGTCAAAAATGTGCTAGGCAAGATCGGTCGCATTGAGTCGGCTCTCGACCCGGCTCCTGCGGCCATGATCGAGACTTATGTGATGCTCAAACCGGAGAGTGAATGGCGAGACGGTGTGAAATCGAAGGACATCTGGGATCAAATCAACGCCATCGCCACACTGCCGGGAGTCACGCCTGCTTCCCCCCTTCAACCCATTGAAGGGCGAGTTGTCATGTTGCAAAGTGGCATCAAAGCCTCAATGGCCATTCGCATCTATGGCGATAGCTTAGATGGCTTGGCAAAAGCATCAATTGCCGTCTCCGATTTACTGAAAACAATCCCCCAGGTGAACGCTGCCACCGTCAATCCAGACATTGTGTTGGGAAAGCCCTATGTGGAATTCAAAGTCAATCGAGAAACAGCCGCACGATATGGCATGTCTACGTCGATGGTAAATGAGGTGATCGAAACGGCACTCGGCGGTTCAAACATTACCAAGACTGTGGAAGGCCGAGAACGATACCCTATTCGGATTCGCTACGAACGAAATCTGCGAGAGCAAATCGATGGTTTGAACCGCTTGCCGGTCGTCACAAATTCCGGGGAAGTCATCCCGCTCTCGATGCTCACGGAGATGAAAACAACGTGGGGACCGGGCGTGATCAATAGCGAAGATGCCCGTCTCGTCGCCCACGTCTCATTCTCACCATCGGACATGGTTGGGGATCTGGAGACAGTCAACGCTGTCGAGTCTCAACTGCTTGCTGCCCAGCAAGACGAAACATTGACTTTGCCTGCCGGATACGCATTGAAGGCGGTGGGATCATTTCAAAACCAAATCGAAGCCAACAACCGACTGCTGTGGGTCGTGCCGTTGGTGATTCTGACCAACTTGTTCATCATCTATTTGCAATTCCGCCAAATCCCAATTGCCCTGGCTGTCTTTTCTGGGATACCCGTTGCGTTTGCAGGCGGAATGATCTTTTTGGCGTTTAACTCAATCGAAATCAACACGGCGGTCTGGGTTGGATTCATTGCCCTGTTCGGAATCGCCGTCGATGACGGCGTCGTAATGGCCACCTATCTCGATCAAGTCTTCACCCGAAAACGGCTCTCCACGGTTCAAGACATCCGAGAAGCCGCAGTCGAAGCCGGATTAAGACGAATTCGCCCTTGTCTGATGACCACATTCACCACCATCATCGCATTGCTACCAGTAGTTCTTTCCACAGGCCGAGGATCAGACGTTGCCAAAGCCATGGCCTGGCCGGTGATCGGTGGCATGACCGTCGAACTGCTAACTCTATTCGTCGTTCCCGTGGTCTTTTCTGCCATCAAAGAGTTGAAATTGAATCTCGGCATGGATGACCCGCACTGGAAGGGTAAAGAGAGTTGAGGTGAAACGTGCGAAGGATCTGGCTCTGACGTGCTTGTCGATATTTCTGAGTCGATCCTTTAGTGCCGTGTAGACAAAAAGCATTTGCCTTCAACTTGTTGACAAGCTGAGGTTCAATGAATTTCCAAGATACTAGCACTTTCTAGAATTGACCAATTTTGGTTGACCAAAACTTGAACCCTTCTCCCACGGCCCCCCGTACCGAAAAGTCCCGTTAACCTACAGCCCCTATTAACCAGAGACAAAGAGAGTTCGTTGCCGTTCGGACCGAGCACCCGTGGCGAAAAATGACATTTCGGCACGGCACCCCGTGTCTCGGCTTCGAACCAGAGAGTTGGTAGAGCAAGGCGGCGACTGGCGTGGCGTTGCCGTAAACGCCCATAATTACGCGAGTTTCACCACGCCCACGAAAAAACGCCGGGCACTCTCGCGCTCGGCGTTTCGTGTAAACCAAACGGGAGCGAAAGTTCGCTTCCGAAATATTAGCTCCCCGACTAGGACTTGAACCTAGAACCTAGCGGTTAACAGCCGCTCGCTCTACCGATTGAGCTATCGGGGAGTATCTGGCAACCGCGTGTGTTGCCAAGACTTAATTTAGATCATACTGGTAGTGAATCTTATCGCGGGAATCAAGTGTGGTGCGAGTGATTTTGTGGGATTTCGTTCAAATCTGCCCGTTCGATGTCTGGGCGGGGGATTTGAGACGCTTCGTGGCTCGAAGTCAGCAGCCTGTTTGCAGTGCTGGTCGATAGCGGCGCTGCTTAAGCGGGGTCGCCAGCGGCTGCTTCTCGGGCCTTTTCTAGGATCACACAATTGCCTTGTTCGTTGTATTCAATCTTGCTCATAAACGCCTGCATCAGCATGATACCACGGCCGCTGGGGCGTTCTAGGTTTTCGTCTGCTGTTGGATCAGGCACGTCGTTCACCTGAAAACCTGGGCCTTCGTCTTCGATTTCTACGCGGAGCATCGACGAGTCGACCCAGCCTTCGACGCGGACCTGTTTTGAGAGATCCGAGCGATTGCCGTGTTTGATGGCGTTGACCAATGCTTCTTCCAACGCCAATCGGACGCCAAAGATGTCACGTTCAGAGAATCCGCGCTCCTGCAACTTCTGGATGATGGTTTCTTGAACCTTCAATCCAGCGGCAGTCTCACTGGGAATATTGAACAAAAATTCTTCGGCACGCGACATGTCGTTTGTGGAGGACATGGTCTAGGAGATGCTCAGGTGAAATTGCCGACATCGGCACAGTCGCGACAGTGTAACAGGATGCTTAAGATGGGGTCAAACGCAGTTTTTCCCTGAAAGCAGCCCCCGGTGAGAATGGGAAACCGGCATGCTAGGTGCCGTTATAATCCCGCTAACGCGTCATCCTGCGTATCGCGAATATCAAACAGTTTGTTGAGACGCGTAATCTCGAAGACTTCCAGAATTTCCGGTCGGATGCAGCAAAGTCGCAAATGGCCGCGGGCTGCTTTGACCTTCTTGTCCAAGGTAATCAATTTCCCCAACGCAGCACTTGAGAGGTATTCGACGTTGGTGAAGTCGAGCACGATGCGTGATCGCCCGTCATCGTCGACCAAATTGAACAATTGATCGCCGATCACCTGGATATTGGCCTCGTCGAGAATCTTCTTGTCTGTGAAGCTCGCGACGGTGACCTCGCCGATTTCTTCGACGACGATTCTACGTTGTCCAGTTGCCATCTGCATCATTCCTCATGAATTCATTAAAAACGCCCGGAGAACGCCATTTTGGCTGCAACGGAAAGTATCACACAACTTCGCCCCCGATACCTCCGAGGCAACACAAATCATCGGTCCCAGCCACAAAACATAAGCGCCCCGATTCACGAAAACCGCGCTCCTGGGGCGTCTTGCAAAAGGAACCGGTCGATCAGTTCTACTCGATCATCCCGGTTCTCGATTCACCTGTCAAGCGTTTTTCGCATTCCACCTCAATTCCCACGTCGAAATCTGCGCGTCGTAACGACTGGAGAATTCTCGCTTTTCCACATCCCACTCCAAAAATTACCCGAGACCAAGGCCAGCTTCCTTTCACTCCTCCACACCAGGCCAAATTGCTGCGTCTTCGCCATCCAGGCGGAGAGTGAGGCACTTGGCGCTGCCTCCGGCCTTGATGAATTCGCCCAGTTCTGTGTGATGCGGCTCATAACCCCGGTCCTGCAATTCTCGCTCTAATTCTGGACAACCGGTGTTCAAAACCACTTTGCGACCGATGACCACGGCATTGCACGCAAATCGTGCCGCTTCGGACTCGCTGACCGGAATCAAGTTCTCGACATGTGCTGAGATTGCCGCCTGAGCGTATTCATCAAATGCTGGTGGATAATAGATGGCTTCGTCGGCGCTGAGCGGACAAAAACAGGTATCGAGGTGATAATAGTGCTCGTCCACCAATTGCAGCGGTATCACGCGGCAACCAATCTGGCTCGCCAACCATTGCATCGCCGCAGCATCACTCCGGATGAGATATCCGGCAAACAATGTTTGCCCACAAAAAAGTGCGTCACCGGCCCCTTCAAATGACCACTCCCCGGTCATCGAGACCGTCTCGAAGCCGATAGATTGAAACCAAGCCTCGTCCAATGGTGTTTCCCCTTGCCGCGCTTCGTGGCGAAATTTCGAGAGGAAAACGGTATTGTTCCAGACCAACCCCGCATTGGCCGTGAAGACCAAATCGGGCAAGCCCCGCGCGGGGGGCATCAGACGGATTTCGGCACCCACGTTCTCCAACAGATCACGCAGCGCATGCCACTGCTGCTGCGCCAGCTTGGAATCACTGGCACGACTGCGGCTCATCCAAGGATTAATCTCGTATTCGATCCCGTAGAAGTCCGGCGGGCACATCAAAATGGTGGGGGCAGTGAATTGGCTCACGAAGAATCCGTTCCTGAGGAAATAAGGAATGACAGTAATACATCCAAAGCATCCAGCGGAATTGAATCATGTCTGCCGGGTGTTGTGCAAGAGGGAGGGCAGATCCAGGCACACCCAGCATGCAGTCCGCATGTTCAGCCCTGCCGAAATCGATCTGTGTACACGCCGAGCGATGGACGCCAGTTGTGCTGCGTGTCATAATCTTAATCATACGACACGGCGCAGCCCGGTCGATCAATCTGAAGAAACTCATCGTGACAGGACTACAAAAATATGCGTATCGATTGGATCAAGCAGTTCTTTCTTTTTGCAGCCATCCCGTTATTAGCGACTTCGGTTCTCGCTAAAGACCCGGACTTCAAAGCGCCGGCTGAATATGTCGGTCCCCCAAAACCGCTGCATGCGGCTACCAACCGGGCGTTTCAAGGCATTCCCAGCATGGCTGTCACTCCCGGTGGTCGCTTGTGGGCGACGTGGTATGCGAGTAAGACGCCGGGTGAAGATGCGAACAACTACGTTGTGCTGAGCACGAGTAGTGATCAAGGTGCGACCTGGAAGGAAGTCTTGGTCGTTGATCCCGATGAAGAGGGTCCCGTACGCACGTTTGATCCCGAACTGTGGATGGCTCCCGATGGCAAACTGCGGCTTGCTTGGGCACAATCGATCGGTCACGACGGCACGGTCGCCGGCGTGTGGTTTCTGGAGACCGATGAACCGGAATCCGCCCAACCCACCTGGAAAAAACCTGTCCGCGTGACCGATGGCGTTATGATGTGCAAACCCACCGTGTTGGCATCGGGCGACTGGGTCCTGCCCGCCTCAACATGGCGAAAAACCGACAACAGCGCCAAGATGGTGGTCTCCGATGACCATGGGAAAACCTGGTCCATTCGCGGTGCGTGTAACGTTCCTCCCAAAGTTCGTGCATTTGACGAACATATGTTTGTTGAGCGGAAGGATGGATCGCTTTGGCTGTTGGTCCGGACGCGATACGGGATTGGCGAAAGCGTCTCAACCGATGGCGGTAAGACTTGGCCCGAATTAACCCCCTCAACCCTCGCTCATCCCAGTGCACGATTTTTCATCTCGCGGCTGAATTCCGGGAACTTGTTGTTGGTCAAACATGGACCGATCGACAAACCGACTGGTCGCTCCCATTTAATGGCTTTTCTCTCCACCGACGACGGTAAGAGTTGGAGCAACGGCTTTCTCCTCGACGAGCGTGCGGGTGTTTCCTACCCGGATGGCCAACAAACTCCCGATGGCCTGATCCGCATCATTTACGACTTCAGCCGCACTGGCGACCGAAATATCCTGATGGCCACCTTCCGCGAAGAAGACGTTGCCGCAGGCAAACCTGTTTCTAAAGACGTAAAATTACGGCAAGTGGTGAGCAAAGCTTCCGGCGGCATGAAAAAAGCGAAGCCGTAAAGAAATCATGTGGGCTCTCCTGCAGAGCAGGGGAGCCTGCCCCATTTTTTGTCACCAAATCGCCACGATCTTGCTGTGGCGTGTTATAATCGGCAGAGGTTCAATTCCAGGGTATTTCTACCCACGTTTTAACAAGGGGCCTGAGGCTTATGAATTCTCGTTTATTTGCGGTCGCACTTGTCACGATTATTAGTCTCGCCTTAACGGCAGCGGCCCACGCCGATGGGAAACTGACCTCCGTCGGCAGCGGCAAGGACAAAATCCCGGTGCTGGTTGTCAAAGGCACGCCGTATGAAATGGGGCGCCAGCAAGGCGAATTGATCAAGCCGCAAGCCACGGAATTCATCTCTCACATCCTCAAGAGTATTCAGGCTGCTGACTCGGATCGTTTTACTGACCGCGCACTGGACGAAGCCTGGGCCGCCAGCGCCAAACATACCGACCCGCGGTTCCAAGAAGAACTCAAAGGGCTGGCCGCAGGCAGCGGACTCTCGTTGAAACTACTGCAACGGGCGCACGCGATTCCGATGATCGCCGACTACTCCTGCAGCAGCATTTCCGCTTGGGGTAAAGCAACCAAGGATGGGCACCTGTACCAGACACGCAACCTGGACTGGGAAATGGGGCTGCGTGCTCAAGAATTTCCGTTGATCGTTGTCTACATTCCCGACGAGGGGATTCCGCACGTCAACATCACGTTCGCCGGCTGCATTGGTTCCAACACCGGCATGAATGCTGCGGGAATCGTACTCTCGGAAATGGGCGACTCACCCTCCAGCGACTATCCCTTTGACTTCAATGGTGTCCATTTCACAACACTGTTTCGCAATGTCCTGTACGATGCGAACGGACTGGATGAGGCGGTCGATATTTTCAAGAACGCCAAACGCACCAAGAAATATCACTACGTTGTGGGCGACGGCAAAAACGGTCGCGCGGTGAAAATGTTGGCCCACGCGCCGAATCTGGTCATCTGGGAAGACAACGATGCCACCGACGAATTGGCACCAAACGTTTTTAAAGACATCGTCTACCAAGACGAAGGTCGCGGCGCATTCCAGCCATTGAAAAAGGCGTATGGAAACATCGGCTCGCAAGAGATGATTGACCTGGCCTGCAAAATTCCCATCAAAGGGGCCAACGTCCTCGACGTCGTCTACGACGCCACCGCCTTGGAATTCTGGGTTGCCTACGCCGAAAAAGACGAAGACGCCTACAAGCGACCATTCGTCCACGTCAAACTCAAAGATTATCTCGACTGATCTTCGTAGCGTGCTTTGCGACGCACCTTTCTACGCTGCACGAGGGATGAGCCATTCAAAAAAAACTCGCGCAAAGACGCGGAGCCGCAAAGTAAAAAAGAAATAATCTTGAAAACCCGCGCTTACTAAAACCAGAAACATCAGATTCTAGCCAAGCCGCATCGCCATAAAACGATGTGTAATACATTCCGCTCAGAAGAAAACTCTTTGCGACTTGGCGTCTCTGCGCGAGGCCTTTCTTTCTAAGTGCGCGTCGCAACGCACTTTTTTCTTTCTCGAACAACGAACATCCGGCCAACACCTCTGGACCAATCGCTTCCTAAAACACGATGCGGTCGGCCGGGAAGACGGGGCCTTCGACGCAGGTGCGGCGGTAGTCCCACTCGCCGTCATCCATTCGCACGCGGGTCACGCAACTAAAGCAGGCTCCGAAACCGCACGCCATGGGCGATTCGAGCGAAACGAACCCACGCACACCGGCAGCGGCGATGATTTCACTGACCGCATGCATCATCGGTTCCGGGCCGCAACAATAGACCACCGTCGGCGGATCGTCTCCGTCCAAGGCTTGCTTCAACAAGTCCGTGACAAAACCGTGATGTCCCTGCGAGCCATCATCGGTCGCCACCCGCACCTCGATGCCGGCCCGCTGGAAATCCTCAAGCCCAGCTAAGTATTCAGCTGAACGCGCGCCGTAACACAGCGTGACCGCCGACGGCAATTGTTCTGGTTGCCGTAACGGTTGGCCGTAGGTTTTTTGGCCTAGTGCTTCTTGCCCGACAGCCAAAAACGGTGTCTGGCCGATTCCGCCGGCAACCATCATCAATCGGCCCTCTGCGGGCAACGGAAATCCGTTACCTAGCGGTCCCCAGACCTGCAGCTGTTCACCTGCGGTCCAACGGCTCATCAGCCCTGTCATCTTGCCGATCACCGCGTACACCACATCGATACCCGCCGGACGACCGGCCGCGTCGAGATACGTGTCATACACCGCAAACGGTCGTCCCAATAATGGGTCGCTGGTTTGCAGTGCGCGGATCATCAAAAACTGTCCCGGCAGAATCTGTGCCGCTAATTCGGGAGCGGCAATGCGTACCAGATACGTGTCACGGGCCAATTCCCGTTGCTCGACGACCGTTGCCGTTTCTTGGGCGGCGGTCGGAATCATTCCGGGTAGCAGATTGTCAGGCGCTTGTTCGATCATCGGCGTCGACTTTTCGTAGCCTTTTGTTGAGGACGTTTTTTCGCAGCCGCAGCGGCTTTCCCTTTCACGGGGGAGGAGCGTTTCCCTTTTGCCGGAGCTGCGCTTTTGCTTTTTGCTGGAGCAGTCCGTTTGCCCTTGGCTGGGGCGGCATTTTTGCGCGGTGGCCGACCGCTGCGGATCTCACGTTTTGTTTCCAGCAAAGCTTCGAGTTGTTTGACCTCGTGCGGCGTCAACGTCCGGTGTTCGCCCAAATTGACTTTGCCCAGCTTGATCGGGCCAAACTGGATCCGCCGCAATTTCATCACCTTGTGACCCAGCCGCGCCAACAATCGGCGAATTTCCCGATTGCGCCCTTGGTTGAGCGTCAATTGCAGCACCGCCGTCTTGCCTTTGACCCGCACGCGGCGTGCCCGGTCCACGCGAAAATATCCCTCGGAGAATCGCAGGCCTTCCCGCATTTGTCGCAAAATATCGGGCGTCGGGATTCCAGCGACCTGGACTTCATAGACGCGAGAGACACGATACCGCGGATGCGCCAAGCGATTTGCGAATTCGCCGTCATTGGTCACCAAAATCAGCCCTTCGCTGTTTTCGTCCAAACGGCCAACCGTAAACAGACGTTGCTTAGCTTTGGGGAACAAATCGATCACCCGCCGCCGTCCCGCAGGATCGCTATGTGTGCACAAAAACCCCGTCGGTTTGTTCAGCACATAGTACACCTTTTTCTCGACGTTCACGGTTTCGCCGTCGAGTTGGATCTTTTGCTTGGCCGGGTCAACCCGCAGGCCCAATTCGACCACGGTTTTCCCGTCCACGGTCACGCGGCCGCTTTGGATAAACTCCTCACAATGCCGCCGCGACCCAAATCCGGCCGAGGCCAACACCTTCTGCAGCCGTACCAATGAGTCGTCGCCTTGCGGCGTTTTCAACGTGGGAGTCGTCCGTTGTGTCCGAGTTTTACGCCGAGGAGAGGCCATTTCACCGCCTTAATACATGTCCGCCCCCCAAAATCGAGAGGCCCGTGCACAGGTTTACACGCCCAGCGAAGCATTTACAAGGCTGTCTGAGTTATCGCGACTAACACGCAATCTCGTGATGTTCTCCGGCAAAAACCGGAAGGTTCAATAAGCCACAGATGGAACACAGATTAAACACGGATAAATGGCTTGTTCCCCCCCCCGATAATGAGAGCGAGTTTCTTTTATTTCTGATCCGTGTTTAATCTGTGTTCATCCGTGGCTAAGAATTAGTTCCAGAACCTCGTTTGCTGTCACAACTGGAAATACCGTTCCATTTGACAATTTCAATCCCGAGAAAACCGCACAGACGATACGTGAATGTAACTCTCTAACACGTTTGGAGCGCTTGGATTGGACGCGGGCGGAGTGATAAGCAAAGGTTTGACACTTTCGTAGTCGAAAGTCGATCGAACTCAAATCAGCCCGGACTCCGGTCACTGCCGGTCGACCTGCAATTATCACCATTGTTTTCAGAGACCCGCCGATCCCCAGGAGCAGTTCCCCATGAATTCTTATACAGCAATCCGCGGCTGTTTCTTCGACTTCATCGACGATCCCTGGAAGCATTTGGGGAATGATCGTGCTGCCGCTCGATTTGAACGGGACGGTCTGCTGGTGATTGAAGACGGTATTATCCGCGATTTTGGCCCCTATGCTGATTTGGCCGAGAAATATTCCGGCGTGCCGCTAACTCATATCCGTGACCGGATGATCCTCCCCGGGTTCATCGACGGGCATATTCACTTCCCCCAGACGCGCGTCTTGGGAGCCCACGGAGCGCAGTTGCTCGATTGGCTACAAACTTCGATTTTTCCCGAAGAGGAAAAATACGCTGATCGCGATTACGCTGAAGAGGCGGCAGAGCACTTTTTTAACGCATTGCTGGCCGGCGGAACGACCACCTGCCAAGCTTTCACCACCAGTAGCCCCGTCTCGACAGAGGCATTTTTTGAAGAAGCTGCGCGACGACAGATGCGTGTGATCGCCGGGCTGACGGGCATTGATAAGTTTGCTCCCCCGGACACGTTGATCTCCGCCGATGACTTTTATCGCGAGAGCAAACGTTTGATCGAGCAGTACCACCGCTGCGGTCGAAATCTATACGCCATCACCCCGCGATTTGCCGTAGGCTGCACCGAAGAGATGTTGACCTACGCCGCTCAATTGAAGCGCGAGCACGAGGACTGTTGGATCAACACGCACATCAGTGAGAATCCCACCGAAGTCCGTGCCGCTCGAACGGAGTTCCCTGAATGCTCGGATTACACAGCGGTGCACGAGAAACATGGATTGCTGGGAGCCAAGTTTACGGCCGGTCATGGTATCTGGTTGTCGAATGACGAATTCCGTCGGTTCTCCCAAGCAGGAGCCGCCTTGGCCTTCTGTCCCATGTCGAATCTATTCTTGGGGAGCGGTCTGTTTCGACTGGGCCGGGCCTTGGATCCGGAACACCCGGTGCGGTTGGCGCTCGGCAGCGATATGGGAGCAGGCAATGCATTCAGTCTGATTCGGGTGCTCGACGAAGCTTACAAAGTCGGACTCTGCAATAACACGATGCTCGATGGTTCTGTCAATCCGCTCCAGCAGGACCTTGCCGAAGCCGAACGCAACAAGCTGAATCCTTATCGGGCCTTTTATCTGGCCACATTAGGGGGAGCTCGGGCGCTTTACCTTGATGATCTACTCGGGAATTTCCAACCAGGCAAAGAGGCCGATTTCGTCGCCTTGGACTGGACGGCGGGTCAGCAAGCCATCAGCTGGCGTCAGTCGCTCACCACAAAAACTGGTAGTCCCGCCACGATTGATGAGGCTGCCGAACTTCTATTTGGTATCATGGCACTGAGCGACGATCGTTCCGTGGCCGAAACCTGGATCGCCGGCCAATGCGCCTATCGCAAGGAATCAACAGACACAGCGCGAGAAGCAGCATACCCGCTCCCGCTGGCGGCGCCCCAAGAGACTTTCGTGAATCCACAACACTCGCCCGCGAGTGCGAAACTGTAGAAAGAACCCAGCCATGAGTACTGTCTGTACTTCCGACATCGACGTGCGGCCTGCCGAAGCCTCGATGGTGATCGTGCATCAGGTTCCGCCGCAGTTGACAGACCGGTTTGTGGAACTGCAAGAGGAGATCACGCTTGTCGCCAAACAGGCGCCTGGTTACGTGAAGACACAGGTTTATCCGCCTGCCGATACCAACTCCGATCAGTGGGTCGCCATGATGACCTTTGCCGATCAGGACAGCTTGGATCGCTGGTATGAATCCTCAGAAAGAAGTGTCCAGGCAGCGAAGATTAGTGAAGAGATCGGTGAATTCTCGGTTAAAAAAATGCCAACCGGTTTCGGCGCATGGTTCGCACGACTTGATGACGATGATGCTGCCAGCGGCCAACTGCCAGGGTGGAAGATGGTCATGGTTGTGCTGTTGGCATTGTACCCGACCGTGATGCTCACTTCGGCCTTTATCAATCCGTGGTTTTCCGGCTTGGGGTTGGCGGTTACGATATTGCTCGGCAACATTTTGAGCGTCAGCCTGTTGCAATGGGTCCTCATGCCCCAGCTGACGAATTTCATGCAACGCTGGCTGAGAACCCCGTTTGCTCAAGCACCATTGCTTAACATCGGTGGCGTTCTGGGCATCACCGCGCTACTTGGTTGCTTCACAATGCTGTTTCGCCTGATTACGGGCTGATTGCAGGCAGCAGCCATCCTGATAGGCCTATACGTTGACCGCTCATCATCAACGATTAAGCAAGTGCAGATTCGCGATCGTGATTCCCGAGAACATCGAGCCCACGATTCCCAGGTACCCTTGATCTGTGCCGCACAGATACAGATTCTCAAGATGCGTCGTGCCGTCGAGGCGTTTTTGCGGAGCACCATAGACGCAACCGTTCACGTGACCGGTGAAGTGCTTGATGGTTTTGGGCGTGAAGACATCGGTATCCAACGCCTTGCCGCGGTAATCCGGGATGTACTTCGCGGCGGCGGCGACCATGCGGTCAAACCACTGTTCTTTTTGCTGCCGGTACTCGTCTTCGGGCAGCGACATCCAGTAGTCCCCATTCGCCAGCCCCGTCAGGCGGATAATCCCTTCGGGAAGCGGTTCGTCGTATTGGAAGTTGTTCGGGCAGCAGATAATCCCGCTCCGCAAATCGCAGGGCGTATCGGGGCTCTCATAATGGAACCGCTCGGAATCGCAATAAAAGATGATCGTTTCCGTATGCCCCAAATCGGCCGGTTGTTCTTCGATGATCATTTGACCTTCGACGAACGTCACATTTCCCGGATCCTCGGGAGTGAGGATCTGTTGCTGGCCGGCGCAGAGGTTCATCGTCTCCACATAACCGGCTGAGGAGAGAACCTTGTCGGCCGTGATTTCCGTGCCGTCATCCAAGACGACCCCCACCGCGCGCTCGCCATCCAGTTGAATTGACGCTACGCCCGCGCGCAGTTTCAATTCGCCTCCCTGCGATTTGTACTTTCGCACCAGCGCTTTCAGAATTGGTCGGATGCCTTGTAGCGGGCGGCAAAAACCTTCGTGGAAAATGCTTTTGAACATGATCACGAATTGATGGAAGTCCATGTCCCGCGGACTGGCACTGCCGTAAAACATGATGGGGCACAGGATCATGTCGATCAATTGCGGATCGGTGATCGATTCGCCCATCACCTGCCGGGCGGAGAGGTGCTGTTGGTCGAGCGGCAAATCGTCGTGTGCATCGATCCGCTGGAGCAGTTTTTGAAAGCCGTCAATTTGTGCGGGAAAGGCATCGGCGACTTGATCGACGAACAACTGCAGTTCGTTGGAAAATCGCAGCCGGGTCTCCCCGAAAGCAACGAGCGATTCGACCTGCGGGCGGAGGTCGAAGTCATCCCAGCGAAAGCGAAGTTGCCGCAAGACGCGGCTTAACGGTCCAACCTTGCTGCCCGGCGGCGCGAAATTTGTCACCGCATGCATGCCGACGTCGTAGTTGCGGTTGCGCAACCGATAAAACGAATTCAGCCCGCCGATCGTGGTGTGCCGTTCGAGCACGCACACGCTCTGCCCGTAATAAGCCAGCCGGATTCCCGCCGCCAGCCCGGACATGCCGGCTCCGATGATGACGGTATCGTAATGCACGGCAATTTCAGCAACGATTTCACAAAGAGAAATGGCTTGAGAGATTCAACGAAATTCACATCGACGGGTGCCACTGCTGGCTGGACCAGCAGTCTTTTTCCAAGGACCTGACAGACAGACATTCCGCCCGTGGCACCCTATTTGTGTGAATCGATTTCGTTACGCGGGGCTTTGAATATCGCGCATCAACGGGGTGAGGTAATTGACCGTACCGTCCATCGTGTCGAGATGAATGTAGTCGTCCTCGGGAATTTGCACGCGGTATTGTTTGCGCAATTCCATCACGATGTCGAGAAAGTCCATGCTGTCGAGTTCGATTTGTTCGCGAAACGAAACAGAATCGTCCAATTCCGACAGGTCCTCGTCAGGCACGATACGGGTTAAGATTTCCAGGATCGCTTGCCTGATTTCTTCCGGATTCATTCAACAGCTCCAAATTCCTATTATGTCGTGTCGTTTTGGCACGCGCCTGTGGTCACGGGACCGAGGTCTTCGCAAGGGACCTTCTCTCTAACCCGCTTGATACCGTTTCACGATCAACACCGAATTGATGCCCAGCATGCCGAAGGAGTTATTCAAAATCACATCCACTTTGTCGAGTTGACGCGGTGTATTGGCGACAATTTGCGGCAACCCGCATTTCGGGTCCAAATTGTCGACGTTGATTGTAGCGTGGGCGATGCCGTCCTGAAAGGCAGGCAGATTTCCCGCCAGCTCCAAAGCCCCAGCCGCCCCCATGGCATGCCCGATAAAACTCTTGGTATTGTTGATTGCCACATCGGGAAAATCACCAAATACCGCCGAGAGAGCTTTGCATTCCTCGATATCGCCTTGTTCGGTCGCCGTGGCATGACTGCTGACAATGTCGATATCGCCCGGACCAAGCCCCGCGCGGGAAAGCGCCAAGTGAATGCACTCTGCTTGTCGCGTGGCGTTGGGTAGCACAAAGTCGGTGGCATCGGTATTCATCGCATAGCCCACGATTTCGCCGTAAATCGTCGCGCCGCGAGCCAGGGCGTCAGGTAGGCGTTCCAGCGTGCAGAGGCAGCCTCCTTCGGAGACCACGATGCCGTTTCGATCCATGTCAAACGGTCGCGAAGCCTTCGTGGGGTCCTCATGCTTGGCCAAAGCGCCTTGGCTGGCAAAACTGGCGAAAATTCCGAATGTGTGAATGCTTTCCGAGGAGCCGCCGGCAATGGCCAGATCGACTTCCCCCAACCGCAGCATCTGCAGTCCCTGAATGAATCCGGCGTTCCCCGCTGCACAGGCGGCGCCAATTGTGTAGTGCGGGCCAGTAATCCCCATGCTCAGCGCGACTTCGCCGGCGGGGTTATTGGCTACGGTCCGTGGATTGTGGTGGTGGGACCAAAATTTGGTGTCGTAGTCGAACTGCGAAATCTCGTGGATCTCGTTTTCCGTTTCGACGTTGCCGTGCTCCGTAATGCCGATATACACGCCCACGCGATCCTTGGGCACCGTCTCCCAGTCCAAACCGCTTTTGGCGATCGCCTCCTGAGCACAATAAATCGAAACAGACCCTGCTCGTGTACCGCGACGGACTTCTTTGCGGCGCTGGTAACGCGTTTCGTCAAATTGGCAGACGCCTGCTAGGACTTCGCCGACGTAGCGTGTTTCATACGGAACGACGCCAGAAACCCCGTTGAGCAAATTTGCCCGGTATTCTTCGAGATCGTTTCCATTCGGAGCGGTCAGGCCGATCCCGGTGATCACGATCCGATCGTTTCTGTGATTTGCTGAGGACATGGGGCGGAATCATTCGTCGCTACGGACACGTCACTTTTGAGACAAACATTATGGCAGTCGCAATACCCTGGCCCTGGGCGCGTGGTCACAACCACCATCACTATGACGGGAGACACGTGCAAACCGCCACGCAAGACCTGATGTAACTGACGAGCTATTATCAAGTTGCAGCGACGCTTCGAAGCATATTGGGTCGAGGCAAAACATGAGCGGCGACCGTCAACCTTCTCAACGGATCGACGCCCATTTGGGATAGGAGATTAGCGGTTTCAGAGACCGCCCGCAAGGGGACGGAGTCGAGTTTGGAGGGAAGTTCAGCTAAGAAACAGGCCATAGAGATGCTCAATCCACTCCTCGGAACAATGTTGCGAGAGACATCAACGACGGTCTACCGATGCCCCCAATCTTAACTACTGAATCGTCCTGAAGCATTGAAGCCGCGAACCGGTCTTGCGTTGATTGGCAGTCTATAGATAATCCGCCGTTAATCCAGGAGCGGATGTCATATCAAGGATATCCTGGAAACTCACCATTCTAAAACCCGCCTGCCAGCGTCCGGCAGATTGTCTACTGGGTCCACAATTCGCAATCGTTTGTTGAATCGGAATCACAAGGATGTGGTGCGGACATTGCCAGGCCAACGTCTCCGGCCAAGCGTCGGCGGATCACAAACGCGTGATCTGCGCCGCTTGTGGGAACGAAATCACGACGACACGATCACAGCCCGCCGAGGTAAAATCTATGCCAAAGGACCCGCAGGAATTATTGGCACGTTGGGCCAGCGATGAGATTCTGGATCCCTACGGCCCCGTATTGGACAAGGATTCCAACCCTAAGACCTCGGCGTCGCCCGTCGACTATTTGGGCAATATTACTGATCCTGCGGTCAGCGAGGACCTCGATGGGCAGTTCGCCATGGCGCGGACGCTGCCGCTGACCACGGATGAATTGACAGCTTCGACACCCACCAAGCGGCCCGTCGCCCCTGAGGAACCGGAGTCCGAAAAGACACCGCCCACCAAGGAACTGCCTCCAGCGACAATTGCCAAAGCAACACCATCTCAGCCACAAGATAAAAATCCGTCTCCAGTGAGCTCCAACAAAAAAAACGTCGAGACAAAACAACCCGCCGCACGCCAACCAGAACTTCCCCCCAAGCCGGCAGCCAAGCGGGGTGGTGGGTCGTTAATGGTGTTGGGGCAGATTCTGGCCTACATCGGCGTATTGAGTTTGACCATTGGCTCGACGTTTGTACTGTGGGGATTTTTTGGGGACAAGCCCCATTATGCTCCGATGGGATGGCTGGTGCTGACCGCCGGCCAAATGCTGCTGTTTTTGGGAATCGTCACGATTGTCTCCGGAGGCATCGAACAAACGACCTCCACCGTCGACATCCAGTTCACAGCATTGAATGAGCAGATCCTCCGCATCGAACAGGCAGTCCACAGCCAAACAGCGACCGGACCAGCGGCAGCGGGTTCATCGAAACGCGACGACTCGGCACCAGGAGTGGCCGCCTAGCGGCCGCCGATAGCACGTTCGTGAATTCGCAATGACGAGCTTTGAGCACACCAGGTTTGCCACATCGTGCGATAGACGGCTTCGAGTTCCTGTGTGTAACCGGTCGCATCGCAGAGTGGAGAATCGGCACAGACGGTTCGCAACTCGCGCCGCAACTCTGCCAGACAGTCCGCTTGCCCGTCCCAAGCAATCGCACGCCGCACAAAATCATCCGGTGTTTCGGCGATGCACCCGGTTAGACCAATTTGCGTGAGCAAACTGGACGTCATTCGGCTGACGTAGCAATTTCCGCGTAACGTCAGCACCGGAACCCCCATCCACAGCGCCTCGCATGTCGTCGTCGAGCCGCCGTAGGGGAACGGATCGAGAGCCACATCAATCTGCGAATACAACTGCAGATGGTCGCGCAACGATTCCGCCCGTGGAATCAAATCAATCCGCTCCGCTTCAACACCGCAGCGTAAAAACTCCGCCAGGGTGATCTCACGCATTTCTTGCGACGCATAGGCGCGGTCCTTGAGCACCAAGCGTGACGTCGGCAGCGATTCCAACACCCGCGACCACAATCGAATGACAGCGGGATTGATTTTGACCCGCTTGTTGAAGGAACCGAAGGTCAAAAAACCATTGCGAACCGATGGCGGCGGAGCAACGTCCGGGGCAACTGTCGGAGGGGCATAACTGGCAATGCCACGCTGCAGTCGGATCAGAGTTTCGGTATGCCGCCGCGATTCCCCCGGGGGATCCGCAACCGCGCCGGTCAACCAATAATCCACACTGCTTAGACCGGTTGTATTTCCATAACCCAAATAACTCACCTGAATCGGCGCCGGCTTCTGGGAAAAAACGCCGAGCCGGTTACCGGCCGTATGGCCAGCCAGATCGACCAAGATGTCGATCTGGTCGCGACGAATCAACTCCACCACCGCAGCATCGGACATGCCAACGGTCGAGCGCCAGTTCCCGGCCAATTCTCGCATCCGTTGCGTGGTTTCGTCCGGCTGAGCGACTTGGGCATAACAAAATATTTCGACTTCCGACGGATCATGTCTCGCCAAAATCGGCTTCATAAAAAACGCGACGGAGTGTTTGCGGAAATCGGGAGAGACGTATCCAATGCGTAGTCGGCGATGCGGAGCGGGGTCATTGTCATGCTGCACCACCGATGGTGCCGCGCATTGCATCGTCTGTGCCAATTCGCAATGCGCACCGAAGAGTTCATCGACATCAAACTCTGGATCGTACTGCATGGCCATCAACAGATTGTCTCGAGCAGTCCGTTCTGCTGGATTGATCCGTAAGGCGGTCCGGTAGTGCTCGCACGCTTCGTCAAAACGGTGTAAGGCAGTCAGCGCATTGCCCAGGCTGACGTGTGCTGCGGCGAAGTCGGGTTTGAGTTGAATCGCCCGCCGATAGGCCACACAGGCTTGGGCGAATTCACCACGGAGCTGCAAGGCTCGGCCTAAGCCATTGTGCGTCTCCGCGAATTCCGGTGCGATCCGCAACGCGGTTTGGAACTCATCGATCGCTGCGTCCAGTTCCCCCAATTCCGTCTGAATCAATCCCAGCGTGCAACGGGACATGACTGCTGTGGGATTGAGCGACGCTGCCTGTTTCAGGGAACCCAGCGCCTCGGCCAACCGCCCTTGTTTCCACAACAGGTTGCCCAAATTGTTGTGCGCTTCAAAACAAGTCGCATCGAGTTCAATGGCCCGGCGATAGCAAGCAATCGCGCCCTCGAAATCCCCCAAAGCCCGTTTCACAATCCCCAGATTCGTATGCACTGCCGGGGCGGGGGTCTCATTGAGGATTTGCGTGTAGAACTGTTCCGCCATTCGGTATTCACCCGCGCGGTGAAAACGCAGCGCCGAATTGACCAATGATTCCCCGACCGTCATGACGCCCTCCTGGCCGAATGACGCGCATCACACCAGCGGCGCCACATCTCGCGATACGAGGCTTCCAAGGCACGGGTGTATCCTGGACCATCACAGAGTGGAGAGGAACTCATAACGTCACGTAGATCTCCACGCAGCCGCTGCAATGTCGCTATATCGCTGGCCAAACGGACGGCGCAATCCACATACTCGTCCTCGGTCTGTGCAATGAGTTCCAGGAGCCCCACCTGCATTAATAAACTGGCCGACATGCGGCCAACATATGAATCGCCGGCGAGCGTTACCACGGGAACGCCCATCCACAGTGCCTCACACGTCGTCGTGGAACCGTTGTACGGCCAGGTATCAAGTGCGATGTCGACCTTGCCGTACATTGCTAGATGATCGCGCCGCGAATCGGAACCAGTCTCCCAAAGGACTTGTTCGCGCGGAATTCCGCAAGCGTCACACAGATTCTGAGTCCGCTGCATAACATGCGCATGGCGAAACGCGCGGTCTTTGAGCATCAGTCGCGAACCGGGCACACGCACTAAAATTCGCGCCCACAACTTCATCGTTCGCTCGTTGAGTTTGACGTGACGGTGAAATCCGCCAAACGTGATGGTGCCGTCATTTGAACCGGGTAGGGGAGTGACGTCCGGATCTGTCGTAGGCGGCTGGAAGCAAAGCATGCCTTGTGGGATTCTTACTAACTCTTCGGTGTGTCGCCGCGACTCGCCCGGCGGATCGGCGATCGCGTCGGTCAATCGATAATCCATGCTTGGCAAACCGGTTGTCCATCCATAACCAGTCCCCGTCACTTGTACGGGAGCGGGTTTGCGAGCAAAGATCCCCAACCGGTTCCCCGCTGTATGCCCGCCCAAATCGACCAGAATGTCGATCCCATCACCACGAATCAATTCAGCCGCTTGGGCGTCGGTCAATTCGGCAATCGATCGCCATTGCCCCCCATAACCGCGCAACTGCTCGGTACGCTCGTCAGGAGTTGCGACGTTGGTATAACAAGTGACCTGACACCGCACAGGATCATGGTTTGCCAGAATCGGTTCCAGAAAATCGGCAACGGCATGTTCCCGAAAATCGGCCGAGACATATCCAATCTGCAAACGCCGCTCGGCGATCACGGTATTTGCGAATGCGGTTGCCGCGGGATGCAGTCCGTCAATCTGCGCACCCCACAACCGATGTAGATCAAAACGTTGCTGCGCGTTGACGTCGACTTCATAACTGAGCGAGAGAAAATAGCTCTGTAAAAACTCCGGCCGCTGCGGCGCCAACTTGGCGGCTACGGCAAAATGCGATTGAGCTTCGTCGTGCTGCTCCTGGCGTAACAACGTATTTCCCAAGTTGTGGTGCGCATCGGCGAATGTCGGCTGTGAGGCCAATGCAGTGCGAAAACAACCGGCGGCCTCGTCGAGCAATCCTTGCTCCATCAAGGCGTTTCCAAGATTATTTTGTGCCTGCGGATACGCGGGTCGAAGTTGCAGTGCCTGTCGATAACTGGCCACGGCTCGGTCCAACTGGCCGGATTGCTTCAAGCAGTTTGCATAATTGAAGTGAAACTCCGCCCGCGCCGGTTCCAGTTCTAAACTGCGTTCCAACTGCCGACACGCGTCCGCCGTTTGTCCCGCCGCCAACAGAGCGGTGCCGTAGTTGCAGTAATAGGCCTCGTTGGTCCCGCACAGTTCAATGGCTCGACGGATATGCTGCACCGCAGCGGTATGCTCCCCCTGTTGATGTAGGGCCACGCCTAAGAGATGCCAAGCCTCGGCTTGCAAGGAATCATTCTCGATGACGCAGCGATATCCGTGAATTGCTGTCGACAAGTCTCCCGACTGGTGCGCCTCGATTGCGCGTTGGAGTTCTGCATCGGCTGCTGTCATCGTTGCTCCCCACACCACCGCTGCCACATGTCACGGTAAAGATCCTCCAAGCCGCGCGTATACGCCGTTGCGTTGCAAATCGCCGAACCAGCCATCGCACCTCGTAAATCTTTTCGATATGACAAGAGGGACCGGGCATCTGTCGCCAGACCTACTGCGATGGCTTTGTAGGCGTCCTGCGTATCGGCGATCAACTCCGTTGCACCGAGGGTTTCCAGCAGGCTCGCCGTCATGCGGCCCACGTAATTGTTTCCACGGAGCGAAACGACCGGCACTCCCATCCACAACGCCTCACAGGTGGTCGTCGAACCGGTGTAGGGAAACGGGTCCAGAGCGATGTCGACATGACGATACTCTGCAAGATGCTCCGCCACGGTCCGGCTGCGGCCTAATAACTCCAAACGTTGCGGCGCTAATCCAGCGGCGGCGAATTTTTGGCGCCAAGCTGCGGTAACACCTGGGTCGTTGAAGGCCCGTGTCTTTAAGAATAACCGCGAACCAGGCACCGCATTGATCAGCTGCGCCCACAGCTGCACAACCGGCGGTGAGATTTTATCAATGTTGTTAAAACAACCAAAGGTAACACGTCCCGTTTCGATCGACGGCGGAACTGTCACCGGCGGCGCATCATGCGGTGGGGCGTAACAGGAAAATCCGAGAGGATGTCGCGCTAACTCTTCGGTATGCCAGGAGGTTTCGTCCGCCGGGTTTGTCACGTGGTCGACAATACGATAATCCATGCACGTCAGCCCCGTGGTGCTGCCGTAGCCGATGTAGCTGACTTGTACCGGCGCCAAGCGACGAGCGAAGGCGGTCATGCGGTTGCCGGCGGTGTGTCCGGCAAGATCGATGAGCAGATCGATTTCATCCCGGCGAACGTGAGCGGCAAACTCATTGTCCGATAACCCGTGCACGTTGCGCCAATTGTCGGCCAGTGATTGTAATTGCGTCGTCGTCGCATCCGGCTTGGCCACATCGGCGTAACAAGTGACATGCACAGCCTCGCGGCAATGCTGGCGGAGGATCGGTTCAAAAAAGTGCGAAACCGCATGCTCCCGAAAATCGGGTGAGACGTAGCCGATGCGTAACCGGCGGTGTGGATCGCGCGTGTTTGCCAGCACGGGCGTCTCGACTCGCTCCAGGACTGCTGACCACTGCAAATGTTCTTCGTACAGGGTCTCTTCATCAGTCGCCGGGTCGTAATGCAGCGCCATCAATAGGTTGCTGCGTGCCATCGCATATTCGGGACGGATGCGCACTGCTGCGCGAAAGTTTTCGATCGCCTCCCGCACACGTCCCTGCGCCAAATATGTGATCCCCAGATTGCAGTAGGCTTCCGGGAAATCCGGGGCCAGCTCAATGGCCCGAGCAAATGATAACCCAGCGGCCATCAAGCGATAGTCATCCAGCTCGATGACACCCTTGTTGTAGATGGCTGGCGCGCAGTTTGGGTCGTGCAACAAGAATTGTTCATAAACTTCAATCGCCTCGTCCCGTTGCCCCAACCGACGCAACGAATCCGCGAGCAACTCATAGGCCGCCACCAATCCTGGGGCCAGTTCAATGGCCCGTCGCAGTGCAGTAACGGCTTCCTCATGCTGCCCGAGACGTTGCGATACGCGACCAAGTTGCATGTATGCCTTGGCGTACTGCGAATCGAGAGCAATGGCCGATTGAAAGCTGGCCGCTGCCTCTCGAAACTCCCGGCGGGCGGAGAAGGTATTGCCGAGATTGTGGTGCGTCTCGGGTCGTCCTGGATCCAGTCGCAAAGCGGCGCCATAACTATCGACAGCAGCGTCATATTGCCCCAGTGCGTGTTGGGCGCTCCCCAGATTGCTATGATACGCCGCTTCACTCGGGTTCTCAGCAATGGCCTGCTGGATATGCGCCACAGCTTGGTCATGCGCCCCGCGCTGATGTGCTAACACGCCCAGCAGGTGCAGAGCCTCTGGAAAGCGGGGCGTGACATCCAATGCTTGAGCATACAAACGCGCAGCGGCATCCCACTCACCGGCTTGATGCCGCTGCAATCCCTGAGCAATCAATTCCGCAGTGCCGGCCATCGGGGTCTGCCTTGCAACCGAAACGAGTAAACCACGCGCTTTCACTCGTATCGGTTCCCGGCGTCTTACAAGTCAAATGCCATTTCCCCACGGCCTTTGCGAACCGACGAAAACGTTTCGAAACTGTCGTCTCAAAACTTCTTAGCCACAGATTGAACACAGATCAAACACAGATTTTGAAGGAGCCAATCCTTTATCTTTTTTTGATCTGTGTTTGATCCGTGTTCAATCTGTGGCTAAATTCATCGTCAATCACGCGGCAGTGCGTGGCGATTTCACGACCCACCAATTGAGTAGCAACAGCACGAGCGTTAAGAACGTTGCTGCGACCAGGATCCAGGAGTATTTAGGATCAATCTGGTACAGCGCCGTGGGGTTGGGCTGGGCGGGTTGGCGGCCGCCGGGGAAGAGGAGTTTTAAGTTGGATTCCTCGGCATCTTCAAAGTTCACGGCAAATCGGCCGACTGTCGACTCACCTTCACGAATTTCGTAGACGCCCGCAGTATTGGGAGGGAGGATGTCAATCACACTCCCGCGGGGTAAGGTCCGTTGTCCTCCGTCGTGCACTAACATCAATGGCTTCGGATCGGATTCGCCGGCCGGGTCGACCAATCCGTTGTATAGCCGAAAGCGGACTCCCTCGCCGAGTCGGTAGTTCCACCGGTTCAGGCCGGGCAGGTCGCTGCGGCGCAGCTCGATGAGATTGCTGATTAAAATCGGCCAGTCGGGGCTTTCGCTGAGGCTGGATTGCTCGAGGTCGATATTGAGCAAATAGGCCGCGGCGCGGGTGCCGACGAGTTGCGCCAGCAGCGGCGTCTTGCCCACGCTGATTAGTGGCGTCGCTTCTTGCGTGACCGGCTGCACACCGGCCCAAATGACCCCGGCGAGCGTGACCCCGTCGAGCAGAGGGTTTTCCTTTTCAATCACGTAGGGCCCAATCAGATTCTTGGCCGCCTTGCGGGCTGCTTCGCTGGGATTGAGCGGACCAATGCCCAACCACCAAGCATTGCTCTCGGCAGCGGGCAGTCGATCGGAGGTGGTTACGATCAAATCCGCCGCATCGGCCGAAACGACTGCCACGTTGGGCAACGCCTGTAGCGAGCGGCGAAATAGGTCGCGTGCGGGGCCTTCGGGCAATTCGACCGCGACCCCCACAGTGCGGACCTGGGGTTCGATTAGTTGCACACGATTGTCCAACACCAACCCGTCGCGCGGCGACGTTACATCAATATTGAGCTTCCCCACACCACCCGGGACGGTGAGATTGAGCGCCGATTTGCCGCCGGCTGGAATCGTGATCGCCTTTTCAAAAATCGGCGTGCTCCCCGACCGCCCTGTCACTTGCGCATCGGCCGCCTCTTCGCCCAAATTGGTCAAACGCAGATGGACATTACCCACCCCGGTCGCCGCATCGAATTCCCAAACGGCGGTCGTGACGGCGACGTTCTCCAATTTGCGACCGACGGAGATGATTTCCATCGCAGCGGGATTGGTCTCCGTGGTGGGAACATGATCGGTCAAAAATAACAGTTGGCCGGTTTGATCGGCGACTTGTTGGGCAAGGTCCCAGGCGGGGGCGAAGTTGTGCCGCGTCGCCTGCGGTTGCCATTGCGACAGACGCGTCTCGGCTTCACTCCACGGCACAGCGGGACCGGCCAACATCACCGGTCGCGCGCCGGATTGAATCAATGTCACTACGCTATCACTGCCATATTCGTCCATCCGCTGCCGCAATTCCCCAATCGCTTGCTCGCGAAACGTCGCTTCCCCCGGCGGACCACCGCTCATGGAGGCAGAATCATCCAGCACAGCCACCAGATGCGTGACGCTGTCCACCTCACCAAAGCGGGGTTGGCTGATGATCAACGTCAAAAACAGGGCTGCTAACAATTCCAGAATCAACGTCAACGTGATCGGCAACCGATCCCGTCGCCGCCCAGCCAATCGCACTTCACTCTCCACAGCCCACAAATGCAAACCCGCAATCTCCAACGGCGGAAACCGGCGGTGATAGAGGTGAATCCCGAGAATCACAGGCAGGGACAAGAGGCCGAGCAGGCCGAGTGGATTGGCGAACGTCATGAGGCGGGTGAGCTATTTAAAATACTGAATGGATGACATGATGAGCTTGAATGGGATCAACAGAAGCATTGGAACGAACGGCGTCTCTCTCCGGCTGCTCCGTCGCTATAAAATTATATTCGATCTGTAGCATACCACCCCGCAGCGAAGCGAGCCACACCCCAGAATCCGGAAACCCACCCCCCGCGATTGCCGCGAACCGGCTGCTCGTATACAAATACAGGGACGTCCCCACTCATTCGCACGGAACGATCGCCGTATGTCCCCGCTGCAAAAGACCATGGAATGGCTGCTTGAGATCCCCCCCGCAGGGGCGGGGCAGGGGACGTCGTGGAGATATCGTAGTGACTTTCCTTGGCCCGATTGGGTGTTGTTGCTGTTCGCTGTGGCCGCTGTTGCCGTGGTGATCCTGGTTTATCGCCGCGATGCCACCGGAGCTTCGCGGTGGATGCGGGGGCTGTTGGTCGCGATGCGGCTGGGCGCTATTTTTCTGTTGCTGTTCATGCTGAGCAGCGCGTTTCTGTCGGTCGATCGCACCGGCTTGCCGTATGCCGTGGTGATTTTGGACAACTCCGGTAGTATGACGGCGGCGGACCCGTACCAGGATGACGACCTACGTTCCACCGCACGCACGCTATTAGACGCCGCTGACTACGAAGAAGTCACGCCGCTGAATGTCGGTAAAGCGATTTTGCTGCGTGACGAAGGGGCTTTTCTTAAGCGCTTGTTGCAGCGGCATAAATTACGGATTTATAAATTGGCTGGGGCTGCCACCAAGGTCGCCGAATGCATCACACCCGAGGATGTCGACGAAGTCCTACCGCAATTGCGGGACTTGGAAGCCGAAGGAGACCGGACGCAATTGGGGCAGGGGCTAAGGTCGGTGTTGAACGATCTGCGCGGCGCGCCACCCACGGCCATCATTTTGCTCTCCGACGGCATCACGACCGAAGGGGAAAAACTCTCCGCCGCAGCGACTTTCGCCCGCCGCAAGGGAGTGCCGATTTTCGCGCTGGGACTGGGGGACGCGCAACCGGTTCGCGACTTGGAAATCACCGACGTCCAGGTTGACGACGTCGCGTTCGTCAATGATCCCATCACCTTTTTATATACATTGAGTGCGCGGGGCTACGCCGGGAAAACCGTGTCGGTCACACTTCGAGACGAATCGACCGGAGACGCGCTGACGACCGAGCGGATTAAACTCGATGCCGACGAACGCACCCAGAAATTGGAATTGACCTACACGCCGCCCGAAGTTGGTGAGTTTCAATATGTGGTCGACGTGCAGTTGCTTCCCAAAGAGGCCAACACCGAGAACAACCGCCAAGTCCGTGGCGTGAGCGTTCGCAAAGAAAAAATCCGCGTGCTCCTGGCCGATTCCCTGCCGCGTTATGAATTCCGCTTTTTGAAAACCTTGCTAGAGCGGGAAAAGACGGTCGAATTAAAGACTGTTCTGCAAGACGCCGATGCGGAGTATGCGGACGAGGATCGGACCGCCCTGCAAAATTTTCCCGTCAACGAAGAGGACCTGTTCTCCTACGATGTGATCTTGTTTGGCGACATGGACTTGGCGTTTCTCACGGAAAGAACGCAGCAGGAACTGCAGGAATTCGTCAACAAAAAAAGTGGTGGGCTGTTGATGATCGCCGGGACGCAGCACAACCCGATCGGTTACCGGGGGACGCCGCTAGAAGACCTGTTGCCGGTACAAGTCTCCGACGCGGTCCGCAAAGACAACCCATCCCTCATCGGCGACGGCTTTCGACCCGTGGTGACGCTTGATGGCCGCAAAGGAACATCGATTTTCCGTCTGACCGATAACGAACGCGACGACGAACAGGTCTGGAGAGATTTGCCGCCGTTCATGTGGGCGTTCGAGTCCGTCCGGCTGAAGCGCGGCGCGGTCGCATTTGCCGTGCATCCCCAAACGGATTCCGGCAACGAGGAGATCCCCATCATCGCCATGCACCGTTTCGGCGGCGGCAAGGTGATTTTTCATGCCACCGATGAAACATGGCGTTGGCGGTACCGTGTGGGGGATTTGTATTTTGGCCGGTATTGGGTCCAGGTCATTCGCTACCTCAGCCGATCCAAATTGCTCGGCCGAGATCGTGGTGCGGAGTTGACGGTTGATCGCAAGGAATATATGCGCGGCACACCGGTTCAGTTTCGTGTGAATTTTCTCGACGACCGTTTGATTTCCGCCTCAGAGACCGCCGTGACAGTGGTCGTGCAACAGCACGGAGGGCCCCGGCGACAGGTGGACCTCAAGCGATTGCCTCAGGCGCCGACCATTTTTGAAGGGACCTTCGCGAATCCCGTTGAAGGGACCTATCACGCATTCATTGCCTCACCCACGTTTGAAAACGCACCCCCTAGCGTCGATTTTCGCGTCACCTCGCCGATGGGCGAAATGCGTACCGTCAAAATGGACGTCCCCGAATTGACTCAGGCTGCCAAGATCACCGGCGGCGCGTACCATACATTGTTGGAAACCGACGACGTTTTGGCGGCTGTTCCGCGCGGTAATCCCGTTCCTTTGGAAACCGAAGCTCCCAAACAACTTTGGAATTTCTGGCTCACGTTTGCTCTGTTTGTCGGCTTGTTGTGCGGGGAATGGATTTTGCGGAAACGGCTGCGACTGGTATGATGAACGTTGGATTTTGACGTTACGCGAGGGAAACGACAGTACGATGTTCACTCCACTGGAAACGCGACTCAGCGAACTACGGCAACGCGTACGTCGCGCGCTGTTCGTCAATGGCGTCTCCTGGCTGATCACGGTGTTTGTCGGCTCGATTGCCGTCATTGGCATCGCGGATTGGCTGTTTCGCTTCAGCGACTCCGGTGTCCGCTTGATTCTCAGCCTAACGGTTGTCGCCGCGACCGCCTATATTGCCTATCGTCGGTTAATAGCGCCGTTGCTGGTCCAATTGAATGATCTCGATTTAGCGCTGCGGATTGAACGCCTGCACCCAGAACTGAAGGACAGTCTGGCCAGTACCGTACAATTCCTCAATCACGACATCGATCCCGCACTGGGTTCCCCCGAAC
Organism: Symmachiella dynata; assembly: GCF_007747995.1. Lineage (NCBI taxonomy): Bacteria > Pseudomonadati > Planctomycetota > Planctomycetia > Planctomycetales > Planctomycetaceae > Symmachiella > Symmachiella dynata. Next base: position 3,658,362 of record NZ_CP036276.1, on the reverse strand, counting down.
TGCAACAGCAGGTTGTGAACGAAACCAGCAAACACCTACAAAACGTCGACTTCGACGAAGTGGTCCAAACGCGCAACGTCAAACGGATCATGCTGGCGGCAACTGCGGTCTGCTTGGCGACGGCGGTTTTGGTCGGTTTGAATCGCGCGGATGCCTCGATTGCCTTCAAGCGGATGGTCTTGCCGCTGTCGGATACAAACTGGCCTAAACAAACGCAATTGCGGATTCTGGGAGACGATTTTGAATCGGTCCATTCCCCAGAGACACCGCTACGCATCGCCATTGGTGAAACCCTGACCCTCCACATCGACAACGCCCGGGGCGGACTGCCGGATAACGGGATGATTTTCTTTCGATTTCCCGACAAGCAGGAAACGTCGCAACAACTCAGTGCCCAATCGATCACCGACCGGGAGGATCAACCCCGCGACGTCTTCGTCTCCAGTCTGTTGGTGTTGGAAGGCCCGATTCAATTCCGTGTCGAAGCGGGAGATGATCTGGAGATGCCATGGTTCACGATCGAGGCCATTGTCCCTCCCAATTTAGAAGATCTGCAAATCACGCTGACGCCGCCGGAGTATTTGGGGCAACCCAGTGTCGACCTCCCTGCTGGAACAGGACACGTAGAAGGACTCCTGGGCACCACAGTGACCACCAAAGCCCGCGCCGACAAACCGTTGGTGGATGCCCATTTGCACGTCTATGAACAATCGCAACCCCTCGTGCTTGGCCCGGAGGGCCTGACGTTCGGCGCTGAGTTTACGATTGCGCAACCAGGCAATTCGATCTATTGGTTAGCTTTCCGCGATCGCGAAGGGCATGACAGCGGACAAAGCCGGCATTACGAGCTGCGGGGGATCGAAGATCGTGTCCCCGAAATCGAAATCACGGATCCGACCACCAATCTCCGTGTGACCGCCGTCGCCAAGATTCCGTTGCGGATGGTCGCCAAGGATGACTTGGGTCTCAAGGAAATCCGCCTCGTCTATCACACTGGTTCCAAATCCGGCGCCGAAAATCCGGATGATGCTGATGCAACACAACCGCAGATGCACACCGGTGCCCAAACCGTAACCAAGGATGCGGATGATGCCGAAGCAACGGAGCCGCAGATGGTTTCGGTTTTCAACGACTCCACCAGGCCCCAACATCAGTCGGCGACTTATGAATTCGACCTATCGACGATGGATCTCAAACCGGGCGACACCATCACTCTGCATGCCGAAGCGACCGATGCCTTTGACTTGGGTGAGGAGCATGTCGGCAAAAGTCTGCCGCGGATCTTTACCGTGGTCACTTCCGAAGAGAAACAGCAGGAGTTGGCCGACCGACAAGCAGACATCATGGCCGATTTGGAGCTGGCCCAAAAACAACAAGACGCCGCTCACCAGCAAGTTCGGCAACTGCAGATTCAACTCAATGAAGCAGGCGAATTGCGGCCGCAGGACGTTGATACATTGCAGCAAACGGAAATGACCCAACGACGCGCAGCCCAAAAACTGAGCGACGCGGAAACCGGTGTGCGGAAACGTGCGCAGCAACTCCTCAACGACATCCGTGACAATGCCATCGACGATCCGAAAACCACCCGGCGGATGACCAAGCTGGATGAGGAACTCAAACGCCTCGGCCAAGAGAACCTACCCCAGATTGAAGAAGACCTAACAGCCGTCCGCAAACGCGAACAAAGCAAAGTCGCCAACGACAATGCTCAAACCGATCCCCCCAAAAAATCTGCAGATGCCACAGCTGAACAACAGCAGGCGCTGGAGCGAGCGGAGAAGAATCAACAGATCGTTGCGGAGTCGCTCAACGCTGCACTCAAAGAGATGGCCGAGTGGCGCACGCATCGTGACCTAGCTGGCGATCTTGAGCAATTGGTCGAGTCGCAGCAGAAGCTGAATCAGGATGCAGAAAAGCTCGGCAAGCAAACACTCACCAAACTCCCCGCGGAGTTAACCAAGCAGGAACAAACGGACCTGCAACGACTCGGCGAACGTCAACGACAAGCTGCCAAACGACTCGATCAATTGAAATCGAAAGTCGAGGAAACGCGAAAGTCGTCAGCGGATCAAGACTCCACTGAGTCCCAGTTGCTTGAGGAAGTCGCCGAGCAGATGCAAGAACAATCCACCGCCGCCAACATGCGCGAGGCAGCACGGCAACTCCAGAAAAACGACGTTGGCGCCGCAATGCAAAACCAGCGGGAATTGCTGAAACAATTGCAAGACTTGCAAGACACACTGCACAATCGCCGCCAAACCGATACGGCCGAGATGGTCAAAAAGCTCAAACAAGAGGAAAAGAAACTCGCCGAACTCAAGGATCGTCAAAAAGAACTGATGCGCAAAATCGAGAAAGCGCAGGACCTGCAGGATCCCGAAGAGCGGCAACAGGAACTGAAAAAGCTGGCGAAAGAACAACAACAACTCCGCGAAGAAGCCCAGAAAATGACGCGGCGTCTGCGCCGACTGCAAATTCAAAAGGGCCGTGATGCGACCGCCCGCGCCGCCGACCGCCAACAACAGGCCGCCGAACAACTCAAGAAAGACGACCCCATCGCCGCCGCCGAACAGGCTCAAGAGGCACTGGATGATATGGAGCAAGCGCAGCGGGAATTGGCCCAACAGCGTCGTGAAGCGGAAGAACAACTGGCACAAGAACAATTGGAAAAAATCGCCGATGAATTACGAGCCATGATTCCACGGCAGCAAGGGGTGATCGACGAAACCGCACGGCTGCAAGGCCGTTATGCCGAACAGGGCAAATGGTCGCGAGGCACATTGCGATCGTTGATTGGCTTAACCGAAGTCCAACGTGGATTGCAATCAGAGACCGAAAAACTGCGAGAGACGCTCACCGCCGCCGAAGTTTTTGCGTTAGCCCTCAAAGGAGCGGCGCGCGACATGGACCGGGCGGCCGTGCGATTATCTGAACGGCAAGCCGACGAAACGACGCAGCGTCACGCGATGCGAGCCAAGCAGCGTTTCATCGATCTTGTTGAAGCCCTCAAACCGGAGAAAAAGGCCCCGCAGAACAAACAGAACCCACAACAGCAAGGTCCCGGCCCCGGCGGCGCACAAGGCGGCCCGCCGACCGATGGCATTCCGCAGTTGTCGCAACTCAAAGTTCTCAAGTCAATGCAAAGCGACTTGCGGGAGCGGACGATCGAATTGGCAGCGCTAATAGAAGCCGCTGACGAAATCACACCGGCTAATCAACAAGCCTTGCAGGATCTCGCGTTGGAACAAACAGAATTGGCCGACCTGACTCGCAACCTGACAAAAATCACAGCAGCGGCCGAAGAAGAGCCAGTCGAAGAAGAGCCGGCCACCGAGGAATCGATCATCGAAGAACCGGCCGCCGAAGAAGATGTTCTGGAGCTCAAACAATGAACCGAATCCATCTGACCGCTGGCCTATACCTCGCGTGGGCATTAAGTGGACTGCCGGTTTGCGGAGACGAGACCGAATCACAGCCGCCCGCCGTGACCGAGCCCGCTGTGACCGAGCCCGCTGCCAAGGATGCAGAACCCAAAGCGTCACCGCGGGATGAAGCGATTGACAAAGAATTAGAGGAGTCGCTGCTTCCCGAGGACGCGCAGCAACAGCCGGGCGAGGTGTTGGATCGCGCCGTCAATCAGATGCGCGACGTCAGCCAGCGCATCGAAGCAGGGCAGCCCGGACAAGAAACGCAACAACTGCAGCAAAAAGTGCTCGACGATTTGACGCAACTGATTGAACTGCTGCAAAATCAGCCCCCGCCGCCACCCCCCAATCCCAACAACCAACCGCCGCCGCCCCAGAACGACAAAAAACCACAACCAAAACCAGACACAACCCAGCAGCAAAAAGACCAACAACAAAAGCAACAAGAACAACAGAAAACCGAACGGCGTCCCCAAGACGGCCAAGAAACCGAGGAACGGTTCGATAAATCAAAAGCGGAAAAAGCCCGCGCCGAGGCGGCCCGCAAACGCATGCTCAAAGACATTTGGGGACACCTCCCCGAAGCGATCCGCAATCGGTTGCTCAACAACTTCAGCGAAGAGTACCTACCCAAATACGCTCCCGAGGTTCGTAAGTATTACGAAGACCTCGGCCAACGCCGTCGCGGTGGGCAAAACCGCTGAGTGGGTTGTTGGAGCGTATCGTGTGCGATGTTTGACGTTGCTTAGTGCAGGTGTGCCCGTTGCGAGTTTCGTCATGCACAGCATGACCTACTCATTTGATGTGGGTGCAGCGGCGATTTTTAGGACTGTGGTCGATTCGACATTCTTCTTCAAGTCTTCTTCGGCCCACCAGGTCGGCTTCATTTTCCGTTTGGAATACAGGTGTTCTCCCTGGTCCATGAAGTGCGGCGAAGTTGGATCGCCGCTTTGGCCCCACGGCGTGCAGGTCAGCGATTCGATGCCGTCTTTGTGAAAGAACATCAAGATCATCGCCATCGACCCGTTGTGGGCGACGTACTTGCCGGGCAGGGCGGGGTCTTCGTGTGTGTTCACGTCAAACAGCGTTTCAGAGAAGTTCGCCTCTTTCGGCCCGGAACGAAATTCCGCGCCTCCCACGGGAAAGTATTGTCCTTCGCGGCCGACTTTGTGAATCTCGCCCCAGGCGACATCCCAGCGTCCATGTTTCGACTTCAACTCCGCCATCGTTTCCGCCAGCAATTCCAGGAGTTGGGCCTGTTGTTCCTCGCCCAGATGACCGCCGCCGATCATCGGCTTGAGGTTCATTTCTTGACCACATTTAATCCGCCAGAATTTATACAGCGACGTTGCCGTTTTGTCGGCCGTGAACCGGCCATCCCAAGCCAGAATCGCTTTGACCGCCCTGGCGAATTCCTCGTCCTGCATCTTCTCTTGCCCGGCGGCACTGACCGCTAACTCCAGTTCCTGTTTCCATTGCGGGGCAAAATAGTCCTGCACATCCATCGTGATCGCGATCGCTTCGTCACGGGTCACCGAATCGTCCGCATCCAACATTTGCACGGTCCGTAATCCGCGGGGATTGTTCGTGTCCCACGATACGTTGTAGATGTAATCCTTATAATCGCCCGGTTTGAGTGGTGAATTGACCATCATGTTTTCCGGACTGATATTGCAGTTTTGCATGTAGCCTTGCGGCGGATTAAAAATGTGCACCAGATCGTCGATGGAATGTTTGCCTTTCCAAGCGGTCTTCGAGGTATTGCCCGGCACAGGCCGATTCCAATCGTAGCCATCGGGGCGAATCGGCGTCGCTCCGCTACGGACATACCCGATGTCCCCGTTCGTGTCGGCGAACATGATGTTTTGCTCGTTGAACTCACACATGCCGATGGCGTCATAAAATTCTTGCACGTTCTTGGACATCGCCATGCGATAAAATTGTTCGAACAGGCCGGTCTGCTCAAGATAGGGCGAGGCACCGACAAAAGCCTTGCCGGTTTTCAGGTCCGGCGGGGTGATCAATGGGCCGAGGTGTGTATAGACCGCGGGACGGATGGCGGGTGTTTGGCCTTTGACTGCGATCGGAAAAACGGTCGTTTCGCATTTGCGCCACTTGCCGTCGTATTCGTACTCCAGCAGTGGGTTCACCCGGACATTCATCTCATAAACGTCCGACGTATCGGGGCCCCCTGTCGTCAATGCCCAGCCGACGTGCTGGTTGTGTCCGATCCCCATGACCGGCGAGCCGATCAAGAAATAACCGTTCATGTGCAAGTCCCCCGCATGCACGCGGGCTTCATACATGACCGCCAACCCTTCCCAAGTCAGGTGCGGGTCGGACAGCAAAATCGCCACGTTGTCCGCTGAGCGCGATGGGGAGACCGCCCATTGGTTGGAACGCTGGGCGGGCTGCTCACGTTTTTTTCCGTTTTTTAGATCGTCCTGAATCGTCCCTAATGGCCACCGCAAAATCATGGCCCGGCCAATTGTCTGGATCTTCCAAGGTTCTAATTCGACCGCGAATTCGGGGACCGCCTCAGGATGCTCGTCGGAATATGCTTGGACTCCCGCCGTGAAATTCTCGGCAATTTCTTTGAGATGCGGCGGTAACGTCTTCCAGGATTCCTCGGCCAACTCCGCATTGCGGCACAGCCGCATAATGTAGTCTTGTTCGAGATACTTTTTCCCAAACGCTTCAGACATCGTCCCCAAGCCAGTCCGCAGGCTGATATGAATGTCCTTCAAACGATCTTGGGCCTGTGCATAGCCCAGTCCATAAGCCCCTTCGGCCGCTGTGGCTCCATAGATATGCGGGACGCCCCATTTATCGCGATGAATCGTCACCGTGCGCTCAGCAGCGATGCCGATTTCGACTAGGTGAGTCACAAGCAAGGCAGCAACGAAAATGCACAGACGAAAACGCATGTCACTATACTCCAGGACGTGGGGCCGAGATGCGGACCAGTAGAATCACCAAGGTCTAAAAAAAGACCGTCCACTCACTGTAACCGACACAGCCCCGCAGGGCCAAGCTTTACGGACTGGAAAATTCCTTAGTGACCGTCTGAAACCGCCGGCACTCGGTGATCCTGCGCCTACCTATCATTTAGCTTCACGCCACCAAACGCTCGTTCGAGGTTATGAAATCGTCGCCAATTTTTGGCCATTGGCGATGTGGTCCCCTTGGGCAACGACGATGCTGGCGACTGTTCCTGCAGAGGGCGCGGTCGCGTTGATCTCCATTTTCATCGCTTCCAAGACGACCAGGACATCCCCTTCGTTCACAGCGTCGCCAACCTGGACGGGAATCCTGAGCACCACGCCCGGCATTGAGGCATTGACGTCGACTTGCGCGCCTCCAGCCGGTGCTCCCGCAGTGGCGGCCGCTGGGGCGTCGGATGCTTGTAGGGAGACTTGATAGGAGCGGCCATTGACGGTGGCGTTGTTGCCATCGACGGTCAAAGCAAACGTTTCGCCATTCACAGTTACATTGTAACTAGCAGGTTTGCCCGGCGTGGCGGCCGCCGCTGTTGCGGTGGACTGCGTGGGGTCGACTTTTCGCACTCCGACAGTCGCCTCTCCTTTCAGATACGCGATTCCCTTTTCAGCGCAGGTCGCAGCAATGAAAATATTCTCGTCGGTGGTCGGCAGCTTTTCTGCTTCGAGCACCTTTTGGGCGACTGCAATGCCTTTTTCGGGATCCTCATTGTTCATCTCGAGCGGCGAACGTGTGGTCGGTTCCAAGCCAAGTTGTTCCGACGCGATTTTGACAATCTCAGGATCGGGCGGAACGGGGGTTTTCCCAAGATAACCCAGCACCATTTTTCCGTACGATGGCGCAATGCGCGCCCACGGTTCCCCCATGACGTTATTGAGCGCCTGTTGGACATAGAACTGCGACACGGGTGTCACGGATGTTCCGAACCCGCCGCGGCGGACAACGTCACTCATGGCTTTGATCAAATCGGGATACTTATCGATAATCCCGTTGTCGCGCATCATTTGTGTATTGGCGGTCAAAGCTCCCCCCGGCATGGGGCTCCAGGGGATCAGCGGTTCGACCGTGGTGGCTTCGGGAGGCAGGAAGTAATCGCTCATGCAATCCTTGAAGACCTCTTCAGCCTCGCGCACCTTGTCGATGTCGATATCGAGCGTGTACTCTGAACCGCGGAGTGCGTGCCACATCACCAGAATATCGGGCTGACAGGTCCCCCCGGAGCAAGGGGCCATCGACAGGTCGATGGCATTGGCGCCGGCGTCCAATGCGGCGATGTTCGACTGCACCGAAATTCCCGCGGTTTCGTGCGTGTGGAAATGTATGTACGTTTCCGGCGGGAGCATTTTCCGCGCGGCTTTGATCGTTTCATGAACCTTGGAGGGTACCGCTGTTCCGGATGCATCTTTGAAACAAATCGAATCAAACGGAATTTCAGCATCTAGTATCTGCTGTAGACGATTCGCATAAAACGCCGCATCATGCGCGCCGCTGCACCCCGGAGGGAGTTCCATGAGCGTGACACAGATTTGATGCTTCAAACCGGCATCGACAATGCACTGCCCGCTGTAAACAAGGTTTTGCACATCGTTGAGCGCGTCGAAATTGCGGATCGTGGTGATGCCGTGCTTTTTGAACAACTCCGCGTGCAATTTGATGATGTCGCTGGACTGCGACTCCAAGCCGACAACATTCACGCCCCGCGCCAACGTCTGCAGATTGGCGTCAGGCCCAGTCACGGCCCGAAACTGGTCCATCATGTCGAAGGCGTCTTGGTTGCAATAAAAATACAACGACTGGAATCGCGCTCCGCCCCCCGCCTCGAAATAGCTGATGCCGGCGTCGCGTGTGGCTTCCACCGCGGGCAGGAAATCTTCGGTCAAAACGCGGGCACCGTAGACGGACTGAAATCCATCCCGGAACGCGGTACACATGAAGTCGACTTTTTTAGTCACGTGATTCGTCTCTTCAGCTAAAATGACGTTTGATTCGAGGAGCGAAAACGATCCGATTGAGCGGCGACGCTAAGCCAGGTCCGGCTCACAAGACAGACCACAGCACGCCAGCGGCAACGGCCGATCCGAGCACGCCGGCCACATTGGGCGCCATGGCGTGCATCAACAGGTGATTGTCGGTCCCTTCTTCCAAACCGACCATTTGGGCCACACGGGCTGAGTCGGGCACAGCCGAGACCCCCGCAGCACCGATCAAGGGATTGATTTTATGATGCAAGAACAGGTTCATGAATTTGGCGAATAACACCCCACAAGCGGTCGCTACGCCAAAGGCCGTCGCTCCCAACGCGAAGATCAGTAACGACTCCCCTTTGAGAAACGTTTGAGCTTGCGTGCTGGCACCGACGGAAAATCCGAGCAAGATGGTCACGATATCGATCATCGACGTCCGGGCGCTTTGTGCCAGACGGTCGGTCACGCAACTCTCTTTGAGCAGGTTCCCAAAAAACAACATGCCGATTAACACAATCGCTCCCGGCGCCAGCAATGCACAGATTAAGAACGCGACAATGGGAAAGATGATTTTCTCTCGCTTCGTCACGTCGCGTGTCGACTGCATGCGAATCTTGCGTTCGTTAGAGGTCGTCAGCAGCCGCATGATGGGCGGTTGAATCACCGGCACGAGCGCCATGTAGGAATAGGCGGCAATCGAGATCGCTCCCAGTAACTCCGGCGCGAGTTTGGCGGACAAGAAAATCGCCGTCGGGCCGTCCGCCCCTCCAATAATTCCAATTGCTCCTGATTGTTGCGGCGTAAACCCCAAGTAGAGTGCGCCCAACAATGTTAAAAACACGCCAAATTGAGCAGCGGCGCCTAAGAGCACAAGTTTGGGATTGGAAAGCATCGTGGAAAAGTCGGTCATTGCCCCGATGCCGAGAAAGATGAGCGGAGGAAAGACTCCTTGCTTCACCCCAAAATAGATGTAGCTGAGCACGCTCCCCTCGTCATAAACCCCCAAAGGCATGCCTTCGACCGGTGGAATGTTCCCAACCACAATTCCCATGCCGATCGGGACGAGCAATAACGGTTCGTAGTCTTTAACGATCGCCAACGTGATAAACACGATCCCGATAAAGATCATGACAGCATTGCCGAGCGTAAGATTCACGAACCCGGTCGACTGCAAAAACTGATTGAAAATCTCCATGCAAGTCCCTGATTTACGTCTCTGTTTTATCTGGTGATCCGAAGGAGGGGGGATACGTCGACAGCCGCAAGCTATTCGTCCGTCGATTGCTATGGCTGCTTTGAGTGGATCTCGTGCAAGACGAACCCCACGGCTGCAGCGATTTTCTCATTGTCGGACGTCTGCCGCGCAGCCGGCGCATAAGAATGATGCTCGTGCTCGGCCGGGAGCATGAAGGCCAATGCGTCAAGAATTTTTGGCAACAATGAGATAAATACTGAGATGAGCGTCAACGCCAAAAAGACGATCAACAATCCGGTCGCGGCAACCAAGAAGCCGTTAAAATCGCCGTGAACGATATTGTTTAATCCCCGCTTGGCGGGATCTTGCAACGCCTCGGTCTTTGCCGCCAGCGCATAAAATTGCACAAAATCCATTATGTTCTATTCCTATGAACAGCAATCCGGCCGCTCGATGGTCCTGCAGCGCACCTGGAATGTAAAAGGATTCCGAGTTTAACCAGCCAATTTTGCATTGTCGAGACGCTTGATGCGAAATCCTAAGACCCGCGCTCCGCCATCGCAAAACGTAAATTTCCCGGACAATTGCCGGTGAATCTAGCTTCGCTTTGGGGCGAATTGCTTGCCGCCCATCTTATTTCGCATCAAACCATAACGATTTTGTCGAAAATGTCGAAGTTCCCGGCTGTAGCGGTCGATACATATTCCTATCAAGCAGGAATCAAAAAACGGTGAGCCGAGTTTTGAACCTGTCGTTGTGCCATTTCACGTTCCGGAACCGTTTGTTCCAGTCGCTGGGTGATCCATTTGGGGATTGCGATTCGTCGACCGAACGCGATACCGATACTTCGAACGACTATTCAGAAAGTTAACCATGAAAGCTCTTCGTCACGCTGCTCGTCCGGTAGTCGCCTTGGTGGGCTGCGCACTGATGACCTGCACATTCGTGGGCTGCCAGACATCAGTCGGCGGACAAACCTTGCCGTCGGCCTACTATCTTCGCGACGACATGCAATATTACCCGCATGGTCCTGAAGATCAGCTGACCAACCAAATCAACGCCATCGAACAATACAAGCTGGAACAAGCCGGCTTGGCCGAAGGCATCGACATCGAACCGCCAGCACCCCAACCTGGGAACTGATGCGTTTCACACGATCAAACATTATCCCGTCCTCCCACTTAGATACCTATTCACTTCGTTCATAACGCAGTAACTCGTAAGTCGCGGTTGACAGCACTAATCGACCTATTAGTGAAAGACGTCGCGGCTTCGGGGGGGACGAACCCTTTGCAGCAGGATCACTCTCGGCACGGTCGGTTTTCCTAACAGCTTCCGACCATTGTTGAACGATCTTGCAACGCAAAGGATAACAGGGACAAAAGCCAACTCTCCGGAGTTTGACTTTCGTCCCTGTTTCTTTATGCGCTGACCGGTATTCGCGGCGGGATTAAATCCGCTTCGACAACCGCTCCGCCAACCGCGTCAAAGCCGGGCTGACGTCGGTTTTTTCCAGGTGAATGTTCAGCAGACTGAACGCATCTTTGTTTGCCAACGCCGCGTGCAGCGCCTTGTCCAAATCGCCTTCGGTATGCACCTCGAATCCCCAGCCGCCGCCCAACAGGTCCGACATGCGGTGATAGGCCCAGTTTGGAATATCGTTGAACGGGCCTTCGTGCAAGAACCGCTCGGTCCCATAACCCTTGTTGTTCAGCACCAACACGATCGGGTTGAAACCATGTTTCAACGTCGTGGAGAGTTCCAAACAGGTCATCTGAAAAGCCCCGTCGCCGACAATCACCAACGGCCGCAACTTACGATTGGCACATTGCACGCCCAGGGCGGCCGGAACCGCAAAGCCCATTGACGTGTAATACGCCGGGCTGAGGAACTCACTGCGGCGATAGATGGTCAAATCGGACGCCCCGAACAGCGAATCGCCAATGTCGGCCACCACGACCATATTGTCATCCAGCAATTCATTGATCCGCGCGAATAGCCGTTGCTGCGTAATTTTATTCTCCGGCTGCAACTCAAATTTCTTTGCGACCGGTCGGACCGAGTCGGGAATCTCGCGCTTCGGTGGCTTCAAATCGGTTTTGACCAGCCCTTTGACAAAATCCTTGAGCTGCACGTCGCGATAATGATGGTGCCGAATCCGCAGCCCTTCGCTGGTGATGTAAATGCACTGTCCCGGATCAATATGCGCGGTATAAATTCCCAGATTGATATCCGTCATGAACGTCCCGAGCAGAATCACACAGTCGCTCTCTTCGACGAACTTTCGCACTCCGTCCCGGCCCATGGCTCCTTCATAGATTCCGAGATAAAGCGGATGCGTTTCGCTGACGACTGATTTTCCGAGCAGCGTGGCGCACATCGGAATCTTGTTTTTCTCAGCCAACTTCACGACTTCTTGCTGCAAGCCAAAGCGATGCATCTCAACACCCGCAATGATCACCGGACGCTTGCAACCGTTGATCATCCTCTCCGCTTCAGCCAATGCCTCCGTCAGTGCCTGCTTGTGGCTGCTCAGTTTGTCTTCCTGCGGTTCGTGAGGAAAGAGTGCCTGAGTCTGGACGCGGTCGCGGGGGAGTTCGAGATAAACCGGACGCTTATAACGGACCGCTGCCGCTAAACAGCGGTCGATCTCGCGAAACGCCGTCAACGGGTCTTCCAATGTCGCCGACGCGATTGTGATCTTGTCGAAGACTTCATGCTGCGTATTGAAATCCTTGACGCGGTGATGCAGCAGGGGATCGGAGACACGTTCTTCCATGCCCGGCGCACCGCTAATGACAATCAACGGCGATTTTTCGGCATAGGCACCCGCCACCGAATTGCATGTACTCAAGCCCCCCACGCAATAGGTCACGCAAACAGCGCCCAGTCCGTTGACGCGTGCATAGGCATCGGCAGCGAATCCGGCGCAGTCTTCGCGTGTCGCACCGATCACCTCAATCGGGCTTTCCTCCAACAAGTTATAAAACTGCAGCACAAAGTCGCCTGGAATGCCAAAAATGTGCTTCAGCCCGTAATCCTGCAGTCGCCGTATCAAATACCCGCCGATCGTCGGCAAGGTTTCTTCGTTGGCATTTTTGCGGGGTTTCGTCGCCATCTTCGTCGACATCTCAGCCACCTCCTGTCTGGGTTCATCAACCGCGGTCCCGTCTGCAGGAATTCTGTGTCGAAAACAGGGTAGGGTCAAGGGGCGACGCTGCGCAACCCTCAGAATCCACAATTTTCATCCAACGCTTTACGCCAGACATTGTAATTCCGTAAGGTAAATGCAGCGCCAAACTTAGATAATTTTGCATCCTCTTGTTTTTCCCGAGAGCACCTCGTACGTGCAAGGCGTCCTTCCATGCGTTCCCAATATTCCCCGCTACTGTTTTTCATCTATCCCGCCATTGCCATGTGCCTCGGTTGGGGACTGCGGGGAACGATCGGCGGAGGGCCCGTTGGCGCGCTGATTCCCGGTGCGATGGTCTCGTTGGTCTTGTGCCAACTTTTAAATCGCCGCAATTCCGTCGGTTTCATCATCTGCCTGGGCGCACTGGGAATCGGTATTGGCGGACATCAAACCTACGGACAAACGATCGGCCTGTCACGTGTCGAGGAGACCTACTTGTGGGGCTCTTTTGCAATGGCGGTCAAAGGTGCTGTCTGGGGATTTCTCGGCGGCGCCGTTTTGGGGCTCGCCTTTGTGCGCGACCGTTTTACAACCAAGCAGATTCTCTTTGCCATGACGGCCATGGTGGCTGCCACCTTTGTCGGTTGGGCCTACTTAGATGTGCCGCGACATCCCTACTTTTATTTCTCCGACCCGGACAAACCGCGGGCGGAAATATGGGCCGGGCTCTTGTTGGGCGGCCTCGCTCTGCTTGCCTCCCTGGCTGTCTCCAGTGACAACAAAGTCCCTGCTTCATTTGCCATGTGGGGCTTGCTGTTTGGGGGACTCGGTTTTGGACTGGGCGGACAATTGATTGCCATCGGATCCCGTCTCGAACCGCCGTATCGTTCTTTCTCTTGGTGGAAGGGGATGGAATTCAGCTTCGGGTTTTTGCTCGGCAGCGGACTGGGTCTAGCCGCTTATTTAAACCGTGACCAACTGGCCGAACCGGCAACGCCCACGCCCGAACTGGTTCCCAAACAGACGCCTTTTCTCCCCGCTCTGTTTTTGGGAGCCATTCTGGTACTCACCGTCCACCGACTACATTTCACCGTCCCTGTGCTGTTTATTATGGTCATCGAATTGGCCGTGCTGACCGGATTGGTGTTGAATTCCAACTTCTTCGGCTGGCACATCGCCGTCACACTCACGGTCTATTCATTCGGCCTCGATTTGATGCGTGCCATTGGCCGCCTGCTGCGGGACGGGAAAGAGGTCTATTTCAGTGACAACATCGGCACCTGGTGGGTTATCGTCGCACTCATGAGTCTCGGGACCGCCGTCGCCGTCACCGCGAATTATCGAACCAAGCAACCATCCATCAAAGCCATGCTGTTACTGATCACCTGGACCGGCACGTCTGTCGGATTGATGAAAATGTACCAACAATCTCAACAGAACCACGAAGTGAATTACTACTTCGTCTGCGGCACGTTTCTCGTCTCCGCCATCTTAACCACGTTGATCGCCTGGATGATCCCCGAATCCCGGCCGATCGACGCCGCCGAAACCGCTTGAACAATCCCGAACCTTCAGCGTAGTCATCAACATGCGACTCCTACTCTTTATCGGCATGACATTTCTCAGCGCCGGTAGCGCCTATGCCGACGACGTTTGGCGGCGTCATACGATCGATGATTCCTCCCGCGGCGCTGACGGTGTACGACTGACTGACATCAACGGCGACGGCCTGCTCGACATCACGACCGGTTGGGAAGAAGGGGGTATCGTCCGTGTTTATCATCATCCCGGGTATGCAAAGGCACGGGGCAAATGGCCCGCCGTCACCATCGGCCAAGTCGCCGCTCCGGAAGACGCCGTCTTCGCCGATCTCGACAACGACGGCGCCGTCGACGTCATCAGTGCCTGCGAAGGCAAAACACGGACCATCTTTGTGCATTGGGCACCGAGCGATACGAACGATAACCTCAATGCATCCGCCTGGAGCACCGCCGCCATTCCCGTGACGCAAAACCGCGCACAGTGGATGTTTTGTGTCCCCGCCCAAGTCGACGGCAAGCATGGTGTGGATCTCATCGTCGGTTCCAAAGGCAAGCAGGGTCTGATCGGTTGGCTACAAGCCCCAAAAGATCCGCGGCAATTGGACCAATGGAAACTACACACAATCTGCCCCGCCGGTTGGATCATGTCGCTAATCTGGACCGACATCGACGGCGATGGCAACACAGACATCCTCGCCAGCGACCGCCGCGGAGCAGGGCGGGGCTGCTTTTGGTTAAAGCACCCCGGTAGCGATGGCCCTCTGACCAAACCGTGGACGAAACACCCCATCGGCACCGGCAACCGCGAGGTGATGTTTCTGGATGACGCCGATGTCGATGGAGACGGCCTCAGCGATGTTGTTGTTCCCAATAAGCCCGGACAAATCCTCTGGCACCGCCGCCAACCAGGAAAGCAAGTCGCCTGGGAAACCTCACAAATTCCGTTCCCCAAAAATGTCGGCACCGGAAAATCCACCGCCATCGCCGACATCAATAACGACGGCCGCGCCGATATTGTGTTGTCCTTTGAAAACGCCAAGAACGTCTCCGGCATCGTCTGGATGGAGCAACACCAAACCGACGCCGGCGAAATCACCTGGAAACAACATACCCTGAGCGGCCCGACCGGCACGAAGTTCGATCTGATTCAAACAAGCGACATCGATGGCGACGGCGACCTGGATGTCATGACCTGCGAGGAGCGGGAGGACCTCGGCGTGATCTGGTACGAGAACCCCGGTCAGTAGGCAGTAGGCAGTAGGCAGTAGGCAGAAAATAGCACACGGGTGGCCGCGATTGCGAATAGCAATCGGTGTGGGCGCAGGATCACAAGAAGCCGCAATTTACGCGACCAACAACCCAAAGACCGTAGGGCAGGCTCCCGCCTGCCGTCCCTATCGCACCGCAGGCAATGCCCCATATCTGCATTGGAGATTGAATTGTCTTTGCCATTTGCCCTCGACCGTGTTCGACAGGCTCCACAAATGTGGCTTCCCAGCGTGACGTTTGACACGGTCGCTTCTTTCATTGACGGCGCCGACATGGCCAGCAATGGCAGCTTCCTAGCAGGCTTTCGAGAATGGCTAATCGTGAAAGTCGATGATGGAAATAATCTACACTGGACCGCATTAATTCTTGAGCTCGCTTTTCCCAAGGCTCGTTCCCCGCGAAAAGAGTTGGAGGCTTGCGAAGACCACTTGCCAGTCATTGAAATAATGTTTCAACTCTTGGATTCGTTTTGCCAGGAACGACAGGAATCGGGTTTACGTCTAATCTATTTGACTTACGAAAAATGGTTACGAAAGCAGAGTTGGTATAAACGTGGATGGCCGGGCTGGGTTGAATTGTAAACCAAGCCGTCCCGTACTTGAGAAGGGTTTTTATCTCACTTTGACGAGCCTGTCAGGCGACGGTGAGCAATGTACCACGCCAGACCCGCTGCAACAGGAAGCGCCAGCAGTGGTAGGTCCACGACGGACGTGGCTAGCCGGTAACCCCACCTCTGAATGTACTCCAACGGCTGAATGTAGGCGCCCCGTTCCGCCATTTTCACGGCCCACAGGATCGTGTCATAGACTCCCACGCCAATCCCCAGAACCAATGCCGCCAAAGCAATTCGCCGCGCGAGTTTCGGTGGCGCGACGGACGCTGCGAAACATGCTGGCGGAAGGAATGCGAGCAGCCAGAAGGTGTGGAGGAACGGCAGTACCTCGAAGGAAGGTCGGCAACCCCAGGTCGTGCAAAAACCATTTCCGCCCAGAGTGGTTATCCAAAAAACGAACAGGTAACTCAACGTTCCCAGCCAAATGGTCAGCCCTACGGCAAATTGTGCCATGAGCACCGGCCGGCAATGCGATGTGGAAATCCGAAATCCATCGCCTTGGGTAGGATGCAACATCAGGTTCCTCACAATTCCAAAGGGGAGACTTTGCCATTCGTGATCATCGACCTGCAATTGACTAATGGACTTGACCTGCCCTACGAACGGCACCACGTGATATGATAAGTCTTAGCATATCACCTCTAGTGAAAACTTCAAAATCGGCATGCTCCCACGGCTAACCGAAATCACGCAACCAACAACCCAAAGACCGTAGGGCAGGCTCCCGCCTGCCGTCCCTTACAAACCGCTGGCAACGCCCCCACGGCAGGCGGGAGCCTGCCCTACACAAAATGTGGTACAATTTGCCCCCAAATAATTTCTCAGCGGTTTCTTGACCATTTCCTACGCAACCGAGTCGCTCGGCATGCCCAACCTTTCTACCATCACACTACGACGTCTGCTCACCGGGCTGACTTGCCTGTTGATCGCTAAGGTCGTCGTCCTCACGCTGGTCAGCTATCGCGACTACGTCCCGCCTGATTTCCATGCCGACTTTCTCTTCGGCCGTGAACCGTATTTTTATGGCAGTTATGCCTGGGCGTTTTACGTCCATATCTTCGCCGGGCCAGTGACACTGGTGTTAGGCGTGATTCTATTGAGCAATCGGTTCCGCCTACGCTTTCCCCGCTGGCATCGCATTTTGGGGCGAGTGCAAGCGGTGTGTGTTCTGTTCTTTCTCGCCCCCAGTGGGCTGTGGATGGCGCGGTGGGCGATGACCGGTGCTATGGCGGGCAGTAGTTTTGCAATGCTGTCGATTGCGACCGGATTGTGTGTCGCCCTGGGCTGGCGGGCTGCGGTACAGCGGCGATTTGCCGTGCACCAACGTTGGATGCAGCGCTGCTTCGTGTTGCTCTGCTCGGCGGTCGTGATCCGCGTGATGGGGGGCCTGACGATCGTGACCGCCGCCGACGCCCCGTGGATTTATCCGCTCTCCTCCTGGCTGAGCTGGACCGTCCCGCTGCTAATTTATGAGACGCTGCGGCCCCGTAAGCCAACAATGCCGCGTGACCCTGAAACCCCGATCGCCAAAGATGAGACGGGGACTGTCGCTCGAGCCACTGGCTAACAAGTCAGAATGGACCTACCGTTTCGCCACCCGCAGCGGATATCAGATCGCGAAGAGTCGCAGTCTCCGTTTCGGACGAAAGGAATTGAATGCTTGTATCAGCGAAGATGTAATAATTCCCGCCATGATGGTGCAAGTCGTCGTCGGGCTTGGGGCTCAACACAATCCGTTCATCGGCATCCCACGGTGCCATCCAAGGAACGGCATATTTGACAGACACTTCCATCACCACCATCGTATTCGACGTGCCGTCAGTGATTTCCGAGATTGGCCGCATTTCCGTTGGGCGCAAACAACTCTCTGCCGTCACGACTGCTAAGTAGACCGTTTGCCCCTGCTCCAAATCGGCCATTGGGCAGTGATAAACATCCATTGCCGTCGTAAAAGCTTCAGCATTCGTTGGATCATCCCACGGCTTCGACAGGTCGATTTTGTCGTAGAGTGCCTGCTGGTCCATATACGGCAAAATCAGCGTCCGCCAACTGTGCAGCGGTTTACCGTTGGCATCAACGGTATAGGCGGGGGGGAAGCCACCATAAATATCGTGGTATTCGTACAATGCCACCCCGATTTGTTTTAAGTTGCGCCGGCACTGCGAACGCTGCTCTAGTTCTTGGGCACGACGGAAATTGGGTAATAGCAGCGCAATGATCACGACAATAATACCTAAAACCACCAATAGTTGCGTGAGCGTGCCCCCCCGCCGACGCATTCGCGCCGCACAGGATCCAATTCTGCCACGAGGAAATAAGAGCTGGCCACTCATCGATGCGTCTCCGAATGTTGGGTTCAAGACCGCCGCTTCACACATCATCTAATTCTGGCGGTTGAACCGCAATAACAATTCAGAGGCTGGAGGATCATGGTACGACCTCGCGCGTCAGTGGCCTACAGCTTCACCATTCACCGACTTCCTCACCACCGGCCGGGGTGGTCAGACTTCGAAGCGTCGCAGTCTCCGTGTCGGAGGAGATGAATTGCACACTCCCATCCGCAAAGAGGTGATAACTCCCGCCAGTGTGATGCAAATCGTCCTCGGATTTCGGACTCAACATCAACCGGGCATCGGCATCCCAGGGGGCCATCCAGGGGACTGCTGCGTTCATGGGCGCTTCCATGACCAAGATCGTATTCGACGTGCCGTCAGTGATCTCAGAAATCGTTCGTGGTTCGTTGGGGCGCAGACAACTGTCCGGAGTGACCACAGCCAAGTACACAGTCTGCGTTGGCTCTAATTCGGTCGACGGGCAAATATAGACCGGCACAACCGTTCCCCGCGCCTCCGCATTGGCTGGATCATCCCACGGTTTAGACAGGTCAATTTTGTCGTAGACCGTCTGATGGTCCATATACGGCAAGATCAACGTCCGCCAACTATGCAGTGGCTTGCCGTCCGCATCGACCGTATAGGCGGGAGGAAAACTGCCATAGACATCATGGTAGATGTGCATCGCCAACCCGATTTGCTTCAGGTTGTTCCGGCACATCGTCCGGTGTCCGTTACCACAGTACATTTCGGGCAAGATTAGCACAGCTAAAATCGCGATGATGCCAAGAACCACAAGAAATTCAACAAGCGTGAACCCCCGTCGACGAATTATCGCCGTTCGGCTGATTACGCCGCAACCACCAGAAGAGGAACGTCTGCTCATCGATGCGCCTCCAATTTACGGTTTTAAGACATCCGCCCCCCAGATTATCCTTGTTTGATGGTTGAACCACAAGAACAATTCAGAGTCTTGAGGATCATCGTGTGATCTCGCGCGACAGTGGCCTACAGCTTCAGTATTCACCGACCTCCTCACCACCTGCCGGGGTGATCAAACCTCTAAGAGTCGCAGTCTCCGTGTCGGAGGAGATGAATTGCACACTCCCATCCGCAAAGAGGTGAAGACTCCCGCCGGTATGATGCAAATCGTCCTCGGATTTCGGACTCAACATCAACCGCGCATCGGCATCCCAGGGGGCCATCCAGGGGACTGCTGCGTTCATGGGCGATTCCATGACTAAGATCGTATTCGACGTGCCGTCGGTGATCTCAGAAATCGTTCGTGGTTCGTTGGGGCGCAGACAACTGTCCGGAGTGACCACCGCCAAGTACACAGTCTGCGTCGGCTCCAATTCAGTTGTCGGGCAGACAAAGGCCGGTACCACCGTTGCGCGCGCCTCCGCATTGGCCGGATCATCCCACGCTTTGGAGAGGTCAATTTTATCGTAGAGTAACCCTTGATCCATATACGGCAAAATCAACGTCCGCCAACTGTGCAGCGGCTTGCCGTCCGCATCGACCGTATAAGCGGGCGGAAAGCTGCCATAGACATCATGGTAGTTGTGCATCGCCAACCCGATTTGCTTCAGGTTGTTCCGGCACTGCGTACGCCGCGCCGCGTGACGACTGCGCACGGTCGGCATGAAGAGTGCGATGAGCAAAGCCATAATGCCAAGAACCACAAGAAATTCGACAAGCGTGATCCCTCGCCGGGCAAGTTGCGACGTCGTGTTACAAAGGCCGCTACAAAGAAATGAGGAACGTCTGCTCATCGGTGCGCCTCCGAAATTTGGATTCAAGACAACCTCCACATACATCATCCTTGTTTGGTTGCTGTATCGCAAGAACAATCCGGGAGCAAACGTTCATCGTGCGATCTCGCGCGTCACTGGCTAACGAATTAGAATGAATCTGTCCCTTCACCTCCCGCCGGGGTGATCAGGCCTCGAAGAGTCGCAGTCTCCGTCTCGGACGAGATGAATTGCACACTCCCATCCGCAAAGAGGTGAAAACTCCCGCCGGTATGATGTAAATCGTCCTCCGGTTTTGGGCTTAAAACCATATGTTCATCGGCGTCCTGTGGTGCCATCCAAGGAACGGCATATTTGACCGGTACCTCAGCGACCATAATCGTGTTCGATGTTCCGTCGGTGATTTCGGGGATGGACAGCGATGCCAATGGTCGCAGGCAACTCTCAGGCGTCACGACGGCTAAATAGGACGTATGATCCGGCGTGATGATGGTCGTCGGGCAGGCATAGATAGGTTCGAGCATCGCAGCCACTTCGGTATTGGCCGGGTCGTCCCACGGTTTTGAGAAGTCTGTCCTATCGTAAACGGTCCCTTTCTGCGAGTACGGCAAGATCAACATCCGCCAACTGTGTAGCGGCTTACCGTCCGCATCGACCGTATAGGTGGGAGGAAAACTGCCATAGACATCATGATAGTTGTACAGCGCCAGCCCGATATTCTTGAGGTTGTTCCGGCAATGCGTACGCCGCGCCGCCTCACGAGCTTGACGAACGTTTGGTAACAGTAGCGCGATTAGAACGACAATGATGCCAATGATGACGAGAAGTTCGGTGAGCGTGAAACCCCGCCGGCGAAAATATTCGATTCGCTCACATTCATGACCACCACAGGCTGAGGAACGTCTGCTCATCGATGCGCCTCCGAATTTTGCGTTCAAGACATCCACCACATGCATCATCCACGTCCGGCGGTTGTAACACAAGAACAATCCGGGACCGAACGACCTTGGAGCCATCCTTGACGTCACTGGTTGACGTCGGCGCCCGGCTCCGAATTTTCGTCCCCTGCGGTGGAAATTAGGCTGCGAAGTTTCGCAGCCGGCGTGTCGGATGACATGAGATGGCAACTGGCATCAACAAAGAGAACGTAGTTTCCACCAGCATGATGCAAGTCGTCTCTCGAATTGGAATTCAACACTAAATTTTCATCGGCATCCTGCGGAGACATCCAGGGGACCGCGGAGTTCATTGGGACTTCGATCACCATGATCGGATTTGGATTTCCGTCAGTGACTTCAGACAGAGGCCGCGATTCGGTTGAGCGCATGCAGCTCCCTGGCGTCACAACGGCCAAATAGGGTGTTCGATGCCTCTCCTCCTGATCCGACGAGCATAGATACACCGCCACAACCGCCGTATTTGCTTTCGCATTCACCGGGTCGTCCCAGGGCTTCGACAGGTCGATAGCGTTGTACACATCCTTGTGATCAAGGTAAGGCAAAAGGAGCGTCCGCCAACTGTGCAACGGCTTGCCATTAGCGTCGACCGTGTATGCGGGCGGAAAGCCACCGTAGTCGTCGTGGTACTTGTGCAGTGCCAGCCCGATCTGCCTGAGGTTGTTCCGGCACTGCGTGCCTCTTGCAGCCTCGCGTTCTCGTTCGCCAGCCAAATCAACAAGAAAACCAAGCAGAAGCACCCCAAGGCACAATGCAGCGAATAGCTTGACGAGAGTCATTACGACTTTGATAAATGGCGACTGTACAACCGTAAATTTATGCGGACTGCCATCGGGATGGCCCGTCACTAGTCCGACTCCTAAATGGAATGTGATGCAGAAGAAACTGACAACCATATCATCCGCGTCCGGCGGTTATAACGCAAGAACAATTCCGAGACGGTCGCTCATCGTTTCTCACCGCGCGTCATTGGCGACTAACTCAGCAAGCACTGCATTCTAAAACTCTCCCACGACGTCTCCCTGCGCGGCCGTCGTCAGACTTCGTAGCGTCGCCGCTGAAATTTCGGATGAGAGGAATTTCACACGCCCATCAGCCAACCCCGCATTAAACCCATCGGAGTGTTGTAAATCTTCGCCGGAAATAGAGCTCAACACCAACTGCAAATTGGCGTCTTGTGGGGACATCCACGGCACGGCATATTTGACCGGGACTTCGAGCACCATCAGCGTATTCAGCAGACCATCGGTGACTTCTGAAATTGGCCGCACCTTGGTTGGGCGAATGCAACTCTCGGGCGTGACGACGGCTAGATACACCGTCCGGTTCCGCTCCAACTCGGAATAAGTAGACGGGCAATCATACTCGCTAATGTAAGTCGCGGCCGCCTCCGCATTCACCGGATCGTCCCACGGCTTTGAAAGGTCAATTTTCTCGTAAAGTTCCTTTTGATCCAGATAAGGCAGAATCAACGTCCGCCAACTGTGCAGCGGCTTACCCTCGGCATCGACCGTGTACGCCGGTGGCAAGCCGCCGTAGGTGTTATTGTAATTGTGCAGCGCCAACGAAATATTCTTGAGCTTGTTAATGCAATGAGTACGGGAATGGTCGTGTCCACCGCGATCGTTAGATCGCAGGATGGGCGACAGGATCGCGACGATCATTGCAACGATGCTAATTACGAGCAGCAACTCAACAAGCGTGATACCTCGCCGATGACCCTGTGCCGCGCGAGGGTACACGCCACCACGGGAATAGAAAAAGGATCGGCTGCTCATAGGTAGGCCTTCGGTTTTAGATTCAACACAAACGCCTCACCCATCACCCAGGTCTGGTGGTTATCGCGTAAGGTAATCCAGGCTCCAGACGAATGTATTGCGAACAAGATCATCACTCCTCGACGGGAATAACGGCGTCCTGCCGGTCATCTCCAGCGATCGATATCAGACGTCGATATTCCGTTTCAGGTATCGTGGATGAGATTGCACTTACCGTCCCATCTACGAACGCTGCAATAGTAATACCAGGATGATGCAGTTCGGCGTCGTTAGTGAGGCTCAACACGACCCGTGCATCGGCATCGCGGGGAGCCATCCAATGTACGGCGTTCTTGGACGGGGCTTCGATAACCATCAGCGTCTCGTGCGGATCATCTGTGACATCGGTCAATTTGCGGGGGACATCCTCCCTGAAAAATCCGCCAGGAGCCGTGACCCCCAAATAGACCGTCTGCTGCGGTTCCAATTCCGCCGAGGGGCATTGGAATACACGTAATTCCGTCGCGTACGCTTCGGCATTCGCGGGATCGTCCCAAGGCTTGGTGAGGTCGATCCTTTCGTAAAGTGACCGTTGATCCAGATACGGCAGAATCAACGTCCGCCAACTGTGCAGCGGTTTGCCGTGGCCATCGACCGAATAGGCAGGCGGGAACGCGCCATATTCGTTTGCATAATTGTGCAGCGCCAGCCCGATGTTCTTGAGGTGATTGATGCATTGCGTACGCCGCGCCGCTTCGCGTGCCGAACGCTTGGCGGGCGAAATCAGCGCAATCAGTAATGCAATGATGCTCATTGTGACCAATCCTTCAATGAGCGTAAACTTCTGCTTCGACGGCTGCACGTCGGCAAATTCCACGCCGGTTTCATCGGGATGATCAGTCATCCATCCAATCCCCCACTCGCACCCAGTGACAACCCCCTGTAGGGCAGGCTCCCGCCTGCCGGGCTTGACATCACGCGTCCCACGGAGTTCATGGCAGGCGGGAGCCTGCCCTACTTGTGTAACGCGACGCGGGGATGATTATTCACAGCGTAATATCAATCAGGCGTGCCGCCGATGATCTCCAGCAACCGCTGCACCACAGCGTCGGCATCGATCTGGGATGTGTCGACCTCGACGGCATCGGCGGCGGGTTTCATTGCTCCCACTTTGCGGGCGGCGTCGCGGTTGTCGCGGTCGGTTTGGTCCGCCAAGACCTGTTCCAGTGGAATGTTCTGCCCGCGGGCGGCGAATTCTTCTTGGCGGCGGCGTGCGCGGGATTCGGGACTGGCGGTGATGAAAAACTTAAACTCCGCAGCCGGAAAGACAACCGTCCCCTGATCGCGTCCTTCGGTGACGACGTCAGAATCGCCAGCGATGCGGCGCTGTTGCTCGACCAGGATTTCACGCACCTCGAGATTGCCGGCAGTATATTGCGAAGCAGCGGTGACGTCGTTGGTGCGGATCTCGCCCGAAACGTTTTGCCCATCGACCAAGA
This sequence comes from Symmachiella dynata, assembly GCF_007747995.1. Lineage (NCBI taxonomy): Bacteria > Pseudomonadati > Planctomycetota > Planctomycetia > Planctomycetales > Planctomycetaceae > Symmachiella > Symmachiella dynata. The sequence goes on along the minus strand of NZ_CP036276.1, from coordinate 3,633,920 downwards.
CTTCATCGCCATCGAATTGAATCACGATCGTCCGCGCCACGTCCGCCACAGCATCGACATCAGAAAAATCAACGTCCCGCTGCAAACACGCCCAGGCAACCGCGCGATACATCGCACCGGTATCGAGAAACGCAAACCCCAACCGGTTCGCGAGTTGACGAGCAACCGTACTTTTCCCCGCCCCAGCGGGTCCATCGATGGTGATGATCATACTATTGTAATTATTTCACCACGGAGGCACGGAGGACACAGAGACAACTAGGCTATAGGCTTGAGACTGTAGGCATTAGGATTTGGCACACAGATGTTTTCCTAAGGCCTACGGACTAAAGCCTAAAGTCTTTTTACTTTCTCCGTGTCCTCCGTGCCTCCGTGGTGATTCTTTCTAAAAACCTAAAACCGCAATTCAATATCCGCAATTTCATAAGCCGTCATATCAATGAGCACCGCATCGCCTTCGATCATGACATCGCTGATCGTGCGGCCTTGGAAGTCGCGTTGGCGGGCTTCGACTGGGTCGCGGAAACAGCGGAGTTTGACGCGGACGGCGCGGCCTTCGGTTTCCACGAGTCGCAGTGCGAAGCCGTTTCCGTGTGGTGTTGTTTCGACCTCCGAACGATCCCACTCCGCTAGGTCAGGAGAGGGGGGTTCGCGGAGCGGCAGAATGTCTAGCAATTGTACGCTTTTGGCATCGACGTTGAAGAACCAACCGGTCTGTGCTCCGCCGCGGGGAGCGATGGTTGAGGGAATCACTGCCGGCGGCGTGAGCGTATCCATAGCGGCTTGCATGGGAAAGTTCTCATCCAAACAGATGTCGAACTGAAAGGTTCGCTGCGTTTCTCCAGCGGCGATGAGAATGTAGTCGACCATTCGCATTCCCGTGGTCCGCTGAAACGGCACGCCGTGATTCAGAATTGTTGTCCGTTCGTCGCTGTTGGCAATTTCTAAGTAGTGCAGATTCTCAAAGCGTTCGTCTTTAATATCCTGTGCCCCGTGCAACACTCCGCGGGTCAGCGACGCGGCGCTATCGTTCCAGGCGATCCGCATGGTGTAATAGTCGAGCCAAGGGTTGCTGTCGGGCAGATGGTCGACGTCCAATGTCAAATCAATTTGCACACGCGGCACGGATCGCCAGACACGGAACGTCTGCTCAAATCGTGCCAATACCTTGTCGGTCTGTTGATCGACGATCTCGCCCGTCGCCAAAATCTCGCCCATTGACGGACCGGTGCTGATCACTTTGCTCGATTTGAGCCGCATCTCCGCATAAGCGGTCGAGATCTCTTCGCCACTTGCATCGGGATCGGGGAGTTTGCGTTCGTGGAGATAGCGATAGGTGATTTGTTGGCTCAGCCGGTTGGGCTTGCGTCCGTGCCCCTTGAGGCGTTGGATGCCGCCGGATTGTTCGTTGAGCAGCAATTCAAAAAACTCATTCCGCAGCAAATTCGGCTCAGCCAACGGCAGTTCGTTGGGAGCTTGCGTTGGCTCGACGTTTCCGTTTCCAGCGGTTACCCAAGCGAACCCCATGCCGGGGACTTCGACAATGGCCGCCCGCGTTCGCGCGTCCCATTGCACGCGTTTGACCATGCCTTCTACTGCGGGAGGGTGCTCCAGTTCCGGCAAGTCGACTTGGACCGACCGCGCGAAGCCCAACGGATTGAGCACCAAATACCCCGTCTGCTCTGCTCCCCATTGTGTGATTAACCCAGCCAACTGTCGGGGCGCGGACCGTTCGACATCGGCGAGCGCGTCATTGGCTTCGGATTGCGTCTCCGATTCCGTATCGGGTCCCGCCAATTCCACCAGCCGCTCGACGTCCGCCAAGACAGGTTCAAGCAACGATTGCCCGCGGAGGACGTGATCGAGTGCGGTGAACCATTTGGCGGATTGCAATCGTTGCCGTCGCTTTAGGTGATCGGCATAGCGACTGCTCGGATTTTTTTCTTGCCGGGCGACTGCCTGTATAAAAAACGGCGTCAGGTATTCATTCGCCTTAAACGCTGAGAGCCGGCCTGGGCTGTCGGTCTGTTGGAAGTAGTCCTGCAACGTCACGTATTTTCCCAGCGCCGGTGCATAGGCCTGCATGCGGCGGAGGTCGTCCATCCAGGGTGATTGAACTTCCGGCCACCGCGCAAAGACCACCGTGGCGACGTGGTCCTGATCCATCGACTCCGCCATACGTTCGGGAAAGCGCAGGAAACTGGTTGCGCTGTCGCCTGCCAGCGGAATGCGGGTGATGGCGTCGATCACGGAACCGTCGCAGCCTTCCCAACGGATTTTGCTTTGCTCCTCGTCAGGATAAAGCCCATCGTCCAGGGCGACATGCATTGCCGCCTCGAAGTTGTGCTTGTCTAAAATCTGCGGCAATTGCGCCGCCACGCCAAATCGCCGACGTCCCCAAACGGTGGGGCGACGATGAAACAGCGACTCAAATACACGAATCCCCTGTTCAAACTGCCACAACACCGATTCCAGCGGCAACAATTGCGTGCTGGCCTCCTGATACTCCCCACCGATCACCTCAGCCGTTCCCCGCTCCCAGGTCTCACGCAATAATTCGACTAAGACGGGATCTTTCTCAGCGATTTCCTGCATGTCTTCGGCTGTCACCATGACATTGACGGGATTGAGTGTATTGAGCACGTCGGTCATGTGCTCATCGGCTAATCGGGGAATCAGCAGACAAAGGTCAATCAAATAGCAGTCAACCGGATAAAACCGCTCACGCGCATCGGCGAGCACTTCAAAACAACTCCGCAGATGATTGCGGGCGATCGCATCGTCGCCGGCAACTGCTGCCTGTGCCGCAGCGACCGCTTCGCGTTGCAAATGGACCTCGTCCAAATTGCTGTAGTGCCGCATGTGCCGGGCCAAAAGTTCGGTCTGCAGATAACAAAAACCGACAGCTAGAAAATCGGCCGCCAATTCCGCATCGACCTCGGGCGGCGGTTCGGCATCGTCGGTTTGCCCCCATTCCAAAGCGGCCGTGAGCATTTCCTGACGGTCATGCATATTCTCCAGCACCAAACAACCCGCTTCGCGCGCTTGGGCTGCCCAGCCGTGGGGCGCCCAGTCATGGCTACATTCCGGGATGATCACCAACCGGTTTTGTACCAGTTCCGGCGGGTCATCCGCACGATGCCACCGCGGAATGACCTCCGCCTCGGCCAGAAGCCGCGGATGCCATGTGATGCAAAATGCGTTGAGCAGCCCAGCAGCGGACTCTTCAGTCAGGTCAGTCGGAAAGTCTTCTAGACTGTGGCTGGGAATGAGGATGATCAGATCTTCGAGTGCCATTTCCAAAGATAACGCTTCTATTGGTGGTCCGGAGAAACAGGAAAATTGCGGCGCAATCCACAGACTGCATCATAGCCGGATCGTTGTCGATTCCGAAGTACGCCGGAACGTTTCCCGTAGGTCGCTGCCAAAAACAATGTCGTCGCGCATGAAATCTTTCACACCGTTTTGCGTATTACCCAGGGTATACCGTCTTATCTGAGCGCACAGGGGGCTTGCCCGAGCGCAAAGGGGGTAAACTTTATCCTTCGGCAGTCCGGTGCGAATTTAGGGCGCCTGTTCGAGAATTTGTTCGATCAAAATGGTGGGGACAACGGGGTTAGAGGCGGAATTTTGGCGACTTCGTGTTTTTCTGGGAACTTTGGTACGACGAACAACGTCGAAATGAGTGACACTTTAAAAATTGCAAATCTAGCCGGCATTCATAGACCGGGCTAATCACTCGTCTGTTTTGCGGATTATTCGTCACAAGAATCGTATTCATCACAACCCTGACTGTGGTTGGCCGACGAGAATGATTTGTGGCAAGTTATCAAATCTACTCCGACTCGGCTTGAATCAACACAGTCGACCGAGGCATCATAGAATAAGAAACAGTGCGAAGTTAGCGAAAACGCCGAAGTCTGTCTCTTTTTGGTTGACTTCGATAGAAATGCTGTGATAGCTTGCGCTTAGGGTCGATAATCAGATTCATTTTTCGGGGTCGGGTTTCGGGAGCCGAAATAAAGTCCGGACCGACAATCGGCTTTTGCGAATGACATTTGGGTGACCTGCGGGAACGAGAATATCGCCGCGGCGAGGGAGAATAGAATCAATGGCTGACACACGTGCGGCATGGGGAATCGAAATCGGGCAGGCTGGGCTGAAAGCAATCCGCCTGGAGTATTCGGAGGCTGCCGATCAAGTCGTTGCGACGGCATTCGATTTTGTCGCGCATCCCAAGATTCTTTCGCAGCCTGACGCCAATCCGGAAGCGTTGATCCACGAAGCGCTCGACACGTTTTTGACTCGCAATAATGTCGAAGGCGATCTGATCAGCATCAGCGTTCCGGGGCAAACCGCTTTGGCCCGCTTCATTCAGTTACCGCCGGTCGAGTCGAGTAAAGTGGCGGAGATCGTCAAATACGAAGCGCGACAACAAATCCCTTTCGCCCTGGAAGACGTCATCTGGGACTACCAGCCGCTGGGCAGCGGGACCGAAGAAGGCGGATTCATGTTGGATGCGGAGGTGGGCCTGTTCGCGATGAAACGCGACCAAGTCCAACAAACTCTGCAACCATTCCTGGATCAATTGGTTGAAGTCGAGTCGATCCAGATTTCGCCGTTGGCGTTGTACAACTTCCTCTGCTACGACCAAATGGATCTGGGCAAGGATGATCCGGTTGATCCTGATGCCGATTACACGATTGTGCTCGACATGGGGGCGGATAATACCACCCTGCTGGTCACCAACGGACAAAAAATTTGGTTGCGTAACGTTCCTATCGGTGGCAACCACTTTACGCGGGCGTTGACGAAAGACCTGAAACTGACCTTCGCTAAGGCGGAGCACTTGAAATGCAACGCGACCAAATCTCCGGATCCTCGTTCAGTGTTCCAAGCACTGCGGCCGGTCTTTAACGACTATGTCTCGGAAATTCGTCGCTCAATCGGGTACTTCTCCAGCGTCAACAAAGACGCCAAGATCGAAAAAGTTGTGGGGGTGGGCAACGGCTTCAAGTTGGCCGGTTTGCAAAAATTCCTACAGCAGAACCTGCAATATCAGGTCGACCGCGTGCATTCGTTCGATGCGGTTTCGGGCGATGCCGTGCTGCGGGCGCCGTTGTTCCAAGACAACATCATGAGTTTTGCCGTCCCCTACGGTTTGGCGTTGCAATCGCTGGGTTTGACACGGATTCACACGTCACTCTTGCCGCCTGAGATCACAACCGAACGCTTGATCCGTAAGAAAAAGCCGTGGGCGATCGCGGCAGCCGCGTCGTTGTTGGTCGGCTTTACACTTTCAGCCATCGGCTACACCAGCGTGATGGCATCGGTGGAGAAGGACATCTGGTCCAGCGCCGAGGAACGTGCCAAGCAGGTGAAACAACAGGCCGAAAGTTTTAAATCAAATTATGCCTCAGCCACCTCCGCCAACGCGGCATTACGGCAGACGGGAGATACGCTGGTTGGTGTCGAAGAGGACCGCGTCTATTGGCCTGAACTTTACAAGGCAATCAACGAGTGCTTGCCGCGCGAAGTGGGCGATGAAGGCGTCGAGTCCGACGACCCCTCCAAAAAGAAGCGGATTCAGATCAATTCAATTCGAGTCCGGTTTATTGATGATTTAACCGAATGGTACGTCGAACTCACCGATGCACAGAAAGCCGAGATGCGAGAGGACGACCAAAAGCTTGCACCTGACGGTCCTGGTTATTTGGTCATGTTGAGCTGCCAGCACAGCTACAAAGAAGACGACCCCCGATTTACTAATCGGAAATGGATTCGTGAAACCATTTTGGAGAACCTGAAACAGTGGACCGTGCAACAGGACAAAGTGCTGGCTGAGATCCCGGTTCGAAAAATTGGCATTACGCATCCCGTCTTGGCTTTCGCATCCAAGGAACAACGCTTACCGAACCTGATTCCTAAGCCTGGGCAAATCATCGACGACCGAATAGCGAAAAATGATCGCGGCCGTTCCCGAGGTGCTTCCAACTTTGGTGCGGAGGACGATTTCTTCCGAGACAAAGGCAAACGTCGCAGTAGGGGTGGAGGGAGTGGTAGTATTGCTAAGCCAACCATCAGTACGGATACGCTCCCCACGATCAACCCGACGATGACAGAGATCGAGTATTGGGAAGTGCCACTGACACAATTTCAAATTCAATTTGTCTGGCAGCCGACCCCCTTCAAATTGCGGAAAGACGTTGATCCCGCTTTCGCTGAATCGGCCGGAGATGCGGAAACGGGCGAAGCGGGAAGTGCTGATCAAGCACCCGGAACAGGTGAAACCAATGGGACAAACGACACTTCGCCGACGCCAGGTGAACCGGCGGCCGATGCGACGCCAGCATCCCCGGCTGGGAACGAAACCAATTAGCAAATGGGTCTCAGTCGGGACTTATTGCGTCACGTTCAACACATTCCGGCGCACATTGCAAATATCGAGTCAAAGCAGGAATCTCAATCATGGATAAACTTCGCGAAATCCTTGTCTATCGGTTTTGGATGCTGTTGGCCATCGCGTTGATCGTACCGCTGGTGGGGTGGTGGATTGGCTCGGGAGATGCCGCTTCTGCCATTTCTACTCGCAAAAGCGAAATCAATCAGGCCTATCAGTCAATCCCGAAGGGCGAACTGGTCAATGACACTTGGATTAATGGTGTGAAGGAGATCAATACCGAGCAACAAGAGCTCATCGACGCAGCCTGGGAGAAATTGGCAGCAGGACAAATCAACCTAAAGACTTGGCCGCCGGTCATCGCCAATGCGATGGCGAAGTTGGGCCCTAATGACGAGATCCCGTTGGATCTGCGGGACATCTACTTTTCAAGAGCCTATCATCGGGAATGGGCCGAAGTGTGGTTGATCGTAGATCCGATCCGATTTGGGAAACTGGACGTTGAAACGGGTAAGCAGCCCGTGTTGGGCATCGTCGATTTTTCAGTCGAAAATCTTCCTGTTGAAAAGTGGGGGGACATCGCCCCTACGACCAAGCAAATGCGTGAGGCACAACAGGACATCTGGCTGTACCGAAGCCTGCTAGAAGCGATTGCAGATGTCAACGATGGTGTTGAAAATCGGTCCGATGCGGTCATTACGAAGATCAAATATTTGGAGCTGCTCGGAGGATTGGCCCACAAGGAGGAATTGGACACGTTTAAGGGTTCTCAAACCACTGAGCCGCCGGCCAAAGACGCGGGAGATGAAGAGGTCAGGCGGGACAAAAAAGGACGTGCCAAAGGCAAAAAGGGCGTCACGAGAGGCTCAGGAATCAGCGGTTTCATCGACGATACCCCCGCGATGGCTGAGAATTTTTTCCTAGACGCCGTCGAACTGGCCAGAGAGTCCGGATCCGACGTGGATCCTTTTGCCGCCGCAGAATCACAGAACGATCCGGAGTTCCAACCCAAAGAAGTACGTCGGTACGTTCAGGAACTGGACCAGTACAACACGCGTGCATTCAACATGGTCGTCGAAATGGACCACCGCCGAATGCCCGACTTGCTCGCCTCCCTTTCTGATTCCCCCTGGCCGATCAAGATTCTGCGTGTGGAGCTCACCAATGGAAGCAACACGAAAAGAGGCGGCGGGAGCAAGCATGGTCGTGAATTAGACGAGGATGAGAATGACAACATTTTCATGGGTTCCACAGGACAATTCCAACCGAATGCGCGACCCTATGAGGCAACAGTAGAGATCACCGGTACGATGCGGATCTTCAAATCGATCAATCAAGGGCCAAACACATCCGCAGAAGAACAACAGCCAGGGCTTGTTGCAGATGGGTCGACCACCGATTCACCACAAAACGCGATGGCGGAAGCTAACCCCAGTTTCCGTTCGGACGAATTGGATGACATCGAGTTGTTGCGCAACATCACAGATCAAATGAAGCAGGCAGAAGGACAGTACGGTTTCGGGGGCAGCCGTCGCGGCCGAAATCGTCCCGGCGGAACTGGCCGTGGCACTGGAAATGGCTTGCTACGGATCGGCGACGGAAAAGGGGAACGGTAACTGCTGCGGGTTCATCGCGTGAGCCCATCAGCATAACGGCCAAAACCAATAGGTGCGGTCACAACTTACGATTTTTAATTGACGATACTCCGGCAATGTGGCGCTGCACACCGGACACTTTCCATACGACTTGGAACCAAGCGAGGAGTCAGCCGTGAAAAATCTCGGTGACATGCTGAAGGGCAAGAACATCAAGGCGTTTTTCGTCAATCATGGGGAGAAAATAGGCGCGGCATGTGTCGCCGCAATTATTTTGATCGCCCTCGTCTCGACCGACTGGTCGCGTGATGAACGCACACCTGCGGAATTAGAAGCAGAGGTCGCCGACGCCAAGACGCAAATTGCCCAAAGTAATTGGCCAGAGGACAAGCAAGCAGAAGTCCCGCTGCAAGATTTTCTCGGACAGGCCGAATCGTTGGTCGCGAATATGAATATCGCACCTTATGAATACCGCGTTCCGTTTATCGAACCGCTCGTAAAGCCATTAGAACTCATCACCGATACCAAATGGAGCCCTGTTGAGGAGTTGGTGGCGAGCGCAGGTGTTTTCTTGATGGAATTGTCGCCGGAACAGGCCGCGATGTATCCCGATCAATTGGCCGCCGAAACTGGCCGCGATGTAGAAGGGGATGCAACTGACAACCTCGACTTGAGTAGAAAGCGACGTGAAGACCGGTACCGGCGACGTGGTGTCCCGAACGCTGGAAAAGGGAGAGACGATGACGATGATGATGGTGATGGCGGTGTGAACCTGAACATTCGTGGCCGGCGCCCCAACGGTCTACGCCGACGCGGAACCGGCTCACGCAATAACCGGTTCGGAGACGATTACGAGGAGGTCGCTTACACCCAAGCACGGGGTCAACGCTTTGCTGCAATCCGTGGATTGTTTGATGTCCGGCAGCAACGATTGAATTTGGCTCGCGCACTGCGATTGCCACTCCCCAGCGATGCGGACCAACATTTGGAATTCCGCGGTTTTCGAATCCAACGTCAACGTGCCGTCCCTGGCGAGAATCCCTGGAGAGAAGAGAACTGGGAAGAGTTGGACATCGAAGAAGCGGTCCGCGTGCTCGCCGATGCTTCAGGATTTGCGTTGCCAATCCTCGATCCACGGGTCACCAACCACTACATCACAATGCCTCTGCCACCTCGGTTGGAAGGATATTGGACTGAAGAAGCGACCCATCCACGACTGGAGCAATTCAAACTCTCGGATGATGAGCGCGAACAACTTGAAAGCATGATCACGAGTCTGCGAGAACAGGCTGATGAACTGGAGCGAAATGATAACAGCAAAAAGGGAGGCTTTTCCGAGTTGCAAATGGAAATCTCCGAGCTCCGTAATCGCGCCACGGAAGAGCAGATGAAAAAGCTCCGTGAGAAGGTCAGTCAGTCCCCCAAAACTATTGATGATCGCGTCAAGGAAATTTTCGGCCTCGAAGCCCCCCCGGCAGGCGGTGCTTATACCGGTCTTGATATCACACGCGGAGGAGGCTCTGGAAGGGGCCGCGGACTTCGCGGCAGAAGCATGCTGCGTGGCCGCAATGAGGATGACGATGGTGACGGCAGAAGTAGTCTCGGTTTTGGTAGAACCCGAGGTAACCGTAGAAACGTTCGAAATCGCATGGCGGTCAACCGTCAGCGAAATATGTTAGACGTACTGGATGATCCCCTGCAAACTCAAGGAATTCAAGCCGCTATTGGACGCGTCTTGTTATTTCGTTATCTAGACTTCACTGTCAAACCGGGTGAAGCGTATCGTTATCGCGTGAAGCTGATCTTCAATAACCCTGCTTTTGAGGCGTACGAACGCGAACAAGTCGACGATGAAGCGGTGATCCAAGGAGAAACGCGTGAATCCGATTGGAGTGAACCGTCACAAGTGGTCGTCATTCCTCCCGACACGCACGCTTTTGTCGCCAACGCGACCATCGGTGATGCACCGGGCCGCAACGGTGCCAACTTTGAAATTTATCAATGGCATCAAGAACTGGGCACCGTCATTAACGACAAAATGCGGGTCATATTCGGCCAATTCCTTGGCGGCACGAAAAACACGCTGGTGCTGAATCTTGCCAAACCGAGTTTCGATAGCGAACTCGCCACCTTTACAAGCAGCATGGCCTTGGTCGATGCCACTGAAGAACCCACGATCAACTTGGCGGACCACCCGGACCTCAAGGCAGCTCTGGGGAACCGTCGAGGCATTCGCACCGATCGAGATACATCAATCGGTATTCCTTCTGAAGCACTCGTCGTCAAGGAAGACGGTTCTGCAGCTCGCTTGGACTCTCTGTCACAAGAAAGAGAACGCGAGCGGCTGGAAGGGATCCTCACGGGTGTTCGTAAACAATACGAAGACCTCAGAGACACAGGCGAAGACGATCGAGGCTTTGCTCCTGGTGGAAGAGGCAAAGACCGTGGACGCGGCGCTGATCGCGGTTCCAATGCCTTGCGTAAAGGACGACGCGGACGACGTTAACCCACGCGTCACGATTATGACAAATGAGGTCTGACAATCAATCGGGCGGCTGTCGTTAAAACGGCAGTCGCCTTTTTCGTTGATGCATTACTGGGCGTTGATGCATTATTGGGCAAAGTGGCAGCATCTCAGCAAGGTGGCCCAATCACCGTCGAGGCTTGCTCCGCCGAATCTCCCATCTCTGTCGGCTGCGCCAACAAGATTTCGCGCACTTCAGCGGCGATAAAAAACGAACCCGCCACACAAATCAAATCCATGCTGGACGCTTGCCCCGCTGCAATCTTCCAAGCCTCTTGGGGACTTTCGGCCACGACGAATTCGCTCTCGGTCACCTCGCGCGCCACAGCGGACAATTCACGAACCCCTAACCGGCGCGGATTGTTGAGATATTGCGTCAACACGACCTGATCGAAGCGTGGCATTAAATAGCGCAGCATCTCTTCGACCGGTTTGTCCTTTGTCGTCGCAAAGATTAAGAGTTTTCGCTGATTGGCAAAGGTGCTCTGAATGCTTTCGCCAAAAGCACGGATCGATGCCATGTTGTGGGCCGCGTCCAAGATCGTCAGTGGGTCAGTTCGGATCACCTCCATTCGCACCGGACAGGTGACCGCTTGCAACCCGGAGTAAATCGCCGACGTGGGAATGTTCCAGCCCCGCTCCTGCAACTGCAAAACCGCTGCCGTCGCCATCGCCGCGTTATGAGCTTGATGAGCCCCCAACACTTGTAGCCGGATGTCCGAAAAGACCTGCTCTCCGACGGTCACTGACAACGTTCCCCCCACTCCCTGCGGTGGCGACACAGAGTCACTTTGGGATGTGTATTGAAAGCTCAACTCCTGCCCCAGTTGCACAATTGGTACGCCGCGTTCAGTGGCAATTTGCTCAATGGCTTCTCGGGGCAGGGGGTCAGTCACGCCGCAAATCAACGGAATGCCCGGCTTCAAAATGCCCGCTTTTTCGCGAGCGATTTTATCCAAGGTCGACCCTAAGATTTGAGTGTGGTCCAAGCTGATGCTGGTGATGACCGTCACTTCTGGTCGGCAAAGATTGGTGGAATCCAAACGGCCCCCCAGTCCCACCTCCAAGACGACGATATCCACATTCTCACGGCGAAACAGCAGCCAAGCCATCGCCGTGAGTATTTCAAAATACGTCAGCGGCCCCAATTCACCTTGCGCATCGACGGCCTCTACCGCGGTCCGCAACTGAGACGTCAGCGAAACCATTTCCGCTTCACTCGGCGGTCGGCCATTGACCGTCATCCGTTCTTCCAGTCGCGTGATGTGCGGCGATGTGTACAAGCCGACGCGATATCCGGCCGCGGTGAGCATCGCCGCGGTCATCATCGCCGTCGAACCTTTGCCCTTGGTCCCTGCAATATGCACAGCCGGCAGCGAATCTTGTGGGTTGCCCAAGACTTCTAACAGCGCCCCCATGCGGTCGAGTTTCAAATCGCGCGCCGAATACTGGTGAGCTCCCAAACGTTCGTAGTTGATCCGCCCCATCAAATAATCGATGGCCTGCCGATACGTCAGTCTATCCTCTGTCATCAAAATCCCCGGTGAATGGGCCAACCGTGACCGGCGTCGAGGCTTCTCGAAACAATACTAGGTTTAGTAAATGGGCAATCGTGACCAGCGCGGAGCTATTTGTTTTTGTTCAACTCGCGAATCCTCAGTTTCCGAAAGTCGACTCGCAGCGGTGGGCCGCTATGGACCTGCACCGCAATAATCCCCGAACGGGCAATCTGCGGATCCTTTTCATGATAATCGACAGTCGTAACGCCGTTGATCTTGAGCACAATGTGGTCGCCCTGCGCGCGGATGACGTACTCGTTCCAGTCGTCCTTTTTTAAGACATCCTTCAATTCCGGCCCGGCTTGGGCCAACACTTTGCGGCGGCGATGTTCGTCGTAAAGACACCCCCAATAGTTCTCCCCAATGTCCGCCTGATACCCTTCAACTTCGCTACTCTCGGGAACGCGACGGGTCCGGAACTGGACTCCTGAATTGCCCGAGCCGCCATGTAATTTAAACTCCAGCCGCAATTCAAAATCACCATATTGTTTTTTGGTGGCGAGAAACTCGTTTTGACGTATTCCGGGCGAATCGCCGACGATCATTCCATTGCGCACTTTCCAAAGCTTAAGATTCCCCTCCCAGCCCGTGAGGTCTTTGCCGTTAAAGATCGATTGAAATCCCGGTTCGGTTGCTCCAACCTTTTTCGGTTGATCTTGAGCGTGCACGGAGACAAGGCCCGAAAGCCCAATCAGACAGACACATAGAAGACTCCAGGGGAACAGTCGCTGCATTGATGACATTCCTGAAAAATTGGGACAACCATTAAGAACGAGTCCGCGAATCGATCCCACGCAAACCAGCCAGCTGCGTGGAAAGTTTACAACCACAAATCAGAGGCCATTTTTGACAGCCGAACCGAGCAGGCGCACTAAGTTCCACGTCGAGGGCTTGGCATAAAAGTCGACCAGCTTCCAAGAAATCGGTTCGGGGTTCTTATGGGTTGGAAACCAAACCGGTTTGGGGGAAGCGGTCAGCGGTCCTTCGGTAATGGTCTTTTCGATGCCGTCCAGTAAAAATGTATTGTGCACCCAGCCCACGCCGCTTTGCGGATCGTCGAGCGTCGAACCGGGATGTCCCCCCCAGGGCGGCGTCATCAATCCGTAGACCAATCCAGGCCATTGATTCACGCCGATGGCCCCGTAACGCAGTCGGGCCAGAAACTCGTCGAATAATTTTTTGTTTTCTCCCGACTTGCGAAATGATTGCGGCACCATCACGGCAGCGCACAATGTGCCCCACAAACGGTTCTCCGTAAAATCGGCGGCGACTTTGAGGAAATCTTGCGGCGAGTCGGCCTCCAGTGCGGTTTCGGTCGTCACGCACACAAACGATTCCCGCTCGACATACATCGGAGACTCATCCGGATTGATGTCGCGAATCAAAGTCCAGGGCAATGTCCCTTCGGGAACACCGGTGGGTTCCTTGCCGGCGAATTCCCGGAAGCGGTCCGCTGCTCCTGGATAGTAGGCTTGACGGGGCGGCGTGCTGTCGAAAATCGCTTGGAGTTTATCAAGAAATCGTTGCCGGTCCGGCCAGTCGCGCCAGGTGACAATAACCTTCGTCGCCAAGCAGTTGAACGACACGTTGTTCATCACCGAAGCCGCCAGGTTTTCCGCTTGAAACTGAAGTTGCTTTTCCGTGTAGTCGCCGGGAACGACGATCCAGGGCGTGACGTTGCCCAATTCGCTGGTGATCGGTTTATCCAAGACCGGATCGTTTTCCCGTTTGCGACGGTCCTGTTCCGGCCCGGGAGGCCCCCACACAATCGCGTCGTGGCTGAAGTTCGAGCCGGTGATATGTACTTCGTCCGTCGATTTGTGGGCGATCGCATGTTGCCCCGCTTCTGCCCCGCCATAAATGATTCTTAAGAATCCTGCATCCACGAGCGGTGCCAAGCCCTTTGCAAAAATGGGTCCCAAGTACTCATTCACCGGATTCATCTTCAGTAAGACCAGACAGCCATCCTGAAAGATTTTTGTCAGCGTATCAGTCATGGCAATCGAGGAGACGTTGCCGGCACCCAAGACCAACGAAATCCGTGGCGAGCCCCCTTGTCCGCTCAGGTGCGGAGGCATTTCTTGCACAGCCACGCTTTCGGCGGTAACGCCTGCTGCCATGTAGGCATCGGAAGTCGTTCCCGTGAACAACAAGGCATCGTGACGACGCTTGACCGGAGCCAATCGTACGAACAAACGCCCGCCCGGTTCCTGCCGAATTGGTCCGGGAAGCTGTGGGCGGCCCTGTTTGGCGATATCCTTCAGGCTGTCATGCAGTAACCGCAAGTAGCGCAGCGCCGCTGCCGGCCCGGCCGTGATTTCTTCGGCCCGGATTGTACTCCCCGGAGCGATCCCCTTCGCTTGGCAAGCCGCATCGACCCATTCGCGCGCGCTGTCGACAACGGTGGGAATGCAGCTTTCGACGAGGTTCATCCACTCGTTGAGCGAAGTCTGTTGGAATCGGGACTTGGCGGCCTCTAATTCCTCTAAAGCGCGATCGATTTCATCGAGCGACGTATGGTATTTTTGTTCGCTGGTAGCTTGTACGACACTCATTTGATCGGCCTCCCTGTTGGATTCGGGACAAATCAGGACGTCTTCATCACGCCACGAAAGGGCACCGGCACCACTTAAGAATGCTCAGCGCACTGGCGGACCCAAGCTGGGCCGTGGTTGACCAAGCGAAGCGTTGCAAGATGACGACGTCGTATCCTAACGGATCATATCGCCCGATGCACGTTTTGCGTAAGTGCGATTCCAGATTTCAACCCGGAATTCACCACAAGAAGAGTCTGCCCCGATTCAAATCGCCCCCAATGGGGCAATCGCAGGCTATGGGCGCGGCGGGTCGTTTTGACGCCCCCGATCGCGCGGCGCGATGGATGAAGCAGTGACGTCGACGTCATCGTCGCTACCGCGGATTGATGATCCCACAACCACAGCTCCTGCGGCGGCAGCTAACAATTCGACACCGCGCTCAAAAAAGCCGACGTTTTGCTCAGAATTGTCCGTATCAGCCGACTCCAGGTCTATCGATGAGCCGACAATCGCAGCGTTTTCCGTGACCCTGTGATCGGACAACGCTTGTGACGGTGTCGCCTCATTCGATGATAGCCCCGGAGAAAGCAACTCCTGACCATCCTCGTGGATCAGTTTCCGGGCTTGGTCCACATCCCACTCGTTGAGTTGCCCCGACTCATCGGCCGCCTCAGGTTGATGCGACACATGCTTTTTTTCGTGCCCATTTGCACCTTCATAATTGTAGCCCTCGACCGGTGCGTCACCGTCGGCTTGCCCCGGAGGAGTCTCAACGGGTTTGCTGTCGCCCGTTCGCAGTCGATGCTTCTTCAGCCATTCCTCGAGCGCCTCTTGGCCGGACCCGTATTGGCTTTGGTCGTAGAGCGGATCGTTGTTGCCGTAGAATTCAGGCGACTGTGCATCCTTGAAATAGTCATTGAAATCATGAAATCCTGAATAGGACTGGGACAGCAACCCTAACGGGACATCGTTCTTGGAAGCGCCGTTCAGGAACGTTGCCGGCAAATTAAATTCATCCGTCGTGGAGAACCAACGAATTCCGGCCTGCCGGGGCACAGCGTCATTGAAATATTTGTTCATCAAATCGTTCACTGTGTCGACAGTCGGCTCCGTTTCGTCAGTCGGCTCCGTTTCATCGCCAAGCAACTCAACAACTTCTGACTCTTCAACAAGTTCTTCGTTGCTCTCTTGCACAATCACCGGCGCGGCTGCGACGTTGACCATGAAGGTCGATTCCACATATTTCCCCCCCGCATCCGTCGCGCGAATCGTGATCTCCGCCGAACCAGACACCTTATCCGAATAGTCCAGCGTCAGATTCCCGTCTCCGTCGATTGTCACTGCATCGAATAGGGCGGCGTTTGTGTTCCCCGCTACGCTGTAGCTTAAGCCATCAGCCCCATCCTCAACGTCGTCGAAGGCGGCGGTCAGGTCAATGGTCGTATCGTTAGCCCCCTCGGTCACGTTGACGACATCCAAACCAGTCGTCACAGGGCCATCATTCTCGGCAGCCACATTGACGGTGAATGTCGATTCAACAGACTCCCCCTCCGCATCCATCGCACGAATCGTGATTTCCGCTGTGCCGAATGCGTTGGCCGCGTAATTGAGTGTTAATTTCCCTGAAGCATCAAGCGTGACGCCGTCAAACAATGCAGGATTGGAGTTGCCTTCAATGCTGAATGTCAGATCACTGTCCGCATCTTCGACATCGCTGAATGCATCAAACAGATTGATCACTGTATCGACTGCATCTTCCGTGACATGGACGTCGGACAATCCCGATGTTTCCGGGGTGTCGTTCTCGGCCTCAACGTTGACGAGGAATGTCGATTCGACAAACTTTCCATCCGCATCAGTCGCACGAATCGTGATCTCCGCTGTGCCGGAAGCGTTGGCGGCGTAGTCGATTGTCAGATTGCCCGCATTGTCGATGATCATTCCGTCAAACAACGCTGCGTTCGTGATCCATTTGACGTCATACGTGAGTTCGCCGTCGGTATCCTCCTGGTCGCTAAACGCATCGTGGAGATTGATCACGGTATCGGCCGCATCTTCCGTCACGTTGACGTCGCTGATTCCCGTTGTTTGCGGCGTGTCATTATCTGTTTGAAACAGGAACTCAAGCACGTCTTCGGGTTGCGCTCCGGTATAGATGCGTACATCGTCGATGTCGCCTGAGTACAGGTATTTGTTCAAGCTTGTTCGTTCGCCGCCGATATTGAAGTGATCGGCATTGCCCAACGGATTGGAATTGTATGTGCCCGTCTTCGCCAGTTCACCGTCGAGATACACCGACATCGTCGTTCCTTCTCGAACCACGACGATATTGTGCCATCCGCCGTCGGCGACATCCGCAAGATTAATTCCCGTGTCCCAACTTCCGCTATTGGCGTGATAGATGACGATATTGCGTTGCGCCGAATTGTCGAATTGCAGATTCCAATGATTCGTCGAGCCGCTGGCATTGGTCGCCGCATAGATCCCGGCCCAGTCTTTTTGCGATGCATCGGGACGGATCCAGACTGATGTCGTGTAATCGCCCGTCAATTGTGGGCTTTCGCCGCTGGGGGTTTGGATGAGATCATTCTCGCCATCGAAATGCGCCGCACCATCACCGACTAGGCCGGTTGTGAACTCGTCGCCTTCGCCATTCAGGACTGTGGCGTCATGTCCATTCCCAGTCGCATCCGTCGCGTTCCCATCCAGTTTCCAATGCGCGATCAGATCCAGTGAACTCGCATTGACCGACAAGAATGCTGATATAGCATAGCTGCCATCGGACAGCACGATCGATTCGATACCATCGTGATGAATCGTAAACTGTCCACCGCCGTCGAGGTTCACGCGAATGCGATCCGCCTCAACATGAATGTCGTCGACAGAGAAATCTTGCAGGTCGATCGCATCCTGCCCCTCGCCTCCACTAACCGTATACACATCGCCCCCGGCTGCGCCGTCGAAGCGAAAGGTGTCATCCCCCGCTTCCCCCTGCATCACATCGTTTCCGCCGCCGCCAATCAATAGGTCGTCACCGGTACCCCCCAGCAACACATCGTCGCCGGCTCCACCGTTGAGCACATCATTTCCGGCCAAACCTGAAATGGTGTCATCGCCATCCAAACCCTCCATGTGATTGCTGTTTGCGTTACCTGTCAGTGAATCATCGCCGGCGGACCCAGAGTAGCCAAACCCGCCCAACGTGCTACTCAAAGCCCCAATTTGGGCATGTGACAACGCGTCTCGCGCCGCAACTGACATATTGTGAAGGTGATATGAATTCGTGATCCCCGCAAGTTGTTCCAGCAAAAGATGCTGCACTTGCGATGCGGGCAAATAACGAAAATTCGCAGCTGAGAGATTTTGTACCTGCTCGGGCGTCAAATCCTCACGCTGCGCCGTCGTCAGATAGCCAATGCTTATCACCGACGTGTCCAGCGCCTGCACCTGTTCGGCGTTCAACGCACCCCGCGCATCAGAGGACATATTGTAGAAGTAATATGCGTTGGTGATGCCCGATAATTGATCAACCGTTATGTGCTGCACTTGCGATGCCGGCAAGTACCGCAGATTGGGGACTGACACAGCTTGCACCTGCTCGATGGTCAGGTCCTCACGTTGCACCGACGTCAAGTAGCCGATGTTTACGATCGACGTATCCAGCGCCTGCACTTGTTCGGCATTCAACGCGCCTCGCGCGTCGGACGACATATTGTAGAAATAATACGCGTTGGTGATGCCCGACAATTGATCAACCGTAATGTGCTGCACTTGCGATGCTGGCAGATACCGCAGATTCGGGACTGACACAGCTTGCACTTGCTCGACGGTCAGGGCTTCACGCTGCGCCGACGTGAGATAGCCGATGTTCACGATCGACGTATCGAGCGCCTGCACTTGTCCGGCGTTCAATGCGCCTCGCGCGTCGGACGACATGTTGTAGAAGTAATACGCGTTGGTGATGCCCGATAATTGATCGACCGTAATGTGCTGCACTTGCGAAGCCGGCAAGTACCGCAGGTTGGGGACTGACACAGCTTGCACCTGCTCGATGGTCAGGTCCTCACGTTGCACCGACGTCAAGTAGCCGATGTTTACGATCGACGTATCCAGCGCCTGCACTTGTTCGGCGTTCAATGCGCCTCGCGCATCGGACGACATGTTGTAGAAGTAATACGCGTTGGTAATGCCGGTGATTTGTTCCACAGACAAATCCGGGACTTGCTCTGCCGTCAGATACCGGAATTGCGACGGCGACATGGCACGGACCGCTTGTGCGGATTCATCGAGCGTCTCGATGCCATCTGTGGCCCCGTCGAACGTCACGGCGTTCGATTCGCTGAACATTGTATTGTACGAGAAGTCGTTATCGGATAACGAAAACTCCCCCTGAGCTTCTCCCGCGGAGACATCGCCCAGAATTTCACCACCTACTTGAATGGAATCGAGGTCGCCGGTGACGGTGATTGAGTCCTGTACGTCGCTGCCGACATCAATGCTGCCAACATCCCCATCGACGAAGAGGGGACCTTGAATAGACGTGGATGCCGTGATCGTATCGACGGTGCCATCGGTATCGGCCAATTCTCCGCCAACGTTCACGCCAATATTCAGAGCGCCGAGTTGGTTTCCGTTGGAGTTAATCAGATCGATGTTCGACGTCGAGACATCGAATCCGGCACCATTGGACAGCAACCGCACTTCGGTGATGTCACCGGTATTCCCTACGTCATCAGTGAAATGAACTTCCACACTGCCGCTGGTGACATCCAGGGCTTGCGTATTGCCATCGGCGTCGGTCCAGTTCAAGATTTCGTCGCCGGCGCCCAACGTAGCGCTCATCACTAAGCGTTGTTCCAACGACTCAAAACCGAGTCCACGTTTGACCCGAGACGGCAGTTGGCCCGCTCCGCTTCCCAGAATACGATCCAGCTTCTGCTGGATATTGGAGCGGCCGTCCGCTGAGGCCATATAAAGATCGTATTCAACCTTGTCAAAGCCGAGGGCGCGACGCAGGCGCGGGCTTAGCAGGTTCGCAGGACACCCCAGAATACGATCGAGCTTTTGTTGAAAATCCTGCCGACTCATAAAATGCCCCATAACGTAGTCGCTAGAAATCTAGCTATTTGCAAATCGTTGAAGGCAACCTCTAATTCAACGATACAAGAACCTCGTATCCCAACCCGTTTGCCCACCATTCCCCGAACGATCACCGCTCTCGGAGAAAATGCCCCGTGCCCAAAGATAGGGATTCGCATTTCAAACCTAGGTCGAAAAACCATGCAGGGCAAATTTGTTCTGGTAATTCCGAAAAACCGGAATGATCGGGCGCGGCCTGCATGAAAACTGCATAAATCGCGGTGAAAGGCCGCGTTTCGCAGCATTTGAGCTATGCTTCAAGCAAATTGGTATGCGTTCAAGACTCTATAAAAACTTCGGACGCCGACGTTTGGGCACTATGCATGGGGACGACTTCGCGAATGCCACCGGCGGCGCGCAACGCCCCAACCATACATAAGGAAAACGAAATCATGATTGCAGCCACCTGCGACCCGTTTACCGAATTTCTGCAAACGCAGTTGGGACTCGAAGAGGGTGAAGTCCCCGTCCCGGGCGAATGGGCCAACGTCGGAAACACCACCGGCGCACTCGCGCTGCGATTGGGATTGCTGTCCGTTGAACAAATCGACCACATCCTGGAATCTCAGGAAACCAATGGGCACGGCAAGTTCTTTGGCGAAATCGCCGTCGAACTTGGATTCGCTGATCAGGACCAAATCGAACGCTTGTTGCACATCCAACGTCTCAACCGTCAGTTGGAACTCGGCGAGCAGCTCGTCCTATCAGGACGGACCGACCTCAATGGTCTGCTTGGCAATTTGCAACAATTCCACCAGCAAAACCAAAAATAGGCGATCAACACAACGCCTCGATACTGATGATCCAATTGCGGCCTCGGTTCCTAACTTCGGAACCGAGGCCGTTTTTCGTAGCGCGGCCGGTAGCATTTGCGGGATGTCCGCCGGTCCACTAACTTATGCTATCAAATGTCATCGCCCCCCGTTTCTCCGCCCCCCCGTGCGAGCCGTCAAACATATGAACTCTGCTGATGAGGCAACTCCGGCTGCGTTTGACTTAGACCGCATTGCATCGGAAACATTCCTCCAGTCCATCGACTTCCACGAGACGTTGGCTTCGACCAATGATCGCGGGTTACAGTTGGCCAATGATCCGTTCGTCGTGACCCCTAGTCTGGTGCTCACCGCCGCACAAACCGGCGGTCGCGGACGGGGAGCCAATCGATGGTGGTCGGCCGCCGGGGCTTTGACCTTCTCGGTACTCGTCAACCCCGACGCTGTGGAACTTCCTGTGGCGCGCCACCCGCAAATTTCACTCACCGTCGGCGTCGCCGTTTGTGAGGCTTTGCGACAGCGATTCCCCCAGGGGGACATCGGACTAAAATGGCCGAACGATGTCTTCCTGCACAATAAAAAAGTGTGCGGAATTTTAGTCGAAGTCCCTCCGCAGCGCCGTGACATCCTGGTGATCGGCATCGGCTTGAATGTGAACAACTCGTTGAAATCCGCCCCGACTGAATTACAAGCCACCGCGACTTCACTGAGTGATACCGTCGGCAACAAATTCGAACTCACCGAGATCCTCATCGACATTCTCCAAATGCTCGAGCAACGCCTCAACTGGCTTTCAGCCAGCGATCCGCAACTTGCTCGCCGGTGGGAGGAATTTTCCCTGCTGCGGGGAAAAACGGTCTACATCGAAAACCACCAACACGGCATCACCGGTATTTGCCAGGGTATTGACGAAGAAGGGGGGCTGTTACTGCGGACCCCTTCGGGAATTGAACGCGTCACCCATGGCATCGTCAAACATTTTCAATAACCCTCCCCCGCGATTCGACGATGCCATTGAGGCCACGGGCGTGCTATAATTCGTGTTGGCCGATTCTTCTTACAATTGGTTTCAAAACCCTCTGACGCGTTGCGTGGAGTCTTAGATTTTAATGTCTATCACCAGCACAACCGGGCTTTGAAACTGGTTCTAGGTTTCACGACTGCGAGGTCCGTCGATGCAGCAATACGCACCGTTACTGATTGTGACGGCGTTTCTGGGAGCATTGGTTACAGCCGACCCGTTGGCGGCGGCTGATCAAAAACCGGTGGACTTCAATCGTGACGTCCGCCCGATCCTGTCCAAGAAATGTTTCCCCTGCCACGGCCCCGATGCCGGCTCCCGCGAGGGAGGCTTGCGACTCGACCTGCGCGATGCGGCCCTTGGCGAAACAGACAGCGGTGAGCGGGCCATTGTTCCGGGCAACGCCGCATCGAGCGAACTGATCGCCCGCATCACCGCAGACGATGACAGCCTGCGCATGCCTCCGGTCGAGACAGGAGATCCGCTCACAATATCGCAAATTGATCTGCTCCGCCGGTGGATCAACCAAGACGCCCCTTATGCGCGTCACTGGGCATTTGTGAAACCGACGCGTCCCCAACCGCCAAAAGTCACCAACAGCAACTGGCCGCTCAATACGATCGACCACTTCGTGCTAAATCGACTCGAACAGGCCGACCTCGCCCCCTCGCCGCGCGTGGATCGTTACGCGTTGATTCGTCGCCTCAGTTTCGACCTGCGCGGCCTCCCCCCCACGCCCACAGAAGTCGACGCATTTGTCAACGACAACGATCCGCAGGCCTACGAGAACTTGGTCGACGCCTTTCTGCAAGACCCGGCTTACGGCGAACGCTGGGCGCAAATGTGGCTCGATTTAGCACGGTACGCCGACTCCAAAGGGTATGGCTCCGATCCACTACGGGAAATCTGGCGGTACCGCGATTGGGTGATCGACGCCTTCAACAACAACATGCCGTACGACCAATTTACGATCGAGCAAATCGCCGGGGACCTGCTCCCTGAGGCAACGCTTGAGCAACGGATGGCGACCGCCTTTCATCGCAACACGATGACCAACACCGAAGGGGGCACCGACGATGAAGAATTCCGCGTCGCCGCTGTCCGTGATCGTGTCGACACCACCATGCAGGTCTGGATGGGCCTGACGATGCGCTGCGCCACTTGCCACGACCACAAGTACGACCCGATCGCCCAAAAAGAATACTACCAGTTCTACGCCTTCTTCAATCAGACCAGCGACAACGACCAACCGAATGAATCCCCAACCATCCCCGCCCCTACCGCGGAAATCGCAGCTGAGAACCAGAGACTCGATGCCGAAATTGCCAAAGCCCGCGCTCAACTAGAAACCCCGGAAATTGCCGCAGCACAAACGGCCTGGGAAACCAACCTGCAAAACTCCGGCGCATGGTTTGTTATCACTCCCCAAAACATCGAGTCGACCAATGGGACCACGTTCCAGTCATTACCGGACGGTTCCCTCCTGGCCGGCGGTGATTCCCCCGCGACCGATACCTATACCATCACCAGCCAGACAAGCCTCCGGAACGTGAGTGCTGTTCGACTCGAGGTGATCCCCGATCCCACTTTGCCCGAGGCTGGATCCGGCCGTGGTGCAGCGGGCAATTTTGTACTCTCGCAGTTTGCGCTGAAAGTTGATGACGTGGATCAACCGTGGGACCGCGCCGCGGCAGATTATTCCACCACTAATTTCTCGGTACAAGCCGCAACGACGGCGAAGGATCTCAAAAAACAAGGTTGGTCCGTCGATTCACAGCAACAACAACCGCACGCGGCTGTCTTCATTCTCAAAGAACCGCTGACACAAACCTCCGACGCGGCAACAACGCTCACCTTCCGCATTGAACATCAAAATGAAAAACCCCGGCAAACGCTCGGACGCTTTCGCATTGCAATCACCAACGATCCCGCCGCTGCCCAGCGATTGGAACTACCTGCGGAGATACTAGCGATTATCGAGACACCGTCGACTGCACGGGACGCCGCCCAGTCTCAAAAGGTGCACAAGTATTTTCGCGAGAATGCCCCGGCACTAAAACCACTTCGTGATAAAATCGCCGCCTTGCAAGCCGCCAAGCCCGCGATTCCGACCCTCCCCGTGATGCAAGAACTGCCCGTCGAGAAACACCGTACGACGCATCTGATGGTCAAAGGGAATTTCCTCACGCATGGCGAGGAACTCACGCCCGCACTGCCGGTCGCGTTTCATCCCGCCGCCTCGAAAATGCCCGCCACCCGACTTGGTGTCGCTCAATGGCTCGTCGATCCGGAAAACCCATTAACGGCCCGCGTCGCCGTGAATCGCTACTGGGCTCGCTTGTTCGGTCGTGGCATTGTCACCACCGAAGAAGATTTTGGCACACAAGGCGCCCCTCCCAGTCACCCACAATTACTCGACTGGCTCGCCACGGAATATGTGCGACTCGGCTGGGATACCAAAGCGATCCTCAAACAGATGGTCCTGTCCGCCACCTACCAACAATCCGCACAGGTCACGCCGCAATTGCTTGAACACGACCCGAACAACGTGCTCTTGTCGCGCGGCCCAAGATTTCGTCTCAAAGCCGAGATGGTTCGCGACCAGGCGCTGGCGCTGAGCGGTCTGTTGAGTCGCAAAATTCACGGACCCTCTGTCTTTCCGCCGCAACCCCCGGGACTTTGGCGGGCTGCGTTCAACGGGCGTGACCGGAAGTGGGCCACGAGCACCGGTGAAGACAAATACCGCCGCGGGCTGTACACCTTCTGGCGACGGTCGGTTCCCTATCCGTCGATGGCCACCTTCGATGCCCCCAGCCGCGAAGTCTGCGCTATGCGCCGCATCCGCACCAACACTCCGCTGCAGGCTTTCGTAACACTCAATGATCCGGTCTATGTCGAAGCAGCGCAGGCCCTGGCACGCCGCATCTTTAAAGAAGGGGGCAATACCACCGACCAGCGCGTCTGTTTCGCGCTGCGGCTCTGCCTCGTCCGCCCGGCAACCGATGCACAAGTCGACGCATTGACGGAACTGTTCACAACCGAACTTACGCATTATCAACAAAACAAAACCGCTGCCGCCGAGTTGGCGACGATTCCGCTGGGAGAACTGCCCGACGGGATGCCACCGGCGGATCTCGCGGCCTGGACCGTTGTCGCCAATGTGTTATTAAATCTCGATGCCGTCTTAAGCAAGAATTGACCCCATGCATATCGCCCATCAACAAGCGCTCCTCCAAACGCGGCGGCATTTTCTGCGCAATTGCAATGTCGGCCTCGGCAGCTTGGCACTCGCCGCGCTCTCTGGCAACGCGACGGCTGCCGCGCCGAACGTCGAAGCGGTCAATCCCTTGGCAGTCAAACAGCCGCACTTTGCCGCCAAGGCCAAAAACGTCATCTACCTCCACATGGCCGGCTCGCCGCCACAGCATGAACTGTTTGACTTCAAGCCCGAACTGGTCAAACACAACATGCAGCCTTGTCCCGATGAACTGATGAAAGGCCAACGCTTTCCCTTCATCAAAGGACACCCCAAACTGCTCGGCACGCCCTACAAATTCACGCCGCAAGGGGAATGCGGCACGCTTGTCAGCGAGCTGCTGCCCGGCCTGAGCTCGATGATCGATGACGTTGCCGTCATCAAGTCGATGCACACTGACCAATTCAACCACGCCCCCGCACAGCTATTGCTCTACACCGGTTCGCCACGCTTCGGGGCCGCGGCCATGGGTTCGTGGATCACCTATGGCCTGGGGAGTGAAAACCAGAACCTGCCCGGTTTTGTTGTGTTGCTTAGTGGCGGCACCGATCCCAGTGGCGGCAAAAGTCTGTGGGGCACCGGCTTTTTGCCTTCGGTCTACCAAGGGGTGCAATGCCGCACCACGGGCGAGCCGATTCTGTACGTCTCCAATCCCAAAGGCATGGACCGCGACGTCCGTCGCCGCAGTTTGGATGCGCTCCGCAAGCTGAATGAAATCGAACTGCAAACCGTCGGCGATCCCGAAACACTCTCCCGCATCAGCCAATACGAACTCGCCTACCGCATGCAAATGGCCGTCCCGGAGGTCATGGACATCGGCCGCGAACCCAAACACATCCACGACGCCTACGGCACGCAGCCGGGCCAAGCCTCGTTTGCCAACAACTGTTTGCTGGCGCGGCGGTTGGTGGAGCAGGGGGTGCGTTATGTGCAACTGTTCGATTGGGGCTGGGATTTTCACGGCACCGGCAAGGGAAACGACATCGTCTACGGCCTGCCCGATAAGGTCAAACAAATCGACCGCCCCATCACCGCACTACTGCGCGATTTGAAAAACCGGGGACTACTGGAGGAAACGCTCGTCGTCTGGAGCGGAGAATTCGGCCGCACAAGTATGAACGAAGAGCGAAACGGCTCCAAATTCCTCGGCCGCGACCACCACCCGCACTGCTTCAGTATCTGGATGGCCGGCGGCGGCATCAAGGGTGGCATCACGCACGGTGAGACCGACGACCTGGGCTATTTTGTCACGCAAGACAAAATGAGCATCCCCGACCTGCAAGCGACCATCCTCCACCAACTCGGCATGAACGCCCACCGCTTCACCTACCCCTTCCAAGGCCTAGACAACCGCCTCATCGGCCCCGCCGGCGACGGAGCGGTCCGTGAAGCACTGCTGGCGTGACCAACCCAAACCGACGGCTTCGCCGTCGTTAACGGCGTTCATTTTCATGTCACGATAGGATCCGCTGTGCGACCCCAAACATCCTTTGAGATCTAGTACCTTGGCAAAAAATGCTCCACCGACTCCTCAAATCATTAATCCCTGATCCGCTGCCAATTGACGAAGTCGAATCAATCGGCGATTTCATAATCCCCGCCAACGACACGATTCTCCGCCCACTCCATAAGTTCTGCCCCACGTATTCCTACTCCGAACGAATCAAGGAAATTCGCGGCCGAAATGCCATCATGCGCCAGATCGATGGTCATCCCGACTTGCACGATTATCTGTGGGAGCGTGCCGGTGAGGACCTGCCATGCGACGCACGATGGATTGTTCGTGCTCAAGCCGCGTTAGCCCATCCAGACACTAAAGTCATTTTTGCAATTGCCAGCGGCACACACTCGATTCAAATCAAAATTCCCGTCGCCGATATGGCAACGTTTCCCGAAATAAAACGGGCGGATCCAACTCCCGAGACCGGCTCGTCAGTATGGATCGCCTCTCGACTCAACGAAGCTGAGGACAAACGATTGTTACAGATTGCCTACGACGCGGCCGGTTTGACGGTTTCATGACGGACACGAAACCGTCGGGTTGGCTGAGCGGGCCAAAACCACCTTTACCTGCCAATGTGCTGGCACACGAGAGTGAATGTAACGTAAGGTATCGAGAAACATCGTCTAGGCGATCAACATGTTCCGTCGTTTCTTCAAATCGTTAAAACCCAAACCGCCTGACACGAATGATGCTGGGTCGAACAGCGATCAAGCGACTCGTGATTGGGTAAGACGTATCGGCATACTGAATGGAATACTCTGTGGCCTCACCATCGCCCTGGTAGGCAATTTGATTATCAGAGATCGGATGCCGCATGACTCATATTGGCGATCCGCATCCGGTTTTCTCCTAGGGTACGCCTTATTGAGCATCCCCAGCATTACGCTGGGGATTTATCTGTTGCTCAAAGTCTCCAAATGGTTATTGCTTGGTAGCAGGAACTTTAAGCCGCCTCCGGAAATACCTGTAAGCGAATTCCGTACGATACTTAATTGTCTTGATGCGGCAGCGATCTGTTGCGTTGGTGGATCTTTTCTCTACCGGCTCTTTCCCATCGTGCCGCAATTCGTTTATGCAATCGCCATGACATTTTCAATCTGCTTCTCAGCGGGCGTACTTTTGCTTGGCGGCTGGGCGACTGTGCTCCAACCAAACCGTTACCATTTCGTCCATATCGTTCTAGGCTTGGCCTTGGTGGCAGCCACTGCTTACCTTTGGATGACTTTTTTTCAATTTCAATGATCGAACTACTGCTAGGTGCCCCCACCATACATTTGAACGCTCCCAACACGAATTGATACAATCAGCATCTCTATCGTCACATCCAAGCTGCCCAATCCCCAATCCAACCCCGAAAGCCCACCTGATGTCGATCTCTGTCGAGTGTGGCCATTGTTTCAGCCCGTTTCAGGTGGCTGAGAAATATGCTGGCAAGACGCTCCGCTGTAAAACGTGTGGCGAGGCGATGCGTGTGCCGCTGGATTCACGGTCCGACTTGCCGGATGAGGAACCGCTGCCGCTCTATGATTACGGAACCTCCCGGCGAGGGCGGCGCGGGAAATCTGGTGCTGCGCGGAAGACGTCCTCGCAGCCTATTGGGTTGGCCGGTTGGCTGCCGCTGATGATCATCGCCGGCGTGTTCGTGCTGTTTTTTCCCGTGGCCCTGATGGTGCCCAAGTTTGGCAAATCCTACATTCTCCTGGCTGCTTTTACGGGGCTGGGAATCTATTTTTGGGGCCAAATCAGCCTGCTCATCGTGGCATTCAAAGACGGGGCCCCGATGGGCCTGTTGTGTCTTTTTCTGACCCCCTTCTACGTGATCTATATGTTGATCAGCGACTGGCGAAAGATCGCCCGTCCTCTGCTGCGACTCGTCGCCGCTGTTGCCCTGTTCTTTGTCTCGCTGAGCGTGCAATTCATTGTCTTCCCTCCCGGCGGCCAAGTCGCCCAGCGTCCGCGCGCACAACAGCGACAGGCACCCAGATTTCAGCAGCAACCGCCGCGCGAGGAACGTCAAGCTCCAAGGATCGTGCATAATACACCGCGCGAGCGCAGCGAAGACCGGTCTCCGAATCCGCGCAAAGAGCGACAGCCGGTCGTTGTCCCCCCGGCAACCGCCTCGAAACCGCGTAGAGACTTACCCGCTGGTGTGCAACCGGATTATTCCAAAACAGTGCGGACGAAGACTCGTCAGCAAGGAAATGATTCTCCACCGCCGGGAACGATCGCTCTGGAACCGGAAGCAGAATTGACACCCGGCATGCGAGTCGTCGCTCAACGCATCGGCACGCGTTGGGAAGCGGCGGAAATCGTCGGCGTGGAGCAAATCGACCAAATCCACGTCCACTACCTACGCCTGCCCGAGTCGTTCAACCGTGTCGTCACCCGGGACCAAGTCCGCGTGCAGTTGACAGCCGACCAGATCGACGAAGACTTAGTGCGCGAAGTCGTGTTCGAAATTCTCCACGTCTTCCAGGACGCACCGCCCGACGAAGCTGCCATCGAGAATGAATTTCTCACACAGCAAGGCTATCTGCCCGGCTCACTGAAGATCGACCTGAATGCCCAACGCATCACCCTCAAAGTCATCCGCGACAGCCGCGCCGATAAGCACACGGTCTTTCCACTCGTCAAAGCAAAACTCGCGGTCCGTGAGATCAAGTAACCGGAACAGGCCTTGCCATTGAACAAATCCCAAACCGACGGCTTTGCCGTCGTAATCGGCGGATATTTGTGCAATAGACGTAGGGTCGGTTGCATTGGTCATTTCAATTTGGCAGATATTGTGTATGCCGCGTAGTACGTGGCTTAATGAGTTCGCTCCTCTCATTCACTCCGCACGGCGTCCCCCACGTCACACCCCGAATCACCCAAACAACTCCCCCAACGCCCGCCCATTCGCCAACGGATACGGCCGTCCGGTGATGTCGTGGATTTCGTGCTTGGGGTCGATGCCGAAACGCGTAAATAGCGTGGCTGCCAGGTCGCCCGGCGTGACGGGGTTGGTTTCGGGGTATGCGCCGATGTTGTCGCTGCTGCCGTAGACCGCGCCGCCGCGGATGCCGCCGCCGGCCAGTAGAACGTGGAAACAATCGGGCCAGTGGTCGCGGCCACCATTGCCATTGATGCGCGGTGTGCGGCCGAATTCGCCCAGGGCGATCACCAAGGTTTCGTCGAGCAGACCACGCTGTTGGAGATCCTCGATCAGCGCCGCATAACCTTGATCGGTGGGAGGAATCAGCACATCCCGATGCCGGGCGAAGTTGTCGCTGTGGCTGTCCCAGTTGGCGGTCTGGCCATTGTGGATACCGTCATACACCGTGATGAACCGCACGCCCCCTTCGACCAACCGCCGCGCTAAGAGCAGACTTTGCCCGAATTTGTTGCGGCCATATTTTTCGCGCAACGACGCAGGCTCTTCGGCAATCCGCAGGCTGCGGCGCACCGTTTCGGAACCGAGTAACGAAAACGCCGTTTCGTAGTAGGTGGCCAGTTTCGACGCGGAGGCTTTCACGTCGATTCCCTGCATCAACTGCCGTCGCTGTGCCAGCCGTGTACTGGTCACATCGCCGGGCAGATTCAGCGTCTCGACATTGAAATCGGGCTGATTGGGATCTTTGTCAATTTGAAACGGCTGATACGCTGAGCCGAGAAACCCGGCGGTCTGCCCCGGCAGCGGCACGACGTTGTACATTAAGTGGGGCAGGGCGACCGCCGGCAGTTCTAGTTGTTGGTCCCGCCACAAATAACTGAGCGAGGCGCCGTAACACGGAAAACTCAGCGCGTCGTCAGCCAACAATTCCAAATCGCCGTTCCCCGGTGTCCGCCCGCACAACGCTTCGGCGGCGGCCGAATTGTGGTTTCGCATCGGATGCTGCATGCTCCGCACCACGGCGACACGATCCATCACGCGGGCGGTTTGCCGATTATGTTCGCCGACGAATACTCCCGGTGCGGAGGTAGCGATCGTCGCAAATTCCCCCCGCACATTGGCACTCGCCTTGGGCTTGGGGTCGAACGTATCAATATGGCTGGGACCGCCATAATAGAAGATCAAAATGCAGGACTTGATCTTCGCCGTTGACGTCGCTGCGCCTGTGACATTCTCGGCCGCCAATAACCTTGGCAACGTCAGGCCAAATCCCCCCACCGCGCCGAGTTGCATCAGTTGGCGACGGTTCACGTGCGGCTGTGAGCGATACGTCCTCATGGCCGAGACTCCAATCTAATGTCACGTAAACTTAGGGTTCGCAACGGACTTTTTAAGATGATGACCACATGTCACTTATTTCACCGCATGCCCAGTCTTGAGGTCGACCTCCATATTCAGGTCTTCATTGGCATGCGTATAGAAATAAAACCCGTACATCATCTCGTGAAAGGTCTGTTGTCCCTCGCGCACGGTATCTTTGGGGTCGGGATTGAATGGATTGAACGTCGAATTATCGAAATGCGCGACGACCTCAAATCGTGTCCCGGCGGGGAATAATTTTGTGTGCGGCTTCCAGCGATAGCCCATCTGCCAGTCAAAGCTGTAGTTGGGAATGATCAACAGCGTCTCGGTTTTCCCGTCCGGATAATGCGCCAGATAGGTCATATCCTTGCCGCGGAGATGCATGTGCGTAAACAACCCGAACCCGTGCGTCGCTTCCTCCAAAGTCTGTGAGGAAGTCACTGGGTGATTGCCATCGCCGGGGGGAATTTCGAAGCGATTATTTTTCAGCAAAATGTGCCGCAGCTCTTTTTTCACTTTCCCTCGCGCGAAACGAAAACCGACGGAGATTTTGCTCTCTTCCGGTTGCCCGGTGGAGGTGTAATGGATTTGCATCGCCAAGACGCTATGGGCCGGAATTCGCTGGGCGACACCGTTGGCGAGCGTCAGCGGTCCCGAACCGGGAACCTTACCGGTAATGAATGCCGCATTGCGCCAATTGCCACCGACAGGAATCGAGAGAATGTTGCAATGGTGCACGACGCTGGGATTGTCCGGCAGAATCTGAATCGCCTGCACCCAGGTGTCATCAGTGAACACATGCGGCAAGGTGACATATTTGTAATCAATGTATCCGTCGGCCGGCAGTTGATGCGTCTCTACCATCGTCAGCACCAAATCCGGTTCACCGATCACCCAACCTTCGGAAACCGGTTCGACAGCTGCCGGAGGCTGAATGCCATCGTAGGTCCCCCGCGGCATTTCGGCCGCAACCCACTGCTCGATTTTTTCCCGTTCCTGGGAGGTCATCTCCCTTAAATTGTAGAATTCCTTAAATTGATGCCCGGCAAACCGTGGCGGCATCCGCCCGTCGGCGACGACTTCGGCAATCATCTCGCCTTGACCGGCGACCTCATCGTAGGTGGTCAAGCCAAACGGAGCCTCCGTTCCCGGGCGATGGCACTCCACACAATGTTTGCGGATGATCGGCTCAATGTGCTTGGTAAAAGTAATCGCTTCGTTGGGCTCCACCGGTGTTGGCGACGTGATCAAGCAACCATCGACCGGCGTTTGCGGCACAGCGACTGGTTCGTCCTTGAGAACCGCGTCAATCGCATCGGCAAGGTATTCGTGTGTCGCTTTCGGCAGTGCGCCGCCGATGCGATATTGGTCATTGATTCGGCCCCGGTATTGCAAACGATGCTGGCCATCTAAGACCGCGACCTCCGGGGTCCGCGTCATACCCAATGCTGCGACGCAGGAACCGTCGGCATCTTTGACTGCGGGAAAGTCGATTCCGTATTGCACAGCGAACTCCGCCATTTCCAATAACGAATCGCTCGCTGCGACATTCAACAACACAAACTGCACACCATCGTCACGATATTTTTCTTCCAACCGTTTGATCGTGGGAAGATACCGCTTCACCAGCGGGCAGGTGGTATTGGCACAAATGATGACCACCGCCTGCTTGTCGCCGAAATCGTCAAGCGTGCGCGGCAAAAAGCGAATGTCCTTAAAGGTCAAGGCTTCGATCTGTTGGCCGATCTTGACGCTGTTCTCCTTCGCGGCGACATCGCGTCCGAGCAGACCAACGGATACGGCGGATAATAAAAGTCCCACGACGAAACGATTGAGCAGCATTTGACATTCCTTCCCCAGTGGATCGCGATCGTCGCAAGCGTGTTGCGACGTCCGTGTTCGCCGCCGTTTTTTCAAACCCTGCGGTGCGTTCCGAATCGCCCTTGGAAATCAATTCACGGGCACGAAACAATCACAGCTAGGTTTAAAAAATTGCGAACGCCGAATACGGATAGGAATTACAAAACCAATTTCGCTTACGACAACTCAAACACAGTTCGCGACACGCAAATCCGCCAAACATCCAAGCGATTGAATCGCGTTCCCGCGGCAGTGTTCGCGTCCCCGGATACCTTTCAACAGAATAACCGCAGTCCGGTGTGACAACCATCCCGTCTGAGGATTTTCACAGTCGCGAAACTGCTAAAATCCCATCTATCTTTCGTAGACTAAAGAGACAAACGCAGAAAAAAATTTGACAGTCGAATCCGAGGGGCTTATCCTATCCGTTAGATTTGGGAAATGAGTTCATTCTCTACCCAAGCCCCACACCTCTAGATTCGCATTTCACGCAAACGGACTCGTAGCGGCAAACGCATCGGCACGCGTTATCGTGTGACCGAAGTTGTCGTCCGGCGAGAACACTGTAGTTCGCACATCATGACGGCCCCGCTATGAACGTATGCCCTTGACGAACTTCGTCATGGGCAACGGTTGTTAATTGTCCTTACCGATTGCACATGCGGTGGGGCGGTTTAATTCGTCAAGCGATCACGACCAAGTCGACCAGGTTGCCGATCGTGGAAAATCGGAGCAATGGAGGACAGCTTATGTCACATTCGTTTGATCACAGCACAAATCGCTCGAACCGCGAGAATATGGCTTTGGAGTATATTCTTCTGGGCGACCTGCGCGATCTACTGGAGGAACCGCCGAATCGCGACACGCGTCGCTGGCTGCTTGCGGTGCTCAACGCCTTGTTGGATACACTTCCCAGTGACATGAATGATGACGGCAGCGAATACCTGGGAGAAGTGCTGGAAGAATTCCCCAATTGGTCGCGGCAAGTCGATGCCCTGCACGAACAGCGTGAAGAGCTGTTCGACGAATTGTATCTGTTTAGAAATCAGATCCAGCAGCGGCGCGACCTCGACGAAATCGCCGAACGTCTTCGCCAGGAATTGCGGCAATGGATGACCATGCTCACTGCCCATCAGCGGCACGAAACGCGCATCATCCAAATGGCCTACACCATGGAAGTTGGAGCCGGCGATTAACCAAAAACACCCGCCGCCGAATCGCTCCGGGGCGGGTGAATTGAATTCACGGTCTCAGGGACGCTGCTTTAGACCAATTCACGAATCGGTTCGCGAATGTCGGTCAGGAACTGCGGGCGTCCCGTTGGATCTTGCAGCGTGGTGGTCATCGGATTGATGCCCAGGTTGTGATAAATCGTGGAGACGACCTCCTGCATGTCGACCGGACGTTCTTGAGCGTATTCTCCCAGTCGGTTCGTTGCACCAATGGCTTGTCCGGTTTGCATTCCTCCGCCAGCCAGCAATGCACAACTGACGCGTGGCCAGTGATCGCGTCCGGCTCCCGGGTTGATCCGCGGCGTGCGACCGAATTCACCCCACACGATCACGGTGACGTCATCCAAGATACCCCGCTCGTCCAGGTCCTGCACCAGGGCTGCGACACCTTGATCCAAACGCGTGCCGTGATGCCGCACGAGGTCAAAGTTGGCACCATGGCTGTCCCAGCGGCCATAAGAGAGTGTGACCGAACGCACGCCCACCTCCACCAATCGACGGGCGATTAGCAGATGGTCGTTGCAAGTCGGGGCACCGTCGTATTGATATTTGTAGGGTTTTCCATCGCCATAGCGTGCGCGAATTTTTGGGTCTTCTTTGCTGATGTCCAACGCGTCGACCAGCTTGCTTGATGTCAGCACGCCAAACGCGGCTTGCGTGAACGCGTCCATGCCATTGATCATGCCCGAGGCATCGACATCGCGTCGTAAGCCATCCAGCCCTTTCAGCAAGCTCTTGCGATCCGACAACCGATCGAGTGAAACGTTGTTCAACTTCAAATCGGCCATGCCCTCGCC
Source organism: Symmachiella dynata (assembly GCF_007747995.1). Taxonomy (NCBI): domain Bacteria; kingdom Pseudomonadati; phylum Planctomycetota; class Planctomycetia; order Planctomycetales; family Planctomycetaceae; genus Symmachiella; species Symmachiella dynata. Next base: position 3,599,489 of record NZ_CP036276.1, on the reverse strand, counting down.
TTCCGGCTGAAACGGACTGAAGCCGGCACCCAGAAAACCTGGGCCTCCCGGATACGACCAAGGCGCATGTCTGGTTTTTGCCGCCAGTGCAACCGAGGCTGGAACGGCTGGTTCGACCGTGCCTTTGAGTTTGGCGACTGCTGATCCAATGCTGGGACGTCCCCCGATGGAGTCCAGCGACCGCCGATTCCAACCGCTGAAGCATTGGAACGAATCATGCCCTCCCGAACAGCCCACGACTGAACGAATCACAGCCATCTTGTCCATCATGGCCGCGATTTTGGGGAAGCACTCGCCAATTTGAATACCCGGCACGTTGGTATCAATGGGGTTGAATTCGCCTCGAATTTCCTTCGGAGCATCGGTTTTGATTTCCCACATATCTTGGTGCGGAGGTCCGCCACCCAGGAAAATGTGAATCACCGATTTATGGGACGACCCGGTTCCCGCAGCGTCTTCGGCCTGCAAGAGTTGCGGTAGGCCGAACCCACCGAGTGCGCCGGCGGCAAATCCGCCAACCTTTAAAAACTCCCGGCGAGAAACGCCGTCGCAGTATCGCTGCTTCTTTCCGTAGAACGAGAGCATGGATGGAGATCCTTTAGCAGAATTCTCAGGTCGAATCGTTCGCCTCGGAAGAGGACGAATTTCGTTTCAACGGTAGGTACCGGCAAGGGAGGCAAACCAATAAAAACTGTCCTTCCGGTGTGGGACAATTCTTACATCGACGCGTTCGTTGAGTGGGGAACACTTCAACATCGCTTGATGTGACATTTAGCCTAATCGACGGCTCCTTCCCTGTCAAGAGCGACCCCCGTTTCAAGACACCCCAACTCCAACCGGATACACGACTTCCACGAATTGGCCATTGTTGCCAAACGCCTTTTGAGAACGAAATAATTGCGTCATCGCCGTGAACCTTTAGCAAAAACAAGACAACCAGTCGTTTATTCCGTCAAAGCTTCCATCCCAACGACTTGGAGACGGCATGCCCTTGCCAGCAGATTAATGTGTCACCGGCAGATGAAATTGCGTTGAAGATCCGTTAACATCCGGCCACTCCCGCGACGTCTCGACGCGGTTTTCCACGATATCCGAACACAAGGCTGCCACACAAACCGTGCCTTTGCATCTGCGAAACCCCCATAGTGTTCTAGCGGCGCTGGAAACACGCCCCAAGGATGTCAGTGAAGTCCGGATCACGACCGAACGCCCATCGGGAGCCTGGGCCGATGTTGTGCAAATCGCTGAAGAACATCGAATTCCTGTCATTTATGGTGCCGAACGCCGGGAGTCTCGTCGGCGGCCGAAAGCTGGCGCTGCCAAAGAAGGGGGACGCACCGGTGCCGGCGAAGTGGTTGTCCAGCCACGCCAGTCGGTCGAGGTCAAGAATCTATTTAGAAAGGCCAAAACCTGGAAAGAAGGCGAACCTTACGGTGTGTGGCTGGCGCTGGATTGCCTGCAGGACCCGCACAACGTCGGGGCGATTTTCCGCTCAGCGGCATTTTTTGGCGTGCAAGGCATCATCGTCACCAAAGACCGCTCGGCTCCCTTGAATTCCACCGTCTACGATGTCGCATCCGGTGGATTGGACGATGTCCCGTTCGCCTTGGAAACCAACCTGAGCCGCACCTTAGAGACAGCAAAGTCCGCGGGATTGTGGGTGCTGGGGACTTCGGAACACGCCGAAACCGACTTGGCTGAGGTTGACCGGGACCGCCACTGGTTATTGGTCGTCGGTAATGAAGAAAAGGGGCTGCGACGACGAACGCTGGAAAACTGCGACGCCGTCTGCCGCCTCACCCCCCGCGGCCGCGTCACTTCGCTCAACGTGTCTGTTGCAACCGGCATTCTGATTGCCTCGTTGAGCTAAAACCGCAAATGATTTCCTGAGAAGAGGTTATCGCCGCAACCGCTGTTTTTCCTATCGCGAACGAAAAAACCGAAAAAGGGGTGCCCACCCCCATTCGTCCGCGATTTTGAGAAAACAAAACAAGACTCTTAAAGCCTTAAACAACAAGGACTTAAGAGCCTTTCCGTTTGGACGGGCTCATAATTTCTGCAAATTGCAGGGAATTCCCGTACAGAATTGGCCGGCGCTACGTCTAGTTATATAGCAGGGCTCAACAATCTACTGGTTTTCCCCTAAGCCCCTGCCCCAAAAAATTGACCCTCCCATTCTTCCCCGCCAAAACTGCATTGCCAGATGGAGGCAAATTATGTTGGCTGCCGCCCCAAAAACAGACTGCTCGACCGTGCCTGATGATTTGGAACATGCGCACCGCTTGTCGGCAATGGGTGAATTAGCAGCAGGCTTGGCCCACGAAATCCAACAACGGCTAACCGTCATCGCCAATTATGCCAACGGCTGTGTGCATCGATTGGAAAACGACCGGATCACGACCGATGAACTTATTTCGCTCATGAGGCAAATCGCTGAAACTGCGATGCAGGCAAACGACATTACGCGCCGCGCCCGAAATTTCAGCAAAAAACAAGCCCCCGAATTCGAAATTCTCGACCTGCACGAAATGCTCACCATGGGTGTGGATTTCGTGCGGAATCAGGCAGAAGACGAAGGGGTTGAAATCAGTCTGCAATTGCAGGCCGCTTCGCCAATGGTCGTGGCTGACCGTACGTTGATTTCACAGGTCATTATGAACTTGTTGCTCAACGCCATTGAATCGATGGCTGGTCACCGCGGCGAGCGAAAACTGTGCGTGGAAACGGCGACCAATGGCGATGAATTCCTGCATGTCACGATTACCGATACCGGAGTGGGAATTCCTGCCGAAATTCAATTGTTGGTCTTCGAACCGTTTTACACGACCAAGTCCAATGGAATGGGGATCGGGCTGGGGCTTTGCCGTTCCATTATCGAGCAGCACTTCGGAAACATGACCTTAGAAAGTGAAAAGGGAGCCGGAGCGAAAATTGGCTTCTCTCTTCCCCGTGGCATTCAAACCTAGCCCTAATAGGCTATCGTTTCAGAACACGAGAGCACTTGTGTTGCGTCCCGGAATCGCGAGGCCAGCGCTCTGTGTCGGTGCAGAGGACGCCTCTTAGTGTCGGTGCAGAGAACGCCTCTTAGCCACGATTATTCTTGCCGTAATTCCGCAGCGAGTCGTTCCACGGCACGAATCCACAACAGCCGCGCCGCTTCGGCGGAACGGTCCATGATTTGGCTGATTTCTGAATAGCCCATGTGCTTGCGAGATCGCAAATAGATCACGCGCTGTTGATCTTCGGGCAAACGTTTCAAGGCTTTCTTCAAGGCCGCTTCGCGCTCGTCATTCATGATGACTTTGCTCGGCGTTAAATCATCGGCAATCAACTCCTCAACTCGCATTCGTTGCGAACTATTGTCGAGATGTACCTCTTTGCTGACCTTACGTTGTTCGGCGTCTTTATATTTGCGGTAGAAGTCCTTGAGCGAATTGAGCAGAATTTTTCTTAACCACTGCCGCAATGCCTCGTGATCTCCTCCTTGAAAATCTTGAAACTTGCCTTGCGCTTTCATCATGGTGACTTGAACCAAATCCGAAGCGTCTTCCTTGGCCTGCAAGTCGCAACCCAACTCTTTTTGGGCAATGTATCTCAAGTAATAACGGCATGCTTCCAGCAACGCACCGAGTGCAGCTGCATCGCCTTTACGCGCCGCGGAAATCTCTTGAACTTCTTGAGCGCCCGAACTTGATTCGCAACTTTCCGATGTGACGTCTAACACAGGACTTTCCCCCCACTTGGCCAAATCGATTCAATGACGAATGCCTCATTGAAACGGATCCCGCCTGCTCAGGTCGTTTGACTCCGCATTCCCGAACACCAGCCTAAACGATGTGATAGCCTCGCAACCAGCCCAATTCTGATCCTCCCCAATCAGATTGCACTTCTCAACCCCAGCCCCACGACGCATGCCGCAATATCGAGCAGGAAACGGGTTCGAGAAGAAAACTGTGCATGCGCTGGTCTGGAACCGGACAAGACAATAAATCAGTGACCGGGACAACCATCTGAGGGGACACGCTCCTGTAGGGCGACCACCGAATTTGTACTGCTAAATCTCAATGAGATTTGCTTTCCCGCGAGCGATTCACCGCCGAAATCAATCACCGGCCGTGTCGAGCATCGTTTTTCGCAATCGAGACATGCCTCGCAACCACCGATCGGGGTCGCCCGCTTTGTGTTGTACGTAAGTAGCCACGACCTCGTGCGGTAAGATCAAGAATTTCTCTTCGTCGATTCCGCGAACGACCGCTTCAGCGACTTCGTCAGGGCCCAACGAATCTGATTCGAGCAATGCCCGGACTTCGCCGGAATTCTCCAACATTTTTGTGCGGACGCCCAACGGACAGAGGCAAGAGACTTTCACTCCGTCGTCCGCGTGCGTCACCGCCAACCATTCGGCCAATGCCACTGCAGCATGCTTGGTGACGGCATAGGGGGCTGATCCGATTTGCGTGAGCAGTCCCGCGGCGGAAGCGGTGTTTAACAAATACCCGCTGCCCCGTTCGATCATCTGCGGCAAAACAGCGCGGGCCGCATAGACGTGCGACATTAGGTTCACATCCCAGATCAACTGCCATTCTTCGTTGCTGGCATCAACGCCGCCGCCGGTGGCGATACCGGCATTGGAACAAAACAGGTCAATCGCACCATACTTAGCATTGGCTGCCTCGACCAACTGCACAATCTGCGATTCCTGCCCCACATCACAAGCGACAGCCAAGCCGCCAACTTCTTCGGCCACCTTGGCAGCGGCCGCCTCGTCGAGGTCGGCGACAACAATGCCGCGCGGTTTTTCCTGTGCAAACCGGAGGCAGAGCGCCTTGCCAATCCCATCGCCGCCGCCGGTCACCACGATCACTTTATCCGAGAGTTGCATTGTATCTCCGCAGTGAAAGATAGGCGGGCCCCAAAGAATAAAAAAGGGTGCCTGACCGGGATCGAACCGGCGACCTCCGGAACCACAATCCGGCGCTCTAACCAACTGAGCTACAGGCACCACACATTTGCGAAGCTGAGTGCGAGTTTATGCAGCAAATGCGCCGCCGTCAATAGTCCGATTTGAGTTTGAATGCGGATCGGTCAACACGGTCCATTATCCGTGACAACGTCACGTTTATGCTGTTAGAATCGACGGCAGCGACATTGACAGTCACAGCGGTTGCCCCGTGGGGGTCCTGCAAAAATACTGTGGAAACACTGTTATTGCCGCACCGCAGCCTGTGTCCTAGAATCAGAAATCCACGACGGCGGCGTCTGCATGGTCTCTGTTTTGGTTTTTGGATACATCCCACGATGAGGGCAATACGCTGAATCGGCGGCGAATCGGTCTGGTCCAACACCAAATCGCTGGGGCAGAGTGCTCGGATCAATCTGAAAGAGACGTTTCGATATTGCCGCACAAAATTTGTCAGAACGGCCAACGCTAGGAGTTCATCGCCTGCCATGTTCAAAATCACACCCGACCAAAACGAGCTCGATGCGATGCCTCGCGACCTGCGCTTTCATCCCAGCCAGGTGTCCAATCCGCAGACGCTCACCCCCGAACAGGTCGCACAATACAACAGCGATGGATTCGTTAAAGGGATACGCGTTATCCCCGAGGAGGATATGGCCGAACATCGCCGGTATTTCGACAAATTACTCCGAGAGGTCACCGCTGCGGGAGGCGACAGCTATTCGATCAGCACAGCCCACCTGACCTACGGCCGGGTCTATGATCTGCTGAAGGATCCGCGGATCGTCGCTTGCGTCAAAGATCTGTTGGGCGAAAACGTGATTGGCTGGGGTTCGCATTATTTCTGCAAGATGCCGCACGATGGGAAGTCGGTCGCCTGGCATCAAGATTCCAGCTACTGGCCGCTTTCGTCCTCCAAAACAGTCACTGTCTGGTTGGCGGTCGACGATGCCGATGTGGAAAATGCCTGTATGTGGTTCATCCCAGGTTCGCACGCGCACGGTCACATCGACTACGAAACCAGCAGCGACACCGAGGGGAACGTGCTAAATCAAACCATCAAAAACGTCGAGCAGTTTGGCGAAACGGTGCCCGTGGAATTGAAAGCAGGCGAGATTTCCATGCATTCCGATTTGCTGCTGCATGGTTCACAAGCCAATCATGCCGACCGCCGACGCTGTGGATTAACACTGCGCTATTGCACCCCCGATGTTCGTGCCGGAGAGAACTGGAACCTCAAAGGGGTCGTCGTCAGCGGCAACGATGACGGTGATGGCCATTGGGCCAACCCACCCCGCCCGTCGCGTGACTAAACCGGTAAACAAGGAGAGATATCGCAGGCCTTAATTTCGTTCGTTGTGAGAAAACAGATCGGATTCAATTACGTTTGCAGACAGCCACCCAACTCAATCGATTCATCGAGGACCCTATGCTCGCCACTACCTCACTGAAAAAAGTCGCTCGCTGCCGTTCTGTTGTTCTGTATTTTTGCGTCAGCCTCATTGCGTTGCCGCTTAGCGCACCGGCCGACGACTCTTCAAAAGACGACTCCGAAAAACCTGCTGCCAGCCCCCGTATAAGCATTGCGACTGAATACGGGACACTGAACATCGAAACATTCGACCCGGAAATCACGTTGCGCATGGAGGAAGGTGGAAAAGTCGTAAAACTCAGAGACCCCCAGACCAAAAAAACGGTCCAGTTCGATGCCGTTCACGGCACGATGCAACTCGCCGATGAAAAGGCCCAAACGCTTGCCGCGAAGTTCCAATTCAAACGTGACGAGAAAATCGTGGCCCGGGCGTGGATCGAAAAATCCGAACCACGCCAAGGATTCCGGGACGACTTTGACAAAAAATACGACCCCGCCTGGGAGATCTTTAACAAAGACCCCACGCATCTCTCGCTGACCAAACAACCTGGTCGGCTAACGATCACCACACAACGCGGCGACCTTTGGCAACGCCACAACAACGCAAAAAACATTTTCTTGCTCAAAAACCCAATCGTCGATGGCGGGGATTTTGTACTGACGACCCATCTCGCTGATTTCGAACCCGAATCCGATTACAACCAAGCCGGCCTGATCTGTTATGACGACGTGGACAATTACCTCGCCTACACCTTTCAATACGACGAAAACCAAGGAGGCAGAAGCCTCTGTCTGGTGCGTGAGGAAGAGGCAAAAGACCTGCCGCAGGCGTTCCTAGAAGTCGACCGTCCCTTGGATGGGCTTTGGCTGCGGATCATCAAACGGGACAATCAGTACCTTGTGGCCTCCAGCCTAGACGGCCAACATTATCACATTATCGCCGTAGAAACGTGGGGAAATGGCGAGCCTCTCAAAGTCGGACTCGTGGCAACGAATGGCCAATCGAATGCCGATATGATTGACGCATCATTCGATTTCTTCGAAATCACACCGATCGGCAAGGACCAAAAGCGTCTGTTTTCCGATAGCCTGCCGAAATGATTACTGTTGACAATCCACGTGACCACAATCAACCATGACGCAAACCCCACAATTTCAAACGGGCGCGGACGTGCGTCGTGCTGCGCGGCAGGGAGAACTGACCGGGCAGACGTCCGGGTTAGCGGCGGGCTTTGTGCAGGCAAATTTAGCGATCTTGCCGCGTGATTTGGCGGAAGAATTCCAGCAGTTTTGCCGACTCAATTCCCAAGCCTGTCCGCTCTTAGATGTCACACAACCGGGTAGCGCGGCCCCGGAAACCATCGCCCCCACGGCCGACCTGCGGACCGACTTGCCCCGCTACCGCGTCTGGCGCGATGGCGAATTGATCGATGAACCCACTGACATCACCGACTATTGGCGGGAGGACTTGGTCAGCTTTTTAATTGGTTGTTCGTTTACGTTTGAAGCAGCGCTGCTTAATGCGGGAATCCCAGTGCGGCATATTGAACAGGGGGTCAATGTGCCGATGTATCGCACGAACATCGATTGCGTCCCCAACGGTTCGTTTCACGGTCCACTGGTCGTCTCGATGCGCCCGCTGAAACCGGCGGATGCGATTGCGGCTGTGCAGATCACATCGAAATACCCCACGGTGCATGGCGCACCGATTCATTTAGGACTACCTGACAAAATCGGCATTACCGATATTTTGCAGCCTGATTATGGCGATGCCGTCGAGGTCCGCGATGACGAACTTCCGGTATTTTGGGCCTGTGGCGTGACCCCTCAATCGGTGATTATGGCGGCAAAACCGCCCTTGGCAATCACGCATAGCCCGGGATGTATGTTCCTCACGGACATCCGCGATGTGGATTTAGCGACCGCTTAGGGATGGCAGTAACGGTCTGCAATCCACCGAGCCCGTTGTCTCAACCTTCATTCCTCCTCTGAGATATGTTATTTTGTTGATAGGTTCTTAAGGAGGAACGGATGCGCGAAAATTGTTGGAAAATCACCCGCTACCTGTTGGCTGCGGCAGTTTTGCTCTGCTGTGCGGTCCCGCTGCGCGCGGAGGACGCTCAAGATCGCCCGATCGATTATGCGCGCGACGTGAAACCGATTTTGGCGGGGCACTGTGCGCAATGCCACGGGGCGTTGCGGCAAAAGGGTGGACTGCGACTCGATGCGGGTTCTTTGGCCCTCAAGGGGGGCGACAGTGGCGAAATCATTGAGTTGGGCAGCGCTGAAGAAAGCCTGCTGATTGAATACATACTGCCGGACGGCGACGATCCTCCGCTCATGCCCCCCGACGGACAAGGAACGCCGCTGAAACCCGAACAGGTCGCGGTGCTCACCGCCTGGATTAACCAGGGGGCCAAGATCCCGGCCGATGAAGAAATCCCCGAAGATCCGCGCAAGCATTGGGCCTTTCAACGCATCGAGCGGCCTGACGTTCCGATGATCGATGGAAAACCATTCGCCGGAAATCCCATCGATGCGTTCATTCTGGCCAAGCACAAAGCCAAACAACTGACGGCGCGCCCCGAGGCGGACAAAGCAACGCTGTTGCGCCGCATCTACTTGGACCTGATCGGCCTTCCCCCCACACGCGACGAACTGCAAGCCTTTTTGGCGGATCCAGCCCCGGATGCCTATGAACAGGTCGTCGACCGTTTGCTAAGCAGTCCGCATTACGGAGAACGCTGGGGACGGCATTGGATGGATGTGTGGCGGTATAGTGATTGGGCTGGTTACCGCGCCGAAGTCCGCGAAAGCCAACCGCACATTTGGCGCTGGCGGGATTGGATCATTGAGTCTCTGAACGCTGACAAACCGTACGACCGTATGGTCCAGGAAATGCTTGCCGGCGATGAAATCGCGCCGGGCGATCCCGACACATTGCGGGCGACCGGATATCTGGTTCGCAACTGGTACAAATTCAACCGCAACGTCTGGTTGGAATCGACGGTCGAGCATACACCAAAAGCATTTTTGGGCATTACGATGAACTGCGCCAAATGCCACGATCACATGTACGACCCGATCCTGCAGAAGGACTATTATCAGTTTCGGGCGATTTTCGAACCGCACCGCGTCCGCACCGATCAAGTCCCCGGTCAATTGAATACAAAAAAGGATGGCCTCGTCCGTGTGTTTGACCAAGATCTGCAAGCGAGTACATTTCTATTCGCGCGCGGCAATGAAAAACATCCCGACAAGGACAATCCGCTCACAGCGGCAGTCCCGGTGAGCTTGCTGCCGGAAGGTCTAAAAATTGAGCCGGTCGCGCTGACGCCCCGCCAATATTATCCGGGTCTCCGCGATCACGTGCAGCAAGGCAACTTGAACTACGCACGGGCGGCGCTGCGTAATTCTGAAACGGCCCTCAAGAAGCTGACCGATCAGCTCGTGGCCTCCACAGCGGAAACGACCGACGGAGCGGCCCAGCCAGCGACTGTAAAGCCCCCTTCGGATTTAGCCATCGCCGTTGCTGCCAAACAGGTCGCCTACCAATTACTGCACCTGCAATCGGTGCAGGCTCGCATTGCCGCTGATGAGGCGAAGTATGCAACGCCCCCCGCTACGTCCGCTCCCCAACTCGCCGCTGCCGCCGCCGCTGCCGCTGCTGAACGCCAGGAGAACGTAGCCAAAGCACAATGGGACGTCGCCAAAGCCGAAGCAGCCCTGCAGACTGCCAAAGACGCTGAGAAACCCGAAGACGATAAGACCAAGCAGGCTGTCAAAAAATCCCAAGAAGCTCTCACCAAGGTTCAAAAGGATTTGGAAACAGCACTGGCCGCCCAGGAAAAAACAGAGGCTACGTATTCGCCGTTTGGCGAAATCTATCCCACACAAAGTTCCGGCCGGCGACTCGCTTTGGCGCGTTGGATCACTGACCGCGAAAACCCCCTAGCAGCACGGGTGGCGGTCAACCATATGTGGTTGCGGCATTTTGGCGAAGCCTTGGTACCGTCGGTGTTCGACTTTGGGCTGAACGGAAAGTCCCCCTCACACCCGGCATTGCTGGATTGGCTGGCGGTTGAATTGTTGGACAACGGTTGGACGATGAAGCAACTGCATCGGTTGATGGTCACCTCCCAAGCTTATCGCATGGCATCGACCGTTGGTAATGCGACAGAGAACCTAGAAGCCGATCCGGATAACGTCTATTTGTGGCGGATGAATCCGCGTCGCATGGAAGCGGAGGCGGTCCGCGATGCGATGCTGTATGTCTGCGGGCAATTGGACACGACCGCCGGTGGACCGGAAATCGATCAGACCGACGGGCAAACCAATTTGCGACGCAGCATCTACTTCCGCTCCGCAAAAGAAAAACAGATGTTGTTCCTGGAATTGTTCGACCAAGCCAACGTCAACGACTGCTATCGCCGCAACGAAAGTATTGTCCCGCAGCAAGCACTGGCAATGGTCAATAGTCCGCTGGCCCTCGCACAAGGCCGCGTGTTGGCGAAAACACTGACCGCTGCGGTTGGCGAAGAGGCAACGTCGGAAGTCACGACGCAGTTTCTTAACGCCGCCTTTGAACAAATCCTCTGCCGCCGTCCGACCAACGAAGAGCGGGCCACTTGCAGTGCATTTTTGCAAAAGCAAACCGAACTGCTCGCCACGCCCGGCCAACTGACCCAATTTGAATCCGGCCCCGACGTCAAAACCAAACCGTCCGAAAACCCCGCACTCCGCGCGCGAGAAAACCTCGTGCAAGTGCTTTTGAACCACAACGATTTTTTCACCATCCGGTAACGTCCACTGATTCCCAAACTCGGCTGCGACTGTCGTGGCCAGCGTTTGGGACTTGTGCAGAAGTTGCGAAGCGGAGCTTCGCGAGAGTGCGTTCCCAAACAGAGTTTGGGGACGAGGAGTAACAAGTATGTATTTCTCCGTGCCCTTCGTGTCTCCGTGGTGAATACCAGTTAACATTTAGGACAATGACCACAATGCACAGCCAACCAACAACCCCGCGACGGCAATTTTTGGCGGATGTGGGGATGGGTTTTACCGGGGTGGCGCTCTCGGCGATGTTTCATCGCGACGGCGTTGTCCGCGCGTCCGAACACGGTACGTGGTCACCCCCAACCGGCGTACCGCACTTTGCCCCGAAGGCGAAGAGCGTGATCTGGTTGTTCATGATCGGCGGCACTAGCCATATGGAGAGCTTCGATCCCAAGCCGGAACTGACCAAATACGCCGGCAAGGAAATCGGCGATACGCCCCACAAAGAAGTCTTGGAAGCTAAGTTCCTAGAAGACAATCTCAGGATCGTCGTCCCCGATGATGCCAACGGACACATCCGCCACAAACTGTACCCACTGCAGGTTGGCTTTAAAAAACGTGGGGAAGCGGGGATCGAAGTGTCCGACTGGTGGCCACACCTGGGGGATTGCGTCGACGACATGGCCATCGTGCGGTCGATGTGGACGACCGACAATAATCACGGGGCGCAATACCAATTTCATACCGGCCGGCACAGTCTTGAAGGGGAGTTCCCCACAATCGGCTCCTGGGCGCACTACGGCCTCGGCTCGCTGAACGACAACCTGCCGCAATTTGTGGTGATGGGACAACCAATCGCCGATTGTTGCGGCGGCGTACGCGGGCACGGCGCTAGTTATCTCGGCCCGGCGCATAACGGGGTGAAGTTGAACGTCGACCCCAAAAACCCGCTGCCGTTCGCCGCCCCTGGCAAGGATGTCTACCACGAAGAACAGCGCGGACAATTTGAGTTGCTCAACCAACTCAACCGCACCGCTGCTGTTGAATATCCCGAAGACCAAGCCGCCGCAGCGCGGATCAAGTCCTACGAACTCGCCTATCGCATGCAGTCAGCCGTGCCGGACATCGTGCGGTTTTCCGAAGAAACGGAAGAGACACAGCAACTGTACGGCTTGGATGAAAAAGAGACCAAGGATTTTGGCGAGCAATGCCTGGCCGCCACGCGGATGGTCGAGCGCGGCGTACGGTTCGTGCAAATCTTCCATGGCAGCAATGGCGGAGCAGGGGCCTGGGACGCGCACAGCAATTTGAAGGCCGGTCACTCGAAGCTCTGCAAACAAACCGACAAACCGATCGCTGGATTGATCAAAGACCTCAAGCGCCGCGGGCTGTTGGATGAAACCTTGATCGTCTGGGCCACCGAATTCGGCCGCACCCCCGGAACGCAAAACAGCGACGGTCGCGATCACCACCCGTTCGGCTTTTCCGTCTGGATGGCCGGTGGTGGAATCAAAGGAGGCATCACCCACGGCGCCACCGACGCCCTCGGCTTCCACGCCATCGAAGACCGGCACTATGTGACCGACGTACACGCGACGGTGCTGCACCAATTAGGCCTCGACCCCCGCCGCCTCGTTGTCCCCGGCCGCCAACGCCTCGACATCGATTTCGGCCACCCGATTGAAGGGATTATTGCGTAACGGACTCGTCGAGAGTGGCAAAGCAGCGCCATACCATTGTAAGGCAGGTGTAGGGCAGGCTCCCGCCTGCCGCGAATAAGTAGGGACGAACACTTTGATCACGGCAGGCGGGAGCCTGCCCTACGGTCAACCTTCTATCATTCGCAACGCTGCGTCCAAGCAAGGCAGCGCCTCGCGGTTGCCCAATTTCGCGCACTTCAGCGCCGCCGTTGCTGCTGCGAATTTGAGCGTTCGGTCGGCCGGCCAACCGGCTAGTGTCGCATGCACAATGGCGCCGCTAAACACATCACCCGCGCCGGTCGTATCGACGGCTGTGACCGAAAACGCCGGTTGCGTGAGTTGTTCAGTCCCGGTAAACAACATCGCGCCTTGATCGCCATCGGTGATCGTTACCATTCGCGGGCCGCGGGCTAACAATTCCCGACCGCCGCGTGGGATGTCGTCGTGTCCCAAAAATTGCGTTAAGAACCGTCGCGGGCAATTCAACACATCGACCAGCGGCAGCAATTGCTCCATGCCTGGCTTGGGGGATCCGGAGTCAAGAAAAACCGTTCCCCCATTTTTTTGAACGATGCGGGCGGCATAGTGCGCCGCCTCCGACGGCCAACCATCGAGGTGGATTGCGCCGCAACGCGCTAACAGTTGCTCGTCGACTTCCTCAACCGAGAGCGGACTCTCGGCCCGCGAACAGGCGATCGTGCGTTGGCCGGTGCGAGCGTCGATCCAGGCATGGGCAAATCCGCTGCGAAGACCCGTGCGGCAACAACTGCCGGAAAAACCAATGCCCTCATCTTGAAAATCGGCTTCGATCATTGCTCCAAACGGATCGTCTCCCCAATGCCCCAGAAACGTCGTTCGCCGGCCGAAACGTGCTAACACCGCCAGCGCGGTGGGAACCGGCCCCCCGACTTGAAACCAGTCGGTCTGGATTTCGCTTTTGGAATCGGGTTCCGGGTACTGTTCCAAGATGACCTGATGGTCAACGACGACGGTCCCTAGGCCGGCAATGTCAAATTCCACGTATCTCTCCGGCGGCAATCCTTCGCCCATTCAGAATCAAGTTATCCGATGGAAATCGCCGATTTGTCACGATATAGTTGCAACAGATACCTACAATCCGCTGCACTCGAAGAATGGGTATTCATACAATACAGGCAACAGCGTGAACCAATATTGCTCACCAGACAGCGCTGATATGGAATTGGCCGCCATGTGCGATCACAATGACCTATCTTCTCCTGACAGGATTTCCGTCGCCACGGGACCGCGGCGTGTTGTCTACTTGCTCGCTGCCGGGGGCTTTTTTGCTTTAGGGGTCGCTGGAATCCTGTTGCCGGGACTTCCCACGACGCCTTTTTTATTGTTGACCAGTTACTTTTTGCTCCGCTCGTCGCCATCTCTAAATGAACGTCTGACCCATTCGCGATTTCTTGGGCCCATATTACAAGATTGGCACGCACGTCGCGGCGTGCGGCAGTCGGTGAAACTGCGTGCGATTGCTTTGGTTGTAATCATGTTGGCCGTCACCATCTATCTGGGAAATATGCCAGCGCCGTTGGCCACCGTCGTACTCGCCTTGGGCGGAGTGGGACTCACGGTGATTGCTCTATTGCCGAGCATTTCCACGACCAACAACCACGCCGCCGTCAAAACGGCCGCGATTACTGATCCAGTGGATTGAACAACAACCCGCTGAGCAGTTTGGGATAGAAATAGGTACTCTTCGGCGGCATCTTCTCAAAGTTCCCGGCAATCTCTTCAATGTGTTCCATCCCCGCCGGCGGAACCAGACAGGCCAATTGGCAACTACCGTTTTGTTGAGCCTCGGTGACTTCCTCCAACAACCGCACGTAGGTGCACTGGGGGTCCGCTCCCGTGATGTTGTTTTTGAGGCAATGCTCTAACACCAAACTTCGTAGGACGCTCACACCCAAGTCTCGCCAGGCGTCGCTTTGATCGGGCGCGAGTTCGGTCATCAAGCTGCCGTCGATCAAACGTGCGAAGACCCATTTGTTGTCAGCGGTCGTGCCGAATCCAAACACGTCCTGACCACCGTCCGCGTCGATCAGATCCCAACACTCCTGCATCGCTGCTGCGCCCTCGCCGACCGCTTCGATTTCAAACAGGCCCGCCAAAGCGGCAATGAGTTGGTCGCTGGTGATATCGGGCAGTCCGCTGACCAGTCGGTGCGTGGGCAAGATCGCCAATCCGGGATCGCTCATGCCGACCATCATCATCATCACAAAGTTGGCGGGCGAATTCTCATCCGCCAATTTCCCGGTCTCGGCTAAGTGATTGCGATAGTTCAGCGCGGTTTCATAACGGTGATGTCCATCAGCGATAAAGACCGGAGTCTCCCGCAAGACCTCCAGGGTTTCGGTAATCGCCGCCCGGTCCGTCACAGCCCACAAGCGATGAATCACGCCCAGATGGTCGGTCGCTTCCATGGGGGTCATCTCAGAGATCGCTGCTTCCAAGGGTGTCTGCGCCGCTTGGTCACTGTCGGGAAACAAGCCAAAAATCGGGGAGAGGTTCGTGTGGCAAGCCTTGATCAAAGCCAGTCGATCCGCTTTGGGACCGGACATGGTCTGTTCGTGTGGAAAGATTTTTCCTTTGCCGAACTCTTCCAATCGAACGCGGCATAAGAAACCTTTGCGAACGAAATGCTGGCCGGCCCAATCAAATTCTTGATGATAGACGTACAGCGCCTCCTCGCGATCGCGAAATAACACACCATCGTTCACCCACCGCATGAGAAAGTTTGCCGCGCGATCGTATTTCTCGTCCGCTCCGGCATCGCCCGGTTCGGTCCGATTGAGTATCAACCGCACAGCGTTGCAGGGATGTTTTTCGTACAGCTCCGTCTGCATTTGTTCGTTGATCACGTCGTAGGGGGGAGCGACGACGTCGGAAATGTCGCCCACCTGAGCCACGTCATACCGCAACGCGCGAAAGGGATGTATATCAGCCATAGGTCAACTCCGTCGTATGTGGTTCGATCCGTGCTACCGTCATTGTCACCAAACTCTCTTGCCCCGTATCTATGTACTAGACACAGAGATCACAGAGTTCACAGAGAAATTACCATCCCACTCGAGTCGGTACTGTGGAAAGGACCGCCTGTCACACCCAAAAAGGGAAGATGAAAACGTAACCAGCAAGTGTCATCGTGTTCGCTCATCGTTTCAACAACACTTTCCGCTGCGATAAAACATGTCGGTCAGTTCATCACCGTTTTTTCTCTGTGTCCTCTGTGAACTCTGTGGCTATTATTTTAAAAAACCTAGCGTGCGGCACTACCGCTGGTTAATCCATTGCATTGTTAATCGTTCTCGTTCAAATCCACGCCGCGTACCGCATCAATGAACCGTTGCACCAAGTCTAAATCTTTTACACCGCGCGTCGATTCCACGCCACTAGAAACATCGACGCCCCAGGGGCGGCAGGCGTGAATTGCGGCGGCGACGTTTTCCGGGGTCAATCCTCCGGAGAGGATCAATGGCGGCCATTCGTCGCGGCGATACTCTCGTGCCAACATTTCCCAGGAAACCGTCTGTCCGGTCCCGCCGTATTGCCCCGGCACATGAGCATCAACCAGGCAATAATCGGGCATCGTTCCCAGTCGATTGCATTCGGTCAGGTAGGCGGACAATTCATCCAGTCCCTCACTGCCAACACGCAGAGCGCGGATGATTTTCATTTCCGGAAAGGCTGCGGAAAAACCGGGCGGTTCGTCGCCGTGCAATTGAATCGTCCGCAGACTGCACGTTTGTGAAGCCGCGTGAATCTCGTCCGTTGTGTGATTGACGAACAGACCGATCGGCTCAACGGAATCGGGCAATTTAGCGGCGATCTGGGCCGCAACGGTGAAATCGACGACTCGTGGCGACGGTTGGTAAAAATTCAGACCAATCGCATCAGGTCCCATGGCAGCAATCCGTTGCGCGGTTTCCACATCCTTAATGCCACAGATTTTGATCCACATGGTTCGGTATCGTCGTTCGGTAGTGCAGGGTAAGCCTGCTGAAACATTGCGTTGTCGCTTCGCTGGCCAGTCTCATCGACTTTTGCAGTCATACTACACGCGCCAGGGAATTGGAACTGTGCCATCAACAAATTCCGCGGTATCGACCGGTTCATGGTCTGCATTGGCAGTGCCGGAATCAGACAGTTACAATACCCCACTCGTTGAAACGCCGTTCCTTGATCACGAACGAATGATCTGGAACGTCTGAACATTGTCGAAACCTACGAAGTCTTTATGAATATTGTGATTCTCGGTGCGGGCACCGTCGGCACGTCGATTGCTGAATTGCTGTGCGCCAATCGACACAACGTCATTTTGGTTGACCCATCTCGACAGGCGCTCGAAATTGTCGAAGATCATCTGGACGTACAGTCGGTCGTCGGATCGGCTTGTGACGCAGCCACCTTGTTTCACGCCGGAGTGCAAAGCGCCGATTTGTGCCTCAGCGTGACCAGCGGCGACGAAATCAACCTCGTCGGGGCCAGTCTCGCCAAGTCGATGGGGGCGACGCGCAGCATAGCGCGGATATTTAATCCGACCTATCGCGACGCCAGTACCTTTGATTATCAACGGCATTTCGGCATCGATCGTTTGTTGAGTCTGGAACATCTGACCGCATTGGAACTTGCCAAGGCAATCCGCAAACGCGGGTTGTTTGCCGTGGAAAACTTTGCCCGTGGGGGGATCGAGGTTCAAGAACTAGCCGTCGAGGCGGATGCCAAGACCTCGGGGGTTCCCTTGCGCGATCTGAAATTCCCACCAGGAGTCCGGGTCGGTTTGATCTCCAACGGACACAAGACATACATTCCCAGCGGCGACGATGTGCTGGCTGCGGGGGACCATGTTACGTTGATCGGTCAACGCGAAACGCTGGAAGATGTCCGCAATCTCTTTCAGCACAAGACGGAATCTAAAATGAGTGTGATCATCGCCGGCGGGGGCGCGATCGGCTACAACCTTGCCCGCATTTTGCAGGGGCAACGCTTCAATGTCTCGCTACTTGAAGCGGATGAACAACGCTGCCACTACTTGGCGGATCGATTGTCGGAGACAACCGTCCTGCACGATGACGCCACACGTCTCAGCGTGCTGAGGGAGGCCCGTGTGGGCAAGGCCGATGTTTTCGTCGCCGCTATGGGACACGACGAAGACAATATCATGTGCGGCATCGAAGCTTTGGAAATCGGGGCACCGCGGATTATGAGCGTGATCCGCCGCCCGGATTATGCCAACGTCGTCCAAAAACTGGGTATCGACAAAGCAGTTAGCCCCCGAGAAGTGATGGCTCAACAAGTGCTCGGCATGGTGCAGGCCGGTCCGATTCTGGCGAGAACCGAATTGGCCGGCGGAGTGGCAGAGGCTTGGGAGTTGGATGTCCCCCCCAAAGCAGAGATTCTCAAGGCAAAACTCAAGGATTTGAACTTGCCGCAACAATGTCTGATCGCGGCCATTGTCCGCGAAGACTATGTCCGTGTCCCGGGAGCCGAGGATCAGGTCCAAGCTGGTGATACGCTGGTTGTCCTGGTTCAGAAGGAGAGTATCGACCAAACTTTGAAATTGTTCCTCGCTCCGTAACTCTTTGACACAAAAAATGTTGTAAGATTGAATTGCGACACAATCGGGCCGATGCCATCGTCAAATCGTACCTGCAAGAGATCGACGAGACTTGTGATGTTCAGGCGATTTGGTTAAAACATATGTGAACATGCTGATCCCAAAAATGTTGTTTTGGGGAAGCGGATTTTTTAACGAATGTCGCCGAAGCTCGGCGATACACAAAGAATCACCAACACGATATTCAATTGGGAGAATTGAGAATGCGGAAGTTGCTTGCTTTGGCCGCGGTGGTGGCCGTTGGCGCTGTTGTTACTGCCAGTGCGTCCTTAGCCGAAGAGAAAAAAGAAGAAGAGAAGAAGCCGATGTCGATCCATGATGTCATGGAAAAGGGCTTCAAAGGCGGAAAATCTCTGTTTCGCGCTGTAACCAATAAGAAAAAAGAGTCGACCGAAGAACAAAACAAAAAGTTCTTGGGAATGCTCAAAGATATGGCCAAACAAAAGCCCCCCATGGGTGACGAAGAGAGCTGGAAAAAATTAACCACAGCGATGATCGAACCCGCTGAGATGATCGTCAAAGGTGAAGAAGTCGCAAAAGCAAAATTGGCGCTCAAAAAAGCCGCCAGTTGCGCAAAATGCCACAAAGCACATAAGCCGAAAGAATAATTTCCGACCTCCTTGAGGTGGAATGACAGTCTCGCGGGTCTGCCAGCATTCTCCGGCAGGCCCGTTTTTTATTCGATAGCACGCCATCTCCCGCTGCACGCCCATCTCAATTCCTCCCGTTGCCCCATGCGTTTGTTTGTTAGCGAATTCCTGTGCAGCGGAGCATGGCCTGCGGAGTTGGCTGGCTCGTTACTCGACGAAGGTCGGGCTATGCTGTCTGCATTTCTGGAAGATGCGAACCGCATCGACGGCATCGACGTAGTCACGACCTGGGATGCTCGTCTCGGTCCCCCGCCACAGGGCAAGGCTGAAGTTCATTGGGTGCAAACCGCCGAAGAGGAACGCCGACTGTATGAACAACTCGTCAAAAACTGCGATGCGACGTTCTTGATCGCACCGGAATTTGATGGCTACCTCACCCGCCGCGCGGAATGCGTCGCCTCCCACAATCGACCGCTGTGCGGACCGGACGTTGCCGCCATCAGGCTGTGTGCCGACAAACTTGAACTCGCTCGCCATCTGCAAGAAGCAGGTGTCGCCACGATCGACACATTCCCGTTTGATCCAAGCAACGTTGAAGAATCAATTTCCAGTTTCCCCTGTGTGATGAAACCCCGCTACGGAGCGGGATCACAGGAAACGCAGTTGATGACTGATGCCGCTACGTTCAAAGCGGTGGTCGCAAATCTGGACACGGATTCACAATTGCATCAAGGAATTGTGCAACCTTATCTCCCCGGAACACCCGTTTCGATCGCCGTCATCATCAATAGCCTGGGCCAATGTGTGCACCGATTTCCACCAGCGCTGCAACGGCTCGCGGATGATGGATTTTTCACCTACCAGGGGGGACAGGTCCCGGTGGCGGAGATACCACACGCTATCGTAGAACGTCTGGCAACCGAAGCTTGCAACGCGGTTCCCGGGCTGCGAGGCTATGTGGGGATCGACTTGATCGTCCCCGCCGACGCTCCCAAATCTGCCGTCATTGTAGAGATCAATCCGAGACTGACAACCAGTTACCTTGGCTATCGCCATCTCACGAAAGAGAATCTCGCGGAACGGATTTTGTTCCCCGACAAACTTCCCAATCCCATTCGTTGGCGGTCAGAAACGATCACGTTTACCCCCGATGGACAATTTTCGACCACTCCATGAAATTCCTATAAGCCCATGAGCATACTCGGACTGGATATCGGCGGCGCGAATCTCAAAGCCGCTACTGCGGATGGATTGGCAGCAGCGCGCAGTTTTGAAATTTGGAAGGCGCCCGAACGCTTAGCAGCGGAACTGGAGTTGCTCATCGCGCATTTTCCGCCGCCCAGTCAATTCGCTGTGACCATGACGGCCGAATTGGCCGATTGTTTTGCGACAAAAGCTGATGGTGTCGAGCATGTCATCCGCGCGGTCCAACAGGTCGCAGGTGACCGTCCCGTCCGCGTGTGGCAGACATCCGGGGATTTTGTCAGCCCGGACGCTGCGATCGCCGAGCCGCTTGGCGTGGCTGCGGCGAATTGGCATGCCTTGGCCAGTTGGACAGCCGATCATTTTCAGATCGAAAACGGCTTGCTGATCGATATAGGCTCAACAACGACCGACTTGATTCCGCTCGCGGGCCGCAAATCGACCTCAGCGGGATTGACCGATCCTGCACGACTGCAATCCTCGGAATTGGTTTACACCGGCGTCCGTCGCACACCGCTCTGTGCCGTGGCCGTCTCGGTACCCTATCGCGGTGGTTTTTGTCCGTTGGCAGCAGAGCTATTTGCCACGACGCAGGATGTCTATCTCATTCTGCAGGACTTTGCCTCCGACGAGAGTGATTTCCACACTGCGGACGGCCGCGCGGCAACTGTCGAGATGTCCTGCGCGCGTCTGGCGCGGATGCTGTGTTGTGATCGCGATGAATTCTCGTTGGAAGACGCGCGCGAGGCAGCGCAGTTCATTGCGAATGTACAGCTCCAGATACTCTCGACCGCTGCGCAGCGGATCCGCGAGCGACAATCCGAACCGTTCGAGACCGTGGTAGTCTCCGGTTCGGGCAGTTTCTTGGCTGCACGCCTTTGTGAGGGGGCGGAAGCGCTGCGCGGCTGCAATGTCATTTCGCTCCCGACAGAAACCTCGCCCGCAATTGCCGAAGCGGCCTGTGCCTACGCAGTCGCCTGCTTGGCTGAAGATGCGGACGGATCAGCCTAATCCGAAAGCGTTAAGCCAAACCACCGACTTCCCCGTAACCCATTCCCTCTCAAAAGGTTACAGGTCTGGGTGCCACTGGGGGCTCGTCCGCCAGTGCCGGGTCAGGCTAGGCTGTTCCTGACCATGATCAGGAGACCCGCGCATAACAATGGGGGGCGGAGTGGCTAGTGGCCAGAAGAGAGTAGGGGGGTAGGCGGGAAGTTGGGCTGCGGTTGCCTTTAGTTTTCCCACGTCTGTGGCCTCGCGTCTCACGCCTACAATGGGAGACCTTCGGTCTATTGAGTGCGGGGTCAGGAGACCCGCGCACAACTAACTGTTGCGGGGTCGGGAGATCCGCGCACAACGATGGTGGGGCGGCGGCGGCGTTAGTCCGGGCGTGATCACTACAACGCGAACAGCACGCACATCCGTGCCAAAGGTTGCGAAAGTCCAGTCGAGACGGGGCGGGCGTCGATTCTAAGAGAACCGGTTCTCTCTGACCGGTGTTTGCCCCACTCCGCTGGAAAGTGCCGGAACCGCCCGATGATGGGAAGTTTGACAACGTTGTTGTGCCTGACGTTGGCGGCTGCAACGCCGGCCGATCACGCTCTCGATCCGTTTGAAGCGGCCGAGACGGTTCGCATGTTCACGTTTGATCAAGAAAAAGATCGCACGTTGGACAAACTTCCGCAACCGACCGATTGGAGTCGACGACGCGGCCCGCTGTTTCCCGAATACGTCGAGGCCTTCATCGATCCCATCGATGCCCCCAGCGATTATGACGGCCAGCGGTCGCTACAATTCACACTCAACGGCGGACAGGCGACGTATTATTCCCCGGCGATTCGGATTGCCACGGATCATTCCTATGGTCTGGAGGCGAAGATTCGCACAGCTGGCTTAGTCCATGACGCCGCGTTCATTTCGCTCTCCTTTTTGAATTATAAACGTCAACGAATCGAACGCCATCTCAGCCAAGCGGTGATGGGGACACACGCTGAATTTCAAACCGTACGTGTCGGCCCCTTCAATCCGAAACCGGAATTCAAATTTGTGGTGATCGGCTGTCATTTGATGGCGGGCGCCAAAATGGATATTCACGGCGACGCTTGGTTTGATGACATTCGCTTGGTGAGCCTCCCGTTGGTCACCATCTCAACGCATAACAACCAACACTATTTCCTCGAAGGAGAACGGATTCAAATCGAAGCGAGTGTTTCAGGACGTGATGCCGGTCGCAAACACCAACTCGTTTTGGAGTTAGAAACAGCCGAAGCAGAAACATCGGGGGGTGATTCGGAGATCAAATGGATCAAACGGGAGCGGCGCGCGGATGATAAGGACCTGAACAATTCGGGCGAGCATACCTACAAGTGGGACCTGTCGGAATTGACGCACAACGATGAAACATTGTTAAAAAAAGGCTTTTACCGCGTCCGCGCCACATTCAAGCGGGATGATGTTTCCATCCTGCAAAAACTGACAACCTTCGCCGTGATGGAACGCGCCCGCCCTGGTAGCCACGGTAACTTCGGCTGGTCACTGACCGAAGGTGCCGGCGAAATGGATGTGCCCGAACTGGCCGAAGTCGCGGCACAAGGCGGGGTCAATTGGGTCAAGTATCCTTTGTGGACCGACAAAGGCGTCGCCGGTATGAATGACTCGGCTGATGTCACACAACTCGTCGAACGTTTAACGCGCAAGGACATCAAACTGGTCGGTCTGTTGAATCATCCGCCAAAATCGTTGATGGATAAATTCGCTGAAGATTTCACCGGCTCAGCCATCGGCAAAATCTTCAACATGCCCAACGACTTCTGGTATCCCTCACTGGAACCGGTGATTGCCAGTTATTCGTTCCGCGTGCGGCATTGGCAGTTGGGGGATGAATCGGATAAAAGTTTCGTCGGCATGAAGCGGCTGCCGCAAGTTGTGGACTCGATCAAACAAGAATTCGACCGCGTCGGCCGCAATGTGCAAATCGGCGTCCACTGGGACTGGACACAGCCATTGCCGCAAGGCGAAACTCTGCCGAACAGTTTCTTATCGCTGAACACAGACCCGACTCCTAACGATGCTCAATTGCAACAGCATCTGGAACGCACCGCTGCCACCGGGATTCCGCGCTGGGTCCTCATCAAACCGTTGTCGACCGACCACCAACTCAACGAACGCGCAGCCGATCTGGTCCGTCGCATGATGGTCGCGCAATTGGGTGGCGCGGATGCGGTCTTCGCCTACAATCCGTTTGATCCAGAATTCGGGCTATTGTATCCCGATGGTTCACCAACGGAACTGTTTCTTCCCTGGCGGACCACAGCGCTCGCCTTGCAGGAGTCGACGTTTCTCGGCAAATTTCAAATGCCCAACAACAGCCCCAACGTCGTCTTTGCCAAACCGGGTGAAGTGTTGATGGTGATTTGGAACGACCAACCGACAACGGAGAAAATCTACCTGGGCGAAAATGTAGAGATTACCGACCTGTTCGGCCGCACGCGTCCCGCGGAAGTCATTGAACTGCGACAAACCATCGACCGCAAATCGACTCAGGCTCGGCGGCAACAAGTACTCCAAGTCGGTCCTGTCCCGATCATCGTACGCAAGTGTTCTGAACCGGTCGCCCGCTTTCGTTTGGCAATGCAATTTCAACGCAAACGAGTCCCCAGTGAATTTGGCGAACACCAGGAGATGATCACCGGGACGAATACCTTTGGTCAGGGCATCACCGTCAGTTCGGACTTGAAATACAGTGACAAATGGAACGTCGAGCAACTGCGCACCCCACTGACGCTGTCGCCCAATGAAGCATTCCAACTGCCCGTTTCCTTATCTTTCCCCCGTGGTGCGGGCATTGGGGATCTCTCCGCCACTGTCGATTTTAACATCTCCGCCGACCGCGAATACCATTTCACCGTGCACCGCCCTTACACTTTGGGGCTCGGCAAAGTCAAATTGGATGTCAATTACCATGTCGAGCGAAAACATGGTCACGCGATTCTTGTCGTCGAGCAAATCATCACCAACATCACCGAACCGTTGGAAATCCTGAATTTCAACTGCAACCTGCTGATCCCCGGACGGCGGCGGCAAAAGCGGTCCGTCGTCAAACTGGGCCGCGGCGAAGACCGCAAGTTTTACCGGATTCTGAACGCTGATTCATTGATCGGCGAAGAAATCAGCTTGCGCGCCGTTCAAGTCGACGGCAAACGCTTCCTCAATAAAAGCTGGACCGTGGAAGACCGCCCGCCGGTGGAAACGCCGTAGCGTCGGTATTCTCGGTTGTCAGGCATCCCTGTACTGCGGTATCCTCACGCTGTTCGCTCACTGTGAATCCAGCCGGCAGCCACCGCTTTAGAGGGACCTTCTGCAATGCAGCTCAACCGACTTCAATGGAAACATCAGTTCGTCAATCCAAACGGCATCATCAGCGTTTGCTTGTGTGCCGCGGTTCTTTTTGGCGGGCAAATCGCCGTTGCTGACGACGCCGACAAACCCAAAACGGATGAAGCAAAACCGACAGCCGACAAACCGGCTGCCGATGCTGACCAACCCGTCGAAGAGAAAAATCCATTCACCCGCCATTTCCGCGTCAAAGATTTCGATGGCGGCAACGGTTGGTTGAACACATCCGGACCGATCACACCGCAAGATCTGCGGGGCAAAATCGTGATTCTCGATTTTTGGACCTACTGCTGCATCAACTGCATTCACATTTTGCCGGAACTGAAAGCGCTGGAAAAGAAATACCCCGATCAATTGGTCGTCATTGGTATCCATTCAGCCAAGTTCGACAATGAGAAGGGGACCGAGAATATTCGTCAAGCGATCATGCGTTATGAAATTGAACACCCGGTCATCAATGATTCGGACATGACGTTGTGGCGCAAGTTCTTCACGCGGTCTTGGCCCACCATCGGCATCATCGATCCCGAGGGCTATTTTGTGGGCAACAACTCAGGCGAATTTCAACACCAAACGATCGACAAACACGTCATCCAGCCGTTGCTCGCATACCACCGTAAAAAAGGGACGCTGGACGAGACCCCCATCGACTTTCAGCTGGAACGCGAAAGTGCTCAACCGACACCGCTACGTTATCCCGGCAAACTGCTGGCTGACGAAACTGCTGATCGGTTGTATATCTCCGACAGCAACAACAATCGTATCGTCATCACTACGCTCGACGGCAAACTGGTGGACATCATCGGCAATGGCAACATGGGCACCGATGATGGCGGATACGACACAGCCACGTTCGATCATCCACAAGGCATGGCTCTGCGGGGCGATGTGCTTTACATCGCCGACACCGAAAATCACCTCATCCGCAAAGTCGACCTCAAAACCAAGCAAGTCGCGACGTTGGCCGGCACGGGCGAACAAAACCGGTCTCGAAGAGTGGGCAAGGAGTTGCTGACGACCGCATTAAACAGCCCCTGGGCGTTGTCAGCCATCGGCGACCAACTTTACATCGCCATGGCCGGTCCGCACCAGATGTGGGTGCTCGACGAAACCGCCGGCACGGTGCGGCCCTATGCAGGTTCCGGTCGTGAGGATGTCATTGACGGACCGATGTTCGAATCGGCGATGGCGCAACCCTCTGGCGTGGCGACGGATGGTGAATTTCTGTACGTCGTGGACAGCGAAGCATCGGCGGTCCGCAAAATCGACTTAGACCCCGAGGGAACGGTCACCACGCTCGTCGGCAAAAACGGCGGCGGGCTATTCCGGTTCGGTGATGTCGATGGTGTTGGCGCCGAAGTCAAACTGCAACATCCGTTGGGGATCACCTACGACAACGGCAAACTGTATGTCGCCGACAGTTACAACCACAAAATCAAAGTCGTGGACATCGACACGGGTCAGTGCATGACTTTCCTGGGAACCGGCACAGCTGGCAACAAAGCTCAGCCGCCGCAGTTCTCCGAACCGGCAGGTCTGGCTGTAGCGGGATCGCGGTTGTACATCGCTGATACCAACAATCATCAAATTCGTGTTGCCGATCTGGATTCCAAGCAAGTCACAACGTTGGACATCGCCGGTTTAATGCCCCCCTCGCCACCCAAAGCAGTCGCCAAACAGCGTCCGCTAAAGAATGTCATCAAACTGCCCCCCACTGAAATCGCTGCCGGCAAGACGTTGCCCTTTGCGGTTCAGTTGGACATTCCCGACGGCTTTAAAATCAACAAACTCGCGCCCGTTACTTACCGTGTGACCGCTCAGGGAGCGCAGTCACTGATTGCTGACAAACATCTGGGCATTCGCGGCGAAGCCAAATTCGCTGACGGAGCAGCACAATTCGCGTTGCCGCTTGAGCAGGAAACCGGCGCAACGACATTGTTGATCTCGGTGACCTATCAATTTTGCCGCGACGGTGCTGGCGGACTCTGCAAAATCCGTACGGCCAACTGGTCGCTCCCGATCACTGTCAATCCGACGGCAACAGAACGGACAGTGAAACTCACCGTCCCCGCTCCGAAAAAATAAAAACCCGCACCGCGACATCGCCGCGGGCGGGTGTTGTTCGACTCTGTGAATGCGCGTTGCCCGCTAATTGGATGAGGGCAACGGCTGGGTTTCGATATCTTTGGCGATCAACAAAACAGTGGACCGCGGAAACACATTGTAGCTGCATTGATCCGAGAGCGGAATTTCACAATCCACATCGGCGATTGAGTCCTTGCCACACGAAGTGTCAATAAATCGGTACCATTTGCGACCACTGGGCAATGCCGGGAGCTCAAATGCTGCCGGTACCCAATGTGCGTGGGCGATGAGATAAATATCGGTCGAGTTTTCGGTGCCTTGATTTTCGAACATCCGCATCGCCAAGCTCCGCGACTCCCAGGACCAATCGGGCTGGTTCAAATGCTTTCCGTGCCAAGCAATCGTGATGCCATCGTCGCCGAATGTCCTCCGCTGAAAAATTGTATTGCGGCGACGAAACTGAATCAGTCGTTGGAAGAACTCTAACAAGTCCTTGTTCTTTTTCGCCAACGACCAATCCACCCACGATGTGGTGTTGTCTTGGCAATAAGCATTGTTATTTCCGTTCTGCGTGCGACCGAATTCATCGCCCGCCAGCAGCATGGGTACCCCGTGCGACAACATCAGCAGGGTCGCCATGTTTTTGACCTGCTGCCTGCGGAGTTTATTGATCTCCGCCGATTTCGTCGGTCCTTCTTCGCCGCAATTCCAACTGTGGTTGTCGTTGTCGCCATCGGCGCCGCGTTCGCCGTTGGATTCATTGTGCTTCGTGTTGTAGGAAACCAAGTCCGACATCGTGAAGCCATCGTGGCTGGTGACGAAATTGATACTGTGATACGGCGCACGACCGCTGCCTTGATACAAATCGGCCGAACCGGACAAACGGGTGGCCAATGAGGCCACCGCACCGGGATCGCTTTTTACAAACGAGCGGATGTCATCGCGGAATTTCCCGTTCCATTCCGCCCAGCGGCCCCAGGCGGGAAACGTCCCGACCTGATAGAGCCCGCCGGCGTCCCAAGCCTCGGCAATGATTTTCGTATTTGCCAACACGGGATCAGCGGCGATGCGTTCCAACAACGGCGGGTTGGGCAAGACCGAACCATCCTGTCCCCGCCCTAAAATCGAGGCCAAGTCGAAGCGGAACCCGTCGACGTGCATTTCCGTCACCCAGTACCGTAGGCTGTCCAAAATCATGTCTCGGACGACCGGGTGATTGCAGTTCATCGTGTTGCCGCAACCAGAATAGTTGTAGTGCCGTCCCGTCTTGGGATCGATCATGTAATAGACCGAGTTGTCGATGCCGCGAAACGACAACGTTCGTCCCCGCTCGTCTCCCTCAGACGTGTGATTGAACACGATATCCAGGATGACCTCGATGCCCGAATCGTGCATCGCCTTGACCATCGTTTTAAATTCATTCACTTCAGCGCCGACGCCGTTGTCCGATGCATACGCGGCTTTGGCGGCGAAGAAGGCAATCGAGTTGTAGCCCCAATAGTCGAACAATCGTTCGCCCGTCAGCGGATTGCGGCGCCAATTTCCCGATTCATCAAACTCGTTGATGGGGAGCAGTTCGATGGCGGTGATCCCCAAATCCTTTAAATACGGGATTTTGTCGATCAGTCCCCGAAACGTGCCGGGATGTTTCACGCCCGAATTCTCATTCGCCGTCATGCCCCGCACGTGCATTTCGTAGATAATCGTTTCCCACAACGGTCGATTGAGCGGTTGGTCGAATTCCCAATCGAATTCACCGTCGACCACGACCGAATGCTGGCCGTGAACTTCGCCCCCTTCGGCAAGCGGATCGTGATGATGGTCGATGTCGTGCCGTGACCCCCAACGGGAACTTCCCGACACCGAACGGGCATAGGGATCGAGCAACACCTGATCGTAGTCGAATTTGTGGATGTGGTCGTGTGGTCCCTGCATGCGGTAACCGTATTGGATCCCCACATCGACGCCGCTCACAAAGGCGTGCCACACTTGACCGGTGCGGTTGTAGTGCGGATCGAGCGGAAACTCCGCGATCGGCTCCATTTCGCCCGGCACGAACAACACCAACGTCACACCGGTGGCGTGTTTTGAGAAAACGGCAAAGTTGATGCCGTGCCGCTGCAATGTCGGCCCCAACGGCATGGGCGATCCACGAGAGATGGAGAAATTACTATCAATGACCTGAAACAATTTTTCACGAATATTTTGGTCGACAGCCATAATTTTTTCGTCCGTCCCTGTTCTTGTAATAAACCGCATCCCAAAAGTACGGGACGCCCCTTCATCAGGAAGAGCGCCGGATCATCAACTCGTTTTTCTCAATAAGGTTGCAGCCGTCAAAGTATTGCGCAGCAACATTGTTATCGTCATCGGTCCGACTCCGCCCGGAACAGGACTAATCGCCCCGGCGACTTCGCGGACTTGATCAAAATCGACATCTCCGACCAATTTGCCGTCCAGCCGATTGATCCCCACGTCTATGACCGCCGCACCGGGCTTGACCATGTCGGCCTTCACAAATAGCGGCAAACCGATCGCAGCAATCAAAATATCCGCCTGACGTGTGATGTCGTTCAGGTCGCGTGTCCGACTGTGGCAGACGGTCACGGTGGCGTTGGCGGCTTCGCCTTTTTGCATCAGCATGTTGACCAACGGTTTGCCGACAATTTCGCTCCGTCCGATTACGACCGCATGCGCGCCAGCGGTCTGAACGCCTTGATGAATCAACATCTGTTGGACGCCGCACGGCGTGCAGGGCAAAAAGCGTGGACGGCCTTGCACGATCAATCCGACATTTTCGGGGTGAAACGCATCGACGTCCTTCAGGGCAGAAACTGCGTCGAGGACCGCTTTTTCATGAATTTGAGCAGGTAAAGGCAACTGCACCAAAATTCCGTGTACGCTGTCGTCTGCATTGAGTTGATGAATCAACTCCAACAATTCGGCCTGTGTCGTTTCCGATGCAAGCCGATGCAACGTGCTGCCGATTCCGACGTTGGCGCAGGCGCGTTCCTTGTTGCGAACATAGACGGCGCTCGCCGGATCGTCTCCCACCAGTACCGCTGCCAAATGAGGCGTGACTCCGGTTTCGTTGACGAAGGTGGAAACGTCGCTGGCGATCTCCACCCGCAATTTTTCAGCCAACGCCTTGCCGTCAATGATGTGAGCTGGCACGTCTAAATCGTCCTTGTCGCTGGGTTTCCGAATCTTCTCAGTCAGGCCTCACCGAATCACCATTTCATAGCGTTTCGCACACCGGTTGGCCATATGGAACTTCGAAAAAAATCTCGCCAGCCGATTTACTGTCATGGCGAACATTGCCGGCCTGCGTGTGTCTTTCCTGTGTGACGGCGCATAAAATTCGCTGGGCCTGTTGCTTATATCGTCAAACCAGCGTCTCGAGGCCCCAGATTTTCGCTGTGCCCCATAGGGCAACGGCTGCATAAATCCCGGCCATGCTGTCGTCCGCCATAATCCCCAGTCCGCCGTGCATTTTCTCCAACCGAGATGCTGGAGGTGGTTTTAAGATATCAAAGACTCGAAACCACAAAAAACCAAAGATGGCAGTCGGCCAAGTCAGAGGAGTCACCAGAAACACGATCGGCATGGCAGCGATTTCGTCAAAAACCACGCCCCCAGGGTCGTCGGTCCCCATTAATTTCGCCGAACGCCCGCAGATCGGGATCCCGATTATAAAGAGTCCAATGATCACCAAGCACTGAATTGGTAACGGAAACTGCTGGATTCCCCACACCAAAGGCAGCCCCCACAATGTGCCGAATGTCCCCGGCGCGACAGGAATCCAACCGATTCCCAGTCCGGTTCCGAGTAGAAGCACTGCATTATCCCAAAACCGCTTCAAAATCGATCCTTCGTGCTCTTTAGAGGCAAAACTGCGTGTTCCCGGCAGATTTGTGGCTGAAGAAAAGCCAACCCCGTTTGCAGCTCGCCCTAGAAGACACCGGACACAGCTGCATTCCCCGCCCCCGCAATTTGGTTGTCCCCTACTCAAAAACGGGCAGAAGAATTATACTTGCCGTTGACGGCAGGTGAAATGCCTAGTAAACCGCAATCCAAGCGCGTCCCGCCAGTGACACGGCGATTTTTTGATCTATATATCACGCGACCCACTGCCATGACTTTTCGGTTTGGCAGCCGAATGGCCGCAATAGCCACTGCAGTCTGAGGAGTCTGAAAGAACGTATGGCCACCGATACAAAAACGGACAAAGCGTCGAAGCCCAGTAAGATTGAAGTACTCAAAGAAGCCAGTCAACAACTGCGTGGGACAATTGCTGAGGAATTGGCGGCGAGTGAAGATCATTTCACCGGCGATGCATTGCAACTTCTGAAGTTTCACGGTTCCTATCAACAAGACAATCGCGACGAACGCGGGCAAAAAAACGAAGATGGTTCGCGCAAGGGCAAGTCATACAGCTGCATGGTCCGCACGCGGATTCCCGGTGGAAAAGTCACGGCTGCTCAATTTCTGGCCGAATTGGACCTCTGTGAGAAATACGGCAACGGCACGGTGCGGGTGACCACACGGCAAGGATTTCAACTGCACGGCGTGCTGAAGGACAATATCAAAGAGACGATCCGCGCCATTAACGACTCTCAACTCACGACGTTTTGCGCCTGTGGCGATGTGGAACGCAACGTGATGTGCTGCCCTGCGCCGCACAAACACAGCCCGGTGCACGATCAGATGCAGGCGCTCTGCGATGCCATCGCCGAACACCTGAAACCGAAAACAACCAGCTATTACGATATTTGGCTCACCGACGAAGCGGGTGAAAAGACCAACGCGACCGCCCAGTTCCAGCCGGTTGAAGAGCCGATTTATGGCAAAACATATCTACCGCGCAAATTCAAAACCTGCGTGACCTTGCCGGAAGATAACTGCGTCGACATTCACTCCAACGATCTTGGTTTCTTGGCAATCGTCGAAGGCGATGAAATCGTCGGATACAATGTCCTAGTGGGGGGTGGCATGGGTGCGACTCCCTCGGCCAAGAAAACATTCCCCTATCTCGCCAAACCCATGGCCTTCGTCACGCCTGAACAGGCCGTCGACGTGGCTGAGGCCGTTGTGAAAGTGCAACGCGACTTTGGAAACCGCTCTGACCGCAAAATCGCTCGGCTCAAATACCTGATCGCCGACTGGGGTGTGGAGAAGTTCAAAACCAAAGTCGAAGAATATTACGGCCAAGCACTGCCTGATCCGCGCCCTGTTGTGGTCACCGATGTCGATGACCATCTCGGTTGGCACGAACAAGGGGACGGCAAATGGTTCGTCGGAATCAACGTCCCCAGCGGACGTATTCAAGACTTGGAAGAAGCGCGGTACAAAACCGGCTTGCGGACAATTCTGGAAAAATACGGGATGGAAACACGGCTGACGGCGTTGCAAAGTGTTCTCCTTTGCGACATCGAACCCAAGGATCGCGACGACATCACAGCCATTCTGGTTGCTCACGGTATAACCGCCGCAGAGGAGATGACGCCGTTCCGTCGGCTC
Source organism: Symmachiella dynata (assembly GCF_007747995.1). Lineage (NCBI taxonomy): Bacteria > Pseudomonadati > Planctomycetota > Planctomycetia > Planctomycetales > Planctomycetaceae > Symmachiella > Symmachiella dynata. Next base: position 3,567,253 of record NZ_CP036276.1, on the reverse strand, counting down.
GCAATCGCCTGTCCCGCCTGGCCGACCTGCGGATTGGCGATTACCGAATCCGAACGCGCCTTGCCGAGTCTGATCGAGGAATTCGAAGCAGAGCTGGCACGGCAGGACCTGACGGACGAGCGGATTTCTCTGCACATGACCGGCTGCCCCAACGGCTGTGCTCGTCCCTACACGCCTGATATTGGACTCGTCGGCAAAGCGGCGGGCGAGAAATATACGCTGTACCTCGGAGGCAACGCCGAAGGAACGCGGTTGGCTTTTATTTACGAAGATATGGTCCCCTCAACGGAGATCGTGCCCAAACTCTCGCCACTGTTCGCCTTGTTCAAAGAACAACGCAATGCGGGGGAATCGTTTGGTGATTTTTGTGATCGTCTGGGACAAGAAGAATTGGCGGCGGTTGCAGCGACTTAAACCTCGCCGGCCGAATGACAATTTCTTTGATTTTTCGGTCAAGAACGCCCATGGTCTAGCGAATAGCCAGAAACCAATCTCAATCGAGTTTGGTGGGAATGGCTAATATTCGATAGACCGGGAGATCGACGATGTTGGATCAGTTACTCATGCTGAATGAACCCCAACTCGCGTTTTTGGCCGGCACATTGGGCATGATCCTGGCCACGGTCAGTTTGATCGCTTGCGCGGCGGCCATTCAATACCGCAAATATCGCACGCGCGAATTGGAGCTGGCCTTCAAAGTCGATCTGCTCAACCGAGGTCTCTCGGCTACGGATATCGACCTACTTTGGTCAGGCCAGCACCGAGGTTACCTCGCAAAATGCCTGCAAAGTCAGCAGTCTTGCTGGCAATACGCCGTAGAATGCGTCCGCGGTTTGGCGACGAAACTTCGTCGAAACATCGCAGCCATGGTGCGCAAGATTGACGATTACCGAGCCGGACGCAGGGAGCGGGAACTGGCCTTTCAGCGTGAAATGCTCGATCGCGGCCTGTCGGTCGATGAGATTCGCGCTCTGCGTGCCGCCCAGCGGCCAGAATTGGTCCGCTGGATTTCCGACTTTTGTCTCGGGTTGGCCACCGCTACGATCGAAGCCTGCCGTTGGATCGCGCATCAGGTGGCCACATTGGCTCAGAAACTGATCGAGTCCGGCAACAGCAGCTTGAATCGGCATTGGTACCAACGGTAAAGCTCTCGCTCCGCGGCACAATAGCACCGCAATCGCACCACGACGGGAAATCCGATGTTTTCCCCGCGTTCTCCATACGCCATTTTCCTAGAATGGGGATTTGTGCGTTTCCCGCTGTGTGCTATATAGTTACACGTCCTCTCATGCCGATATCACGGCATTTATGATGGAAGTATTTCGGTGGAGATATCGGCCTAAGCTCTCGATGCCGACAGCGGTAACTATAGTGGATCATCGAATTGACGGAATCTAGGCAATGAACGAATCGAGCGAGTCCCCCTATTCTCAACCTTGGTACGACACACTCCTCAAGCAATTTGGCGAGGGTGTTTGCCGACAGTTGGGGGTCTATGCGATTCCCGAAGATTTCCTGCTCTCGGTTGTGATTCCGATCTACAACGAGCGGAATACACTGATGACCCTCGTCGATTGCGTCCGCGCGGTTCCGATTCGCAAAGAATTGATTCTGGTCGATGACGGCAGCACCGATGGGACGATCGAACTGCTCAAGTCCTTGGAATCACAAGCCAACGACGACGATTCCAATCGATTGCAGATCAAGTATCACGAAGTCAATCGCGGCAAGGGAGCAGCGCTGCGAACAGGGTTTGAGTCGGCGACCGGCGACGTCATCGTCGTTCAAGACGCAGATCTGGAATACGATCCTTCCGAGTTTCCCCGCTTGTTGCAACCGATCCTGACCGGCAAAGCCGACGTGGTCTATGGTTCACGGTTTTTGGGCGACTACGCGCACCGGGTGCTGTATTATTGGCACTACATGGGCAACCAAGTGCTGACCACCTTGTCGAACTGTTTCACCAACTTGAACCTCACCGACATGGAAACCTGCTACAAGCTGTTTCGCCGGGAAGTGCTGCAGGAGATTTTGCCCACGTTGAAACAGGATCGCTTTGGATTCGAACCGGAGATTACCGCCAAGATCGCGCGGCGCGATTTGAGAATCTACGAGCTCTCCATCAGCTACAATGGTCGCCCCTATGCCGAAGGCAAAAAGATCGGCTGGCGCGACGGCGTCAAAGCGCTGTGGTGCATCGTACGCTACGCCTGGAAAGACTAAAGCCGCTCGCCTCACGCGAGACCGGACGACCTTTCGCACAATCACATTCGTGCCGGGCTTTACGGGGCCGCCGTCTAACCTGTGTCTCTGCAATTACGGATGCGCTGCTGATGCTCGGCAGCAATGATGCGGAACATTGCCGCATGCTATTTCGCATCGCGGATCACGTGTCCGAAATCGCGTGTTTGTGAAATCACATTCCCCGCACTGACGGCGATACTCGGAACGATCGGGCAACCGGCCCTGCGCAGGCCACGCGCCGTCCAGACATTGCACGTTTTCGGAAAATAATACGAACCGTTCGCCCTGTAAAATTGGCTATTTCCGTAAATCCCACGTCCTAACGATTCCGCTTGCCCCCAATCGTCTCGGGCGTGCGCGTCGGAAATGTGTTGGCAGAGTTCGTCAAACCCTGCTTCAGTTAATTCCACCTGGATAATCGAGCTGGTGGGAAAGTATTCCTCCAACGGCTGATCGAATCCGACAACATGCATCACGCTCGGCGTCGGCAGTAACGCCGCCTTTAAGCAGAGCGGGGCAGTGATTTTCTCAGCCCGATAGAATCCCTCGTCTCCCCAACCGATTTCAAGATATCGCGCATGGGGAAAGTCGGAAATTTCGGGCCAGACGTCCGGGGGAACATCTTCGCGCAACACGACCAACCCGGTGTGCCAGCCGTGACTCACCACATAAACGTTGCGTGATGGCGATTGCCCACGAACGGGAAATAATTCTTCAATCGGGGTCGCACACCCCCCGCAGAATAAAAGGAAGCAGACACCATAGCTGAACAAAGAGAGACGCATCTTACGATTCCATTTCAAAAACCTGGCCACTCTTCCCCCTGCTCATGGTGGCAATCTATACCCCATTGCATGATTTTGAAAACGGCGCTTACCCGGCTTGGCACTACAAATGCCGTAGATTTCACAAAAAACAGCGTGTGACTTTTGAGAATCGGCAAAAAACGCCGATCAAGGAGCAACGGTCATTGCGACTGATGACTCTCCTAATTTTCATACGTGTCCAATGGTGGCCTAAATTGCCAGTTCGCGTCTTGTTTAGTACCCTGCACACTGTATGAGCCGGTAACGGCACTCCATTTTGATAGTTTGCACGCAAAAGGCAGGGAGCCTCGATTGAATACCCCCACGGACTCGCCCCCCCCTCAGAACCCAAATCCCGGTCCCTCGCAACCGGGGAACGGTCCCCCCAGCGCCAAGCGGCCGATCCGCCCCGCTCCCATCTCGCGGGGAATGTTGATGTTCATCCTCGTCAGCGTGGTGTTGCTCCTCTATTGGCTGCAGTATCGTGACGAATCACTAGCGAACGTGCGGTATGACTTTTTCCGTGAACAGCTCGCCGCGAATAATATCGAGTCGGTGCTGATCGAAGAGGAGATGATTTACGGCACCTGGAAAAAACCTCCCGAGCGGAAACTGGAAGACAGCGCGACGACCCCACCGCCCAAAGCCGATGCGGACTCAGAGAAATCTAAACCAGCGCTATTCCCCAAGAAATTCAATGTCGTTCGACCGCCGGCCGAGGACAAGGATTTACTCGCGGACCTGGATGCGAAAAATGTCGAAGTCACCGGTGCCAAAACACCGTGGGGCATACAATTTCTGTTGATGGTTCTCTTTCCCATACTGTTGATGTTGGGAATTTTGTGGTTCATTATGCGCCGCACCTCTGACCCGATGGGGCAGGGCGGGATGCTGGGCGGGTTTATTAAAAGCCCCGCCAAGCGCTTCATGCCGGCTGAGCAACAAACCACCTTCGACGATGTCGCCGCGATGGAAAATGCCAAGTCCGAGCTGCAGGAAGTGGTTGAGTATTTGAAAAACCCCACCAAGTTTCAAAAACTCGGAGCGGAAATCCCCAAAGGGATTTTGCTGATGGGAGCACCGGGAACCGGAAAAACCTTGTTGGCCCGCGCCACCGCTGGTGAAGCAGGTGTGCCGTTTTTCTCGATCAACGGTTCGGAATTCATCCAGATGTTTGTCGGCGTGGGTGCTAGTCGCGTACGCGATATGTTTCGCACCGCCAAGGAGAGCGCGCCCTGTTTGATCTTTATTGATGAAATCGATGCTGTGGGCCGCGCGCGGGGAACCGGCGTGGGCGGGGGACATGATGAACGGGAGCAGACGCTCAATCAAATTCTGGGTGAGATGGACGGATTCACGCCGAGTGAAGCGGTGATTGTCTTAGCGGCCACCAACCGCCCCGATGTGCTGGATCCGGCGTTGTTGCGTCCGGGACGTTTTGATCGACACATCACAATCGACCGTCCCAGCAAAGCGGGCCGATTAGGTGTGCTCAAAGTGCATACCCGCAAAGTCCCCATGGCGGACAATGTCGATTTAGATTCGATCGCCGGGGGGACGATTGGGTTTTCCGGAGCGGACCTCAAAAACCTCGTCAACGAAGCCGCTCTGCATGCCACCCGTGAAGGCAAAGACCGCGTTGAAAACGAGGACTTTGAATATGCCCACGACAAAGTGTTGCTCGGCCCGCGCCGTGAAGAAGTCTTTAACGAACACGAACGGGAAATGACCGCCTACCACGAAGCGGGTCACGCGCTGCTAGCGTGGTTGCTCCCCGACGTCGACGAATTGCACAAAGTCACCATCATCCCCCGTGGACGCTCGCTGGGCGTCACCCAATTGGTTCCGGATGAAGAACGCTACAATGTCGGCGAGAAACGGCTGCATGCGCAATTGGCCTTTATGTTGGGAGGCCGTGCTGCTGAAAAACTGGTGTTCGATGAATACAGTGCCGGCGCTGAAGACGACCTCAAAAAAGCAACCGATTTGGCACGACGGATGGTCGGCTATTGGGGGATGAGCGAAGCGATTGGTCCCATTTCGCTCAGGCACGCGGAGCATCAACCCTTTTTGGGCAAGGAGATCGCTGAGCACCAACGAGAATACAGTGACGAGACCGCTCGCATTCTCGACCAGGAAGTACAAAAAATCCTGTTTGGTGCTGCCAAACGCGCAACACAAATGCTCACCGAGAACCGTGAAGATCTGGACAAACTGTCGCAGGGACTCTTGGAAAAAGAGGCGCTCGCTGCTGATGATATTAGTGAAATCATCGGCGCGGCTGTTTCCCGCACCCGGGGGGGATCGGAGAAATAGTACAATCCCACTGAATCGTTGCGGTTCCCAACGTGGAGGATCTCGTTAGTCCCATTTGCGGATGCAGATGACACCTAGCACCAATGCGCTCATGCTGACCCCTTTAATCAGGCGGTCACGCGTCCAGTCATAATTGGAAGACGGAATGCCATGCTGTTCCAAGACCCGATCCATCGCGACTGGGCGAGTATGTCGGCGTTTCCATTTGGCTTCTCCAAAACCACCGATCCAATATCCCAGCAAGCAGACCGCAACGACCAGGGCGATTCCCAAACTGGAACGCAGCCAATAGCAGATCCCCGCCTGCGCTAACAAGAAAAAGATCACAAACGGGACACCAAACACGGGAATCAGACTCGGAAACATCGGCCCCGACCCGTTCCTACCTATCGTCGTCCCCACGACGAGAAACACCGAGAGTACACACAGCGCCCAGCCAACAATTGATGCGAGTTGTTCTTTTTGCATTCGCTGAATTCTCTTCAAAGACGCAGTGGCATCGAATAAAGGGACAACCGCTGACGAATCTTACTATTTCTGATCGATGTGATTCTAGTTAATCCGTTGTCTAGCTGAATTTGGGGCAATAATTTTGAATGCATTCGGTAGAATCTCGGATTTCGTCCATATCATTGCCAAATGACTTTTACAGGAAACATAATTTCGATGGTTGCAGTCATGTCATCAAGTTTGAGAGAATCGAAGTCCTGATGTTTTTCCACTCCAGCAATGATTGATGCCAGCTATGTTGCTTTTTACTCGCTGTTTTTTGACATGTGTCGTCGCTGCTTACACTGCGAATTTGTTTGCCGAGGAAGATCCAGGGAAAACGCCAGCTACTCCAGATCTTCAAGCAGAACTCCCCCGCATTGCCGCAAAAAGTCCGCAGGAAGCGCTCACCACCTTCCAATTGCAACCTGGTTTTCGCATCGAATTGGTGGCTGCTGAACCGCTGGTCCGTGATCCGGTTTCGATCTCCTTTGACGAAAACGGTCGTGCGTTTGTGACCGAACTTCCGCGCTACAACCGTTATGATTTCCAAGGGAATGGCACGGTCAAAATTCTGGAAGACACCAACGGCGACGGGACATTCGACACGGCCAAAGTTTTTCTGGATGATGTAAAATACCCGACGGCGGTTTTTGCCTATGACGGCGGAGCTTTTGTCGCTGATCCGCCGCTGGTCTTGTATTGCAAAGACACCGACGGCGATGGACGCGCCGACGTGCGACAAACAGTGATGACCGGTTTCAACTTAGATCATGCTGGCGAGGCGGGGCTCAATTCGTTTCGTTGGGGCATGGACAATCGCATCCACCTCTCGCTGTCGTTGGCCGGCGGACAGGTCGTCTCGACAGCTGTGGAAAACGCTGAACCGGTCGAGGTCCGTGGGCGAGGGATGGTTTTTGATCCGCGCAGCAAGACATTTGAGCTCACTACAGGCGATGGCCAACACGGCATGACCTTGGACGACTGGGGCCGCAAATTCGTCTGCTCCAACAGCAATCCGATGCAGACGTTGATGTACGATGGCCGCTACATTGCTCGTAACCCGTACCTCGCGCCTCCGCCACCGGCGGTCACGATCGCGCCCGATGGAAAGTACACGAAATTATTCCGCACCAGCAGTATCGAACCGTGGCGCAACGTGCGTACACGACTTCGCTCCCAAGGAGTTGTCAAAGGGAGCGACGAAGGAGGGAAGGCGGGCGGATTTTTCACTGCTGCCACCGGGATCACCGCTTATCGTGGCGATGCCTGGCCAGAGGACTACCGCGGCAATCTGTTGGTGGGGGAAGTCTCGAACAATCTGATCTACCGCGCAACTGTTGAACCCAACGGGGTCGGCGTGGTGGGACGCCGCGCGGACGCCGATGCGGAGTTTTTGTCCTCCACCGACAACTGGTTTCGCCCGGTCCAACTGGCGAATGCTCCCGATGGATCGTTGTACGTGTTGGACATGTACCGCGAGCTGATCGAAGGGGCGGCGTTTATTCCGCCCATGATTTTGAAACATCTCGATGTGAACAGCGGCGCGGACCGCGGCCGGATTTACCGCATTGTCCCAGATCATTTCAAGCAGCCGCCGTTACCCAAACTGGGACAAGCCACCACAGCCGAGTTAGTCTCACTATTGGAAAGCCCAAACGGCTGGAGTCGTGACACGGCCTCACGACTGATCTATGAACGGCAAGATCTGTCGGCCAAACCGCTGCTCAGAAAATTGGCTACGGAATCAGAATCGGCATTGGCACGAGCGTACGCACTGCATTCGCTCAACGGATTAAAAGGATTGACCGCTGAGGATGTCTTGCAGGGCCTTGCCGATCAAGATCCACACGTGAGAATCGAAAGCCTGCGACTCGCGGAACAATTCGCCGCTGATTCACCGCAAATCTGTGAAGCGTTGTACCAAACGACCAGCGACACCGACCGGCAGGTCCGGTACCAGGCCGCATTTTCCATGGGGGCCTGCAACGGACCGCGACGGGATGCCGTCTTGGCTGCTTTGATCCTCAAGGATGGTGAAGATGCCTGGTTTCGACTTGCGGTGCAGGCCTCACTGGGACAGGGCGCAGCCGGCGTCGCTGCAGAATTACTGCGCAATCAGCCGTTTCGTGAAAGCCGTCACGGTGTCGCATTTCTAGGCAAATTAGCAGAACAAGTCGGCACGCAAAATCGTGACAGCGACGTCGCCACATTTCTTACCAGCGTGCAGTCCCTCCCGGCTGAAGAGACACAGTTAGCACAATCACTGATCGGCGGCTTGCTTGGCAAAGCCAATGCCAAGACCAAACAACAACTCACCGGCACGGGCAATGCCAAGATCGCCGGCTTGTTAGAACAATTGATCCAACAAGCCCAAAAAACCGCAGCCGACGAACAGGCCGCCCCGGCTCAGCGCAGCGAAGCGATTCGTACGCTCGGACTAAGCAATTTCGCTGACGTCGCCGAGTTATTCAGCGAGTTACTGCAACTTCGCCAACCTCCGGCAATTCAATCGGCCGCACTAGAAACGTTGGTCCGCTTTGACGATACAACTGTCGCGGAGTTAATTCTCGAAGCTTGGCCGCAACTGAGTCCTTCCGTTCGTGCACGGGCCATCGAAACACTCAGTGCGCGACCAGCGTGGATTACCGCATTGTTTGATGCCGTGGACGACGATCTAGTGCGTCCCGCGGATGTCGGAGCAGCACGGATCCAATTGTTGAAAACACACAAGAACATGGCCATTCGCCAACGGGCAGAGCAGTTGTTCGCCGCACAGGCGCTCGGCAAACGGGATGATGTCGTCAAAGCCTATCAATCGGCCTTATCTCTGCCGGGAGACATTGAAAGCGGACGGCAGCTGTTCCGTAAAAATTGCACCTCGTGCCACCAGTTAGAAAAGGTGGGCACTGCTCTGGGCGCGGACTTAAAAGCGATCAAGGATCGAGGCAGCGCGGCGATCCTGCTGAATATCCTTGATCCTAATCGCGAAGTGAAACCGCAATTTGTCGGCTATGTGTTGATCACCAACGATGGGCGATCGATCACAGGCTTGATCACCAACGAAACGGCCAACAGCGTCACACTCAAACGCGCCGACGGAACGGGCGACACGGTGTTGCGAGTCGACATCGACGAACTAAGCAGCACCGGGATTTCATTCATGCCCGAAGGGTTGGAGAAACAACTCAACCCGCAACAGATGGCCGATTTGCTGGCGTATTTGAATGCGGTGGAGTAGGGGACCTTGCGGCGATTGCAATCACCAAATCGCCCCAGGAGTCTTCTTAACTAATCGAAGAGTTGATGATCAACCACCGCCACCGGAAGAGACAATCAGGACGGAAAAGGATTCGATCTCCGCTCCCAATGCATCGACATCTCCTCGTGAGACTTGAGTCTTGTTGGCAATGACCAATTTTAACTTGGGCATACCCTTCAACTCTCTCAACGTATCGGCCGTAGTCGGAGTTGAATTGATTGACAAAATCCTCAGCTGCGGCATGCCTTTGAGTCCCGCGACGGATCCTTCGTTAATCTTGGTGTTGTCGAGTGACAGGGTTTCCAGACCGGAGAGTGCGGCAATTGAGGCGATCCCCGCCTCTTCAACCGGGCAATGACTCAGGCTGAGGGTCTTCAGCGTTTTCAGCTCGCCAGCATCTGTAAACATGGTGCCATCGCAGTTGGTATGGGCCAGACTCAGATCTTCGAGCGGAACACCTTGCAGCTCCTTGAGGAAACTCCCCGTCAGTGGGATTTCGTCGAGAGACAGTGAAGTGAGTGATTTGCAATTCTTGAGCACCGTCAACCCCTCGTCAGTCAGATTGCATCCATCCAACTTCAGAGTCTTGAGAATGGGGATTTCCGAAAGCGTTTTGAGCGAAGCGTCTGTTAGGTTGGTTCCGGATGCATCCAGCACAGTCAAAGTTTTCAATCCCGCCAACTTGGCGATACCGTCGTCGGAAACAGCGGTGTCGGCAATCGCCAATTCCTGCAATTCCTCAAGCGATTGCAAATGATCGAGCCCAGCATTGGTGATCTCTGTTCCCCCCAAATCGAGCTTTTGAAGCTGGGGTACACTGGAGAGATGTTGAATGCCAGCGTCGGTGATTCTTGTCGTCTGAAGCTTCAGTGTCCGGAGTCCTGGAGTCTGCTGGAGCAATGCCAGATCCTGGTCCTCGACCAAGGATTGATTGAGACCGACTTGGTCCACTTCAATGCCGCCGTAAAACCTGTCCCAGCCCGCCCAATCTTTGCCGACAATTGATTGCAAAAACTCAGGGGCAGCCACAGCCGTCTGAATTGTCCCGCCGAGCGAACTCACTTTGTTGCGGACGTCGACGACCGGCGAAAAACCGGCCAGCCCTTGCAATGCGATCGGGACCAGCAGAACGAGAAGAACGATCGCGAGGAGAATTTTGAAAACCCACTTCTTCCGCCGAGGCGACGGAGCAGTGGTTGATTCGGGAGCAGACTGAGGGGCGTTCATGAAATCACCATACATCGAAAGCAAAAGCAGTAAGAGCAGAGCCGGAAACGTTCCCCACTCTAACGAACGCCAACAGAGCAACACAATCTTGGGGCCAATAGCATCTGTATTCTTAATAGATGAGCGAGGTTGAATTGCATTCAACAGAGTCGCTTGCCCCCGCGTGAAGTGTCCGCGCAAGGGAATGAATCATGCTCGTTTTGTGAGCCATTGTCAATTGTTGAGTTTTAAGCAGGACGACCAATCCTCTCATGAGTTCCACCCGTCGACGACGAAAACATCCTTAATTTTAACCACGAGGGAAAAACTTTTTTGCCAGAGTCTCGCACGAATTTAAAGCAGCATAGGTAAAAAGCATAGCACATTACCCTAGATGGCTTCCCCGAAAGACATAGTCATGGTTCTCAATTGGTATAGGTTTTTTAACCATCAACTGGCAACGAGACAAAGTGCTGGATCGAGCGTTAATCCATTGAAAACAATGCTGCAAACACCCAATGTCAACTCACTCCAGGTGGTCAAACACATGACTGCACAGCCTCAAGAGAGAGTGTTTTGTTGACTTACCCCGAAAGGTATTTAAGTACTATAAGCAAACGGTTTAGACGCGACCTTTTCAACCTATTTTTGTTTGACAATGACCATGGATTACTGCAGGATATAACGGTTCTTGGCCATTATTGCAGTATTCATGGATCGCGTGGCGTCTTGACGTCAGGCTCCTCTGAGTCGCGAGAATACCTGGAGTCGCGGGATTACTCATCGGCCACTAATTCTTTTCAACTCCTCATCTGTTCGTTTTTTGCATTTCCCAACAAATTCGGAAAGAGAAGCTATGAGTAAAGTACGTTCCCGAGGTTTTACTTTAATCGAGCTGTTAGTGGTGATCGCTATCATCGCCATCCTCATCGCCTTGCTATTGCCGGCGGTTCAGCAAGCCAGAGAAGCCGCCCGTCGCACGCAATGCCGCAATAACATGAAACAAATGGGCTTGGCGTTGCACAACTATCATGATGTGTACACTCAGTTCCCACTGGGTATTGGTTACGTCCAAGGGCCGAACAACCCCTTCTTCGGAAACCCGCAGAACTCTCCGACCGATGACCCGAACGTCCAAGTTTGGACGACTGCCCTGTTGCCCTATATGGATCAACAGAACATTTACCAAGGGATCGATTCACGAGTGACCATTCTCGCCACGCTCCCTCCATTGGATCTTACGGTTGCCGGTGCTCCTCCCCCTTACGACTACGCCCCCCAAGCGACCGACCCCCAGGTCGACAACCAATTGGCGTGCTTCCATGCCATTCCTGGTTTCATCTGCCCGAGTACCCCGCGTGCGTCGAATTTGATTCAAGATGCTGACTTTGGAGCGATGTTGAATCCGGCCCTCGCCGGTGCAGGCATTACGATCAGCGGAGGAGCGATGGACTACTCCGCCACCAGTGCGGTCGGGGGAGATATCGACGATGCTGCCGGCGAAGATTTCAACCGTGGCGTCCTCTCGGATGAGCAGTATATTGGGATTCGGCACATCGTCGATGGCACAACGAACACATCGGTGATCATCGAACGGGCTGGCGCCCCAACGGTCTACCGCAAAGGCCAAGTCGTATCCGGAATCGTCACACCCGGTGGCACCTGGAACGATCCATACCTCGGAGCCGCCTACGTGCGGGGTTCCCTCTATGATGGAACGAACGTCGGATCGGGATTATGCACCATCAATTGCACCAATGAACGATTGGGTGGTGGCTATAGCTTCCACAGTGGCGGGACCATGGTTCTGCTCTGTGACGGCTCGGCTCGATTCGTAGGCGAAAGCGTTGACTCTGGAGTCATCGGTCGCCTTGTCTCCTTTGCCGGTGGTGAAATCACTGGAGACTTCTAAGCTGTTGAAGTTCTCGACTTCGTCATTGAAGTTGGAACTCCAACAGAACTAGAGAATTTTCGGAGGCCTATTGCTGGCGCTATGCACGACAGTCAATAGGCCTCCTTTCTTTCGCGTTTGTGCGCTTGTCTGCTAACCCTTTTTTAGCAGAAATCCAGCTGTCAACGCGTCACAGCTTTGTAGACCAAACATGGCGAAGAATCACGATTCGTGAGGAACCCACCAACGCCAGTTGTGGTCAACGGGTTATGAAGCCAGCTCGCAAACACTTCACATCATGACATCTGTCCCTGCTTTCTCGTTGGAAAATGAAATGCTGCAAACGAAGCTCTCTCGCCTACTACTTCTACTTTTGGTCCCAGTCTTGATTGCAGGTTGTTCGAAAGGACCGGATGGCCCGACTCCGCCCAAGACGTCCGTAGTCAGCGGGACGGTCTTAGTGAACGGGAAACCGGCCCCCGTGATTGAATATGGACAGATCGAATTGAAGCTCTACCCCAAAGGGCGAGATCCGAAGCCAGGAGAACGGATTCCCAAATGCCTTGCCGACAAAGATGGAAACTTTGTCTTCAATTCCTATCGAGCTGGAGACGGTGCCGTTCCCGGTGAATACGTACTCACGATGGAAATGCTCAGAGTTGCCTTGGGGGGACTGTTTGGCCCAGATCGATTCGGCAACAACTTCAATTCCCCATCCAGCACAGACCCCAGGTTCCAAGTGACGGTGGTCGATGACGAACCGACAGTCATCCCCACCATTGACATCAAATTGGACGAGTTGAAGCAACAGCCGGCCCATAAGTATGCCAGTCCGGCCGGAAAACGGGAATAATTTGATCGCGTGCTGCGGGTCACTCGATGACCGGCAACACCGGCCCCGAAACTGCCGCTTCATTGGCGGGTAACTGCGCCGGTTCGGGCATGGGAGCCGGTGGTAATGGCGGTTGGCCGGGCGGCAAAGCCGGGGCGGGTTGTTGTTGCGGTGGCGCGATCGGGGGATCCTGGCCGGCAGCTGGATCGCCTGCAGCATCCGCATCTTGGGGCGGCGCCTGCGGGTGCAAGAAAAGTTGCACATACTGCGGAGCCCCGGCGAGTTGGCTTGCCGTCTCAAAGAACTTCAGCGCGCGATCAATGTCGTCGTTGAAGTGCAACAGCACGCCCATTAAAAACAGCCGGTCGGGGTCGCGGATATCCTCGCGGACCCATTGTGCCGTTTTCAACAAGACGGCATCCTTGCCGATTTCATTTTGTGGTCCGAATCGCTCATCAAGACTCACACCGGTCAGTGGCCAATACGGGTCCAGCCGTAAACCGCGTTTGATTTCCCGAACGGCTGAGGCCTCATGCCCCATGGCCACCAAAGCCCATGCCATGCGGAAATAGTTGTCCGTTAAATCGGGGGCGACTTTGGTGGCGCTGCGGTAATGCGAATAAGCTTTGCTGTATTTCTGCTGCAAAAATGCGACATCGCCCAAGCCTTGTTGGTGCAAGCTGCGCTGCTTGGCGGCTCCGTTCGATTTTTTCACTGCCACAACAACCGGGGCTTTGTCCGCGGGCATCAGAGCATCTTTGAGTTGTTGTAGATCCGTAATCTGCTGATCCTGCTTGAGGAGCTCATTATCAAACGGGTCAGCTCCCATAATCAGCGGCTGTCCTTGAATCACGGTCGGATTCCATTGAACAGAATTAAAAATGGGTGCGACCACCGGGTAGCTGATGGCACTATAGCCGTAATACCCGCCATAGGTCCCGCCGTAGAGGCCGTACCCACCGAGATAACCATAGCTGCGAGAATACCCATATCCGCCATAAAATCCTGGGCCGCCATAGTAACCCCGGCCGCCGAAACCGCCTCGGTGGTTGTGGTGACCATGGTGATGGCGCCGCCCCGATGTATTTGACCCGCCGGTCCAGGCACGGCCGTAGCGGCGAGCGTACTGATAGTGCGCCTGGGTCGGTCCGTATAAACCACCCGATGCCCCATAGACTTTGGGGTACGTTTTGCCGGGTTGTGCCTGTGCAGTGCCTGCAGTCAATGCGCACACAGCTAGCGCTGCGCCGGCGATGAAAAACTTCATCCGTATCGCTCCTTGTTCGATCCGCGCTCGCTGGCTCCCCGAATTGGTCACGCAACGGTATTATGCGATACTGATCTGCGCATCGTCAAGATGGGGAGCGCCGGAAGTGAACCGGAACGCCAAATCCAACGCAATTGCTCGCGGCATTTCAGCATGCTCCCGCAACCCGTTTGTGTTGATTGGTAACCCATTAGAATGCGAGCAGACGCCGTGTATGTCGCCATCACCCAAACTAAAACAAGAAAGCCTCAATAAATGTCTGAGCCACTCTCCTTCAAACAGGAAATCACCGCCGTATTCGGCCAACCAGTCGCGGAAAATCCCACGCAGGTCATGATCGAAGCTGCCTTCGCCGATGCGGGGCTGGCTTGGCGGTATTTGACGCTGGAAGTCGCCCCCAGCGATCTCGCTGCAGCCGTCTCCGGAACCAAGGCGATGGGGTTTCGCGGATTCAATCTCACGATTCCGCACAAAGTCGAAGTCATTCAACATCTGGACCGGCTGAGCGAAGCGGCCGAAAAGATGGGGGCAGTCAACTGCGTGATTCGTGACGGTGATGAGTTGATCGGTGAGAACACAGACGGCAAGGGGTTTGTGGAGTCGCTCCGCGAGGTGTCCGACCCCCAAGGGCAAAACGTCGTGATCCTCGGCGCCGGGGGAGCGGCTCGGGCGATAGCCATCGAAATGGCACTGGCTGGGGCTGCGAAATTCACGATCGTTAATCGCTCGACGGAGCGCGGTGAACAATTGACCGAGCTGATCAAAGCCAAAACCGGCGCCGCTGTTGAGTTCGTCCACTGGACCGACGATTACGATATTCCCGCTGGCACCCACGTGGTGATCAACGCAACTTCAATCGGCCTGTTTCCCGACGTCGACGCCCGTATCCCGCTAAACACCGACAGCCTGACTGCCGACATGGTCGTCGCCGACGTGATCCCCAATCCCCCAGCTACTCGATTGGTGCGGGAGGCCACGGCGGCGGGATGTACCGTATTGGATGGTCTGGGCATGCTCGTCAACCAGGGCGTGATTGGCTTTCGACTCTGGACAGGCGTCGCCCCCAATCCAGCGGTGATGCGGGCGGCGCTGGAAGAGGTGTTTGGATAGCATCCGGCAGCTCGACTGAGCCACCCCCATATCGATCTATTTTCTCTTTGATCGATTCCGCCGGCGGCTTTACGTAACGATTTAATCCGCGTGCGAAGGCGTGTCGGCGGTTTCTTGTCCCTGTCGCAATGCTTCGAGCTCTTGCTGCAATTCGCGAATCGTCAACCAATCCCGCAAACGGTCGACGAGGTCGGCGGGGGTTTGGAAACGGTCGACCGGTTTTTTGGCGAGCCCTTTTTCGATGATGGCCATCAACCGTTCGTCGACTCCGGGAATGGGGGGAACCGGGTCCTGTGCATGCATCATCATAATTTTGACAGGATTATCGGCATCAAACGGTGGATGGCCCGCCAACAGGTCGTAGAGTGTGCAAACCAGTCCGTAGATGTCGCTGCGGACATCGGCGGAATGCCCGTCGGCGGCCTGTTCGGGCGCCATGTACCGCGTCGTCCCCAATTGGACACCCGCTTGGGTCATTTGTGCTGTCTGGTTTTCTCCCCATTCGGTTTCCGAATCGGGATCGTCGTCGAGTCGTGCTAATCCTAGATCAAGCAGTTTGGCGGTACCGTCATCGGAAAGCAAAATATTCGACGGTTTAATGTCACGGTGGGTCACACCGTTTCGGTAGGCGAACTGCAACGCCTCGCCGATTTGTATACCGATCGAGACAGCGCGTTCCGGTGCTTGCGCGCCGGATTGTTGCAAGAACTGTTTGAGATTCAGCCCCGGCACATACTCCATGACGATGTAGTTGCCCGACGCCGCGACGTCATACGCTCGCACAATGTTGGGGTGTTGGATCTTATCGTTGATCATTGCTTCTCGGCGAAAGCGGATCAACATCCGCGGCTTTTTGAAGGCGCGGGCCTTGGGAAATTTGATCGCCACGTCGCACGCCATCTGCGGATCGTAGGCGCGATACACCGTTCCCATGCTCCCGTGTCCCAACCGCTCCAACAGACGATAACGCTCGGCCACGATGAGGTGCTGCGCTTTGTCGGCCGAGATTTGTTCCACCTGCCAAGCGGTTAACATACCCCGCTCAACAAGAAGCTTTGCCGTCGCCGCACAACTCAACTCCACGTCCGAGGCGGCTTCGGTAACGATGTTGATTTGCTCGCGCGACAACAATCCCGATTTCACAACAGAATCCACAAAATTGCCCGGAAGAACTGCCGGAACCACGTCAAAGTCCGTGGAGGAACCATTTTGCCCGTCCGGGGGATCCTGGATCGGTTCTCGGATGAATGTCTCGCCCATGGGGAATTCCGTCGACGATCGAAACTCCTCGGTATCGCCTTGCAGGTCCATGTCTGAAGTTGGATCGGAATCGTATTTGACCCGCATGCCAAATTGGCCGACGCGCAACACTTGTCCCGGGCCCAAACAAGCGAAATCGACGGGCCGACCGTCGACATGGGTTCCCCCGCGCCCCAAAAAATCAATCACCCACAAGCCGCCCTGCGTGACCAACAACCCACAATGCACATTCGATATCGTTTCATCTTCCAGACGGATTTTGCATCCCGTTCCACTGCCGACCAATGTGAGCATGCGATTGATCGTCCAGGTCCGACCTATTGTTGAGCGGTTCAGGAACTCCAACTGGACCGGCCCCACGGAGCACATCTTGGCATCAATGGCATCCAGGGGGTTGAAATTATTTGGAAATGGTGAGTTGTCGCCCACGTCGGGCTTCGCCAAGCGGATCTGATAGGGCCCAATCTGCGGTCCGTCGGAAACGGTTAACCAACCGCCGCGTCGCCGTTTGTCTCCCCACAACGTGCCGGACCGACTGTTGAGGTCAACACAAAAAATGCGGCCCCCCACATTTTGCAAATAAGCATGACGAAAGCTGACGTCGGAGTGTTTCAACCGGATCTGACAACGTTCTGATCGGCCGATCAGCGCAAACGCATTTCCCATCTCACACAAAACCGGGTCAGAGGATCCAGCTTCGGTGATGGCTAACTGCAGCGGCACAGTTGAAAGTACCGACTGCTTAAGTAGTTGGGCACGGTTGTCGTTCATGACCCCAGAAGATAAATCGAAGAAGGGAATTCGAATTGATCGGCACGGGCATGCGTCGTCGTCAGGAACGACCGGTAGGAATCTGTCTTGAAGGCGACCAACAAACAACTGTCGCAAGTCCTGTCCCATGACTCGCCGCTGTTTCGCAACAGATTCCAGTCCCCTGACAGACTCAAATCCGCGCTCAAATTGGTCGAAAACTGGTGGCCCAACAGTCCTCTTCCAGTTTGACGGCACGATTGCCCCAAAGTCAATGAGATCTAGCAGTTAACTTCGCAGAACCAGGGTTAACCAGGAGGCATTGAGCCAGCAAGCCGCTTATCTTCACAATTGATCAAAGAACCGCCTAACAAAGCTCTCTGAACACTAGGGTTTCACCCTACGAAATTCCTTCCCCAGCAAGGTTCCCAGAACATCTGAGGACCAAAAGGAAGAAATAGCGGTCCCACTGGAGTGAAGGCAGTCGGCGATCCCGGAATGAGATCGGTGGCGCGTCACTCTGGGAAGAGCGGCTGCGAAGGTTGACTATCGCTGCGTCAAGCGTCGCCATTGATGCCGCAGGACGGCCGAACCGGCGATGGCCAGTTTGCGTGATGTACTGACCCGCGCTCGCTGGGTGAAGATATCGTAGTCGCGGTGCTCGATTTCGTCTAACAAGCCCCCGTAGATCCGCAGCATCGCATCCAAGATTGGTTGGCCGACTGGTTCGAGGTAATCATACAACCGACGACCGGCGCTGTAATACTCCCGCGCGCGGGAGACTTGAAATTGCATCAACGCGCGGAATCGTTCGTCACGCCGTTGGTGTTGGATGTCCGCCAGAGAATAGTCGAATCGCTCCAGGTCTTCTTGCGGTAAATAGACACGGTCCATTTGCGCATCTTCCTTGATGTCCCGCACGATGTTTGTCAATTGCAGCGCTAGTCCGCACTCGATCGCCGCTGCGGGTGCGCGGTCGTCATGGAATCCCCAAATATGAATGCAACACAACCCGACTACACCAGCAACGTGATAACAATAGTGGGAGAGGTCTTCAAAGGTAGCGAATTCCACGGTGCCCAGATCCATTTCCACACCGTCAATCGCAGCGAACAAGTATTCACGCGGGATCTGAAAACGTTCGACAGCATCGTACAATGCGGGCAAGGAGAGATGTGTTGCCGGTCCCCCCTCTAAAGCGACAATCACCGCGTCGCGCCATTCTTGCAATGCAATTTTCCGTTGGGAAAGCGAGACGGAAGTGTCATCACCGATGTCGTCGCAAATCCGCATGAAGGCATAGAGTGCGCACATCGCCTGATAGTGCACAGTGGGAAGTGTGAGGAACGAGACATAGAAATTCTTCGCCGCTCGTTTGGCGAGCGTGCGGCAATAGGCGTGCGACTCCGCCAAGGAGGCGCTTGGAGCATCGCTTGTCAGTTTGTCGATGGACGCTTGCATGAAAGTGAAGGCCTATAACATTGCCGCCGATTGAGACATGGGGTTTGATTTTGACCTTAGCGGCCCAGTCTCGCAACCCGTCTCCCAAATGCCCGCCACACACATCCGGCCAACAGCCCAATAAACTCATGCTTGCGAACTTTCGGTCGAGTTTCCCAAACCCTGTAATCAATCCGTTCTACGTGATCCAAAATCTTTAACCCGCCGCGAATAAACAATTCGATATCCATTTGCAGACGGCCGGGCAGGGCGGGGACCAGTGGGAAACCCGCGGTTAAAAAATCACGGGCGCGATCCACCTCAAAAGCCATCAGTTTCAAAAACGCTGGATTCGTCACACGGTTCCGCAAATCATCACGGCTATATCCGAATCGGTCACAATCTTCAATCGGTAAATATACGCGATCAATATCGAGATCGCGGGCAACGTCCTGCCAGAAATTGGCCAATTGCAAGCCGGTACAAACTGAGTCGGACCACGCCACGTTTTGCTCGTTGTAGCTGCGACATAGATATAACACCAGTCGCCCCACCGGATCGGCGCTGCGACGGCAATAGTCGCGGAGATCGTCGAAGGTCGCGTATTCGTGCACATTTTGATCCTGCCGAAAGGCGGACAGCAGGTTTTCAAACGGCTCGGCTGGGATGTCAAACTCCTGAATTGTCTCAGCCAGAGCGACAAAAACCGGGTGCGTCGCACTCCCGGCATAACAATTCCGCAGCTCCCCCAGCCACCAATCGAGCAGTTCCAGCGACCGTGCGGTCTCGTCGATTTCGTCCGCTAGGTCATCCGACCACCGGCAATACGCATAGACATTGTAAAAATGCTGGTGCAAATTACGGGGCAGTAGCCAACTGACGACCGGAAAGTTTTCGTAGTGCGTGGTCGCCAAATCGCGGCAATATTTCTGCCCGGCTTTGAGCGAAACCATGCCGTGTGCTGAGCCACCGGGGCCCCAAATCGCTAAATCGGCCGCAAAATCTGCCAATGTTCGTGGTCCTACTGTGATTTATGGGATTCCTTGGGTTCCAGGCGCAGCCTGGGGGAACCAGTGGATTATGTACGCCTGTGCCCCTACAATACTCCGTTTGACTGAAAACATCACCAAAGAGGAAGTGAAAGTTACGCGACGATGGGTGTTCCGAAAGTGGCCATTGTGGGTCGGCCCAATGTGGGAAAGAGTTCGCTGTTGAATTGGTTGGCCGGAAAACGGATCTCAGTTGTGGATCCGATGTCGGGAGTCACCCGCGATCGCGTTACGTACTTGATGCACGAAGGGGACCGTTATTTCGAATTAGTCGATACTGGTGGAATCGGGATCGTCGACTTAGATGACCTCTCGGCTGATATCGACCACCAGATCCAGGTCGGTATTGAAGAGGCAGCAGTAATCCTGTTTGTTGTCGACGGAAAAACGGGTGTCACAAAACTCGACATCGACGTTGCCGAGCGGCTCCGCAAACTGGAAAAGCCGATGTTGATGGTCATCAACAAATGCGATTCTCCCAAACTGGATGAAGACATCGCGGAATATTACCGCCTGACCAGTGCGCCGGTTGTCTGCACGAGCGTTAAAAGTGGGCGTAATCTCGACGGCTTGTTGGCCAAAGTGTTGGAGATGTTGCCGTCGGAAGATGAAATCGAGCAAGATGAAGGCGCCCTGTTGTCGGCAACGCCGGAATTGAAGTTGGCGATCGTTGGGCGTCGCAATGTCGGCAAAAGCACCTTCATTAACGTCTTGGCCGAAACCGACCGGATGATCGTCAGCGAAGTCGCCGGGACAACGCGCGACAGCGTGGATATTCATTTTCAATTGGACGAAAAGTCCTTCATTGCCATCGACACCCCCGGAGTTCGCAAGAAGAAGAGTCTCGCCGGAAGCGTGGAATGGTACGGCTTGACCCGCGCCAAACGGAGTGTCCGCCGCGCGAATGTGGTCTTGATGTTTTTTAATGCCATCGACACAATTTCCCGCGTCGACAAACAGCTGGTGGACGAAATCGCCACGCACCATAAACCGTGCATTTTTGTCGTCAACAAATGGGACTTGGCTGGTGATATGACCACTGAAAAGTGGACGGAATACCTTTTCCATCAGTTCGCCTCGATGCGTCACGTGCCCATCGCGTTTATCACCGCCGAGCAGCAGCGCAACGTGAAAAAGCTGATCAACTTGGCCCAGACGATTCACAAACAAGCTTGCATTCGCGTCTCGACATCGAAAGTCAACACGGTCGTCCGCGCAGCGATCGAAAACAACCCGCCGCCGCATCGTAAGAACCGGCGGCCGAAAATCTTCTACGGCACGCAAGTCTCAACCGAACCGCCGACAATCGTGCTGAAGTGTAACGATCCCAAACTGTTCGACCCGAGTTGGAAGCGGTACCTGTTGGGCGTACTTCGCGAGCAACTTCCCTTCCAAGAGGTTCCCATCCGACTCTATATGCGTTCGCGGCTCAAACGCGAGGATGGGATGGATACCAGTCTGGAAGACCAAGCGGAATCGGTCGACGTGTCGGAATAGCCAACCGGGACCGTTTGCTCGCCTCATTGGCGATCAGCTTTTCTTGATGTGATACGGGCCGCACATTGAGAGCATTTCGAGCGTTTGTTAAAATAGAATTCGACAAAAAACACAGCATTGCGATACGACGGACAATCACCACGTCACAGCATCGTAATACCTTATGACTTTACTCTTAAAAGACCTCGGTTCTTCTGATGAATACGTCTCCTGCAAACCGTCCAGCGACCGTCGATGCTTCGCTGGAGGTGCATCTGTTGGGGACGGTCGATTTTGATGCGGCGTTGTTTCTGCAAGAACGGTTGGTCTACGAGTTGAGCGGTCGGGAAGATGCCCAAGGGGCCTTGTTGATTTGCGAACACCCGCCGCTGATCACCGTGGGGCGTGAAGGCAGCCGGGCACACCTGGATTGCACAGATGAAGAACTACGAGCGCGGATGCTCGACATCCGTTGGTTGAATCGCGGTGGCGGTTGTCTGGTTCACGTACCGGGGCAATTGGCGATTTATCCCATTTTGCCTTTAGCGCGTCTGGGCTTGGGATTAACGGCCTACCGCAGCACCTTAGAGAACGCCGTGATTGACGCCTGCCGCGAACAACGCGTCGTCGCTCAGCGCGATGCAGACCAACCCGGAGTATTTTGCCGGACCGGGCAACTCGCCCACGTCGGTTTAGCGGTCAAATCATGGTTTAGCTACCATGGATTATTTTTGAATGTCTCCCCCATCCTGTCGTGGTCGAAACTCGTTCAAGCCGGCGACAATGCGCCGCCGATCACCTCTTTACAACGTGAACGAAATGCCCCCATTTCCGTCGGCAGCGTGCGAGAAAGCCTGATTCGGCATTTGTCGGCCCGTTGGGGATATGAACAGCATCACGTTTACACCGGACACCACCTGCTGCGGCGGACTAGGAAAGCCAATGTCTACGCTTGAAATACTCAACGACGTCCCTCAACCCAAACCGCGCCGCCGTCTGCCCTCTTGGCTCAAACGGCCGATGCCGCAGCCGGAAATGTTGTTCACGTCGAATCTGATTGAAGAATTTCAATTGGAGACCGTCTGCGAAAGCGCCAAATGCCCCAACCGCACCGAGTGTTGGGCACAGAAGACGGCGACGTTCATGATTTTAGGAAACGTCTGCACCCGTCCGTGTGGATTTTGTTCCGTCCCCAAAGGCAAAACCGAAGCGCTGCAAGCCGATGAACCACACCGTGTGGCCGAAGCAGCTGCCCGGCTGGGGCTGAAACATGTGGTCATCACTTCAGTCACCCGCGACGATTTGCCCGATGGCGGAGCGGAGCATTTCTTTGAATGCATTCATGCGGTCCGCAACCGCACCGGAGCAGCCGTCGAGGTCTTAACCCCCGACTTCCGCGGCAACCGCGCTTCGATTTCGCGAGTCATCGAAGCAGCGCCCGATGTGTTCAATCACAACACCGAAACGGTTCCCCGTCTCTACGACCGCGTCCGCCGCAACGCCGTCTATCGCGGCACGTTGGATCTGCTCAAGCAGGTCAAAGACGAAGCGCCCACGATGCAGACCAAAAGTGGATTGATGTTGGGACTGGGCGAGACCACTGAGGAATTGCTGGACGTGTTCGCCGACTTGCGTTCGGTCGACTGCGACATGCTCACCCTGGGACAATACCTGCAACCCACACGGGACCACTTGCCGGTCGAGCGTTACGTTCCGCCCGAAGAATTCGATGAACTCGGCGAGATGGCTCGCGGCATGGGCTTCAAGATGGTCGCCAGCGGCCCCTTCGTCCGCTCCAGCTACCACGCCGGAGAAATGGCAGACGGCGCAGCCGCCGCGGCAAACGCCGTTGCGTCAAATGCCGCTTTGCCCGTGCTACCGCACGAATCGACGTAGTCCGCTCCCGTTGGTCGCTGCGCTGTTTCATTACGGTATCCGGGAGGGCGAGGCTCCGTCCGAGCCGCGCGCGACCGGGATGCGTCAACAGGCAAAACGAATTCTCCGTTTTACGCCTAATGTACCGATGCGGCTCAGCGGGAGCTTCGCCCTCCCGGAGACTCGAACTGTTCAGGGTGCGTTTTTAAGGCGGAGGCGTGTGTTTTCACTTTGTGGACCGCTCGGGCGATTTCTTCGATGTCTGCTGTTGTGCCCAACAGCACGGGATGATGCAGTGTTAGCATGCACTCGTGTGCGGTATTGGCCGTTTGTAGATCACCGACGGCGCGGTAGCGGCGGGCGCTGTGGATTTTGTGTAAGGCTTCGAAACCGGGATCGAACGCAATCCCCTCGGCGCGCATTGCCTGCGAAAATCGCTCCCGCGAGAGCCCGTCGAACTCTTCGGGATGATACCAAAATCCCAACTTGTAATATCCCGGCTCGCAATCGGCGACCGCGTTTTGCAGCGGCACCAGTCCCGGGAAATCTGCTAGCAGTTGACACAAAGTTGCGACATTGACGGCCCGTGCCGCATTTGCGGTATCGAGATGCTCCAGTTGCGGAATCAACGCCGCCGCCTGCAGTTCCGACAACGGGTAGGCGAGATTGCCGCGCTGATTGTACAACGTGATCCGCTGCACAATATCGGAGCGAGAAGTCACCAGGGCTCCACCACGGCCGGCCGTTAAGGTTTTGCTGCCGCCGAAGCTGAAGACGCCGACGTCGCCCCAACTTCCCGCCCAGGCTCCTTCGATTCGTGCACCGGGCATTTGGCAGGCATCTTCGATCACGCTCATGTTGTGCGCACGGGCAAACTCCATCACCTCTCGCATCGGGACCATTCCGCCATGTAGGTGTGAGACGATGATGGCCTTGGTCGCGTCGCTGATTGCGGCGGACAATAAAGTCGGATCGAGATTTCCACTGAGTGGATCAACATCGACCAAGACCGGTGTGGCCCCCACGATCAACACGTCTTGATAGTTGCCCTTAAAATCATATGCCGCCAGAATCACCTCGTCGCCGGCTCCGACTTTGAGACCGCGGAGCGCTAATTCGATAGCAGCGGTTCCGCTACAGGTGAGCACCGCATGCTCTCGTTGTTGGTAGTCCGACAACTGCTTCGACAATTTTTCCACATGCGGCCCGTGGTACTTGCCCCAGGAACCATCCTCAACAGCACCGATGATGGCCTCAGCAACGCCGGGGATATCCGTCGGCCATAACGGCGGTCCCTGTGGGCGAATAGGCGTGCCACCCAACAATGCGGGCTGATCGGGATTGTCAGAATTCATAGGACATCCGTTGTGAGGATTGGTTCGAGAGCGGCAACTCTCTAAAATGGTCATTGATCCGGACCTTGTCAATTCGCCTCAACTGGAAACAGACGTTTGAGGCCTCGTTTTAAACTCCTTGAAGAGCATATTGCCATGTCACACCAAATTCGATTCATCATGGTCGGCGGATTTTTGGGCGCTGGAAAAACCACCACGCTTGGTCGCTTGGCAAAGCACTACATGGATCAAGGCAAAACGGTCGGCATTGTAACGAACGATCAAGCGACGGATCTGGTCGACACGAATACGCTCCGCTCCCAAGGCTATTCCGTTGGCGAAGTCGCCGGGGCCTGCTTTTGTTGTAACTTTGACGAGTTGATGGGAACCATTGAGCGGTTGGGCACCGAAGAGGTTCCGGATGTGATCTTGGCAGAACCGGTCGGGAGTTGTACCGATCTGGTGGCAACGGTGATTCAGCCGATCAAACGGATCTACGAGGCTCAGTTCAGCATCGCCCCGTATGCGGTAATCCTCAAACCGAGCCACGGCCGTCGGATTTTGCGTAACGAACAACGCGCCGGTTTTTCGCCAAAAGCGGCTTATATTTTGAAAAAGCAACTCGAAGAAGCGGACGCGATTATTGTCAACCGGATTGACGAACTGTCCGACGATGCGGTGAATGAGTTGGCGGAGTTGGTTTCGACACACCATCCCGGGATCCCCTTACTCCGCCTGTCCGCGAAGACCGGCGACGGCTTTGAGGGCCTGGTTCAGTTTTTGGAACAAGACGGCGATTTTGGTCGCCGGGTCTTGGACATCGACTACGATATTTATGCCGATGGAGAAGCGGAACTCGGCTGGCTGAACAGCAGTCTGCGGATGACTTCGGAAACGGAGTTTTCTTTGGATGAAGTGTTGCTGGACATCGTGAACACCCTGCGAGATTCACTGGCTGACGCTGAAGCAGAGACCGCCCACCTGAAAACCATCGGCCTGTGGGAAGGCTTCTTTGGAGTTGCCAACCTGATCAGTAGTGAAGACCAGCCGGAGTTGTCGTTGCCGTCGAACTGCCAAGTCAAGGAGGTCGATTTGATCATCAATGCCCGTGTCGCCTGCGATCCGGTCATCTTGGAAGAGCATGTGAAACAGGCGGTCGCCGATGTATGCCAGCGGCATGCGACGACAGCTGAATTTCGTCAAACACAAAGCTTCCGCCCCGGCCGTCCGGTCCCCACGCATCGTTACGATTCGGGCGAGTAACGGCCATTTCCAACGCTCGGTGCCGAATCGTCGGCATTTTGGGTTAAGTCGGCGGTTTCTCCACGGTTGATTCGGCAGGACACAACGTCCACCGATGCTTCGGCAATCGAATCAACGTCAACCACTTGTTGGGGGAATCGCTCATGACGACTATGGTATGGACTTACGCGGCGTACTTGGCGGTCTGTGGTGGCATTACGATCTGGGTGGCCCAAACGCTGCGCAAAAATGGGACCGTCTATGTCACTGACGGAAGAAATCACCGCACCGAATTGGCCAATGCGATCAGCTACTTGCTAACGGTCGGATTCTACCTGATCAATTTCGGCTTCATCTGTTTGGCGCTCAAACATGGCGCGCAGGTCACCGACACGCAATCGGCCATTGAATTATTGAGCACGAAAATTGGCAGTGTCTTGCTGGCCTTGGGGTGCATGCATTTCATCATCCTGATCGTTTTCACCGGTATTCGAAAAAACAACCGGTCTAGCACAGAGCCGATTTTCGAAAATCGCTATGGCGAACCACTCAGCAATCCCACTGCGGTCCGCCAAGAACGACCGAATTGATGAGGGAACATCCAACCCCGGCGTCGCGCCCGCCGGGGTTATCGGGCATTTTTCGCGTTTCACCAAGGTATGCCCCGGGGAGACTCGACATGATTATGCTTTGGAGCCACATTTGCTATTTGACGTTTAGCGTTCTGATCACGGTACTCGTCGGACAGACGCTGTACAAACATGGTCGGCTGTTTTTGATCGACATCTTTGCCGGCAATATCCCTACCGCTGATGCAGTGAATCGCCTGCTGCGGGCGGGTTATTATTTGACGAATATCGCGCTGGTCAGCTTAGGCATTCGTTACGGCGGTGAGGCGGACACGCTGCAATCGTTCGTCGAGTTGTTTACCTACAAAGTCGGGTGGGTGATGTTGATTTTAGGGGGGATGCATTTCTTCAATCTCATCGTCCTGTTCTCCATCCGCTGGCCCGACAAAGCGACAGCTACACTGGAATCGCTGGCCTGCGGAGTGGAAACCCCAGCGAATTGCCGCCCGCATGGTTCCTAAGGAGCTGCTGTTTGCTTGCTGACGCAGGCTGAAAAAAGACCACACTGTTTGTTCAGCATACGTTGGCTATTGCAGCCTCGGGACCCTCGATAGGTATCGTAATTCCCCTCTAAATAAGAGGTGAGCGCGCCCTTTTGCAAACTTTACAACCCGAGCTTGACAACCGTCAAAGATCGGATAAATTACCCCTCCTACCGCTTGAGCGGCTTATGGGATGCGCGCGGTGAACGCTTCGCAACATCCCCCAACAACCTGCCGTAATTCCGCCAAGCTTCCCACCGACTTGATTCCTCCCCCTTGACGTTGCAGCTACCGCTATGGATCGACTTGCGCTGTTTTTGCGTGGGAGGCTTGGCGTTTCTTCTTGCGAATGACCCGGCCACCATTGTGCGCCGGACAATTGGAATGGCAACTTTTTAGTCAAGGAGGGGTAAAATGCTTGTACTATCGCGGAAAAAGAATGAGAGCATCGTCATCAATGGTTGCATCCGTGTGACGGTCGTCGACACGGGAAACAACACGGTCAGAATCGGAATCGATGCGCCACGGGATGTTGAGATCTTGCGAAGCGAATTGCTGACGACTGAAAACGTCGCTCCGCAAAAACCGCTCGCGGTCACTGCGCCCGTCACACACCTTGAGGGCCTGTGCGATTTCGCAATCTAGTCGGCCGACGATTATTCCAAAGGTGTTGTTGCCGACATGATCGTCACGGCGTTCAGACAGGTATTGAGTTTGGGGTTTTCTGTTCCCATCTCGATCGTCAAACGCCCGTCGGTGACTTTGGCTGTCACGCTGGCTGTGTGAAATCGCCCGAGAGCCGTATCAACTTTGTTCACGGCCGGCATGCCTTCGACGGACAATTGCTGTCCGGGCTGCGCATGCCCGCTGTCTCCCACTGTAACGCTGACGCGGTAGGTGCCGTTTGGCAGCGCGCATTCCCAAACAGCGGTTTTCCGGGTGAATAAGAACGAATCCTTGACCGGATCGGGATGTTGATGTCGGTGGCGATGGTTGGCGGAAATGTCTGTCCTCCAGCCGAAACCCCGTTCCCCATCAAACGCAAGTCCAGAGTCATTGTGATAGCCTGGAACCTGCTTGGCGCCGCGCCCGGTGAAATTGAAGCGCCGAATCGAAAGTCCATCGACCGCTAAACGGTCCGGCAATCCGTTGCCCGTGTCATCCGCATCGATTCGATCAGGCAAGCCGTCGTTGTCGCGATCGAACGGCAACGGGTCGTTGAGGTCTTCGGTGCCATCATTGTCCGTATCGTGTCCTGGCTGCAGATAGTTCGCCGTGGCCTCATGCATTCCATGCGGACGTGCTTGGATCGCCCCCCACACTGCCTGTGCTAATAGAGCGCGGGTAAGAGGCGTTGCCGGATCGGTTGAGGCGTCCGTGACGGTCCAATTTAATTTTCCAGCAATCGAGCGGAGGAACTCCCAGGTTGCAGGCTGATCCGGGTGAAATTGTTTTTTGCCGTCGATTAGCTTCCAGCGCTGCAGTGACTCAATTGCCGCATAATCAGGATCGAAGATGTCCACATCGCTGAATGCCGGCCGATCAGTATTGGTGGAGTAATCGAAATCTGGAAATTGCCCCGTGCTCAAAGCGGCGCGCGCGATTGTCCGGGCCAGTTCGCGGCGCGTGACGACTCGGTCCGGTTCAAAGTCCTGCAGTCCCTGTTCGCCCGGCAGGATCATGCGAATGGCCAATTGGTTGGCGGCTGCGAAATGTTCTGCCTCGACCGGCAGGTCGTGATAGGGCCACAACAGCACACCGGGCGGGGTTTGTCCTGTTTTCGGGTCGCTGGAGGGTGAAACAAGTTGCGTTTGCAATTCGCGAATGCGTTTCCAATCGGCGGCGACTTCGCGGGGAGGAACACCCTCGCGCAATGACATCGCCGCCAAGGCTCCGGTCGCTTGTCCGGCCAGCATGCCATGCCCGTGTAATCGTACGGCCGAACTGACGATACTGGTATACCCCAGGTTTTTTCCCGCCACCAACAGTCCGTCCATTTGTTTTGGAACAAGGCTTCGCAGCGGAAACCCACTACGGTCGGTGTGCGTGCCCCAATTGCGGTAACTGGAATGAATATGCGCCCACGGTCCGCTGGGATCGTCGTCTAAGAAAATTCGCTTTGTCGGATGAAAGTCGATGTTGAATTGAAAGCCGAAGAGATTGTCGGGCACCATTACGGTCGCCCAGGATTGCATGCCGTCGATGTCACGAATGTCCTGTTCGCGAAGCACGTAGAGCGCATCCAGTCGCAAACCTTCGCGGACGTACGGCTTTAAGGGCATTTTGTCCGGCGTCCCGAACTCGTCGGTCAATTCCATATCACGAAAGCTAACCGCCTGTGACGGGTCTTTTTCATGCACCGTGGTTTGCAGGTGATACAACATGCCCAGCGCGTGCAATTTGGCATCCGCAAAGACCAATCGCCGCTGCGCAGGGGTCATGTCGACGAGGTTTTTCTCCGAGGCCCCCGGTTCGGTCGCTTCGAGTTGCTCGCGCAAATAGGCGGGAAAATTATAGGTCGGATAATCCTGCAGCGGCCAATTTACCAGGATGGATTCGCTGCCAGCTTGAAGCTCATTGTGTCGGCGATCCACCAAGCGGCGGTGTGTATAGACCGACGGCTGTTCTCCATACGGGCCGTTCGCCATCGTGCTCTCCTTCCAGGCCGGAACACGTGGCGACATCGTCCCCCGCGGCCAACCCAGCTCTTGAAACTCTTCCTTGGTGGCTACGGTCGTTCCATAATATCGCCGCTCATCGTAATGATGCGGCTGGGGAATCACTGTGGGAGTGTCCGTTTCGCGGAGGATCATGCAATAGGTAATCGGATTGAGTTCGTTGGGGCGGACGGCGGTCTGGTTTTCCGGCGCGCCTGGCTCGTCAAACGCCGATTTCAAATCGGGCCCGCGCATGTACGCCGCCCCACTGAGCCGGACGACATCACCCCAGTCGGAGGCATCGACGGTTAATTTTGCCCGAACGGTGAGTGGTTGTTGGCCGGGTTGTGTGGAGACAAATTCAACACCCCTCACGACTCCGTCGGCGACTGTGACTTGCAGTGGTTCATAGTTGCCGAATATCTGCAGCGGACCGCCGCTCGATTGCAAATACGGAGCGACGAGACGGCGAAACAAGCGTTCCGTGTCCCGCGGTTCACAGGTCGTCCAAGAACAAAAGCCGTTCCCCGGTCGCGGCAAGCCGTATTTTTGCTGCATGTCGGCTTCGATGGCATTCATGATTTCTAAAAACAATCCGCTGCGAGGAAACGGTTCCCGCTTCCCCTTGTAGATCGTCCATTCATCGACCGCCCCCAAACCCTCGGCCGTAAATTGTCCTCCCAGCCAGTCGATGTCGTTCACCAACACAATCCGCCGCACTCCCGACCGCGCCGCTTGCACAGCCACGGCGACGGCCGATTCAGAACCACCCACGACCAGCAAATCGGTTTCCACCGTTTGCGGCGCTGCTGCGGGGGCAAGAAGGATTGCCGTGAGAAGGATTGAGGTGTGCATGCGTAGGATTTCCAAATGAGTCGTTATTGAGGACTGTTCATGACGACGGCTATTTTATCGAACTTCACCAGCTTGCAGTCCGGCCCCGTTACGCAAATTATGGATAAACTTGCGTGGTTTTTTCACACCGGTCATGAACATCTGATTTAGATAAATCGTTTGACCGGCGACATCGACGATCGTGACATCCCAAAATGAGTCGCTGAAACTTTCGGTTAACAAATCATCGCGTGCCTCTGCGTCTTCGGAGCGTGTCAATACATGCAAAGGACCGTAGCCAACAGCATTGCTGCGGCCAGCCTGGATGTTAATGATGTCGTGCCAGACAATTTCGACCAACGCACGGCCTTTCGTGTATCGCAGTCCCCCTTTGTGGAATTCCAAGCGCTGTCGATAATTGATCACGGAATAGAGAATCGTCCCGATCAGGAACAACAGTGCGAGTGCGATCGCAATTCCCGTAACGAGTGTGTTGTTCACCAGAAATGCCGCGAAGGCCACACACAGCACGCCAATAATGAATCCCAATCCGATCACCAAAAAGCAGCTGCCGACCGCTGGGCGATAGACCTTGAGCAATTTCCCCAGCGGATCCTGTTCCGCAGAGGCCTTACGTTTCGAATTGGCGACGGACCGTCGTTTGCGGGCCATGCAAAAAACTCCTGAGCACTCGAAGGTTCGTGATGCGAAGAAATGGATGGGCGGCAGTTTATCCTACAGAATTCTTCCAGCCCTCACCACCACCCAAAGCCCGGCGTTCCTTCGGGGATGTCGTACATCCAACCGCCGGTGATAAATTTCCAGACCCCCGTCGGCGGGGGTGTCGCGAACCGCAGGAGGACGTAACTGGTAAAAAGCGACAGCGTGACTGTCGCAATCAGTCGTCCGCGCTGCGGCCATTTCCACAAACAGATCGCCGCCGTTAACCACATCGCCAAGACGATCAGGTCTAGGTATTCCAGAATCTCCCATTTGATCGCCCAGTCATTGAGCGGCCAAAGCGGTTTGACGGCGAACCAGTACAGGCAATCGGTGACCGCATGCGCCGTGGCGGCTATCATGCACCAGAAAAAGAGATACCCCCAAGGGCGCAGCCCAAGCACCCAACGTCCCAGGCCAGAAACGACAGCAGCGAGCAGGGCCAGGGCGAACACATTATGCCCCAGGGCATGGTGCAGCGTCCAAAAATGCTCATCCCCAAACAGTTTGGCAACGGTATCGAAGTCCGGAGAAATCCCCGCCAATGCCACCACCAGCGTGCCCCGCCAACCGAACCGTTGTTGCACTCCAAATTGCGCCAGCATCACGGAACAGATCGCGTGTTCGGGGAGAGTCATTGGGTGTTTTTTCACGCGGAGGGATTGAGGACGAGATATGGGGAGAGGCTGTAGACCTTAGACTTTAGGCTTTAGAAATCATTGCGGATCGCTTTTCTGAGTTAGTCCGCCTTTTCATTTTCCGTGCGACTTACAATGTGAGGCTTTGTTTCTAGAGCGCAGATTGTTGTCGAAATCAAATCTTGTGCTTCGTATTGATTCCTACAATTTCCAGTCTCTTGGCATGGATCACTGTGTGCGACGGCAAGCCGTCGGTTTGGGGATTTGTATTTCGACGCCCTTAAATCTGTGTTTCATCCGTGTTCCATCTGTGGCTAAAATTCATCGTCAACAAGATAGCGACGTAGCTGCTCCGTGTCCTCCGTGTCTCCGTGGTGAATCTTCTCGCAATCACCCCAACAGGTCCGTCACCGGTTGGCCGTGGCCGTCTTTGGTGACAAAGAAGGGGCGTTGTTCGACGGTTGCTTTATGTTGTGGGGAGATGCCCAGGGCGCGGTAGATCGTCGCGTGCAGGTCTGTGACCGAGACCGGGTTTTCGATGGTTGTGCAGGGGCGTTCGTCGGCGGTTTTGCCGTACAGAAATCCTTGCTTCACGCCGCCGCCAAACATCAACACGCTGCTGGCGCCGGTGAAATGGCGGTGCATGCCGTAGAATTTGAGCTCTTCAATCGTGTCAGGCTGCGCGACTTGGCCGCCGACCGGTTTGTCCGGTTTGCCCTCGACCAGCATGTCACGACTGAATTCGCTGGCGAGGACAATCAACGTGCTATCGAGCAGACCCCGTTGTTCAAGATCTTGGACCAATTGCGCGATCGGTGCATCGATTGATTTTTTCATATCGACCAATCGCGTATGGCCGTTGTCATGCGTGTCCCAACCGAAAAAGGGAATGTATTCGGTGGTGACTTCGATAAACCGCGCGCCTTGTTCAATCAACCGCCGCGCTAGCAAGCACCCCAAACCGAATCGGCCGGTGTTGTAACGCGCGTAGGTTTCCTTCGGCTCCAAGGACAAATCAAACGCCTGTGCTGCCGGGGAATCGAGCAGTTTATAGGCATTGTCCAACGAGCGCAGCAACGACTCGCGTTGGTAGTCGCTGCCGTGCCGGGCAACGGGGCTTTGCTCCAGCATTTTTCGATACGTCTGATAGCGGTTTCGAAATCGTTTGATACTCATCCCAGCCGGCGGGCGAACGGTTTCGATTGCCTGCGTTGGTTCGGGGACGCGAAACGGGCCGAACTCGCTTCCCAGAATCCCGGCTGTCTGAAACGCCTTCAGTTCCTCCGCCTCGCCGTTCCCTTCGTATCGCTGACCGATGTCGATGAACGCCGGGACGGCGGGGTTCTTGGGGCCTAGAGCCGAGGCAATCCAAGCCCCAATGTGCGGCGCCGCCACGGTCAGCGGCGGTTCGTAGCCGGTGTGCCAATGATATTGGTGCCGCGAATGCAAAATTTTGCCCAGATCGGCCAGATAGTGTGAGCGCAACAGCGTCCCACGGTCCATCACCGACGCGATGTTTTCCAGTCCCTCGGAAATCTTGATATCGTCCACCGCGGTATCAATGGCGGGGAATGTGCTGAGCACTTCGTTGGCGGGTAGGCCTTTGCGAAACGGCGTGTAGCGTTTGGGGTCAAACGTTTCGGTATGCGCCATTCCGCCCCCCATCCAAAGCACAATTACCGCATCGGCCTTGGCGGTCGGCGTGTCGCCTTGGGCGCCAGCGGAGAACGTCGGTTCGCCCGCGGCAAGCGCTGCCAATGTCGCAGCGGAAGCCGTTTTGAGGAAGTCGCGGCGGTTGGGGAGATCATTTATAAACATGGTCTTCACTCACAGATTTGTAGGGCTGGTTGTACCGGCCGTAATTCGCGTTTCTCACCGACAACAGCAGTTACATTATTCAATCAACTGAAACTCGGGTAGCATCACCACCACCCATAGCAAATCTTGTACGCTCTCGACCGACGGCTTTTCGCCGACCAGTGCGCGAGCCAAGGCAGCTTCGTCCGCGGTCGGTGCTCGGCCGAGGGCTTGTGTGTAGATTCCCTTGATGATCGCAACGCTGTTCGCCTCCGACTGCATCAGCCAGTTCTCGGCTCCTTGCTTTAATACGGCATCCAGCGTGCCGCCGTTGGTCAGTTCCAAGGCCTGTAGCGTAGTGGCGATAGATTGACGGCGGGTGACGACTTGTTCGCGGTTCGAGCGGCCTAGCGCGCGTGTCAAAGCGTCGTCCATGACCATCGCAGCACGAACCTGGCTGTCGCTGATGATCAATGCAGCTAGCAACGGCACACGAATGTTCCACGGACCGCCATCGATGTCGGCCAATTCGACTGCCGGTTTCCAATCTTGGGCATCAAATTCGACGGTCTCCCATTTGTCCGGCGACTGCGTGCTCCACAACCACGAATCATCCGTTTCGATGACAACGTTTTCCCCGTCGGCCATCTGGATATCAGCTGACAATAAAAAACCGGCTGAGTTGGAGGACTCTTCGGGCTGCTTGTCTTTGTCGGCGGAATTGACGGCTGCCACGGCGAACACATTTTGTCCCGACCGTAAATGGGGCTGAATGTCCACAACCGTCGGCTTCTGCCAATTCTCTCCACGGGCGATTTGCTTGCCATTGACGTACAGCGTGAAGGAATTATCGCCGGCGGCAATCACGCGCGCTGTTTGGGGAGCGGCTTGCAAAGTAAACTCCCGCCGCAAGAACAACGATCCGCCGATGGTCCCTTGCGCTGCCTGGGCGTCGTTCCAAATCCAACGCGCAGTGGCCGGGGTTTGGTCTCGCCGTCTCTCCGCCAAGACAAGAGCCACGTCGGTCAATTGCCCTCCCTGTCCGCGACCGTCCCGCTGGACCATGGCAGGTTCCACAGGCTGCCAGACGCTGGTCAGCGATGAAATTGCATCGAGAAACTGTTCCCCCGACATGCGTTTCACCAACGGCCCGCGAAAGGTGTAGCTTGTTTCTTCAGGATCGGGGAAACCGACCGAGGGGAGTTGATAGGCCCGCGATGTACAAATCAACTCCAGCGTGTGCTGCAGGTCGTAATCGTGCTGCGCCAAGTCGGCGGCTAGCCAATCCAACAGGTCGGCGTGCCAAGGTGGCAAATCCATTTCATCCACCGGTTCGACCAGTCCGCGTCCCATCAGGATCGCCCAGAGTCGATTCACAATCGTCCGCGTTAAACGTCCGTTTTGCGGGCTGGTCATGATGTCGGCGAGTTGTTGAATCCGCTCGTCGCGCGGCGCCGTTCCGTCGATCTTGCCCAGTTGCGGAAAGATAAACTTGACCGTGGCAAACTCGCCGTTGGGTTTGTTGCATTCAAATGTTTCTAGCGGCTCGTCGGCGAAGACGTTGGCTAAACCGTAGGCGTCGTCGAGGGTCCAGGTGTCGATAAAACTGTCGTGGCAACTGGCGCACTTGATGTTGGTTCCCAGAAAGACTTGTGAAATCGTCTGCGCTGCTTGCATCTCTCGCCGCTGACTGGCATTGACCGTGCCCCGCCAAATGATTCCCTTGATGAACCCTGCGGAGCCGTCGACCGGGCTGATCAACTCGTGGACGAATTGGTCATACGGTTTGTTGTCATACAGTGCGGCAAACAGCCACCCGGTAATTTGCCGCCGGCCGTCATCAATAAATCCGGTGCCGCGAAACGCGTTGCGCAGCGCATCGTTCCAAAACGTCAACCAATGTTCCGCATACGCGCGACGGTCAGCCAAAAGCTTGCGCACCAACCGCCGTCGCTTATCGGGATGCGAATCGGCAACGAATGCTTGCAACTCCGTCGGCGTCGGTAACAATCCCACCAGATCTTCATGCACGCGCCGCGCAAAGACCTCGTCGCTAACAAGGCGCTCGACGTCAATCTTCTCTGCTGCGTACGTCGTTTGCAAAAAGCGATCGATAGGGTTGGTGAGAGTCGATCCCTTTTCAAGGGACGGCAACTCCGGGCGGCGCGGCGCTACGGGGTTGGCCTCGTCGTCGCCCAGTGCGGGTGCGAGGAGTCGGGTCGAGATGACGATCGAACAGGCGCAAATAACGGCAAGCTGACCGCGTCTAGGAGTGTGCATCGTGTGTTGGATCACCAGCTGGATTTGAGATACAAGTTATTTGCGAGGCTGGCCTTGATTTTACCATGCGGGATGCGTGATATTCCATGCCGCAACAGCAACTTGTGCGACAACGGGTTGGTGCGGCTACCAGATGTGGTGAGACAAGTGCAATTTTCCACAAAATCGGCCATTCGCTTTACAACGCGATTTTCATTGGCTAACATCCCCTCCGCAGTCAAAGGATTGGCTGCACGACAACATTGGAAGGATGGATCCTTGCAAAACTCAGATGTAATCTCGTCGCTTGACGGCAGAATCGGCAACTCAGAATCCGCCGAATTCTCTGCCGCTTTTTTTACGCCCTGTGCCCTCAGCCGGCCTCTCGCAGTGGCGCTGCCCCTACTCGTTTCTCGACGCACATGATGTGCGCGCACCACCCCTAAAGGTGTGTTTCTAATCAGGGAGGAAAACTTAGATGTCCAAGAAACCGACGATCGCGTTCAATGGTGACTTTCGCCCCGCACGCAAAGATGTGAATCCGCTCTCGTGGTTCAACACCGGCTACTACGACTCGATCACGGCCGCCGGCGGATTGCCCATGCCGCTGCCGCCCTTTGCCGATGATGCGGACCTGAACCAATTTCTCGACAATGTCGACGGCCTGGTCTTGGCCGGCTGCACGCAAGACATGAATCCGCAACGACTCGGCATGGAACCGCATCCGACCACCCGCGCCATGCCCGCCCGCCGCGAAGACTTTGACCGCCGTTTGTGCAAAATCGCCTACGAACGCCGTATTCCGGTCTTGGCCATCGGCCTGGGTATGCAGATGTTGAACGTCGTTTGCGGCGGCACGATCTATCAACACATTTCCGAAGCCTACCCCCGTCCGCTGCACCATTTCGATCCGGTCGAGAAGAACCTGCGTCACATTATCGAGATCGTTCCCGAAACACGGATGGACGAAATCTACGGCCCGGGCGAAATCCGCATCAACAGTTCGCACCACCAATCGGTCGACCAACTGGCGACCCCGTTCCGCGTGAGCGCCACCGCCCCCGACGGCGTGATCGAAGCGTACGAATCGATCCTGGACGACTGGTACTGCCTCGGCGTGCAATGGCACCCCGAAAGCGAAACCTCATCGGCCCTGGACATGCAAGTCTTCCAACACTTCCTGCAAGCCTGCACAGCCGTGGAACAACCGATGATCCTACAACTGCGCCACGCTGCGTAGGGATTCTGCGAACGGTGACATGAGAAAAGGCGGTCGAACTAAATGTTCGGCCGCCTTTTTTTGTTGGGTGCGTCGCGACGCACCTTTCTGCATAGGACGAAACGCATTGGGTATTAACCAACGCCGGGTGGCCCCAAAAGATTCTGCTTTCGGAGCGGCGCTAGCCGTGGGAGTCTTTGGTGTTAAAGCAAGAGTTTCCACTTGCGGTGTTGCCGACTTTTTCTTTCCAGATAATCCAAAGCAGTGCCTACAGATCCCATCCCCTATCTATTCTTGCCCCTGTGTCATATTTTGAAATATATCGTCGAAGACCTTGTTCTTAATAAGTAGAATCGCTGATACTGGCTCCTCAAGTAAGACGGCATTTAGTTCGTTCCGTGTAGAGCGAAAGAACATATTCCTGCGATCGCCATTTATGAAAATGTGAAATGACAATACAAATGTGTTTACATCCACTTGTGATGCATTCAGTTTTTCAAAAAGTCCATACGCATATCGGCAGACCTCATTGTGGATCTTTACGATGTTACTATCAGAGATATGAACATGGACATTGAACCACGCCTCCGGCTCCTTTTTCTCATCAAGGATATTGAGGCTTATAGTGCCGTCTAAAAACTCCTTCTTTTCATTCTCGTTTAACTCATTAACACCATGGTTAATCAGATACTTCCGCAAGAGTTTCTTTTCAGATTGGTAGTCAATTTCTATTTCACTATTCTTGTCTCCTGCAAGATCGCTTTCGTATTCAATTTTCAAGATTTCAAAGAAATTCGGGATAAAACGGACAGTAACAATCAGACAGTACATAAAAACCAGCATAGTTGAGTAAAAAAAAGCTTTCGGCGTAAAGCCAAATCCACCACTTTCTTTAGCAGCAATCACCATCGGATACACAATAAGAATCAATGCCACGGATATTTGAAAACCGATCTGTAAGAAACCAAGGTTCTTAATATATCGAAAATAGCGTCGACACGGTCCATAATTGGAAGGGACATATTTCTTCGAATTCAGCGTATGGATGTATCCTAGTTGTTTTAAATAGTCTAGACGTGTTTTCAAAAACGAAATACAAAATATGTAATACGCAATGTTAAGAAGCATCGTTGCGCCAGAGAAATATGCAACACCTACTGAAATTAATGTCAAATAAGAAAGCGTTACCAACAAGTTTCCCCCAAAGTGGACATAATGTTCCAAAAACATATTCCGCGAGACCGTGAAAGATGAGAATCCACTTTGGAGTACGTAAAGCAGCGCGGCAAATGCGAGTCCGAACAGAACGCCTGCCACCGAGATCATAGTCTTGAAGTAGTCCGTGTAATCATTTATCCCAGGTGGATTCATTAACTCAAAACGCGATTGAGAACTCTCGTGAAGTATCTTATATTTCGTTTGTGGAGGCCGCACAGTAAATGAGGCCATACCTCGATCCGATTGCTCTGTAGTTACATTATTTTTTTTATCAATTTCGCGAGTGTTATTTTCACGATGCGAAGCCTTCTTCCTGTGATCATCGCTAGGATGTAGTTCTTCTTTTTTTTCGTTATCAATACCGGGCTGAGTAATTGGGTTAACACGTTTATCACCAAAACGTTGCTTTGACTGGACGTTATTATCCTTAGCAGCTCCTGTTGCTATTGGTTTTGAGCCATCCTCGGTTGAAAGTGATTGAGCTACGCTATCCGCCGGATTTACAAACGCAACCATGCCGACGACAGCCACAATTCTAGCGAAAAAGACGACAATCCAAGATGACCACTCGGCATACTTGTAATTCATAAATATCGGCGAACGTCGCATGTAGGCTCCCTTTCTGCGTTGCCTATGTTGTTGAGACTTTGGTCTGCTAGAAAGATAATTATTGATAAAGCAGGTCCCGCTGCGCAAACACCAAACAACACCCCGCACAACAAATCCTACTCCGCACCCAAAATCGTCGCTACCCACCCCGTCGGTGCCCATCGTTACTAAACGTCGCCGTGCAGCCCCGAAAGATTCCGCTTTCGGGGCGGCGCAGCCGTGGGAATTTTACCGACTTCGTCGGACCAAAAATAATTTTCTGGGCCACCCCAAATAGAGGGCGCTTTACAGCAATATGTTAATCCACCAGATTTCGTAGTCTCGGATCTCGGGATGACGGGCGACGGTTCGTCTAATTAGATCGGCCACCGTGACCAATTCGACGACCAACAACAAGCACGGAATTGCGAAGCCCGCTATGGACCAGACCACCCACCATTTTTTCGTGTATGATGGCGAGCCAACGTACAGATTCATTCCTGCTAACGCGACAAGGAATAGAAACAGGTACAGCGGAAACACGGAGTCGGAAGGTGTATAAACCACAATCCATTCACTCATCGCGACGAGAGCCTGCCAACTAGCTCCGATCGCGACATCATTGTAGTCGTGATGCACCTTCGCGTAAGCCGTCATGTAAAAGTAAAGCGTGTAGAGAAATACGAACCAACACAACAATTGGCCAATCAGCAGTGCAAGCGTGATCTTTCTGATTGGCGATGTTGCCATGGGACATTCCCCCAGTCCGTCTTACAAGTTGGGTCATTGTTCCGGTGCATGCGACAATCGCTGTATTACAACTAACGATCGCCGGAGCTTGTTGGATCAAATTGCCTTTTGCCAGCAGGGTAGGAACCGCAAACCACGTTGGGCACACAAACTACGGTCCGCACATCGGACCCTACTCCGCACCGAAAATCGCCGGGTGGCCCCGAAAGATTCCGCTTTCGGGGCGGCGCTAGCCGTGGGAGGCATTGGTGTTGATCCGACGATTTCTCAGCACCCTCCTGCCGACTTCGTCGGCCCAGAAAGAATCTTTCTGGGCCACCCCGAGGTCTGCACAGCGGACCCTACGGTTGTTCAAACGATTTGGTCTTGCTCCTCGGGGAGGTCGAATGCATCAGTGTGTGTTAGGTGTCCATCTTGATAACTTACACGACTTAGGACTTCCCCCGCGCGGTAAATGATCTGCAAACCATGCTCAGGCTCCCAATCACATTCGGCTGCGATTTGGACATAGATTTCCCGATCACCCCGAGCTCGCCGCTCTACAAATACCTCGGTTGGATGGACATGAGACCAGACATCCTCCTGTGAGTTGATCGGCGAGCACCAACCGAATTCGGCTGCCAATTCTGTATATCGAAGATAGTACTCGAACACGTAAGAGCCGACGGCAAGGCGATCGCGCCGGTCGAGGTCTAAGAAATTTCGAACGACCGCAACAGTTTCATTTTTATCGGACTCCTCCAAACCACAAAGCGTGAATGCTAATTCTAGACCGTCGAAATAAGGGACAGCGATGGGCCTGGAAGTCAGCCAATCTGGAACATCAGTGTCTGGCGAAAGAGGACCAAGTTCGGATATGTCCATTAGCAAAATCTCCTATGCCACAATGTAACCCGAATCATTCTGCATGCAGGACGGCGCAGCCTTTCTTAATAGCAGTCCGCACAGCGGACCCTACTCCCCACCCAAAATCGCCGATTCCCACCCCGCAAGATCCGCTGGCTTCACTCCCTGGCGGTGTCCATCGAAATTAAACGTCGTCGGGTGATACGGGCCGATGAAGGCGATGGGGTTGTCCGAGGCGATCGCTTTGTCCATTCCCAAGCACCACAGATGGGCGTTGATCAGTAGGCGGCGGAAGCCGGGGTTGAGGATGTCTTCCGAAGCGCCGTGGGTGGTGGCGAAGACGCGTGATTTTGGGTTGTCCGCTTGGTACTGGCGGACCCAGACGACGGGTAGGATTTCCTTGGTCTCGTCCGACTCGGCGGTCGGTTGCATGCCGTTGAGGATTTGTCCACGCGCGAGGATCGTGCTCCCTTCGCGCGGGTGCGCGTTGTAGCCGCCGCACTGCACGTGCACATTGTTCACGCCTCGCAGTATGGGATGCTTGCGTTGCCGCGGTTCTAATAATAGCCGCGAGCTTTGCTGATGATTGCGGCCGTAGTGGCCGACCCAATGTTCGCCGAGGATCGCTTCGCCAAAACCGCCTTGCCAATCCTGCTGCTCGCCATCGTAGCCTTCGTTATAGTGGGCGAATTTGCCTTTCAGGCCGTTGAAGGCGTGCGTCGAGGTCCGCAAGCCGATCACCGGTTTGCCGCTGGCGAGGTAGTCGTCGATGTGCTGCATCTGCTCATCATCGAACGCCTGAAACCGCGTGAACAGCACCATCAAATCGGCCGTCTTGAGCGCTTCCAGTCCGGTGATGTGATTGCTCCCCGGCTTAATCGTGCCGTCCGCCGGATCGGTCGTGAAGCACACACTGCATTTGAAACCATAATCTTTGGCCAAAATCCTAGCGAGCGCCGGCAAGGTCTCTTCGCCGCGATACTCATGATCGCCGGCAATGAACACGATGTGCTTTCCCTGACCAGGCCCGGCATCGCCTTCCCAAACCACACGATTGGGATGCGGCTCCGCAGCGAACAGAGCAGGGGAGGCGAGTGTGAGCAGAGCGAGAGCGGCGGTGATTTTCGGGAATGCGATCGGCATGTGCGGGATCCATCGGTGCGGGTGTGATGTGGGTTTGGTTGCGTCTAGGGTACCGTGAATTGCACCGGGCGGCAAAGAAGGCGGGGGAACGGCTTACTACGTGGGGAAATGGACGGTCCGCTACAGTTGGTTAGTTTTCGAACACCGACGTCTCAATGACCTTTCCTGATCCGTCGAAGACGACGACAAATTGTGCGGTATCGAATGCCTCGGGAGTCAGGCCGATATCGTAAAAGAAATAGATGTCCGCATTCGCTGCGGGACGTGTCACCTCCTTGGCCAAAGCTTCATCATCGGGTTTCCCGAGCAATGTTAACACATCACTTTGATTCATTCCGGGGTGAAGATGATGCGTCTGGATATCGAGGATCATGAACTGCCGTTTGTCCCCGCCGGCGTTCCACAATTTCTGATCAAAGGGAGCTTTATTAAAAGGCGCGGCTGAGGTTCCACCGGAACAGCCCAATCCCAGAAGCAGCCCGCACAGGCTTAAGATGAGGAACGGTGTTTTCATGTCGACGCTCATTCTTCGAGTAGCTTTCAGTCAATCTAACGCCAAGGGATTGTTTGGCGGTCGGGTTATTGCACAGTCACTCCCGCATGCTCCAGCGCCGATGCCGTCTTACACCCAACGATCGCAGGGGCTTCGTGGATCAAATCGTCGTTCGTCAGCGCCTCGACCATGAATAGGGCGAAGTCGATGCGGCGGGTGAGGTTGCTTTTGAGGATCGGATCGCCGACGTGGTGGCTCCAGACGGGGAGGCCTTGGCTGGGTCCCTCTTCGAGGTCGCTGCCACGAACGACGGTCCAACGGGTGTCGCTGTCGAAGATGCGGCGGCAAGCTTCGACTTGGTCGTTGAGGTCGACCAATCGTACCAGCCGCACGATAAAGCCGATGATTGCCACAAGCACTTTGAACAACGTTGAGTAGACATCCTGGCCATCGCGGGTGATGTGCCAGCCGCAGGAGAAGATCAACCGCGCCCCCGGTTGTGCGTAGTCCAACACCGCTTGGGCCGTACCGGAGGCGTAATCGTGAACACCCCACGGAGCGAGTACCGTGAGGACACCGTCACACCCCTGGACCGCTTTTTGAATCAGTTCGCGGTCGTTGGTTGGTCCGGGGAGGATCGTAATACGGTCCTTAAATGCATCGAGCTTGGGGACGCTCTTTTCGCGGCAGACGCCCACGACCTCATAGCCCCGGTCGAGCGCGTGCTGCACCATATATTTGCCTAGTTTGCCGGAGGCCCCGACGATACAGATTTTCATTGTGTAGTGATTCCTACCTATTCGCGAAAAGAGCGTACCTTAATGAATTTATAGCCCGTAGAGCGAGCCCTACGATACTGCCTGTGGCGACGAAACAACATACCATCGGCCCGGTTTCTTCACGCCGTCGATTGCATCTGTTATTCTCTCTGATCGTCTAATGGTCCGTTTTCCCGGGGAGCGTGCGCCCCGAGGTTGTTATTTTTCGAGAGTGAAACGTCGTGTTGTTAGTTGTGCAGAAGTTTGGGGGAACCAGCGTCGCGGATGCTGATAAAATCAAGGCGGCCGCTGCACGGGCAGTGAAGGCCAAACGGTTGGGGCATCAGGTCGTGATGGTGGTCAGCGCCCGCGGTAAGAAAACCGACGAATTGGTCGGGTTGGCGGCGGAAATTACAGAGACTCCGCCGGCGCGGGAAATGGATATGTTGCTCTCGACCGGCGAACAGGAATCAGTCGCGCTGATGGCGATGGCGGTGCAGACGCTGGGCGAAGAGGCGATCAGCCTGACCGGCGGGCAAATCGGGATCGTCACCGATTCGACGCACACCAAAGCCCGCATCCGCAGCATCTCGACCGACCGCATGCGCCAAGCGTTGAAGCAAGGCAAAATCGTCATCGCCGCTGGGTTTCAGGGAACCGACGAGGATTTCAACATCACCACACTCGGACGTGGCGGCAGCGATACCACGGCGGTCGCCTTGGCGGCGGTGTTGCAGGCGGATGTCTGTGAGATCTATACCGATGTCGAAGGGGTCTTCAGCACCGATCCGCGGATGGTGGAAACGGCCCAAAAAATCAACCGCATCTCCTACGACGAAATGCTGGAACTGGCCAGTTTAGGAGCTGGGGTGATGCACTCGCGGTCAATCGAATTCGCCGACAAATTCCGCGTGCCGATCCGAGTCCGTCCGGCCTATTCCGATGCGGAGGGAACTTTGATTGCCCCGGAACCGGCCGATCATTTGCCGGTGGTTACGGGTGTGGCGTTTGTGCGGGATGAAGCCCGCGTCAGTTTGTCGAAGTTGCCCGACCGGCCCGGTGTGATGCAGGTTGTGCTGCAGAAAATGTCGGAGCGCAAAATCCCCGTCGATATGATCATTCAGGACGTGGGCGATGGCGGTTTGGCCGAGGTCTCCTTCACCGTCCCGCAAAATGACCTCGCCGAAACTCTCACAGCCGCCGAGGCCGCCATTGAGGAATTGGGCGCGGGGGAAGTTTTGCACGGCACGAATCTCTCCAAAGTTTCGGTCGTCGGCGCGGGAATGCGTCGGCATACGGGAGTGGCGGCGCAGATGTTTCAAGCGTTGTGTGACGCGGAGGTGAACATCGGCATGATCACCACCAGTGAAATCAAGATTTCCGTGCTGGTTAGCCGCGATCAATGTGAAAAAGCGGTTCATGCCGTTCACGCGGGATTCGGTCTGCACAAGGAACACGCGTTGACTCCGCCATTGGGACAGTCGCATGCCGCTTCGCCCACCGGAGCAACGTTCACTAACGAGGAATGGGAAACCGACGTCATCGCCAAATTGTCGTCGATGGAAGATATCGTGGTCAGCGACGTCTGCTTGGATCGCGAACAATCGCTGGTCACGATCAGCAACATCCCGGACACCCCCGGCATCGCCGCAGCATTGTTCAGTGCCAACGCCAAGGCAGACGTGATGGTCGACATGATCGTACAGAACATCAGCCACAGTGGGTTGGCGCATCTATCCTTCACAGTCCCCAAAGCGCAGTTGCAAACCAGTTTAGAAATAACTCGCGCAGCAGCTGAGCAGTGGCCGACGACAGAGTTAAATTCTCAGGATCACATCGCAAAATTGACGGTCAGCGGCATTGGCCTACGCAGCCATACCGGCGTGGGAGAAAGAATGTTCCACGCGCTGGCAGAGGCTAATATCAACGTGCAATT
Source organism: Symmachiella dynata (assembly GCF_007747995.1). Lineage (NCBI taxonomy): Bacteria > Pseudomonadati > Planctomycetota > Planctomycetia > Planctomycetales > Planctomycetaceae > Symmachiella > Symmachiella dynata. The sequence goes on along the minus strand of NZ_CP036276.1, from coordinate 3,522,437 downwards.
GATCAACACCAGCGAAGTCCGCATCAGCACGGTGATCGACCTGGAGAGCGGCGAAGCGGCGCACCGCGCGGTGCTGGATGCGTTTGGGTTGGAGGGATGATAGCTTGTCCGTCTTGAGTGGTAATGAAAGTCAAAGGTAGCGCGCCCCTCACCCCAACCCTCTCCCAGAGGGAGAGGGAGTCGTTGATTGGAATTCCCGCGACAATCTTTGCTTCCCCCCTCTCCCTCTGGGAGAGGGGCCGGGGGTGAGGGTTCAACGGCCAACTCCCTGGCCAAATGCCAAAACGTGTCACCGACGAGCTGTCACCCGCCGCTAGCCGATTCCGTTGCGTGCCGCAATATCTCTGCCAACTCCGCCGAAAAGCGACTGCGGGGCATAACCTCATCGCAACCAGCATCACGCGCAGCTTGGAGTGTGGCCGTGGCGACGTGTGAGCCGTAGGCGATCACGTGCGGGCGGTCCGCTGTGGACAACCGTGCGACGACTTCCGCCGGCACGATGGACGGTTGGGCGAGATCGATGATTACCAGTCGATATCCGCCGGCAGCGGGGCCGGGGATTTCTTCAGGAATTGACGCCCGCACATCCATGTGAAGGCCTACGGCTTGGGCGGTGCCGGTGATCTTGCTGGTGAAAAACAGGTCGCCGCTGAGGAGCAGGGCAGTCGAGGTGGATCCGGAGTCGTCGGACATTACTGCAATAGGCTCCGCGTGAGGACTTCTTGTGCTTTTTCAAAATACGGCTGCCACGCGATTTCGGGTTGGCCGGTTTTGAGGCAGTCTCGCAATTTTTGCAATGTGTTGCGGGCCATGTGCGGGCAACGATTACAAGCACAGGTCTCACCGGTCGATTCCATGACACCCGGCACCGGTAAAAATTTGTGTTGCGGCGCCGCCTTCTCCAAGGGATGAATCATCGCCGATTCAGTGGCGACGAGGAACGTTGTGGGCTCGGTGACTTCCATCACATGCCGCCGCATTTTTTCCGTGCCGCCGATGAAATCGCTCTCATCTAAAATCGACTTGGGGCATTCCGGATGGGCGATCACCTGGCTGCCGGGATTATTTTTCTTCACCCGCCGCATGTCCTGGATGCTGAAGATCTCATGCACCATGCAACTGCCCGGCCAAAGGATCATTTCACGGCCGGTGACTTCTGACAGATAACGCCCCAAATGCTGGTCTGGGACGAACAAGATTTCCTTGTCCGTCGGAACACGGTCGATGATTTCGCGAGCATTGCCGCTGGTGACGATCCAGTCCGACAAGCTTTTGACGGCGGCGGAGGTGTTGATGTACGAGACGGTCTCGAAGTCGTGCCCTTTGGCACGTAGGTCCGCTTGGTATGCTGCTAATTTTTCGGCGGGGCAACTTTCGGCGAGGGAACAGCCGGCTAAGAGATCAGGCAGCAGGACTGTCTTTTCCGGATTGAGGATCTTGGCCGACTCGGCCATAAAGTGCACGCCGCAAAATACAATCGTCGAAGTCGAGACCTGCGTCGCATCCCGGGCCAGCTTCAGGCTGTCGCCGTTAAAATCCGCCACATCTTGGATTTCGCCATCCACGTAGTAATGCGCGAGAATCGTGGCATCCTTTTCGACCTTGAGGCGGTCGATTTCGTCCATCAATTCCAACGGATCTTCGTAGACCTCCGGCTCCGTCACCGTGAGGGGGGACAATTTCAACGTCGAATTTTCAGCAAACTCTGACATTTCTCCGCAATCTTTATCTGTCTAGAACCGTTCTATTGCCCAACTGGGGGATTATATCCCTCGGGATACCAAAATATTAGCGTCTGCGGCAGAAATATCACTCTTTTGATTGAGACTCGGTTAGCCATTCAGCTTCTTCAAGACGACTGCGAGGCGCACCGCGATCTCGGCAATGGCCTCGTGTTGTTTCGAGTCTTTTAACGAACCATCCTCGGAAAAAGCGTTGTGGGCAGCTGAAATTGCCATTTGTTGCGGCAGGACGAGCACTTTTATATTGGACAGTATGGACCGCAGGTGAACAAGCCCCCGTAAGCCGCCCAAACCACCGGGCGAAGCGCTCATTATTCCGGCGACCTTTCCAGAAAACGAACTCAGCGCCGGTTCGTCGGGAGTCGCCTTGCGGGACGCCCAATCGATGGCATTTTTGAGCACCCCTGAGAGCGAACTGTTGTACTCCGGCGAAGAAATCAGCAATCCATCGTGGGTCGCCATTAACTCTTTGAGACGCAACGCTCCTGGCGGCAATCCGTGGGCAGCCTCGTCGTCTTGATCGAACAGCGGTAACTCCAAATCGCGCAGGTCAATCACCGTCACCTCAGCCCCAGCGGCACGGGCGGCATCAGCAGCGATGTGGATCAGTTTTTTATTAAAGGAATCGGTGCGTGTACTGCCGGCAAATGCCAAGATTTTGGGTGTGGTCATGGGTTCCTCGAATTCAGTAAAAACGTAGCGGGAAGCATTGATTGTGTTTGGGTAAGAAAATTCACCACGAAAGAAACGAAAACCACGAAAACAATGCAGAGAAAAACGACTATGCCTAGCGATGCTGCAGTAGAACTCCCAGCAAAAAGGTTTGGATGAAAAACTTAGATCCTTTTTCGTGTCATTCGTTTCTTTCGTGGTTGTATTTTCTCGTTGTTGCGGCCACAAGCAGTGAGAGGATGCTAATGGTTGAGCGTGACCGCCCGAGAACATAGCATAGCAGGCCACCGTTACGGCAAAAGCCAAAAACCGCACGAAGGAATCTACCACGATGAGCAAAATCCGTTGGGGCGTTCTGGGCGTCGCCAAAATCGCGACCGTCAAAGTCATCCCCGCCATGCAACAAAGCGACCTTTGCGAGATTACGGGCCTTGCCTCGCGGACGGCGGAAAAGTCGCGGGCTGCTGCTGAGGAGTTGGGGATCGCCAATAGCTATGGATCCTATGAGGACCTACTGGCAGACCCGGACATCGATGCGGTTTATAATCCGCTCCCCAATCATCTGCACGTCCCTTGGTCGATCAAAGCGCTCGAAGCGGGCAAGCATGTACTTTGTGAAAAACCGATTGGACTGACATCCACTGAAGGCCAGCAATTGGTCGATGCGGGCAAGGCCCATCCGCAGCTCAAGTTGATGGAAGCTTTCATGTACCGCCACCACCCCCAATGGGTGACCGCTAAAAAACTGGTCAAAGAGGGGGGCATTGGCGAACTGCGGACGATTCAATCATTCTTCTCTTACTTTTTGAGCGACCCTGACAATTATCGCAACCACGCCGACTGGGGCGGCGGCGGATTGATGGACATCGGGTGTTATCCGATTTCACTGTCCCGATTCATTTTCGATGCCGAACCGACGTCTGTAAGCGGGGCAGTCGAATACGATCCGAATTTCAACATCGACCGTCTCGCCTCAGCAACGATGGATTTCGGTGTCGGCACAAGCACGTTCACCTGCGGGACGCAACTGACGCCCTACCAGCGGGTGAATATTTTTGGCACGACCGGCCGGGTCGAGATTGAGATTCCCTTCAACGCCCCGCCAGACTGCCCGTGTAAAATTTGGCACGAAACGGCCGCCGGTATTGAGGAGATATCGTTTGACATCTGCGATCAATACCGCATCCAGGGGGATCTATTCTCAGAAGCAATTCTCAATAACACTCCTGTTCCCACACCGATTGAAGATGCGGTTGCCAACATGCGCGTCATCGAGGCGATTGTGCGGGCAGGCAAAGCGGGGGTCTGGGAACAGGTTTAAAGAAAGTGCGATATTCACGCAGCGGAGCCGGCGACTAATTCAAGGGCATCGCACAGGTCAGCGATCGAATCAACGACGCGCCCCGGTTGGTAAGCGAAATTGACCAGATCGTCCCGGCAGGTGCCCCCGGAGAGGACCAGCACGGTGTTGTAACCCATTTCAACGCCACCCAGGATATCGGTTTCCATGGTGTCGCCGATCATCGTGACTTCGGACGTTGCTAGCCCCAATTCTTTGCGCGCATGACGCATCATAATTGGGCTTGGTTTTCCGACGCTGAACGCCTTTTGCCCGGTTGCGGTTTCCAGCATGGCCACAATGGCTCCACAGCCTGGACGGAGTCCGTGTTGGGTCGGGCAATTCGGATCCATGTTGGTCGCAACCAATTTTGCGCCGTTTAGAATCATGCGGACAGCGGTTTCGATCATTTCAAAGTTAAAGGACCGCCCTTCGCCAACAACGACATAATCGGGATCGTGGTCGACAATTGAGTAGCCATTGGTATGCAGGGCTTGGGTCAGTCCCCCTTCGCCAATGACATAGGCAGTGCCGCACGGTTTTTGCCGTGCCAGAAAGCGCGCCGTGGCCATCGCGCAAGTGAATACGTGCTCTTCTTCCACGTTAATTCCCATCCGCATCAATTTCGTGGCGACGTCACGTCGCGTGCGTTGACTGTTGTTGGTGAGAAACAGAAAGGGAATATCTTCCCGTCTCAGCTTTGATATGAACTTTTCCGCGCCCGGAATCAATTCGCTGCCCCGATAAATCACACCATCCATGTCGATCAAAAATCCGTGGTTCATAACTAGTCTTTCTCATGTTTTGTTTTGGCCTGAGGCCGCAAACTGCGGGCGATGGCCGTCCAGCCACTGAGAGAGTGCAATTGATGTGCCAAACCGAACCGCCCGCCGGCACAATGCCGCAAATCACTAACTGTAAACGGTTTACGAAATTAACACAAAATACATCTCCCGCACATCGGCTGGGTGATGCCGCGCCTAGCGGCATTCCCAACGTGGTTGACCCGATATTCGGCTGAGCGGGTTGCCAGGAGAGCGTGAAGAGACAGTTCCGTCACGCCCCAATCGCCTTCCGAATATTATTCGGGGCATTTGAAGAGCGGATGAACCATCGAACAGGAATTGATGAAGCAGGGCGGAATCTGAGCGGGACCATGGCCAAAGGTTTATCGCCGACGCAACGGTTCACTGTGGACCTGCTGTGACGTTGAGCGCAGTGTTCAATCCGCAACGCATGCTACGTAGCTAAGCGGTTATGCGATGACTTTGCAGTCGGGCAACTGTTCTTGCAGTTCCTGGACGCCTTCTTCGGTCAGCTCGGTTTTCTTCAATTCGATTGTCTTGAGTTTGGTGAGCTTCTTGAGATGCTCATTCCCCGCGTCCGTAATATGCGTGCGGTAGAGCAACAACACTCGAAGATTAGGCAGCGCGGTCAAATGTTCCAGACCGGCATCGGTAATCGAGGTACGGGACAAGGCCAACGTTCGAATGCTGGGGAGTTTTTCCAGTGCGGCCAATCCCGCGTCGCTAATGTTGGTGGAGATCAAATCCAACGTGTCGAGATGTGGCAGTTTTTTGATCTTGGCCAATTCCTCGTCGCCAAAATCCTCGACCCCTTCGAAGAACGCTCCCTGGATTTGGAATTTTTCGTCGGGTAGTGCATCGACTGATTTGACGTTGAGTACCTTTTTACCGGCCGTTTGAATTTTGACAAAACCGCCAACGCTCAACATCCACTTGACGACGTCCGCTTCGCCAGATTTTTTGGGAGCGGGAACCGTATCCTCGTCCGCGGCCAAAAACGCGGCGGCGACATCGTCGTCGTCCATGCCTTCGTCCAACACGGGAAACGGGCTTCCCGAGAATTCCGGTTCCGCTTCATCGGCCGACGTATCGAGAGTCGGCGCGCCGATGCCAGCGGCATCGCCTTCGCTTTTTTTGCGGATCTTCTTTTTCTTGCGCTTCTTCTTTCGCCGCGGCGCCGCACGCGCCGGCTGCTGCATCTCCGCGGCACTGCTATCACCCTCCGCTTCGCCATCATACTGGTAGGATGATTCATCTCCCATTGCGGGACTCGAGGAACGTCGCTTGAAGAGGAACAACATCCCCCCGACGACCGCGAGAAAAATCAAACCGCCACCACCGTAGACCAAAAGATTGGTGATCGGAAAAGTACTTGGTATCTGTTGAGGCGAAGGGGCCGGATCCGGAGAACCATCGCCTTTCGGGGCAGGTTTTCCACCACGTGGAAATGGCTCAGCTCCGGAGGGCAACGGAACATTCTCTCCCGTCAAAGGAAAGATGAACACGTTTCCCGTTTCAGTTTCTGCATCGGGCGGCAAGACCAGTGCGGAGAGGTCTGACTGTGCTTCGTCGCTGTACTTCTCAGGCAGAAGTTGTTTCAACCCCTCCCCACTAAAACTGACCGTCGGCTCAGGGCGTTGGGGATTATCTCTGCCATCGACATAGTAATCGACCGTGATCACATAAGGTCCCGGCGGCAGTCCAAAACGGTCGCCGTCGCGAATTTCATAGCGGCCGCGGAGATCGGTGACCGCAGCGACCGTCCGCCCTCCCACTTGTTGAGGATGAAAAATGATACGGGCAAATGGTAACGGGGTGTCGTTCAGCGAGACGGCGCCGGCAACCGGTACCGGGTCGCCACCTATGCCCCCGCAGCCAGCGGCACCAGCCATGGCAAGACCGGCAACAATCACCCCCATCAGTCCCAACCGCATATCCCGGGCCGACATCGTGTTACCCTTCCGCAATTTAGTCACTGTGGCCATTCTCCGCCTGAAAAAAGTCTGGAATTCGGCAATTTGAGCGCGATTCGAGGCAAGTTCCGTACCCCCTAGCCTAATCCCAAGACAACGCCCAACTTATAGCGTGCACTTTGGGCGCACGGTTGTCAAGAAGTGTAGAGGTCGGCAATTTTGATTTTGCCAGTTCCCCCAGAGCAAGCCGAACGAGAGAACGGGCCTCAGCGGCCGAACATTTCGAGAAGTCGCCTACCTAAAACGTTGTCCTGCACGCGAAGAACGCCCCACACAACAGTTAATTCGCTTTGCGCAGCGGCATTGTTGGAAACACCAGCGGACAGGCCTGCGGTTGTTTGATCGACTCTGAAAAGTCGGTGCGATGGACCCAGTCGATGAATTCACGCCGTTGTTGGGAAAGCTGAAAACCGGGGGCGGTATCGCCGTAGGCTCGAAGTTTGACCGTCCGCAGATACAAACCGGGGGCAATTCGCATGAGATGCAAAATTGTGATTTTAATCGACCGCCGCACCATGAGGGCGAATAAGCCCCAGGGACGTTGTGGCAAGATTCCTTCGTGGTACAGCATCCGCAATGCCCGCTTCTGGGCTTTGTTGGTATCAATGGACTTCTGCAAATTGACTTCGCGATCCTCTTGATAGACGGCCGAAGCATCGTTGTCGTAAAAGCCGTTGTAATGGCCGCCCAAGGTCATCACGATCCGAAAATCCTCACCCGGTCCCCCTTGCTCGCGAAAGATGTCATAACCGATCTCCCGGGCCAACTCGACCGGGCAGGCCAATGTGGAGTGCACGAAGAAACGCGGCAGGATACCCGACGCCGGTAAGAATCCTCGTACGCCTTTGATTCTCAATGTGTTGTCGACAACGACCGCATAGGAACAGTAATAATCGTAATCTTGCTCGCGAGCCGCTTCGATTCGTTCCAGGCGGTCCGGAAAGTAGATGTCGTCCGCATCCCATAAAACAACCCAATCACCACGGCAGGCTTTGAGTGCTTCGGTCCGCGCATAACCGCGCCCTTGGTTTTCCGGATAACTAATGAGGCGAATCCGGTCATCGTCGATCGACCGAACAATTTCAGCGGTCCGGTCCGTGGAGCCGTCGTCCACCACGACCCATTCCCAATCCGTAAACGTTTGTTCCCGCAACACTCCGTAACAGCGATGGATAAACGCTTCGCCGTTGTAGACAGGAGTCATCACAGAAAACGTTGGTGTCTGCGTGTTACGCGGATCCTTGGTGGTGGATGCCGCTATTTTGATGCTATTCACAGGCTTTGATTCCATCGAAGTTTTTATGCGGCTTTTTGCCAGACCGTTGTGGGAGCGTGAACCGTTTCTGTGGGGACGGCCAATTCTAGATAACGGGCTGCGATGTTTTCGATTGTGAAGGGACTCATCCATTGACGTAACGTTGACGCACTGACAGTGGGCGGCGCAGTAATAAACCTGACCACATCACGGATCATTCTTCCGTGGCCCAAGAACTCGTTGTCGCGGAGCGTCAATGTCGCCGGATGGGTTCGCAAGAAAGCTGCGGAACTGTCGTGTTCGATTGTGGTTAAATTGAGAATCGGTTTTCCTGTCGCCGCATAGTCGACAATTTTGCTGGGCAACTGGTAGCTGGTGGAATTCCCCAAATTGACGAGCAGATCGGCATTCGCAACGGCCTGTTGCGCTGCCGCAGGTGGCACGGTTCCGTGAACTCGTAGTGCGCTGCCGAATTTGCGTTGATACGTGGCAACGATATCGCTGCAATCATTCACGAGCCCGTACAGATGCAATTCCAACCCCCGCTTCGGCGACGATTTGAGTATCTCCCCGAACAGTTCGAACAAAAAGGTGGGATTGCGGATGTCGCGATACAACGTGCCTGTGTAAACCAATTTGAGGGGGTCAGTTTGAGATTTGTCATTCACGGGGCCACACGGTTGCGTTGCCAGTGGCGGGATGACATGAATTTTGTCGGCACAGTCCGGGAAAAGAGCACAATAACGGTCTGCTGTTTCATCACTAGTCACAGAGACCACCGATGAGCGACGAAAGATGCGATGTTCCCAGGCTGTGTTCTTTCCGCGATACAACGCCGTATTGTTCGGGGTGCACTGATCCATGAAGGAAAACGGGTCGCCGACATCGACCAGCCAAGCCGCGTTGCGCAACTGCGCAGCTAGACGATATGCGACTAAGTGCGAGGTGAAAGGAATCGACACCGAGACGACGGCATCGTAGCGATGCTCCTCAAGCAATCGGCCCGCCGCTTTAACCGCCGGCGTCTGCCACAGGCAATTGGAATCGGGCCAGTACAGTTTCTTCCAAGTCGCGTCGTGGCAAGCACGCGCTATTTTTTTTAACCGGTGGCTGCCGGTGCGTGGCGATTCACTCGATCGGCGATCCGATTCCGGTGAAGCAATCGCCCCTCCCGGACGTAATAGACCCCGCATGCGTTCAGAGAGGTTTCCTCCGACGCGGCGAATATGGAGTTGATCGTGGCCTTCTTCACGCGGTTGTCCCGGCGCCCACCCGCTGATCACGTCGACGTGATGCCCCATTGCCGCCCAATGCTGGGCAATGGCACCCCAGCGAACGGCCCGTGGATTGACGGTGGGGGGATAGGAATAGGCGAGAACCAAAAACCGCATACCGCTGTATTGTCCGGTCCGTCGACCGGTCCTTGACGAAGTGAATCGAGATCATCCATGAACGCGACAGGGGCCGTTCCCACAGGAACGACGAACGTGTGGATCCCGCCCGATCGGAAGACCCCCGATTCTGAGATGCGATCCGCGCGTAACCTATCAATATCACTGTTTTCTCGCAAGACCGCTTGAGTTGTGTAGGAGCCTCAGAACGTCGTATCGCATGCCATTGATATCGGTCATTTCCGATCGAATTGCGTTGCTCCGCTGAACCTAGCGAATTACTTCATGCCCCGTGCGGGAGACGGTCGATACGGGTTGTAACGATTGCGCGGGTTGTGTGACTCTGCTGCGGGTATCTCAAATCCCACTGCCATACAATTTTGCCTGATCAGCCCCTCGTCACTAGCCAAACGTCGCCAAGCCGGAGCGATCATGCCTAAATCCACAATTGCCATTGTGACGTTCGTTGCCAGCGGACAAGAAGCTGCCTACGTCCAGTGCACCGAGTCGATCAAACGTGCCTACCAAACCAATAATGGCGGCTTTGCAAACTTGATCGCGCTGCGGATCGACGATCACAACGGCACGATGAGTCCGTCCCAGGCCAGAAATCTTGCCGTCGGAGCCGCCGCGTCGCGCGGGGCGGACTGGGTGCTGTGTATCGATGCCAACGACCTGCTCGCCGCCAATGCGTTGGGCGACATCAAACCATTTCTCGACGACTACGACGGTATTTGGGGTCAGTTGTACACCTTCCAAGAGGGAAGTAGCGAAGCGATCAAACGCGAGCCGCAAATCGACCAAACCGAATCCTTTACGGAACTGCTGAACTATCGTCCAGAGGCGTCGCTGCAGTCTGGGCACATGCTGAGAACAAGTGTGGCCCAACAGTTTCTACATGACGAGTCGCTATCGGAAGGCCACGAATTTGATCAATTTCTGCGGGTCTGGGAACAAGCCCGCTGTGTGAAGATCCCACATCCGATTTCTCTCCACCGGATCGACGGCAATGAATCGGAGCAGAATGCCGTGGCGAAACGCGTGCTCACAAAATATCGTATCAAACATGGGGCGACTGAGGGGACAGCGCCCCAAGAAGTCGACTACGGTATGGACTTCACCCTCTTCGGTTTGATCGGCTGTGGGACTCGCGAAATCGCCGAGCTGATGACGATCCCCAATCAGCGCATCATCCTCGACGAACCGGCCATTCTGGGCCACGAATGGGCTCGGCACGTTCACACACAACTGCGCAAGTGCGGCATTGAAATTGACGAGCAAGACTGGACACGAAAAAATTATCTGACCTTTCAAGAATTCTTCGACGTGCAGGTCTTACCGAAACTTGCAGCCATTCCCCAATGGGGATTGCGGACAACGCGGTTGGAGGGCTGGCAACAGTTGCTCGAAACCTATCCGCCTCGCAACCTGGTTCTGTGCGTACGCGATATTCGCGATGTTGTGTTGTCGCACGTTGATGTCGCACTGCGAATGGGAATTCCGATCGACGGCTCGTTCGTCGAACACCGCACACGGACTTCGGCAGCGGCCTTGATGGAAATCTCTCAGCGTCCGCACATTCTTCTCCGCTACGAAGAGTTGGCAGCCCCCGGTGGGATGCAACGGTTGTCTGAAATAGTGGGCGTCGAAATTCCCGGACCAACCGGTGAAAGCGTGCCGCTGGCCGATGGCCCGGCGGAGCGGCATTTGCTGGAGCGTCGTCCGGAGTTGGTCGCATTCGTGAATCGTGTTTGGAGCACATGCGACGACTACTGCCGCACCTTCGGCTACGAACGGCCCAGTACGGCGGCGCACAATCAGGTGGCCTTACGGCCGCAGGGTGTCGCGCAAAATCGCCGCTGAATCGGTAGGAGAACGTTCCGGACATCGTTGCTCGGGACGTTGCGATTCAAACCGTCAGCAGTGCATGCAGCCACATCGGATTCGCATGGGGACCATTTTCCACCATGGCCTTCGTGACGGTGAATCCTGCGCGCTGGATCGCCGAAATCCACCACTGCGGCTCTTTGACGGTCAGATGCAATGGTTCTCCCAGGATCTTCTGCCCGTAGCCGTCAGGAAACAGGGCGATGCCGAAATAGGCGGCCTTCGCGGTGCACTGGCGCAGGTTTTCCAAACAAGCGGGGACCTGATGCGTAGGGATGTGCTCCATGACGTCAGTGCAGATCACGCCATCATAGATCTCCCCGAATTCTGCCAAATTCCACAGACAACCGACGGTGAGAATTTCGTCGCGGATCGCATCAAAAAATGGATCGAGGCAATTCGCGGAGATGTCAAATCCATGCAGATCGAATTCCTCGGGGAATTCGGTCATGATTTGTTGCATCAACTGGCCAGAACCGCAACCGGCATCCAGAATTGTCCGCACCTGGTGCTGTCGGAAATAACCGATGAGATCAACCAGCTGCGCGCCCTGCAAACCGGGTGAAAATCGGCGGTAGTCGTCGCACTGCCACACCTGCTCGTATTTGCGACGTTCTTGATCGATTTGCTGATCCACAACGGCCGTCGACTGAGAGGCCGGTTGGCGGAGTTGTTTGGCAATGCTCAGCAGTGATCGAGTCGCCGCCTGATGCGTGGGATTGATGCGCAAGACGGCGCGAAACGACTGCGTCGCCTCCACCAGTTGCCCCTGGCTGTGTTGCGCCGTTCCTTTGCGCAAGAGATCATCCGTGATCATGCTGCAAACCTCATCTCAATTCGTTGCCACCGTTGCCCCACAAAGACCATATCGGTCTCAGGGGGCAGCATTCATCAGGCTACGACAAAATGCGACGATTCCACACGGCAGGCCGATGCGATCATTGCGCTGCCGCAGCTTCATAAAGGCGCGGCATCTCGTCCGGCTTGGATTGACGGAAGACGAACTCATTGCCCGGCTGTAGCAAATAGGTCGTGGTGCCTGCGGTCGTGATCCGGCGATATTCCACCGGATAATTCACTGTTTCAGAGGCCCCGGCCAACAGCAAGCGGGGACGCGTCCACCCCATGCCATAGCCGCGCAGCTGGAACAGGACGGCTTGATCGGCCTTGTTGGTCAGGCGCACTAAAGGCAACGTTTGATAGTTGGGGACCGTTGACAATTCCGCCGCGACCCGTTGCCGCCAATACTCTCGAACGCGGGCCGCACGCGCCGCAGCAATGTCACGCTGCGCTTGAGCGGCTTCGTCGTAAAGTTCGAGTTCTTCCAAATAACGTTGTACCAGCCGAGCGGTGCGCGTATTGGGATATTTGGCGATCAACTGCCGTGCCTTGTCTTTGCGTTGCGTGATCTCCAGATCGTTCCATTTGTCCAATTCACGACGAATCTCCTCTTCGGTCAATTGAGGAGTATTCGCTGCTTCGGCCGGTGGCGCGAAAGCGTCGTTGTCTTGAGCGTGAGCGACATTCGACTGCGTCCCTAAGGGGAGGGCTGCAACACAGCCGAGAAACGCGAGAGCAAAAATTGAGTTGATTTGGGCCATGACGTTCACTCCGAGGGAAAGCACTGATTTTGGGTCGATTGAGAGTAGGAAATCGCGGCGGCGGAAATCCACCCGAGCGACACAATCCCCCTATTGTACCACGCACTTTTCACCAATGCGGGCAAAAAACAAAAGGATCGCTGCGGTCCGGGAAATTTGTGACGACTGGTGACGCAGAGAATTTTTGCGGCAATAAAATCGTTGCAAATTGAAGAAATCCGGTGATCGTTGCGCCAAATCGGGCTCGGTCATGAGCTATGTTTTATTGTGCGCCCGATTTAACGTCGTTCGACGTGGGCAATTGTCTGCCGGAACTGTCATTGACCCGCTTGCGCCGACTGATTCAGCGACTCAATCAGCGACTCACTTATGCAAAGACTTCAAGCACTCATTCGTTCTCGTATGACGGCCAACAGTCGCCGCCAAACCGTCTGGGATATTGCCAAAATTGTGGGCTCGCTCAGTTTGGTGTTCGCTCCCGTGGCGGGGCTGATTGTGTGGTTTAGCAACCCGGTCAACGGCGAACACCATGCCCCTGACGAGGCTAGCCAATCGGCTCAAGCCGCAAAAACCAAAGAACCAACAGAAGTGTACCTCGGCGAGTTTTCCTCGGTCAGTGGTTCTGCGGAACGCGCGAAGGCAACTCCCGAAAGCGAAGGCATCCGCGTGGTGGAGTTTGAAGTCTCAGGGATCATGCGCGGTACGAAAGACGAAGTCATTCATTTCGAACGTCGTTTAGGTGGCTATCACAACCGTATCAAGGCGGCAATGACTGAGATTGCTCGCGGCGCAACAGTTGGCGAACTGAACGACGCCATGACTGAATCGTTGCGAAGCAAAATCCGCAACAAGCTCAACGGATTGTTCCGAAAACCGGTCTTCGAAGAAGTCGTCTTCGGCCACTTCCGCATGTACGAACTCTAACCGCGTGGCGGCTTGGTGCGAGCTTCCGCTCGAGGGGGATGGGCCGCTTCCGTTGGTCGCTGTTTTTTGGGAGCCTGCCTTAGGGATGATGCTGCTACGGATCGGCAATATTACTTGCCGGTTGCATCGGTCACTTGGCGGACATGGTTAGGCTCTCGAGCGGCAGGACGCTGTTCATGCTGCCGGAGCGGAAACCTTCTAGGTCGAGCGTGATGAACTTGAAGCCCAGCGATTTGAAGTGCGTCGTGATTTTGTCACGGATATCGTCGTTCGCAAAACGTGCAAGCGCCGTAACGGGGACTTCGATCCGGGCTAGGTCATTGGGTTCGTGACGCACACGTAACTCACGCAAGCCCAACTCTTCACGCAGGAAGCATTCCGCCTCATCCACGCGGCGCACGCGTTCGGGAGTCACGCTGAGTCCATAGGCGATGCGACTGGACAGGCAAGGGCTGGCCGGTTTGTCCCAGATGGGCAACTCCCAATCGGCGGCCAACGCACGGACGTCCGCCTTGGTGAACTCAGCTTCGATTAGCGGGCTGCGAATATCGTGTTCACTGGCCGCTTGCATGCCGGGGCGGTGATCGCCGCGATCATCGAGGTTAGCGCCATTGACAATTACATCAACGTTCAATTGAGGCGCCAAACCTTCCAACTGCGTATACAACTCCGTCTTGCAGAAGTAACAGCGGTTGGAGGCGTTTTTGAGGTAATCGCTGTTTTCAAATTCCTCGGTCCGCACGACTTGGTGGCGAATGCCGATGAGCGCTGCTAAGCGTTTGGCCTCTTCCAATTCTCCGCCAGCGAGACTGGGGCTATCGGCGGTCACTGCGACCGCGCGGTCTCCACAAGCTAGTTGTGCTGCTTTGGCAACCACTGTGCTGTCGATCCCGGCTGAAAATGCGACCGCCACGCGCCCATAGCCGGACAAAATGCCGAGCAAGGCGTCACGCTTTTCAACCAATTGGACGGGGAGGGAGTCGGACATTACGCGTTCATTTCAAGAGGGCGCCATGCTGGCGGAAACCGAGAACTATGCACCTACCATTATAACGAGCGCGACCCGACTGGCAATGAGCGTTGCCGCTGCCGTTGCGTGGTGTCTACAATGGTTTTACGACATTAGATACCTCCCACCTTCAATCTCAATAGGCCTGCCCTCATGCCCGCTTCTGATCGCCGCCAATTTCTGCAAACGTCCCTCGGTGCGGTAACCGCATTGCCACTTTTTTCGGGCATGGAAGCCTTACTTGCTGCCGAGTCGACTGAACAAAGCGGCAAAATGACGATTGCTCCCTTTCGGTTTGATGTCACGCCGCCAATGGGACATTCGCTGTGCGGTGGGTGGATCAAACCGGTTGAGGCGGTCGACGACTCGCTGGAAGCGATTGGATTTGTACTCACCGGTGCGGGGAAACCGATCGTGCTGTGCGCCGTTGACTGGACGGGGCTATTGAATGACGCGCACGTGCAATGGCGGACGGCCTTAGCCGAGGCGGCCGGGACGACACCGGAACGGGTTGCGGTGCAATGCGTACATCAACACAACGCACCCTTTGCCTGCCTCGATGCGGAGAAGCTGATTCTGGAGCAGGGGGATCTGCCGCACATTGTGGAGCTGGATTATTTTGAGGATTGCTTAAAGCGGGGTCGGGGGGCGATCAAAGAAGCATTGAAAAACGCACGGCCGGTGACGCACGTTGCCCACGGGCAAGCCAAGGTGGAAAAGGTCGCCTCAAACCGTCGTGTGTTTCGCGACGAAAACGGCAAAGTCAAAGCCATGCGTGGCAGCAGCTGTACGAATGAAGCATTGCGAGCTTTGCCCGAAGGATTGATCGATCCGTGGCTGAAAACGGTCGCGTTTTATGACGGCGACGAGAAGGTGGTATCCTGCCATTATTATGCGACGCACCCCATGAGTTATTACGGCGACGGCCGCGTGAGCAGCGACTTCGCCGGTTTGGCTCGTAAAAAACGCCAAGCCGAACAACCCGAATGCACACACATCTACTTCACCGGGTGCGCCGGCAACATTGCCGCCGGGAAATACAACGACGGTTCCCATGAAGCGCGGCCGATTCTGACCGAGCGGATGTATGACGGCATCGTCAAATCCGAAGAGTCGCTCAAACCGCAACCGATCCAACAAGCGTCGTGGCACACACAAGATATTCTACCAACGCCCCGCGCCAGTTTGTCACAAGAGGATCTCGTTGCCGAAATCAGTAATCGCGATAACGCGGTCGTGGGCCGCAACCGGCCGTCGTACATGCTAACTTGGCTGCGGCGGGTTGAGAAACAGATTCCCATTGTGCTCAGTTCGCTGCACGTCAACGACATTGCACTGCTACATCTGCCGGCGGAGTGCTTTATCGAATACCAACTCCACGCGCAAAGCCTCGCCCCCAACCGTTTCGTCGCCACAGCCGCGTACGGCGACGGCGGGCCGTGGTATATTCCCACAGCCGCGGAATACCCGAACGGCGGTTACGAAGTCGGCGTCGCATTTTGCGAGCCGGGGGTGGATGAATTGTTGCGGGGCAATAGCGAGAAACTGCTGTCGTAGACAGTGGAGTGTTTTCGTATTTAGATAATGAGATCTCTGGATGCCCAAGCCCGGTTCACCGGGCGCCCCGCGCAGCGGTATTAGCCCCGTCATTTATGACGGGGTGGGCATTGGCTCAAGCCAAACTGCGAGAAGCCTCGTGAACGAGGCTTATTTTTGCGATGGGTACGACATGCGCGACCCCGCCGTAAACGACGGGGCTAATACACGCGAATCGCGTGACAAGTCCCGTAAACGGGACTAACGTTTACGGGCGACAAGAGACCTACGGCTAGCGAATTGCAGGGTTCCGTGGTGAGAATGTGAGGGTGTCTGCCACGTTTGAGGGGCACCCCAATCCCTCAAGCCTTACACCTACCTCGAGTACAACACGTCCTGGCAGGAGCCTCACCCTCCCGGAGACGTCGTTCGTTTGCCCCGATCGCCTCACCGGCTGGCGTAGGGGCCGCCGGTGATGGTTTCGGCGACGTCCGCCAGACCTTTGCTCAGGCAATCGCCGATCAACTCTGCTGCGCGGAGGGACTGCTCGCGGGTGACGTCCAAATGCGTGCAGGCCCGCAATGACTGCGGCCCGGTCGGGTTGATGTTCACGCCCAATTCTCGCAGTCGTGACGACAGAGCGAAGGCGGTGCCGTACTCTTGCTCGACGTCGAAGAACACGAGGTTCGTTTCCGGCATTTCAATCTCGATGCCTTCGATCTGTGACAATGCTTCGGCGAATGCACGGGCGTTGTCGTGGTCCTCTTGCATGCGGTCGACGTTGTTCTCCAACGCATAAATCGCCGCAGCAGCCACGATACCGCTTTGGCGCATCGCACCGCCAAATAATTTGCGGGCGCGGCGGGCAATGCGAATTTCTTCTTCGGACCCAATCAGCGCCGACCCCATCGGGCAGCCCAGACCTTTGGAGAAACAGACGGAGATCGTATCGACCGGCTCGCAGATTTCCTGTGCTGTGTAGCCTCCCGCCACAACGGCGTTGAACAGCCGCGCACCGTCCATGTGGACCTTCAAGCCGTTTTCATGCGCCCAGGCGCCGATTTGTTGCATGGCCCCCAATGAATAGACGACGCCGCCACCGCGATTGGCGGTGTTTTCGACGCAGACCAACCGTGTGGGGCAAAGGTGTTGATCGTCGTTGTGGATCTGGCCTTCCAGATCAGAAACTTCTAACAGACCGCGGCGGCCGATGATGGGCCGACAGGTCACGCCACTCAGTGCCGCCGGTCCACCCGCTTCATAACTGGCAATATGCCCCCAGGCCTCGATCAGCAATTCGTCTCCCGGACGACAATGCACGCGGACCCCCATTTGATTCGATTGCGTTCCCGAACAGGCAAACACAGCCGCTTCCTTGCCCAACCGCTCGGCAATCATCGCTTCCAACCGGTTGACGGTCGGATCCTCACCCGACATATCATCCCCCACCTCGGCATTGGCGATCGCTTCGCGCATGGCGGGGGTCGGTTTGGTCATGGTATCGCTACGCATTTCGATGATTGCGTCGGGCATTTTGATCATTATCCTGGTTGGCTTTTAGTTGGGGAACCGTACCGGCAGGCAATTGCATACCGCTCGCCATTTGCCGCTTGGCTCGGGCGATATTGATACTTTAGTCGCCCAGCGGGCGTTGATCAATCAGGTGCCGTCCGTTCGGCGAGGCCCGGTCGGCGAACTTTACCATCACCAGCTCACTGTATAGGATGCGAGACGAAGATTCTTTTCCGAGTATATTCCCACAAAACGGCACCCGGTCATGACCGATTCCAGCTCCCAAACACTCAATATCCAAACCATCGACTGCCACAACGAGGACCCGATTGCGGCGCTCTCGGAGTTGCGGCGCAAACTCAGCCCGCGGGGGGATATCGTCTCCGCTGCGGGGCGACAGCGGACGATCGACTTGTTTGGAGCCCCACTCACACCACAACAGGTCGTCGAGAAGATCTGCAGCGACGTCCGCGCGCAAGGTTTGCCGGCGGTGCTGGAATATACGGCCAAACTGGACCGCCGCGAACTGGATGTCGACACGATGCGGGTGACGGCCGAGGAACTGGCTGACGCCCACGCCGCCGCCGATGAAGAATATCTGGCCACTATTCGCCGGATTCGTGACAACGTCTTGGAATTTCAACAGGCGATTCTTAATCAAGACGTCAGCATCGAACGTGCCAGCGGAGCAGGGCGGGTGGTGCTTGGTCAGCGGTATTTGCCGCTACGGCGGATTGGGGTCTGCATTCCGGGGGGAGCGGCGGCGTACCCGTCGACACTATTGATGACGGCTGTCCCCGCGCAGGCGGCGGGTGTTCAGGAGATCGCCGTCATTGTGCCCCCGACCGATTTTGGCGGATACAACGTCGACATTCTGGCCGCCTGCCATGAGTTAGGCATTACGGAAGTCATTCGCGTCGGTGGAGCACAGGGAGTGGCGGCGCTTGCCTATGGGGTCGAAGGGATTCCACAGGTCGACAAAATCGTGGGGCCGGGCAATCTGTTCGTTGCCCTGGCCAAACAACACGTCTTCGGCGACGTCGACATCGACAGCATCGCCGGCCCGAGCGAAGTGGTGGTGTTGGCCGATGAAACGGCGCGGGCCGATTTTGTCGCCAGTGATTTGATTTCCCAGGCCGAGCATTCACCCGGCAGCGGCGTGATGATCACCTGGCATCAACCGTTGATGGAGGCGGTGCGGGCGGAGTTGATAGCACAACTCGCGCAACTGGAACGGGGAGATTTAGCCCGCACCAGCTTAGAGGATTACGGCGCATTAATTCTGGCTCGCGACGCGGATGAAGCGTGCCGACTCTCGGACTTGCTCGCGCCGGAGCACTTGCATGTCTCCACGGCTAACCCGGAATCGCTGCTGGACAAACTCCAAAACGCCGGCGCAATTTTCCTAGGGCACTACACCCCGGTCGCCGCCGGCGATTACGTCGCCGGGCCATCCCACGTCCTGCCGACCGGCGGCACCGCACGTTTTGCTAATGGATTGTGCGCGAATGACTTTTTGAAACGTTCGTCGATCATCCGTTACGACGAAGCCAGCTTGCGGGGAGATGCGGGGGATATTTGCCGCATGGCGGACAAGGAAGGGCTAACGGCGCACGGGGCGAGTGTGTCAGTGCGGGTTGGAGCGTCAGATGTGTGAATCAATCGACAATGTGAACGGAATCACTATGAAGCCGTGGTTCCTAACCAAATGGCTTGCGTTATCGGCTGCGTTCAGCATTGCAGTCATGCTGCCTTGGTGCCCATTGGTAGCCTATTGGTTTCTCATGGATTTCTGGATCGGCAAGGCGCCATATCTTTTTGTGATGTTGTTTTTTACGGCCGGAGCCGAAATTGGCTCATGGGTGATCTTCAAAAAAACGGCGAAGTGCTTGGCGGAATTTTTTTTCGCAAATATTGAGCAAGAGTAGGCTCCCGCCTGCCGCTCGTACCAAGCCGCGTCGCCTATTACGCACGGCAGGCGGGAGCCTGCCCTACGGTACTATTACAACCAACATCATGGGAAAAGCAAAATCCCGCTATGTCTGTAAAGCGATTCCAGGCGTCGGTTGGCGAATTTGGAATCGGAAAATGCGAAAATGGTGGGGGAATCCTTTTCGTGATTTTCCCAGTGAGTTGCTTGAAGAATTGAATGGCCCTAAACGCCCGGAAAAGCTAGTGGAACTTTGCAAGCGCAAATAACCTTTCTCTCCAAGCTGCGGATGGAGAGACAGTGCCCCGCACCGTCTGCCAGCAGAAAGGCTTGGTCAGAAGTGGTATCTATGTTAATAGTATTACCCGCCCCGGTATCACAGACCACTTTTCCCACAGTTGCTGAGGTGCTTCACTATGGCGCGGTTTCTCTTTCTTGTGATCCGCTTCTCCATTGGTCTCGTTGCATTCTATGTCTGGATAATGATCTCGACTTGGTGTGGGGTCTTTGAGCATTATCCTGAATGGATACGTGCACATCCATTATGGTTGTTCATTACGCTCCCATTGTCTCTCTTGTATCTTCCAATGGGATTAACAATGGCTTTTTGGTGCGCAGCAGGCCGTTTGCCGCAATGGCTCAACCGTTCATCGCCGCGCCGTTCAAAACTATGGGCGGACAGTGTGGATGAAATACAACGACGGACGTAAGTTCAACCTGCTAAGGAAGTCTCAAGACAGGGCGACTCCAATTGTTTTTTAGGGGCTCCCCTTGGAGACGGGTTGCGTTTCACCGCTCAGATAAGGAGTTGTCTTCATGTCTTCCACTGATAACATAGGCACGATCATGCTCATCGCGGGGGCGGTCGCGTTGATGTACCTAGGGTATCTGGCATTGATCATCCGGGCATCACAGAAGAAATTGTCGACAGAACATACGATCCGATATGCGCTGGGGGGCCTCATGGTCTATGTGATGGCGACTTGCATTGCCTGGCAATGTGCTGTCACGGAAACTCCAAAGTTAGAGCTGGATCTCACCGAATTGCAAAACGCGGAAGATCCGAATTCTTTTTTGGTCGAACGGGTGGATCATTTTAACGGTGCAATCAACGTCCATTGGGGGAAGTCCCAATTCATCCGGGCAATGACGATCATTTATGTGTTCGGTGGTTTAGTGATAATGGGCCAAGTATTGGCAAAACGCTATTGCCGCGATGATGTGAGTGAGCAACAATCCGCGAAGTAATCGCGACTGGAACGACTTGGCCCAGGCGGGTTCGAATACCAACAAGGGATTGTGCTCATGTCTGACATCGACCCATTCGATCTGAATTTCGTCCTGGTTTCCGTGTTGACGATAGTCTATTGGGGGTTTTTACATTGGATCATGCGGCCTCAACAGCAACGGTGGTCCACATCGCAAACCATTCAATACACATGCAGAGGCTTGCTTTGCTATGTTATCTTGGTGATCGTCCCTTTGGGCACTTTACCGTTGCCTCCCCAATCTCCCCTTGACCGCACCGATCTGATCGCCGATGTAGACGCATTCGACCGAATTAATTTGTTATACGAACGAATTCGGCAAGCGGAATTCGAGTCACGCATGTATTGGCAAAATGTAAATACCCAACAAAATATTAGGATGATCTGCGTACTCATGTCCATCATTTACACTGCTGAGCGATTGGCCAAACGATACGTCAATGATCAAGTGAATGTGTAACCCTGCAAGCAGGCGGGAGGCTGACCAGTGGTGGAAAGAGCACTCCCCCCAACAGACAATCATCATGTTCGAGTTTATCGATTCCATCCCGGACATTATCCTGCGGCCGCTGATGGCGGTGTTGTGTGCGGCGGTGTTGGGGTTTGAGCGTGAAACACAGGGCAAGGCGGCTGGGTTGCGGACGCAGATGATGGTGGGGCTGGGGACGGCTATCTTTACGATGGCCGCCTGGAACTTACAGGAGCGATTGGCCGATACTGAGGGAGCGACCCGCGTCGATCCTACTCGCGTGATTGCCGGAATCGTCGGTGGACTGGGATTTCTGGGCGCTGGCTCGATTATCCAGGCGGGGAAATCCATCCGCGGGCTGACGACAGCCGCTACCGTGTGGGTCGTGGGTGCGGTGGGGATCGCCTGTGGATTGGGGGACTATCTACTGGCACTCGTCGCCACCGGATTTGCGACCATCATTTTGGTCGGGGTCGGCTATCTGGAGCATCGCACCGATATTACCGGTTCCACGAAAAGTCTCCCCCCTAAAGACTCCTAAGGTCGAACTGTTTGCGTCAGGTTCCGCGCGACCGACAGCGAAACATCGACCTCCCAAGTCAGTGGCGACGATCGCCCGTATCGCCGGTCTGGGAGGCGTACGTCGTTTGACGTGATGCCCCAACACCTAGGAATGAATGGCTGAGGCTGCGCATTTGGGTGCCGTGAAATTTCGAACAAAACCGGCACCGTAGCTGAAAGCTTGCTCTTCACCGCAGGTATTTTCCCCGACAGCCATCGAAGCGCTCAGCCTGTCGATAGCTCCTCTTGCGCGCACTTTCGAACTCATGGTCCATCCAAACTGGTTCGCTTTGATCAATCGATCTTTGGCTGCACTCCTCCCAAAACGGCGTCAAGAAGCCTTTACGATTTGCTAAGGAAATGACGATCAAATTGAACATGCCGAAATGTGAGTCAACAAGTGGCCTAAAAGAAAAAAAGCAAAAGTCCAAGCAGAATGGCCACTTAGAGGGACAGTTCGGTCTTTAGCGTTCCGATTGGCACAGTTTTTCCTAATCCCCGTATTCGTCGCAAAGCTACAAAAGTGAGCACGCGACGGAATTTGTGGGCCGTGACGCCAGACAGGCTATCTGTGCCGGCAGGATGGACATCGTTTGAAGTTTCACCATTTTTTTGTTTTGGGCAAATCAAGGGGAGAGTTTGATGAAGAAGTGTTTGATGTTGAGTGCGGCGGTGTTGGTGGCTTGTAGCTTAGAAGCACAGGCTGGGTTTATTGACTTCGAAAGCGGCTATGCCGATCTGCAATCGGTTAATGGTGCGATCGATACGGGCGACAACTTGGTTTCAATTTCCACCACCGGTGCCACGGGCAACCCCACGGGTCTGTCCTACATCGCCGCAGTCGGCGAACCGCGCAGCGCGTTTACAACCGGGACGAATCCGGGTGTCATGAATGATCAAGCCGTCGACAACCGTGCGGGTGAGTTCTTCCTGACAGATGAAAACACGCCGGGCTCGAACGTCTATGCTTCGGATTACATCTTCAGCTTCGCTGATGGGATCACCGATTTGAGCTTGGACATCTTCGACTTCCGCGTCGATGGGGGAGCCCAAGACGTTGGATCGACCGCCACGGCGATGTTGACATTGTTCTCCGATGACGCGATGACAAACATCGTCGGCATGACCTCCTTCACAGCGGACCTACAAAACCAACCGATCGACGGCAACTGGGAAAACCTGCTGGTCGTCGCCAACGGCGTGGCTGTGAAAGCGGTCTTGGATTTCGGTGGCCTGGATCGCGGTGTCGGTGTCGACAACATCAACTTCACCACGCAACCGCCGCCGGTCAATCCGGTTCCGGAACCGTCATCGTTCGTGCTGATGGGCCTGGGAGCCATTGGCCTGATCGGCTTCCGCCGTCGCCAACAACGTCGTGCGGCCAAATAACAATCCATGAACTACGACGAACAACGGATGCATTATCGAACGACTCCCCGATAATGATTTGAGGGTGCCGGAAGCACCAATAGGCCGACCTCAAGCCCGGACGACAATGTGTCGCCCGGGTTTTTTGCGTTTGTGATGCACTAGTGATCATGCGTGATATGTTGTTATCCACCGACGTTGACAAACGTATCCGTGATCCGCTGCAAAATCTCAGCATCGCTGGGATAAGACGTCGGCAAAACCTGTCGCAATGGGATCGGTACTTCGTCCATGCGATAAACGATACCCGGAAGATGCACACCGTACACGGCGGTGGTGAATTGAACCTGCGGCTGGAAATGAACGGGCAGGGTGGGGTAGTCCAGCAAAATCGTCGGGATGGTTTCTAGATAACGCCGCGCCGCAGGCGACATGTGCGGCACGCTTTCGCCCCCGACCAACAGGCACAGGTCGACTTCGCCACGTTCGAGCAGATCGTTGGCAGAATATTCGCCGGGATTATACCGCGGATACCCGCGGCCGAGATTGACGCCAAAGGGATATCCCGTCTGCCAACAGAGCACACAGTCGGCACCGGTGACGTCGCCATGCATTCGCATTCGCCGGGCATGAAATCTCGTGTGGGCATTTAAGTCAGTGACGAGTCGCAACAAGGCCTCGACGTTGAGATGGCCCAATTGCTGATGGGCTAATCCCAAACCAAAAAAGACGACACCGCAACGGCACGACTTCATGCGATCGGCTAACTCTGTGAGTTGATCGATGGGAATGCCGGAATAGGCATCCTCTGCCGGCCGTTCACCGCGCAATAAACTGCGGAGCGTCCAAATCATTTCGAAGTCTGTGCCTGGTTCGACCTGGAGAAAGATGTCAGCGGCGTCTGCGGTTTGTGTGCGCTCGGAGTCTATTGCGATCACAGTGCGATCGCTCCGCCCGTTCGGGATGAATTCGCCAACCGGGTCGACGGAATAGCGTTCGAAATGCCGCGGATGACTGATAACGGGGTCGACGCCCCAAAAGATCACCAGATCGGCGCGGTTCTTGATCTCTCCCAAGGAAGATGTCGATTCCCCGACATGTTGAATCGCCATGATCGACGGCGCATGGCAGAGCGATGCCGTCGTGTCGATGATTGCACCAACTGTATCGGCAAGCTGCACAGCGGCGCGTTGCCCTTCGGAACTGCTGCGCGACAACCCAAAAATCAGCGGCGCCTGCGACTTCAATAATAAATCGGTGGCATGTTCAATCGCAGTGTGGATCTCGACAGGCTTTTGATTGATTGCCGCACTCGGTGGTTGCTGCGAGTCTTGTTCCAGAAACCAGGACTCGGAGAGTTCACAAGCGCCGGACACTGCTTGGATCCGGCCATTTTCGACGGATACCTGCAGGTCATCACAAACACACCCACACTTTGTGCAGGCGACATTTTGTATCACTTCCATCCGACACTTTCTCTGCTCTTGGCTCAACGGCTAATCAACGGCCAATTTATCGAGGTAGCAGTCCCGTCGGAAAGGCACTCAGCCAGATGCGCACAAATTTGGTGCAAAGCTCCTTTACAAATGCCAAGTCATTCGACAGACACGAAGAGAGCCCCGGCAGCCATGAACCAAAGTCCGGGGAAGAGTTAACGTCCTAAACCAATGGGGTTAAAGGCGTTATCAAGTGGTGACTTTGAGAACTGATGCGTCCCCGCATGATCGATATGTTCAGGGACGTCAAGAAAAAAAGATCACCTGTACGAATCCTATTTTGTGCGGTTTGCAGCAGTCAGCCAAACAATGGTCATTGATGCAGCGGATTCCCGCGAGCGAATTTGCTACCATTCAGGCCGGGATCGATGCAGGGATCTCGAATGAGTTTTCGCACCTCAGGCAGTCACAACTTAATGATTCAAGGTATAGCTCGATGAAACGACTCCTTTTTGCTTTTGTGCTTCTGGCTACGGTGGGGCAACATGCTTTCGCCGAATCACTGAACGTGATGACGTGGAACATTCGCTTAAACACCCCCAGCGACGGAATTAATGCTTGGCCGAATCGCAAAGATTGGGTGGCCGAGATCGTCATTAAAAACAAAGTGGACATCGCTGGATTTCAAGAGGTTCTCATCGAACAGCTTGAGGACTTGAAAGCACGGCTATCGGAAATGGACGTTTATGGCGTGGGTCGGGACGATGGTAAAAATGCTGGCGAGTTTACACCGATTTTCTTCCGCAAGGAGCGCTTCGAGTTGCTCGAGGAATCGACGTTCTGGCTTTCCACAACCCCCGACAAGACTGCCAGCAAGGGATGGGATGCAGCCTTGCCGCGCATTGCCAGTTGGGTCAAGCTCAAGGATCGCCAAACAGGAGCTGTCTTTTACGTGATGAATACGCACTTTGATCATCGTGGAAAGCAGGCTCGAGCTGAAAGCGCGAAACTTTTATTGAAACAAATGCGGGAACAAGTTGTGGATCATCCTGTCATACTCATGGGCGATTTCAATACGATGCCAGACTCGCCCCCGTACGACACATTGATCGGAAAGGGCACGCAGGCCCGTCCCGTATATCACGATGCTTACAAGCATTCGGTACAAAAACCCGCAGGTCCAGATTCGACTTGGAACGGATTCAAAGCCATTATCCCCCAACGACGAATTGATTTTATATTCACCACGAAAACAGTCAAAGTCGAGCGGTTCCAGACCCTTGATGACCAGCGAGACGGTCGATTCCCTTCCGATCACCTGCCGATTGTCACAGAGCTTGAAATCCCGCAGAAGTGACCTGCCACTCCATCCATTTTTTCCAAAGGACATCGAATGAGCCATGAGGACAAACCATGCCCTGATTGCGATGGCACCTTGAAGGCTGTCAGGCTGATCGATAAGGCATTCAACACGCATGAAAATGTTGAGTACACAGTTCCAGAAGCAAAGCGAAGCTTTTGGAGCGGACAATTCCCGATTGAAGGCAAAGTTGCCGCTTTCATGTGCGATTCGTGCGGAAGAATGCTCTTCTACGGCCAGAGCAAGGAGTAAGTAACTTACGATGGAATGGATGGAGTGGTACAACAACTTGGCGAAACCCTCATGGACGCCCCCCGGTTCCACGATTGGTTTGATCTGGCAGATTCTTTACCCGATTATCATCGTGTCATTCGGCTTCGTGTTCGTGCAGGCGTTTCGCAAGAAAGTGCCGTGGCTGGTCGCTCTTCCGTTCGCCATCAATCTCGTGGCGAATCTGATCTTCACGCCCATTCAATTCGGAATGCGGAATCTGCCGTTGGCAGCAGTGGACATCTTGATTGTGTTGGGCACCATCATGTGGATGATGGTGGCAATCTGGCGGCATTATCGCTGGGTGGCTGTGGCGCAAGTGCCGTACTTCGTGTGGGTTTCGATTGCGACCTACTTACAACTCAGCATTACGTGGATGAATTGGGGGCAGTAATGCTTGACCACGAACATTACATGCGACGAGCGATTGAACTGGCTGCGAATGTTCCCGACCTTCCGTTCGGCGCATTGATTACCGATCAGACTTCCGGAGAGATTCTTGCGGAGGGCTGGAATAGGTCGTCCATCAACCCCACGTGGCACGGGGAGATCGACGCCATCAATCAAATGGCCGCAGGGGTGCGTGATTGGAAAGAGCGACGATTGGCTCTGTACACCACCGCTGAACCCTGCCCGATGTGCCAAGGAGCGATCCTGTGGACCGGAATCGAAACGGTGGTGTTTGGTTCGTCGATCCAATTTCTGCAAGAACTCGGTTGGAAACAAATCGACATCTTCGCGCAAGAGGTTGCACAGCGAACCCCGTTTCACGATTGCACATTGATCGGCGGGATTCTTGAAGCCGAATGTCATGCGTTGTTTGAAGCGGCATCGAAGGATGATTCCAAATGAAGCTGCACAACACCTGGATGAATGGGGAAACGTAGCCTCTTGAAAAACAAAGCAACACGTTCGTCCTCAATTCGCTTTGGCCTCTGCTGCACCTTCATGGACCAGGCCATCAAGTTTCGCAACACGACGGTCAAAGCAATCAGCAGCATGGAGCGGGATGCCGCTCTGAAAAAGCTGTCCGGGTTGTGCATGGCAAATGCCGAGGCTTTACTGCAATCACTTCAATTCTGTGCCGACAACGGCATCGGCTGCTTCCGCATCAACAGTCAAGTCCTGCCAGTGAAGACGCATGCCGAATGCGGCTACGATGTGTTCGATCTTCCCGAGGGCGATGAGATCGTGCGTCAGTTCAAGGCATGCGGCAAGTTTGCCCAGGAACACAACATTAGAACCTGTTTTCATCCCGATCAATTTGTGGTGCTAAACTCGCCTCGTCCGGACGTTGTCGACCGATCGATTGCTGAATTGGAATACCAGGCCGAGGTTGCTGAGTGGGTTGCAGCTGATGTCGTGAATATCCATGGTGGCGGAGCGTATGGTGATAAACAAAAGGCCCTGGCTGATTTCTCTAGGAATCTGAAACGATTGTCCTCACGGGTCAGAACCCGGCTGACAGTCGAGAATGATGACACGACATACACACCCTCTGACCTGCTACCGCTGTGCAAGGCAGAAGGCATCCCGTTGGTCTATGACGTCCATCATCACCGCTGCAATCAAGATGAAAAATCTGTCGAAGAGATAACCGAGCAAGCCATTGCCACTTGGGACCGGGAGCCAATGTTTCACATCTCCAGCCCTATCGAAGGCTGGGAGGGGCCAAAGCCGCGGCGTCATCACGATTTCATTGACATTGAGGATTTCCCCAAATGTTGGCGAGACCTGGACCTCACCATCGAGGTCGAAGCCAAGGCCAAAGAGGTCGCTGTGTTGCGGCTCAAGAAGCAACTGGCCGAAAGCTGGTTCGTTTACATACTACGCTGCAGTGACGGCTCGCTTTACACGGGAATCACGAACGATTTGTCCCGGAGATGCGAGCAGCATAATAACGGGACAGCTTCACGTTATACTCGTAGCCGTTTGCCTGTCGAGTTGGTCTACCAAGAGTCGCAAGACAGTAAAAGTCGGGCGTTGAAACGAGAATTAGCGATCAAAGCGATGACACGAAAAGCGAAAGAAGCTCTGATCAAGTCCGCTGCGAAGCAAAAGCAGTGACAAGGGTGCCGAGGGCCTGCAATTGCATGGTCGCCCCCAATTCCGTAATAATCCACGAGGCGATATTGCCAAGGAGGGAATCATGAAAGACGAAAATACAAATCAAGAATCAAAACCGCCTCGTCCCGTCTGCCCGGTCTGCCGCGGCGAACTGATTGAAATTCGCGCCAAGCTCCAATGTTCCCGCTGCCACACGATTTGCGAGACGTGTTGCGAAGGGGGACGAGGATAAGGTGCAGCGAACTTCTTTGGGTATTGAGCAAGAATTGCCAGGAGACCACGATAACATCTGTGGTTGATGTATTTGGTCGCGGTGATCCTCCCTCATGAGAGCGTACAGAGGGAAGGCGGATTTGGTAAAAAACGACTTTAATGCTTCAGGGCTCATTGCCGTGGAGTGACTGGTTGGTGCTGGAGCATTGAAAGTATGGTTGCCGAAGCATTGCAATCAGCTCTGCGGACACACTCGTCGCTGATGCTCTAGGTGTACCATTGCGAATCGGCCTATGGGGTTTCGCCAGATGAGTGGTGTGTGGTGTCCCCATTTTTGTCGGTTGCTTGGCGAACATCCACGACTAGTTTGCGTTTTCCTTTGGTG
Organism: Symmachiella dynata; assembly: GCF_007747995.1. Classification (NCBI taxonomy): domain Bacteria; kingdom Pseudomonadati; phylum Planctomycetota; class Planctomycetia; order Planctomycetales; family Planctomycetaceae; genus Symmachiella; species Symmachiella dynata. The sequence continues at coordinate 3,493,463 of NZ_CP036276.1, read as the reverse complement.
ATATACACAACGCCCTCAGCCCATTTTTCGTTGACAAAGGGACTTTGGAAAGCATAGTCCGGTGCCAAATTGATCGGTGCGCCATTCAACTCGGGGGGCTGATCGCTTTGCAAGTAGAAGGTAAAATTGCCGGAATCTCTAAGACCCCGGTAGTGCAGGACGTCTTCTTCGATACTTATTGTTTGTTTCAAGATTTCTTGTTGAAAAGTTTCGAAGTTGCCTGCGAAATCTTCGCTACGCGCAACCTCTAAGATCACTGGCGTGTATTCATCGGAACAGCGAAGCCAACGAGCATCATCCCAATCCCAGGTACCGCGGACCACTTTGACTGCCGCAAAGGCGCGTTTTGCTTGGGCAAAAATCCAGCCGTCCCGCTCGTGTCGCTTGAGATCAGTTGAAAAGCAGACACGCATCGCCTTGGTGGCATCAGCATGACGAAGTTTTTGTGCAATCAGGGTCCCCTTGTTCTGAATTGCCCAGTGCGCATTGTAGGTGCTGCGATCAGTCTCACAGCGTGGATACAAGGTCGAATTGGGTTCCCCCGCAAAGATAACGCCATGCCACCGGTTTTGTTGGCTAATGGCGGTCCAATAGTCTTTGGGGTGACTGCCGAAGAGCAAACTTCCCATAATAAAATCGGGAGTGCAGTACGAATAGCGGACGATTCCGCCCTGTTCGGGGTCGACGTCGTAAATTGGCTCGTTCGGTTGAGAGAGCAAAAGTGATTGTTGGTAATCCAGATGCCGCCCTAAACGGCGTGATTGACATTCATAAACACCGCGTCCCTGGGGATCCAATGCAATGTCCATGACCACCAATGGCAAGCGGTAGGTTGTTGTGGCAATGACTGGTAAAGTTTCATGATGGTGAGCCCGGTTTCCTTGCCCCAAGTAAAACCAACTCATGGCACGGTTGCGATCGTGGTGAGCAAGAGCCCAAGCACCGGGATACAGTCGCGTTTTTCCTCCACCCCGCATGCCGCCCAATTGTTCTTGTGCCCAATTGGCCCACCATACATCCAAGCCAGCTTTGACGAGAGATTTTAATTCCGGGTCGTCCGTAAAGTCATAAATATTGTGCCAACCTTGCAGGGTTCGTGAACCATAACCGGAAGGGGAAATTTCGATCAACATCCCCCGTTTCACACGTTCCCGATAGTAGCGTTTCAGATACTTTCGCCATGCAACCAACTGTTCTTGGGCGGTGGAACCATCCTGGTAGCGATACGTTTTCCCCTGCGGAGATGCAGCCAGCATTCGCGCGGCTGCCCAGCGCGTTGCGTCGCGCTGGGCACTATGATTTTCGCTGCCCCAGAGACGCCAAGTGTGTTCTGGATCCGATTCCGAAATTTTCGATTCGGTGAAAGCCCAGTCGGCAAAAAGTTGCTCCATGGCATGGGCAGCATCATTGTTGAGACGACCTTCCATGGGGCCACCGGGGCCGAACAGTCCGTAAATGCGATAAAACACACCTCCCAACCAATGCAGACCAAATTCACCGGTCGCTTGTTCCTCTTGTCGTAGGACTTGAATAGCTTCCAAGATCGCGGCATTCGCTCGTTCCGATTCTGTCTCGAGATGCAACGCAGCAAGTGCAAAGGTTAACCGACTGAAGACAAATTGATTGATCTGTACATCCCGAATGATTTTGACTTCTCCCCAGGGTGCGGAATCGCAGGCCCCCAATTCCTCCGCCTTGGGCCATGCCGAGCTGTCCTCTGTAGGCGTATCCCAACCTTCGACAATTCGATCCGACGTTTGCCATTGATTGTTGGTGACGATCACTTGAGGTGCGCCCTGCGCAAAGTCGATATGCAGCAACCCCAACACCCCAGCCGGATTGGGTTCATCACCCAAGTTGCGTGCTGCAATCGTGACGACATTATCCCCCGGTTTTAAATGCTGGGTGATATCAATCAACTTTGCGTGTTGGAATCCGTTGGCTCGGCCGACGAGTTTCCCGTTAATGGATACGGTGCACGTATTGTCGACGGCCAATACGATGCAGGCCTGTTTGATTGGATTTTGAGGCGGGAGCGTCAGTTGCCGTCGAAAATAGCGCAAGCCGGATGGGGGCTGATTGGGAGAATTCTGTTCGGGATACCAAATCCATTGCGCCTGCTGTAGTTCACGACGGGAACGCACGGGGTCGATACTGGAATCGAGTTCAGCGAAAGGTCGATCCAGATATTCAGCCAGATAACTGTTTCGCCTTGAGGAGAACCCATCGCGAACTTCAATGAGTGCCTCATCAGTCAATGCTGCCACCAACTGGTCATTGGAAATGCAGAGAGCGCAGAAAGTGATTGAAACGATCCAGAATAATTTGGCAAACTTACAAGGAAAATCAACAAGCTGATCAGTGAGCCGTTTTTCATCTTGTGGGGCGATGTGCATTGGTGTTTTTCAAAGTTTGCTGTTGGGGATTGATAAAGATATTTTGACCATGAAGGCTGATTATGTTTCGACTGAGTCGAGGCTGGGCCTATTCCTGTACGACCATGAGCCAGAATTTCCCATCTGCCGTGATCCTAGAACCGATCCAGTCTCGCTGACTTTCACGAGTATAGCAGCAGACCCTTCCCGAGCTAAATGCACGTGGACTTTCCGACAGCTTTCCGTCTTCCAGCCCAAGCAATCCAGAAATGGGGTTAAGCGGAGCGTTTGCCAGCGGCTAGCGTCTGTTCTGCAAAGACCATCTCCATGAGGCACCCAAGTCCCACGATTTGTGCCACTCATACGTCACGTCACATCCCTAGCATGACAGGTCACCTTCGCCAGATCACTTGGAGTGCTCCCCAAATCCGGCCAACCTGTTTGTTCAGCGACTCTCGCTCCCATCCCTCGGCGACCATTTGTTGTCGCATTTTTTTCAGTGCTAGGGGACCAAAGTCGGCAGCGAGCAAATGACCACAAACGTCTGCCATAATGCGCAATGCAGACTTGATGCAGGAGACCTCAAAAGTCGGCCGGCATTTTTTGCGATAGTGAATGACGACGTAATCAGCCGAGTAGAAGTCGATCAACTGGGTGATAGACCAGTCAGGCTTCAAGCAGGAGGCCTAAGCATTGTTCCCGGCACGCCACAGGGCGATGCCATCACAATAGCGCCGCTTTGAAGCAGCGGTGCCATTCTTCCCCAACCAGATCGTCTCGCACTGAATTCGAACGCAGGCGCGATCTGAGGATTGAAGATGAGCATACTTCGGAAGCCTCTAGGTGCGATGCCTTTCCCAAAACGGGTCAAAAGCGAGGCTGATCGCACTACCGAGTTTCCGGCAGGTGACGCAAGTTGCGTCTCGATAACGAGTTATCTAGTGGAGGATAGGGGACTTGAACCCCTGACCTTCTGGCTGCCAGCCAGACGCTCTCCCAACTGAGCTAATCCCCCGTGTGGTCTGTTTTGGGACACTGAAAACCGTTTTTGGTTCGCTGTCCGCTCGGAACGTTTCCGTCTGAGACACGAAAATTAGCAGGGTGTTGCGAACCTGTCAAGCGGGCTGTCCATGATCCTGGATTGCTCCGGGAATAATGGTTGCCGTCGTGCTCCCCACTATCATCGGTCATTTTATGGGGCGGGTTTAGACCTGATTGGCGGATCCCCATGTTTCCCGGGGGTCTGGGACATCGGGTGGATTTCCATCAACTAGTGGCGGAAGGGGCGAAATGATCGACGGCGACTTGTTTTAGGCCCTTCAAATCCAGTTTGCCCGTGCCCAGGACTGGGATTTCCTGAACCTCGACAAAGCTGTCTGGCGAAGGAATAAATAGGTTCGGGAGGCCGGCCGCTTTTAATTGTTGGCAAATTTCATCGGGACTTTGCGATAACGGTAAATGCACGACGACCAACCGCTCCCCTTTGCGTTCATCGGGTACAGCGGTCACCACCGCCTTGACCTGCATGTCGTCTTCTTCGGTGTCTGTTTGACTGAGGAAATCCTGAAGTGCGTTTTCGATTTGCAAGTGCGGAACCATCTCGCCGGCGATTTTTGAGAAGCGGCTGAGGCGGTCGGTGATTTGAATGAACCCGTCGGAATCGATTTTCGCAATATCGCCGGTGACATACCAACCATCGCGAATGACCTCGGCTGTCTGTTCTGGGCGATTTAAGTAGCCCTTCATGACATTCGGTCCGCTAATCAGTAACATGCCCGGCGTATCGATTCCCAGATCCTCGCCTGTTTCGGGATCAACGATCTTGGCGGCGACACCGGGAACAGGATGCCCAACGGTCCCTTCTTTGACCCCGGCATGGTTGGTCATCGCAGATCGATGGCTGGGGATATTGGCAGCGACGACCGGGGAAAGTTCGGTCGTGCCGTAGCCTTCAATCGGCCGGGCGCCGAATTTGTCTTCAAAAGCCTGCGCAACATCGAGAGGCATTTTTTCGGCGCCGCAAATCACCAAATCGATCGTGGCAAAATTCTCTGGTGTGCAGCGTTTGAGATAAGTCCGCAAAAATGTCGGCGTCGAAATCAGGACGGTCGCTTTATATTTCTGGGCCAGTTTGCCGATCACCCGCGCATCGAGCGGGCTGACATGGTAGGTGATCGCCATGCTTCGGGTGAGTGTCAGCCACAGATTGCCGGTAAAACCAAAGGAATGGAAGAAGGGTAGAATTCCCAGAATTGTGTCTTTGTTCGTAAAGCGAAACACCTGGTCGACCGCCTCGACGTTGGTCGAGATATTGTGCTGCGTGAGCATGACCCCCTTGGGGTCTCCGGTCGATCCGGATGTGAAAATGATTGTCAGCAGGTCGTCGGATTTGATTTTGGTCAAACCCAAGATGCGTTCTAAAATGGCGGCGGGGAGTAAATAGGTCTGAGCAGCAGAGATCAGTTTGTCCGCTGTGGTGACTTTGTCTTTCAGATCGTCCAAATAGACGACTTCGGCATCCAGCTCGAGGTCGAGCTTTTCCATGACCTTGCGGCTGGTGAGCACGTGTTTGATACCGCATTGCCGGATGCAGGAATTCATGATTTCCGACGAGACGGTGTAGTTGAGGTTCACCGGCACACGACGGGAGATGCTCAGAGCCGCGTTGACGAGCGTGGCGCCTACGGATGGGGGAATCAAGACGCCGACCATATTCTCATCGGGGCTGAGCACCTCGCGGTCTAAGAGCCGTTTGAGAACCAATGAGCGCAAAATGGTTTGCCCGCCGGTGCATTCTTGGCCGGTGGAGTCGGAGATTTTCAGTCGAAACATCCCCTTGCGACAGTTCCGCAGAAATTGCCGTGGCAAGACCATTTGCCGTCCCTTGCGTTGTTCCATTGCATGAACTCCCAGCTGCTGGACCGCCTGCCGTACTTGGCTGACGTTTTCAGGTTTTTGAATCGGTTTCCCGAAGTGAATTGAGATGAGATACGGCCAATGACGCGGCCATTTCCAGAAGAGTTTCCCGCCCGAATAGCTAAAAATACTGCCCCACAATTCATCGAGATAGACAGGTATGATGGGGGCATCGGTCCCGGCGACGATTCGCATGAGACCACGTTGAAATGGCTGTAGTTGTCCGGTGCGTGTGATTCGTCCTTCGGCGAAAATGCAAACGAGTTCTCCGTTTTCGACAGCTTCTTTAGCCACCTGCAGAGCGCGGACCATGGCTTTGGGACCGCCGTCTCCCTTTATGGGAATCGCCTTCATCGTCCGCGTCAACCAATTGAGGCCTGGATTTTTCGTGTAATCGGCATAAACCAGGAAGCGGATTAGTCTGGAGGAACTAGTCAGGATTAATAAACCATCGACCCACGAGACATGATTGGCCACAATTAACGCGCCGCCGGTTTCGGGCAAATTGTGTTGTCCGTTGAGGCGAACCCGATAGACGGTCCGGGTGAGCAACCAAAACATAAACCGAATTGTCGCGCCGGGAAGCAATGTAAAGATATAGATCAGTACCGGTATGGTCCCGATTCCCGAGGCCAAGAATACTTGGCTGGCGCTCATGTTGAGTTGGCCCTGCATGACGGGAAACAACAGCGAGACCAACAACATTCCCGCGAAGGTCACGAAATTCGCCGCGGCGAGAATTGTCCCGCGATTTTCGGACGAACTGCGGTGTTGTAGAAAGGCTTCCAGCGGAATGTTGAACAGTCCGGCGCTGATTCCCAGAAAAAACAACCAGACGCACGATTCGATCATCGCGCGCTGTGCCACATCGCCAGCGGGAAAATCAGCCGCGCTGCCAGCCCGATAAAGCAAAAAGGAGCTGAGCACGATGCCGACGGCGCCGAGCGGCACGATGCCTAGCTCGACCTTGCCACCAGACCAGATTCCGGCCAACACGCTCCCAAAGCCGACTCCCGCAACCAATACCACCAAGAGCGGCCAGATTTCCTCTTGAGGGAGACGGAGATCCTGCGTTCCATAGGGATCGATGTTGATATTCGCCAGCGATGCTAGGAACCAAAAAAAGGCAATTCCCAAAGTCGCACGGAGTAGTGACTTGTGGTTCCACAGAAGCTGTAAGTTGCGGCCTGTGTCGAGGACCGGATTGTGCGGAAATGGTTTGCTCGCATCAGCGGCTGGTACGCGGCGGATCATCAAGCTGGCCATCAATCCAACTGCGGCGACGCCCAGCAACACGACGGTGGAAATCCACAAATGATCGGTCCCGTACGGTTTGGTCGCGCCGAACAATAGCAAGCCGCCGACAAAACCAAGTGCTGAAGAGACCACGGTCACTAAGCCCATCCAGCCGTTGCCAGTGGAGAGGTCCTCGGTGCGAAGCAATTCGGGAATGCTGCCGAATCGGGCGGGGCCGTACAGCGCGCTTTGCGCCCCCATCATGGCAACCACCGCAAACAGACCGTATGTGTTGCCAATGGAGATCGCGGCAATGCCCACCAACATGATCACGACTTCCGCCACCTTGCAGCCGACGATGACGGTCCGCTTGCTGAACTTGTCGGCAAAATAACCAGCATAGGGGACGAACAATAAGTAGGGCAGGGTGAAGCAGAACAACCCAATCGACAAAGCCAGGTTGGCGTCGAGGCCTTCTTCCTCAAATTTGACCTTCGCAATCGGAACGACCAGCCAGCGAAACATGTTGTCGTTGATCGCGCCTAAGAACTGTGTGACCAGCAAGGCCACAAAGCTTCGCGACGAGAGACCGTTGTAAGGGACGGACGCGCTTGGTTGACCATTCTGACTCATAGCGTCGCTCCGACGCAATCAGGAAGGTCAGTAAACAGGCGAATCATTAGCACAGGTATTATTCGTAGTGATAGACAATGGAAATCAGGGAAACGTAAACGTCGACAAGCGTAGCGATAATGGCGGCGACCAGCAATCCGGGAGAAAAACCCGCTCCAGCATTGTGATGGCGTTCGTGGATTAGGGCGACGCCTCTGTCGAAGGAAGCTGTGGGGGAGGGACATTCTCGGAAAACTGGATCTTGGTCTCCAACACGGGTTGGCCGTAAATCTTGGTGGTACGTTGTTGTGCCTTTCCTCCCAAAATCGCCAAAGTCGGCTCGTGCCGGTCACGATCCGCTAAGGGGACGTGTCGCAAAACGATCTGTCCCGCGGGTTGAATGACACGGGACAATTCTCGGGCAGCTGCGCGCGTGAGGGGCGTGCGTTCGACGATGAGAGATTTCACGCAATTGTCTGCAAATGGCAAAGCATCGGCCCGTGCGACGATTAACCGGGGAATCGGCTCACCGGCATGGCGTCCCAACGTTTGGGTCCTGCAACGATTGACGTTCCAGGCCTGTGCATGCCGGCCTTCGCCGCCAATATCGAGCACAATGTCGCATGGCGTTGGTTCCATAAGCCTCATTCAGTCACTGAAGATTGATAAAAAAACAACCGCCCGCAATCACGAGACGGATTGAGGCGTGCCTTTATAACGCGCCGGGTTTCAGAATTCGACGCAAGCAGTTAAAGTCGCCCTCTGACAGCGGTTAACAAGTTGTCTGTCCTTAGCTCGCCATCAGACGCTATTCTGCAATGGAGAGGGTGTCGTGAGTAAAACCGCCGCAGCAAACAGTTCGCCGGAAAATCAACAACCGCCGGAACAACCGACGCGGCCGGTGATTTTTTTCGACGGCGTTTGCGGACTGTGCGATCACTTTGTCAATTTCATCATGGCGCGCGACCACAATCGCCGGTTTTTATTCGCCCCCTTGCAAGGGACAACCGCCGGCAAACTCCTCAACCTGCCGGATGACGCCACGTTCGATTCGGTTGTCTTTTGGGATGCTGGAAAGACGTTTCAAAAGTCGTCCGCTGTTGTGCGAATTTTTTACAAGCTGGGGGGATTCTGGCGCGTACTCGGTGCGTTGCTGTGGGTGATCCCTCGGCCGCTGCGCGATGTGGGATATCGTCTAGTTGCCCGTTGGCGCTATCGTCTATTTGGCAAGAAAGAAGTCTGCCGCATGCCGAAACCAGACGAGCGTGAACGGTTTTTGGATTAGCGGCTGTTTCGAGTGGCTGGATGGACAACGGTGTGGGGCGAGGGGTAAATCAGTAAAGGCGGAGGACAATAAGGTGGAGGAGGGTGGACGTCCCTTTGATCTTGAGCGGATCATTGCGGAAACATTCGTCGCGGAGATCGACTATCACGACACGGTCGAATCCACCAATGACGTTGCACTGGCACATTGCCGTCGCCGCGCAATAGACGGTCCGCTGTTGGTCTTGGCAGCACAACAAACTCGCGGTCGCGGGCGAGGTGCCAATTCGTGGTGGTCCGTAGATGGTTCGCTCACATTTTCGCTGATTATCTCCCCGGCCGGATTGGGATTAAGCCAAGAACGCTGGCCACAGGCATCGCTGACAACCGGGTTGTCGGTCTGTTTGGCCTTAGACGATGTCGTGCCCGGCATTCGCTCCGCCCTGAAATGGCCCAACGATGTCTTTCTCGATGGCCGCAAAGTTTGCGGCATCCTCGTCGAGGTGGGAGAAGGTTCGACACAATCACTCGTGTTGGGTATCGGCATCAATGTCAACAATGGCTTTGCGGATGCCCCGCCGGAACTGACGGCAATTGCGACTTCATTAACCGATGCGACCGGCCGAGAATTTGACCGGACGGAGGTGCTCATCGCTCTGCTCAAACAATTCGAAACCCAATTCCGCCGTTTGGCGACTAACGATCCCCAATTGCCGGCAGACTGGCAACAACGTTGTGCACTGCAGGGCCTGACTGTCACGATTGAGACTCCGACTGATCGAAGAACCGGTCGTTGCGCGGGTATTGATTCACAGGGAGCGCTGTTGCTGCACACCGTCGACGGCCCGGCGCAATTCTTTGGTGGCGTCATCACCAGCTTCGAATGAGGTTTCTCGATGATCCCCGTCTCTTTCGCGGCCCCGAAAACCTCGATTCCGCCGGAAACCACTGTTTTACTGCGGCAAAGGTCCTTGCGACACCCCCGTTCGACCCGGTAAAATAGATCGGCGTCTATTGATGCATTGCAGCTTGGTTTCAGTTCTGTCGGAGCAAGAGGGCAAAGCTTCTGCGAACGCCTGTTTCGTTGGAAGTCTCTCTCCCTCTTAATTTGAGGAGTTCATTATGCTGTGGCGGTGTACGGCGGTTTTGTTCCTCTTGGCTGGAATGCTGGTATGTTGTCCATCACCCAGCTGCGCCGAAGAAACAACCACTGATTACCTCCGCGACATCAAACCGCTGCTCAAGCGCGCCTGTTATCGCTGTCACGGTGCGGCGAAACAGACTTCGGGACTGCGTTTGGACACGGCTCGCGCCGCTTTGATTGGCGGCGATGCTGGGGAAGCGGTTGTTCCAGGTGAGAGCGCCGAGAGTTTGCTGTATCAGGTCATCAGCGGTTCTGAAGACTACGAGCAAATGCCTCCCGAAGGGGAAGGCGAACGTTTGAAGCCGGACGAAGTGGCGCTCATCAAACGTTGGATCGATGGTGGCGCTAAATTCCCCGAACAAGAAACCCCGGAAGAGAGCGCCGGTTCGGATCACTGGTCGTTCCAAAAACCGCGACGGCCTGAAGTCCCGAAGACGAAAAACTCTGCATGGATCCGCAATGCAATCGATGCCTTCGTGCTGGCCCGTTTGGAAGAGAAACAAATCGCTCCCTCGCCCGAAGCAGATCGGATCACGCTGATTCGCCGGCTCACATTTGACTTACTGGGTTTGCCCCCCACGCCCGAGGAAGTGCAACAGTTTCTGGCCGATACCAGTCCTGATGCCTATGAGAAACTGGTTGATCGCTTGTTGGCATCTCCGCACTACGGGGAGCGTTGGGGGCGACACTGGCTGGATGCGGCGCGCTATGCCGACAGCAACGGGTATACAATCGATGGCTCGCGCAATATGTGGCATTACCGCGATTGGGTGATCAATGCGCTCAACGCTGATATGCCGTTTGACCAATTTACGATCCAGCAAATCGCCGGCGACATGTTGCCCGATGCGACTCGCGAACAAATGATCGCCACCGGGTTTCATCGCAATACGTTGATCAACGAAGAGGGAGGCACCGACCAGGAACAGTTCCGCATTGATGCCGTCGCTGATCGGCTGCATACCACCGGCGCGGTTTGGTTGGGTTTGACGTTGGAATGTGCCCGCTGTCACACGCACAAGTACGACCCCATCACCCAGCGGGAATACTACGAGATGTTCGCCTTCTTTGACGCGGACGATGACTACGATCTCAACTTCCCACCCCCGGCCGACAAGTCAGCGGATTTTCAAAAGAAACTCGATAAGTTCAACGGCGAAATTGCTGAGTTGGATAAGAAAATCGCCAAAGCTTACGGCACCCCCGCTGAGGAGAACGGCGAGCTAAAAAAATTGATCAACACCCGGACGCGCAAAATGCGCTCCAAGCCCAAAAGCCCCGCCGGCTGGGCAATGGTGATGAAACAGCGCGAGCAGCCTCGCGTGACGCACGTTCACAAGCGCGGGAATTTTCTGGATCCTGGGGACGAAGTCACCGCGGCCGTGCCCGCTGTGTTGCCGCCGTTGCCAAAGTCCGAATCACACAATCGTCTCGATTTCGCGCATTGGCTGGTCGACGGCAACAATCCGCTCACTGCCCGGGTCACCGTGAACCGGATGTGGCAACATTATTTTGGTAGCGGTCTCGTGCAAACGGAAAATGATTTCGGCACGCAGGGCGAACGGCCGTCGCATCCGCAATTGCTCGATTGGTTGGCGACGGAATTCATCGCCCGCGGCTGGAGTATGAAGGCGATGCACAAATTGATCGTCACCTCGGCCACCTACCGACAAGCATCGATCTATCGCGAGGTGGTCGCACAGGTCGATCCCGCCAACCGGCTATTGGCCCGTCAGGCCCGTTTGCGATTGGAAGCGGAAATCATTCGCGATGCGGCGCTGGCTACAAGTGGATTATTGACCCGTACAATCGGCGGCACAGGTGTGTTTCCGCCACAACCCGACGGCGTGTACGCTTTCACGCAAAACGATAAAAAATGGAAAGCCAACACAGGTCCCGAGCGTTATCGTCGTGGGATGTATACGTATTTCTGGCGATCACAGCCGTTCCCCGCGCTGATGACGTTTGACTTCCCCGAATCAAACGTCACTTGCACCCGCCGCGTCCGTTCCAATACACCGTTGCAAGCACTGACGTTGGCCAACGATATTGCTTTTGTGGAAACCGCGCGGGCGCTTGCTCAGCGGATTCTCAAAGAAGCTTCACCAGACGACGAAGAACGGATTCGCTTCGCCTTTCAACTCTGCTTGGCCCGAGAACCGAGCTCGTTGGAGATGCGACGATTGGCCTTACTGATCCGCCAACAACGCGAGGCCTTCACCGCTGACCAGCAAGCCGCTGCTAAATTGCTGGCAACGGATCAACCGACTGACGAGACGATTGAACTTGCCGCCTGGACGACTTTTTCACGCGTGTTGATGAACCTCGATGAATTCATCACACGGGAGTGAGGCACGACCGACGACGCCTCCGACTTTGCTGAGGGGCAACGCGAAATCATTCTGGACGTACTAACGACCGAGCGAACCATGCACGACCAAACTCCTGAATTGTTGGATCAAACGCGGCGACATTTCTTCTCCCAATGCCGTTACGGGCTGGGAGCGATGGCGCTCGGATCGTTGTTGGCCGGTGACGGGGCGACGCCGGTGCGAGCCGACGTGCAAAGCAATCCGCTCGCTCCACGACCACCACACTTCGCCCCCAAAGCCAAACGGGTGATCTTTATGTTCATGGCGGGCGGCCCGAGCCAACTGGAGCTGTTCAATCCCCGTCCCAAACTGACCGAACTTTCCGGACAGGTGATCCCCCAGTCGTACGTTGAGAACAAACGTTTCGCCTTTCTCAATAAAGACGCCAAACTCCTCGGCTCGCCGCAGAAATTTGCTCGGCACGGCGAATCGGGTCAACTGATCTCCGCATGCTTGCCTTATTTGTCGACGATCGCTGATAAAATCGCCATCGTCAATTCGATGACGACCGATGTCTTCAATCACGGCCCCGCCAAGTTCTTCGTCAACACCGGCTCCGCACGATTCGGGCGGCCCAGCATCGGGGCGTGGGTGACCTACGGTATCGGCAGCGAATCGACCGACTTGCCCGGCTTCGTCGTCCTACAATCTGGTCCCCGCGGCCCGCGCGGCGGCGCGCCGCTCTGGGGAAGCGGATTTTTGCCCACGACGTATCAGGGCGTTCCCTTCCGCAGCGGCAAGGAACCGATCCTCAACCTCTCCTCGCCGCAGGGCATCGATTTGAATCGCCAGCGCGAATTCGTTGATGCAGTCCACGATTTGAATGAGATGCGGCGAGCGGTCACGGCCGATCCCGAAATCGCCACGCGGATTTCGTCCTACGAGATGGCTTACCGCATGCAGAGCAGCGCGCGGGCCTTGATGGATATTTCCGGCGAGACCCGCGACACATTGGACGACTACGGTATCGAAGGGGACAAACCTTCCTTCGCCCGCAACTGCCTGTTGGCTCGTCGGCTCATCGAAAGCGGCAGCCGGTTTGTGCAGTTGTACCACACCGATTGGGACCACCACGGCGGACCGGGGTTTGAAATCAACAAAGCCCTCAACCAGCGGTGCCACGAAGTTGACCGTCCCTCGGCGGCGCTGGTCAAAGATCTCGAACAGCGCGGTCTGCTCAAGGACACGCTCGTGATCTGGGGCGGAGAATTCGGCCGCACCCCGCAAGGCGAAGACCGCAACGGACTGCTGGGCCGCGACCACCACATCGACGCCTATTCCATGTGGATGGCCGGCGGCGGCATCAAAGGGGGCCAAACCCTCGGACAGACCGACGAGCTAGGCTACTACGCCGTCGAAGACCGCGTCCACGTCCACGACTTCCAAGCCACGTTGCTGCACCTGCTGGGCCTCGACCACCTAAAACTCACCCACCGCTTCCAAGGCCGCGACTTCCGGCTGACGGATGTGCATGGGGAGGTGGTGGAGAAGCTGTTGGCGTGATTGCGGGGAGGCTTGAGGCGCGAGGGGACAGGCTTGAGGAGGCTGTAGGGTCCGCTGTGCGGGCCGGGGAAATGCTGACTCACTTACGGGATTAGCGTTGTTGCTCATATCGACAGTTCAGCTCCACATTCGCAAAATCAGCAGCAATCGAGAGGCAACAAAACCTCACGTGCTCATCACTTGGGTCTGGCAGGTTTGCCTCAGAGCCGCATAGCCATTCCTCCAATTCTTGCCACCATTCACTGTATACGGCGACGATACTTTCCACCAATTCAGTTGGAGCCAATTCGACCAGATACGCGCGAAATCCGTCGTCGGTTTCTCCCCAGAATCCGGCGGCTGGGATCAATGGGTGGAATTGGTGAGGCACTTTCAAAGGATCAATTGGAAATTCAATTTTTCCAGTGCTATTGACCTGCTGCTCGCGGTACAGTTGATCAATTTGTGACATGTAGTGGGGATATTTTGCTCTAATTTTTTTCTCGCCCAGGATCGAAGCTATATTGGACATGTCGATGTGTCTAAAAATCTCCAAGGGAATTGTAGGGGCAGCTTTACCCACCTTAATTCGCCGCGTTCGTTTTGTCGAATTCAAGATCGCATCGTAGACCCGACTATATACGGCTACGCCCCGTCGTACGAATCTTCGCGAGTTCCGCACTTAACCGCAGTACCACCTCCGGATGCTCCGCCCACACGTTGTGTTGCTCCGACGGGTCTTTCTCCAGATTGTACAACTGCCCATGCGGGCCATCGGGTTGGGGTTTCACGCGGCGTGGTTTGGTGAAACCGCCGGAGCCGAGGTTGTTGGGGATGAGTTTCCATTTGCCTGAGCGGATGGCAAATGTTCCGTCCGCTGAATGGTGCACCGTTGAGTCGCGAATGGGGTGCTCCCGTTTTTTGCCCAGCAACACGGGAAGGAGACTAAAACTATCCTCGCCGGTGTCGTCGGGCAGCACGCTGTCACTGATGGCAGCAATAGTCGCCAGTAGATCGGTGAGGCAGATCGTTTCGTCACTCACGGATCCCGGTGCGATGTGGCCGGGCCAGGCGGCGATAAACGGGACGCGGTGGCCGCCTTCCCAGATGTCTGCCTTTTGTCCGCGATAATGCAGGTTGGCGGCGTGGCCCCATTTTTTGATATCCCCCACCGGCCAGTGTGAACCATTGTCGCTGGTGACGATGATCAAGGTGTTCTCCGCATGCCCCCCTTGTTCCAGTGCGCGGACGACCGCCCCGACGACAGCATCGACCTGCATCACGAAGTCGCCGTAATCCCCGGCAGCAGAGCGACCACGGAATTCGTCCGTCGGGAGCCAGGGCGTGTGCGGCGCGCTGAGTGGTAAGTAGAGGAAAAACGGTTGTTCAGCGGTTTGCTTGTCAATCCAAGCGGTTGCCCGCTTGGCGAGTTCGGGGAGCACATCGACATGCCGAAACGACGGTGCGACCGGCCCGCCCCGCCAAAATCCGCCGCCGTCTTGCCGGCGATGTTTCGACGCAGCCACGGTATCCGTCGGTTGTTCCAATGGGCGGTCGTTTTCGACAAAGACATACGGATCCATGTCGAGCGAGGCGGGGATGCCAAAGAAATAGTCAAACCCCACAGTCGTCGGCCCCGGCGTGAGCGGCTTCGAGTAATCGACCGCATGCGGATCATCGCCGGCGATCACTTTATTGGCCGGCGGCAAATCAGGCGCATTGAGATGGGAGGCTTGGAATCCCAGATGCCATTTTCCCACACACGCGGTTGCGTAATCTTGGGTTTTCAGAAAGGACGCGACAGTTGTCCGTTCCGGCCGGATCAGTGAGCGGGAATACCCCCACAGCACACCCGACTTCAATCGCGACCGCCACGCATAACGCCCGGTGAGCACACCGTACCGCGTGGGCGAACAGACGGACGAGGGGGAATGCGCATCGCGAAACATCATCCCCTCAGCCGCCAACTCATCAATCGCCGGCGTCGCTGTTTTGGAGTCGGGGTTGTAACACCCCAGATCCCCGCTCCCGAGATCATCGGCGAGTATGAAGATAATATTCGGCGGCTGTTCGGCAACGACGGGTGAGGCAGACAGCAGACCCGTCAGGGCGACGATCAGCCCTGCTAGGATGCGATCACGAACGGTATTTGCAAATTTCACGGCGTGCACGTCCCCCGATGATTGGAAAGCATTTTCCGCTTTACGACAAACAAGCGGACATACATTCTACCAACAATCAGCAGGGCGGCAAACAAACGCGGCTGACGCGTTACTGCCGTTGTCCCTTCTCGACTATTTGCGAAACAACCGCTGCAACTGGTTCTGCAGTTCGTTTTCTAACAACTTCGTGCCGGCGGAGGTGCCGACTTGGCGGGCGAGGTTTGCGAAGATGTTGCGGTCGACCTTGGGCTTGCTGAGCGTGCCGCTAATCGGAATTTGGATGACCTCACCGCGGAAGGCTTCCAACAGACGGTCGTCTTTAATCCAGGAGTCCTGGACCGGGACTTCGGCAATCAAGTCAATCGATTCGTCCATACCGACAGAGCCGCGTGTGCGGATGACTAAATCGCGGACGCGAATTTCGAGGCTGTCGTGATGGACGCGGCCAAGTGAGACCTGGAAGGCGACGGTTTGATCGTCGATTTTCATCCACGCTTCTTCCGGGTTGATGATGTTGCTGCCTGATTTGCGGATGATGGCTTTGATCTGTTCGGCGATTTCTAGAAACTGTTGTGCCAGCGGGCCAGGGCGGACGTCGGCGGAATGGATGGCTAAGGAGCCCACTGACTTCATGTCCTGCCAGTTGTCCAACGGAACCTTGGTCGACGTGACCGCCATCGACAACCGGCCATCAACGCGCGTAGAGTCGGCCAGCATCGGCGCAACGTATTTCAACCAACCTTGGCACATGTCGGGCGAAAGCCGCACGTTTTCGATCACCGGCCCGGCCGGCAAGACGAACATCATCGGTTCGGAATTCAAGAGCAGTCGCGGGGCGGCTGTGAGACGTCCTTCGCTGACCGGAATATCGAGTGGCGCGATGCGAAAGACACCGCTCTTGAGCCGTGTATCAATCTTGGCTTGCCCGGCCTGGAGTCCGTAGATGTCGGCCGTGTTCCAACTGAGTTGCAATTTTCCGTCTAGACGTGACAACAAAGCATCGTCCGAAGATCCACTGGAAGATGCAGTCGCCATCAATGGTCCGCTCAATTGGAATGGATGCGGGCCGGAGCCGGAGATGTTGAGCCCGTCGCCGATCAATTGACGATGTTTCGCTAACAGTTGTTCCCAATCGCAGTCGAGCGCCCCGGTCAAATCCACATTCATCTCGGTTGCCAGTTCACCAACGCGCCCCGTGGTGGTTGCCTTCCATTTGTTCCCGTTGACTTGCATCTTGGCGATACGGACAGAGTCACTCGCAGTTTCGTAGGTCACATCGGATGCCACCGTCAGTCGCGGTTCGTTCCAGAGCGCTGCGGCGCCAGTCGGCTGGATGTTCGCCGACACATTGCGATTCAGTTCCGAGGCTGCTTGGTCGTAGACGACAAACTTGTCGACCACGATGTCGCTTTGCAGTCGATGTTTTCCGTCGGCGCCCGATACGTTCAACCGCGCCGACAATTCGCCGCTGGCAGCCGGCGAAACACCGCTATCGACGATATTCAGCAGGTCCTCGATTCGTGATGCGAAATCGACCGTCGCTGAGATTTGTGGCGAGCCATCTGTGAACGCGACTGCGATCGGTTGCGCGCGGGCATTGAGCGTTGCTGTTGTGATCGTTGTCGAGTCGGATTGGAATTGCGAGGTGTTGACGTCATAAGAACCGGTCGAAGCAATTCGCACATTGGGTTCACTGATGTTGCAATCCGGCCCGGTGATGCGGAGTGGAGTGATGGCCAATTCCGCATCACGATAGGCAATCGTATTTGGTGAAACTGTAAGATGTGTTTGTAATTGAACTTCACCATCGGCCTGCCAGTCCTCCAGCGGCATGATGGTTCTCAAGCGTGGCATGATTCGCGTCAGGTCACCACGGACTGCGACTTGTAGCGGAATCGACTTACTCTCGGCATTCCATTTGGCAGCGGAGTCGAGTTGGGCACTGAGCTGATATCCTGTCGCGGCAAGTTGTATCGATCCTTGGTGAAACTCCGCATTCGCTTCGCTGCCCACAGTCGCGTCGACCGCGCAGTTCAACTTCAATTGGGATTCATCCCAAGCAACGCCCCCCAATCCAGCGAGGTGCAGTTTTTGAATGTCCATCGCGGCATCGGCGGCAACGCGATTATTCTTGCGTGTGACGTCGACTGACGCGACCATTTTCCCGGCCAACTCTAACTCACCGAGATCTAAGAAGCGTCCCACTTCCGCAGCGAGACGATCGAGGTCACACTCGGCTTGGACGGTCGCCTTGCCTGGGTTGCCTTGCACCGAAGCTTTGAGAAAATCGGATTCACAATTCAGACGTATTGTGGTTCCTCCGGCGTCGGGAATCGTCGCTTCACCATCAAGCGAGATTGGCTTCTCCCAGTTGAGCGACTTTCCGTCATGCACGGCTGTTAAACGAGAAACAGAAACTTGACCAAACCAGCCCAACGCACGGTCCAGCTTTGCGCCCTCCAACCGCCAATCGACAGTCCCGGCGGTGATCTTCGTCCCCTCGCGAATGCACAACGTCTCGGGCAAGGTTGCCGCCAACTTGGCCAAGTCCAGTCGGCCTTGCAGCACAAAATCCCGCTGTTTGGGCAACGATAGCAGTGCCGTGGTCGAATTTGTCCCGGTCAAATCCGCAACATTCACTTCGCCTTCGATACGCAACTTTGCCAAATCGGAATCGATGTCGAGATGAGCGACATTGAATTGCTCACCCGTGATGGTGGTCTCCACCACGCACCGCAAAAAGTCAGCCTGCACTTGTTCGTTTGCTGAAATTGCTGCTGATTTGATGAACAAGTTCCCGGTTTGCAGTTCGCCGGCAACCTGATATTCGGGCACCTCGCCTGCGGTGTTCCATGCGGTTTTCACGTCACTGGTCAATTCGGCAATCAGCTCGTCGCTGAGCGACATGCGCTCGAAGATTGGTTTTAATGTTTGCAACGGGAACGTTTTTGTCTGCAATGCCAACTTTCCATTCCCCGCTGCGGGCGAAGTCAGCTCCGCCGGCGGCAGCCACGACAATTCCGTTTGCAGCGTCCCGTTTTCGACGGTTGCGGATGCGGATATCGCGTAAGGGACGCCTTGATCATGCGATTTTTGCACCGTGACCCGTAAGTCGGTCCAAGTCGCCTCGGCTCCAGTGGCGGGCGCCGACATCTTCAACCGGCTGTCGGTGATCTCCAGCGCAACGCCGGGCCAAATGGTTGAGGTCGGGTCGGCGAACGGCATCATCACGTCTTCGAGATTACTGCCATCTGCGCGAAATCGGACATCCGCATCGGCGCCTTTGATCGTAATCGGGTGCATGCCAGCAGAGTTTGAGATCAATTGCCATAGCGATTTGGCCGTGGCAATTTCCGCCACGCTTAAAAATTCCGCATCCTGTTTGTCACGGAAAGTGACGTCGCGCAGCACCACCGGCCCAGTCCAACTCAACGAGGCGGAACCGACTTCGATTCCCGCCGGGTATTGCGGCGCGAGAGTGGGGAGTAACTGTTGCCGCAACGACGTATTGGCAATGATCGCCGGAGCGAACCAGACTGCTCCGACAAGCAGCACCATCGCAATCAAAAGTCGGCGGCGACGTGGTTTGGGGGCAGCTTGAGTGTCTTGTGTGGTTTGTTCCGTCGCCATGTGTCCAATGCTCCTCAACGCCCGAAATGAATCCCAAACCGACGGTCGATCCGCCGCAACAATCAATTGGTCTCTTCCTACGCCGACTATTCGCCGCTACCGCCGGCACCGTCGGTTTCAACTCCTCCAACTTGTTCAATCAGCCCTGAACTACGAGGGATGTCGATCATCTCACCGGAGGCATATTTGACCGGAGCGGCTTCATAATGTTCCAAGGCATTGGGCAACAACTCGCGTAGCGCCGCTGCTCGATTCGCATCCGAAGGGTGCGTGGACAGGAATTCCAACGGCTGATCACCCGACTTCATCGCGGCAAAACGATCCCAAAACCCCGGAGCTTCCCGCGGGTCATAACCCGCCTTGGCTAACAAAACCAAGCCAATTTTATCCGCTTCGGCTTCTTGGGCCCGGCTGTTGGGAAGCGCGATTCCATACTTTGTGCCAGCACCATAGAGCCCCAACAGGAATTTTTGTTGGAATTCATCGGAATCCTTGGTGAGGTAGTCCAATGCCTTCTGGGCAGCTTCGATGCTTGTCGAATCACGCATTCGCTCGCCACCGTGCCGCGCCAATGCATGGGCGATCTCGTGCGACATCACCACCGCCAGTCCTGCTTCGTTTTGACAGACGGGAAGAATCCCCTCGTAAACAGCGGTCTTTCCGCCGGGCAGGGCGAAGGCGTTCATTTGATCCGATTCAATCAGCCGGAATTCCCACTCAAAATCGGGACGCCCCGAAACCGCGGCGATGCGTTCTCCCACGCGATTGACCATCGCCTGCGCGGCTTGGTTGCGTGACAGTTGCTCTTCGGCCATTAGCCCATCGTAGGCTGTCGCCCCCATGGTGATTTCAATATGTTCGGGCAGGATCAGAAACTGCTTGCGTCCGGTGACCGGCACGGTTTGGCAACCGGACCAAATCCCGACACAAGTTAGCATCAAAACCAGCCCCCACAGGCTGCTTTCACGAAAAATGGGTTTTGAAAAATGCTGCTTCACGTCTCGGCGTCCTTTCCCAGCGTGGAGAAATCCGTTGTCTTTGTGTGCGTCGTCTCGCAGGTGAATCCAGAGACGAGTTAGTTGTCGGTTAAGAGGTCCAAGACTTTCAACACGCCGTCGACGACTTTTTTCTGTCGCGAAGGAGACGTTCTGGAGACTTCATCACCTGTTTCCGAATGACGTTGTCGAGGCTCTCCGTTGTCGCCGGTTTGATGGTTGTTGTAGCGATCTTCTTGTGATGGCTGCGGCGGCAGTGGTGGCAGTCCCGCCGGTAAAGGGGGCAACAACAGTTCGTCGTCCGGTTTGGTGGCGATCTGTTCGTGCTGTTCGTGCATCGAAGTGGGATCGTGCTCGTCCTCATGCCGATGTTTCAGATCCATATCGTCCCTATCGAGTGCGTGGATATGCTCTTCAAGGACTTCGTGCAGTTCTTCGGGCATGGCCGGATGCAGAGCATCCATAATGTATGCTGCCGCATATCCGGAGTGTGTTTTCGTAATATACTCGCGTGCCTGAGCAGATATGGCGACTGAGAAGAAGATGATTGCCAAGCAAAACATCAGCCCTTTCACTCCGCCAAAGAGCGCGCCGAGGTGTTTGTCATATTCTTCGAGCTTGAATTTGACGATGTATTCTTTCAACGAACGGGCCAGCAGATAGACCCCCAAGGCAACAGCTAGGTACAAGACCAACAGCGCCAACAAATAATTCATCGGCGCACTGTCGCCAAACCAAGGCGCCAACGATCCAGCCATCGGAAATGCCACGACATAGCCCAAGACCAACGAGGCGATCGGTGCCAGTTGCCAAGCCATACCTTTGAAACGTCCTTGTACGATGGCCGCGATCAACACGACCAAAACGATTCCGTCGAAAATTTCCACGATTTGCCTCCACTGTGCAGTAAACAAGCCGGTGTCATCATGAGCACAAAACTGTGCTAGGTGCTTGGCCACGGTTTCATAGTTGGGTTGTGTGCTACTGGCTTGGCCAGTGCCACTTCAATTGTGTGTGAATTCTGCGGAACACTGGCAAAGCCAGTGCCACCCTTTTTAATGTTTGATGTTTCCCTAGCGCCTGATGGTCGCCCCGTCGTCAATCACCACGGGCATCGGAGGTAGTTCGCTGATCATTGCTGAGTGAAATACCAATGTGTCACCGACCGCCAATACGATCAGCAACAACAACATGCCGTACGCCGCCGATGTTCCTCCGTGATTCCCCGCCGTCAGCTTCAATGCGGTTCCAAATGACTTTTTGAGCCTCAACTTCCCTTCGCCGCGCTCCACGCTGTAAAACTCATCGAGAATCAGATGGGAAACAAAACCCACAAAGACCGCTCCCGCCTTAAACACGCGGAGATGCGGATCGATACCGTCGCAAATTAAAAATGCCGCCAACCCGGCGATCAGTGCCGCCGGCAGACTATGAAACATCCCGCGATGCACGGTGCATTTTTTCAACAGGCTGCCAACACCGAATCGAACCAGTAAATAAACGCACGCCCCCGCCAACGTGATCCCTGCGTGTGACAACCCTAGCGACTCAAAACGTTCCGCCATCAACAGCGGCATGATGGCTGCTGAAAACGCCAGGATTTCACGCAGTGGAACGCTATTGTTGCTGTCGAGATCAGGCAACATTCCCGCCAACCCGCACAGCCCTCCAGCCAGAATGCAACTTTCCAGCGGCAAGTCGAGAGTCACGGCGCCCAGCGCAGCAAAACCGACGCCACACAGGCTGCTGACGGTGACATGTGTACGAAAATTGGCCATAGCAATAAATTCGCGGAAAGCGCGCCGGATTCAAGACATCTAGGATGTGTGCGCACCGGACCTCAATTCGCCCGGTGGTTTGGGGGGCCTCGTATATCCGTTCTGTCAAAACGGGTCAATATGAGACGGGCGGGATACAAACAAGATGGATCCCGATAACTCCCTGGTGAATGGGCTCTTTGCCGAATTTTTCGCTGAAACGTCCAAGCTGCAGAAAACAGCCTTTGATGTATCTCACTTTTTGCGGCGCACGGCGACCGACTCCGCTGCAAGAAAGGTAAAATCAGAAACATTACCATCACTGTCGAGGAGGGGGACCACAAATTGGATGGTTGTCTTCTTCGTGTTTGCGTCGATGTACCGCGTCACCCGCTTCTCCGTGACATTCTTTTCCCTCTTTTTGGTCAATGTCAGTGTGTTTGTTTTGGCGTCGTATTCTCCTTGTAGTGGATCGAATAACCCTTCTTCATCTTTATGGCTCCATTGGCCGGCAAAGTTTTTCTTTTTACTATCGTAGTGCAGTGTCAAACCATCTCCTGTCGTCCACTTAAAGCCATCGTCCTTGTCATTCTTGGCAGTCCCTGAGCTTTCGTAGACTCGACACAATCGCGAACCATCTGCCGCGATCGTGTTCGTCTCAAAACCTCGAAAGACCTTTTCAGCCGCCAAGCTGCCATTCGCCCAAGTCTTAGTTTTCGTGTGCCATCGGCCCAATTCTTTTTGGAACACAAGATTGCCGAGGTCTCGGACAACCGGCATTGGAGTCGCCTCATCAGTTACCTCCGCAGAAATGATGGAATCCGCCAAGACGACAGCAAACAAGGTTGACGAAATCAGTAGGGTGAATCTCGTCTTTGTGACAACATTCCTCATTGCGGACGCTCCTAAACAACGAAAACGAAACCCCGATCTCAAAACAACATCGGACACGGCCAATTCGGCATGACGTATAACAAACATCAGCCATCTCAGAAAGGCGGTTCTTTTTGCCTATCTCGGGAACATCGAGCCCGAGATTGCATCCGGATAGATCGTTCTCTGTCGCTGTTTTAACCACTGGGAATTGGTATCATGAAGTTGAACAAGGTGTCGGATGGTTTTATGCCGACCGAAACACGGCATGCCCTCATTTTTTGTGCCTCCCTTCCAAGCCCCAAAGCAGATGAAGTTGCGTATCTCATGTTGTCATCAAGATTTTCACTGATTGCCTTGGCGTCATTGATTGTAGTTTTTCAGGGCCAATCTGCCCCCTTAGCAACCGCTGCCGATCCCCCCAGCCCGGCGGCGCCGTTGATGCGATTGATCAAAAGCGGGCGGGTTCCACAAGAACGGTTGGGGAACCTCATCGAGTTGGTCTGCCAACGAGGCAATGCCGCCGATTTGTCCTATTTGTTCGAGCAAGCTGTCCTCTCGGACAAATATCCCCGCGACCTGCGGATCAAAACATTCAATTTGCTGACCGCTACCGCACACAACCGCAAAATTCAGCCGGCGGGAGATTTGGTAGGCCTCACGAACCTGATCGCGCCTGAAACTCCGAAGACCACGGATGCCGGACTGCAACTGGCGGCGATTCGACTGGCCGGTGCCTGCCGTGCGAAATCTCTCGCGAAACCGCTTGCGAAAATTGTGCTCGACAACAAAAGCCCTCTCAAAACTCGCGAGGCGGCCATCAATGCGTTGGTCGCTGTCGATCCAGATTCCGCGAAACACGCGATTGATCCGCTAATTGCCCCCGAGCAGTCATTGCCGATTCGTTCCATGGGAGTCGCGGCATTGGTGGAATTGGACGCTGAAGCAGCCGCCAGCGCCGCCGCCGAGGTGCTGGCCTCCGCCGACGAAACCCAAGATCCCGCCACGCTGCTCGACGCCTTTTTGAGCCACAAAGGGGGACCGGACCAATTGGCCGCCGCCATCGCCGGGAAAACTCTCGCCGCTGACGTCGCTAAAGTGGCGCTGCGGCACATGTACTCCGTCGGCCGGACCGATGCGGCTTTGGTTTCAGCACTCAGCAGTTCAGCCGGTTTGAGCGCCAATCCCGAACCGCTTTCACCCGAACAAGTCAAAGCGCTGGCGGCCGAAGTACTGGCAGAAGGTGACGCCCAGCGTGGCGAAGCGGTCTTTCGTCGGGCGGATGTGAGTTGTATGAAGTGCCATTCAGTCAGCAAAGCCGGCGGGCAAGTCGGTCCCGACCTCAGCGCCGTGGGGAGCAGTTCACCGGTCGAATACCTGATCAATTCAATCATGCAGCCGAATCAGGCAATCAAAGAGGCCTATTTGACCCGCGTGGTGGTCACAGATGCGGGCAAAGTGCATCAAGGAATCGTCGTCGACCGCAACGACCAAAGGCTGATTCTCAAAGACGCAACCAGCCGGCAGATCGAAATCCCCATCACCGACATCGATGAGGAGTTCGAAGGGGAGTCGCTGATGCCCCAAGGGCTGACCAAGTTCCTCACGCATGCAGAAATCGTCGACCTGGTGCGTTTCCTCGCCGAATTGGGCAAGGACGGCCCGCTGGCTGTGCGGAAAACTCCGACGATCCAGCGATGGCGCGTCCTGCGGCAATTGCCCGACAGCATTGCTGCGGAATCCGTTGATGCGGATCTACTACGCGAGGAGACTTTAGCACTCGGCGATGACGCCTGGGTTTCGGTCTATGCCAAAGTGGCCGGTGGTTTGCCCATAGCCGACGCCCGCAAAGCCGCCCCCGCTCCGCTGGTGTACTTGCGAGCAGAGGTGGACGTGACGGTTGGCGGCGAAGTCGGTTTTGAGATCAAAGCTCCGCTCCCCATCCAAGCAGCAGTCGACGACCAGCCACTCAAAGCCGACGGGCGTTTCATTATCGAACTCGCGCCGGGACGACACGTATTGAACCTCTTCGTCGACACCTCAAAGAGCAGTGAAGGTGACGTGCAGGCCGAATTGTTTCGCGTCAAAGGCTCCCCAGCGCAATTCGAAGTTGTTGGCGGCCAATAAATATCACGACATGAAGTATCTGGTCTTGGGGTGCCATCCGCATTCTCAAATCTGATGATGCAATTCCCGCGGATTGGGATTCGCTGCAGGGGCTATCCCTTAGGCGATGATTGCCGGGCAAGTTTCCTCAAAACCGGTCTGGATCGAAGCCGGGACTCCTGCTAGAATCCGCCTCCCCACTCTCAGTGGCATCCCCTCAAGTCATTTCTGTCAATTGATTTACGATTAATTTGCCTTGTCGAGGCATCAGTCACACCGAGGAATTCCTCACGCAGTGGCTGAGATTTCGAACCATAGAATTCCCGCGGGCCGCAGGGAAGGATCCCCAGACACATGCATCGGATAGCGACAAAGCTGCTCACGGCGACGATAGCGCTCATGTTTTTTGCCAGCGGGGCACTCACTGCGCACGCCCAACAAACCACGACGCCGCGTAGCACTCCCACGACTCAGCCGCGCGGGACAACAAAACGACCGGCAACGCGCCGACCGGCCACCCGAAAACCGACAAGCAAGGTCCAGCAAGCAGCCGCAAAAGGCCGCGTTGCCCGCCCACGCAAAAACGCGGTCATGAAGGCGCAAAAACTGCCGCCCGCGATGCTGAAATTCCTCAAAGACTGGGAAATAAATACTGCCAACCACAATCGTTTGACGGCGAAAATTGAGAAATATGAATATGACCATACGTTCTTCACCGAAAAACGCGGGTTAGGTGAAATCAAATATGAAAAGCCCGGCAAAGCCCTGCTCAAACTAACGCCTCAGAATACTAAAGACCAGGATTCCAGGTTAAAAGACCCCAAAGGGAAACCGTATGCATTAGAGGGTATCACTCCGGAACGCTGGGTTTCAACAGGCAAAGAAATCATCCAAATTGACGATAAAGCAAAAACATATAAGGTCGTGTTGATTCCGCCCGACATGCAAGGAGAGCGTCTGAACGAAGGCCCGATCCCTTTTTTGTTTGGCATGAAAGCTGAAGAGGCTCAACGACGTTATCATTTTTATCAACGAAAACAGAACCCAAGATATCCAAAGTCTTTTTCATTTCGCGCTGTGCCTCAGCGGCGAGTTGACCTTCAGGAATACAAGTACGCTGATGTGATATTGGACATAGAAAATTACGTTCCCATTGCAATTAAATTGACAGCTCCTACCGGGAAGGCAGAAACGGTCTATCTTTTTAAACCCGAAGCGACCAAAGTGAATCCCAAGAAAGCGTTTTGGAATTTGGGTCGCGGCCCGTTCATCGATCCCGATGTCAAGGGTTACAAATTGGTAGGCAACCCCGGCGTCCAGGCAGTTCCTGGCGGCGGACGGCCGACCGCCGACATGCAACCGGGTGATGCCCGCCCACAAGCCAACGAGCCGCAACCAGCAGGTCGTATTAAAATTTCCGGCGACAAGAATCCCACTCGCAAGTAGCGAATCCAAGCTTTCGCGGGTGCGGAAAATCTGGCGACGGGTAAAATCCGCGACGAAGACTTGCAAAAAGTCTGTGAAACCAATATCAACGTTTTTGTAAGGCCGGTTGTTTTCGACAGTGTTGTTGACGGGAACTTCTAACCACGGGGTGTGGCTCAGCTTGGCTAGAGCGCTGCGTTCGGGACGCAGAGGTCGCAGGTTCAAATCCTGTCACCCCGACTATTCTCTAAATCCGGCCTTTCGGCGAGTGTGTCGAAGGGCTTTCTCTTTTCCAGGACTAGGTTTACGTCGCTCACAACCCGGTTCAAACAAACCGCGTCGAGTATATCGCGCCTGACGGTATTGTTTGAACCGCGCCAGATTTCCGCCGCCTTTTGCGTCCAATCGAAGAGCGTGACCGCTAGTTCGCCACGGGCCGGGTCGACGTCGCCTAGTTTGTCCAACGACTCGTCCGCGCTGGCTGTTTCGGCCTTCAGCTCGTTGGATTTGGCCTTATACGCCTCCTCGTCGATCGTGCCCGCGAGATAGGCGTTCAGAAGACGGTCCTGCATGTTCGCCAACTCGGTCTTCCGCTTGGCAAATGATGTGGCTTGTTGACGCCGGTAGCCCGTCAAGTCGTGCACGGCAGCCCAAAGCTCCTTGCGGAACCAATCGGCAACCTCGAGCGTGGGCATCCGCATCTTCTCCAGGTCCTCAGCGATCGCCTCCTCTAAATCCCGAGCTTTCCAACGAACCTTGGGGTGATCGGGGCCACGATTGTTGTTGCAGCACCGGTAATAGATGTGTTCGCGGATTCCACCCCCTT
Organism: Symmachiella dynata; assembly: GCF_007747995.1. Lineage (NCBI taxonomy): Bacteria > Pseudomonadati > Planctomycetota > Planctomycetia > Planctomycetales > Planctomycetaceae > Symmachiella > Symmachiella dynata. The sequence goes on along the minus strand of NZ_CP036276.1, from coordinate 3,466,289 downwards.
TAAGCTTTCGTCGAATGCGTTCTCCGGTAATCGATTGGCCACAGTATTCACAGCGGAACAATCCACCGGCTAACGGCAGGTGATAAGTTCCCGTTCGCCGCTTTCGACCGCTCAAGATGTCCTGACACGCATCGAACGTCGCGCGATGGATGACTCGCTGATAGCGTCCCTCGAAGACATGGCCGTTCCGGTGTAACTCACCGATATAGAAACGGTTATTAAGAATGTGGGACAGGGCCGTCCGGTTAAAACGAGATTGGCTGTCGCGGAATTCATGACCTTCGCTGGCGAGTCGGTCAGCAAGGCTTTTGAAAGTATGGCTGCCTGACGAATAGAGGTCGAATATACGAATTAGCGTTTTGGACTTCTCCGGATGTGGTACGATTGGTTCATCGCGGTCATCAACATTGATGTACCCGTAGGGTGCCAATCCCGTGGGCCAGCCCTGTCGCACTTTTTCATCGAGCCCCTTAATTACTTCTTCGCGCAGATTATCACTGTAATACTGAGCGACTGCTGCCATCACGTTAAACGAAAAAGTCCCAGCAGCGCCTGGACCGAATTCGTTTTCAACAAAAGAAAGTTGTACGCCGCATGCGTCCTCCAGTTCCTGCAGGCGGACCGCGTCGCGCATATTGCGACAAGCTCGATCTAACTTGTGGCAGAGGATCGCTTTGATCTTCTCTCGCTTAGCGTTCTTGGCCAACCACCGCAGCATCTCATTGAAGATCTTTCGTTCGGCACCGCGCTTGGCCGATTCGTCGAGTTCAAATTCCCGGACGACATTCCACCCCAACCGCTGTGCCTTCTCGCGCGTTACTCGCAATTGGGCATCGATCGAGTATCCCTCTTTTTGTTCGCGGGACGAGACCCGCGTCCAAATTACCACATTCATGATTACGTCTCCTCTTCGGCACTCAAAAACACTTCTGCCAACCGTCGGGCGCTCATCAGAATTTCCACTGCTTCGTCTTGACTGATCACACGGCCATAGGCCTTGGACCAGACGCGACGGGCCTCGGCGATCCGTTCGTCCGACAACCACTGCGTCGACAACGGGCGCACGCCGCCCGAGTCGGTCTCGGGTCCAGTGTGCCGGTTTGGCGGTAGAAATCCAGGCATGTGAGGCGAAGAGGGCACGAAATCTATTCTTGGAAAGTCATCATGTGGTGCCGGCCCACGGACTCGGCATCTGCAACCATTCTTCGCTTCATTTCGTCTGAAGACCGCCCCCTAAAGGCAAAAACGGCGAAACTCATATGTGGCGCATGTCCCCGTAAATTCGCGCATGTGTGGCGCATGTCCCGCGCATATGCGGCGCATATGAGTTTGCAATAGCGACTTATCCAAACGCACCTTTCTGCGTAGCATTCGGGCGAACGGAAACAGCCCCGAATGAATCGGGGGTGGCAATTGCAATCTTGGAGAGAGGTACGACGTGGTAAGTCCCGCCGACAACTGGATGCGTGTTTCGCACGGTGATCCCTGCCCCGTTTGCGGCAAACCGGACAACTGTTCGGTTTCCAACGACCGGAAGGTGGTCTGGTGCGGGCGCGTCTCCGACGGTGCGCTGCGCGTGAATGCCGGTGGGCAATATCTACACCGCTTGGATGACGATCCGTATGACCGGAATCCGCCACCTCCAGTGCGTATACGGCCATCGACTCGTTCGACTTCGCCGACACAGGACTGGCCCGCATTGGTGGACCGGTTCGCCAATGGTGCTGAAGAACATCGTCAGCGGTTGGCCGGCGAATTGGGCGTCTCCGCTACGGCACTTGCTGCCCTCGGCGTCGGTTGGAACGTCGAACGTTTCTGTTGGACTTTCCCTGAACAGGATGCGAGCGGTCAAATTATTGGGATCGCCACGCGGCGACGGGACGGCTCGAAAATTCGCATGAAGGGTGGACACACGGGGCTGACGTACGCGGCCGACTGGGATGCCGGTGCAGGCCCGATTCTGTTGGTTGAAGGCGGAAGCGACACTGCAGCGCTTTTGACGATTGGGCTTAGCACCTTGGGGCGGCCGTCCAATTGTGGTGGTGTGGATCATCTGGTTGGCATGTTGTCCGGGGTTGATCACAACCGTGAGATCATCGTCATCGGAGAGCGGGACGAGAAACCAGATGGCAAATGGCCAGGCCGTGACGGTGCGGTTCGCACTGCCAAACGTCTCGCCGAAGAACTCGAACAACCAATCGCCTGGGCACTGCCGCCAGATAACGCCAAGGATGCGCGCGGTTGGCTGAATGTGATGCCCAAACTTCCCGCCGATCGATTGGCGGACCTATTCGTTTCCGGTTTGGAAACGACGGTGATCAGTCCACCGATCGTCATCCGGCCGCCGAAACCGACCGGACCGGCGGTGGCGGTCGACGATTGGCGCGATCAGATGCTGCAAGTCCGGCTCCACTCGCTCGGTTGTCCGGGTGTGTACATCGACGCCAGTACAACAGGGGCAGGAAAGTCGCATGTCGACTTGGCCGTCATACTCTGGGCGTTGCGACGGAGGAACGCCGTATGAGGTCGCTACTTATTTATCCAACTCACGAAAATTGTGACGAGGTGCGCGAGCAATACGAGCGAAACGACATCATTGCCGCCTGTTATCCGCCGCGTATGACCGAAGACACGGGCGAGCGCCCACAGAATTGCTGGAACGACAACTCCAACATTGCCGAGGGGATGGGCCTGTCGGTCGTCCAAGCCGTCTGCCCGGCTTGCGAGTTTCGCAAAAAATGTCGCGAGTCGGGATATTTGGGCCTGTTAATGACGGTAGCAGATGCCCACGTGGCAATTGCGACGCACAAGCGAGCGGAATACACCGGCCTCGCGGAATTATCGCAAAGCCGTGAGTACCTTTCGATTCATGAAGATGCGATCAGCTTGCTGAGGCCGCCGGCCGAGATCAGTCTCTGTGACATCGTTCAGGCACGGTTGTTGATTCAAGACTACATTCTCAATGATCCGGCATCCCTCAATTGGTTTGGCGATGCGACCCGTGTCGACGACGATGGCAATCGGTACCAGGATGAGGAACTGGCCATCCGCCGGGAACGCCAATACGTGTATTTCCGGCTGATGTCAGGGCTTTTGGAGCATTTATTCCAGGCGATTGAAGCTGCCGACCAGACGGTTGAATGGTCGCCTCCGGAGACAGCCAGAGTTCCCGCCGGTTTCGAACGCACGCTGTTCTTTAGCATCCGCCGCGCGAACATCGATTTCCGGGATCAGCCGTGGCGGTTCTTGCTGACAGCCGCTGCGGGCAAACTCCATTTGGCGGCAATCATTGTTGAGCGGCGATTTCACAAGGGAGGCGGACAGGGGAATGCGTATCTGAAGAAATCGGTCGTCGGCGTGATCGATAATCCGCCGCCGATGAATTGCGTGGTATGGATCAATGACGCTACGGCCGACACCGAACACGTCGAAGCGATCGTTGGCCACGCGGTTCACCAAGCCACACCAGACGGACACATCGAACTCCGCAAGAAGGCGGTACAAATCCCGCGCGACATTACCCGGCGGACCTCCGCCAAGACCGTTCGCGGCCTGATTCGCGGAGTAATGGCCGACCGACCGCAGTTCCGCCGCATTGGCATAATTGGCCACAGTACACACATGTCGGCCCTGAAGAAGTTGGGGGCCGGTTTCGATGAGCGAATCGCCAAGATCAGTTATTTCGGGAGTGGCGAGGAACGATCATCCAATGATTGGCACCACAAATGCGATCTGATCATCGTGGCTGGAACGCCGCGGATTCCGCCTGCGGCAATCGCCAAACATCTCGTGCAAATCGGCGAAATGAGTGCCGCTACCTGCGAACCGGAATGGGGTGTTATCTACTGGCACGGCGAGACCGAGTCGCAGGAACCCACGAAAGTGAATTCGCGCGGCTACAAGAATGAGGCGTGGCGACGCGCCCACCAAGATCTCGTCCGCGCTCAGATCGTGCAGGCCACCGGTCGGGGCCGCGGCATCCTGGAAACCGGGTGTGAAGTCCTCGTCCTCTCCGATGAGGAGTGTGGTCTGCCCCTTTCGGATACCGGAGTCGAAATCCTCAACGATGCCAGTGTTGCGATATTGAACGCGCTCCAGAAATTAACGGCGGTTTTCCCTAATAATATCTATTTAGGAAAAACCGCCGTTAGCACATCACAGCTTGCCACCACGGTCAATATGAAGCCGCGACGCGTCCGCGAGTACCTCAACGACCTCGAACGCCGTGGCCTCGTGCAAAAGATCGGCGAACGCTCCGGTTGGCGGCTTGTGATCAATTCCGCCGAGGAGGTCGCGCCATGTCCGTGACTTCACCGCTGAATATGCTTTCCGCCAATGACATTGTTCGGCTGGTTGCTCCAGTGACACCTAGGTGGGGCTGCCACAGAAATGCCAATAGGTACTTTGGGGCGATCTGTTCAAGGTGCCCCCCGCGAAAACAGTCGCGCTATTAATGACAGTTTGTTTTGGTTGTCCGAATCACCTTAACCCTTTGGCATGACACAAGATGCTGGCTGAAACATGGAAGGCCAACGATGAAATCCGCGACAGGCATGACGAAACGAAACTCAAGTCGCAGCATGTGCGTCCGGTGCTCATCGAGAATTGGCGGTTGCAGACCGATGCTGTGAAACTGCTCGGTTGAGGTAACAGATTATTTAAGGATTGCGAGACCTCATGAAAATTGAAATGCGGAAACTGGCGGACATCAGACAATACGCGAACAATCCCCGGATCAACGATGGCGCAATCGATGCCGTTGCACGATCGATTCAGGAATTCGGTTTCCGCCAACCGGTTGTCGTCGATGACGAAGGTGTGATTATCGTTGGGCACACGAGATACAAAGCCGCCCAGAAGCTAGGGCTGGAAGTCGTTCCGGTGCACGTCGCGAATGGACTGACGCCGGCGCAGGTCAAGGCCTACCGCTTGGCCGACAACAAGACGTCGGAATTGGCGGAATGGGACTTCGACCTGCTCCCCATCGAACTGGCAGACCTGCAGGGAATGGAATTTGACCTCGACTTGCTCGGGTTTTCGCAAGACGATCTCGTAGAAATTCTCGATCCTGGTGCGAAGGAGGGACTAACTGACCCCGATGACGTGCCGGAACCTCCGGATGAGGCCGTCTCACAGCCGGGCGACTTGTGGCTTCTTGGCGACCATCGCTTGCTGTGCGGTGACAGCAGCAACCCGCAGGATGTGGATCGGTTACTAGACGGCGCCGTGATTCAATTGGTGAATACTGATCCGCCGTACAACGTCAAAGTTGAGCCGCGCTCTAATAATGCGATCGCCGCTGGCAACAGCAGCTTTGCAAAAACCAACAAGCACCATCAGAAATTCGACCTGGAACGTCACCCGGAGAAGGCGAAGGCGACGCACAAAAAAATGCGAGCCAAGGATCGACCGCTGGAAAACGACTTCGTATCCGACGAAGAATTCGACCGGCTGCTCGATGCGTGGTTCGGTAATGCGGCCCGCGTGTTGGTACCGGGTCGCGGGTTTTACATTTGGGGCGGCTATGCCAACTGCGCGAACTATCCGCCATTTCTGAAGAAGCATGGATTGTATTTCTCACAGGCCATCATCTGGGACAAGCAGCATCCGGTTTTGACAAGAAAAGATTTCATGGGGGCTCATGAATGGTGTTTCTACGGTTGGAAGGAGGGCGCGGCTCACAAGTTCTTCGGCCCCAACAATGCGACCGATCTGTGGGCTGTCAAGAAGGTCAATCCGCAGAGCATGATTCATTTGACGGAGAAGCCGGTCGAGCTGGCAGTTAGGGCGATTCAGTACTCATCGCGATCAGGTGAAAACGTGCTCGACCTGTTCGGTGGTAGCGGCTCCACACTCATTGGGTGCGAACAGACGGGCCGCAAGGCTTACTTGATGGAACTGGACCCACCGTACTGCGACGTGATCGTCCAGCGTTGGGAACAATTCACGGGGCGGAAGGCGGAGCGGGTGGCGGCTTTGCAGGAGGCATCGGCATGATCTATTTGGCCAGCCCGTATTCACATCCGGACGCGATTGTCCGAGAGCGCCGGTTTCGTGCGGCCTGCCGCGTGGCGGCGAGATTGATTCGCGCTGGTGAAGTGGTGTTTTCGCCGGTGGCACATGGGCACGCAATTTCGTTGTACGGCGTGCCGACGGATTGGTCGTTTTGGGAAGCCCACGACCGCCGGTTCTTGGAACAGTGCGATGAGGTGGTGGTGCTCATGTTGGACGGCTGGCAGGAAAGCCGCGGTGTGCAGGCGGAATTGGTTTTGGCGAACGATCTGGGCAAATCGGTGCGGTATGTCAATGTCGGGCAGCGCGTCGGCATGGCATTGAGTCCAGACGAAATCGTAAGGGAGGCGGAACGACAATGATCGAACGTCAAAAATGCGACGACAGATTGGTCCACCAGCGTGGCTTGCAGTGCGGTGCCTGCGGCCATCGGCGCTTGCGAGTGATCTATACGCGGGCCGCGAAAGGCGGCAAATTGGTGCGGCGGCGGGAGTGCCGGAAGTGTGGGGAGCGGATTACGACTTGGGAGTGCGTAATTGGAAATCCCTAAGGCTGAAATGTGCGTGTGCGGCTCCCTGATCTTGAGGGCAGTGTGAAATGCAAACGCGCCTCCACGGATTTTCTAGCGGGATTAACATGATTGCAATACTTCCCAGAAAAAAAGGGATATCTCTTCGTTCCGACGATATACTGCCAGTTGCGTTGGTCAACTTTGTCTCTGGGGGTAAATCATGTCGAAAAGCGTTGCAATCGACTTTTTTAAGGTGGAATGCAGTGACGGAAAAGAGTTTGCAGAAGTTCTCAAGGAAGCGAAAAAGGTTAAGAGGGTAAAAAGAACATTTGGCGTGTTGGGGAAATACCTACGATTGCACGAACTTTCAAAGTCTTCTGGCGTGTGGCGGGGAGAGACCATCAACATACGAATGGATGCAATGCCATCAAAGGCAAGCCTATCAGGGGATTTAGATGCTTTCGAACTTGATCCTGATGAGGGTGTTGGAGAAGAGACGGCATTCGAATATCACCCGGATTTGAATGTGCTTGTTCTTCAGCGGAATAGGCACGGCGTTACAATGACGAGTTTCTGTCGACTATTTGAGCATGCCTCCAGAATCGAGTATGTCGAATTGCAGCCGATACTCCAGAAACATGCGATGAAAAGGTTTCTAGCCATGCAGCATATCCGCTCTCTGGAAATTAGCATTGCCGGTGCAAATAATCCCTCGATCGTTGAGGACGCATCATTGACCGATACTAAATTCATTGATGCGATGAGAATCCTAGATGGACCTTCAGTGCAGTTGTCTGTGTCGATGGGATATGAACGATCTGGCTCCCTCTCGGCATCTGGTGTCTTTCAGTTCATTAAAGGATTGATTAATAGAGGAACAGAAGGCGATGTGGAACTCAGAAAGCTGAGGGTTTCTGGGGCAAAAGACCAAAGCGATCCATTGGAGGTAATTGACCTTATTAAGGATCGCATCGTGGAAATGGCTGAAATCACACTAGACGATGATCGGAGGCTACCTTATGAAGAACGTCGCGATGCGTTATCCCAGGCTTGGCAGAATCGCAAGTCGGAAATCAATAGCATTCTGGGGAAATAACAGAGCATTGAAAATGAAAGTGTTTCTGGAAAAACATCTGCCAATTCTCCTCGGAATTGTGGTTTCTATCACTCACTATGTGTTCTGCGCAGGATTTAGACCTCCCAACACTTCCGTCGAATTGTTGGGTGCCGTGATCAGTGTTTCCGGGATCGCGGTGGGATTTTTGGCGGCTGCCCAGTCTATACTCTTGTCGATTGAAGACAGCAAGATCATCCAGCACCTTCGTAAGACGGACCGTTACGAGTCGGTGATGGACAAGATCGATTTTGCAATGATGTCTTCTTTCGTTATGGCTATCGTGAGCGGGCTTGGGTTGCTGAAAGACTTTTCCAATGAGCAATGGCCGCATTGGGCTGTTTCACTCTGGATGGGATTACTGGCGTGTACCGTAGTTAGCTGTTGGAGCGTTATACGCATCTTTAAGAAACTTCTTCGTTTCCCACGTTAGTGGATCGCGTCAACTGCAGGCCCAATTGAATACAAATTAACATAGAGCGTTGGGCAAGTGTCGCGTCATCGACTCTAAAGGGAGCATCTGACTCGTGTAAATCCGTCCTGGGCGCCGGCTCCGACGAGAGATACATTTGCTCCTCGATTAAGGGTTTCGGTATACTTGAATACGAAGGATTGACTGGGACGTAACAGCCACCATGGGCGAACGTGCATTTTGCTTGTACAAGTGTAGTTGTCGCGTTTGCTTCACTGTGTGAAGAAGTAGAGGTACATCTGCAAGTAGTTTCTGAGGTAATCTTCGCCTATCTCCATTCGCCGAATTCATGTCGGCGCGTAGCATCGGTGTTCAAACAAACTGTTATCCTCAATTCCCCACGAATAGGGGGTGGGCCATATTGCGGATCGTACAATGAGTTAACCCCGGAAGAAATACGATCGTTATTGCCTTGATGTAAATTTGGGTTTACCTGCATTTTTTAAACGACATTATCTGTCGATTCACAGCGACTTAGCAAGACTTGACGGTCATATCGTTCGACCAATAACCCGCTTTTGAGCAATTGAGAGAGAAGGAAAACGTAATGAGCAATGAGCATCCGCTAATCCAACGTGCACATTGGTATTCGCGACAGGATGTAAATTTGACTCCTGATGGCTGCAAATACGACGATAATATTGGAGCGTGGACAGTTATCGCAAGCGGTGACCTATGGGTTGAAACCCCCGGCCGCGAAGGCCCACAAACAAAAAAACAGGATATTGAAACCGGCGAAGACCAGAAAGGCGAGTAGAATAACCGTGACATCAACAGTGTTTAGCGAAAGGCATCCGGAAGTACTTTTATTATCGAGCCGGTATGACCTCACATGTGACTTTATTGTGACACAGTTGCGGCGGAGAGGAATTGAATATCTTCGGGTAAATTCAGAGGATTTGTCGAAGTCATTAATTGAATTAGACCCGTTGGCAAGGCGTCTTACGATGACTATCGGACGTCAAAGACATTGTGTTACCCCTGCATGCTTGCGGTCTGTATTCTTTCGTCGACCAGTATTTCTCCGCGACTATGGGGATGACTCCCAGTCTCCTGATGAGCGATTTTCTCGCATTCAATGGGCGGCTTTTTTGCGAAATTTAATGCTTTTCAGGGAGGCTTGCTGGGTAAACGATCCGACGGCGACGTACAAAGCCGAACACAAGGCTGTGCAACTCTCCCTTGCAGCGGAAATCGGATTTTCGGTTCCAGACACACGCATAACTAATTCACCGCATCCAAATTGTTTGGGTAACGACTGTGACGAAGTAGCTGTCAAAGGGTTGGACACGGTGTTGTTACGCTATGGTGGTCGTGAAATGTTCGGCTTTACAACGTTTTGCTCACGACATGAGTTGGAACCACTCGTTTGGCAATCTGCACCAGCAACAATACAGGCTGCGTTAATCGACAAAGTGGATATTCGTGTGACTGTCGTTGAAGACCAAGTGTTTGCCGCGAGTATTACCACAGGTGGCAAGCCAGTTTCCGGCGATTGGCGATGTAATAAACGTGATGTTGAATTCAAAAATATAGAACTGCCGTCGCCGACAGAGACATTGTGCCGCGAAATCGTTCGAAAATTGGGATTGCGTTTTGGAGGTGTTGACCTCGCACTGTGTGACGGGAAATACTTTTTCCTCGAGATTAACCCGACGGGCGAATGGGCATGGCTTGTTGATTCTGCTGGCCTTCCGATAGATGAAGCGATCGCAGATGTTCTTGCAAGAGAGGTGCATTCGGATGTCTAGCAGGTTTTTTCTGTTCTTCGACAACATTCTATTCGGATCTTTGGTGACGTTGTGTTTTGCGAATGAAAATATACGTATTAAGATCGCCAATTGCGCAGTTGATCAGTATGAGTGCGACGACCGACTGCGGCATTCGATAAAGGGTCTAGAGAAAATGTTGTCGACATCTCTGCGGCGTGTCGAACATATTGAAAATAAGGCCATGGGGACTTTGTTAGGTTTGTCAGTTGCGATTGCAGTATTTGTAGCGACAACTGGTATTTTAGGAAAGAACGGATTACTCGCAGATGCAGGGCCGGTCCTCCGTAACGCGGCATCATTCTTTTCGCTAGTCGCGATATTTTATTTGTTTGGTAGCGGGTTTCTTGCGCTCAGTGCATACAAAGTAGGGCAGGTATACAGTCCGACATTACGGGATCGATCTCCGATTATTGAGAAGAAGAAGGAAAAGATGACGATACTATTTTGTATCGAACAAAATAGGTTGGTGGGAACGTCACGTTCTAATTTGTTGTCAGCATCGTTCACCTTTCTTCGCAATGGACTTGTCGGTGTGCTAGCACTCGGCGTTTTGGTCGTCCTCAGCGAAGTTGTCCATTCAATGCAATGAATGGTTGCCTCGTACGGCTGCGGTGTAGCTGGTGCGGAGCTAAGGAGTTTCATACTACGCTACAGGTTGTCAAAAGTGATCACGTCACTTGCCTTGGGCAGCGAGCATTTGTCGGCAACCTTCCTTGCGGCCAATTATGCTGGGTGCTGGCGAATCCCACCACCTAAAAGAAAACGCCCCGACGTGGCGAACGTGGGGCGTTTGTCGCGGCTTGGGCCGAGAGCGGGGCTATTTGTTGAGCGTGAAGTGCCCGCGGTCAGTCTTAATAAATCGGGCCTCTTTCCCCTTGGCTTGGATCTCGCGGAGGATAGCGGCGTAAATCGTGGCGTGCGGTGTCCGGCCGCCGGGGCTCGTCCAGTAGCCTTTGGTGGCCATGCGTTCGATCATCGTCTTGGCGTTGAGCGGCTCCTTCGATTCGCCGAGGACCTTCGCCGCCGCATCGAGGGCGCTCAGTTTTTTCCCGGTCGTTTTGGCAGCGACCTTCTTGGTGGCGGGTTTCTTGGCGGCGGGTTTCTTCGTGGCCGGTTTCTTCGTGGCCGGTTTTGTTACGGCCTTCTTCGCCGTTGCTGGTTTCCGCCTCGTGCTCTTCTTGGCGGTTGCCTTCTTCGTCGTGGTTTTTTTCGTAGCCATCGTGTCGTCCTTTTCATAGTTCGGGGTTCGTGTCTGTCCGGCAGCCAACGCGACTACCGACAGGACAGTCAGTTACCTCGATCCGGAATGGACATCCAGCCACATCTGGTAAGATTCGACAGGATTTCATAGAAAAGAATTCGGGGCGAACACGGGCCCCACGGCGTTACCAATCACGCAGGATTGAGCAATGGCGAACGTTACCAACGACGACGCCCCACGTGGCCTCACGTGCCCCCGGTGCGGTAGAGGGCATTTCTTTACGACCAATACCGAACCGCTACTCAACGGGCGGATACGTCGCCGCAAGCGTTGCCGTAGTTGCAGGAGGAAAATCGTCACGTTGGAGTTGGAGAACGAAAGTTTTTCTGTGGCCGAACGCTAGATACGGAATGATTTTGGGCGTGGGCTGTGATTGGCAGCGATTCGGTCTTTATCCACGTGGCACGCCGCATAGAATGTCTGCAATGGTTTCTACGGAGGACGTTCGCATGCCCGCAAAGCTTAAAACCCGCTGCAGCCATCCCGGTTGTCCCAACACGACGCGGGACCGGTTCTGCGACGAACACCGCCACGAAGCATCTCACCGTTGGTCGGACGAACGGCGTAGCACACCGGCGCAGCGTGGCTACGACGAACGTTGGCGGAAGGTGCGACGCATTCATATCAAACGGCATCCCTACTGCGAGGACTGCCTCGACGAGGGGGTGGTCAATACGCGGAACCTAGAAGTCGATCACATCATTCCCATCGAGGTACGCCCCGACCTGCGACTCGATCTCGACAACCTGCGGACGCGTTGCCGTCGGCATCACAAGTTGAAAACGGATGAGGACAAACGGAAGTATGCGGCCGGGGCCACCGCGCCGAATGCTGACCGGGTCGCTGCCGGTGGAAAGATGACCGGGTCCCTAAGGGGGGTACCTTAGATCCCTAAGGACTCAACCCCCCATACCACATCGCCAACGATGCGTGTTTTTCCGCGAAATTAGAGACCGGGGGGTGTGAAGCTGGGTAAAGCATCGTTTCGCATCAATTGATGCTGGAAAGCATGTCATGCGAGGTCGCAAACCGAAGCCAACAGCATTGAAAACATTGGAGGGAAATCCGGGTAAACGACCGCTCAATGCTCGCGAACCGCATGCTCCCCCCGAGGTTCCCGACTGCCCGGAGCATCTCGACGATGTGGCTCGTGCCGAATGGTTCCGTACGGCGAAAGTGCTCATAGACATGGGCCTGCTGACCTTGGCCGATCGCTCGGCCCTAGCAGCTTACTGCGTGGCCTATTCCCGTTGGGTGCATGCTGAAGAGCAAGTCAAAAAGTACGGCACGATAGTGAAATCGCCAGCCAAGGGATTCCCGATGAAATCGCCGTATCTGACTGTCGCGGATCAGGCGATGGAAGCAATGCGAAAGTTGATGGTTGAGTTTGGCCTCACGCCCAGTAGCCGCAGTCGGATCAAATTACCCGAAGGTGCTGGTGCGGTGGATGAGTTTGACCTGTTCCTGGAGGCTGGCTGATGTCGCTTGAGGTCGATTCCCGGACGTCGGATTGGATACGCACGTCCGCCGATGAGCGAGCGGTTGCTGATGGTTGCTGGTTCGATCTCCATGCTGCCGAGCGCGTCCGCACGTTCTTCCGCAAGTTCCTCAGACATTCAAAGGGGCAATGGGCGGGTCAACCGTTCGACCTGCTGGAATGGCAATGGCAAGAGGTCGTCGCTCCGCTATTCGGCTGGAAACGTCCCGACGGGACGCGGCGGTTTCGTCGCGGTTACATCGAGGTCCCCAAGAAGAATGGCAAGAGCACGCTCTTTTCCGGGCTGAGCCTGTACCTACTCGTCGGCGACAATGAACCGGGCGCAGAGATCTATTCCGCTGCCGTCGACCGTGACCAAGCTTCAATTGTCTATGGCGAAGCGGCGCACATGGTCGACGAATCGCCCGACCTCTCCCGGCGTTTGAAGGTGGTACGTTCTACCAAGCGGATCGTGTATCACCGCACGCGGTCGTTCTACAAGGCGCTCTCGGCCGATGTGCCGGCCAAGGAAGGTCTCAATGCGCACGCGGTTCTAATCGACGAACTGCACGCCCAGCGGACACGGGATCTGTGGGACACGCTCCGCTACGCAGGGGCCTCTCGTCGGCAACCGCTGCAATTGGCGATCACAACCGCCGGCTACGATCGGCACTCGATCTGTTGGGAACAACACGACTACGCACTCAAGGTGCTCGACGGCACGATTGAGGATACCTCGTTCTTTCCATTCGTCGCTGCGGCCAACGACGAGGCAGATTGGACCGATCCCAACGTCTGGAGAACAGCCAACCCCAGTTTCGGAATCACGATCAACGCGGACCAGTTCGCTGAGGACTGTACCGAAGCCCAGGAATCCCCCGCCAAGGAGAATTCATTCCGCCGCTACCGCTTGAATCAATGGACCGAGCAAGACGTCCGGTGGCTCAGTATGGACAAATGGGATGCTTGCGGCACGCCGCTGGAGAATCTGCGTGGGCGAGTTTGCTTCGGCGGGTTGGACCTCTCGTCCACGACCGATGTCTCGGCGTTGGTGCTGGTCTTTCCGGATGAGGACGAAGGGCGGTTCGATGTGCTACCGTACTTTTGGGTTCCTGAGGAAGGCGCCCGCAAACGGGAACGCCGCGACCGTGTTCCGTACGTGCAGTGGATTCGTGACGACCACATGGAGGCGACGTCCGGTGAAGTGGTCGACTATGATGTGATCCGCCGCCGGATCAACGAACTCAATGAGCAATTCGAGATCCGCGAAATCGCCATCGACCGCTGGAACGCCACGCAGTTGGCGACGCAATTGGAAGGAGACGGCTTCGAGATGGTCGCCTTCGGACAGGGTTACGCCAGTATGAGCTCGCCGACGAAGAAGCTTGAAGAGGTGGTCCTCTCTCGAAAACTAGCCCATGCCGGCCACCCGGTGCTACGTTGGATGGCCGGTAACGTCTCGATCGAAACCGACGCCGCCGACAACTGGAAGCCGTCGAAGAAGAAGAGCGTGGAGCGGATCGACGGCATCGTGGCGTTGATCATGGGGTTGGACCGGGCGAGCACGCAGGACGTGTGCACGAGCGTTTATGACAAGCGGGGGATTTTGTCGCTGTAGATGGGCCAAGTATCTCCAACCCACAGAAAATCTTACGAGCGCAGGTATTTAGCGGCAATTATTTGATAATATGATCCCATTGTGTTGTTCGACTTGCTTGGGATTCAAATCAATATGCGCTTCACCTCTAATGGTCCCTCGATACCTGATGAGCTCCTAAATGCGCGTGACGAGGGGCGCGTCGTATTCTTCTGCGGCTCTGGCGTTTCGCGCGAGCGAGCCAAATTGCCCGATTTCTTTGAGCTTGCTGAGGACGTAATTGACAGACTTGGTGACGAAGAAGACAGCGATGCTCGCAAAGTGCTTATTAAAGTCCGTGAGATAGGACGCGACATTGACGTTCCGGGGCTAATCTCTGTCGACCGTGTCTTTGGGCTTCTAGAGAGAGACTTTCCGGCTTCTGAAATCCAAGCAGCCGTGGCGAAAGCACTGATCGGAAATGCTGAACCGGATACATCAGCACATAAGATACTATTGCGATTGGCAACAACGAGCGATGCCAAAATACAGCTCGTAACCACGAATTTTGACAGATTGTTTGAGAAATGTGGTCGCGATGTCGAGTGCGTCTGCCCCCCTCGCTTGCCGGACGTCGCGAAATACGATGAGTTGGATCGCATCGTCTATCTCCACGGTCGCGTAAATGATGAATACACCGGTGCCGATGGAAATGAGTTTGTGTTGTCCAGTTCAGATTTTGGACATGCCTATCTCTCTGAAGGCTGGGCTGCAGAATTCTTCCGTGAGATCGTACACCGATATGTCGTATTATTCGTGGGGTATTCTGCGGATGATCCGCCCATAAATTACCTGCTTGAAGGGTTACGTCGCAATAAGGGTTTGTCGCGACTCCTTTATGCTTTCCAAGCTCAGGAGTCAGGGGAGACTGCTGATCGTTGGAGCCATAAGGGCGTTGAGGCAATTCCGTACGATCCACTGGATAGTCACCGTTCCCTCTGGGACTCATTAGAGCTATGGGCTAAACGTTCTGATGATCCGACTGCGTGGCGTCAAAGCACGATTGCAAAAGCGATGAATGGCCCGCAGCGTTTACAAGCGTATGAACGAGGACAAGTGGCCCACATCGTTTCAGCGTGCGACGGTGCTCGAGAATTTGCTGAGGCAGTGCCGCCTGCGGAATGGCTGTGTGTTTTTGATCCATCATGCCGCTATGCCCGCCCGCAACGCCGCCACTGGTTTAAAACCGAAGAACCAGTGATCGACCCGTTCGATTTGTACGGGCTCGATTCCGATAAAGTGCCCGAAAGGGGAAGCGACGATAGTCCCTTCCTGACGGATAAAGCTCCAGCCGATGCTTGGGATGCTTTCACGGCTAACAACTATGACCTCCGTACCATCTCCAACCTAAATACACCTGCCATTCGAGGTCACGATACGGCGCATCTCCTAAAGCTACCGAGTCGATTGTCGCATCTGGGATCTTGGATAGCATCTGTAGCGAGTCAGCCAGCGTCGGTGTGGTGGGCCTCAATGCAGGACCCGCTACATCCTAGTGTTCGCAGGGAGATCCTGTGGAGACTTCGTCTCTCTCAGGAGGACGTTTGCCCTGAAATTGAAAAAGCTTGGAGATATTTGGTGGCCGCTTGGGATCAAAGCGAAGAACGTACCGAGCGCGACTGGTACGACCTGAATGCGACGATCGACCGCGACGGATGGAGTCCCTATGCCGCAAGAAGGTTCGTCACAGTCACTCGTCCGTACATTAATGCTTCACCGGCCTCAATGTCTGGTCCAATCCCTCCCCCAAATGACGCAGAGGTTCGTTTGAGAGATTTGGGTCGATTTCGAGTCGAGTGTCCCGTTCCCCTACTAGACATCGAAATTCCCATCGAGTATTTGGGCGACGTCATAAGTGGCTTTCGCACGAACATTGAACTATCTGTTCATCTGTGCAATGAGCTGGATGATCCTGAACTATTTCGTATTAGCCCCATCGTCCCCGACGAAAATGCGCAGGTGAGCAGTCACACTCGTAAGAATGGTCTGTCGGGTTATATCCTTTGGTTTGCTTCGACTTTTGAGCAATTGTGCCAATGCGACAAGACAAAGGCGCGACAAGAATATTCGGTTTGGCCCAAGGGCAGCAATACAATCTTCAGCAGGCTAAAGGTGTGGGCCAGCGGCAATCTTGACTTCGCATCTCCGCACATGTTCTACACTGCTGTAATGGAGATGAGTGACGAGGAGTTTTGGGACTGGAGTCACCAAAGAGATCTTCTGCTATCGCTCGCTACCCGCTGGACACAACTTTCAGACAAATCACGAAGTCGAATCGAAACTCGCTTGCTCCAAGGTCCAAAACAACGCGACAGTGAAGACGATACAGTGTTCACGCAGCGAAAGGCTCGACTTACGTTGAATCGTCTTCAATGGCTCGCTGGCCAAGGTTGCATATTTGCTTTTGATGTGCATGCAGAAATTGAGATTCTTCGAGTGGCAGCACCTACCTGGAAGCCCGAGCATGCACGGCGCGCGGTGGATTCGACGGAAACGCAATTCAGCCCTGTAGCGATAATTACAGAACATGAGTTGTTGTTGCAAGAACCAATTTCATCGATTCTATCGGTCGCCGAGAATCTGACGGGGCGAAGCGAACAAAACACCTTTGAGAATCACGAACCATTCAAGGGGCTTTGTGATAGTCGCCCGCGTCGCGCCTATCTCGCTCTCCTTCATGCAGCTCGCCATGGTGAGTTTCCGATTTGGGCGTGGAAAGCATTTTATTCGTCGTTTGAGGCGGTTGGTACCACGCCGGATTCAGAAACAGATGCACGTCGCCAACAACTCATCGCGCCAGTTGCCGAGCGGCTTTGTCGTATTTCGGATGAGGTATTAAGCTCACTCCTATACCCGTCATCATGCTGGCTCCGAGAAGTCACCAAACCCCTATCTTCGGGCTATCCACAGTCGTTTGACAAATTGACTTCAAAACTCATCGGAGTCATTCATCAATACCCGGAAGAAGATGAATCGTCACATCTGACCACGGGGCGCAGTCGCGATTGGGTGACGGATGGACTTAAATCCTCCTCTGGCCAAATTACAATGGCGATATTCGACAATTCATGGCTAGAACGTGACGACATTGATACATCGCCATCTGCGACTTGGTTGATTCAACTCGAGAGACTTTTGGCCGTGGGCAATAATCCTCGCCGACAGGCAATTGCAACAATGACGCACCATCTGGGTTGGTTTTACCATCACGTACCAGAATGGACGTCGCACAATCTTTTATCGATCCTCGACGCGGAAGACCAGCACGACCAAGAAGCCTTTTGGGCTGGCTTCCTCTGGAATCCAAGAGTGAATACCGTTGGGCTTTACTCAAGACTAAAGCCCGGTTTGTTGTCGATTGCGAAATGCGGGGGCGCGTCACAGGAAGGGCGAATTCAAGCGTTGGCATCTGAGATCCTTTCGGGCTGGATTAGCCGTGATCAATCGGACGGTGAGCGTTTGGTGTCCAATGACGAGTTCCGACACGTCCTCTTGCATGCAGGGGACGAATTCCGATCTCATGTGATTGGGCAGTTTCAAGGAGCGCTGAACGACGATCCGGTAAACGACGGAACCGTTTGGTTGGACGATGCAGTCGAATTATTCGACAATGTATGGCCTCGTCAAATAGCGGTCAAAACACCGACGATGACCAATCGATTGTGTGGATTGCTCATTTCGAACGTCGAGGCGTTTCCTCGGTTGGTGGACGTCGTTCTCCCGCTTTTGTCGAAGGTTCCTTCGAGCGTCCATTTTCGTTTACATTTTGGAGGCGAAGCCGATGCAATCATCCAACAGTATCCCGGTCCAATATTAACGGTCCTGTACACGGTGATGTCTGATGAGATTCGAAACTGGCATAATCGCATTGATGGCGTGCTTGAAAAAATCGGCGTGGCAGATAGCCGTTTAGTACAAGATTCCCGTTATCAAGAGCTATTAAAGAGGTGGAATTCTCGATAACGACCGGGTGCTTGGCAAGTTCTCAGTTTACGCGGCCATGACATCGAGCGCACTTCAGATGAGAATTCACCGGAGGTTATGCGAAGTATCGGGTTGGTGATTCATTCGTGGATCGCGTATTCGCCTACCGATCCAACACGAACAAATTCACCGCCAAAGTCGTTTGCTGGGATTCGACCAGCCCCTACCACGGCCCGGTTCTAGATTGCGATTGCTACGACGTTAAATTGAAAGTGCGGGTTTCTAGTGTTGTGGATTCTCTTGATGGGTTCGAAGTTGCCAGCATTCAACGCAAATTCGCTTCGATTTGTCTGTATCTCATTGCATCTCGAGCTTGCATTAGTCGGGTGATTTGTTTGATTCCGATAGCCAATGGAGCTTTCGACACATTTTGAGTGGGCAGCGACAATCGTTAAACGTTGGAGCACGGCTTCTCTACCACAGATAACACGTTCGAAGTACGAGTTCGGTTCTGGCGGGCGTTTGGATGTCAACAGGAATGAACAACACAATGCGGCATTGGTTAATCCCGGTAGTTTGAACGTAACAATCACCCGAATGTTGGCTGCGATACAGCTGAGAATTCGATGGGATGGTACTTACCCGGATCGCCGCACCCCAAACCAAACCGTCCTCGGCCAACTAAAGGCAGTCATGCCACGCTATCTAATGGTAAACCCCAGAAAGAACGTTCTTGTGTCCCGTATAATGCGACGGTAGCATCTTTACGTAGCAACACACGAACCAGCAACGATGCTCGCGCCGAGCATTCGACTTCCACCTGCAGTTCCAGTACGTGTTATGACCATCCGGCGCGAAGCGCTTATTTATGGGAGGTGCCCCCATGAGAAGATGGTGCGACCGGGCTACAGCGACTTGGATTATGGTTCAGCTGTTCTCATGGACGGTATTCCAGACTGCCGTACATCGCGTCACATTGCCCCCCTAGGTGGCAATCGCGCGAAGTTCACTGCTAAGAGCCATCCGCTCATTCTGCGATTTGTTCACATACCAATTCGAATGGCATACAAATTGGAGACACCAATCATGAAGCGTCAGTTCTTATCTGCTGTTGTGGTTCTCGCTGTAAGTTTTCCTTGCTCGCTTTCCGCTGCTGACTTCTTTCGCATTGGCACGTTCAATATCGAGCGTCTAGGGTCACGATCACCGGGGCAACAGCCAATTGCCATCGCCGAGCATATCGATCTTTCGGGCGCGGACGTAATTGGACTGCAGGAAATCGACGTAACTACGACAGTAACTGATGACACGTCGACGCCCTATGACGATTCACGTCGCAACGACGCATTGGACACAGCGTTTGCGATTTTAAGTCAAGAGGACGATGTGGATTGGAAATATGAACTATTTCCCAATCGCGACCCCAACGATTCTACCCAGCTTTGCGGAGTAGCCTGGAACGCGAAACAGATTATACGCGACGGAGCAGCCTTCCCAATTCCTATCACAGGATCGAACGCGAACCGCATTTGGGATCGGCGACCACATGCCGTGAAGCTCTCTTACGCCCCGGGCAAGACAGATGTTGTCTTCATTCCAGTTCACATGAAATCGAATTTTGGTAGCGCAGCCCAGGGACGAGCGACTCGCAAGAAAGAAGCCAATGCACTCGTTAGCCAATTGGCTGCCGTATCAGCACATTTTGGTGATGACAAGGACATCATCGTCGGTGGCGACACGAACATTTTGGCTGCGGACGAAGACGCTGCGGAAATTTTCGGTAATGCAGGGTACCGAGATACTAACAGCCTCGATGCCACGACTTTCATTGGCTCGGGCCGGGGCGCGCCTTTCGATAGGTTTTTTCTTTCGGACGAGCCTGAGTTTGTCTTTGCTCGACAGTACATTCTGCAGGCGACAGAGCCAGTTGCTCATGATGAGTACCTGTCTGACCACCAAATGGCACTGATCTCGTTTCGAGTAAAAGCGGACGATGATTGAGACAAGTACAATTCAGCAACAATTTCCATGATGGCTCTTCACCGCGTGCAAAAATAGGTGCGTAAAATGGTCGATCCCATTCGCGAGAATACGTCTGAGCAACCTCCGGCTGCGTCCACTCCTCCACCTCCCAGTGGCGATGAGGAAACCCGCAGAGTCGGATTGGCGTTTCTGAGGTTGCTGTTCTATACACGGTTCAGTCTGGCTGCAGGAATTGTCCTCATCTGCCTCGGGGTGCTTCCTTGGGTCCTACCCACCCCGACTATTACAGCCGTATACATTCAAAGCACGCCGGCACGCATGGCGACCTTGACGTGGATCTCATTCCTGGCAGCAGCGATGGTGATCATGACGTTTCGTACGACCCTCTACAATGCTGCGGCTCGGTTCAATGACCCCAGCATGAAACGTTTTGCGGAAAATACCACCGGGTGGATCTGGAGTATCCGCCGATTTAGCTGGCTCTTGGTTGGATTGCCCATCCCTTTCTCAAGTTTGGCGTTTACTTGGAGTGAAACCAAAGCGGCCGACATGGCAAATCCGTTCGCATTCGTTGCGGCCATGTTGATCGGCTTCCTTGTCGCGTTGCAATTATTGTATTTCGTGGCATTCATGAACCGAAAACTGGTCACAGCCAACGTGCACGACCCGCGGTTTTTTCCGTTTGACTTCAATCGATATTGGCGTCGTCCGGAAGGCTCGGCAAGGCTGGCAAGTAAAGACGAGACGGCTGCTAAAGCAAACCCGCTCTCCGGCGTTTCGTTACGCATGGGGCGTTGGATCGCTGAAATTTTGACAAAGATGCGATTGAACGATGGCTATGTTGCCGAAACGACTGTTTGGGTGAAGCGGCAAGAAGAAGTTGAACCTGTCAAGCTACGTTTACAGACGGTTGGTCACGGGCCGCTGATTTTGTTCACGCTGATACTGCTGATAATCCAACTGCTTGTCCTAACTTTCGGACAATGGGCCATGCGAAACATTGGCTGGATTCCCAGTGACTATGGCCCCTTTGGCACGCTGTTTTACTTGGTCGGCTTGCTGATGGTGTTCATAGGTATTGTTCCGGGAATGGCGTTTTATCTCGACCGGTTTCGGATTCCCACTAGTTGGTTCGTCGCTGTCGTTTTTTTCGCTGCCACAATGATCGATTGGCTCTTT
Organism: Symmachiella dynata; assembly: GCF_007747995.1. Lineage (NCBI taxonomy): Bacteria > Pseudomonadati > Planctomycetota > Planctomycetia > Planctomycetales > Planctomycetaceae > Symmachiella > Symmachiella dynata. The sequence goes on along the minus strand of NZ_CP036276.1, from coordinate 3,444,948 downwards.
CCAAGCTTTTTCATCGACCATACCTATCCAGTCGCACCTGCGCCAATCTATGTCGAAAATCAGAAGGCGGCTGATGGCTTCGATGAGGATGTCGATGTCGAGGTGAGCGACCATTTTCTCGCGGTTCCCATTACACTTGAGGAAGTGATTGAAGGGTGGGCCACTCGCCAAAAGAAACTTGCTAGGCCCGGTGAAGTGCCTAATCGAACGTTTGTGGTGGTGACAGCCGCTGGAGGCGGTATTCAGGCGTCCGGCTGGACGACGACGGTGCTCAGCGGGCTTGCGGAACACCCGGAACTTCATGAACTAGTCGGCGGAATTGGAGTAGTAAGCGCCGTTTCGGGGGGAAGCGTTGGTGCATTGCAGTTTTTAACGAGATATCCCGAATTGATGGATTCCTTCAAGGAGGATGACGAGCAGTTTCGCCGGCTCCTATTAGGTGATGCAATCGACCAATCGACGCGTTCGAGCTTGGAAGCGGTTGGCTGGGGGCTATTGTTTCCAGATACATGGCGGAATTTCGGCATCGTGCGTGATCCTACCTACGACCGCGGCTGGGTCCAAGAGCAGGTTTGGGCCGATCGTATGAATCTCCGCCGCTTTAGTGAGAAAGGTGAACCGCACTTTGTCACCGACTGGCAGCGAGCTGATTGGCGATTGGGGCACCTAGCATTTCGAGTGAAGGCGGGAGAACTCCCTGCAGTGGTTTTCAATGCATTCAGCACAACTACCGGACAGCGCATCTGGATGGCGCCCTTTCAACTGCGTGGGCCCGACGTCGACCGCCTGCCGCTAGCGTATACGGAATTCGCCGGGGCGTTAGGTATGCAAATGAAACTCTCGACTGCCGCTAGGATATCGGCGTCTTTCCCGTACGTTTCGCCAACTTGCATTGCGAACTCATATGACCATGCAGCGTTGGAGACGGCCTACCACTATTCGCAACACTTGTTGACGAACTGCCACTTGGCTGACGGCGGATACACTGACAATGAGGGACTGCTTACGGCGCTAGAGCTCATCCGTCAACTTGATTTGTATTACGATGGCCACCGGGATACGTGCCCCTTCGATCAAGTCCTGCTGTTGAGAATCGCGCCGTTTCCAGCTCCCGAGCAGGTCAAGGAGGCCGAACTCGATCCGTTGATGGCGTCTGCCATTCAAAAAGATCCACCGTACCTGCAAAGCATGGCCGGTCCGGCACTTGGACTTTATCGTGGCCGGACCGTGACGCAACTGGAACGGGGCGATCTCGAGGTCGACATCTTTGGGAATCTATTCGCACTCCGTGAGAGTTTCCAAGAAGAAATCTTGGGTTTGAAATCAGAATTGAAAGCCCACAACGGCATGCATGAGGCAGTTGATTGGCAGGCCGTCAAAATGAATGTCCGTCAAAACCCGACTACTCAGCAATACGAACTGGCCAGTGCCGATGGAAACGCCGAGGGAAATATGGCCGTAGAGCTAGGTCGCGGACTCCGTTTTGATCATATATTGGTTGATTTCCGCGTAGAACGTGAAGGAAATAATGTCCACCCGCCGTTATCCTGGAAACTCAATTCGCAACAAAAACAAGACCTGCGTAAAGCATGGGAAAATTGGCAACGGAACAAGCAGCTGGCCGATCTCCTCGCACCTGATGGAGAGACTGAGGTCGCGAAAACACCGCTCACACCAGTCATGTTCGACGCAACTCCCTCGCAATGGTCGCCGGTGCAGTCCAATCTTCCCGCCCTCAAAACGGCACCTAACATCTTAAAGCTAAAGAGAAAACTGCATCGGGGTAAGAAGGGTTCCGGTTAGCTGGTGGCAAGCCGAGCACGAATCGTGAATTCAGCATGACTCTAGTTGGCGACATTAGGGTTAGCGGAATCCATCAAGCCGTGTGGATAGCTGGGCATAAAACCTGGGTGATAACACCTTCTATCACAGTCTTTCTGTAGCGGTTTACCAGTGTGATTGGGACCATCCGGGATGCGTTCCTACCTTACGATATTCATCGCTCTGTCATCTTCAAGTCTTGTTGCCGAAGTTCCATTCCGCTTTGTCTAGCAGCACTAATCCACGGTTGGCATAAAAATGAAAACATTGGAATTCTTGTATTTTGCTCTGCCCGAACACAGGTAAGGTAAAGGCTGCGTATGGTACCAACAGGAAAAGCCCTACGTCGTTCGCTCACTCGCCAAGCTATAAGTTTCAGGAAACTTGCAACAAGACCAAGCGCGCTTCTCCCAAGGCTTGCCCAACTTGCGTGTTTATTCAACATACTACAGAGATTTTGAAGTGGGTTCTAAAACATCTTAAAGGAGCTACTCGATGCGAAGCAGTAAACTTATCTTGGCACTTGCATTCTTTTTGAGCACAGTGGGCTTGCTTGTAACGGCTAATGCTCATCAAAACCGTAAGGCTGCGAATAAAAAAAGACTTCCCCTAATTACAATGCCATTGGCGGCGGCCGTAAATCCGACAAATAGCACTATAACTGTTTCTCTAACCAACACGTCTTCCCAAGATATAACCGTCTCGCACTATCTACTATTCGACAATCAAGGCGTTAACCGAACAGATTGGCTGAGTCCAGAGCCCACACCGCACAACATATTTGTCATTAAGGATAATTCAACTCGGACTTTGACGATCAAATGGACTCCAGGCGACCAATATCCAAGTCATTTAAAACTCGCTACAAACGGACCTCTAGTTGTCACGGTTTCTTGGCTGCAGACTATTGAAACCGGAAACGATCGCAGGAAACAAGATTGGGCCGAGAGCTATCTCCTCAACGGAGGAAATCCTCTGCGACCTAATCCGTCGAACTAACCAACACAATACAAACAACGATATTGGAATCGAAAACCACGTTCAGCCTTTGTGGCGGAGCGTGGTTTTTTTTGAAATACGTAACCGGATATGGATGGATGAAATCGATGTGCCCACATAGGAATGCCCCCGTTTATGACCAAGGTGGTATGAGGGTAACGGTTGGTTAGTTGTTTGTCTTGGCTTTGCAGATACAGCGGAATTCACGAAGCGGACGTATTCATGGCCGGACGCGTACGTCGAGCGCAGTCGCGTGGACGTGGGCGATGGTATACTCACGGAGCACGTTCGTACCACCGACGAAATTTGCCGGGTCGTTCGTGGCGTGAGAACTATTCGATTACCAATTTGTTATTTCTGACGTTGAGGGGGGCTGGTGTGAAAGATTATCGTGGCATCGAATTATGTGATCTGGTATCAAGCTGCTCACGTTTCGTAATGCTTCAATACTCCGCCGACAGGTCTCTCTCACGGTCATTCGCGATCAACACGCAATCGGACTCGCCACCGTAAGGGAACTGCACTTTGAAACGATACCCCGGACGTTGATTCGAGAAGCAATGCCAACAAGATATACCTGCACTGGCCCGCTCACCTTTGGAAATGACTGTCGCGGAACCACCACCCCAGGCAAGCCGCACACTTGCCAGGATGTGATGGGGAGTTTCTTGGGGATCAGCTGGTGAACCGTACGGCGCGACGACCCCTTGGTTTCCCACAGGCACGAACTGCGGTTTTTCAATACGAGCACTGATCCAAAGAAAGCCGACAGCGGTCGCCATGTCGACGGCCACCACACCCGCAATCTCAAACCGGCGATGCTCTTGGTGAATCCGCCGCGACATGGCGGCATTGACACTCCGTAATCGATCGCGTTCTGTGCAGGCACTTTCGTACTTCGGACGGTAACGATCTCTGTTGGATCGGAGTCGAGCCACCTCATCCGCCAAATCGCTCACGTTCAAATCAGCCATTGAATCATTCTCCCGATCGTCAGCGCGGCTTCGAAAACGACAGCCGTCGTGTGCAAGTGATTCATTTTCACGCCTTCGGTATGAAGTACCGTCCGGTCACCCAGCCTGAAATAAAACCGACCAGCAACCATCCAAATTCCGTCAAGGCCTTGCCCTCATCATTCAGACTGGTGCCCTAACCGTCGCATGACCTCCGTGTTCGCTTCGATCGCCCGCGCCGAATCGGCGAGGGCCAATTTCATATCAGTAATCAATTCCATCAACTCGGAATTGTTGAACGACTCGACCTCAGCAATCCGCTGCGCCAACTGCTTTTCGCGGCGCATGCTGTGATAAACGAAATAGAGCACAAGGACCGGCATCACTCCCAACTGTGAAACGACCTTGGCCAAATCCAGGAAGTCCATTTGTCCCCCTTGAAAACGAAAAAAGCCCCACCCAGCTTTCGCCAGGTGGGGCTTTTAGAAACCGACTGTCGGAGGTCTAGGGCCGACGAGGCGAAATATCAACCACCGTTCACCAGCCCTAGACGCGGGCATTCTTTATTGCGTTTTACTCCTCGTCAACCCCTGCCTTTTTCAATTCGGCTTGGCAACGCCTATAGCAAGTCGGCCCATAACCTCGATCGATTAACCGCTTGCTTTTTAGACGCCGCCCGCAAAGCTCGCAGAATCCGTTTTTTTTAAGAGCGTGTTTTCAAAATCCAATCCTCGCCTCCACCAACCGCCGTGACATCAGTTGCAGCATGCTGATGTGCACCATTGCTTCGCTTGACTCGACCGTCCGTTCATAATCCTTACTTAACCGTCGGCACTTTCCCAACCAGGCAAACGTCCGCTCCACGATCCAGCGCTTGGGTAACACCACAAACCCTTTCACGCCCACCGGACGCAGCACGGTTTGCACCGTCCAACCCAGCGTTAACTTCACCCAATCCGGAACGCCGTTGCGGCGATATGCCGAATCGGCGAAGACGACTTTGATCCCTTTCATTTTTTCCCACACGCGATACAGCACCAATAAACCGCCGTGCTGATCCTGCTCATCGGCAGCGTGCACGACGACCGCCAGCACCATGCCTAACGTGTCGACCACAATGTGACGCTTGCGGCCGGAGATCTTTTTCCCTGCATCATAACCGCGGTTTTCACCACCGACGTCGGTCGTCTTGACCGTTTGGCTATCGATGACCGCAGCCGTCGGCGTAGGCTTTTTGCCGGCAGCTTTGCGGACTTGTTTTCGCAACGCATCGTGAATCCGTTCCCAGGTTCCGTCATTTCGCCATCGCCAAAACAGGATGTAAACCGTGCGCCATTTCGGAAAGTCGTGCGGCAACAAACGCCACGCGCCGCCAGTGCGATTGATGTACAGAATCGCATTGATGATTTCCCGCCGACAGATGGTTTGCGGCCGTCCGCGATTGCTGGCTGCGGGGAATTGCTTTCGAATGATTTGCCATTGTTCGTCGGTGAGATCCGTGTCATACTTCGCGCGACTCGTTGTCATGGGTACCGCTCCCTCCTTGGTTGTTTCCCAAAACGGGAGCGGTACCTTTTTTCAATGTTTCAGTCAATTTGAAAACACGCTCTAAGAGATAGGTTTGAGTGCCGCCTCAACCCGCTTCCAACGGATTACGCCAGTTGACATTTGGAGTCATTATCGGTGCAATGAAACTAACGATGGCCCAAAAGTCGCTCAAGGGTAAACTATACACACGAGTACATCCACACCGTAGTTTTTGAGGGAATCCTCTTTGGGATTATCTGGAACCGTATAAATACTTAATTATGCAGATGGGACGAAGGCCATTTCAACGCCGAGGGCATTGCTATGAAATCTGAGGATGACCGCTCCGAACGTGTACCTTGCACGGTTTGTGGCGAGCTAATACACTCGAGCGCCAAGAAATGCACTCACTGCGACACGTGGCTCGACTGGCGGAGACACCTAACGCTCAGCAGTGTTGTTCTTTCGTTACTTGTTGCGCTTGTGTCTGTTTCGACGGTCGCAGTTCCGATCATTGTCAATGCATTCCAACCGAACGATGCCGTTATCAACGCGCGTATTCTCCGTGTTGGTGAAGGCTGGGGCACCCGGCATGAAGGCATTCCACCTCGAGCAAGGCAGTACGACACTACGTTTTTTTACGTACTGGCTGTCAACTCAGGCCCAAAATCTGGATGCGTAATTGAATGTCATGTCCATACCAAATCCGATGGATGGCAACTAGCCGCGACTGGCCCAGACATGTTTATGGAGGAACGCATAGTGATTAATCCGGGGCAAGCCCGGATCGTGCGCTATTATGTGCCGGAACCCTACGCCATGCCAAAGGTTCCAGAGGTTTTTCAGGTCAGGCTCACAGTCGCACGTTCAGACCTGACAACAAAACAGATTTCGCTTGAATTTTTGTGATCATTCAACGATCGCTCGTGTCGGTCCGCCCGCGAGGTGATCGAGTTCGTTAGCTACATGATGGAACCTTAAAAAAGACTAACGTTCAGTTGGTGCTGGTGTTGCTCGGCGCATTTTTGGCAGGCAGAAACGTGGTCTTCTCTGGGATGAAGTTGCTGATTGACGCGAAGGATCGGATCGTACTGGGAAAAGCAAACAGCGAGACTCTTTCTCCAGACTTCCGTCGACGCATCTTACTTTATGATTGGCTCCCGGGACGATTGGCACTCGCGACAATGTCCCTTACACTATCGGTGATCCTTCTATCTCCTCCTGTTCTGGCCGACTCACCCACTCAGGTATTGAAGATCGTTTGCTACGTCACGGTAGTGGTGCCCGTCTTCAGGATGTTGAACTTCACGATTGGGGCATTTTCGAATGGCGTTTCCTGAGGACAGCCTTGGTATAAATAGATCTTAGTCGGCGCGCCGCAGCTAACAAGCCGTTGCACACGAAGCCGCGAGGTTTGTTGAAATCAAAGTCATTTGCCGCGGCCCGGCGAACGGTGACGTTAGGCCACATGCGTTTCTAAATATAGTCACTAATGTCGTTCAGAGGATCATATGAAAAATAACGAAAGCTTGCGCACAATCGACACCGTAATTACACGTATCGAAACGCTTGAACGAAAGGCCTACCTGTATCGCCTTGCAACTTGTCTGTTATGCGTAGGCCTATTCTTGCTCGTGTCATTAGGCGCAGCCATGAACGTTCTTGGACCAGTGAAAGCAACCAGCTTTGTTTTGGTCGGTGCCGACGGAAACACGCTCGCTGAGTTCGGTGCGGTGGACAATGAGGTTGGCCTCTTCTTCATGGATGCAGATGGGGCGCGGTCAGGTGCGCTTCGCCGAGCCGCTGACGGCTCTTCTCGATTTGAAGCGGATGATTTCGTTGTTATTGATTCGAAAGGAAAGAATCCAGTTGCAAAGCTTGGACGCAACGGAAGCGATGAGCCCGGCCTGTGGATCCAGCAGGACTCGCAAGTACTTAATTGCATCCGTCAGCGGAAGGACGGCACTGTGTATTTCAAAGCCAATGATTACTACATCGCGAATAATAAGGGCTCGACGATCGCGCAATTAGGAACCGGTGTCTTAGACACGCCGGGTCTGTGGTTCGGTTCAGGAGACAACGAATACACATGTGTTTATCAAGGCAAAGATGGGCTGGTCACGATGCGGGCGAGTCGGTTCTTGGCGGCACCATCGAACAAGTACCATCTCGCCATGCTCGGTATCGACGGAAATGAAGGTAGTCTGTGGGTTAAAAGAACACCAAGGCCCAGCAGGCCCAATGAGAGTTCCGAACAAGGAAACGGCCGCCCAGTAAGAGAGAAAGGTAACGCGACAATCGGTGGCGCGTCGAAAGGAAAAACTAGGAATAATGACGCGCCTCGCACCTTCGCCCCACAAAAACAATGATCTTTAGAAAGTGCGGTAGGATTCAAATGCCACAGTTTTCACGAAAAACGCTACAGTTCGGATTCTTTACGGGATTGGTGTTCGCCGGTGCTGCATTCATCATAGCAGCTTGCTACTTGGCATATTTTCTTGTCGGAACGTCATCCAGTGTCGACACGTTGCTTGAGAAGTATGCGTCGAGCTCTTCCTTAAGCTCACCTCTTGATGCCACGAATCTCCGTTTGGCAATGCTGTCCCGGCTATTTGCGGCCCGTCTCGCTCTTCTATCATGTGGAACATTTGTTGGGTTGGCATTTGGATTTCTTGGATTCTCCTTGTTCTTGATTGGAATCGGGGATGAGATGGATGCGGAAGCTACATCGGAGCACTACAGCATTAAGGTTGCTCGCATGTCGCCTGGTGTGTTTGTCTTGCTGTGCGCCACTATGCTGATATACGGATGCGTTACGTTCGATGGGATCTCATTGAATTATTCTATACCTTCACAAGCCGTATCGACTGGCGCCGAATTCGGTACCTACGACGCTGATTCTCAAATCGAGGATGATACGTTGTCATCCGGTGAGCCTCCGCCGATAGCCCCAATAGGTAGTCTGAAGTGAATCGTGGCCTGAACGAGGGAGTGCTCATGGCCTAACCGTCGCATCTACCGGAGCGGCGGTCGCCAGCGGCTTGCGAAATCCAAGTCAACTCCCGCAGCCAGGTAATGCGGGTCGTTAAGTACTGAGAATCGCCAACCGTAAAGAGCTGAGCAATGCCCATCCGCTCGAGCAATCGACAAACCATCAAACCGGTTGACTCCATACCGCCGGTTCAGGAGACTCCGGAAAGTTTCAGGCGTTACCGATTCACATACCCTCTAAAGCCTGATCACCATTCACATCAGCTTCAGAAACACCAACTACACCGCCGCGAACATCATCAACAGCGTGATCAGGCAACCACCACCATAAAGATAGTCTTCGCACGTTTTACGCCTGCGTGGCCTCTCGCCATTGCTCACGGCGCTTTGACCTCCAACACGGCTTGCGGGATTTTCTCCGGCGCCGCTTTGAGAATCGCACCGATCCAATCGTCGCGTGAGGAGGTGGCCGGCTGAATCGACGGGTAACTCGCTGAATGAGCTTCGCGGACCTTACCTAGAATCCGCCACGCCTCGACCAGCTCCTGCAGCTGCGTCTTGGTGTGCAGTTCCAGAAAATCCTATATGATCGCCAGACACAAGCAATATATTGGAGCTTAAAAATAGGGATGGAGCAAGAAAACGAAGTCCCGTATTCGAATTCCATTGAATGAACTGCAAAAATGCATTTTGCCAGGCCGTGGGGACGAATCCACGGCATGGGACGCAATTTCCGTTAGCACGTTCTCGCTGTGGAAAATCCGAAATTGACCGCGTGCGTGTTGCCTAGTGCTCCCGACGGTTCAACGCGAGAAGTTCGTCGGTTCCCCTTCGTTAGACTCTTCCTCAATTCGGCGCATGTATTGTATAGGTCGTCATCTAATATTCCCGCGCCTGAGGTTGCACTTTATGTTTGCGACCTTGCTTAATTAACCGTATCCTGGGTGGACAGACATCTCCACCAACAGCGAGGGCCAGCGTGACGCCCGAAGAGAAAGCTCGGAAACATATTGACCACCAGTTGGCGCAATGCGGCTGGATTGTGCAGCACCGTGATGAAATGAACATCATGGCGGGGCTCGGCGTGGCCGTGCGCGAGTTTCCGTTGAAAACCGGATTCGCCGACTATCTACTGTATGTCGATGGCCGAGTCGCTGGCGTCGTCGAAGCCAAGCCAGAAGGACATACGCTGAGCGGTGTGGAAGTCCAATCGGCGAAATATAACGCCGGCTTGCCGGACAATCTCCCACACTACCACCTGCCGCTGCCTTTTGCTTATGAATCCACCGGCAAGCTCACGCAATTCACCAATTCGCTGGAACCTTACGCGCGTAGTCGGGACTTGTTCACATTTCATCAGCCAGCGGAACTGCAGAGACTCGTGGAACTTGAGGGGCAACTGCGGGGCAATCTTCGCGAAATGCCTGTGCTCAATACCGAAGGGCTGTGGAAACTCAAAATCGAGACGTTGACGAACCTGGAAAAGTCGCTCGCTGAGAATCGTCCGCGGTCTTTGATTCAGATGGCGACCGGTAGCGGGAAAACATTAACGGCCGTCGTCGCATCCTATCGACTCATCAAATTTGCCAAAGCGAATCGCATTTTGTTTCTGGTGGATCGCAATAACCTCGGTAAGCAGACACTCAATGAATACCAACAGTACGTCAGCCCATACAACGGTTACAAATTCACCGAGGAATTCAATGTCCAGCACCTTCGTAAGAATCTGATTGACCCGGCCAGCAAGGTTTGCATCACCACGATTCAACGGTTGTATTCCATGCTGAGTGGCGAAGATGAATACCTTGAGGAGAATGAAGAGTCGTCGCTGTTTGAATCGGAACCGTCGACGCTGCTGAAGGAACCGTTGCCAGTTGTTTACAACGAGCGGATTCCCATCGAAATGTTCGATGTGATCATTATCGATGAATGCCACCGCTCGATTTACAATATATGGCGGCAGGTGTTGGATTACTTCGATGCCTTTCTGATCGGCCTGACCGCCACACCGACGGCGCAGACGATTGGATTCTTCGGCGGCAATCTCGTGCAGGAATTTACGCATGAAAAAGCGGTTGCTGCCGGCATCAATGTGGGTTACGACGTCTATCGTATTGAAACACAGATTACCTCTGCGGGCGCGACGTTGAGCAGCCAGCCGGATGTCTTTGTTCCGCATCGCGACCGGCGGACGAAGCAGACGAAGTTTCGCGAGCTCGACAACGATCTGACCTACACCGCCAATCAACTCGATCGCGATATCGTCGCCTTGGATCAGATTCGGTTGGTGATCAAGACCTTCAAAGAGAAACTGTTCACCGAGATTTTTCCCGGACGGACGGAAGTCCCCAAAACGCTTGTCTTTGCCAAAACCGATCTGCATGCCGAGGACATCGTCAAGATTATCCGCGAGGAATTTGGCAAAGGAAACGACTTCTGCCAGAAGATCACGTCCAAGACCACCGGCAAGAAACCGGAGGACCTGCTGGCTGAGTTCCGTAACGCTTACAATCCCCGTATTGCTGTCACCGTCGACATGATCGCCACCGGCACCGATGTGAAGCCGTTGGAGTGTTTGCTGTTTATGCGGAACATCAAATCGGCGGGCTATTTCGAGCAGATGAAAGGCCGCGGCTGTCGGATTATTGATTCCGACTCGTTGCAAAGCGTGACGCCTGATGCTAAACACAAAACGCATTTCGTGATTGTCGATGCCGTGGGCGTTTGTGAACAGGACAAAACCGCCTCCAAGCCGCTCGATCGCAAACCGTCGGTCTCGTTGGATAAGATCCTCGCTGCGGTCGCTGCCGGTGTCGTCGATGCCGATGTGGTCTCTACGCTGTCTGCTCGTTTGGCGCGGTTGGAACAGGAATTGGACGATGACCAACAGGCAGCGATCACGCAAGCGGCCGGCGGCGTGGAATTGGGGACGCTGGCCGGCAACTTGCTGACGAGTATCGATCCCGATGTCGTCTTGCAGTCCGCTGTCGAGACGTTCGACATTCCTGACGGCGAAGAACCGACGGCGGAGCAGACACAACAGGCGGAGCAGGACTGCATGAAGCAGGCAGTCAAGCCGTTTCATGATCCCAAATTGCGGGACGCGATCTTGAACACCCGGCGAGCGCTGGATCAGGTGATTGATGAACAGACGCGGGATGTGTTGATTGACGCTAAGTTCGATGCGGTGGCGCTGGAGAAGGCGCGGTCGTTGGTGACAACATTTCGGCAGTTTATTGAGGATCATAAAGAGGAGATCGAGGCGTTGCAGATTTTGTATTCCCGTCCTTATCGGGCCGGGTTGCGGTATGGCCAGGTAAAGGAACTGGCCCAGGCGATACAGCAGCCACCGCTCTCAGCCAATGCCGAGCGGTTGTGGCAGGCGTTTCGGGCCGTTGAGCCGGAGCGGGTGCCGGGGCTGGGGGGCAAGCAGTTGGTCGACGTGATTGCCCTGGTGCGGCACGCGCTCGATCCGCAGCAACTGCTGGTCCCGATCGGCACGACTGTCGAGCAGCGGTATCAGGACTGGCTGGCCGAACAGTCCGCCGCCGGGGCAACGTTCACGGCGGAACAGCGGCAATGGCTCGACGCAATCAAGGACCACATCGCCGGCAGCCTGAGCATCGAGGAAGAGGATTTCGGCGACGTGCCGTTCAACCAACTGGGCGGCCTGGGCCACGCATACGAACTGTTTGGCGACCGACTGAGCGAGATTCTTGAGGAATTGAACGCGAGGTTGGCGGCATGAGTGGTACGAAAGGATTGCCAAAGGGGTGGGTATGGGCACAATTGGATGAAGTCGCCAACGTAAACCCACCGAAATCATCGCCAAATGTGACAGCAGACGAATTATTCAATTTCGTGCCAATGCGGGCTGTAATTGAAGAATTTGGTGGCATCGATGTTTCGATGACTCGTCCATTTTCTGAAGTTCAGCGCGGATACACCCAATTCCAAACAGGAGACATCCTGTCAGCAAAAATCACGCCATGCATGGAAAACGGAAAGATTGCTGTAGTTCCTCCCCTACGCCAGTCAGTTGCGTATGGCTCTACCGAATTTCATGTTCTACGACCGCACAACGGAATTGAACCACGTTGGATCGCCCATTACCTCTTTCAAAGCAATTTTCGACGCAATGCCCAACGAAATATGTCTGGAAGTGCTGGACAACTTCGCGTTCCCAAGCCATGGTTAAAATTGCAGCGAATCCCCGTTGCACCGCCAAACGAACAGCGCCGCATCGTCGCGAAGCTCGAAGAACTCTTTTCCGATTTGGATGCGGGGGTGGCGGCTTTGGAGCGGGCTCGGGCGAATTTGAAGCGGTACCGGGCGGCGGTGCTCAAAGCGGCGGTCGAGGGAAAACTGACCGCCGCCTGGCGCGAACAACAACCCGACGTCGAACCGGCATCGGAATTGCTGAAGCGTATTCTCGTCGAGCGGCGACAGAAATGGGAAGCGGACCAACTGGCCAAGTATGAAGCGAAAGGTAAGAAACCGCCGAAGGGGTGGAAGGCGAAATACAAGGAACCGGCGGCACCGGATACGGCGGGGTTGCCGGAACTGCCGGACGGGTGGTGTTGGGTTACACTCCCACAGGTAGGATTGATTGACCGCGGTCGGTCACGTAACCGACCCCGAAATGCTAAACATCTCTACGGCGGCCCGTATCCGTTTATCCAAACGGGCGAAGTTCGCCGGTCGAATACGTTTATCAAAGAATTCGAGAAAACATACAGTGAGTCTGGGTTGGCTCAAAGTCGATTGTGGCCAAAAGGAACACTATGCATCACGATAGCTGCAAATATTGCAGAAACCGCAATTCTCGATTTTGATGGCTGCTTCCCTGACAGTGTTGTGGGGTTTGTTGGCGATGCCAATCAAGTATCTGTTCGATATTTGGAGATTTACCTTCGGACAATGCAGAAACGCCTGGAAATCCTCGCGCCAGCCACAGCCCAGAAAAACCTTAATCTTGAGACCCTTAATGCTGTGGCTGTCGCATTTCCGCCTTTGAAGGAACAATTCCAAATCGTTGAGGAAGTTGATCTCCGGTTATCAATTGTTGATTCCATCGAGAGCGAAGTCGACAAACATCTTGTGAGATCCAGTCGCCTCCGTCAAAGTGTCCTAAAAAGAGCTTTCCAAGGTAATCTAGTGCGCCAGGATACGGCTGACAAACCCGCAGCCGCATTTGTGGGACAAGGATAGGTAGGCGCAAGATGCTTCGAAAACTTCGGAAATTCGCTCTCAGACGCTGCTGCTACAATTTATTGATATAACAGCCACGATATACGTAAGTACCCACCCGCTTAGTGATGTCAGAGAGTTTCCCCATGCGAATAGACGATGAACCGCTGATCGTATTCATAGATACGAGTGTATTCGAAAACGAAAATTTTGCCTTTGGTGGTGAATTGCTAACCGCGTTTGTGGAATCATGCAAGGACTCATCAATTGAGTTAGTCATGCCAGATGTCACTCACGACGAAATTTGCCGAAGAATTCGGAAGTCTGCGAAAACTGCGAATGCGGCAATTAACAAACTTAAAAAAGAGACCCGTTTTATCAAACACGATCGGGATTTGTGGAAGATAATTGAACCACGAAAATATTGCCAAGATCTTGGGGATCGAGTCGTTAGTGACTTTGATAAATTTGTTGAAAGGACCGAAGCTACGCCACTCGAATGCGATAACGTAAGACCGTCTCAAGTATTCTCAAAGTATTTCGCTATTGAACCCCCGTTTGCAATTGGCGACAAGGAAAAAGAATTTCCTGATGCGTTTGCGATTGAGACACTGCGGGCACTTTCAGAGGAACGTGCTAAAAAGATATGTGTCGTCAGTACGGACAAAGATTTCGAAAAGGCCTGTGGTCCGCATGACGAATTTATTTGTCTAACCGACATCGAATCGGCCATTGAGTTGTCTCTCCGTCCGGGAGAGATCATCAATTCGTGCCATGAATGGATAGCCGATAATATCGAACGAGCGATATTTGATCCCGCCCTTGAGGAGCTGAAGCGAATTCATTTTTCGTTGGACGCTCCTTCAGGATTAGTCAATTCGTTGGAAAATACGGATATGGAGTTGTATCACATTTCCGTCATAGAATTGACGGACGAACACGCCGTGGTTGTTGGTAAGATAACTGCCCTAGTCGAGCTTAACGTGAGTTATGCCGAAGAGGGTGAGCCATATTACGACTCGGATGATCGTCTCGTAATCCCATATGTGGATGTTCAACATGACATGAATATTCGTCTTGTTTTTGGCGTGCGAGTCGACCTCGAAGTTGGAATAAATGAAATTAAAGGGCTGCGCACAATATCATTCGACATGATTGATGAGTTAGAGATCACAAAAGACAACTACAACGAGTATGAGATTTATTCCTCGCAATGACCAACTCCCAACAAATCGTCAACAAAGCCTGGAACTTCGCCCACGTCCTTCGCGATGACGGGCTGTCGTATATGGCCTACACGGAGCAGATTACGTTTCTGCTGTTCCTGAAAATGGCCGACGAACAGACCAAGCCGCCGCATAACCGCAAGCCGATCGTGCCGGCCAAATTGGGCTGGCAAAGTCTGCTCAAGCGGGACGGCGATGAATTGGAGATCCACTATCGGCACGTCCTGGAAGAGTTGGGCCGACAGCCAGGGATGCTGGGGGAAATCTTCAAAAAGGCGCGGCCGGAAATCCAAAACCCGGCAACGCTCAAGCGGTTGATCGTGGATCTGATCGACGTCGAGAAATGGTCGTCGATGCAAGCGGACGTCAAAGGGGACATCTACGAAGGGCTGTTGGCCAAAAGCGCCGCCGAGTCCCCCAAGGGAGCAGGGCAATACTTCACGCCCCGCGAATTGATCAAGGCGATCACAGATGTCGTGCAACTGCAACCCGACGACACCGTCTGCGACCCGGCAGCGGGGACGGGCGGATTTCTGTTGTCCGCCCACGACTACATCGTTCGCCACTTCACCAAGGAACTGGACAAGGATCAAAAGAAGCACCTGCGGACGGCATTTGTGAAGGGCTGGGAACTGGTTCCCAACACCGCCCGGCTGTGCATCATGAACCTGTACCTGCACGGCATCAACGCCGATCCCTGCCCGATCAAGTCGGGGGTGGACTCCCTGGCGGGTGATCCAGGCGAACGGTTCAGCGTTGTGCTGACCAATCCCCCGTTCGGCAAAAAAAGCAGCATCGCCATCGTCAATGAAGAGGGGGACCTGGAAAAAGAAGACACCTCCTACGAACGCCAAGACTTCTGGACCTCAACAAAGAACAAACAACTCAATTTCCTGCAACACGTCAGGACGCTACTCAAAATCAACGGCCGCTGCGCGATCGTCGTACCGGACAACGTGTTGTTCGAAGGCGGCGCCGGCGAAACCGTCCGCCGCAACCTGCTGCAACAGTGCGACGTGCACACGTTGTTGCGACTGCCGACCGGAATTTTCTACGCGCAAGGCGTGAAGGCCAACGTGCTGTTCTTTGATGCCAAACCGGCTCAGGAGAAGGCCTGGACAAAAAAACTGTGGGTCTACGACCTGCGGACAAACATGCACTTCACACAAAAGACCAATCCGCTCAAGCGGGCGGACCTGGATGACTTCGTAAAGTGCTACAAACCCAAAAACCGCCACCGCCGCAAAGCGACCTGGAGCGAAGAGACCCCTGAAGGCCGCTGGCGGGCATACGACTACGATGAGTTAGCGAAGCGCGACAAATTCAACCTAGACATCTTCTGGCTCCGCGACAAAAGCCTGGAAGACTCCGACGACCTGCCGGAACCGGACGTGTTAGCGCAGGAAATCGCCGATGATTTGCAAACGGCGCTCGATCAGTTCACGGCGATTGCGGCGGAGTTGAAGGAGTGAGATGGGGCGTCCGCTAATCAGCAAGAATCAGTCATGCTTTCCAAACAACAACGCATCACGCTGGAAACGAGTCGGCGGCGGTTCGAGCACGCTGCCGTGGAACTTCCGGTGCTGGACTGTTGGTTGATCTTCGCCGACGCAGAGAATCGCGACCTATTTGAGAGTGCGTGCAAGCACACGGGCCGTCATGAACACGATCGATCGTCGATTACCGGTGACTTCTCAATCAGTGCCGGTTTTACCACGACTGGTCAATGGAACCGCGACGGTTTTAGGAAACTGATCGGCGTGATGCGCAGCGCCGGGGATGCAGTCCGCGAGTCTGGGTGGGGCAAAAAGTATTGGCCGCTTCAGCGCCCATGGGGTGACGGGTTCTACGACTGGCTAACGTTCCTGGCGGATCGGCAGTTCCAAGATGGGCAGTTAAATCTATGGATTCCGATTCGAGGGCCACAGAAAAACGTTGTCATGAACTGGGAATTGATGCGACTTGGAACCTACCCATCAGACCAATTGGAAGAGCACGGCGTTGATGTAGAGCGATTCAAATCGTGGAATGGGAATCCTCCAAACTTCATGGAGTTCAATCTCTGCGATGTTGTGACATTGTCAATTGCCGTATGCAGTGTGGTGCTCAATGAGGTAACTGCTCGGCCGACTCGAACGACCACCGAGCCGGGGGTGGATGTCTCACCAGACGCGAACAATGAAGAATCAATCGGTGACGAAACAGACGCTACCGGCACTGGCAACGATCCGGAGCCGTTCACGGGTGGTCAGATAGTGTTTTTTGAGGATCGCGTGGAGCTCTGCGGAGTGGTCATATTCAGCGAATCTATGTCGACCAAGAAATGGCGTGTCCTTAAGTTGCTCCGAGACATCCAATCCGATAAGGGTCGAGGTTACAGTGGGGCAAAACTCGCTGCAGAGTTGAAGTTGGCAGATGCTCGAAGTGCGGCAGGTTTAATCAGAGACATTCGAAAGCAGATCAAAAAGGCGCTGTTGGCGGATGCAAAAATTGACTGCAAGATTGATGATGTGATCGTTAGTGGTGGCCCAGGGTATCGCTTTTCACATAAACTAAGTGTCCAAGGGGCCGCCAAGAATGGCGAGACACCGTTACAGGATCACGAGACAGCACAATCCCTTCATGGTGATCCTGTTCGTGATACTGTAAATGGTCCTGTTGGTGATCCAGTATTACCGTCCGGTGATACTGTAGCGGTACGTCAAAACCGGATACTCCAGCTACTACAAAGCGGCCTTGAACTACGGGCGCCCGCCATCGCCGATGAATTAGGCTCTCCATTGCCAACAGTCAAACGCGACTTGAAATCGTTGAAAGGCGAGGGCAAGGTCGAATTTGTCGGAGCGCCCAAAACCGGTCATTATCGCCTGTGTTCACGGGTGGATTCCGGTAACTGATCAGGCGGGAATCTTAAGAATTCTTATAACGTCAACGAACCCAGCATGCGGCGCCAGTATAGCCTCGACGCAGACGTCGATCAACGGTTCAAACGAACGCCAGTCACCCCGACTTCTTCTAAATGATTGCTGAGCTTGGATTTAGCTACCTGTCGGGCGTTCCGGCAGTGCGGCAGTGAAGCCTGAAAGGCGGTACAGCGTACCGCTTTTCAAAGTTTTCACTTTCCGAGAAAGGCAGATCATGCTCAACCGCCGCAACCCCAAGCCGCCCAAGTACCGTCATCACAAAGCCAGAAACTTGGCCAAAGTGTGACCATCGACTGGGGCGACATCGATTTGGGGAAGTACAACAGCCCGGAATCGTGGCGGCAGTACGCCGAAGTCATTGCCGACTGGACGGCCGGCCACGCGGCTGACGAGATTGCAGCGGGACCACGATCTAACACAAACGCATCAGACATTTTTCATGTCGCTGTCAGTTTCTGTGCATGGCTTTCTCGCAATTGATTTTCTGCGATAGTCTGCGCGATATCGAAACGTATTTGCGGGCTATGCCCTCGAAGTTGTATCACGCTGGGTTTCGCAGTCGTGTGGCGCGAAGCCCATTGACTGATGCCAATCGGCGGCGCGACTTGGCCGAGTCGTTGATTTCCCGTGTGTTGATATCAGCTTACGGTCGACTCCTCCTTCTCTCTCCCCGGGGGGCTAAATAGTTTGATATGGTCTGAAATCGATTCGCAGATTAGAAAAAAGTTGATTTCAGCACGAATGTCCCGTTAGAGTACAAATTATATGCGGTCGTGTTGCGTTGACGATACAAGGCCATATGCATCTAAACGGGGCCCCATGAGTCATAATGAGCCTTATCGCTATCGCGACGAGTCGACGCGCAGCAGTCTTTTAAACGGGGCACGCGCCAATGATGCCGTTGCGTGGCAGCGACTGACAAAGCTGTATGGGCCGTTGATTTACTGCTGGTGCCGACGCCGGGGACTGCGGGATGAAGTCATCGAGGACATCGTTCAAGAAGTCTTGTTGTCCGTCTCAGGGGCACTGGTCCGCTTTCGTCGTGGTGCCAATCGCGGCAGCTTTCGAAGTTGGCTGCGGCGCATCACCGAAAACAAGATCCGCGACCACTTTCGCCGCTCTCAGCGCCAGCTCAATGCGCCGGGGGGGAGTGCAAACATTGCACAGCAATTAAATATTCCGGCAGAACATATTTCGAATGATACTGACTCGAATCCGCAGAGTGATGTTTCAGACGATGTCATGGCAGCCTTGGAGTCAGTGCGGGAAACAATTTCGGATCAGACTTGGCGAGCGTTTGTCTTGGTGACGTTTCGCGATTTCACACCGGCCGAAACTGCAGCGGAATTGGAAATGACCTGCAATGCCGTCCGACTCGCCAACGGGCGCGTTCGTCGTCGGCTTCGCGATATTTTGCCCGACGTGTTGCGATAGACGTTCCCATTTAAACATCGCGGGCGCAGCTATTGTATAAGCTTTTATCAGATATGATGTTGTGGCCGGTCTTTGTGGGGAGGGGGCACTGCAATTCTTGACCGGCGTGACGCGCTTGATCGTTCTACTGAATGGGGGATTGTTTCTCCAAACCCTTGACTGAACGTTAGAAGTCGTGCAAGAGGCATCCGCATGCTTGATCAATCGCAATCTTCCCACCAGGAGGATGAGTGTCCTTCCAACGCGGACATCAAAGCATTGCTGATCGGCGACTTATCTGGGGATGAGTTCGACCGGCTAGAAGCCCATGTGGGGCAATGCGCGGCATGTCAGGAACGTTTGGATTCGATCGGCGATGTCCCTGATCCAATGTTTGCGGCCATCCGAAAATTGGTGAGCCCTTCCGCCACCATCCTTGAGTTGGACGTCTGTGCCAATGTGCCCAACGAACTAGACTCTGAACAACTGACGTTGGGTGATTTTCGGATTGTGCGAGAACTGGGCCGCGGCGGGATGGGGGTTGTCTATGAGGCGGAGCAGCTGTCTCTGGGCCGTCGGGTTGCACTGAAAACCATGACCTTTGCCGGCACGCTTGATCCTCGGCAGTTGGTCCGCTTTGAAAATGAAGCTCATGCTGCGGCATTCTTAAACCACCCCAATATCATTCCTGTGTATTCGGTGGGGAGTGACCGGGGCGTTCATTATTTTGCGATGCGGCTCGTGGACGGTTTTGATCTGCGGACAGTCGTCCGAAAGGTCTTTAGCGGCGGCTTGGAGATTGATCCGCACGCGACCACCAAACGTGCCTCTATGGATACGCTCGACAATGAGAACAGCGTTGATTTCATTTCCCAAATACCAGAGAAGTCGGCGGACAACGAATCTGAGGCGACGAATACATCAGGCCTTCCGAATCCAAAGGTCCTGGCGGACTTCTCTGCAGGTGATGTTGCGACGGAGCAAGACTACCTGCGCTGGGTGGCCAAAATAATTATTCAAGCCGCTGAGGCATTGAACGCAGCCCACGAGCAAGGCGTTCTCCATCGCGATGTGAAACCATCGAATTTGATGTTGGAGAAGACCGGGCGGCTGTGGGTGACCGATTTCGGTTTGGCGCGACTTGAGACGGGTGCCGACATGACCGCCACAGGCGACGTCCTGGGGACGCTGCGCTATTCCAGCCCAGAACAGGCGCTTGGGAAAAGAGGCCTTGTTGATCATCGCAGCGACATTTATTCGCTGGGGGCTACTTTGTACGAACTGTTGACGGGTGTCCCGTTATTTCGTGATACAGACCATGAAGCCCTCAAGACAAACATTGCCCATGATGAACCGCTTGCGCCGCGGAAGATCAACCGGTCTATTCCCGTGGACTTGGAAACGATTGTGCTCAAGGCGATATCCAAAGACGCGGCAATGCGTTATGAAACGGCGCAGCAATTGGCGGATGATTTGCGGCGGTTTTTGGAAGGCATGACCATCGAGGCGTCACGACCTTCTGTCTGGAACCGAACAGTCAAATGGGTAAAACGAAACAAACCCTGGGCAGCGGCGATCTGCACGGTCATCGTAGCGATGGTCACGCTCATGGCGGGACTGGTTGTGCACGGTCGCTCGTTGTCGGATTTCAATCAGGAGTTGGAATCCACAAATGCCGAGCTAAAGCACGCACTGACCGAAGTCGAGAACAGACAAGAACAAGCAGCACAACTCGGCTACGCGGCAGACCTGCGATTGGCGGAAAAAGCATGGCGGGAGCACGATCCAACGCACGTGTATTCCCTGTTGAATCGCCATCTTCCGGTTGAAGGAAAACTCGACCGGCGCGGTCCCGAATGGTATTACCTCCAACAACAAGCATCCGGTCAGGAGATGACTGTCGCACAATATGAGACGCCGGCATATACGCTGGCATTTTCAGCCGACGGACATTGGATGGCTGCTAGCGGCGAAGATTCGGTCGTCCGCATATACGACACGACGACTATGACCGAGTCGGCCAGCTTCCCCACTGAACAAGGGGAAGTCAATGGAGTAACCTTTTCACCCGATGGAGCCACGTTGGGGTCGACCGGCGATAACGGGACGGTCCGACTCTGGGATCGGCAAAGGCTGCACCTCGATCGCGAGATTATTGCGCATCCGGACGAAGTGTACACCGTTCTCTTCACACCTGACGGCCAGCGGCTGATATCTTCAGGGAACGAACCGGTCATACGCGTCTGGGACGCAACAACGGGTGCAGCCCTCGGTACGCTGGAGGGGCACACGGGTAATGCCGGCGCGATCGCCATTTCGCACAGTGGCCAGCAATTGGCATCAGCAGGTCGCGATGGGACAGTTCGCCTTTGGGATCTGGATGCCATGAAAGAGATTCGTATCGTGAGGCATGTCGAAAGAGCCACGTTATCTTGCGTTGCGTTTTCAAACGATGATCGCTGGTTGGCATCGGGCGGTAGCGATCATCGAGTCAGTCTCAACGAAATCGAGTCAGGCAGATTGCTTTGTGTGGGTGAGCATCATGACAGTGTTCAGAGTGTGACATTTTCTCCCGAAAACCGACGGCTAGCCAGTTCTGATCGAGGTGGGAGCGTCCGAATCTGGACGTTACCCGGGCAACCACCGGAGAACGTCACGGAACTCAAGGCGGACAAAACATTTTCTGCACATGACGGCCGAGCGTATTGTTTGCAGTTCTCCCCGGACGGACGTCACTTAGCGTCCGCCGGAACGGATGGTGCCGTCAAATGGTGGGCCCCCGCACCAAGTTCATTGTGGCAAACCGTTTCCGGAAAGGGTGCTTATTCCAGGTGTATCGAGTTCACAGACGATGGCAAATTCTTAATAACGTGCATCGGCGAGGGAATTTATTTATGCGATCTGGAAACTCTGCAGACCACGGATTCGTGGGCGGATGAAACCCAAAGGTTTTATTGGATCTCTGCGTCGTCGACCAATCGGTTATGCGCGGTGGAGGATTCCCACACTGACGTGCGTTTGTATGACCTAGGTACGCGTCACATGATTGCACACAAGGATCTTGAGACTGACGCTGGTGTCAATGCGGGACTCTACTCCCCAGACGGTTCGATATTAGCCTTCCAACGAAGTCGCAATGGGACGGTGGCGTTGTTTGATGCGAATTCTTTGGACGAGATGACTCTTGACGAAACAATTGATTGGCACCAGCTAGTTTTCTCTCCCGATAGCAAATGGCTGGTTGTGAATTCAAACAACGACATCAAGTTTTGGGACATCGAAGCGGGAAAGTACGGTCGTTCGATTGTCCAGGCCCATGCTGAAGGAATTGGCTGCCTTGCGTTCAGCTTCGACGGTCGTTACCTAGCCACTGCTGGCCAGGATCGAAGTGTTCGGCTGTGGGATCCGCGTTCTGGAGAATTGCAACTCGATTTAACCGCCCACCGGGACGGCGTGGAGGCCCTGGCTTTTTCGCCGGATGGCAAGACGCTGCTTAGTGGCGATGCCTCGGGCACGATCATCGCTTGGCAGGTTTCTACCGGTCAGAAATTAGTCGAGTTTGAAACATTGCCAGCAGGTTGTGGATCCCTCGCCTTCTGTCCACGTGGCGACAGCATCGTTTGTCGACTCGTTGACGACCGCATATTTGTATTGAAGCTGCATCCTAGTCTACCAGCGCAAGGATTTCGCCCACCGGAACATCTTGATCCTAATGACTCGATTCCCGAAAACATACTCCCCTCTCCTGCGGCACCACCGGATTCCGTAGACGGGAAACAAGTGGTGCTGCAAAAATCCCTATCGCTCCCCCATCCCAGTCGGCCTCATGAGACATTTAAATTTCGGTTACTGGGCAATGGCAATCTCGAGTTGGCTATCCGGTCGCGAGACACTTACGGCGGTTGGACGCCCTGGCATTTCATCAATCAGGATCCCACGCCTTATGCTGGCGAGATCGGGCCTATCATTCACTTTGATGTCTGCGGACACCGATTCAGTGATACCGGGATGCGTTTGGAACTCTGTGCGGTGACACGAGACGGAAAAGTCTGGAAGACCCGCCTCAGTTATCCGGACTCGCCGTGGGAACCATTCCGCGAATTGGCGGAAGAGACGGGACACATCGGTCCAGTGGTTCGCGTCGCGTGTCACGATATCGATTGGGACAATGAATTGGAGGTAAACGTCACGACGCGAGC
Organism: Symmachiella dynata; assembly: GCF_007747995.1. Classification (NCBI taxonomy): domain Bacteria; kingdom Pseudomonadati; phylum Planctomycetota; class Planctomycetia; order Planctomycetales; family Planctomycetaceae; genus Symmachiella; species Symmachiella dynata. The sequence continues at coordinate 3,421,705 of NZ_CP036276.1, read as the reverse complement.
GGGGAAACAATATCATGCTCGGTCCGATCCCCACGGCTGGACGTCCTTTCGGTTGTTGTCCGACAATCCTTTGCCGATGTCCTTTACCCGCGAATTCGCCACGGACCACTTTCGACTGCTCAGCACAACGGTCCATGTCGCCCAATCGGGAGAGGTCACCGGCTCGACGCTCTTGGCGGCCGCAGCCAAGGATGCAGAAACAACTCCAGGGTTTATCGGCAACGTCCGTTTAGCAGCAATCGATGCTGGCGGCGCAGTACTGTTTCTCAGCCCTGAGCATACACAGCCATTGGCCGATGCGATTGATGGTCCGATCATGCAGCGGATACGTTTCACCTGGAAGGATCAAATCCCAGCCGATGCGCTCCAAGCAGCCCGTGGCTTCGTACTCGTGCAGTACATTGATCCTCTCGATGACGACGGTGTTCGCCGGCGGATCGCGGAGATTGTTGCCGAAGGTGTAGGAATCGAGTGGATTCCCCTTGGCGAATCGGACTGAGACGGCGATCTGCTGTGCGGGCGTCCGTGACACTCCTGAAAGATGGTTTTTCACAAAACCGTCCAATGTCCTCAAGTACCTTGCAAGACTAGGTTTGTGGACTATCCACGGATCGGCTTTATCGTATTTCCGGTCTGTCTTGTCCTCTAACTGAAGCCGGCGCGACGCGCGGTTTCGTTCTTACCTATAGGGGCAATGGCCGGATTCGGTGTACCCGATTATCCGCCTCAACGCGCTTTGCAGAAGGACGTCGTGGGAGATTTGCACTGCTGATTGCAGAACAGCAAGCCGGACGTGCAATTCTTGTCGAATTTTCTTCAGTTATTAGGAGAGCTGACGATGACGAATCATGTACGCAGCAGATTTGCCGTGGTGGCCACATTGACGGGATTCTTGGCGCTAACATCATCCACAGGCGACTGCTTACTCGCCGGTGAATTGATGCGATTCCACACCGGTGGCGAGGGGGTATTTGTGCCGGCCAACCTGGGGGTCGGTGATCCCGCGGAACACCCGACAATCATCGGTGACGGTTCGGGATTGGCGACGTACGATGGGACTCCGACTGGCAACGAGTTTCGCCTGGACGGCGAATTGGTCGGGGACGGCTGGGATCAGCATTTTGGAGCCGCGCAAAGCCGAACAGCGGGGATCGTCCGTGGAGACTTGGTGTTTTATCCGTACCGAACCGCTGCCAATCCGGACGGTTCGGGGCGCAAGATCCACATTATGGAATCCCGGGCGGGCGAAGTGTGGTTCAAGTATACCGGGTTCTTCACCCTTGACCCCAATGATGGCGAGGCTGGTACGTTGATCAGCCGTTCTGGCTTCAGAATTGTCGGCGGGACTGGACTGTTCGAAGACGCTCGGGGTTGGGTGTTTGTCAAAACCGAAACCAGTTTGGCCGATGTGTTTCCCGATGCTGATGGGAACTTGAATGCGCCGTTCCGCTACGACTTTGACGGGTTCATTGAGCTCGCCGATGACTGACTCTCCGTGAATTCCAAGTGTCCATGACTAGATGTTAATTCCTTTTCTAAACGACGAGGATAAGACCATGACAGCAAAGAGCTTTGGGATGGGCGCCGCCTGTCTTCTGACTTTGGTGTTGGCCTGTTCGCCGGCACATGCCAATTGGATCGACACGTTTGACGGCGGCTTCGACCAGCCTTGGATCTTCGGCAATAGCCCTACGTCCTCGACATTTTCCGCAGTCTCGGTTGGCAATGTCCTTCGGGTTGAAGACCCGACGCCCGTTTTCAGTGGTGGGTCGGCATTTGGCTTTGGGTATGTCAACGAAACATTTTCCAATGTCCGTGTATCGGGCAGCGTAAATCCCAATAATCTCAACAATGTCAACTCGGATCACACTTTGTTAGCACGGGCCAATCCGAGCGTACTTTCAGCTTATGCGTTGACATTGGACTATCGCAATGACGCCACTGGTAACCTGCAAGGTACCGTTGTCCTTTCACGCATTGATCCTGGGGCCGTTACCAATGAACTTGTCATCGAAAGCATCGGAGATAGCGACTCATTTTACCTTGAATTCGATGTGTTCGGATCAACTTTGACAGGACGCGTCTACGACCAACCAGGCGGAACGCTTTTGAAAACGGTTTCTGCATCAGACAGTGCCTTTGCAAGTGGCGTCTCTGGAGTTGCCGCCAGTGCGGATTTCTTTGATGAACCTCTCCTTGCAGAGTTCGACAACGTCGCATCATCGGTCATCTCCGCCGCACATTTTGACGTGACTATTCAACCCAGCGCAGATTCGAACGACGTCGTCTGGACCGTGAAATGGGATTCCTTGAATGGCATCCCGGCAGACGACTTTGACAGTTACCCCTGGGATGCTATGGACCCGGCCACGGGTGATCTTTTCGCGACCGCCCCTTGGGGAAACGCCGTGAGGGAGCTCTATTTTGACAGTATTGGCGACCCATTCGGGCCTGCCTACTCCAGTGGAGCCAATCGGGGGTTTGGCGATGGCATTGGTAACGTGATCAGCGATCCATTTGGATGGGGCGTTGGCCCGGACTACGACTCAGGTGTTTCGAATAATGACGACCTATTCATTTTCAACACGCTATTGGACTCAGCGGCTCCCTTTCCGACTAGTGGAGAGTTCGTTTTGACGGTCCCTGGCGCGAACTTGAGTCATTACAACCTCGGCACTTACACGAACAACCCGTTCGTCACTGTTACCGTGACAGATACGCCCTATATCGCTCCCGTCCCCGAACCCAGCACCTTCGCGCTGCTCGGTCTCGGCAGCTTTTTGCTGATCGGTTATGGCTGGCGCAACAAGCGTTGCATGAATCAACGTGATAGGCAAAGCCGCACTTTCAACTCTCCAAGAAGTGATCGACCGTAGATTCCTTTTAATGTTCGCCTCAAATATCTCTCTAGTATCTACGATGGCAAAGTACTCACGAATCGGACTTTGCGCGGCAGTCACATTAATGGGACTCGTGGTGCAGATTGTGTGCGCGGAGGGTTCGTTGAGGGCCGGAGAATTGAAGCGATGTCAGACCGGCGGCGCGACGGACGTCGCCAAGGCCCAAAAGGTTGTGGATAACTATTGTGCCGAGCTGTTAAAGGCGCGGCGGTACTTCGATCAGTCGATTGAAGCCGCGATGAACTTAGGGGCGCGGTATGACTTGGCCCGCGCTCAGTTGGACTCGGCGCTGGCGTTTTCGGAATTGGAAGACCGGCGGCAACTGGGGGAGCAATTGCTGGGCGAACTGGGGGCGGTGGTTCCGGAAATTGAACGGGAGCAGTTTCCATGGTAAGTTGGCGCATTGACACATCGGACTGCTCTCCCGGTTGGTGGTTTAACAAGGAGATTGGTGATGGCGGCGGGTAACGCACAGAATCGTCCCCAGGGAGATCGTCAGGAGTCCAACGCTTATGAATTGTGGTTGGGAATTCCCGTAGGTGAGCAGCCTCCCAACTTTTATCGGTTACTCGAACTGACGCCTCTGGAATCCGATCCGGCCCTCATCGGACAGGCGGTGAAACGCTGCGTGAGTCTCGTTGAACCTCATCTTGATGGCCGCAATGATCGTGCCGCCAAGAAACTGCTGAAGCAGATCGATCAGGTGCGGCAAACTCTGCTGAGTGCGCCGGATAAGACACGCTATGACGACAAGCTCCGCGCGAAACTAAGCGGCAGTTCGGATGCATTGTCTTCTGCATCAGCGGAGCGGTTGATTCTCAATATTGGACGCGATGATTTGAACAAAGCGCGTTGGCTGCCGGAGCAACTCCTGGCGCTTATCGCCGTCAGTGCATTGGGAATTCTCGCCGTCAGCGTCGCGATGGTTATTTTTCTGTCCGCGAATGAAGATGAGACCGTTGCCGAGAATCGACCGCCGCGGACCGATCCCTCGAATAAGCTTCCGAAATCGGGGACAGCCCCACGGGAACCCGGTGGAAGTGAATCGTCAATTGATGTGCCGGAAATACCGCTAGATGGGCCAGTTGTTCCCCATCCGCCAGCCCCTCCTGCAGAGAAGAGAACGCCCATAACTGATGTTGTTCAAGATTCTAAAACGGAAAACGGGCAAACTGGCGACCCCACGGTAAGTGAACCTAATCAATCGTTCAGTGAGCCCGTTCTTAGAACGCCTGCAACGATATCGGGCATGAAATATCCTTCCCGCTTTAAAAACGTCGTCTCGACTATCGTTCTTAAGCCGCAGGAAGTCTTGGCCGAACGTGGCGTAGAGGTCATCGATGATCGGTTAGTGCTGCGCGAAGAAATCGAACTTAAGACTTTGATGGATGCGATGGGTGAGTTGGAGGACGAGATGAACAGAGCGCAGAAAGCCCAAAAGAGCCTCAGCGGGAAGATCGGCAGTGTGGATAAAACAATCCAACGGCTTACCGGCCAGATGATGAGATTAAATGTGCAGATGCGAAAGCTCCCTCCCAAGGCGGTGCTGCAAAATAATCAAATTGTGGCCGAGATGAACAGCGTAAGCGGCAAACGCGATCTTAAAATCAAAGACAAAATAGACCTCGAAGCCAACCTTGATACGGCCCGCGCAAAAGAAGTCCAGGCACGAGGGGCTTACATCGAGCAGATTTTGAAGATGAATCATTTGGCCGAGAAAATTGATGCGAAATATCGACAGCTCATCGATGACCCAGAAGTGCAGAGTTCAGTGGCTGCGTTAAATCAAAAACTTGGCGACGACCGGAAAGCTGCATTGGAGCGATCCTCGGAACTGGAAGAGCAATTGGCACGAGTCGCAACCTTAGCAGCTTCCGTGCTATCCGAAGTCATTCCGATTCGACGGACGCGGGGCAATAGTCTGTATGTTGAAGCGACTTTAAACGGAAAAAACACGATATCCATGGTGCTTGATTCGGGAGCGAGTCTGGTTTGCTTGCCGCACAAAGTGGCGGTCGCCGTTGGCGTGCACACGAAAGACACAGACCAGAAAATATTAATTCAAATTGCCAATGGCGAAACAATCAAAGGGACAGCAGTGGTCATTCCAACCATGCGTGTCGGGAAATTCACGATAAGGAATGTGGAAGCTGTGATCATTGGCCCCGAAGCCCCAAACACTCCCACTTTGTTAGGGATGAGTTTTCTGCGTCATTTTCAATTCAAAATTGATCCGGCTGCGAATGCGTTGAAATTGATTAGCATCAGCTCGCAAACTCACGAAGCGAAGAAGAATAACTGATGACGACTGTGTGTTGGGATTCTTTTTCCACTGAAAAATGGCCAGACAAGAACAGGACTGAGGTGCCATGGCAATTTCTTTCCGTTGTCCCCATTGTGGTAACAGTCATATTTTTTCCGACGACCTGATCGGCAAGCGGCTTCGTTGCCAGAGTTGTCAGCAATTCGCGACGCTCACGACCGATGGTTCTGATGTGGAAACCTCAACGTCAACCGGTCGCTTGCCTGTGATGTCACGCATCAATCGGTGGCATGTCCTGGCCGCTGGATCAGCGATGATGGCTTGCTTGCTCATTGCGTTCGTGATGTTTCGTGCAGGGCGCGAGAGTAATTCGCCCAGCGTAGCAACAAACCAGAGCCCGGCCCCCATTCCCGACGCCCCACCGGAAATGCCTAATCAACCACACGCCCCTATCGACACAGCGCCAACTGATGAGTCCGCCAATTCAGAAGTTGTCGCGAATCATGATGAAGGGTCGGATGAGGACTTACCGAATCCTGAAGAAATACCCATCAATCCCAACCTTGCGCCGCCCGAACGGATTACAAACTCAATTGGAATGGAACTGGCGCTCATCCCTGCAGGTGATTTTCAAATGGGGTCACCCACAACGGAGAGCAAGCGCGATGAAGATGAACTTTTACATAAAGTCACGCTGAGCGAATCCTATTACATGGGGATTTATGAGGTCACGCAAGAAGAATACCGAACGGTTTTGAAGCGGAGTCCGAGTTACTTTTCCTTTCAGGGAGATGGACGGAACAAACTCAAGCGAGACAAGCTAAAGACGGAAGACACCGACCGATTTCCCGTGGAGTGGGTTTCGCGCGCGGAGGCTATGGAATTCTGTTCCAAACTGTCTCACAACCCGGAAGAGCGTGCGGCAGAACGTATGTATCGCCTTCCGACTGAGGCTGAATGGGAACGCGCCTGTCGGGGGGGACAAGAAAGCCGACCATTTAGCTCAGGAGAATCGTTATCCTCCGCCGAAGCGAATATTAATGGAAATTTTCCCTACGGGGGTGGCACTGTTGGACCTTATTTGCAGAGAACGGTCAAGGTCGGCTCGTATCGTCCAAACCAGTTCGGTCTGTACGACATGGACGGCAATGTCTCGGAGTGGTGTCACGACCAATACGACGCATCGTATTACCGCTATGGGACTGAACAGGACCCCCAAGGTCCAACGCACGACATTAAAGTCTATGTCTGTCGGGGTGGGGCGTGGTGCTTTGGAGCGACCAGTTCACGATCTGCATACCGAAATTACCGCCCGCACTTACGAGCAGACAAGAATCGCGCATTCCACTGTAATTACATTGGATTTCGTGTAGTCTGCGCCGTTCCGATTGCCTTCCGGGAACCAATATTTGGTCTCGGAAATAAAGATGTCCCCAGTCTTGATGAGTTGTTGCAGAAATCCAATGAGTTGGAGCAGGATGGCGATTTCCAAGGTGCTGTGCAACATGTTTCACGGTACTTAAAACTATTCCCGAACCAGCGGGAAGTCGTTATTCGACAGGCTGAGCTTGAACAACGGTGGGCCGAATCGCTCGAAGGGACTGGAAACGTTGAAAGGGCTGCAGAGCATACGGCCTTGGCAGGTCGAGCCATCGACAAGTTCGTGGCAACGTTCGAGGACTTGTCTGAGTCCGAACGAACGACGCTACGAGCGACGTTATTCTGGCTCGCGCGCGATTCGGCAATAAACGGCGATTCAAAACAGATGCGCACCAGACTCAAATTGTTATTCGGCGCGACCTATGCCGCCATTGAGCCGATTGCCACTGAAACAATTCGTCAGGTTTTGCGATCCAGCCCTGGGTTCCCGGATTTTGATGCGCAAATCTACCAGGCCGCCCTGACACATCTGGAACAACGCGCCCACGACCAGATTCAGAACTTTGAAGGGTTCGAATTTGACTTTCAATTAACAGATTTAGACGGCAATCGGGTCAATCTCGACGACCAACAGGGCAAAGTCATCATTGTCGAATTTTGGGGGACTTGGTGCCCAGACTGTCGCGACGTTGTGCCACACCTGGTCGGCCTGAAACAAGACTATAAACAAAAAGACTTTGAGATTATCGGGATCAACTATGAACGCATGGCGCCGGATGAAAGCCATAGCTCGGTCGTAGAATTTCATGACAAATCGCAGCTCAACTATATTTGCCTGATTGGGGACGGGAATGATGAAGTGCGCAACCAAGTCCCTGGCTTGAGTGAGTATCCAACACGATTGTTTGTGGATCGGAACGGTAAGGTGCGAATGCGAGTTACCGGCTATCAGTCGCGTCTTGAGATAGAATCGTTCGTGAAGGCTTTGCTCGATGAGAAGCAGGGAAATGCCGTGAACGCAACTGAGCCAATCGAACCAATTCCTCAACCACAGGCCAATCCGGCCCTCCAACGGAAAGCGGCAAAAAAACTCCAATTGGCAAAACAACTGAAGTCCCGTCAGAAGCTTGGAATATACAAGGATTGGTTGTTGGAAATCGTAGACGAGTATCCAAATACAAAAGCGGCTGCAGAAGCGACTGAATTATTGGAAGACATCAAAACCCGCGGTGTCCAAAAACAATGAGGAACGGATCTTGAACGCCCCAAGAAGGGCCACAAGCATCAGCTTCGATTTTATGGTGGTGGGGGTTCGAGCCAAATACACATGGCGAGCACAGATGGTTTAATACCGTCTCCCAGAATTTCACGCAGTTCGTTTGTGTTGTTCTCGGGCGGTGGTGCGGTGCAAGGTCAACGGGCTGGAATTTTCTCACATCACGTGGCAGCACTTAAAGGGGGCAGGTCACAGTCTTGACTCCACAGATCAAAGTTTTAGCCGCTGACAGTCGTCCTGACGTATGGAGTGATTTCAGTACCGGTGGTTACTCAATCTCGTCTGTAATCGGAAGCTGCTTGAACAGGACGCACCAGTTCCACAAGGGATAGGCCTGTCCGGCGCGGGTGCCGTACTCTGAGTCGGCGAAGCGGTAGATTGCTTTTTCTGGATCAGAATCCCTCAGGTTTCCGTAAGAGAAAGACCGCATTGTGGTGAGCGTTTGCCCGACAGAAAAAGCTGTGTTGTTGCGGAGTTCGCGGTCCTCGAAGCGGAGCAGGGTGACTCCGTCTTTTGAGTTGACATGGCGAATCGGTGCCCGCGCATAGGCATCGCCGGATAGCATGTTTGAGACGTAGAACGCACCTGCGGCGAGCAATGGTTTCAATTGTTGGCCGATGTTTCCGTCAATCAGAAGTTCGGTGGTTGCTTGGCCTGCAACTGTCGGGCCCTTTCGGATATCGGTAATTTTCCCGATTTGACCGGCATATGGCAGTCCGTAACTCAACGTGTAGTCTGTATCGCCTTTCATGGGAGCTGCTAGCTGAATCCGAATGCGCGTGGGGGATTCGACTTTAACATCTGCGATCCCTAAGACGGCACGGGCGGAGTCTCGGATTTGGAACCCATAGAGTGAATGGAATCCGTCGGCCAGAGGATATTCTTCGCGAGGAAGAAAAGTCTGATCCAAGACCAGGGGAGGGCGGGGCACCTGAAATTCGACCCAGACATTGGTCCGGTCCGAGGCAATCCACGCTTTTCTCGGGCGCAGGGGTTGCCAGGCTTCTCCTTCAACCAGAACGCGATGCATCACTTTGGCGACCTGCTCGCCGTACCATCGTTCGCCATCCGCCGACATATGAATGGGATCACCGTACCTGTCTGCGTAGCGACTGTTGACGGCGCTGGGAATCATGTAGTGCGGTCCAACCATGGTGATATGGGCGTCGCGATCTGCGGCCAACATTTGAGCTTCGCCCGCCGGTCCCTGAGTTTGGTACGTGAACATCGGGATCTCACGAACCTGCCCTGTGATCAACTGCAGATCGTGAGACCATTGTTTTCGATAGTCAATTAGGCGATCGCGGTACCATTTCTGTCCGTGGGGGCGTTTTAGTTCCTGGTCCCAGCGACTGGGATTGATCCCGCCGGTGGGTCCCCCATTGGCTTCTCCCTGCATCCAGATCAATGCAGCAATCGAAAACGTTTTGCCCATCGCTTCCGCCTGACTCCGAGCGCGGCGTGCATCGTCGAGACTGGTTTTGTAGTAACCGCCGCCATGCTGTCGATTTTTAGGAGTCCGCGCATCATTTGACTGATCAACGCTGGAGAGCTCATCGATCAAGCGTCCTCCCTGTCCGGCATAAGTCACAAGAAAGTGAGGACCCTGCGTGGGCTTCTCTGTGCCGCTTGGGGGCGTTGCGATCAGCAGAGACTTCAAATGATCGGCCATTCCATTGGCAATCGTTTCCCCCAATCCACCGGACTGCGTTGCTGCCAGCGGAACGAAACGAAACTGGTCGCCGGGCCGTTTCTCCGGTTCCAAACAATGCTGACGCACGGCCCAGGTGCGGACTCCGCGCTGAAACATCAAGTTGCCCCAACCAGAATCAGTCGGCGTCACGATTGGCAGAGACTCGGCCCCTTCACACAATGATTGCCCCATCATCCACAAGCCAACGATGTCCTGTTCTAAAGTCGAACGAACAGCGGTCGGTGTTTGTTTCTGTTGCTGCGGTTCGTCACAGATACCGATGCTCGACAGAAGGGCCAAAAGTCCTGTGATTCGGAAAATATGTCTCATGCTCGTCGCTACCCTTGCTGCGTAAAACCTACCGATATTGAGTCAGCCCCGCCGAGAACGATCCGACGTTATTGGTTCGACTGTATCTGCTGCATGAGAAATTCCTGCATCGTATCGTGGCCGGTTTTTCCATCGTTCTTGTAACGCAGTTCGACCTTGCCTCCCAGTCGCTCTAGCTTTTGTTGCAGCATCAGTCCGGACACAGCGGAGTGCGTGGGGTCGGATTGTCTTTCGCCGGCAACGGGGACTTTGTCCTGAGTGGGAAACTCCATGAACAGTGGCGGATCATTTTCACTGGCATGTTCGATGGGTGAATAAAGCTGGATCTGCGAGAGGATCGAATCGCGGGCTGCCAAGAAGGGTGCGAATGACTCTGGGCGCGACGGACCGGAGAACCCGAATGCTCGACCGCCGTACTCGGAGTTCGGAATCCATTCGACCAGTTGCCGGGGGTCGAGTGAGGTTTGCGGTGCCTTGCCGGCAGCACAAAATAGACGAGTCGATTCCCGGGCGATCGGATCGTCACTCTGCGGTTTGGCCATGTCGTCGTGCAGAGCCAGCCACAGCGACGAACATCCACCCGCGCTGACTCCGCAGGCCGCAATTCGCTGTTTGTCAATGTTCCAATGATCGGCCTGGGAACGGACGAACTGCAAAGCCCGCGCAGCGTCTTCCAACGGCCATTGCACCGGTGGCTTCACATCCGCCGCATTGGCATCCTGAAGTAGACGGTAGTTCACCGAGGCGACCGAGATCCCCGCGTCCAATAACTTGCGCACATCCAGGTGTTGATGAATATCTGTCTTGTCCTGTGCGGCCCAGCCGCCACCGTGCAGATAGAACACAAGGGGCGTGGGTGTCTTCGATTCGGCCAGCCAGACATCCATGGATTGCCGAAAGTGTTCGCCATACGAAAGGTCGGTGAAGTTGGCCGGAGTGGCATCGGCGGTTGCCGTGGCCAATTGTTTCTGCACCGCGGCGGGCGGCATCCAGCCTGTGCGACGAACTTCATCTGGAGTGTAAGAACAGGTGATGACGTAGAGTTCCGTCTGACGAGCCTTGGCCGGAGGCACATTCACGTGAACCTGGGTAAATCCATCGGCGAACCAGCTTTCATAACCATCCGTGGGGCTTTCCTGCAGGACCTGCCCGTTGAGTTGCACCTGAAGCTGAGTCGGTTTGCGATAGGGAAGTCGCAGGCGGAAGCTGACGCCGTTTTCGAACGAGACATCGTCCTCCTTCTTGGCTTCCATCAATCGGGCACTCGGAATTTCCATCGCCAATTTCAGTTCCGGCCCGGCATCGATGAACTTTCTGATGTTTTGCGCCTTCTCACCAAACAGATCGTGCAGGTTAATCTGTAGTTCGCGAAGTCCGTCAGCTGCAACGGCGCGCTTTGCTGCTGCGGTCGTTGCACAAATCAGGCTTTCACGACCAATCGTCTGAGGATACATGAACCCGAGGGCCAGATTGCTTTGCTTTGACCACAGCTCCACACGGCTTTTGCGGCGTTCGCTGGCGGTGTTCCCGTAGGCTGTGACAAAGTGTCCGACGAAATGTTTCATACGATTGACAGGATAGCTGGGCTGTCTTTCGTCGTTCCAGACTTGATTGCCGATGCGAAATAGTCCTTTGGTGCGTTCGACGATGCTTTGTTCCCAAGCTACTTCTTGCGTCGCGATCATGGTGTGGTATTTGGCGTATGAATAATGTTGTGTATAGAACTTGGGCATGCCATGCCACAGTTTCTTTCCCAGTGGCGCCAGTTCATTTCCCCAGAAAGTGCGTTGTGCATCTGCTTCAAATCGATCCGAAGGAAAACCGGCTGCTTTGCCCGCTTCGATCATCGCTTCGGTCACCCGCCAATCCCAAGGACGCAGTGCATAATTGGAATAGGCGCTGCCGGTGATCTCGGTCATGATCTGGCCCTGGTACATGCGACGCGTGCCCAGCTCATCCGGACCATATTCCTGAAGTCCGACTCCATGAAAGTCGACATGAACCTCCGGCTGATATTCGTCGACAACAGATAGCACAGCCATGACTTCGGGAGCTTCTTCCGGCCGGCGAAACGTGAGGTTTTTCACATCCCAAGCCTTGCCGTCACGATCCATTCCCACATAGGGCTCGACACCGTTCTCATTGCGCCAGCGATCCGTGTAAAACAGAGCCAGCGGATTCACCACAGGCATGATGAGCACAATCTGCCGGCGGCGAGTCTCTGCTGCCAACGGGTCGTCGCTTAGCATCCAGTCGACCAGTGACAATGCTCCGGACGACCCCGACCGTTCGGGTCCGCAATGCAACGTGGTGATCAAACAGATCTGCTTGTCTGTATCGGGTACTGAGGAATCGGTGATCTTCAGCAAATAGACCGGCATGTTCTGACCGCTGATGCCGCGCGACTGCAGCGTCACCCAACTTGGGTGCGTTTTCTTCCAATACCGCAAAGTCGCTTCATATTCCGCCCAGGTCAGGCGATGCATCGGCTCATGCGACTGCGGTTTTGGTTTCGGCTGTGCCTGAACGGTCGCCGATGCAGTGAAACAACTGGCCAGACATAGGCTACCCAGCAACAGCCAACGGGCAAATCGAGTTGTTTCTGTGGAGTCGCAGATGATCATGTTCGGGCTGCCTCTATATTTACGAAGTTCGATGTTCAAACGTGCGATTTTGTTCAGCGGTCACACCTGCTATTCAGACAGATATACCGCATAGACGTGAGCCGGGCTGCCGACGGGGTAGCGAACTCGCAAAGCTCGTTTCGGGTTGGCAATGACATCCTGCGACCACGGTACGGGAACCTGGAGTCCACTGGTAGTCATCTGTGCCGAGTATCCTGGTATTGGTTGAGCGCGGTGATCCAATAATTCAACCGTTAAGGGCGCATCTGCCGTGACTCCGGAGATGTTCAGATAAACTTTCCCGTTTTGGGCCACTTCGAAAAAGTCGGTAATGAACTCAGCATCATTGTCACTTTCCTGAGGCGACAGATACCCGAAGCCATCGCGGCGCAGCGTCGCCAATCCGATTTCCATATTCTTGACTTTGCCATCGGTATCCCAGTGGGAATACCAGATCATCGTATTCTCACCGTCATTCACGAAAGCATGTCCCTGCAACAGGGCTTTGTCATCCCATGCGCCCGTTTCGCCGCGAGCGATGACTTTAAAGTTGGGGACCGGTTCACGGAAATGCACGCCGTCGTTGCTGACGACCAGTCCCAGATCGATGCGGACACCTTTATTCCAGTGTTCACCCTTTTCGGGTTTTGTGACGGCGTTCTGCCACATTCCGTGTAGACCGACCATAACGTTACCGCGATTCCACAGTCCCATCCCCATATGCATCTGTTCGCCGTCGACCGGCGGATTTGTAAGCTGCCCTGGACGCGAGTACGCATGAGCAGACGCGGGAGACCAAGTCTTGAAATCCGCTGACCGGAAAGCCAGCACATTGCGACCTGTTCTTGAACCGTCCGGACGCCATGTCCACGGCGACAGAAGTTGGCCGGTCGAATAGTAGAAATCTCCGAAGCGATAGAGCGACGAAACTTCAAACCGTTCCCCGCCCGCATTGGCGGGACGATCTCCGACAACGGTCCAGCTCAAACCATCAGCACTGGTCGCGCAGATGGTTGAACAAATGCGTTTTTCCTTGACGCCAATTTGACTCATGCCGCCTTTAATTTCGTCGTAGGGCATGTGAGCGATGTAGGCGACTTTGTATCGGCGACTGGGGTCGGGATCCTCTGCGTCGTAAAGAACGGAGAGAAAGTCATTGACCAAGGTCATCGAGTGGACTGGCCCGTCGATACGGCAGATGTTGTTCTTTTTGTTCCCGTTGAATTTCACTAACCCCAACTCAGGCTTCGTCCAGTGCACGCCATCTTTGCTCTCGGCGTAACACATCGGTCGCCAATACCCGGGAGCTTGGCCTTTCTCAATTTTGGTTTGCATCATGCCGAGATACCACATGCGAAAGGTATCACCCTCTTTGAATACAGTGCCATAGAGTATCGCATGCCCGTGATCCGGTGCTCCCTGGGGTCCGCGGCGTAGAATCGGATTATCCGGATGCTTGTCCGCCTCAACCAACGTGACTTTCAGGTTATGGCGCCACGGAATGCTGTGATCATCAAACGCAAACAGAACGCGGTCTTCGGCGTTGCATTGTGGTACTCGAGAGGTGAATACCAAAGCCAGAATGACAAGGATGATTCGGAGCTTCATGATAACTTTTCTTCCGGGGATAAATTGCGAGTCGGCCGAAACGCCCATGATTAACAAAATGCGGATATAGGTTTGGTAAGATCTTGGAGCAACGTTTTGGTCATGATCGCGAATCAGCTAGCTTCGTTTGGTTTCTGACATTTCAACCAGTCTCGCGCTTGCAGGTGCAACATTGCGCGCGCCTGATTGGCATCGCGGTCACGGACCGCAGCGGCAAGTTCTTGATGCTCCCAGATCACGCGCCTCGCCGTGGCTTTGTCGGCGACGACATCGCGACTTGAGGCAAAAAATCGAACTAAAACACGCTGCATCCCGGCCACCAGTGTCGAACCGGTCATCTCGAGCAAAACGGAATGAAAGGCGATGTCGATCTCCGGAACCTGTTGTCTCTTCCCATTGCGAATCGCCTCCTCCATCTCCACTGCGAGTTCGCTGAGTCGCTGCACCTGCTCATCCGTCCCATTACGCACCGCCGGTTCGACGGCTCCCATTTCCAACACATAGCGCAACATCGCTAGCTCGGAAATGTCCTGTTGCGAATCGATCAGTGACGGCAAACCGAGTTCAAGCAATCGCAATGGATCAGGGCGTCGCACGACCAGCCCTTTACTCTTGCGTCCCTCCAACAACCCAATCGCAGCCAATCGGCCCACAGCCTCGCGAGCCACGGTGCGGGAGACGCCGTACTCCTCAGCTAGCTCCGATTCCGTCATGAACAACTCACCATCGGCGAGTCCAGACGACTGAATGCGCTCGCGGAGACGGTCTGCCAGGTCAACAGACTGTGTTTCCTGAATTCTGACGTTTGTCGACATTGATGCCATTTAACTATGGGTAATGAGTCTGATTGACTTTGAATTGCCACTTAAATAGTATTTAGTGGATTAAGCGACGTCAATCAAATCTACTGGAAATTTCACGATGAACTCAGTCACGGGATCGCCTCAACCACCAAATCTCGCTGAACTGGCGAGTTTTGACACACCCACGATTTGCAACGCAATTGAGCTGTTTGATGTTCGCTCGCCGACGGTCGGTTATATGGACCGCCGCATTGCTGCTTGTTTTCCTGACCTGCCCCCGATGGTCGGTTATGCAGTAACGGCGACGTTTCGCTCAGCGGAACCGGCTCGACGGCGAGAAGGCGATCCCAATCCTGCCTTCCAACTACTCGAAATCCTGACGGACCATTCAGAGCCAAGCATCGTAGTGTTTCAGGATCTCGACGATCCCTCTGCAGGCGCGACGTTCGGGGACGGCATGTGTCTGACGTATAAAACTTTCGGAGCTGTGGGTCTCATCACATCCGGGGCAGCTCGTGATCTGGACAACGTGCGCGCACTCGATTTTCCGTGCTTCAGTCATGGCGCGGTGTGCGGTCACGGCCATTGTCACATCGAATCAGTCGACGTACCCGTTCACATCGGAGGCGTGACGATCCACCCCGGCGATTTACTACATGGTGATCGCAACGGGGTGACAACCATTCCACTCGAAGTCGCTCATCTCGTGCCCTTTGCGTGCTCCGAGTACCTCAAGCATGAAGCACTGGTGCTCGACCCGCTGCGTGGGGGTAATATGGATATCTCCGACCACCGACAGGCGATCGCTGAGATGAGCCAGTCTCTTGATCAGCTCAAAGCCGAGTTATTGAGCATGCGTTAGTGCACGAAGCTCGTAGTAGCGCTTGTTTTCGATGAGACGCCATCTTGCTACGGCCAACTTGCGCCGTTACGTTCGGACGACGGATCATTTCGTCCGCTGTGAGGATTCGGTAAGATGCTGTGGAGTTGGATTTTCGGAAACGTGCGTTCTAACCGGTCTCCTCATGTCCCAGGATCATCCCCCAAACGAAGCGGATCAATTCGGCGAGATTTATCGTCGTGTGTCTCGGCGCGTTTTTGCAACTCTTGTTCGATTGATTCGTGACTTCGACTTGGCCGAAGAGATGCTGCACGAGGCATTTACGATTGCACTGCAGCAGTGGCCAATTGATGGAGTTCCAGCAAACCCCTATTCTTGGCTGGTTAGCACGGCTCGTCATAAAGCGATTGACACCATTCGTCGACGGAGTCGATTCACTGCAGCACAACCGGAACTGCTGGCCCGCCTGCAAGCCGTGAAAGAGGACAATCAGGCATTGGCTCAGTCGGACATTGAGGACGATCGCCTGCGTTTAATTTTCACCTGCTGCCATCCGGCAATCGATCCGAAAGTCCAAGTTACGCTCACGCTTCGCGAAGTCTGCGGCCTGACGACCGAAGAGATTGCAGCGGCGTTTCTTGTCTCACCGCCTACAATGGCACAGCGGATCGTGCGGGGTAAAGCAAAGATTCGCGACGCGGGCATTCCTTACGCCGTTCCCTCACTCCCCGACCTGCCGGAACGACTCGATTCCGTATTGGCTGTGATCTACCTCGTTTTTAATGAGGGATACTCTGCCTCCGCGGGTGACACGGTGGCGCGGAGGGATCTCTCCGCAGAGGCGATTCGTCTGGCGCGGTTGCTGCTTGAATTACTGCCGGATGCGGAGGCAATGGGACTGCTGGCGTTGATGCTGTTGCACGAATCGCGATGCTCGGCACGCACGACTCCCGAAGGTGACATCGTGTTGCTTGAAGATCAGGACCGGAGTCGTTGGGATCGTGAACTCATCGACGAGGGAAAACGACTCGTTGAGCGGGCAATGGCAACCCGGCGAATTGGTTCCTACACGATCCAAGCAGCGATTTCAGCGGTACACTCAGACGCTACGACTGCAAAGGCAACGGATTGGTCGCAGATTGTCGCTTTGTACGACATCTTAGTTCGCGCGGAACCCTCGCCAGTGGTCGAATTGAATCGCGCCGTCGCAGTCGCGATGCGCGATGGCCCTGAAGCGGGACTGCAGTTGATTGATGCGATTCTTCAGCGTGGCGAACTGACGGACTACTACCTTGCGCATTCGGCTCGGGGGGAACTACTGCGACGACTGCAAAGGCATGCCGCCGCACGCGCCGCGTTTGAGCAATCCATGGCCTTGACGCGGCAGGAGCCGGAACGACGCTTCCTCAGCCGCAAAATCAAGGAACTCAAGAGCACCTAGCAATCGTTTTTGGCGGCGAGATGCTCGAGCCAGACCTCCAGGAGACACTGGTAAAGCTGTTGGTCATGCAGGGCGGGGGAGGGTGTCCGAGACTCTAAATCCTTAACGAACCACGGAATGCTCTCACGGCATAGTAAGACTGCGCTCCGTTGTGATAGACGAAGACGCGGCCGAAGCGGCGATCACCAAAAATTGCTCCGCCGAGTTCCCGCACTTCATGCGGCGTTTGTAGCCAGCTCGATGTTTTTAAATCGAACTCCCCAAGTTGCTGCAATTCTTGATACTGCTGCTCTGTTAACACCTCAATCCCCATGGCAGTTGCCATATCGATCGCATTGTTTTTCGGTTGATGTTGTTTCCTCGACTCTTGTCCTTCGCGATCGTAGCAGACGCTTCTGCGGCCTTGGGGACTTTCCGCCGAACAATCATAAAAGATATATTCGCCTGTCTGTTTATCGTGACCAACCACATCGGGTTCGCCGCCCGTGCTCTCCATCTCATGGAGCGACCACAGCTTTGGGGGATGAGCTTCCAGCCTGTCTTGAACCTTCACCCACTTGATCCCCGGATGCCGGGTTGCGTTCCCCTCAAAGCGAGCCTGCAGGGCTTCATACAACGCGTCACGCTGTTTTGCTGACAGTTTCTTCTTTTTAGCGGGCGTCTTCATACTTCGTTCCTGCCTGCTCTCTGTTGATTCGAACCGACGGCCGCTATTGCGTCGCAGGGTCCGACAGTAAAACTATTGCCTATTTTCCATTTGTCGGTTCGATTTTACGTCTGTCATGTTTTCTTGACAGCAACCTACGGTACAAATCACAAAAAACAAGTACTCCATAGGAAGTTATGCATGCCGACAAATACATCTGAAAAAACCAGATTGTAAACTGTACTGACCCGTCGGTTGGCCTTGGCCTGTCCGGTCTAATACTTTCCCACATCAAAGAAAACAATAAGATTCCGAACGGATAAGCTCCAATCCAAAAAGCTAAATGTCGGTACCAAACTTGGCTGCAGCAGATCGTGACGACCGCCCAACATGAAATCGGAACGGCGGTAGACAAGCTGAAAACGATGTCTACTTCAATACCGTTGAAAGTGTTCTCCCAAACCCTGAAAACAATTGGAACGGTTATTGAAGCTAATAATAGTGCAGCCACCGAAGGCATCCAGGTATTCTTAATATGCGTGTTAATGATTACCTCCCCTTCCGTCACTCTACGACATACACAGAATGTATGTTCAATTCGAACAGAGAATCGTCCAGCTCAACATCGCCCACAAAATCCTCAACCACCAAAATCAAAGAGTTCATCACGAGACTTTTTATTGCCTTATTGAAAACAGTCCTTGAAACGCTGCCATCAACAAATCCAGGTGTGTCCTGAACAGGGGAAAATCCTGTCTGCCCTACGTTGATTAGAACCGACGGCCGCTTTTGCGTCGCGGAGTCCGACAATATTTTTGAATAATATTCATTTGCTGTCGATCTGCCCCATTTCCATTCGACTAATTAGTAGCAAGCCGAAGCCAACACGGCTATGGCGCAGGAAAAATGCATCAATAATAGGGGGAACTGATGAAATTTGTTTGCTTGGGATTCTATGACGCGAATCAACACGCCGAACTTTCCGAAGCGGAAGGCCAGCGGATGATGGAGGCCTGCCTTGACTACGACGACGAGTTGCGGCGTGGTGGGCATTTTATTGGTGGCGAGGCGCTGCAGTCCGCTGAGAATGCTGTGACGCTGCGAATTAAGAACGGTGCGGTTGATGTGACAGATGGGCCGTATGCCGAAACCAAGGAGATGCTGGGGGGGATTCTGCTACTCGAAGCGCGCGATTTGACTCATGCCATTGCGCTGATGTCTCAGCATCCCGGCGTAAAGGTCGGTCCGTTCGAGATTCGTCCAGCTGATGCTGAGGTCAATGCCCTCATTGCGGCTCGCGGAGCAAATATTGCGAAAGATCTAAGTGGAGGCCTTAACGACACTGCAATTGACCTGATGCTGGGCGTATTCCGCGACCATTTGAAATGGCTCGAAGATACGGTTGCAGATATTCCTGACGAGCGACTCGCGGAGCAACCCGGTGGAGTCGTCAATCATCCGGCATGGACGCTCAGCCACCTAAACGCCTCGCTCGGCTTTCTCCTAAGCCTTCTCGATGAAACTGAGGGAGATTCTGCGGAAGAGGAAAACAAGAAATATGGCTATGGCTCGATTCCTGTCACCGATCGCTCCCACTACGCTTCCCAATCCGAACTTCTGGCAACATTGAAACAGCGGCATGAGCTGGTCGATTCTGCTGTACGGGCGAAGCATCGGGAATATTTCTCACGCCCGACCCCGGAGATGCTGCAGGAGTTCGCACCCACCATCGGACGTATCGCCATCTATCTGCTGGCGTCGCATGAGTCGTATCATCTTGGCCAACTCATGCAGTGGCGGCGTGCAGCGGGTTTCAAAAAAGGATGACATTTTCTGAACCAAGTTGTCGATTGGCGAACTGCTGATTCGACTATTATGAGTTGCGAAGCCGCCTAGACTTGGTGAAATTCGCTCTCTTGAACGATTGTAAAGACGATTAACCGCGAAAGCAGGAGTCAACAACATGAAGGTCATGGTCATCGTAAAAGCCACGAAAAGTTCGGAAGCGGGGGAATTGCCTAGTGCGGAATTGCTGCAAGCGATGGGGCAATTCAATGAGGAACTTGTCAAAGCAGGAATCATGCAGACAGGCGATGGATTGAAGCCGAGCTCCGAGGGCAAGCGCGTCACGTTTCGTGGTCAGAGTCGAACCGTGACCGATGGTCCGTTTGCAGAAACCAAGGAATTGATCGCCGGTTATTGGCTCTGGCAGGTCGACTCGATGGAACAGGCTGTGGAATGGGTCAAGAAATGCCCGAACCCCATGCAGGAAGAATCGGACATCGAGATCCGGCCGCTGTTCGAGATGGAAGACTTCGCCGAAAATGATCCCGAGGGAAAGGTTGCGGCTCACGAAGAAGGTCTGCGACAAACAATCGCGATGCAATCCAGCATCGTTCAGCCCTATCTGTTCTTTTCCGGCCGCTGCGAAGAAGCACTCGAATTTTATAAAAAATCGCTCGGCGCGACCGTTACCATGCTGATGCGATTCCATGAAAGCCCCGATCCCGTCCCTGAAGACATGCTTCAGCCGGGATTTGAGAACAAGGTCATGCATGCTTCATTCCACATCGGAAAAATGATGCTGATGGCCTCAGACGGGTGCGGCGACGGGACAAATTTTGAGGGCTTTCGCCTCGCATTGTCCGTGTCAACGGAAGAGGAATGCAATCGCGCATTCGCAGCCCTCGCCGAGGGGGGAACCGTGGACATGCCGCTCGAAAAAACCTTCTGGTCACCACGATACGGCATTGTGACGGACAAATTCGGCGTCGGCTGGATGGTGATGGTGCCCGGCGAACCGAATTGAATTGAGTTCACAGAAATAACCGGGTGCGGTCCTTGCCCACAACCACAATTGCCAAACCATAAAAAAGACCTGAAACAGTACATTCCACGGCATGTTTTCGTGCGTTTGGCTTTTTTCGTGGTCAATTCCAATCCTAGCGACAGGTGCAACAACAATGACGACAATACAAACCATCACTCCCTGCTTTTGGTTTGACGGCAATGCCGAAGAAGCGGTGCAGTTTTACGTGTCGATTTTCGATGATTCCAGAATCCACCACAAGATGGTAAATCATGACGCTTGGCCGGGCGGCAAGGCGGGCGATGTCGTTGTCATCGAATTTGAAATAGCCGGTCAGCGGTATCAGGCTCTCAACGGCGGCCCGAACGAACCGTTCAACGACCGTGTCTCTTTGTCGGTGTGTTGCAAGGACCAATCGGAAGTGGATCGCTACTGGGATGCACTCATCGTGGATGGTGGAAAACCGGTGATGTGCGGATGGCTCAACGACAAATATGGGATGCGTTGGCAGATCGTGCCTGAAGAGTTCTTCGAGCTGGTCAATGACACTGACACTGAAAAGTCCCGTCGCGTGATGCAGGCAATGCAGCAGATGGTGAAACTTGATGTGGCGAAACTAAAGCAAGCCTACGAGGGAAAATCATGAATGGGTCAAAGAAACTGCGAATAACGGGATGGGTGTTGAGTCTTCTCATTTCCCTGTTTTTGATATTCGCCAGTGCATCGGGCAAGTTTACGGAGTGGGAAGGCAAAGCAGAGATGTTTGCCAAGATGGGATGGAGCGAAGAGGTAATGGTCAAGATCGGCATTGTCGAAGTTGCCATCGCTGTGCTGTTTTTGATACCACGGACTGCATTCGTCGCGGCGATTCTGCTTGCAGCCTACTTGGGCGGCGCGACAGCAACGCACGTCCGCGCAGGTGAAGCATTCTTCTTCCCAATCATCATCGGTGTGGTTGCCTGGATCGCACTGGGTTTGCGCCAACCGGACGTATTCCGCCTCGCATTTGGTAGTAACACAAGTTACGACGCTGATCGAGGTCATAATTGATTGTAAGGGAAGACAGGTATGAGCAAGCGCAAACACTCAACCAAAGTAAGTGACTGTCCAATTACCAGTCATCCAAAAGTAAGACTTGCCAGTGATGCAGAGACTGACGCGATTAAGCAAAACTTCCCGAAGGGAATCGCACGCCCTGCGCTTCGAGCCTTGTTGTCTGCCGGGTTGACTTCCCTTGATCAATTGACATCCATTTCGCTGGAGGAGTTGTCGGCTTTACATGGCATGGGGCCCAAAGCAGTCAAGTCACTACAAGCTGGGCTTTTGTCCCTGGGACTCGACTTTCGCACGTCGAATACGACGAATACGACGGATACTAACCACAAAGAAAGCAAATAACATGAAATATATGCTACTGATTTACGGAGCTGAAGATTGCTGGACCGAAGAGGAACGCAAGGAGTGCATGATTGAGTCGATGGGCATTAGTAATGAGCTTGAGGCGCAAGGCAAATTGATCTCATCAAATCCCCTGCATTCTGTCACCACGGCAACCAGCGTTCAGGTTCGTGAGGGCAAACGTCAGGTCACGGACGGTCCGTTTGCGGAAACCACCGAGCAACTCGGTGGCTATTATCTGATCGATGTCGAGGATCTCGACGAAGCCATTGCCATCGCAGCACGCCTTCCGCCCGCAAAGAAAGGGACCGTGGAAATTCGCCCCTTATTTCCGTTGCCTGTCCTTTCGGAAGGATGAGCATTGCCCCTCGTGGGAAAAGCAGCGTGTCGGAATGAACTAAAGAGAAATGGAGCTACCGCTGCTCTCTCCTCTCGGCGACTTCGGTTCGGCTCCGAGCGGTCACTGTTTTTTCAGGACTCGCACAAGCTCCTTGAGGTCACTTACTACGTAATCTGGTTTTGGCACGTTTGGATAGAGTGTCTTTCCCGGGCGTTTTACAAAAGCTGTCTGTAGTCCCACATTTTTGGCACCGGCCAAATCCCAGGCGTGGGCGGCGACCATCAGGACTTCCTCGGGTTGGACGTCGAGGTCGTTGAGGACCATGCGGTAAGTGTCGGGGTGTGGCTTGAATTTCTTGATGCTCTGGATGCTATAGCGTTTCTCGAACAAATCGATGAGCCCCGCGTTCTTAAACTGAGTTTCCACTCCCACGGCTGAGGAATTGGTCAAACTAACCAGTCGATACCCGTTCTCTTTGAGTGCTTTGAGCCCTTCGACGACATCGGGATGGGGAGGCAGCGATCGCAGTGGTGTTACGATCGCTGCTTTTGCCTCTTCGTATTCAAGATCAATCCCCTGCGTCTTGGCGACCATCATCAATGCCGCCGTACCGATTTCTCCAAAGCTGTGGTAGTTGTCACTCAGTGTTTCCACCAGCGAATAGTGGAGCATCGTCGAGAACCACAGCGGCAATAACTCTTCCCGCCCGTTCAACGCCTTCCCCACAGACTTCTTCAAGGGAGCAAGATCAAGCAAGGTCTCATTCACGTCACAGACTATGATTTTGGGTCGCGACATGGGCTTCTCCGATGGACGTTTAGGGCTGGTCTCTTGCGCAGTGACGATGTTCCCACTGAGCCCCAGAAGGAAAACGGTCAATGAGAATGCTATGAATTTTCGCGTCATGTCGTGATTTCTGGTTTGAGCAATTGAAGTCGTTTGGACGACGGGGGTTCTTCATCGAGCAATTCAAACACTTGCGAGACCGACTCCGGTCGATCACGTCAGTTTTCTTGCATGTCCGCTTCAACAACGTTCTCGGCAAAACTTTGATAAGCTGCGCCCACTTGTTCGGCCATCGGGTCGGGCCAGACATGGAAGTGACCTTCGGCAATCGCATCGAAGGTTGCCGTGGCAACCAAGGATGGCGAAGCAGCCATGTCGCCAAAGCCTGCTTCTTGTCCCATGTCGGTTTGAATCGGTCCGGGATGCACGCTGACGACAAGCGTACCTTGCTCCCGCAGCGAGTCTCGTAAGCCTTGCGTGATGGAATAACTTGCTGCCTTCGATGCGCAATACGTGGCCATGTTCGAGAACGTTTTGACCGATGCGACACTGTTGAGCTGCACGAATGCCCCGCCGCCATTTGATTTCAATACTGGAGAAAATGCTTGAGCAACGCGCATCAAACCGTAGACATTCGTATTGATTTCATACTGAAGAGCTTCGATCGCCCCCGCATCGATGGCCGATTTCTGCTTGAGTACTCCCGCGTTGTTCACAACGACGTCCACATCGGCGGCAGTCTGAGCGGCGGCGGTGATTGAATCCGCATCCTCTAGATCAACACGAATGGGTACGACTTTGTCACCATGTTCCGCAACGAGCGATTCGGCCGATTCGATTTGACGCACAGCGGCATAGACTTTTTTAGCTCCCCGGTTCAGGGCTTCTTCCAGAATCGATTTTCCGATTCCACGATTGGCGCCGGTGACCAGAACGGTTTTGTTTTTCACGTCGAATGCCATTTGTCTAGACCTTTAAGGATGTAATAGTAAGACGAAGTTGTAATCTGCTGGAGAAGCTGTCGGAATAACAATCGTTTCTAGGCTGGATGCGGCTCCGCACTCCACTCGTTTTTAGCGAACATCTTGTCAAGCGGTGTCTCAGCAACATGATTGGTGTAGTTCGACAACACTTTGTAGGCCGTACCCACGATCACGTCAAAGACAGTTTGCTTGGTGTATCCGGCCGCCAGAAACGCTTCGATGTCGCCGACATCCAACAAGCCGCGTTTGACATTAACTTTCTCCGCGAAGACGCGCAGGGCTTCTAGTTTCGGATCAGCGATCGGTGTGCCGTCACGCAGGGCGGTAATCACATCCTCGGCCACCTTCGCACCTTGCATGATGGATGTGTGAGCTGCCATGCAATATGTGCACCCGTTCAAACGGTTGTTGGTCATGGCAATGATCTGTTGCTCGGTCGCGGTTAGGTTTGTCTGCTTGTCAAAAATGTTGGAGACCGTCTTATACGCTTCCAGCAGCGCTGGCGATTCCGCCATGACGGCGTGCAGGTTGGGCACCGTGCCATAGGCCTTCTTGCTGCTTTCCAACATCGACTTGCTTTTTTCCGGGGCATCTTCAATCGTGTGAACTGCAAAATCTGTCATCGTGAGACTTTCTGTTAGCTGTGACCAACCGGTCTATTGGTGTTGAGAAAAACGAAGGGCAACATTTTTCTTGTTCTGGATGCAGCATTGAGCCGAAACGCCGAACGGTATAACTCCTCTTTTTGTGTTCGCATGGACCGATGCGACTTTCAGGAAATCAAACGCGCCGCCTGTGCCGCCATCTGCTGAAGCGCTGTTTTCCCAAACGTGCCACGCCCCAATACGATGATGCCGACCAACAGTGCGTATAGCGCTCTTCCGGTTTCTCGCGGCTCGATTGTGCTGGGGATGACACCTAACTTCTGCCCCCGTCGGATTTGTTTTTCAAAGAAGGCGGACATCTCGCGCGATGCATCGCGGACGATCTTGCGGACCTCTTCATCGTGTTGCTCACATTCAAGTGCAGTGTTGATGAGCAGGCACCCCTTTTTATGGGGGTCTTTCAGCGCACGTTGGACAGCAAAGTCAAAGAACCGCGAAATTGATTCACGCGGGTCATCGATCTTCTCCAACTGCCGCAGTCGCTCTTTCCTGCGACCGCTGTCGTATTTCAGCAGTGATTGCAAAAAGAGGTCATCCTTGCCGGCAAACGCGTTGTAGAGACTGCCGCGTTTGATGCCTGTCGCCTCGGTGATGTCAGAAATCGACGTGGCGGCGTAGCCTTTCTCCCAAAAGACCTCCATCGCCTGCTCGATGACATCCGATTCATCAAATGACTTTTCCCACGGCATTGGACTCTCGCAATGTGAAGACCTCGGTTCTGCTTCCCTGCAAATCTAGGCAGTCTTGACTGATCGGTCAAGACTTGAGAAGAATGTAAGTCTGGCCAACCGGATAGAGTAAGATCAAAGTCATCCCCCCAAATGAAGCAGTTGACCCCGCCCGTCATTCAGGCCATAAGCCCTGGCGATGCAGCCAGTAGCAGCATATGGCCTGGCGCGTTTTTAATAAACGTCTGCCCCGTACAACCCACGCCGAGCCGGGGAGGAGGCAGACACGCAAGTCTTCCTCTCTTCAGCCATTCATTCCAAATTGTTTCACGGACGCTTGCGAAGAAGTTTAATTTCCTCAGTTTTTTTACTCGACACCTCGGCATAATTGTGGACGGTTCCATCGAGATTCTCTCGACACCCATGATGACGACGAGACTTCCGACTTGTCCTTAGATCGCTCACTGTAATAATACGGTACGCATTTCAGACACGGCAGTGAGATTTTCCATGACAAAATATGCAGTGACGGCAGCCAGCGGTCAGCTTGGTTCCGAAATCGTAAAAGCCACCATCGAGGCTGTCGGCAAAGACCAGGTGATCGGGTTGGCCCGCACGCCCAGCAATGCGGAATCGCTTGATATCGAAATCCTGCCGGGCGATTACGACTTGCCGAATGACCTGGAAAATTCGCTACAAGGAATCGACACCGTTCTACTCGTTTCTGGAATGGCGGCGCCGGAAAAGCGGATTGGTCAGCACCGCAATGTGATCGAAGCAGCTAAAAAGGCTGGTGTGAGCAAGATTGTCTACACCAGCGTCCAAGGTGCTGAGGAGAATACGGCGTTCTCTCCGATCATTCATAGCAACCGCCAAACAGAAGCAGATGTCCGCAATAGCGGCCTGCAGTGGGCCATTGGTCGCAACGGCATCTACATCGAGCCCGATGTCGAGTACATCGAGACGTACAAACAACGTGGCGAGATTGTGAACAGTGCGGGGGACGGAAAGTGCGGCTACACGACACGCCCCGAACTGGCTGATGCCTACGCCCGCATGCTGACAGAGTCGGTACACAACGGCCACACCTACAATTTGCATGGCGAACCGCTCACGCAGCAGCAATTGGCCGACTATTTGAACGACGCCTTCGGTACGGATTTGAAATACCGGGCAATGTCTGTCGCCGATTATCGCGAGGAACGTATCGCAGAACTTGGCGAGTTCATGGGGAGTGTGATTGCCGGGATCTACGAAGGCATCCGTAACGGTGCAGCGAACAATGAAAGCCACTTTGCGATTGCGGCCGGTCGCGCTCACCAGAGCTGGCCAGAGTATTTTGACGGGCTAAAAGCTAAGACAACGAACTCCTGAACAAACACGCTGGCAGTGCAACCCCCACCGTGTCCCGAAAACCAAAAAAGGACGAATACCATGCAGGCAATGCTTATCCGTGACTACGGTGAAAATGCAGTTTTTGAGGCTGCAGAGGTTGAAAAGCCGGAGGTCAAATCTGGTCATGTGTTGGTGAAGATCGCAGCTTCGAGCGTGAACGCGGTGGATACGATGATTCGCAAAATGGGCGAGGAGTTGCCATTAGCCCCCCAGACACCGGCCATATTGGGAATGGACTTTGCCGGCACAGTGGAGGCAGTTGGCGATGGCGTGCAGGATTATTCAATCGGCGACGAAGTCTATGGCTGTGCGGGGGGATTGGCCGATTTGCCGGGCACGTTGGCAGAAGACATCGTTGCCGACAGCAACTTGATGGCCCATAAACCCAAGCAACTCTCCATGCAAGAAGCCGCTGCCTTGCCGCTGGTTGCGATCACAGCCTATGAAGGCTTGATGCGTGCGGGAATCAAAGAAGGCCAAAAAGTCTTGGTGCATGGTGGCTCAGGTGGGGTTGGCCATGTCGCCATTCAATTGGCAAAGCACTTCGGTGCTCAGGTCTTTTCGACTGGTGGGGGAGAGAAGCAACTGGCTTTGATCGAAAAACTGGGGGCAACCAGCATCAACTACAAGACAGAATCGGTTGAACAGTACGTCGACAAACATACAGCGGGAGCTGGCTTTGATATCGTGTTTGATTCAGTGGGCGGCGCAAATCTGACGAACTCATTCACGGCAGCTGCGCTCAATGGTCAAGTTGCCACCACGGTGTCGATGTGTGAACTCGATTTAACCCCGGCCCATTTCAAAGGCTTGTCGCTGCATGTGGTGTTCATGCTGATCCCCATGCTGCACAATTTCAAGCGAGAACAACACGCAGAAATCCTTCGCAATCTGGCTCAAATTTCAGAGTCGGGCGGTTTGACACCTGTGCTGGATGAGCAGCGGTTTTCGCTCGCAGAAGCGGGGCAAGCGCACGCGCGGTTGGAGAGCGGTCAAGGGATGGGTAAAGTGGTTATCGAGAACTAAAACTTGTCAAACAGACGAGTCACAAAACCAGCGCAATTTCCAGTACAGACTCCCAACGATAACTCAGCTCTACGTTCTACGACCGATCGCCCGAGAAAGCAAAGGCTGATATGAAGCACTTTATGGCACTGTCATTGGCAATTACATATCTATGTGCGGTGGTACCAAACGGTGTCTCTGAGGAGCCAGGAAGCGAGGTCAGATCGAAGGTCGTCATGGCATCCGAGGTCGAATGGAAACCTCTCAACCCTCTTCGTGGCAATAAAGGTCCGCAGGCTGGCACGCTTTGGGGCGATCAAACCGGCACTGGCGCATCCGGTTTTCTTGTCAAGTTCGTGGATGGTTTTTCGTCGCCGCCCCATATTCACAATATCACGTATCGTGGTGTCGTAATCTCCGGGGGCTTGTTCAATGGTGACCCCAAAGGTGAACCGATGTGGATGCGAACGGGCTCCTACTGGACGCAGCCAGTCGGGCAGCCACATATCACAGCTGCCCGAGGTCCCAGCGTAGCATACGTTGAGATCCAGGAAGGTCCCTATCTCGTTCTGCCAACAGAGAAGGCGACTGACAACGGTGAAAGGCCGATCAACCTGGACGCATCCAATATCGTTTGGCTGGACGCATCGAGCACATCTTGGATTGACCAGCCCGCACAGGCATCCTCCGCCGTTGGACCAGAGATCGCTTTTCTTTGGGGGAAACCGCAGAAGGACCAAATCAGCGGCACTCTGATTAAGCTACCGGCTGGATTTGCGGGAAAGATCCAGACACCCGACTCAACCTTCCGTGCTGTCGTGATCCAGGGCCAGCCACAAGTCAAAGCGTCAGGCCAAGCGGACGCCAAAACCATGGCTCCGGGTAGCTACTTTAGTTCGCAAAATAAGGCGGAGCATCAGATTGCATGCGAAGCAGAAGACGGCTGCATGATCTACGTGCGAACCAAGGGCAAGTTCAACATTCTCCAATCAACTCAACCAGGGAGTGACCAGAAATGACGCGGTTGAATCTTTCCATGATGATTCTACTCCTGGCGACTCCGCTGTTCGCGCAAGAGAACCCAGCAACTCAAAAGCTGACGGAGCAATCCAAGCAATTTGAGGAACAAATCATCAAGGTGGCTGACAATGTCTACGCGGCAATCGGCTTCAGTGTCTCCAACGTTTCGATGATTGTTGGCGACGATGGTCTGGTAATTGTTGACACGGGTTTAACGCTTGATGACGCCAGTCACATTATGCAAGAATTCCGCAAGATCAGCGATAAACCCGTCAAAGCGATCATATTTACGCACGGCCACGGAGATCACACCGGCGGGGCGGCGGCGTTCTTAGGAAAAGACCGTCCACAAATCTGGGCTCACAAAAACTTCGGCAGCGAAGCACTCCCCTTGGCCGCCGGTGGTGTGACGTTTCAGCGCGTCCGAGGGGCAAGGCAGGCGGGATTCAAGTTGCCGCCGGAGCAAAGGATTAATAACGGAGTTGCACCGGTGCGCTATCCCAAACGAGGCGGTGAGGCTTTCGCTTCGAGAAACGACACTCAGCCGACGCAGTTTCTCGAAAGCAACCGACAGACAATCAAGGTCGCGGGGATTGAGCTCGAACTCGTTTCATCACCTGGCGAAACCAACGATCAGCTATTCGTCTGGTATCCGGCAGGCAAAGTCTTGTTTGCCGGAGATAATTTCTACCGTTCGTTCCCCAATTTGTACGCAATTCGCGGGACCCCCAATCGCAGCGTACGCCTGTGGGCCGAAAGTCTTGGCAAGTTGGCTGATAACAATGCCGCTGCTCTTGTCGGCGGTCACACCAATCCGATTCTCGGAGCAGGGGAGGTCCAGCAAGTACTCAGCGACTATCGCGATGCTGTTCAGTTCATTCACGACAAAACTGTCGAGGGCATGAATCAGGGAATGACGCCCGATGAACTGGTCGAGTACGTGCAACTTCCCAAAAACCTCGCCGATAAAGACTACTTGCAACCCTTCTACGGACATCCAGAATGGGGCGTCCGCAGTGTCTTCAACGGCTATCTGGGCTGGTTCGATGGCAACCCAACGAATCTGTTTCGACTTTCACCAAAATCAGAAGCACAGCATATCGCAAAACTCGCCGGAGGCACGGACAAGCTATTGGCCGCAGCCAATGAAGCTCTTGCCACAGACGACAATCAATGGGCCGCACAACTAGCTGATTCTTTGTTAGCAATTAACAAGGATGACGCAACGGCAAAGCGAATCAAAGCAGAGGCGCTGACAAAGCTTGCCGACAAAATGGTCAATGCGACAGCCCGTAACTACTATCTCACCGTCGCTCGCGAACTCCGTGAAGAAGCGCAGACAAGGTGATCGGTCGTTATGGAATGAGCTGGACTGAAATGACATCGAAATGCTTTCAATCCCATCATCCCCTCAGCCTCCTTATTTAGTGATGTTGGACGGCATCGACTTCAGTTTCTAGCAAGTCGAAATGATCGCGGCGGACGACATCGACCAATTCGACGCTCACCATGACGCGATGCGTGGGGAGTACATCCTGCCGCAGATATTTAATAACGCCTTCGCAGATTGCATCAGGCATGACCACCTCGATACGTACTTTTGAGGTTGTCGCGACTCCTCCATTTTCAAGGTCGCTTCGACCGGCACCGGAACATGGTTGCGATGTATAGCCTGATGCACCCAATTCGATAATTTTTTGTTGCAGCCACGGTTCTAAGTCCGCATCGGCAACGATTGTCAGTCGTCGCATGGTTGCCAAGCCACTCTTGCGAGCGGCGTGGATATTTTTGGCAAGTGGCTGCAAAGCGACGAGCCCTCGAACTTCAAAGGTTAACCCCTCTTGCTCGAAGTCGCGTTTCATTTCGTCAAGCTTCTCCATCACACTGTGATCAACAAGCTTTGTGTCAGAGACATCGACGATGAGATTCCGTTTCTGCACGAGACCGATTTGTTCGATCTGATGACGGAAAGGGATCCAGTTACTAAAGACAGCCGATTCACGCGCGAGAATCAGACTCGTATTGTCGTCGATTTCTTGCACTTCGATGTACGGCTTGAACAAAGACTTAATCGGCACACCGTTAGCGACGTGGATCACCATCTTCAGAAGGATGCCTGCCGCGACGCCGATGAGCAGGTCAGTTGCCAAGACAACGACCAGCGTGGTCATAAAGACGGCCAGTTGTTCTTTGCCGATGCGATAGACGTGTATAAACTCGGTCGGATGTGCCAGTCGGTAGCCAGTGTAGACCAGCATTCCGGCCAATGCAGCAAGTGGAATTTCATGTAGAAATGTGGGAAACAAGGCGACGAACACCAGCAGAAAAATGCCGTGCCACATGTCAGAGAACCGCGTATGGGCACCGTTGTCGATATTCGCTTTGGAGCGGACGATTTCTGAGATCATTGGCAAACCGCCAACCCAAGAAGCACACAGGTTTCCGACACCGACGGCAACCACATCACGGTTCATACTGGTCTTGCGCTTCCAAGGATCGATCAAATCCACGGCTTTAGCGCTGAGCAGAGATTCCAGACTTCCGATGATGAAAAACATCATGGCCCACTTCCACGCTTTGAGTTGTCGCAATGCGGAGAAGTCGGGTGTGGTTACATCATCAAACATGCCAAAGATATGCTCCGGCATCTTGACCAGATATTGTTCACCCAGTTGATATTTATGCCCTTGTAGTGTGTAAGAGTGTTCGTGGAGCAAATCAAATGCTAATCCCATGGGGATCGTCACGATCAGCACGACCATGGGCGATGGGATTTTCTTCAGGAATTCGACGCGTTTCCCGGCAAAGGGCCAGAAGAACATGATCAGTATACTGACGATGCCGATGGCCGCGATTGCTGGATTGGCCTCCATGATGTAATGCGGAATTTCCTCGAGCATTTCCAGCGGTTCCCCACCGGCGGAGACCCCTAAGGCGACTGGAAATTGCTTAATAATGATGATCACCCCAATCGCCGCCAACATTCCGTGGACAGTTGAAATCGGGAAAAACTCACCAAGAATTCCACCTCGGAACAATCCGAATAGAATTTGCATCACGGCTGCGGCCACACCGACCGCAAGTGCAGCCTGATAAGCCGTCATATCTGCGTCCGACCAACCGCCCATCATGCCATCGCCACCGAAATCCTCGATGCATTCAATGGCAATAACAATCAATCCAGCGGCCGGACCTTTGATCGTCAACTCACTGTTGCTGATGAAGGTTGTCAGGACCGCACCAATGATGGCAGTAAAAATCCCAGCGATCGGTGGATACCCACACGCCAATGAAATACCGAGACACAACGGCAAAGCGATCAAAAAGACCATAAATCCGGAGATAAGGTCTTTCTTTAAGTACTTGGTGAAACCGGTCACGTCCCCGCGCGGGATTTCAACAACATTGTTTTCTTCTCTGCTCATTTGTCATTCATTCCTGTAACGATCTTGGTTTTTGACCGTAGGAGTCATTGATCTTTGGATACGTCGTCTGTTTCCGAAGCCTGTGTATGGTTTGTCCGTTCACCGTGAATTTCTCGGTGTTCCAGCAAGCCTCTCGCGGCGTGATAGCGCGACTCAACTCCTGGTTGTGGAACGATTCCGCCTCCAATGATCAATACGACCATGATGAGAATCGTGATACGTTCAGCGGGTCGACACCGCAGTGAAATCGAAGCAGTGTGTCGCGTCCCCGTAAAAATGTGGAAGTAGGCTTTGACAACCGCGATGCCGTTGAGCATCGCCGCCACAACAACGGCCATCCCGATCATTGGATAGACTTCGACAGCTCCTTCAACGAGCAGTTCCATGCCGATGAAGCCAATCGTTCCGGGAAAACCGATCGCTGCCAATCCCGTCAGCAGGAACATCCCCGCCAGAAACGGCGTGTGTTCGTAAAGTCCGTGAAAGTTGGCAAGCGTCAGCCGTCCAGTTCGTGCCTCAACACTTCGCAGCGCAAGACCGAAGCCCAGGATGGAAATACCGACCGACAGCCAGACACAAAGCGCGCCGGCCAGCCCGATTGGCTTGGCCATCTCCAGTCCAACCAGTACGAGCGACGAGTGGCTTAGAAACAAATAACAGAAGAATCGTCGGGAGTCGCGTTGCACCAATGCCATCCCAGCGGCATATACGGCAGTGATCAGCGAAAGGATGGCGATGCTTTGTAGCGCCCATGTGGGGGCGATGGGGAAGACGAGCCGAATGACTGCGTAGGCTCCCGTCATTGGTGTCACGAATAACAGCGCGGTCCCCAGAGTCGCCTTCTCAAACAGGTCCGTCATCCAGCAGTGCAACGGGCAGATTCCACTGCGAATCAAGGCACCGGCGGTCAGCAGACAGCCAGCAATAATCGACGGATTGGTGGGACTGGCATCAGCCGAGACCAGTAATTGCCCCGAAACAAGCAGCAAGACGAACAACCCCATGTGCAGCGAAAACACGCGGGTATTTTGATTTCGCTTTCGCAGTTCGATGAACGGAGGAATGATCGCTACCGTCAGAAGTAAAATAATCAGCCAGGGATGCCGACAAGCCAAGGTGGCCAGCAAGATCGATTCAGAAAACAACGTCCAGCCGAACGAGAAGCGATTGATTTTGGTGCGCAAGGTCGTGAGCACTGTGGTCAGATACAGCAACGCACCAAGCGGCAACAGCGGAGCACTCAACTCGTCAATCACGAACACATCGCGATGCAGAATCAACTGAAAGACATCCCAATGATCGTGTGCCTCAAAAGTGCCGAGCGAGGCAAAATCGAGCCACTCACCCGTCGCACAGATCTGCGTCAAGATACAGATCACGATGCTGTGTATACGTGCCCGTTCACGATCTTTCAGCATCGAGACCCAGATGGCACCGAGAACTGGAAGCAGGACCGAGAGTTCGAGCCACGGAAGATGAAGTTCTGGCATTAAGACATGTCCTCCAGCGTATCGCTATACGGCGAAAGCATGTCGGATTCTCGTGATGCCCCCCCTGACAATAGGTCGGTCCAGCGACGTTCGAGCGAATCAAATAACTGAAACGTCTTCACAAACGGATAGACAATCCAGTCGTCGAGAAATGCATCCAGGTTGCCCCGTTGCAGGGCCAGGCGGTATAGCCACAACTGAAAATTGGTTGCGGGTTGCGGCGGGTTCACTTCGTCACCGGTCAGGTGTTGCCCCACTGCGTCTTCGAGCATTTGATGATCGCGAAGTACTGAGGGGGCCCGCAGCAATTGCAGAGTCCGCAAACAGGCATGGCCGATCATGTGAATCAAGGCGATATACCGCAGGCCCAGTCCGATTTCGATCGTGATAATTCCCACCTGTGCCAAAGACGCAAATGCCAGTGCATTCTTAACGTCACTTTGCACTCTGGAAGCGAGTGTTCCAAAGATTGCTGAGACCAGTCCCAGGGCGATCACGGCAAGCCGCAGCGGCAAGGAGACGTCGAGCAAAGGACTAACGCGCAACAGCAGATAGGTCCCCAGATGAATCGATAACGCGCCATAGAACACAGCACTCGAGGGAGTCGGCCCTTCCATAGCGCGTGGCAGCCAACCGGAGAAAGGAACCATCCCCGACTTACCGGCTGCCGCAAGCAACAATAAGGAACCGACAGCCAAGGCTTGCCAGGAACCGATCGCGGCCACACCGTCAGGCCACGCTCCCGATCCCATGAGGCCGCTAAAATCGCCAGCTCCGGTCAGATGATGGAGCGTCAGAGCGGCGATCAAGAAAGCAGCATCGGCGACTCGATAGGTTGTCCAGACGCGATGTCCATTGCGGACCGGCCCCGGTCGCTCGTGAAAATAGGCGACCAACAAAGCCGACGACAGCCCCACTAACTCCCAGCCGAAAAATAGCGTTTCGATTGTCCCAGCCAGCGACGAAACGACCATTCCCAATAGAAATAACGCATAGAGCAGAAAGAATCGTCCATAACCTTTCTCGCGATGCAGGTAGACAGTCGCGAAAGCACCAACAGTGCCACACAATACAAATGAAAGTATCACGAACGGAACGGAGAGACGATCAAATACAAATTTCAGGTGAAAGTGAAAGTGTTCGTGCTCATGTTCGATCGACACCCAATTGCCGAGTTCAATCGGAACATTCCGCGAACCGGTCAAGAGCATCAATCCCAGAATCGCCACCGCCGCGAGTAACCCGGTCGCGACACACGCTTTTGTGAGTCGAGCCTGAGCGGTTTCGCTCAATTGAACTCCCATTAGGAACGGGAGTCCCAGTGCAGTCAATAAGACTGCCGGAGTGGTCACCACGATCAGACCAAGCAAATGGAGTACTGACTCGGTTGTCATTGTGCTCCCCTTGCTTCACGGATCGAGAAGAAGGGTAGATGCTCACGCGAGCCTTGATAACACTCTAAAGATGAATCGACTTGCGGCAATTTCGTTGAACTCGTTTCGTAAGGGTGAAAACCCTCGCCATTGAAAACTTCGATCTGCGATGTCGACGGGTCGATCACAGCAAGGTGCCCCCAGGCTCCGCGCACCAACTGGTCGATTGACGTGTTGCGTTCCATGACCGCGAGCATCGCTGAGGGGGTCGATTCAATCAGAAAGGTAATTCGCAGCGGTTCATGGATCTCGACCATCTGTTGGTAAAGACCGGTTCGCAGATCGCTCGACGTGCCTTCCATGACTCCCAACAGAGAAACAATATTGTGCGGCAGTTTGGAACCCGACCCGTAGGCTGTGTAATCCACACAGGAAAAGTAGTATTCCAGGTTGATGCCTGCGCACACGGGAATTGCGGCAGCGAGGATTCGCTGGAGTATGGAATGTTCGTCATCATCTTGAGACGGATCGTAAGAAGTCAGAAATGCGCGGCGATCCAGGAACAAGCCGCGCGACCAGGCACGACGACCGACAAGGCATAACGCGTTCGTGGCATGGTTGTACTCAGGGCGCGCTTGTGAAATGTCCTGAGCGCGCGCTTCGACATGCCGCAGCGCATCTCGGGGTGAAATCGACAGCGGAGCCGAATCGAATCGGCGACAGCGTTCGTGCGCGTTGCGTCGACGAGCCTCTTCGATCGACTCGCGCGCGGCTTCAAAATCCTCACGGTGTGAAGCGGGAAGTCGATCAAGATCGTAGAACACCACCGAATCATCGCAGGTGTTGTGGTACGCCCCGACAAACATGGTGTCATCTGGAATCGCAATTCCCAGCGCAGAGACCTTGGCACGAACGCGCCAGTCGTTGGCCATTTGTGCAAACGCGCGGGCATTTGGTCCGCCGCGTTTTCCTGCACAAGCTCCACAGCAATAGGCCGATTCGTGAGGATTATTGAGGCTTGAAGAACCATGACCGCAAACTACAAACAACCGCGAAAAGTCCTCGGTCTTCGTCAGTCCCATATCCTGCAACAAACGCAAGACCACGTCCGCCATTTCATCGGTCGAGTACCCAATATGTCCGTCATCTGGTCCAGGATCTTTCTCGTATCGCTCTAACTGCAATTTGGTTGCCAGCGGTGGCTGAAGCAGTGATCCGAATCGTCGACGAATCCGCGCCGTCAGGTGTGGAAACAAAACGCGAGCAACTAAGGGAGCCGTTGCCAGTGACCCGACGATCCCGGTAATCATTCCGCCGAGGAACGTACGGCTGCGTGTATGAAAAGCACGACTGGCCAAACCAAGCCGCCGCCGCAGTTCTGCGCGTTCACGATGCACGCCTTCAAACGTGTATCCGACGTCCTCCTGCACGTAATGGTCAGGGATCATGACACCTGGGCACAACGGTTTGTAGAAACCGTCAGCGGCGCCGCGATAGTAAATCGCTGTCGCAAAGAATCCTGCGGCGCCAAAAGTTTCGCAATTGGGCTCAACCTCCTCCAAATGTCGGCGAAACGATTCCTCGCGATCATCAATGCAGGTGACGATTTGAAAGCTTGGTCGCTGCGAGTCTGAAGTGGAATCCGCTTGCCTGAGACGAGTGGAATACTCTGCGAACGCATCAAGAGCCGCCAACCGATATTGGCGCTCGTACGCTTCGTGAAAAACACGGCGACGATGAATTGCTGAAAAACCTTCCACTTCATCACTGAGTTCGGCCCACTCGGTTTCTGTCAGTTGGAG
The DNA here is from genome assembly GCF_007747995.1 of Symmachiella dynata. Classification (NCBI taxonomy): domain Bacteria; kingdom Pseudomonadati; phylum Planctomycetota; class Planctomycetia; order Planctomycetales; family Planctomycetaceae; genus Symmachiella; species Symmachiella dynata. The sequence continues at coordinate 3,384,741 of NZ_CP036276.1, read as the reverse complement.
CAACTCCAGCGGAGTCCAGCCCAGCATCTGAGCGACTTGAAATAACAGGAATGCGCGCCGCTCGATGGTCAGCGGTTTCGGCTCAGCAATACGCTGGCGGGCTAAATCGAGGATACTATTGATTGAGGAACAGCTGCCAAAAACATGCTCCCCGAGATTGCGAACGGCGTACTTCTCCAAGATCAATTGCACCGCCAGCATGCCGACTAAAGATCCTTTCGCAATGGAATGCACAACCCAGTCCACACCCGATTCGAGTTGCCAGATCATTCCGGCCCATCCCCCCAGCGCGAGCAGCGATTGGGTGATGAACTCTTCACGTTGCGACAACGGAATACCAAGCTCACGCAACGAATTTTCGATCGAGGCTTCTGCGGTCACTTTGTTATCAATGAGCGTCTTGAGCTCTGCCGGCAGCTGCCGCAACCAGCGGTCCGTTCCCCGAACCTGAACCGAATACAAGGCAAGAAACGATTCATAGAAACCTTGTTCACGATTGGGCAGTATCCAATCCGAGTACCCTTGATCAACGTATGCCGCACAGAACCGAATCAACACATCATGCACGTCTCGGTCGATGTCTTCTCCGGTCGCATGCAGCAACAAGTCACGTGGACGGACGAAGCTTGTCGTGTTTGGTTTTTTCCCAGAAAAGGATCCTATGCCATCGAGACAGACACGCCACAAGAGATGCAGAGAAAAAGACTCCCGTTCTGCATCGGTCCATTTGGAGGAATTGGCACTCAGCTTCGACAGCAAGCTGCTGATATCGACGATCGAATTCTCTTGACCGTCGGCGTCCTGTAACAACTTTGTTGCTGCGGAGATGATCCGCGTGCGATTGATTTGCGTTGTCTTTTCGCGAAAACGATCCAGCGCGTCTGTCTCAGCAACGATCCACCGCAATTCGGCATCCGGCCCGACTTGAATCGTATGCCGCAACATCGCGAATCGAATTTCGGCGCGCGTCCCCAAACCGTTTATCTCGTCGTTTCGCTTCTCCCCAAGATCATCCAGGATAGCAAATTCCAGGTCCTGGTCCGTAATCCGGCCAACTTCGTAGAGCCGACGGAATTCCTGCTCCGAAAGGTACGGCTCTGCACGATAGCGCGCATACCCCGCTTGAACGGCGGCATGAAATTCCTGTTTTTCAAAGGCATGCAAGGTGTTGTGATGGACGAAGACTTCGATTGGGCCCTGAGCGGGGAGAAAGTGGGCCGCGTGTTCGACCATGTGCCGCAATTGGGAATGAACAGAATTCTGATCACGTTCTGCAGAAGTTTCGTCGCCAGATTCCAAAGTGGGCACGGTGCGTCCCTGAATTGTGATGAAGATTGTAAGGCATCCATGCCGAGACACACTGTTTCGGTAGAGCGGATGGATTGGCGATTGATGCAAGCCTTGTGCCAATTGCTGCACAACACGGTTTCACAGTTGTGATTGTTGGTCAATGACCATCAATTCCACTGGTTTTGCCATGTTTCGAATGAAAGTGCCCGCTTCAAGAATCCAAGCGGCTTGATGAGCCTGGAACCAACAGTGCAAAGTTTTGCAGGTTGCATGCAGCGAATTGCACAAGCTAAACGCTCAGGAACGAAGCTGCCCTGATGCTTTTCGAGAGCATTCCCAATTTCCGGAACGAAGAGTTTCACGGAAATCAGAATGTTTGAGCGACATCGGCAAGCACTCAGAAATCACTCGCCCTGTTGATCATCGGTTTTGATGTAGACGATGCAGACGCCGATGGATGTTTTTATCCAGTCGCTTTGACGTCAGATTCCAGACGGCTGTCGGTGTGGAATTGCTTGATTTCTGGATGTCGGCAACAGCACAAAGATTCCACTTTTTACATGGTTACTACGCTTGCCATCATCTCTATCACATTCAAGCAGCAACTAGGGATTCGCTGATTGGCTTTTTTGCACTTTTTGCTGGAGCCGATCTCGGCGTTTCTGATCCCACGGCGTGAGCTGACTGTTGATTTCTTGCAACAATTCGAGATGCTGCTGGCTCTTTTTCTGATTGCCGAGACGCTCATACAATTTGACGGTGATGTCGCGAAGTTCTAATTGTGTCGGGTCGAGTTGCAATCCTTGCTCGGCCGCCGCCGCAGCAGCACGCAGGTCGCCGGAGGCAGCCAGCATTCGCACATAGGGGGAAAACATCGTTCCATCCCATTTATTAACCTTCAAATAGCGTCCGTAGCTGGCTAGGCCCAGTTCGATCGCACGGGTTCGAAATCCGACTAAACCTAGATTTTTGAGGCTCATTTCGTCCTGTGGGTCGAGTCGCAACGCTGCTTCAAAATAACTTTTGGCTTGGGCATGTTTTCCAATCAGTTCGTACAAGTATCCCAGCAAATGCAACACGTCAACGTCGTTGCGATCGTGTGCCAAAACGGACTCCAGCGCGGTAATGGCTTGGCCCATGAGTGGTTGGTTCATTTCTTCGATCGCTTGATCGCTCAAGGCAATGGCTCGGGCGCGCTGGATTTCCCACTCCGGCAAGCGCTGTTCACTCTCCCCAAAGATCGACCAGACCTCTCCGCGCGTTGACGGTTGCGATTCTGTCTGGAGGCTGCTGGGATTCCGCAAAATGCGATGATCCGATTGCGATGTGTGGGGGACATTCGACCCGACCGAGGGCATGTGGCAATGGACGCACGAATTGAGCGCGGGCGGCATTTCGCGTTCTTCGAGCGGTACCGAGCAACCATGTTCAGAATGACACTTGTTGCAGCGCTCACGGTAGAAAGCAGCGCGCTGGTCCGGTTTGGGAGATCGATGCGGGTCGTGACAAGTCGTGCAACTCATGGCGCCGTCGGAACCAACAAAGCACGCACTGGAGTGCATTTGCTCGACGTGACTCGAAAACTGAGCGGTCCCATCTTTCTCAAACGGCGCGGGGGGAACAAAGGTCGTCCAAACATCATCAGTTGCCATTCCGGGGCGAAAATCGTGAAAGGACTTGCCTTTCCGCAAGATCCGACGCTTGCCTTTCATGTGGCATTGGTAGCAGACACTATCCTTAAGTCCCCGGTCGAGGTGGGCCGGATTGACAATCAGCATCTTATCAGCGGTCTCACTGTCGGCATCCCAATCCTCAGCTTCATACTTTTCAACGTGCCGCTTTCCTGGTCCGTGACAGCGCTCGCAACCGATCCCGAGTTCTTGAAAAGGCGGATCGCCGAAACGGTTCGAGGTACCGTCACCGAGGGGATTGACATGGCCCGAGTGACACTGGACACAACCGTCGATCACACGCCGGTTGAAGCGTTGACGCGGGTTATTGTGGTATCCAGGTGAGAGGTCCCATTTCTGTTTATCGGTGTACCAGGTGACGGGGGACTCAAACAGAAGCCCACCGCGATCAATCAGATACGATCGGGCGTTCTCACCCGAACCAATGGCGTAATGCACGTCAACGGGTTGCTCGTAGACAATGTTGCCATCCGCATCAGTCATATACTCGGTGTGCACCACCCGGTCGCCGTCGCGTTCGACGCGATAACGACGTCCATGGGTTGCGAATTCGACCCTGTTATCCTCCAAAACTTCAATCGACGTCGCATCCGCGACAGTAGCCAGCGTGTTTGCCATCGGGTGTTCCGCAAATGCTTCGGCAATTTCCAGGTGGCAATCGGCGCAGACTTGGCTACCGACGAATTCACTCGACTGCCAGTCATGCACCGGCGCTGCGGTTGGGAGATTCGGCGAATCGCCGGTCTGTGCATCACCGGTGACTGCAGCGGGATTCGGGGAATCGTCAACCTGCTCGGCAGGTGGAGGGAACGGATCTGCGGGGACCGCCAAAAAGTAGACCGCAGTGCCGGCTGCCAAAAAGGCAATCACCAGAATCGCAACAAAACGGAGTACCAAATGTTGCTTGTCGCGTTGCTTGGTGGATTGGCTTTGAGAGCGATTAGATTTGCGTGGAGCAGTCATCAAGGGCGCCCGGTCAGTTGTGCAGCGAAGCAGAGGTGCGGCGTCGCAGATTTACAATTCATGAAGTGATAGAAACCCATTGCAGTCGTGGCAACCGTTGATGGCATGGACGCGCTTCCCCAAGACCAACACGACTTTATTTCATCAAAAACGGCTGACCTAAATCGTATCCCAATCGGCAGTGGGGCACAACACATTGCCTTTGCGCATTGTGTTTATAGCGTAGCGTCTGGCCGTTTTCGTCAACGCTGCCGCAATTACGAAAGATAACCGTTAAAAATCACCATCGACGCACAGACTCGGGACACTGAGGTGATCCCGGTAAGCCACAGAGAGAATGGCAGGCCTTGATCGCTGCAGACGCGAATTTAAAAACTCCGCTTGTTTTCAAGGAATTCCGATGGTACCGTTTTCAGTAAGTCTCCTTGTCGTGTTGTCCAGCGTTAGTCACTTCGATTTTGTGACCACACCACATGACAAGTTTGCTCTGATTCGTGTATCTCGTCTAGCGTTCCTTTAATTTTCACGGCTCTCATTTTCTGCCATTGCGTCGGGTGCTCCTTTCTGCATTTTCCATTTCGATGCAACACATTGAACGGCGGTCTCTCCCACAAGTTGCGTGCGCTGAGTGCATGAAGGCCGCCATGCTCTCTGTTTTCGATGATTCATGCTCCCGTCGAGCACCTCGGGCAATCGCTGGGGTTCAGCCATGAGATTGCAAACCACCTAGAATGGCCGGATTAGCTAAACAGGCCATTCACATAGTCATAGCAGGAGAATCCTAGGATGTATGAACGTGTTGGCCGCATGTGCTTTCGGGCGACGCTGAAATTGATGATTGTCCTGTCCGCCCTATGTTGGAGTCATCCAGCAATCGCTGCTGACAAAGATGGTTCTGCCGGACAGGACACATCGGATCCATCCCGGGAGGTCTGGAAACCAGGCGCTGCCGAAAATGCCCTGCCAGGATTCATCCCCTATCCGGCTGAACTGCCGGGTGTCGGCCGCTGGCAAGTGATGCGTCAGGTTCCGCTGTGCGATATCTTTTGCCTTGCCTACAGCCCCGACGACAAGCAATTTGTCCACACCGACGGGCAATATGTGCGAATCTGTGATACGGCGACGCAAGAAGTCCAGATCATGATGGTCGGCCACACTGCGTCAGTCAGAGCGGTCGCCTGGAGCCCCCAGGGCAATCTGGTTGCCTCAGCCGGTGCCGACAAGACGATCCGTCTGTGGAATACAGATGGAACTCTGGCACGCGTGCTTGAGGGGCACGAAGGACAAATCAACTCGGTCTGCTTCAGTCCAGATGGCGAACAAATTGCGTCGGCATCACACGATGGCACAGTACGTCTCTGGAATGTCGACGGCACGCCGGGACCGATTTTCGATGATCATCAAGGCCCCGTGCGGATGGTGGATTGGAATCCCGATGGGGAATTGCTTGTCTCAGGCGGCGACGACAAGATGGCCCGCATCTGGTCAAGCGACGGGACGAGCGGCCCTGTCTGCGAAGGTCATTTTGGTCCCGTAATGACAGTGGCCTGGAGCCCGGACGGAACGCAATTCGCGTCGGGATCGATCGGTTCCATTCCGCTTGAGGCCGATGTGGACCGCGTTGCAACGGTCCGTTTTTGGAGTGCCGATGGAACACCCGGAGCAATCTGCCGTGGGTACAACCGACCGATCACTGACATCGCCTGGAGTTCAAATAACAACATGGTGGTCGTCACGGCGGAAGACCGCACCATGCGATTTTGGAATACGAATGGAAACGAACTCATTTCCATGCAAAACATCTTCGGTGTCTCTATCGATTGGAGCAGCAACGGACGTTTGATCGCAGTCACCGGTCGCAATCGAGTTCAGATCATCCCGATCGAACAAATCAGGGCCAGCCGCCCGGAGGTCAAGCCGCTGCACTATTTCGAAGCGGTCGCCTGGAGTCCCGATGGAGAGTTGATCGCCGCAATTGGGCTCGATAACAAAATTCGCATTTGGCATGCCGACGGCCGCTTTGCGCGCGTCATTGAAGAAAAAGAACTCAAGATCAACAAGGTCGTGTGGAGTCCCGATGGGAAGATGTTGGTTGCGGCGGGAGACGATTGCTTAGGCAAGTTCTGGTCGCGCGACGGCACTCCGGGACCGGATGTCGCCGATCACAATAGCTATTGCAACGGCATCCGCTGGAGTCCCGACGGCAAGTGGATTGCCACCGTAGACTCATACGATCGCGCGATTCTCCTCTGGAGCCCTGACGGAGAAGCGGGCCCGGTGCTCGAAGGTTTAGCCTCGGGAACCAATTCGATCACGTGGAGTCCCGACAGTACTCAGTTGGCCTCGGGCGGAAGCGACGGGAGCTTGACGATTTGGGACACAGTCAACGGCGCATTCGTAGATATGTATGAAGGAAAAAACGAAGAGGTCGACTCGGTCGCTTGGAGCCCCAACGGTAACACTTTGGCGGCGGCCGGGAACAACGGCATCTGGACGCTGTGGAGTCCAACCGGCGAACAAATCTCCCAGCAGCACGGCCATGTCGATTCCATAATGGGAATGGAATTCAGTCCTGATGGAAAATATCTTGCATCTGCCGGCTGGGACCATACGGTACGGCTTTGGTTACCCGACGGCAAGCTGCACCATCAGTTTCAAGGACATACGGCGCCGGCGTATGAGGTTTCCTGGAGTCCCGATTCCCAGAAGCTGGTTTCCTGCGGACGGGACGGAACGGTTCGGGTCTGGGACATCAAATCTGGAAAAGCAGATTGGACGGTTCTGTTTCTCGCCAAGGATACCATGATCACACTAAATTCCGCCGGGCAGGTAATCGCCGGCGATGAAGACGCGGTGGAGGAGGGCCTGAGGTATCTTGTGGAAAAACCGGACGGCGCCACGGAATTCATCCGCTACAGTGAATTCCTGCAGCGTGTCCGGGATGGCCAAAAGTAATAGGCAGAAATAATTGCACACCCCCAACTGGTGTGTGTCGTTCAACCCGAAATTGGAATTTCCAAATTCGGTATTATAAAAATGAGTTTTAGATATCGGTGGCAAGATGCGTCCTGGCAGTTTGCTCCGGAAGGATGCCACAGGCGGCTTGCTCGCCAGTGCAATCCGTGTGACCGGCAACAAAACTGCTGGACCTGAAATAACGCACAGTCTCAGAGGAAAAAGCGCCATGTTGTGGGATAAGTCATTCCGTTTGTTGAGGAAATTTTCCTCTCGCCTGGTCGATTCATGCAGTTGCGGCATCGGAGCAATCCTGCTGTGTGCACTGCTCGTCGGCTTCGGTCCTCTTTCCGAACGGCAAGCGCGCGCACAAGAAAAACCCGCGCCACAAGCGAAGGATGCTCCCCCAAATCTCAAAAAGATCAAAAACTCGATCGGCATGGAATTGGTAAAGATCCCCGCAGGGAAATTCCTGATGGGTTCCCCTGAAGACGAAGAAGGGCACGAGGGGGGCGAGTTTCAGCGGGAGAGAACGATCAAAACGCCATTTTATCTTGGCGTCTATGAGGTCACACAGGAACAATACGAAGCGGTGATGAACAAGAATCCCTGGGAGGACAAAGGACCAAATTTGCCAGCGGGGAGTATGTCATGGTGGGAGGCTATGCGCTTTTGCCGCAAGCTCAGCGAGAAGGAGTCCGAGACCTACCGTTTGCCCACGGAAGCGGAATGGGAATATGCCTGCCGGGCCGGCACCACAACGGCGTTTCACTTCGGTGACAAAGCTGTCTATAAAAACGCCAATTTCCACCCCGCCTATCCGTATCCCTTTTTGGAGGAGAGCGTCTCCAAGGATGATTTTGGTCTCCCGGGAGTGCTCCTCCAGCCAGTTGGAGCGTACAAACCCAATGCATTTGGACTGTACGATATGCACGGCAACGTTTCCGAATGGTGCCTCGATCGATTAGACCACCGCTCGGACCTGTTCATTCTTCGCGGCGGCAATGGTAGAAACGGCGCCATGTACTGTCGTTCCGCGTACCGGTATGCGCACAACGTCGGCTGGCAATGGACCGGTTTTCGCGTCGTCAGAACTGTTGAGCCGGAACCGGGGGAAATCGACATCCCCATCACGCATGCAATCGATCAAGCCGACCGTTACGAGACGGATGAGATGCTTGTCAAAATCAAAGAGGCGTTCGCCAAACCGGCAACTTCCCTCTTGCCGCCGGTCGTGATCTTTCCCGCCGTCGACGCTGAGCGACATGTACGCGTTGACGGTGTGGGACTCAGCCTCGTGACAAACTATGCAGTCGCTTACACCCCCCAACGGCGGATGGAGATTAGCTTGCCCGAAGTCCGATCCCGCCTTCTAAACGCCGGCCTCTTCAAACCAGAAACCGAGATCGATGACGAGTCGATCAAAATCTGTCTCGCGGCCATCGGCGCTCAATATTATGTCTTGCCGCAAGTCGTAGAAGAAAACGACAAGCTCAAGCTAACCTTTGCGGTGCGCACCCTCGACGATGCTGAAGTCGAAACGTCCACCCCGCAGATATTTGAAAAGGACCAACTGAATCTGATTCCGGGGACAATCGCTCGCGGCGTGTTGGAACAGATCGGCGCCGAACTGAGCGAAGCGGAAATCGCCCACATTTCGAAACCGAAGGTTCTCAGATCCAAAGATCTTCAACAACTCAGTCATATCGCCTGGACAATGACGTTCGGCAATGACAACCGGGATCTGCTTCTCGTTGTGCTGCGTAATCCGCTGTGCCTACCTGCCTGGGAGTTGTTTGTCTTTAATAGTAACCCAGCCAAGAAAGCTTTTGACCGCTATAGAAAAGTAAAAAAACGATTGCTCTGCGACCGGCTGCAAATCTGCTCCGGGGTGCGCAAGACGGCTTCAGACGATGAAATTCTGGCGTTGCTTGAAATGGCTCCGCAATTTCACGGCGACTCTTATTACTACGCCGCACTAGCCATTCTCGCTAAGAATATGTCCGAACCGGAACTGGTCAGACAGATCCTTGAAGAATGGAGCGATGAGGACCCCGGCTATTCCGGTTGTCTCCAGCGCGGCCTGCTATTCTATTCCTGGGCCAATTCTGATGAAGAAACTGGAGATATCGTTCCGCCTGAAGAACGTCTCGAATTGGCGCAGCAAGAGCTGGAACAAGCCATCGAAATCAACCCGCAAGACTGGGAAGCCCGTTCCCAGATGATCAAAGTCGCAATGGACATGGAGATGCCGCTGGAAATTATTGACGAGCACTTTCAAGCCGCCATCAAATCACGTCCGCGTTCTCGGCAAGCCTATTCCACGATGTTTGAGGTCCTCCAAAATCGCTGGAACAACAGTCGCGAGGAAGAAGCCCATGAGGACCTATTAATCTTTGCCGGGCAGTGTGTTCGAACTGGATATTTCGAAGAGGGAATCCCTGATTTGAGTATGGATTTCATCCGGAACACCATCGAAATCCCCGGCGACCGCGCCATCGTGCGAACCTCCTCACGCGATCCGGAATTATGGGCGATCGTGTCGGATTACTACCAAGGTATACAATCCATAACCAAGAGCCCCGGAGTAGACTATTCCGCTAAGAAACGATACGCACGGAACCTATTTGCCAAATATGGAGCCTACGGGAGTCATTTTGACAAGGTCGCCGACACATTTCGTCAATTGGAAAAGGAAGGCCCCGACCCGTTAGTCTTCTGGGACGGTTTCACCTACCCGTTTCTTCGTGATCTTGTCTTCTCACAAGAGGAATCGGGACAAACACAAAATATCGCCGCCATGCGTGCCGCTTTAGATGTCGGTAACTTCGACGCGGCAGCCAGTTGGCTGAATAAAGTGAAGGCGGACAACGATGCCGACAAAAAACTCATCAAACGCAGCCAGCTCGCTATCGAATTGGGCCGACAACTTCGCGCCAATGGATCTCTCGATTTATCGGCCGCGACCATGTTTCAACTGTTCGACGGCATTGACGACGCATGGAAGGTCGATGGCGACGCACTCGTTTGTCACCTGCCCGCCCAAAAATCTTCCCTCATCCTGCTTCCCTTTGGTATTGAGAACGTGGAAGTGACGGGAACGATCCGTTGGCAGGATCTGCCCAAGAAAGTGCATATCCATTCACATACCCGCGCGCTGCGAGACAACGTCTCCCTGCAATATGATTTACAGAATATTCAGTACAAATGGGTCGGACTGCACCGTGGAAATAATCGCAAACGTTTTAGGACTGCCGATAATTTCCAAGGCGATGAGGTGAACTTTCGCATGACCTTGGGAGCCAATTCCTTGGGAAGCAAAGAAGATACCTTTTCTCCAGCAACCGATATTGAGTGGTCAGCTCCTGTGATAGAACACGCACTTTCCGGATTTGGCTTTCAAGTCGATGCCGCGGATGGAAATGCCTCAACGGTCCGCTTCACGGATGTGCGAATTAAAATGATCGACTGACCCCGCAACCGTTCACCTGAGCACCGGACCTTCATCGCGATACATCGCCTGCATGGGCGAGATGCGAACCTTCTCGGCGCTGACGCCGCGCGACTGCTGGTGATACGTCAACCGAAACAACGTCAAGCGGTCCGCCGCCGATGTCTCGCGGCCGGTCTGCGGACTTTGCATCACTTCCCGGGTCGTGCCGATTTCATCAAGCGTCTCTCGTCTGTTGGCTCGCGTTAGCACAAATACGCTCGGATTCTCGATCCGGTCATCCAAGGCAAAACTCAAATTGTGCAACGGCACGGCATTGTCGTCGAGATAAAACAGCAGCATGAACCCCCGCAAAGCTTCGACATTCAAGTCGACAAGAATCTGTTCGTCGGCGGGAATCTGTGTACGGACATCAGTCAGAAATTGCGTGTCAATGCGGTGCGTGTCGACATATTTCGCAGCCACCACATGTCCAAAGCTGTAGGCCAGCGCCATCGTCATAAACAACGCCGTCGCAGCACGTGTAGCGGACAAATGCATGATGGCCCACGACAGCAAGACAATCAGAAACGGACAAGCCACCATCACCGGCAGGTACACGTTGCTGCCACCAGGAATGCGGTCGCGCAATAACCAAATCGCCACCAAGATCGGCAAGGCCGTGGTCCCCAAACTCCAAAACGGATTATGTATCGACTTGGGCCACGCCAACATCGCTTCACGGACCTTATACAGTCCCACCGCAGCCAAAATCGACCAGGGGGCGATCGCATGCAAAAGGTAATGATGGTGTTTGCCTTGTGCCAACGAGAAAACGGCCGGCACAAAAAGCGCCCAACACCACAAAAACCGTTCAGCGGAATACCGCGTCCGTATCGCCGCATCGCGAGTGGCCCACATGCCGAATGGTATCACCAACGTCCACGGGGCAAGTATCCACAGCAGATTGACCGGATAATACCACCACGGTTCGGCGCTGGCTTGATAACTCCCATCAAGTCGCCCCCCGAGATCAAATCGCCAGACGTCGACGACGTCGGGATACCGCAAATAAGCGGCAACGGGCCAAGCCAGCATCACAACCGCGAATGCCAACCAACCCCAAAACCAAAGGTAACGACGAATACGGCCCAAGTCCGCGTTCCACAGCAAATAAGCCGCCATCGGAATCACCGCCATGGCGGTTCCAAAGATGAGTCCTTTTGCAAGATTGGTCATCCCCAACGCGATAAACAGGGCGAGAACCGCCGGCTGCCGCCCGCCAAAAAAACCGCATGGTTCACGGACTTCGGCTGCTGGATCGGCATCAGCAAATTCTAATTTCACGAACAACGCGACCGCTGCAGTGACCAATCCGCACAAATAAATCTCGTCTTCAGCCAGCCAGGCATAGCGCAGGAATTGGCAAGTGGTCGCCATAACAAATCCACTCAACAGCCCCAGCCCTCGTCCAAAAAACAGTGTGGCCATCCAGGCCACCATCAACACGACCGCCGTTGCCACCAACGTCGGTCCCAGCCGGACGATCGCCACCGTATCGCAGCGACCAAACAGCGATGCAACTGCTACGGTCGCCCATTGCGGCAACGGAGGGCTTTCCATCCAAGGCGCGCCGCCCCGTTTCGGAACCACCCAGTCGCCATCGGCGTACATTTCACGTGCGCTTTGCGGCAAGACGCTCTCATGGATGCTCAACCCTCGCCCACTGACCATTGCCAGCCCAAACAGGACCAAACAATAGACCGTCAGCAGTAGATAATCTCGACGTCCTAATCGAGCAGTTCGATCCCAGGTGCCCATCCCAAACTCCATTTCATAAAATCTACCAACGCGATTCCTTCGCGCGGTTAATGTTTTTCTCGCGTTGCGCCCGCTTGTCTTGCCTGGCCGCGCGACGGACTTGGGGCGACGCTCTTCGGCTAGTTGAGCAATTGCAACTCAGTCTGCACAACCGCATGATCCGAAGCCTCATTGTCAACAACGGCTGCGGAGACCGTCCGAAAACCTTTCATAATCACCCAATCGCGGCCGCGACCCGGTGTGGCCGCCAGTGCACTGCGAATACCCGGCGTTGCCATCAAGTCCCGCATCCGAGGATCCGTGGCCTTGACGTTCAGATCACCCAAAAGGAGGGCGGGCGTTTTGAGTGAAAGAAATAGATTCGTGACGGCCGACAATTGTTGATCCCGGTCTTCGGCAAGATCAACGTGAGCGATGAGCAATTGAACGGTTTTGTCTTCCAGACGAAAACTGGTCAAGAGGGCGTTGCGATATGCGCGACCGGACATCGCCAAGGGGATTTGGTGCATCTGCGATAACTCGACGTTGGTGAGCAATCCGTTGCCAAAATCGTTGCGGCCCCAACGCCATTCCGTGGGAGCAAACACAGCTGACATGCCCAGTATGTCACCCAGCTCATATGCTTGATTCGATCCGTAACTGCCGCGGACTTCATGCAATGACACGATGTCCAAGTCATGGATGCACTGAGCGATTCGTCCGACGTCCCGCTTGCCGTCTCTTCCCTTACAACCATGAATGTTAAAGACGCCGATTCGTATCGTGTCCCTCTGATGAGACGAAAATTGAGGCGGCGTGCTGAGTTTCAATGGTTGAGTAAAATTCGCAGGTTGACGCCACGATCCATACCAAGCAATTGCCGCCACCACAACAATCAGGCCCCCCACCCAATACAGCGGGCGGCGTGGTTTTACCCCCTTGCCTTGCATGTTCGATTGTGACACCGTTTCTCCAAATCACTGCGTGCGTTAATCTTGGGGCCTCGGCATATCTTGGATCGGCGGCAAGATAAGATAGTGTGCGAATCCGTTCAATACCGGTCCTGTTAAACCTTGATGAAGATGGACAATGAGCCCGGCAAACATCTCGAAACGGCTCTCAAAACAGAGATCGCCACTGATCGGCTCGACAAAACAGTGCCAAGCAACCAGAAGCCGCCTGACACACTGCCAGCCCCAATCCTTGCGATTCAGCCATGAATCCAGAGCGAGGTATACGATCGAATCACCTCGGCAAGGAAACCGAGTGTCCAGTACTACAATAGGCCCGAAATTGCGGCGCGATTGCCAACTCTTCACTCCACGCAGCTGTTGTTGATACAATCCAGATATGAGGTGCAGGAACGCCAATCCATCACCCTTAACTTGGGAGCACGACCCCATGCAGCCTGCTCAACCCGGTGAACGAGTACAGATTCGTCCCGCGAAATTACCCGACAGTCATTCCACGACTCTGGTCAAAACCGAGAAGCTACACATCCTGCGGCTAGTCGTCAGCGCCGGCAAGGAAATACCGCAGCATTCCGCACCAGGCGAGTTGATCGTGCAATGCCTGGAAGGGCGTATCGCCTTTTCATGCCTGGAGCGGAGCCAGGAACTTGCGGGCGGGGATTTACTCTACGTGCCAGATTCAGAACCACATTCATTGACCGGTCTCGAAGACAGCGTACTTCTCTTAACGATATTTCTTACGCCCCGCGAGAAGGGGGAAGTGAGCGAGGTTGACGAAACCTCCATGGAATCGTTTCCTGCCAGTGATCCTCCATCGTGGACGGGTACGACAATATCGTAACCACTGCTTGCTGCGCTGTTCGCCACGATAGATTTGATCAATCAGCTTGCGGCACGAGCAATTCGCCACAAACACAAAAAAAGCCCGGACTACGTTATGTAGTCCGGGCTTGCAAGTCGGCCTATTGGTGCTTCCGGCACCCTCATTATCGGGGAGTCGTTCGATAATGCATCCGTTGTTCGTCGTAGTTCATGGATTGTTATTTGGCCGCACGACGTTGTTGGCGACGGCGGAAGCCGATCAGGCCAACGGCTCCCAGGCCCATCAGCACGAACGATGACGGTTCCGGAACCGGATTGACCGGCGGGGGTTGCGTGGTGAAGCTGATGTTGTCGACACCCACACCGCGATCCAGGCCACCGAAATCCAAGACCGCTTTCACAGCCACGCCGTTGGCGACGACCAGCAGGTTTTCCCAGTTGCCGTCGATCGGTTGATTTTGCAGGTCCGCTGTGAAGGAGGTCATGCCGACGATGTTCGTCATCGCGTCATCGGAGAACAATGTCAACATCGCCGTGGCGGTCGATCCGACATCCTGGGCTCCGCCATCGACGCGGAAGTCGAAGATGTCTAAGCTCAAGTCGGTGATCCCATCGGCGAAGCTGAAGATGTAATCCGAAGCATAGACGTTCGAGCCCGGCGTGTTTTCATCCGTCAGGAAGAACTCACCCGCACGGTTGTCGACGGCTTGATCATTCATGACGCCAGGATTCGTCCCGGTCGTAAACGCGGTGCGCGGCTCACCAACTCCAGCGATGTAGGACAGACCCGTGGGGTTGCCCGTGGCACCGGTCGTGGAAATCGAAACCAAGTTGTCGCCCGTGTCGATCGCTCCATTGACCGATTGCAGATCGGCATAGCCGCTTTCGAAGTCAATAAACCCAGCCTGCGCTTCTAAGCTACAAGCCACCAACACCGCCGCACTCAACATGAAACACTTCTTCATCGAAACTCTCCCCTTGATTTGCCCAAAACAGAAAATGGTGAAACTTCAAACGATGTCCATCCTGCCGGCACAGATAAACAGGCCGACCCGTTTATCAATCGACAAGATCTCACATAGTTCACCAGTCCAATGGTTTAGGAAAAATTGTGCCAATTGAGTGCGTATTCGAGGTTTCATTCGTAACCCATCGGCTGACAACACATTGCGTTCTGAAAACGAATTGTGCGCAGCATGAGCCTCTTGTGGTATTTGTAAAGAGGACGAGTCACTTGCCTTATCAAAAGGTAAAGCCTGCTTAGCGCGCCGATTTTCAGCATCATTCGCACAACCCGTCCAAATAGGCTTTAAAGGTTGACGGGAAATATCGCGCTAACCGTCAGCGACCGATGCAACACGAACAAAGGTGCGATCAGGGACAACGCCCACCATCGCCCTGATTGAACTGTTCTGTGTTATGAGTAGTGCGAATCGGTGTGAGCTTCTTTAGCATGAACGCGAGACGGCGGCTCGATGCTGGCAAAAGATTCATCTTGATTCTGAAGAATGAATCGTGATGACTACCTCCGCTGGTCGACGATTGACATCTTGCATGCCGATCTCAGTCAAAGGCCGCGAACCCGATTAGCCGTTTGCGTGTCCGTTCCGGCGAGTGCTAGAAATGTGACCTCACTTGATTTGTCACCCCCAATTTTTGCCGACTTCACAGAAAACCCTTGGGAATTCGCGACGTTGTCCAAAAATTCCGTATGACATGTCGAAGTGGACGCTGCCCTAGTCTTGACCACCCGGATCGACGCTTGTACATTGTGATTACGTAGAAAAACTACCTTTTAAGACATTGAGACACATGTTTCGTTTCCTCCTCCTCAACCTTGCTCTTCGACTGTCCTTGCTTACGGAGGGACGGGGTTAGGTTCTATTTCGAGGAATCTTCGCGAATTTGCGACCCTGAGCCCTTATCTCCAAGGCCTCAGGGTTTTTTTGTGGGGCAGGGGAGGTAACCGAACCAAGGGCAACAACCAACCAGTCTTGTTTTTAATTGACGACTTATTTTTCACACGATTACCTTTCCCACGGAGAACATTGGGATGTCCGGCGAACAAATCACCATCTTCGACACCACGCTGCGCGACGGCGAACAGTCCCCCGGCTGTAGCATGAACACCAACGAAAAGCTGGAAGTCGCCGGTGCTCTCGTCGAACTGGGCGTCGATGTGATCGAAGCGGGTTTTCCCATTGCGTCCCCCGGAGATTTTGAAGCCGTGCAATTGATCGCACGTGAATTCGGCAGTCGAACAACAATTTGCGGATTGGCCCGTTGTCGCAACGAAGATATTGATCGGGCGTGGGAGGCGCTGAAGGATGCCGAGCAAACTCGGATCCATGTCTTTTTGGCAACCAGCAGTATCCATCGCGAACACAAGTTGAAGATGGACAAAAGCGAGATCGTCCAGCAGGCGGTCGAATCGGTGAAACGAGCGGCCGGTTACTGCTCCGACGTTGAGTTCTCACCCGAGGATGCTGCGCGGACCGAGTTGGATTTTCTGTGCGAGGTGATCGAAAAAACCATCGACGCCGGCGCGACGACGGTCAATATCCCCGACACGGTCGGCTATGCGACACCCTCGCAGTTCTACAACTGCATCGCTCACCTGAAGAAAAACGTGCCGAACATTCATAAAGCCGTAATCAGCACGCACTGCCACAACGACTTGGGCTTGGCCGTCGCCAACAGCATGGCCGCTGTCGAAGCGGGTGCCCGGCAAGTGGAATGCACGATCAACGGCTTAGGCGAACGGGCCGGCAATGCCGCGCTGGAAGAAATTGTGATGACGCTGCGGACCCGCAGCGACTATTACGGCTGCGACACGCGGATCAACACCAAACGTTTGTTTCCCACCAGCCGGTTGGTTTCGACAATCACCGGCATGCAGGTCCAGCGCAACAAGGCCATCGTCGGGCAAAATGCGTTTGCTCACGAGGCCGGCATCCATCAGCACGGCATGCTGCAGGAACGTACGACCTACGAAATCATGCGGCCGCAAGACGTTGGCTTCTCCGGCACAAATTTGGTGTTGGGAAAACATAGCGGACGCCACGCCTTCCGCGACCACATCATCGCCATGGGCTACAAACTGGATGACGAATACTTCGAGCAAATCTTCGCTGATTTCATTGCCTTGGCGGATAAGAAAAAAGATGTCTACGACGCCGACATCGCTGCTCTGGTCGAAAAACGTATCGGCGACACCGGGGATGCGTGGAAAATGATCAGCCTGCACACCTCCGCCGGGACGGGAAGTATTCCCACAGCGACGATTGAGCTGCAGTACAAAGACCAAGAACCGCAGCGCGACGCCGCCACGGGAGACGGTCCGGTCGATGCCGTCTTCGGCGCGTTGGAACGAATTATCGGCATCTCCGCCCGGCTGCGGGATTACCAAGTCCGCAGTATTTCGGTCGGCAAAGACGCACAAGGCGAGGTAACGGTCGAAATCGAAACCGGCGGCCGCACGTACTTCGGCAAAGGCTTCAGCACCGACATCATCGAAGCGAGTGCAGCGGCGTACTTAAAAGCACTGAACAAAGCCGTCGCCGGAGCAGGCCAACCCACCCCCGCACGCCCCGAAGCGGTGTAAGTCACAGCGGTATCCGGGAGGGCGAAGCTCCTGCTGAGCCGCAAATGACAAGAGACTCACGCCAAGCCGCAAAGGCCGCAAAGAAATGGGGACAAGCCGTTTCCTGATCTTTGCGAGCTTTGCGCCTTGGCGTGAGGTTTTTTGATTCCAAGAACAAGCGGCAGATTTATAGATTCATTGCCGCTTGTCATTCGCTTTCTGTTTCCCCATTGCCAGATGAGAATCTGACCTCCCACTCAAACGGAGCGGAAGTCACACGGCCGTCTTGAAGTGAGACGTGCTGAATTCGCCGATCTTCCGGATTACTCGCATACTCGTCGCGTTCGAGGAGCCGTTTCGCATCGTCAACAGAAAGATCAAGCGGTTGTGTCCACAACACGGCATACGGCGGTCCCGCCCAAACACATTGAACCGGTTGGCCGTCGACGAATAAGACGTTGCCTTTTGCCTCACCGTTCCAGACGCCATCACTTGAAAACACGCCGAGTATTTGGGTCCGGCAGCCGTACGGGTACATTCCGTCAATAAAATCGTCATTGCGGAAGGACCTTGGAATTGCTTTCGCTGCCTCTTCGTTCTCGGTGGCATCCCACGGGAGCGTAACGTCAATGGTCGGTTGCCCATCGAGATACTCGCACATTCTCACACGCCAACTTAACAGCACACGTCCATTGTCATCGAGGAGATCGGTGGGCCATGAGCCATGGGCTTCTGCGTAATTGTGCATCGCCAAGGCAATCATTTTCATCTTGGTTCGCGGCAACGGCCCCTGTGCCCACTTTCTCATCTCGTCAAGTTTATAAAGAGCGAACACGCCTACTGCGACGATTGCACAAGCTAGGATCACATATTTTCTCATCAACGTTCTCCGTCGCTTACGACCCCTCGCGATGTATCAACCCGTCATCAAAATAATTAATCGACATCCCCGCATCGATCACCAATCCTTGTGCGTTGATGCCGGATGAACGCGGGCTCATCAGAAAAGCGACCGTGTTGGCGACCTCCTCGGTGCTGACCGCTTGTTTGCGGAGCGTGGCTTGTTCGGCGTACAGGTAACTGTCGACGTAGCCCGGGATGCCGGCCGAAGCGGAGGTTTTTAACAACCCCGGGCAGACGGCGTTGAAGCGGACGTGCGAGAATTGCGAGAACGACTTTGCTAAAAAGGCGATCGACGAATCGAGCGCCGCTTTAACCGGGGCCATGTAACCGTAATTCTCCGCCGCCATCCGCGTGGTGGAAATCGAAATCGCAGCGACGCTGCCGTTTTCCTTGTCCAGCATTTCGCGGAAAGCGTTGCAGATCGCGATCAGCGAATAGCAGGAAATGTCGATTGCCTGCAGAAAGGCAGGGCGGGGCGTTTCGTGAAACGGCAACCAACCGGCGGAGTAATCGGCGAAGGCGATCGAATGCACGATGCCATGCAGTTGGGGGTGAGCGGCGGCAATGTCGTCGCGCAACTTGTCGATCTGCTCCTGATGTTCGACGTCGCAGACGTAGATGGGAGCCTCACCAACCAGTTTTCGCACCGATTCCTGCCGAGCGGGGGAGCGGACAACATACACAACAGTCGCCCCCGCCTCGGCCAGCACACGCCCGGTATGAAAAGCGACGCTCTTACGATTGGCGACCCCGAAGACGAGAACCGTTTTGCCCTCAAGTTGCAGAAAATCCATTGAAAAACCGTTTCACAAAAATACAAACGCTCCCGAATCCCCCGGCTCAACGGGAGTGCCACAACGCATGCGACAACGTCGCCGCACTGTGACAAATTCGGCGAGAAACGGCAAGCGTCTGCATGGCCGAAGCGGGGTATCAGTTGGGGAAAAATCCATAGCGCCCACTCCAAACTGGATCACCCGATTCAATATCAATTACAGTGACCGTTGCGTCGTCGCAGTAGGCTATTCGTTTATTGTCCGGAGAGAAACTAAGCGATGAGATGCGGCCGAGCATTCCTGTGTTAGTCAATTGCGCTTTACCGGAATCCAAATCCCATATGGTAAATTTGCTTAGCCTACGGGTTTGGCGACCAAGGCGAGTATCCTCTTCAATAGACGGTCCATTTCCGCCACTTGCGAGCATTTTGCCGTCGGGAGATACATCAATGGCAAAAAACTCATCTGACGTCGGACGCAGTACTTGTTGACATTCGCCTATCTCGAAGTCATATACGCGCACACTTTTTCCATCTTCAGGACTGAAAAAGGAACCGGCCAAGTGTTTATTGTCGGGTAAAAACTTCACCGCCAAGAAACCGCCCCCTTCTTCGCTGATTGAGCGGATGCGGCGGCGTGTGCGTATGTCGTATAGATGAGCAACGATACGTTTCTCTTTCTCAAGACTTGTGATAACCAACGTTTTCTCGTCCGGCGATATATCGATGCGGGGGAATCCACGGGGATCAATATCCGCATCGATTGTTGCTATCTTCTTGCCGGTGTTTGTGTTGTAGGCTGATATTTTGTCGCTGAAGAACCACACTGTTTCGCCATTGGTGGTAAGCGCCAAAGAATGAATTTGTCCCCCTAGGCCTGAAAGCTTGTGCAATATGTCTCCGGTGTGAGCATCCCAAAGAATCACGGTCTTGTCGTCACTGCCGGATGATAACATAGTTCCCTCGGCAGCAAAGGCGAGGCCCCGGACCGCTGACTTATGGCTTGTCAGATTCCGTAACAGTTTTCCCGTACTTGCGTCCCAAACTCTCACACCGCCATCGAATGATCCACCCGCCAGTAAACTGCCATCGCTGGAGTACGCGAGGGATGTCACCGAACTGTTAGGCGCGGTCATAGCTTTCAAGGTTTTTGCCGCTTCTGTGGAATCGTCGGCGAACGCAGGCCTTTCCAGAGCGGAAGACATGAACGCAACCAAAATCATCATGCCCATGGACATGTTTCGAAATTGGCCAGCCAAAGAAACGAAGTAACAAGAATCCTTAATTGCAACCATCTTCGGTCTCCTTCCGAACGCTGGTACAGCTCCAAAATCCCTCCTACGAAGAGGCAAACGGTTTGCTGTGAAGACAATAGCTACAGTTTTCAATACTGTGACAATGGGCAGTATGACGGATCATGTTGTGAGAAACATTATCTTCATGTTCTCCATAAATCTAACCCCGCACATCCACCGGTTGCCGTCGCAAGTCCTCAATAATCGCTTGCACGCTGGCAAACAAATCCGAATGCGGCAGGTCGGCGGCGGATTGGAGTTCTTCTTGTAGCGAACCGAGCAGATGCGCACGCAGTAGTTCGGAGAACCAAGTCACCCGCCGGGCGGTGAAACCGGCTTGGAGTTGGCGGAACTTGCTTTCCAGATACCGCAGGCCTTCGGACGTACCACTCACAGCCGCTTCGCCCACCACAACAGCGCCGGTCCCGCCGGCGATGTCTCCCACGATGTGCACGGCGGCTTGTGTCATCGCGTCCCCCATCAAGGGCGAGACTGCTTGGCCGACCGGTAGGCCGCCGGCAAAGAAAAATACGACCGACGTCATCGGCCGGGCTGCGGCGGCAACAGTGTCCAGGCGTTTTAAAAACGCATACATCTGCGGGCTGTCGTCGCGGAAGGTATGCATCTGTGCGGCGACGAGTTGTGACATCTCCTCCGCCAAATCGAGTGCTTTGTATTCAGTCGAGAGAGTCTCCAGCAATGCCTCACGCGATTTTCCCGCCAAGACTTTTTCCAACCGCGGCTGCAGCAGGGCATTGCCGAATTGGCTCAGTTGTGTCAATCCATCGTAAAGACGGCTGATGGCTTCGACGATTGTGTTCCATTCCCGGCGGCGGTATTCCTCCAGCGGATCGGTCGGTTCGCCAGCGATATGATTCCGCGCCCAGCGAAACGGTGCGACGACACCGCGGCCGACGGTGTTGTAAAAATTGTGCACCGCACGGGGAAACCCCTCGCGCTGTTCCCGCCACCAGTCGCGAACGTGATACACCAGCAACGAATTCGGCACAGGCGGCCAGTCGTCGATGCGGGCTAGTTGATTCGACGAAAACAATTCGGCCGCTGATTGAAAGTCGAGACTTTTGAGCCGCACTTCATCCAAATAACCCGGCACGCCCTGTTGCGGGTCCAACAATCGGGACAACGAGGTTTGCAGCGTGTGATATTTGATGTCATCGAAACGAAGTTGAGACAATTCCGCCGAGAGGTCGCGGGCATCGCCAAGGTCGGCCGACGGTTCGTCCGGAACCGGAAATTCGCGAATAAAAAACGGCAACCGCCCGTTTTCCGCCGCTTCGCGGTCGTGCGGGGCCAGATACACGCATTCCGGTTGGATCTCAGTTTCGCGGCAAAACGTGTCCAGCCACAGCGGCCAATACTGTTCGTCGTCGGGGAGTTGGCATTGATTGAAGACAACAATCACCGCCTTGCCTTCGACAGCCGCTTTGCGAAAAAACTGTTTGACGGCGGCGTCATTATATTTTTGTTGCGTCAGCACAGCGATCAACACGTCGGCGCAATGCCGAATGCAATCGGCACGGTGCCAATTGACCTCTGCATCGCTATCGATGTCAGGTGTATCGAGCACCAGCAAATTCTCCGGCAATTCCGGAATCATCCGCCAAAACAACCGGTGTTCGGCCACCTCTTGCAGCGGCGCCGCCGCTTCGGTCCACTCCTTGACAACGAAGCCTTGAAAAATGGCCGAAAGATCATGCCGTTGCGAAAACCCCTTGGGAACCAGGCAAGTGGGATGTTTCGTCCCCGAGGCAAGCGGACTGGTAGCACTGGCGTCGCATCCCGCCAGATGATTGAACACCACACTTTTGCCGATATTGGTCCCGCCGACGACAGCGGCAACGATGTAGGGATCACCAACCAGCTGCGGCATCAACTTGCGGGTCAGCAGTTCGTACCACTCCCGTCCGTCGAGTGGGGGCAACTGCAACAACCGCGTCGACTGCTCCAACTCCACAACGGCGGCATGCAATCGCCGCACTCCCTGTGCACTTTCGGCAAACGGCGTGGCCATATTGGTGTAGGTCTCCGCAATGTTGATACAGGGGCGCCGACGCGCCAATCAACGACGAGTATAGCAGAAGCCGTAAAAATCACAGAAGTTCAGTAAGTGCCGATTTTTTCGCAATTTGCCACGAAATCCACTCAGTGATTCGCTCATCGGCAAGATTCATTGACAGCGCCGGATCGATTCCCTAGATTGTCCGACGCAGCTCACCGGGGCGATTGACGCAATTGGTTAGCGTGCTTCCTTTACACGGAAGAAGTTACAGGTTCGAGTCCTGTATCGCCCACTTGACTTTCAGGTAAGTAGTCGCACTCGGTCGCACGGCCTTGCAAAACTAGCGTTTCGTCGTCGGCCGACTGTCCCGATTGCGAGTCCCCACGCCCCGAAACGGCAACTTGCTGCACCGGATTCTGCACCGCTTTTTCGAAGTGCTCATCGGTCAGTTGCAGATAGTGCTTCATTGCCACGGGCTGAGAATTGCCCAACCACGCGCAGACGACATGCATCGGGTAGTCTTCGGCCAGTTCGGTTTCCCGCGTGCTGCGGAGATTCTGGAACAGCTTCGGCCAGCCCTTCAAACCAGCCCGCTTGATGATCCGCAGTAATTGCGTCCGCAAGTTCGAATTCGCTTCCCGATACCGCGTAATGACGAATTCTTCGCCGTCTTGGGCGAGTTCGTAACACTCATCGAGGTACGGCCGCAGTTCGGGGAACAGCGGGATCGTTCGCGACTCCCCGCCGACATGATGCGCCGTCTTCGAGCTACTAACATTGATTCTGCCGCGTTCCCAGTCGATGTCACCCCAACGTAGGGCAAGATGCTCGGAAGGGCATCGTAGGCCCCCGTAGCGGCTCAGTGCGAACAGCAGACGCCATTGCGCATCGGGGCAGGCATCAAACACCTTTTCGGCCATCTCCCGAGTGATGAAGAATTCGCGGGATGGATTGCCGCTTGTGGCTGTTGGAATGTCGCGATGCTTGAATGGGTTTCGGCCGATCAAGCCGCGATCGACGGCATCCTCACAAAACTGCTTTGCAATGCCACACGTCCGCCGCACCGTGTTGTCCGAGAGGCCCAGCAGCAGCTTGCGCCGGAAGTCCTTCGCTTCGCCCGCTGTGATTGTGCGAATGTCCCTGTCAGCCCCGAAGAATGCGACAAGATGTTTTTGCGAACGTCGCCATACCGTGGCTGTTGATGGCTTCGCATCCGTTCGACCGGCAATGTAGCTGTCGACAAATTCCCCCAGTCGAACGGCCCCCACGGGTTCGCGTTTCGGGATTAACCCAACATTCGCCAGCTTGTCAGTCATCACAGAATCAAGGTCTGCGACCCAACGGGCTGTCTCACCATCCAAGGCGTGGCCCGACAGGGCAGCCCCAACTAAGTGTTCCACCTTGGCCTTCACTGCTTGAGCGGTTCGCAGCGATGCCTTGCCCAAACGGATTGACCGGCGTTTCCTGTCCGCGCCGACAAATTGGATCGTCTTTCGTCCATTCGATTCGCTCGTGATGCTTGCCATTCTCTACTTGCTCCGTTTGCGTTGCTTGCGACGTATGATGATTTCCAGCCCCAGAAAATCCGCCAGCCGCTCCAAACTGTCGATACTCAAACCGGACGTTCCGGCCATCAACCGGGACAATTGTGCTTGGGGAATGCCTGTTGCTTTGCTGACGGCGTACCGCGACGTCCCGCTGGATTCGATGGCGTTGCGGATTTCATCGAGAACCTTGCTCATGCCTTCCACTCCCTGTGCTTGCTTGCGAAGTAAGTGCACTCATTATGGCGATGCTTACTGGAAAGTCAAGCATTATTTTCCATTCCTGCCGTGAGCGAAATGCGATTGACTACTATGGAAACGCTTCATTGATCCAGTCGAGCCGGTCATCAGAACAGTCATGCAAATCAGCGTCCTTTGCGTCCACAGCGTCCAAGCCGGGGTTTTCTTCGGTGTTTTCGGTCGCTGAACTGGACGCACTGGGACGCTTGTGGGACGCACGGGGACGGCCATTTCCGCTACACGGGTCGCTTGGGACACTCTGGTCGCTCGTTTGCGGGGTTGTTCTTGTGATGTGAATCAATCGACGACTGCCAGACTTGTTGAATTCGACGTCGTACCCTATTCGGCGTAGGTTCGGTGCGATGCGTCGCATTTCGCCGGACAAAAAGTGAGGAAGTTTCGGCCAGCCCTTCTGTTTTACAACCCGCTGGTCTGCGATGTCTTCAAGTTCCATTTTCAGTTCCGTTGCCGTTCCCTGCCATTCGTTCCGGTTGTCAAGGAACAACAACAACGGTTCGGCGATGACGCTTGATTCGATAGCAGATTCGTTCGCGGTCTCGCGATTCCGCATGTAGGCGGCCAGAAACGCGCCCGGTTCACAATCCAATGCCGGTTCGACTGCAACCCCCCATTCCGCGAAATCAGCCATTCTTGGTTCACAGTCCAAGACGACGTGATTGATATTTGCCAGCCCGGCTGAAACAGTGTCCATCAGTGCGCCAAGTATTCGTGGTTTTGCCGTGTCGAATTCTCGCCATAGCCCAGCCTCGCTACGTCGCTTATCGTCAGGAATTCGCGGCAGCGAAATGAGAATACTACGGTCCAGCAAATCCGGCCGTGTTGCCAGTTCGGTAATGCCATTCAGCATCATCGGCCGTTTCGCGCTGAACAGCTTTTCCTCACCATCCGTGTACAATTCGCGAGTTCCGAATCCACCACCGGTTGCAAGGCGGCAGAGCGCATCGCTCAACCAGTCCGGGATTTTTGAAAGATTCTCAAGAGCTACGATCCAGCCATTCGTTGCGGCAATCACCAAGTCCTGTTCGTTGCGAGGTCCGCTCCGCAAGTCGGCTTCATTTGGATCGACCAGTCCGCGCAGCATCCGGCAGGCTGTCGATTTTGCACTTCCCTGTTCGCCGTGAATTCCCAAAACAGGAAAAGGGCCATTCGGCCTAAGTGCGGCAAGCAGCCACGCGAGCAACAGCAACCAATCCGCATCGTCATTGATGTTGATGAATCGGCGCAATTCATCGACGTTTCCCCCGCGCTCGGGTACGGGAAGTGCCGACATTCCTCGAGGCCGGACGAATCTTACCGGCGGATTGCTGACGACTTCCCAGCTATCTTGGCCAATCCGTACCGCTCGCCAATCGTCGTCGGCCAAGTCCAACCAAATCGCGCCGTCGAATTCCGCCAACCGGACAAAAACAGGATACTCCGCGCCGTCGAACAACGCCTTGCCGCGCAACACGCCAATCGCATCCTGCATCGCCTGTGAATTCGCCGCCGCTTTGTTGGCCGTCCAGTACAATCGCTTGAGCCAAAAGCGAAATGCCTTGGTTCCAATCCGCCACGTTTCACGATGGCCGTCAAACGCTACTAAAGCGTATCCATCAGCATCCGAACCCGGAGTATGAAACAGTTCCACGCCAGCGTCTTCCGCCAATTCGACCAACTTGGTTGCCTGTGAGTCCTGCCGGCCGTTGTCGGATTCCTTCTTGGGTTTCGACTTGGAACGCGGACGCGGTTTTTGTTGTGCTTGTGCCGCAAGTTGAGATTTCCGAGTCATTTCGCACCTCCGCCGTTCAATAGCAACGAAACGGCCGCGCGGAACTCAGCATCGACCTCCAAAGTGGCAAGGATTCGTTCTTGGAAGGACTCACTCAGCGGTTTGGGATCACGCCCAAAATCGGCTGGCAGCCCGATCGACACAAGAATCTTCGGTGCAGGCAGCCATCGCCTCGCGTAGTCCGGGAAGTGATCGAACACGGCTTTGAGTTCAGTAATCGTCGCTGGCGGCCACGGTTCCACGCCAGCCGCAATCGCTGCGTCAACGTGGTCGATGTATTCATCAACAGTTTGGAATTGAGGTCTTGGCCTGGAGTTCATTTCGAATGCACTCCTTGCTTTTGACGTTCGATCCAGTTCCGAAGGTCGTCGGCGCAATAGCGGACACTCCGACCGACGCGAACGCAGGGAATCTCGCCGGATTTGGTCAGTGAGAACAACGTTCTCTGACTGATGGACATGGCGTCAGCAGCTTCGGGACTCGTCAACAATAATTTTTCTGCCCACGAGGAAATGACCGCCTTACGAGAAACATTCATGTCAGTAGCTCCTATCAAGAGTTATGTGGTATCCAAGACCACACCCAAGCTACTGATCCGAGAATGCACGAAAAGAACGTTTTCGTCGCTATGCAATTCGTGCAAGAGAAGCGACGATTTCGCACCAAGAAACACTGCGAAACTTAGAACAGAATTTTTTCGCAGCACAAAAAGTTTTTTTGTGCAAGACTCTTGCGGCGCTTTTCGTGCAAGTTTGGCGGGTGAAATCGACCGTCATTCCGGCCAATCGAATTGCTCTAAGAGAAAACTTCGCATCGTGCAGAGCTTGATGCGTCGGCGTTCACTGAGGTCCTCACGCCAATGTTTCCCGGTGTCTTTGTATGGTTTATTCCAACCATCACCGGTTAACCAATTCCGAATGCGTTTCTTGAGTTTGTTGAACTCTTTCGAACGGAGTTCCTCTTCTCCCTTTACGTGCAAATAAACAGATTCAATATTTGCAAATCGTTCGTCGTGTTTCGCTCCAACACGTCCTCGACGCACTTCCTTGCCTTTGCACGATTCGACTTGACCTTCAGCGTCGTCGCCCTCGTGTTCTGCTTCCGGGCGCTTGGCCGCCGGCGTCTGCGATTCGGGGGCCTTGGCGGGCGCAAGCCACACGGGAATCGTGCCAGCGCCTCCGTCGAGACCCCATCGAGCGATCAGGTCCGCTGATGAGGAAAACGGTTGCAAATCCATCCCCGCCGGTTGGACTTCCGGTTCCTCAGTTTCTACCTCGCCGCATCGCCAGAGCCAATCGAACCAGAGTAGCCAACACCAATATTGATAGTGTGAACGCGCCCAATATAGCCCACAATCGGCTGGTGGCGATAATTGCCACTCAGCCGTGACTACAACCCGCTCCGCGATGACTCTCGGTAGCAATAGCCACGCCTTACTAAAGAGCGTCTTCATGGTAGAGAAGGGCTCTTCGTTCGTGCCGCTGAGTGGAGCAAGAATCCAGCACTTGCGCCACGGCCTGCACGGCCATTTTATCAAAGCAACACAATCATATCGGCCGCTTTCATTGTACCCTTCTTCGCTGCGGGCAGTTCTCTCGATGAATGTCTTGTATCCTGCATCCTCGTACTTCACCGCCGCTTCAATGAATTCGCTTCGAAGCGTGCCATATTCCTCAAGAATGTCTGCCATGTCCTGCCTTTCCAATTCGGGCCGGACCAAGCAGCAATCACCGAAAGGCAGAGAAGGCGACCGCTGCCGGGTCCGCTTGGCCACCGGTTTGCAACCCGGTCAGCCGTCCCGATTTCGCTAGTGTACCACAGCGTGGCCCGACCAAGAACGCAATCGCATCGGGGACCGTTAAAATCGCCGACATAGCTTCAGTTCATTCTTTGGTATCGGTATCCCGCATTGCGCACGGCTTGGTTGAAGTACCGGCCATGTGACTCGGCCGCCATCAGCCCGCGGTAGACTTCGACCGGCACGTCGAAATACTGGTACACGGCTCCGTTGGTGAACTCGATCTCTAGAACTTGTTGCTCCTGGTCGTATCCGACTGACCGCAACGCGGAAGAACGGACTGCCGTTCTCTCAATCGCGTGCTTCAGAATCTGGCGCACGCCAGGTGGCGAGTGTCCGTCTCGTAGAAAACTGCGCGTCAAGTCACGGGCCACCGCGCCAGCAAAAGCAATCAGAAACAGCCCAAGGAAACCCAGCAGCAGATGCTTGGCAGACCAAGGGGTGCCCGGTGTGTTTCTGCGAAGCAACGATGTCGGGATAAGTCCTGTCGTTAGTGCCGAGATCCACTCGCCATCAGGCTCTTGTCGAATCAGGGTATTCACATCCATCCATCTCTTTTCCGCTGCATCGCGGAGACCCTCAATGTCATAGGGACCGAATTCTTTTTCCCCGTTCTTGAAACTCCACTTTTCGCCTTCCTCTTTGACTAGCTCGCCGGACTGCGGTACCGGCGTAGACGCGCCAAGCGAAAGCGAAGGCGCGGGCGTGGATCGCTGGAATAAACCCCGGACGTTCTCGGCGCGTACCCAGCGGCCACTAGCGCCCTTACGTACCAACGTGTTGGGTGTGACGATGCCAGCTTCAGCCAGCCGGCGCAGTTCCTTCGAATCAACCGGACCTGACGGCCGGCCCCCGCTTTGATAGAACAGCTGAATAGCCATGTGAGAGCCTACTTTTCTGCCAAGCCCGGCCGAGGGAGGTCGTCGACGGAGGTGAAAGCGACCGCCCCCGGTGATTGCTAGTTCGTCTTCGAACCTTCCTCAATGTCCGTAATGTCGTTGGCGACCGCTGAAAAGATGTCAGATAACACTCTGCGGACATCAGTGTCGGTTAAATGTTCTACTTGCCGACCGAGGTACCCAGAAAATATCCTCGCGCGTTTTAGACGGTCACGTATGTCTTGCGAATCTTTAATCGAGGCGCGAGTCTCGTCTTCAAGGATCGGCGTGTCTACCGTCACGGCATCCATATACAGAAAAGTACGCACCAATGTTGTGATGTGGAAACTGCCTAGGCTCGTGATTCGCACATCCTCTCCGAGCACGGGCGTTTCTGTCTCGCGGTCCCGATACTCGTCCTGCCCTTCGAGGCAATCGCGATTCACCAAAAGCGATAACGTGTCTGTAACGTGGTTCGCTGAGTAGCCGATGGCCGCCATATAATTGTGAAGCGTTGTAACCGGAATGAAGCCATATTTGGCGACGCTATTCGCGTGCCGCTGGCAATAATCGAGCAGCAGGACGCGCGAAAAATGTTCTGCTGGGTCCGCGTGCCATATGTCAAATAGATTCGTGAAGAGGGATGCGTTCGGCTCGAAATGGATAAATGGACCGTATATCATCGCCCGTAGAGTCTCGTGGGCCGCGAGCGTATACTCCCTCGAACTGTTTAGAATTTGAATGATTTTGTGTGTGTTGAGATGCTGGCTGGTTATCACCTTCCTCACGTAGTCCATTACCTTGCGGATATTCCCGTTCGACACAGCTTCGTACTGTTTCGCAAGCGCCGGATTGCGGTGAATTGACTGGTCGCACATGCGGAAGAAACTCGACGCCTCAGGCAGTTGCCTTTCCGTCTCGTCATCAAACCGCTCATGTGTGTAGGCTTCGAGGGGGAGGGTTCGGGCGGCGTATTGGCTTGCGTACTGGAACCGCTTTCTAAGGACGATTCCAATGTTAGGCTGCGGGATCACCAACGTTCGCGGTGACATTGTGTCCAATACGCCGGAGGCACTTGATCGCTGCATGGTGCCTGGTCGTAGACAGACGAATACAAGAATGCCCCAATCGTTAGCCATAGCTGCCGCACGCAAGAATGCCTGTTCCTGAATGTCGTCACCGCGACGGTCTAAATTGTCGAAAAATACGGCCACCGACTTGTGGTGGGAGCGGCGAATGAATTTCATCACATGGGCCATGTATCTTTCGGGCTCATTCGTGAACGACTCAAGGAACGTCACTTCGGCCTCTGCAAGTTCGTCGGGTTTCTCTTTCAGCAAGACGCCGCGCGGTGACTTGTGGAAATCTATCAGTTCCGGCTTCAGGACTCGCCGCACAAAAGAGTCCTCGGCAAATTTGATCTTGTATGTCTTCAGTTGTTCTTGAACCTGCCCCATAATAAAGCTGGGCACTTCGGCAGCCGTCGCGGGAGTACGCAAGAAGTTCAAGTCGATTTGCAAGTATTTCTTGGACAAAATGTCCTTTGCTGCAACGTGACGCAGGTACTTCAGAAATGTGGATTTTCCATGGCCGATCCGACCGAGAATCACCACAGGTTGTTCGCGATCAGATCGTTCTTGACGGGCCAGCACGGACTTTCGCGTTGCGGGTTTAATTGCGGCGGCAGCTAGTTGCTCATCAGTTGATGCGCGCTGAGTAAGCAACGTGTGGGCGATTTGCAACATATCCTCGGATGGCTCGGACGGAATGTAACAGTTGCGCAAGAACATTTCATTGTCTTGATCACCGTCAATTGCATCCCAAATAAGTTGCAGCACCCCACCGACTGCGTGCGACAAGACATTGCGGTCGGCAGCGATGGGGTAACCATTGATTCTTGCGGACAACTTCGCCGGAGCGGGGGCGCGGCGGGCGTCCAGAAGTAGCTGGCTGGGTAAGTTCGCCCGGATGCAAATAGGGCTGAAACACTCGAAAAACTTTCGGAACTTGTGCGACTTAATAGCGTCTAACGATTCAAAGACATAAATTAGCCGATCTTCAACAGACTGGTTCGGGACAAATGTCATGGTAAGCAGCCACTGATGGCCATTTGAAATGGCGGAATAGCGAGCTCCGCGCTGATTGGCATAGCTCTGAGCCTGCGTTAGAGCTGCGGCGGCTTCCTTGCACTCAGTTGCAATGAGGCCAAATGGGACCGGCTCAGCGGGATAGTTTTGACCGGGAAGGACAAACGTCTTTCCCTCACGCTTCGCCTCTAGAATGAGCGAGCATTGGGGCCTATCAAACTCGTAGTCCAGATAACCAACGTCCTTAACGTACCTCTCATGCAAAACGTCATGTTTATCCCACCGTAAGACTGTGAACAATATCTCGTCGATTAGGCGCGCCCGGGTATTCGCTTCGTTCAAATCCTCGTTTGGCTTAAGGGAAGCGCAAAACTCGCGGAATGCTTGGTGTGCGTCGTCGGCCAGCCACTCGGTCGTCATCATTTTCTCACATTGAAAAGGAACGTGTGCCTGTAATCCTGCTGACTGAGTCTTTCGCACGTTGGGAAATAGCCGGTACCTTAAATTGGTCGCCCGCCAGAATCAGCGTCGCATAAAACGCGAAGACCATCAAGGGTGCTGGACGGGGGATCGGGTATGCCCACGCTTATACCGGAACACTGATGGCAGTTCCGCACGGAGCAAACTTTGACTGGTGCCATCGAATTTTGCAGATTGCGTGCAAGTGATACCGGCGTTGCGACCATGCAGTCCACAAAGTGGCTCCTTGCCTATCTTGACAAATTAGCCTCGCCATCGTCGCACGCTCTCCCTCGCCCTTTGCACGTCCCCCGGCCCATCGCTTACCGCGTCCTTCGATCAACATTTACCAAGTTCTTGCGATACCGCTCCGTCGGTCTCTCGTAGCGGCTTAACTGGGTTTCCGTTTCTTGGGGATGGTCGCGTTCAGATGTCATTAATACGGAATTCGCCGGTCATTGGATCGTAGACCAGCAGTGAGCCAAATCCCGTCGGCGCTGGAAGACTGATGACCACCTCTGCACCATCGTCGGAATGATCCTCGGAAGTGTTAGTCGGCAGTCCGATCAGAGGCTGTCCCCTTGCAGTCCTGCGGGCGTTGACCCATGTCAGCGCCGAATCGAGGTCGCGCGGCTTAAACTGGCCCCGCTGTGCGTATTGCCTTGCCGTGTTGCCAGCGATGCCGCCGGCCAGTTCGCCTATCGTGTCGTAGGTGATCCGTACCAGGACGGTTCGGCTTCCCTTTGGTCGGGCCATCGCGTGCTCCCAGATATTGCGTTGAAATGCACCAGTACAATCAATTGCCTATTTTAACGCCTTTTACGGCTGCCTGGCCAACCGGACATCCGGAGTCCCGCGAACGATACCCCGGGGGATGGCGGATCAATTTCCGGCCGGGTCGCGCCGCCCGATGGTCGTGAGCGTCGATCCTAGTGCGTCGGCACCGCCTTCTATCCGCTGCGGTCATTGGTCAGCCCTCCGTACCGTCACTGGCTGCCGTTACCAACGCCAGGATGCTGTCCTTGATTGCTTCGGGTAGGGCCGGCCAGTGTTCGATGACCGCCCGCAGATCGTTGTCGAAACGGGCGCTGTCGGGATCAACTGAGCTGAAATCTGCACAGACTGCACCGGATTCTGCACCGCATTGGACCGGACTTGCAGTTTTCTCCGCGTTTTCGGATGATCGTTCGAGTCCTGTATCGCCCACTCGATGCATGCGACTATTTACGCATGCTTTCGCATTCTCCTGCAAATGCAGGGGTTTTTCTTGCGCAGTCGGATCGTTAGCGGAGCAGGGCAGGGCAAATGAGTTTTGCTAAAGTTGTTCTGCAACTTTTATGGAGGATTGCCAAATAGCCCCCGCCCCGGTTGGAGCAATCCTTGTCCGCCAACGTTGCGTGCCCAGCCGAATCCGCCGATGTTCTTCTGCAGATCCCAACCATTGGCGGCGCAATACGCTAGAAGTTCCGGCTCAGTGGGAAAGTGCGCTAACAACACCTCGGCTCGACGATCTGCCAATAGCACGGTCGGAACGGCTATGAATTGCGCATTGTAAAATGCTGACGCATCGATGTTGGGCCTGACGAACGATGCTTCGGCGGTCTCGGGAAATTCTATTTGTTCTAGCAGCGTCACATCCGGATCCGCCGCCGCTCCCACCGGCATCTGGCCGGCTTCCCACACCATGAAAATCGTCATGCCGACCAGATAGCAAGCGGCACCACGTGATGCGATCGCCTGCCAGCGGCTTGCTGTAGTCGAAGACTGACTGGCGGATTGTTCCAACTTGACGGTCGCAAACCCCACGACGCCGATCCATGCAGGCAGCAGATGCAGCACCAACCGGTTCATCGAGGTGGAAAGATGCCAATACGGATAGTAGGGGGTCATCAAGTAAATCACATAATACCCCACAGCTTGTAACAAAATCGCGACAAACAGACCGGAGACTTTCCGTCTTCGCCCAGCGAATCCCCAGACTGTCAACACGGGAAGCATCCACAGAGATATCCCCCAGTCGCGCCAGTTCATGACGATATTCTCGAAGAAATAGGAAACCGTCAGCTGATGGCGGAAGCCTTCGAAGAGTTGATCCACGCGAATCAAGAGTGATGTGGGAAGGATTGCGATCTCCGGCTGGATGACTGCGGAAATCTGCGCAGCACGGACCGGGTCGACCAAATCCGAGGGGGGTGCCAAGGTGACTTTGAAGATCAGTAAGCAAAGTAGCGGAGCCGATCCACCGATGGCGAACGCTTTCAAGAATCCCGACGATGTCATCTTCATACGAATCTGAGAATTTTGTCGCGTGCCGATCCACAGTGTGGTTGCCATAAAAACCAGCAACCAAAGAATCCCTTCGTTTTTAACCAGCGCAGCCCACCCAGCAATAAACGCAGCCGTCGCAAACGAGGTCCGCGACACTTGTTGGCGTCCCCAATCGAACCAGGCGACAGAAGCAGCGATCGCATAAGCCAAAACCAAGTCAAGCATTAACCCGGCATTCATACGAACGGCGATTGGGAGCACGACTGAGCAGACCAGCGGAATGGTCAAACGAAAGTCCGATCCAGGATTCTGCGTTTTCCACCACCCGGCCATTAACAAAACCCAAGCTGGAAAAATTGGAAAAAACAGGCAGGCCGCAGCGATCGATTTCTCAGCCCCTTCCAATGACCACAGTGCGGACAACGCCCACGAAAACATCGGTGGATAATCGGGATGCAAGAGTGCCAGATCGTTTGAAAATCCGTTCGTCCAAGGACCATTCGCATCAAACAAAAAACGAGCCCGCAACTGCCAGGTGTACATCGAATCGATCCCGCCCCAGGGTTCTAAACGATGTGCGTAAGCTGCGATTCCGACAGCAACCACTGCGAATCCGGTCAAGCAAATTACCGAAACCCAGTCCGCCGGCCGTGGAAATCCTCCCTCTCCGCTGCGAAACTCCCGTCCCGCCAGCGCGACGACGGTTATGGCAATGATGGCAAGCGTAACCGTGGCAGGCAGACCGACCAACGTCTCAAACAGTCCCGCCAACGACAGCAGAGAAATCCAGACCATCGGCAAAATGCCGAGAGTCAGACTCTGACTGGGCGGTTCACAGCGGCGACGTACGATGAGAATCGCCGCCAAGTAAAACAGGATGGTGAGTGCGGTCGACAACATGATATTCCTTTAAGGGGAAGTCCCTGGGGAGGTGAGTCTGCTATCGCGTTTGGTCAAAACAACGCGTTTGATTGAGACCATAGTCTCCCCCCGGTTTAAGGGTTGGATATTATCCTCCATCATAGTGGGTTTCGGACTGGGAATGCGCGTGCCAGTAAGAATTTGGAGACAGCTAGATCTTGACCAATGCGGTGAAATCCTCATCGACAACACCAGATTTCGCAACAGATGCATTTGACAACAACCTGAAACCCTCGTTATTAATAAGCCTTACGATCACAAGCTTGAATTGAGTCATGACGATTTGAGTTTGACGGCAACCACAATTTGTATTCAGCCGCGTTCGCCTGCGATGCAGGTTTTTTTTATGCATGCCCGGTGTCGGCGGCCCCCTGGGACGCCTTGTCTCCGATTTGGAATCACATTCTGGGGATCAGCCCCTAAGGCACAGGCATGAACATCCACTTCACACCTGACGACGCGCTGTTCCAACTCGCTGTGGTCTTGGTGGCCGGCATTGTCGGCGGCGAACTCGTTGGCCGCATCGGCCTGCCCAAGGTTACGGGTTGGATTTTCACCGGAATTCTGCTGCGGTCTTTCGAAACGCAGCACGATGCCTTCACCGGTTTGACAAGCGGAGCCGTGGCCGGGTTTGATCGGTTCATGGATTTTGTGCTCGGCTACATCGCCTTTACGGTTGGGGCGGCGCTGCACTTTGCGAGCTTACGCAATGCCGGTAAGCGACTTGGTTTTTTATTGTTGGGCGAGGCTTTGATTACGCCCACAATCGTCGTGTTGGCAATGTACTTTGTGGGAGGCTGGATCGACCCAGAGAATATGACGATCCGCGTCTGCTTGATTCTGGCAGCGATCGCGATCGCCGGTGCCCCCGGGACGACTGTGCTGGTCGTACAAGAAGCGCGCGCCAAAGGAATTCTCACGCGCACGTTGATCGCCGCCGTTGCATTGATTGACATGGTCGCGGTCGGGGTTTTCACGTTTGTCGTTTCCTATCTCACTCAAGACGCAGGCGACGTCGTCTCGTGGCATAGTAGTTGGCCGACCGCTCTGATTTCGGTGGCGCGAGAATTTGGAGTCGCTTTTCTTGTAGGGACTAGCTGCTCCATGATTGCGCTGGGACTCACGCGTACGATCGTTGGCCCGGCCTTTCTGGGGCCGACGATGGTTGCCGTAATCTTAGGCGCCTGGGGTGCCGCAACTGGATTCGGAGCATCGAGTATCCTGGCCTGCACTTTTGCCGGAATCGTCGTCTCCAACGTTCGTCACGATACCGTGCGTTCCACTGAAGCCTACTTGCATTCCATCGGTGGCGTTCTGTTCGCGGCCTTTTATACGTTGGCCGGTATGAAGCTTGACTTCGCGCTCGTCATGAATGCAGCCGGGCTGGTGGTCTTGTTCTTTTTGGCGCGATTTCTCGGAAAGTATGGCGGCGCTTTTGCCGCCATGTCGATCGCCGATGTCCCCAAACGCGTAAGGAATTATCTGGGACTGGCATTGGTGCCACACGGGGGAGTTGCCGTCGGTCTGATCATTATCGTGCAGTCGGTCCCACACTTGAGCGATGTTGCCGCAACAGTCACAACGGTGGGACTGGCAGCTCTGGCCATCAACCAGTTACTAGGACCGAGCGGAGCACGTTTTGCACTCGAGAGGGCGGGCGAGAAGGACAAAGATTTCCCACGGTTGTTGGATTTCCTGGACGAACACCACATCTCGGTAAACATCACCGGCACAACGAAAGACGAGATTATCCGTTCTCTCGCTTCTCAACTTTACTCCACAAATATCACACCAGCCCTTCCACAGGACGAGTTCGTCCAAAAGGTGCTTGAGCGCGAGCAATTGGAAACGACCTTTCTTTCTAAAGGCTTGATGATTCCGCATGCCGAATTGGAAGAGGGGACCAACATTACGGGTATTTTGGGAATTAGCTCCAAAGGACTCAACATCGGCGCGCCCGACGGCCCCGTGCATGCGGTGCTCTTGCTCGCCACGCCCAAAGCGGACCGCAAACGGCACCTCGAAGTCCTCGCCGCCATCGCAACGGCTATTACGCGCAACATCAACTTTCGCGAGCAGCTATACCACGCCCGCAGCGCAGCCCATGCCTATGATGTCCTACATGCCGAAAAGGCCGAGGATATTAATTACTTTCTCGAAGATGCCATGGCCCGCGTGCGCGACTCAGGCGAGCAGAATTGAAGACGTGAATCAGCCGTACCCGCTGAAACCGTTGGAATCAAACCGCCTCCGCCGAATCGATCAGTTAGCCGTTTGGGCGGCCTTCGCTTTCCGCAGTGCGGCTGCTTGAACCGGCTCATCCCCGTCGTAATTCGCCTCCAGCTCATTGAGCGACGTTTGAATACGTCGGCGATAATCTTCGACGGACTCTGATTCGGTAGGCTGCAAGGGTTCAGCGAAGTAGGCGTCGATGCGGCAAAATGGTTTGGGGATCTGCAACCGATCCCACGTTTTTCGCAAGATCCACCGCCGCGTGGGAACGGCGATAATGTTCAATACAGTGGCATTGGTTTCACGCGACAAGACTGCGATGCCTTTACGAATATGGTTGCGTGGTCCGCGGGGACCGTCGACTGCGATATAGGCAGGCGATCCTCCTTGGACATGCGCAATCAACTCATTCAGCGCCGAACGCCCCCCCTTGTCTTGGTTGTGAGCGCGATTTGAGCCACGAATGGGCTTGATGCCCAAGACCCAAAACCCTGGTAAGAGCAAGTCACCATCGGTCGACTGCGACACCATGGCCGCTGTCCCCTTCTCACGCTCAATGGCTGCTGACACCTGATGGGCGTGCAAAATCGAATAGACGTAGTCCGTTTGCGATGACTTAAGCGCGGGCCGCGGGTCGTTGTGCAACTTAATCCGGCACGTAGCCCGCAATGCCAGCATAGAAAATGCCAGCAACCAGGCTTCAACCCTCCTTACGAATGACATCCCTAGTTCCTTAAGTCAGCCTCAGTCGAATTCGTTCCGCCACACGAATGGTCACAGGGCAACCGTGGTCACGTAACATCCGCGTTGTCTGAACGAAATTGAATACATCGTCCGAGGCCATCGAACCATCTAGCAATCGAAGGCTGTCGACCGCAGCGACGCATCACGAACGCCTCAATGGCGCCGCATTATTGCACGCTCACGGTTTCGCGTTTGCATCAGATGAGATATGAACATCAAGGCACGCGAACCGTTTGATCCTGGTTGGACGTTATATGCGACGAACTGCGATTCGTGCAATTGAGAGTGCCAAACACTTTTTGGATAGCAAAAGAGCGACTCCCACAACCAACGACGTTGGATTTATCGAGCCGATTCAATCCGCTGCTCGCTGATGCCTTGGCTCGTCATTTCACTAACAACCGCAGCGGATACCAGGAACACATGATGCGGCGACTCGCATCAGACTGGTGGATCGAGATCGACCTCTTTTTCAGCGTCCGTCGCGACGTCTTCATCCGAATTATCTAAACCGGCTGGCGTGTCGGTATCGTCTGCCCTGACGTCCGCTGGAATGCCATTTTTGCGTTGGAGACGTCGTGCCCGTTTCTGTTCGGCTTTGACTTTCTTTTCCATTTCACGTTGACGCTTGGCGTAGGTATTTTGATTCTTGGCGATGTTTGCTCTCCATTCAGTTGTCGCACTACCGGTCGGGGGCCAATTGTCCCTCTGCGGCCGATTGCGAAAAATACCTGCACATCAAACGGTTACCACAACGTAACCGCCGGTCAGGCCCCAGTTCGTTTCATTTCATCGACTATCACTGCCAACTTGCATCGCAAGCCAACGATCGCGAACGCTGCTGCCTTGGCTGGTGAGACCTCCTCGGATCCAACATCCAGGGCGTTTGTACATATGACGCCTGGGGCTTAGCGAGAACCTCGTTTCACTGCCGCTGAATTCGTTGACTTTGATTGCCTATTGGCATTGTTGTCTTGCTTGAGCTAATTGATTGCATCGCTCAATTTAGTGGTCGCATCGCTCTGTGTTTCGGTTTCAAAGGCCTTACAGCGTTCTCGGACCGACTGATAAGGCATTCCGCCCTCAAGTTCATACCGCTCCCCGCGGATGAACCAAAATGCTAATCCCCCGGTGTTGTGATGTGCCGACCGTTTCTCGGTTTTTGCGGCACGCACGCCAAGGGACCCTTTACGCCCAGTTTTCCGCCAACCGCGGCGTTGCATGACAATCCGCACCACCACGCCGATCGCCTGACGCAATCGATTGCTGCGACGCGTATGAATCTCGCTCAGAAACTGATCAATAATCGGTATCGCTTCCAACTCCCGGACAACGCCGGCCAAAGGGGACCGGTCATGGTGAATCTCAGCCTCCTCCATGCGCCGCTGCCGGTCGGCAGAACTGAAAAACTCGAGAACGGCATCAAAGGGCTGATCCGGGTCGTTGACGACGTCGGCGAAGGTTTTTCCTTGTCGATCTTCAAGAAAGACTTCGCGCGTCATGACGACGTTTTTCATCGTTTGGCTCCTACTGTTGACAACCAACAAGATCGCACATACTATATTTGTATGTGCTAAAAATGCAAGTGCACATTGCAGCAAGATTTTCTTCAACGGCGCGTAGTGGCCTCCCCCTTGGTGGCGATTGATTCTTTGCGCCTTCAAATGCAGACACAAATCGGTGCAGAAATAATTGGTGTAGTCACCCCAGCAGCGCGACTGCACCGGAACCATGAGACAAACCCGCTGCTGAATCACCAGGCCGGTTCGGTTTGTGACTTGGGGCGACGATTCTTTTTCGCTGGGAAAAACACATTCGGTCGCAGCAAGACGGGGGAGATTAAGCTTTCGGTCTGTCGTTCAGCGAATGATCCACGCATCGTTCGCAGGATCGACATTGAAAGTGATTTCGAAAGATGAGGCCCGGAATGTGACGCCTTCGACGAATTCGTCATGGCGTCCCTATCGCACACGTCACAATACGCACACGTCACAATTTATAGATCGGTCAATCGTTATCGGAGATGCAGATGATAAGTAAGCCGGTCCCTTTATATTCGGCTCCGTTGCGGAAACGTTGTCCCGTCTGCGGTTTTACGAGTTATTCCGCCGAAGGTATTCACCCACAATGTGCGGCTGAGCAAGCCGATGCGGAACGCTTGGCAGAATACAAACGTGCTCCCAAACCGGTCAAACCCAAGAGCACATCGGGATTGCATGCGTGGCAAAGGTTGTGCCGCAAATGCAAAGCAGTCGTACACGTGCGTAAAACCATTTGCCAATGCGGACATATTCTGACCGCCACCAAACGTGACTCAGGCGGGCCATGATACCTGACCTGCTGAAATGGCTTGGAATGGCTGTGCTAGCGCTGTTGGCGTTGGGCAGCCTGTTTTTAGTCGGCAAATACTTTCGTCTTTGGCTGTGGGCAACTGTCACCGGTACGAAAATCAGCATGGCAGCGTTAGTGATGATGTCGCTACGAAAAGTCAATCCGCGGAACATCGTGGAAGCGAAGGTGATGACGGTACAAGCGGGATTGGATTCGATCACGACGCAGGCGTTGGAAGCCCATGTGCTGGCCGGGGGAAATTTGCTGCAAGTGGTCCTCGCACTGATCGTCGCACACCGCGCCAAAATCAGTCTGGATTGGGACACCGCCGCTGCCATTGACCTGGCCGGCCGCAATGTCCTGGATGCAGTCCAAGTCAGCGTCAATCCCAAGGTCATCGATTGCCCCGACCCCGACGTTGCAGGAGCCGCGATGGTCTCCGCCGTCGCCAAGGACGGGATTCAACTCAAAGTCCGCGTCCGCGTGACCGTCCGCACCAACCTCCTGCAGTTAATCGGTGGCGCCACGGAACAAACCGTCATCGCTCGCATCGGTGAAGGGGTCGTTTCGGCGATCGGCTCTTGTGAAACCTATGCCGAAGCACTGGCCGAACCGGTCCGCATCAGCCATCAAGTCATGGAACGCGGATTGGATTCACAAACGGCTTTTTCGATCGTTTCCATCGATATTGCTGACATCGATGTCGCCGAGAACGTGGGGGCACGCTTGCAAACGGATCAAGCAGAAGCCGACATCCGTATCGCCCGCGCCAAAGCCGAAGAACGGCTCGCGGCTGCAATCGCTTTTGAACAAGAAATGAAAGCGCTCACACGCGAAAATCAGGCACGGGTTGTCCTAGCGGAGGCACAAGTCCCCGCCGCGATTGCCCATGCCTATCGGGCGGGCCAATTGGGAATGGATGAGTCACCGGATGCCGAACGCAAGAGCGTCGCATTTACGGGGTCTCGCTGGACAGACAATGGCCATTAAACCAAGGCTGACATTTTGGTCGTAGTGGCTACAACAACGTAGTTTCGGAGGACTTCATTTTGGCGTTAGAAAAAAAATGTTGGACTGAGTACGGCGTCACTTTAAGAAAACGCCTTTTCCAGAGTCGTTCGTTCGATGTCACTTTGTCGATTGAATCGATCAAAACCGAATCGCACACGACCAATTCTCTCAAACGGCTGGAACGACTCAGTTTCTGGGATCCGATTCAAGCAGTCGACCCCGGCTGGGATGCCCTGTATCAACAGGGGGTCATCGTTGATTTTGTCCCCAACGAAGAGGGCAAAGTCTCGGAAGTCACCTTTCGCCTGGAAAAAAGCCGCGAGCAACACCTGGAACGTATTATCGAATCCAGCGGGACGTAACCCTCGTCGCGTAGGTCACAGCGTCTGCAAGTTTTGAGGGCCGGCATTTGCGATTCGCCGGTTCCTACGACTCGCGTGCGCGCTGCCGCCTCGGTATGATAGCCTGCTGAGATCATCGCTCTTTACAGGCACATTCCATGATTCGGTACCTACTGATGAAAACACACTTTAGCTCGACCCTGCTCATTGCCGGCGTTCTCGTATCCACAGCGCTGTTCTGCCGCGCAGAAGAGGACAAAAAACAGACAGCCGTGACAGCCGCCAAGATCAATGGCACCGGCCCCGGCTGGAAATCGCTCACGCTTGAGGATTTCACCAACGTCAACTGCGACAAGGACACCTGGAGTTTTAAAGACGGGACGTTCTATTGCACCGGCAAACCGGTGGGTGTAATTCGCTCAAATAAGACCTACACCAACATCGAATTGGTCGTCCAGTGGCGGCACCTGAAGTCAGCCGGCAATTCCGGCGTCTTTATCTGGACCCCGCCCGCCTCGCTGGAAGGACTGAAGCCGGGCAAATTGCCGCACGGAATCGAAAACCAGGTGCTCGATCACGGGTATGCAGAGAATTTCGAAAAGAAAAACGGCAAAAAGTCGGACTGGTTCACCACGCACGGCGACGTCTTTCCCGTAGGGAAATCGAAAATGAAGCCGTTTCCTCCCTTTGCCCCCAACGGACGCCGCAGTTTCCCTTCCAAAAACCTCAGCAAAGGGGTGGGAGAGTGGAATCACTATTATATCCGAGCGGTCAACGGCGAAGTTCGCTTGTGGGTCAACGGCGAAGAAGTCTCCGGCGGCACAGAATGCGACCCGCGGACCGGATATTTGTGCTTGGAATCTGAGGGTTCCCCCATAGAATTCCGTGACTTGCGAATTCGCGAGCTACCGTGACATAATCGAGCGCGGGCCACCCTACCGACCAGTTGTTTCAAAATCCTCTGACGCGTCCCACTGGCACGGACTTGAACGTTTCAGGAACAAACGCAACCAGGTTTTGAAACTGGTTCTACAAATACCCACCTACTTGATTTCGTCGGCAAGCGACTAGACGTAACTGGCCGACGGGAAAGGAACCTCACATGAAACGATCATTGATTGTCGCCACCGGTCTGGTCATGGTATTGGCCTCGTTGAGTTTCGCCGACAAGGACAAGGAAAAAGGCTCAGGCAAGAAAAAGGAGCATCCGGTGTTCAGCCAAGAGATGAAGTCGCTCACAGGCAAAAAAGTTGACCTCTCTAAGTACAAAGGCAAAGTCTTAATCGTCGTCAACACTGCCAGCCAATGTGGAGCAACGCCGCAATATGAACAACTGGAAGAGTTGCACGAAAAATATGGCGATAAAGGGCTGGCGGTTCTCGGATTCCCCTGCAATCAATTCGGCAAACAAGAACCGGGGACCAGCGAGGAAATTATCTCGTTCTGCGAAGAGAACTATGGCGTGAAGTTTGACATGTTCTCGAAGGTTGACGTCAACGGCGAAGATGCCCCGCCGCTGTACAAATTCCTGACGTCCGACAAAACCGGATTGAAGGACACTGGGGATGTGAAATGGAACTTCGAGAAGTTCCTGATCAACCGCGACGGAAAAGTCGTCGCCCGCTTCCGCACCCCCGTCAAGCCTGATGCTCCGGAGGTGATCAAAGCCGTCGAAGCGGAACTGGCAAAGAAATAGAGACGATGAAACACGAAGATCAACACCAGTGCCTCGCCGGTGTTGCAATTTATTAAGTTGCGATAGCAACCCGACAACCGAGATTTCCGCTATTAAATCCAGGAGGTGAATGAATGCAATTACGAAACCAACCCGCAACATGGCTGTGCGCCGTGTTGGTCATGGCGATCATGCCGGGATGTGCGGCGAAAAAGGACGATGGGGCCACGCCCGGTTCCTCGACCGCCGCTTCAACCGACACCCAAGTCGAACCCGAAACAACCAACGAACCGGAGGCCACTGAGGTCGCCGATGCATCAACCGAACCCGCTGCTGAACCCGCTGCCGAACCAGAAGCCAAGCCAGAAGCCAAGGCGGACGTGACGCCGAAAGAAACAGTTGTCGCCAAGGCGCCGGCTGAACCCGCTACCGAAAAAAAACCGGCCGAAAAGAAACCGGCCGCTGAGAAACCGGCCGCTGAGAAAAAACCAGCGGCCCCCGCCAAAGCCGCATCGGCAAAGCCACCGACGGTGGACTCGCCCCTCACAGCTGGAATTCCGGGCGAAGGACCGCTGACGACTGAGGAAATTAAAAAATGGCTCGAAGACCCCAAAAACCACGAAGTCATCGACTTTGAATTGCCGTTGGGAATGGCCTCCGCACAAGCAGCGATCAAGGGCCTTGACGAGAATCCTCTCACGCTTGCCAAAATCGAGTTGGGCCGCCAGTTGTACTTCGATCCACGGTTATCAGCAGACACGACTGTGAGTTGCGCCAGTTGCCATGACCCCGATGAAGGGTATGCGCGACGCACCCAATTCGGTGTGGGTATCGACGCACAAGAAGGTGGCCGCAATTCGCCGGTCAGCTACAATCGTATTTTGAGCGACAAACAATTCTGGGACGGCCGTGCCGAATCGCTGGAAGCACAAGCAGTCGGACCGATCGCCAACCCCATCGAAATGGGCAACACACACGATGCGTGCGTGGCTTGCCTGAAGGGGATCGAGGGTTATCGTCTGCAATTTGAGTCGATTTTTGGTGACGAAGGAGTCACCATCGAC
This sequence comes from Symmachiella dynata, assembly GCF_007747995.1. Lineage (NCBI taxonomy): Bacteria > Pseudomonadati > Planctomycetota > Planctomycetia > Planctomycetales > Planctomycetaceae > Symmachiella > Symmachiella dynata. Next base: position 3,340,861 of record NZ_CP036276.1, on the reverse strand, counting down.
AACGTCGGCCGTGCTCTCGCCTCATTCGAACGCGTGATCGTCACCGGCGCATCACCGTTTGACTATGCCGAAAACGCCAAGCGGTTTGCCGACCTGAGCGACGAAGAGTTGGCCGAGATCAAAACCGATGATCCGGAGTTCTATGCGGAAATCGAGCAGGCTAAAAAAGACGTAGAGGCTCATCCGATGTCGGAAAGCGCACAACGCGGTTGGGCGCTGTTCTTTGACGAACAAAAAACCGACTGCAAGGCCTGCCACGCCGGTGCAAACTTCACCGACGAGCAATATCATAATCTCGGTGTGGGAATGGATGCCGAAGAGCCGGATCTCGGACGTTTCACCGAAACCAAAGATGAAAAGCACCGCGGCGCGTTTAAGACTCCCACGCTTCGCAATGTGGAATTCACAGCTCCCTATATGCACGACGGCAGCCAGCAGACGCTGGAAGAAGTCGTCGAATGGTACGCTAAGGGCGGTCACCCCAATCCGCACCTGAGCGATAAGATCAAAAAGCTGGACCTGACCGATCAGGACAAGGCGGATCTGGTGGCGTTCATGAAAGCACTCACGGGACCGTTCCCCAAAGTTGAGCGCGACCGACTCCCCAAATAGGAGCCTGCGATTCGCCCCAGCGAGGGGAAATCGAAACCAAATCTGCCCGGCCGCACCATCGCGCGGCCGGGCTTTTTTTATTGGTTTTCGGCAGTGTACTGCGCAATCACATTGGTGCGGATGCCGCCCCGCGGTGTGAAGGCGGCGTGAACCGTCATCGAGCGAGGTTGTGTGACAGCAACCAAGTCATCCAGAATCAAGTTGGTGACATGCTCGTAAAATGCACCATGGTTGCGAAAACGCTGCAGGTACATTTTGAGTGACTTTAGCTCGAAGCACAATTTGTCGGGAACGTACGTAATCGTCAGTTCGCCAAAATCGGGCTGCCCCGTCTTGGGACAGACTGATGTAAACTCGGGACAAATCGTTTCGATTGTATAGTCGCGATCAGGAAACTGGTTTTCAAATGTTTCCAATTCCTGGCGAAATCCTTCAGCCATGCGGGGGACCCTTTCTGTTGCCGCTCTGGAAATACCTATCCAGAGTGCATTGTAGTGAGGTCACGGCTGCGGACCAATTCGCTGGGGCGGAAAATTGCGATGCTAATCCAGTGACGGAGAATCGCCGTCTTCCACCACACCTTCGAATTGCATTCCGTATTCCCAGAAATCCTGGGAGACACGGCGATTACGACAGGTGCGTACGTAGAAAAACCGTTTTTCCTCTTGATCCGGACTGAGGCAAACAATCGCCTTCTCAAACTTGAGTTGCCCGGGATACAGCAACGAAACACCACCCGAGGAAAGGTTGCGTGCCCAAGCCTCGAAGGAATAGCGCACTGTCTTTTCGGCGAATGCCGTATACCCGTCCGGAACGAACACCGCAACTCGCTGCCGAAACGCGTTGCGAGGCTGCGTTCGCTTTGTCGAATAATGCCCTTTGCAACGGTCCGCCCAATGATCGAGATCATTCAAGAGTCGAATCGCTGCTTCATCTTGACTGTCCGTCAAGGGAGCCGGTGGTGAGAATTGTTCCATCGTTGGTTCGCTAGTTACTGACCAGAGATACGGCCGGGGATCGGTGTCTGGGAAAACATCGCAATTGCCAAAGCGAATTTTCAAAAACTAAACAACAATACCAAGATAGCTCACGATCCTATGAGTCAGTCCAGAAAACCATTTTCGGGACGCCACAGACAATGCGACATCATCCCTTCCAGGTGCTGTTGTACAAGGTGTAACGAATAATCCGACGGACCACCCCCAGCCATCGAAAACTGAATTACGAATAAAAAGCAGTTTCCGGAAAAATGTGTGTCCGGTTTTGTCGGCGGTTTGCGATCCTTCTTGGTGAGGCAAGACACAACCCGGCCAAACACTCAATGACAAATACCAAGGGATTGTCAACTAAACGCCGCGGTCGCTCAGCCTCAAAGGCAATCACATTTTTTGCTCGACATGGTGGAGACTGGCACAATGCCCGATGGAACCCGAAAACGACGACATTCGTCGAACATTGCCAAGCGTCGATGGTATGCCCAGCACCGTGCCGTGCGATTCGCCAATCGCTTCGGTTTTTAGGCCCACTTTTCTGAAAGGTGTGAACAATTACGATAGACTGTTAGCCGCCCGAATTGATTCGGGCGGTTTTTTTGTGCGCCTGCAGTCAAACACTCCCAGCACCGTTTGAGCAGCGCAAGAAACATCCCAGCCGATTGGAGTATGAACCGCCGATGATCGAAGCCGCCCCCGTCGCCACGCGTTACCCCCGCTGCAATTTGGCGGCTTGTATGCTCCCTTGGACCGAACACTGGGAACTCGATGTCGCCGCATTCACCGAGCATGTCAACACGTTCTTACAGGCAGGTTACCGCAACCTGTATGTGTTGGGTACCGCGGGCGAAGGCTATGCGCTCAGTGATCGACGGTTTCAGCAGGTCGTCCAAACCTTTGCCGAATTGACCGTCGGCGAGGGGCTTGATCCGCAAGTTGGCGTGATCGCGTTGTCCCTGGAACAGATCACCGAACGGATTGCTTGCGCGTATCACTATGGCATCCGCATGTTTCAGATATCACTGCCCAGTTGGGGCCCGCTCGATGAATCGGAAACCATGCTTTTCTTCAAATCGGTGTGCGGCGCATTCCCCGATTGCCGATTCCTGCATTACAACTTGCCGCGCGTGGGACGGATCATCGGGGGAGCGGAGTATCGCCGCCTTGCCGATGCTGTTCCGAATCTCGTCGCCACCAAAAACAGTTCCACCGACTACGCACGGACCGCCGACCTGCTGAAACATACTCCCGACTTGCAGCACTTCCTGCTCGAGTCCAATTTTGCCATGGGCTGCTCGATCGGCGAATGTTCGCTGCTCTGCAGCCAGGCAGGGCTATTTCCCAAGACCACCTGGCAACTGTTCCAAGCGGGGTTAGACGATGATCTGCCCGAGCTGTTTCGCATCACCGCCTTGCTGCACGGCATCACCGGGCGTCTGTTTGCGCATTGTCAGCGACGGATGATCGATGGCTGTTATGATAAGACCTTTTTGTGGCTGCGTGATCCACAATTCCCCACGCGCATGCTCCCCCCGTATCTCGGGTTGAGCGATGAGGAACGACAAACTTGCCGCGCGATGTTCGATGCAGAGTTTCGACAGATTCCGTAGCTGACGTTTTCGCGGAAGTCTCTCCACCTTCGTTGCTCGCCGGTCATCATTGACTTGACCGACGAGCCGGTCGCCGCAGTGACACGGTCAGAAAACCACGTCTGGTCTGCAACGACTTGCCCATTGGCACTCGAATCAATCAGGCAATTTGCCATCGACAATGTCGTGAAGCACAAATTTCGAGGGATCCGCAACGACGTGCTTCACTTTTTTGCGTTGGTAGGTGTAGGTGAAATGCACCAAACCATCAGCGGTTTGAATGACGGCGGGGTAGGAGAATTCCCCTTTTTCATCTTCGAGCACCAACGCCGCTTTCCAATTTTTTCCGTCTTCCGAAACCGCCACGTTGAGCAATCCCCGCCCACGACCACCGCGGATCGAATGATTATAAATCAGTATTTGTCGTCCATCGGCCAACGTGACCGCATCGGTGCCGGAGTTGGGATTGGGCAACTCGGTCGCTGTCATCTTGCTCCAGGTTTCGCCACCATCCTCCGACCAACTCTGTGTAATCACCTTTTCGCGGCTACGGCAAAGGACCTGCATCCGTCCATCTTCGTACGTCAAAATGCTGGGCTGAATCGCGTTGAATTCTTTGCCGTCATTGATCGGTCCCACGCGCTCCCAGGTTTTCCCCAAGTCGCTCGTCCGTTCAAAGTGGACCCGCCAACCATCGTATTCGGTGCTCGATCCGCACAGGATGTCGCCATTGGCCAATTGAATCGGTTTGTTTTTGACTGGACCATCAATGCCCTCGGGGAGCCGTCGCGGTTGGTCCCAAGTTTTTCCGCCATCGGCCGAAGTCGTCAACATGCCCCACCACGTGCGCGGGTCCGGACCAACTTTATAGAACAACAACAGCGGGCCCTCTTTGGGTTGAAACAGCACGGGATTCCAACAAGGATGCCGTTTTCCGGCATATTGAATTCCATTGGCGACTTCAACCGGCGGCGTCCATTTTCCATCTTCTTGCCGCGAGACCCAAATCCCAACATCGGGGTTTTTCTCATGTTTGCCGGCAAACCAAGCGGTAACCAGACCGGTATCGGTTTCAACAATCGTCGAGGCGTGGCACGAGGGAAATGGAGCGGTCTCGTAAATGAATTCCTCTTTGAGGACTCCCGGCTGCTGTTCCGCGGCCTGCGCGCCGGAAAACAACGCAACTCCCATGACGACTGCCCCTATCAATGTTGACAACCTCTGCTGCAAACCCATCATCACGTCTCCCTTCAGACTGCCCATTCTGGCGGGCATGGTATTCATAAGAATTTCATACAATTATTTACCCTCAACGGAGTCACTCGAACTGAGGGATTCCAACAAGTATACTGGAATTCACAGTTATCGCGACAGTCTCGCGGAAAACTGCAAGACGAGCCATTGTTCAATAGACCGCCCATACAGGCAAGGATTCTGACATGGATCACGTTATTCGTTCAACAAACAATAATGACAATCATTTGATGTGGCGTGATTTCGCTAAGGCTGCGTTCTTGTTGTGCGCGGCGATCATCGGGTTGGGAAGCTGGCTGCCCAATTCGTCTCTGGCCGATGACTGGCCAACATATATGCACGATAACGCCCGCGCCGGTCACACCTCCGAATCCATCAAAGTGCCGCTGCAACTACGCTGGACGATCTCGCCTGATGCTGCGCCGCAAATGGCGTGGTCGGGAACTGACAACCGGACTATTGAAGGAAAGCTAGTGCGAGATCGCATGACCTTCGACGACGCGTTTCACGTCGCCGTTGTGGGCGATCGCCTGTACTACGGCTCATCTGTCGATGATCAATTGCATTGCGTTGACATCAACAACGGAAAAGAGCTGTGGAGTTTCTACAGCGGGGGGCCGATTCGATTGGCCCCGACAGTCGCCGATGGTCGCGTTTACTTCGGATCGGACGATGGCAACGCTTATTGCCTCAACAGCGACGACGGCGGCTTGATCTGGAAACACCGCGCCGGGCCCGACGACGACTGGCTGATCGCACGCCAAGAGATGATTTCACGCTGGCCGATCCGCACGGGAATTCTCGTCGATGACGGCATCGCCTATTTCGGCGCTGGAATTTTTCCGCATGAAAATATCTACCTCTACGCGGTCAACGCGAATGACGGTTCCTTGGTCTGGAAACGAGACACGATCAGTGAAGAGGATGCCGGTCGAAATGACCTGTCGCCGCAAGGTTATCTGTTAGCCAACGACGAACTGTTGTTTGTCCCCTCCGGGCGTTCATTGCCGGCGGCTGTGGATCGCAAGACAGGCAAGGTCGTCCACAAACGCGTTCACGGTTGGCGGGGCGACGCGGGTGGGGTTGTTGGCGGCTCGAAGGCGTTGCTAGCGTCGGGGCAAATCTTCTGCTGGGGCGATCACCATATTCTGCCGATGGAACAAAAGACCGGCGATGTGGGGTACGGTTGGTTTACCGGTTATCAATTGGCGATGGCCGATAAATACGCATACACGCTCAGCGGACAATCGTTGATCAAACTCGACCGAGACGCTTATGCCGCCGGTAGCCGCAAACGCCACAAAATGGAACAAGGCCGGCGGCCGATCATGCGCAAGATCTATACCACCGAAGGCGAAGAACTAGAGCAAGCCAAAAAGGAGATGAAGGAACTAGAAGCCAAAATCCAACAAGCAGACCAAGTCGGTGTCATCTGGAAAACACCGTTTGATGGAGAGTCATCACTCTTGGTGACGGGGGATTTGGTCTTCGCCGGCAAAGATGGAGAAGTCGCCGCCTTTTCCGCCGAAACAGGCAAGCCCCTCTGGAGCGCCCCGGTCGACGGCGAAGCTCGCGGATTGGCAGTCGCCGGCGGAAATCTGTTTGTGAGCACCAGCACGGGCAAGATCTATGCTTTCGCATCAGCCGATACGCCCGCCGTTCCCTCAGCGGTCGCCAAAAAGAACATCGGCGCTGATCCCTATCCTCAAGATGAGTTGACCAAGTTTTATCAAGACGCAGCGGCAGACATCTTAAAGACCACAGGCGTCAATCGCGGCTTTGCACTCGTGTTGGGCAGCGAACAGGGACGACTCGCCTATGAGCTGGCGCGGCAAAGCGAGTTGACGCTGTATTGTTTGGAACCGGACGCGGACAAAGTAGCCGCCTCCCGCAAAGCCCTCAACGCCGCAGGGCTCTACGGCAGTCGGGTGACCGTACATCAGGCCGATTTTGCGCCGGTCCCTTACTCAAGTTATTTTGCAAACATGATCGTATCCGACACCCAGTTACTGGGTGGGACCGTTCCTGGAAATCCAGCGGAAATCGCGCGGCACCTCAAACCGCTTGGTGGCGTGGTTTATCTGGGCGGCAAAAAGGACGATCCCGCGCAAGCCGTTCAAAGCCGTCAGGACTGGTTGGCAGGCATGAAATTAGCCGACCAATCACACACCTCGACCGATGGCACGGCGATCACATTGACCCGCGACAAACTGCCGGGCGCAGCCAATTGGTCGCACCAATACGGCGATCCGGGAAACACCGCCAGTAGCACCGACCGCCGCTTAAAGGGCGGACTGGGCGTCCTGTGGTATGGCGATCCCGGCCCCGGCAAAATGGTCAACCGGCACGACGGCGCCGTTGGCCCACTTTCCATCGATGGCCGTTTGATCGTGCAGGGCGAAAACAGCGTCATGGCCTACGACGCCTACAATGGCATGTTCTTGTGGGAGCGGGAGGAGCCCAATGCCGTGCGGACCGGTGTCTTTCAAAATCAAAATCCCGGAAACCTCGTCGCCGGCGGCGACGATCTATTCGTCATGGTCCGGGGTGAATGCCACAACCTCGATCTGGCGACCGGCAAAATCAAAGCCACCTACACCGTTCCCCCCGAAGCAGGCAACGAGGATCACGAATGGGGTTATCTGGCCTACCAAGACGGCCTGCTGATCGGCACCGCCACGATCCGCCAAGAAGTCGAACGCCGTAAGCAACGTCGCGGCAAAGTGACCGATGACAGCACGACCGGGCTGTTCGCAATCGATACTAAAACGGGCAAGACCGCCTGGAGCTATCAAGGCAAACATATCGCCCATCACACCATTGCTTTGGGACCGGAACGGGTCTTCTTCATCGACAGCACGATCACCAGTGACCAACGCGATGAATTGCTGCGTGAAGACAAAACTGAACTTAAAAAACTGACCGGCGAGGAGGCCAAAGAGGCCGAAGCACGGATGAAGCGGATCGACGCTCGCTTGGCGGTTGCTCTAGATGCGCGGACCGGCGAAAAATTGTGGGAAACACCGGTCGACGTGACCGATTGCAGTGAAATCGGCACCGGCGGCGGCAAGTTGACTTTAATGGTGCAAAACAACGTGCTGGTACTCTGCGGCGCCAACGCCAACGGTCACTACTGGAAACAATTCCTCGCCGGGGAATTCAAAAGTCGCCGACTCGTGGCGCTATCGGGCGAAGATGGACACAAGTTGTGGGCCAAGGATGCCAACTATCGACATCGCCCGATCATTATCGAAGATCAGATCGTCGCCGAACCATGGGGATTTGACCTCTACACCGGCGCGCAGCGCATGCGGAAGCACCCCATCACCGGCGAAGAGGTCCCCTGGAGCATGGTCCGTACCGGACACCATTGCGGCATGATGACTGCTACACCGGATATGATGTTTTTCCGCTCCGGCTTCACTGGGTTTTACGATCTGAACGCCGACAACGGCACGCGGCACTTCGCCGGACACCGTACCGGATGCTGGATCAACATGATTCCCGCCAACGGCCTGTTGATGGTTCCCGAAGCGAGTGCGGGTTGTGTCTGTCTATTCTCGATCGCCTCGACCATCGTCATGGAACCGCGCGAACCCCGGCGGGATTGGACGATCTATAGTTCCGTAGGAAAATCGACGCCGGTGAAACATTTGGCACTCAACTTCGGTGCCCCGGGAGATCGTCGCGACGCCAGCGGAACCGTCTGGTTGGCGTATCCGCGGCCCAAAGCCTACAAGGAGACCGGTTTGGTCCTACCCTTGGAATTGCAAACCGACTTCGCCGACGGCAAAAAATACTCCGGAATCAATAGTCAAGCGGAGGCGTTAACTGACGTTGAGTCACCCTGGATTTATTCCTATTGGGCCGAAGGGTTGAAACAACTCACCATCCCACTGCAAGAGCAGGGGGCCGACCCGGCAAGCTATCGCGTGAAATTCTATTTCACAGCGCGCCAGGGTGATCCATCCGCAGCAGCGAAATTTGATGTAAAAATCCAAGGTGAAACGTTACTGGAAAACGTAGGCCTCGACGAATCGGATCAGGGTAACGGGCGCTCAGCAATTCACGAAGTGGCCGGGATTTCCGTAACTGACAATCTCGTTGTCGAATTCGTCCCGCGCGATGGAAGTGATGCTCCGATTCTCAGCGGCATTAAAATCGAACGCGAGTAATCGCGCCCCACGCAGCACGTTTTCATCACCAACTTTGACCAAAGGCAATGCCGGTGTCAGACGCCGCACAACACATAGGCGACGATAAGATCTGGGACACGATCCGCGCAGAGACTCAGTCTGCGGCTACCCAAGAGCCGATCTTGGCCAGCTTTCTGCACGCCACGGTTCTCAAACACGAGACGCTCGAAGATGCGATGAGTTTCCACCTCGCGGGCAAACTGGCCGATGTGAATGTAACGGCCATGTTGATCCGCGAAGTGATCGACGAGGCCTTTGCCAGCGACCCGCAGGTCCGCGCCGCCCTGCGGTGTGACATTCAAGCGGTCCGCGACCGTGACCCGGCATCGGAATACTATTATGTGCCGATGCTATTTTTCAAAGGCTTTCATGCGCTGCAAAGTTATCGTGTCGCGCATTGGTTGTGGGGGCAGAATCGGCGGGCGATGGCGCTGCACCTCCAAAGCCGCATTTCAGAGGTCTTTGCTGCGGATATTCACCCGGCCGCCCGCATCGGACAGGGTATCTTGCTGGATCATGGCACCTCGGTCGTGATCGGTGAAACCGCCGTCGTGGAAAACAACGTCTCCATGCTGCACGAAGTGACCTTGGGGGGAACCGGAAAAGCCACGGGAGACCGCCATCCCAAAGTCCGGCATGGCGTACTGGTCGGCGCCGGTGCTAAAATCCTGGGGAATGTCGAAATCGGTACCGGAGCGAAAATCGCCGCATGCAGCGTCGTTTTAGACGATGTTCCCGCGCACTGCACGGTCGCCGGAATTCCGGCCAAAATCGTGGGACGGCTCTCAGTTGCCGAACCGGCACTCGACATGGATCACATGCTGCCGCATCACCACGCCGACGGCAGCGGGATTTAAATCAGCTTGTACGGTTCACAGAATTTCGTGAATCACTTCACCATGTACATCGGTGAGGCGAAAGTCGCGGCCGCCGTGACGGTAGGTTAGGCGTTGGTGGTCCAAGCCCAAGAGATGCAATATCGTCGCATGCAGGTCGTGCATCGTGCAGACATTCTCCACCGCATGCATGCCCAACTCGTCAGTCGCCCCATGCGCCACGCCCCCTTTGACGCCTCCACCGGCCAGCCAAACGGTAAAGCCTTCGGGATGATGATCACGTCCGTCGCGGGAGGCCGCATGCGGCGTGCGTCCAAATTCTCCCGCCCAGACGATCAGCGTTTCGTCAAACAGCCCACGTGCTTTGAGGTCCTTGATCAAACCGGCAATCGCTTGGTCGGTGTCGAGAGCGTTTTTCTCGTGCATTTTCTTCAGCGCCCCATGTTGATCCCACGTACCGTTCGAGGCGCCCGGGGGGCAGGTGATCTCCACAAAACGAACACCCGATTCGATCAACCGCCGCGCGCGGAGACATTGAATCCCATACAGCCGCTGCGAGTCGACTTTGGAATCGATCGCATAAAGCGACTGCGTCGCTTTCGTTTCCCGCGACAAATCCAGCACGTCCGGGACGAGCGATTGCATGCGGTAGGCAAGTTCATAGTTCTTAACGGCCGATTCAACGGCGTCGTTGCCCCCTAATGTCTCAGCAAACGCGCGGTCCTGCAGTTTGAGCAAATCCAGTTTGGCACGCTGCACCCCCGCGCGGCTGTCGCCCGGCGTGATATTCTCCAGCGGCGGACCATCGGCATTGAGCAACGTCGCTTGAAAACTGGCCGGTAGGAAACCGCTGGAATAGTTTTCCAATCCCCCGCAAGGAATCACGCCAAAATTTAAGACCACAAACCCCGGCAGATTCTGATTTTCGCTGCCCAGTCCATAACTGGCCCACGAGCCAAGACTGGGACGCCCAGCTACGTTGGACCCGGTATGTAAAAACAACACCCCCGTAGAGTGAATCGGCAGGTCCGCTTTCATCGAACGAATCACAGCCAAATCGTCGACACAACTGGCAATGTGCGGAAACAATTCGCTGACCGGCAGTCCTGACTCGCCATGCTTAGCGAACTTCCAGGGGGACTTGAGCCATTTGCGATTCACATTCGCCGTCGGGTTATCGATCTCACCGGCCGGTTGATCGTCGACCTCCGCAAGCTTCGGTTTGGGATCGAACGAATCGACATGCGAGACTCCTCCGTCCAGAAAGCAGAAGATGACGTTTTTAGCCGTCGGGGCAAAATGCGGTCCCGTGGCCGGCGCCCCATAGGCGCGTTCCGACATCAACGCCGACAGCGCCAACATTCCAAAACCGTTGGCAGACGATTTCAGCATGCTACGCCGCGAAAACAGCCGCGGTCCGCGTCCCGGACAATTGTTGCTATGAGGATTCATACGGCCAACTGTTCCCACGATTTCGTACTTCAGCACCAAACGAAAACGTTTTCAAGGGATGTAAATGAATTCTTTGCCATTAAACAAAAGATGCGCCACGTCCTGCCAGATCTCTTTGGACGACAGAATCTGGTCGCCGGGAATTTCCTTTAGCTGCGCGAGCGTGCCGATCAGTTCCTCAAACCGCTCGATTTCCAGCGGCGTAGCCGGGCGTCCCAAAGCAGCCTCAAACATCGTCATGAGTCGTTCGCCAACTGTAATGGTCTCGTCTTCGATCACCGCCTCTGCCCAGACCCCCGCTTGCTGCAGGACAAAACTGTCGTTTAAGAGCGTCAGTGCCTGCGCCGGCACATTGGTGATATCACGGCGGCCTTGGGTGATTTTTCCGCCGGGGAGATTGAAGGCACTCAAAAACTTCGGCCCCTCCATTAAATTGACCTTAATGTACACGCTGCGGCGGCCCGCCCCATCGAGCGGCCCAGCAAACAGCCGACGGGTGGGATTCGATTCAGGGCGAAACGGCTGAATGCTTTCGCCAAATAATTTTGGTTGCAGCCGGCCGGAAACGGTCAAAATCGAATCCCGAATCGCCTCGGCCTCCATCCGCCGTACCGGATAGTGATGCAACAAGCGATTCTGTGGGTCGATCTCTGTGGCCGATAACTCGGCGCGGCCTGTCGCGCGAAATGTACGTGATAACACTATTTCACGGATCAACGTCTTCACCGACCAGCCCATGCCGTCGCCGTGACTGCCGGCAGGTTCCACAAAGCGTGCGGCGAGATGATCCAGCAATTGCGGGTGCGACGGCAGATCGCCGACATGTCCAAAGTCATCAACGCTCCGTACGATTCCCGCACCAAACAGGTGATGCCAGACACGATTGACCATCACCCGAGCCGTCAGCGGATTGTGCGACGATGCAATCTGATCGGCAAGCTCCCGCCGCCCACTGCCCGTGGGTTGAGAATTCTTTGCGGAATTCGACAGCACTTCCAAATACCTCCGCGGCACGACATCTCCCAAAGTCGCAAAGTTGCCCCGCAGCAATATGCGATGATCCTGCCCTGCACCCAGGTCGGCAATCCCCGCCGCCAGGCGCGGCCGCGCCAGTTGTTCTTCTATCTTGCGGTAAGCGCCCACCAATTTTTTAATCTGCGACGAGGCGTTCACGGCATGGTCCAACAGATTGTTCTCCACACACCAAGAGAGCCAATAAACATCATCGTCGCCAGCAGTCCCCGCCGACCAGTGCTCCACTGCCGTTTGAATCGCCGCGGAATACTTGTCGGCAATATCAGCGGGCGCGACCACCGTATCGGCCTCGCCATACAACCGGGCCAACGGCGACAGGTCCGGCTTAGGCGGATCGCCGCCGTCATGCGCCACGACCTGCAGAATGCCGAAATACGATCGCGGGTCCGCGGCTGCTTCGGACCACGGTATGCGGTCGTTGGTCTTATCGCCTCCTAACGTTCCCAATTGATCCGGAAACTTGGGGTTATCGAATTTCGTGACCAGTTCCGCAAACGTCCGCAACATTTCCGCATTGGCGGGGACCTTAAATGTAACCCACGTCGGCTGCGGCGAGGTCAATGCACGGTAGTTGGCATAGTTGAGCTGACAGTTGTTGGAAACCAAACGCACGGCGCTCGTGTTCTCTCCCAACACCTGAAAACTGATGTGCGACTTCCCGCCGCTAATTACGGGCGAGCGGAGCGTGCCGTTGAGTTTCTCCGACAAGACATGCGTAAAGCGACCGGCGGGAAGAATTTGCCGAACAACGTTGTCGCCGTCATGCGCCACGGTGAATGCGCCACTTGACGTGTGCCCCTGACGCAGACCTTGGCCGGTGGCGCTCCATTCGGTCGGATCGTCATCGCGAAAATCGGCAAGGCGTGTGAATTGCTTAGCATTGAACGACTCATGCGTTTGGCGATCCTTTTCAAAACTCACCGCTAATTCGCGCCACGCTGTGGGAACATTCTCGGCAGCGTTCACCGTCTGCCAAGCCCGCGCGGGATGGTCAATTCCCGGCTTCTCCACAGAAAGGGCTTTGACCCAACCTTCTAACCGCGGCGCGCTCAAACCGGTCGCCAAAACATCCGCTTCCGACGACTTGGCAATCCGCGCCTGCGCCGCCAGCATATATTTGGCAACATCACCGGTCTGCGACTGCCAATGCTGCGCCAACTCCTCGCGGAGTTGCGTTTTCAACACACGCAACTGCTCCATCAATTCTGCATTCACCGTCGGCGCATCGAGCGTGTGGGCGGTCAGCCGTGAACTCTTGAGGATGCCCAACAGCGCATAATAATCCGCCGCGGAAACCGCATCCATTTTATGGTCGTGACACCGCGCACAAGCGACGGTCGTTGCTTGAAATGCTTTTGTCAGCGTATCAATCTGGTTATCTAAAATGTCGTAACCGATCGACGTCAACGTCACACAATCGTCGTGGTTCACTTCACCGAAACGGTAAAAGGACGTACCGATCAAAGACTCGTTCAACTGCTGTTCGTCATTCCAACGGGGGTGGTCCAATAAGTCCCCTGCGATGTGCTCGCGGACGAATTGGTCGTACGGCACATCGGCGTTGAATGCGCGAATCAGGTAATCGCGGTACCGCCAAGCGTGATGCACCTCGTAGTTCCACTCGTTGCCGTGCGTTTCGGTAAAACGAACCACGTCCATCCAATGTCGCGCCCAACGTTCGCCAAAGTGCGGCGAATTCAACAAGCGATCGACGAGCGACTCATACGCCGCTTCCGCATTCACTTCGCTGTCCCGCAAAAAACGGTCGACGTCTTTAGGTGTTGGCGGCAGGCCAGTGAGTACCAGACTCAACCTCCGAATGAGCGTTCGCGGCGCCGCTTGTTCCGGCGGCGCAATTCCTGCATTCGCAAGCTTTGCCAAAATAAAACGGTCAATCGTGCCCCTCGGCGGGTTCGCCTTGATCTCCGGCACCTCAGGACGGACGACCGGTTGCAGCGACCACCAATCGCGCCGCGCGTTGAGCAGTACCGGCCACGCATTGTCGACCGTGTTGCTATCGGGGCGATCGCGGGGGTCGGGTGCCCCGATTTCAATCCATCTTACAAAATCGGCAATCGTCTCGTCGGACAATTTGGCCTGCGGAGGCATCTCGAACGACTCGTGCCGCATCGCCTCGATCAGCAGACTTTCGTCCGGCTTTCCGGGAACAATCGCCGCGCCGCTGTCTCCCCCCGTGCGCGTTGCCTCACGACTATCCAGCCGCAGTCCCCCTTTGGGTTTGTCCTCCTGACTGGAATGGCACTCGTAACAGGACTGGATCAGCACCGGCCGAATTTTTTTCTCAAATAACTCCAAACCAGCCGCATCATCGCCCCGGCACGTCCCAACGATGGAAAACACCACAGCCAACGTCGTTAGGACGCGACGTTGATTTCGAGAGAAGAATGTCAGGGGGGGACAATGCATGGGGAGTCGATTTCCGAACGGGCGATGTTCATCACCATCTTAAGCGGACTCCCCCATGATCGACTCCCGGACAATCCGCGTCAAGCGCCTCAGCCCAGTTCACGGCTGTTGATAAAACCAACTGACCGGCACCGAGCGAAACCGACTGAAAATGCGTCCCGTCTTATCGTCGCCGACGTAATAGCTCAACAACGCACGGCCGCGATCAAACTCAATGCTGGTGTAGGCATAGGTCTGATCGTCGCGCGTCTCAAGATTCCGCTCGTAACTCCAAGTCTTCCCCTCATCCGTCGAGACGGCCGCGGTCAACGGGGTCCGTTTTCCACCATGCCCGGCCCCTTCGACAAACGTATGATTCCAAACCAACAGCAAATCTCCCGTCGCGGGAATCCGGCGAAGTGTCGCGGGGGCTTCCGGACCTTTGACACCCCATGATTTCGCCTCGCTCCATGTTTCTCCCCCGTCGGTCGATTCACTAGCGGCGATGTATCCCAATTGCGTCCGCACAATCATTAGTACCCGCCCGTCGCTCAGCTCCAACACCTCCGGCTCCATCGCTCCACGCTTGGGTTGATCGACTTCCCCTTTACCGCGATGCCACGTCAGGCCCCCATCGTCAGAAATTGCACAGTAACAGGTGAAGTGATTGACCGTTTTCACGTCTTCGGTCCAAGCGACCGGACACAACAGCCGTCCGTTTTTCAATACCGTAATACGATCATTGTTCACCACATGATAACCCGGCCCGTCGGTGACCAGAATTCGATCGCCAAACGTTTTGCCATCGTCATGTGAAATCCGCAAATAGGCGCGCAGGTCGTTGAAGTCATTCTTGATCAGAAAAAACATCCCCAACGGCGCTTTGCCCGACTTATCTTTCGGCAAACGCCGCAGTGTGACCGACATCACATTCTTGCCGCCGATGTTTTCCTGCAGGACCCGGGATTTGCTCCACGTGCGTCCGCCATCGGTAGACGTTTTAGCAATGATTCGCGCCTTGGCAAAATCGGAGTCGCTGTCGATGAATTCCGTCGTCGCATACAGCAACGTCCCGTCACCCAACACGGCAATCGAACCTTCGCTATACCGCGGGTTTTCGGGCGTCGCCGGATACACATCGCGTGCAAAGTTACCCGACTCGACCACCGGTTGTGCCAACGTCAACAATGACTGCGCCGCACGGATCCGCACATCCAATTCAGGATCATCCAACAGTTTCTCCAATTGCGGAGCCACATTGGTCATTCGGGCATCGCCGGCAAACACAGCAGCATAAGTGCGAATCGCCGGGGATTCGTCGCTGAGGTTTTTCGCCAACTGTTCTTGCCCAGCGCTATCGCCCAGCGCGGCCAAGGCATTGACGTAATAGCTCTTTTTCAGCGGATCGGTTTCACGTTTCAAATTCGCTTGCAGAGCGGGAATGTCGTTGGCATTGCCGATGCGGGCCAAAATCCATGCGGCGATACGCCGCCCATCGGTGTTGCCGTCGACCAATTGTTTGCGGATAAACTCAAACGCCTCCGGACTGCCCGACCGCGCCAGCGCCGCCGCCGCCATCAGTTGGCAAGTCGAATTGTCCTCATTCGCCATCGCAGCCCGCAACTGCGATCCGTCGCCGATTTCGTAAACCTTATAAAGACTTTCCGCGGCATGCGTGTGTGCGTAATCATCTGATTGCGACAGAATCGTCAGCATCGTCTCGGCATAACCCCGGTCACCGGCGCGCACCATTTCGCGGGCAATGCCGCACCGCTGCTGGTCGTCGGTCACCTTGGGCGATTTTTTCAACAATCCTGCGCGGACCTCGTCGCTGTGACCGGCCACCGTCAACGCTTCAGCGGCATGCATCGACGGCCAAAACTCGTCCGCTGCAAAACCATCGCGAAGGATCTTTACGCAGCGTTGGCGTAACTCCGCAGAGAGTTCAATAGGATCGCCGGACTTTGGCGATTCAGCGGAAATGCTTGCAGGACCGCCAACGAATAGGCCGAACGTTACACCCAACAGAATCAACAGTTTCATCTGGATTTTCCAGTTTCAGAATGTGCAATGCGAATTTTAAAATGGAGCGATCAAATTAGTAACCGCTACATTGCGATTAAATCCCGTGGGCGCACGGGTGTCAATTCGCGGCCGAGAATTACCCCATTCGCTCTTTTCAAGAATATGGGAGTTCATCCGTGCGAAGTCGGTCTCTAGTCACGAGACATTACGCTGCAGAGTGACATCATGCACTGCTGAATGGAGGGTGCTGACACACCATGTCGCAACGACTCGGCTTACGACTTGAAATCCGAGTTTTTCAAAAATCGGTACGTTGCCTGTTTCCTCAATCGTATTCAAGACAACGAGCGGGCGACCAGTCAATCGCGCGCGGTCCTCGATCGACTGCAGCAGAAGCCGCGCGAGCCCCATCCGTTGATAATCGGGATGAATGGCGAGTCCCATGGCGTGCAGTCGGTCGGGATGAACATCGTATTGAACCGTCCCCGCCATGCGTCCATCGGCCTCACCAATCAGCCGGTTCCTATGATTGCGATGAATGGCCTGACGCTCGATTGTTTGCCGCGTCGGTTGGTAAATGGTGCGCAAAGGCTCGAATGCAGCATCTACGACTTCCGCGACAGCCGCCGCATCTCGAACGTTGGTGTCGCGAATTGTGAAATTGGATCGTTCTCTCGGCATGTTCACCACGATCGCCATAGCAGTGACTCCACTCAGCAGAGGCGTCAAACCAACCACACGGTAAAGGCCAACGGCTATATCCTAACGGTTGTCATGTGCAGGTGTCACACGCAGTTTAGTGTTATTTCCAATATAGCTGGATCAAATTCCAAGTCGATCTGAGTTGAAAATTCCAGTGCCAGCAGAAATGGCGAGTGGCTCATGGGAGAACAACGTAGGAAATTGTCTAATAAAATGCCGATTCTTTGGGTATTGCTCCCTTATCCAAGTCGCTATTCTGTTTTCAGGCGCGCCGCGACTGTCTCATGTTTGAAATCTAACTTGACACCGAATTTTGGAAAAACGGACCGAGAAACACAATGGCTTATACCAGTCGAGCAATGGAGAGTTCCAAACCGTCGATCACGACGGTGCAACAGCACATTTTGGCTGAACAGCGCAAATACTCTCCCGCCGCCTCCGGCAGTTTTTCCTGGCTGCTGTCGGGAATTACACTGGCGACAAAAATGACCGAATCGCGCGTGCGTCGGGCTGGTTTGCTGGAAGTCGCCGGAGCAGCGGGCGCCATCAACGTCCAAGGAGAAGCCCAACAGATCCTGGACGTCTATGCCGACCAAGCCCTAATTCACTGTTTGGGTGTCCGCGAAAATGTGGCCGTGATTGCCTCGGAAGAAAACGAAGAAGCGATCATGTTCGACGGCCGCTCGGGCGAAGGAAAATATGTCGTCGTCTTCGATCCGCTGGATGGTTCCTCCAACATCGACGTCAACGTCAGCGTGGGAACCATCTTTTCGATTTTGAGCATGCCCAAAGACCTCCCCAAAGATGCCGATCCCCGAGAAGCGGTGTTGCAACCAGGCGTCAAACAGATCGCTGCGGGATATGTGGTCTACGGATCGTCGACAATTTTGGTATACACCACCGGCCACGGTGTACACGGATTTACACTCGACCCCTCAGTCGGCGCCTATGTTCTCAGCCACGAAAACATTCGCATGCCCACCTCCGGCACGTACTACTCCTCCAACGACGGCTATTGGGAATCCTTCCCGCAACCGTATCGCGACTTTATTACCGACCTCCGGAGCGGAGTACACGGCCAAAGTTATGCCTTGCGATATATCGGTTCTCTCGTCGCCGATTTCCATCGCACGCTGCTCAAGGGGGGGATTTTCCTCTATCCGCCCACCGAGAAAAACCCCGATGGCAAACTCCGCTTATTGTACGAAGCCAACCCCATCGCCTTCATCGCCGAACAAGCCGGCGGCATCGCGAGTGATGGCATGCAGCGGGTTATGGATATTCAACCGGAGGAAATTCACCAACGAACCCCATTCATCGTCGGCGGCCCGTTAGAAATGGCAGCCTTCTCACAAGCGATGGAAGCCACGGTGTGAGGATGTCTTCTGCGTCATAAAACGTAGCGAATGCCCTCAGTCGGGTGCCACTGGCGGCTTGTCCGCCAGTGCCCTGCGGCAACCCCGAACAACGGTGGAACACTTAACACACCGCGTCATCCAATAAGCTCACTTACGACTGTCCCATGAACGTCGGTCAAACGGAAGTCGCGTCCCTGGAATCGATACGTCAGCCGCTCATGATCGATTCCCAACAAGTGCAGGATCGTCGCATTCAGGTCATGCACATGTAGCGGGGCTTCGGTGATGTTGTAGCTGAAATCATCAGTCGCCCCGTGACTATATCCCCCGTTGCTGCCGCCGCCGGCGAGAAACATCGTAAAGCAACGCGGATGGTGGTCGCGGCCGTAGTTGTCTTTGGTGAGCGTTCCCTGACTGTAAACCGTGCGACCGAATTCGCCGCCCCAGATGATCAGCGTGTCTTCCAACATTCCCCGCTGCTTGAGGTCTTTAATCAGTGCAGCCGTCGGTTGGTCGACGTCGTGGCATTGCCGACTGATTTGCGGAACCAGATCCCCATGTTGGTCCCAACCGCGATGATACAGTTGAATGAACCGCACGCCCCGTTCAGCCAAGCGCCGCGCCAACAGGCAATTCCGCGCATAGGTCCCCGGTTTGGCGACGTCGTCGCCGTACATCTCGAGCGTCTGTTTTGTCTCGCCCGAAACATCAATCAATTCCGGCACCGAAGTCTGCATGCGATACGCCATTTCAAACGACGCGATCCGCGTAGCGATCTCCGGGTCGCCGAATTGTGACTGTTGCAGTTGGTTGATTTGCGCTAACCCATCCAACAACTCACGGCGACCCGCTCCATCCAATCCGGGCGGATTCGACAGGTACATCACCGGATCACCCACCGAACGAAACTGCACCCCCTGGTAACTCGACGGTAGAAAGCCACTCCCCCACAAACGCGCATACAGCGGTTGCCCCACCGGACGCCCCGTTCCCATCGAATTCATCACGACGAACGCCGGCAGATTTTGGTTTTCGCTCCCCAAGCCATAATTGACCCAGGCCCCGAAACTGGGACGTCCCGGTTGCTGTGAACCGGTCTGAAAAAACGTGATCGCCGGATCGTGGTTGATCGCCTCAGTGTGCACCGATTTGATCAAGCACAGTTCATCAATGATCTCCGCCAGATGCGGCAACAATTCGCTGACCCAGGTTCCTGATTCACCATGCTGTTTGAATTTGTAATAACTGGGCGTCACGGCAAACCGCGCCTGTCCCGATGTCATCCCGGTCAGCCGCTGTGAACCGAATACTGACTTCGGGACATCTTGGTCAAACAGTTTGGCCAACTCTGGTTTGTAGTCGAAAGTCTCAAACTGCGACGGTCCGCCCGACTGGCACAAATAGATCACTCGCTTCGCCCGCGGAGCAAAATGCGGCATGCCCGGCAATCCGCCGTCAGCCCCTTCGGCAGACGCAGACTCCGCAGCGGTTGAGAGCGGCTGATTCAACAGCGACGCCAACGCAGCAGTCCCAATGCCGACTCCTGTTGCGGCGCGGCTGAAGAACTGCCGCCGCGTCGTCGTCATCGCGCGCTCTAATAACGGGTGCATCAGGTTAACCTTTGGTAATCGATTCATCTAAACAGAGGATCAGCGAAGCAATATTCGTCCAAGCCGCCAACTCAGCCGGGGAGACGGTTTCGTCCAGGGGGGCTTCGCCGACACCCAACAACTCAGTCGCCGCATCCCCATGCGTCCGATAGTACGACATCCGTGATTTGAGCAACTTCAGCAGCACCACAATCTCTAGCCGCGAGGGTTTGCGCCCGACAGCTAACCGAAAGGCGCGCGTGATACGGCCGGCGGAATCCTGTGGCCCCTCGTTTATTAACCGTTGGGCAAATACGCGTGCCGCTTCGACGTAGGTCACATCGTTCATCAAAATCAATGCTTGCAGCGGCGTGTTCGTACGCGAGCGATTGGTGACGCAATATTCCCGCGTCGGCGCATCGAACGTCTGCAATGCCGGGGGCGGCGCAGCTCGTTTCCAGAACGTATACAAACTGCGGCGATACAAATTGTCGCCGTGGTCTTGTTCAAACAGATTCGCACGCACCACACCGGACGAGACCTCTTTCCATAGACCGGGTGGCTGGTAGGGCTTCACACTCGGCCCGCCAATTTTCTTGACCAGCAACCCACTCACCGCCAACGCGTTATCACGAATCATTTCCGCCGACATACGAAACCGTGGTCCACGACTGATCAAACGGTTATGTGGGTCAGTTTTCAGTAACTCGGCCCCCACCCGCGCATCCTGTTGATAAGCAGCCGACATCACGATTGTTTTCTGCAGCGCCTTAATGTCCCAGCCATTTTGCACAAACTCGGTGGCGAGCCAGTCCAACAGATCAATATGAACCGGCCATTCCCCTTGGGCGCCGAAGTCTTCATCGGTTTTGACCAATCCGGTGCCGAAATACATTTTCCAGTACCGATTCACGGTCACCCGCGCAGTGAGCGGATGCTCGCCGGAGGTCAACCAGCGAGCCAGCCCCAAACGATTGCGCGGCTCATCGGCCGGAAATGGATTCAGACTCGCCGGAACGCCCGCTGTGACTTCGTCTCCATGTTGATCGTACTGGCCGCGAATCAACACATGTGCGGTCCGTGGCTGTACCATTTCCTGCATCACCATCGTGGTCGGAATCGCCGCTTCGACCTCGGTTTGTTCACGCTGTAAGGTCGCCAACCGCGCGAGTGCCTGCTTGCCCCCATCGACCTGTTCGCCGATAAAATGCCGCTCCAATCGCTGCTGTTGTGATTCGGTACGCTGCTCCGAAGGAGTTGCCACATCGACGGCAATTTGCTCCACAACGCCCGGTACAGCGGTCGGCCGTGCATTGAGCGAAACCCGAAATCGTCCCAACGTCGCAGACGGAATCTCGCCTTGATGTCGCAGTTTGATCTTTAAAATCGTACCGCCCTCAAAACCAAATGGTTCCGTCGCCACCAAAATCGCGCTACGTGCAACTCGTTTTGAATCGGCCTCAACCGACCAACTGTTTTTGCCCTCAACATTTCCATCAATCAGCTTCCCCACATCAAACCCGTCCCGCGATTCATCAGCATAGGCGGCAGTGAAGTGAATTGGTTGTGTGTTGTGAGGATCAACGACCGAAACCGCCTCGGCCTCGACTTCGCTCAGATGAAACACCCCATCTTTACCGCGTCCCGGGCCTTGCTTAGGGAGCTGTTCGTCCGCCAACACCTCCAAGCGAATGGCGGAGAGATCAGTCCGCTCGGTTTGAATTTCCACGAGATAGTCCTCACGCGGCGGGTTCGCGCTGGTTACGAAGACAGAACCATCCTCGCGCATTTCAAACGTCGCACCGCCATCCGAATTCACCGACTCAATGTGTGCAATATCCCAATCGGCGCCGCGTCCCGCATAGAGTTCCTGGATTTGCTCGGCGGTCTGTTCCGTCGCAAAGATGCACAGGTCGTCGACGACACCCCGGAACCGTGGAGCGTCCGTAGTCGCCGTTCCCAACACCAAGGACTCCGAAGTAGCGATCGAACCGTCAAGCGTGTCTTGATGAACGTCCAGTTTCTCCGCACGGCCGTCCCGATAAACCTGCACGCCGCCCGCCTTGCCGGAACCATCATACGTAACCGCCAAATGGGACCAGCGTCCCGCAGGCAGTTCTCCAGCCGCAGAAACGTTGATGGCATTTTCAGCACCATCGTGAAACAGCCGCACGCTGACAGCACGTTTGTCAGTCAAGCCGATTTCGTATCCACGTTTGTCATCGCGACGGGCAATCAATGTCCCGTGCCCTGTTTCTGATGGACGTATCCACAAACTGATGGTAATCGGAGTCGCTGTATCAAATGCTCCCACATCGCCCAGAGTCACCGGTGAATCCGCGGTCAACAACACCCCCGGCGTCGCATGGGCCGGGACAAGACTCGCATTCCCCGTGAGGCGGGAATCGAGACCATCAAACGCAAAACGAGTCACACCGTCGGCTGTCGCTTTGGCACAATTCACAATTTGGGCGGACCAACGTTGACGTGTCGCCGTTTCCCAAGCCCGCCGCTGTTCCGCCGATCCGTCAATCAATTCGGCGATCGTTTTCTCAGCCTCAGCAATCGCCGTGTTGAGTCGCTTCTGTTCGGCCAATTGCTGGGGAGTGGGAGCCTTAATGAATGGCACCGAATTGCCTTTGTCGCCATCCTTACCTTTTTCGGGAATGTTATTGAAAAACGCGAAGAGCTGATAATACTCCGTTTGCGTGATCGGATCGTACTTGTGCGTATGGCAACGCGCACAGCCCATCGTCAACCCCAGCCAGACGGTCGACGTCGTCTCTAAGCGATTGGCTACGTAGTCGACGCGATACTCTTCGGGAATGATCCCCCCTTCATCGCTCGTCGTGTGGTTCCGGTTAAAACCGGTCGCGATCCGCTGTTCCAACGTCGCATTAGGCAATAGATCGCCGGCAAGTTGTTCGATCGTAAATTGGTCAAATGGCATGTTCGCGTTGTAGGCGTTGATCACCCAATCGCGCCAGCGCCACATGAACCGCTCGGCATCGTTTTGATATCCATTGGTATCCGCATACCGTGCCCCGTCGAGCCACAGCTTCGCCATCCGCTCCCCATAGGCCGGCGACGCCAACAGTCGGTCGACAACTTTTTCATAGGCCTCGGGCGACTCATCCGCTAAATAGGCGTCGAGTTCCTCCAGGGTCGGCGGCAAGCCGGTGAGGTCCAAACTCAACCGGCGAATCAATGTCTCCCGAGCGGCGCGAGGCGCCGGCGCAATGCCTCGTGCCTCCAGTTGAGCCAGGATAAAGTGGTCAATATCATTCCGCGGCCAATCAGCCTGTTGGACTGTCGGTAGAGCAGGGCGGGTGGGGGTGATGAAGGACCAATGCTTTTCGTACTTTGCCCCTTGCGCAATCCAAAGCCGCAGCGTCTCGACCTGCTCTGGGGTTAGCGCCAGCTTCGAATCGGGAGGCGGCATTCGGAGCGATTCGTCATCCGCCACCAATCGTTGATATGCTTCGCTCTTCTCCGGCTCGCCCGGTACGATGGCAAAGAAGTCGCCGCGATCCGCAAAGGCATCGTCAGCGTTGTCCAACCGCAAATCCGCCTCACGCGCAGCCGAATCGGGGCCGTGGCAACGAAAACAGGTCTCCGACAAAATCGGCCGCACATCGCGATTGAAATCGACCGAGCGCGGCTCCGCCGCCTGAGCCTGAACCACGAACGAGCACAGCAAGCCCAACGTGATCACACAAGTCCGCATCATTCGGACGCCCTTCCGCACCAACTGGTTCCCTCAAGACAAATGTAAGACGCTGCGCCGTTTACTATCGTTGGCAACGCAGATCTTGTCAATTCGTAACGAGGAGCGGTAAGACGCCACGCCAGGAGCGGTACATCATTGGGGCTTCGCGTGATCTCCCCTCCATGCGACCCTTTTTGTCAATTCATTCAATCCGCTGCGTTGTGCTTGGGCCCGTGTATACCCTTCCGCCTGGGCATACCCTTCGGTGTAACCTGCCACGTATCGCTGGTCACCCCACTTCCGCACGCCCAGGATGATAGAAAACATCACAATGGCCACAACAACGATCCAAAAGTCGTTGATTAGCGTCGTTCGTTGCGAATTCATCAAGACTCTCTCTCGTGATTTGAGCAGAATAGCGAGACCCTTGCGCCCATTCGTTCGTGAGCATCAAATCTTATCGAGAATCTTGCATCTCGTGCCGATTCCAGCAAATCGAGACGAAGTCCCGACACATTCACAAAACAACCACGAACAATGAACTTCCTAGAATGGTTTGCAGAAGCGCGGGGAAATTGATCGGAGAAACCATGATTTTCTCTGAAAATCATCTAAAATTCTCTGCATCGCCCGCTGCAGCGACCAGCGGGAAGAGATAGACGTGCGTTGGAAATTTCCACGGCCAGACGCGATCAGGCGCACATGAGCACTCTTGGTTCAATCGTTGAGAACCTCTAACCGCAAACGGTTTACGCCCCGCGGCTGTGCAGCTTCACCGCCAACTCGCGTTCGTCTGGATGCACAATGTAACCCCGGCAAGTTGCTGCACCACAACCGCACGGAATCGCTTCCTCGGCCGGCCAGGCGTAATCGATCGTCAACTGATCGTCGACGGCGATATCGCGACTGGCTTCTATCACAATCATCGGATGCTCAACGCCAGACTCGTCTTCCAGATCGATCTGATACAACTCGCAGTTCGGCTCGCAGCAATGGTTGACATACCGGTACGGTGCATGCGGTTCGAGACTTTGATTCTCGCCCAGATCCATGCAGTAGTCCGATTGGTAATCCGACCCCTGGATGATCGTGCCTCGCACCTCACCCAATGCTGTGCCGGCGGGGATGGGGTCGCAGGCGAAGACGCCCTGACCATACGGCGTGTTGCCGGTGCGTATCCGCAATTTCGATTGGGGAATCTTCCAATACGAAACGCCCGTCTTCGAGTTTTCAACCACTTCCATCGTGTTCACTCATTCACGTCAATGATCATTACAGCGAATCGCAACGATTTGGACGGCGCGCTTCCAAGATATGGCCTTTAGTTTATAGGCGCAGGAACATCCACCGTCAATTGCGGAACGGTAACGACCGACATCATCCCAGGCACTGGCGAGTCGGAGGCAGATCAGACAACTCACAATTTTCAAGTCCGCTGCAGCAGCGCTTGATAACCACCATCGACCGGTTCGCCGGGGATGTGTTCTTGTTCTTCCAGCAACTCCACATCATTGCGCCCCGCCAAGACGCTCAGCACGAGTTCGCGATTCTCCTCCGGCTCGATACTACAAGTGGAGTAGACCAACCGTCCGCCGGGCACTAAGCGATCCAGCGCCGCCCCCAACAATCGTGCCTGCAACTCAGTGAGTTCCGCCACGTTCTCGGCTGTCACACGATGTCGCGCTTCAGGGCGTTTGCCCAAAACGCCCGAATTCGAACAGGGCGCATCAACCAAAATCGAGTCGAACGGACCGTCGGGCAAATTGCGACTGTCGGGGTAAATCGTCCGTGTCGAAATCACACTGAGCCCCAATCGATCCCGTGTCTGCTCGACATTCATGATCCGGCGAAACTCGATATCCGAGGCCAACAGCGTCCCCTGATTTTGCATGATCTCCGCCATGTGCGTCGTTTTGCCACCCGGGGCGGCGCACATGTCCCACACCCGCGTGCCGGGCGCCGGGTTCAAAAGTCGCGCAGCCGCCATGGCGGACTCATCCTGTACGGTAAACCAGCCTTGTCGAAATCCAGGCAACTCGGTGATGCGAGCCATTTCGCCCAAACGTACGGATTCCGGAAGCGTCCCCTCGGTTGCCGACACCCCGGCGGCGGATAGGTCTTCGAGCAGAACTTCGCGATCCACACGCAACAAATTCACGCGCAGGCAGGGCAGGGCAGCGGCATTGAACCAAAACCCCATTTTTAACAATCGCTCAAAACCGAACCGTTCCAACCAGCGCTGCGCAGCCCAGTCGCCGAAACCGAACGCCGCGGCAAAATACTCGGCCGGTTGTTCGTGCGGATCGGCAAACAAATCACGATCAAACCCCAGATAATCGCCATCCCGCAGCGGCACGGCACGGCGTCCGGGTTCATTCACCGGCTCTCCAGTGAGCGCACGAGTCATCGACCGCAATACACCATTAGCAAAACCAGTCCAACGCGCGCGTCCCACACTGCCAGCCAACGCGACTGTTTCGTTGACAGCCGCATGTGTGGGGACCCCGGTGAGAAAAATGAGTTGATAGGCCCCCAACCGCAACAGGCACCACAATTCCGGCTCCACGCTGGCACGCCCCCGGCTCACAAACGTCTCGATGATCGCGTCCAAAGTTCGTTCGCGGCGGACAACCCCGTACGTCAATTCCGTCGCCAACCGTCGATCCTGCCCGGAGACATCCCCCATGCCCAGGGCATCCTCCAACAAACGCGACGCGAACTGCGTTCCATCCAACCCCGCACACAACACGCGATAACTCAGTCCCCGCGCCGTTTGGATGTTTGAAAAATCAAGCGGACTGTTTTGAAGATTTGTAGTCACCGAAACTCATTTTTTTATACAGACACAAGAAAGCCTGCGACACATTTCACAATAACTGTTCGTCGCATATCGGCAGTATCGTACTGCATCGGCCCCGGTTTCCATACCGACGCCGCAGTTCCTTGGAAAACCAATCAAGCCACTGTTGCCCTAGCAGCATCAATCCAGCGGTTTCACCTGCCGTAAAAACCGTCCCGTCGGACGGTGAAATTTGCATTTCGGGATTGAATGTCTACCGGCAGACAGGATAATCATCGTTCGAGGGGGGAGGCGCAGCCGCCCCGGATTTTGTAGTCACCAACGTCTGCTCAAGGAGTTTGGATATGCTCAACAAAAAGTGTCTTATGTTGGTCGTGCTGATCAGCGGTACCTTTTTGGCCGGAATCTCGCTCGCTGATTCTCCAGCCGGTCTGAAATCAGGCACACCCGACATCAAATCCGCCGGGCCGTTGGCGTTTGGTCCCAATGGCGTGCTCTTTATCGGCGATGCAAAATCCGCGGCCATTTTCGCAATCGACACCGGCGACGCCCCCGATTCGCGGAAGCCGGCCGACGTCAATGTCGATAACGTGAACAAAAAAATCGGCAGCCTATTGGGTACTTCCGGGAAAAACATCCAAATCAATGACGTCGCCGTCAACCCGCTCAGCGGCAACGTCTATCTCTCCGTGACCCGCGCTGTGGGCGAGCCTCGACCCGCGTTGATTAAGGTCAACGCAGCCGGCGACGTTGCCGCCGTGCCACTGAAGGACATTGCATTTGCCAAAGCGGAACTGCCCAAAGCTCCTGCGGATCAGGAATATACAAAACGCGGCAAAAAAAGAAACAATCGTAACGAATCGATTACCGACATCGCCTTTTTTGACAACCGCGTCTATGTTGCCGGACTGTCGAATGAAGAATTCGCTTCCAAACTGCGGTCGCTGGCGTTTCCATTCACTGAAGTCGACAACGGCACGAGCGTCGAGATTTACCACGCCTCGCACGGAAAAATCGAAACGCATTCCCCCGTGCGGACCTTTGTCCCGTTCGACATCGGCGGCGAGCCGCATCTACTCGCCTCTTACACCTGCACTCCGTTGGTCACGTTCCCCATATCGCGGTTGACCCCCGACACGAAAGTCACGGGAAAAACCGTCGCTGAATTGGGCAATCACAATCGTCCGTTGGACATGATCGTTTACGAACAAGATGGCCAGCGATTCGTGATGATGGCCAACAGTTCTCGAGGTGTCATGAAGTTCAGCACCGAAGGCATTGATAAGGCAGAACACCTCAACGAAAAGGTCAAGGACAAAGCCGGGCATCCGTATGAAACGATCGAGGAACTCCAAGGAGTCGTCCAATTGGATCGTCTGGATGACGCCTCAGCGATCGTACTCATGGTCGATCCCGCCAACGAAAATCAGTTTAACCTCAAGACCGTCCCACTTCCCTAAACCCTGGGACATCCGCTATTGAGTTCGCACGGAAACCCGGATGCACACCACACCATCCGGGTTTCCTCATTCTTTCACGCAAGATCCATCGGAATCGGATGCATGCGAATTCGCACACACTTCCTCACGCATCGCCAACCCCTTCGAATCGGGCTGAGTTGCTTCGTCGCCGCGATTTGTCTGGGCTGCAACGGTAACGTAACCGAGACCGGTTCCCACACCAACGAGA
This sequence comes from Symmachiella dynata, assembly GCF_007747995.1. Lineage (NCBI taxonomy): Bacteria > Pseudomonadati > Planctomycetota > Planctomycetia > Planctomycetales > Planctomycetaceae > Symmachiella > Symmachiella dynata. Next base: position 3,312,617 of record NZ_CP036276.1, on the reverse strand, counting down.
CACCGGCCAGTTCGACGCGCACCGCTCCAACCACTCAGAAATTAGAGTTGGCAAAAGTCGCCATAGAAAATTACCAATCCGCATTTGCCCTCCAGGGCCTCTCCGCAGCCCAGATCGAAAACACTACGGCAGAGCACTGGCGAGAACACTTCAAGGTCTATGTCGGGACAAATATCGCCAGCGATCAACCCGCTATGCTCGGTACCTATGCCGTTGATCAGCAGCAAGTCGTATTCACTCCTGAATATGGCTTGGAACCAGGACAAACCTACACAGCGGTATTTGCGGGTATCGACAACAGCGGCGAACTGCGTCGCACCTTCGAGATGCCCACCGACCAAGCGCCCACCATAACGGTGGTCACCGAAGTCTTCCCCAGCCGCGAACAGCTTCCACAAAACCTGTTGAAGTTTTACCTGCATTTCTCTGCCCCGATGCGCGCGGGGGATTCCTACCGTTACATTCACCTCCTCGACGAAAATGAAAAGCCGATCGCCGATCCCTTTCTGGAGCTGGATCAAGAACTCTGGAACGATTCCCGGACGCGGTTCACATTGTTGTTTGACCCGGGGCGCATCAAAAAGGGGCTGAAACCGCATGAAGATGTCGGTCCACCGCTACTGCCAGGCCGACACTACACACTCGTGATCGATGCGGATTGGTGCGATACCCAAGGCAACCCGCTCGCCGCAGAGTTTCGTAAGTCTTTCGATGTGAGTGTTCCTGATGCAACACAGCCCTCGGTTGACGACTGGCACATCGAACCGCCGCAGGCGCATACGACGCAGCCGCTGGTAATCCGCTTCGATGAATCCTTGGACCGTGCGCTGCTCGAAAGGATCTTCGTTGTCGCTGCGGACAACGTGGAAGTCGTTGGCAAAATCGAAGTCACCGACGCCGAAACCATCTGGCGGTTTATTCCAGATCAACCCTGGTCGGTCGGCAAATTTGCGGTCATCGTCGAGACCACCCTCGAAGATCTGGCCGGAAATAGCTTAGGACGGCCATTCGAAGTCGACCTTTCTAAAAATCAGCCGGTTTCTGATAGCGAAAAAACACGAGCATTGCTGTTTGAAATCGCCGAAACCCGCATCAATTAGCTGTTTTGCCGCGACTGGGCTCGTTCAGGCCTGTTAAGTCGTAGCGGTTGTGTCCGGGATACCGTCTGGGGAAGAACTAGCCCTACAGGGGGTACGGAAACCATCGAAGTGCATGCAATAGACTTGAAATTGGTGGATTCGTCGGACAGGGTCTGATATAAAAAACTAAGGTAGAGTTAACAGAGATTAGGTAAGTACGGCGAAAGAGGTGTCCTGTCGCCCTGCGGCGGAAAAGATTCAAGACCAAGCTTTCGACGTAGACAGCCGTACCACAAAAACGAATTCTCTCGTAGATTTCCCTGCTGATTGAGGTGCTAACGATGAAGCGGATTGGGTTGAAATGGAGCGCCACACTGGTCTGCTCCGCATGTGTGTTGCTATTAACAGCGTCCGTCGGCAACGCCGGATTGATTCCGTGGGTCTGGAACGGAATTTTCGGCCCGCATTGCCCCAAAAACCAATGCGCCCCGGCGTGTGCTCCCGCATGTAGCCCCAGCTATGCCCCATCCCCCTGTGGTCCCGGCGGTTGTGGCGTGCAGAGTTCCTACTATGCCCCCAGTGGCTGCTCTTCCTGCGGCACATCGGTCTGCGGCGTTAGCTCGTGCGACTCCGGCGGATGCGGTCCCGCTGGTTGTCCGTCTGGCAATTGCAGCATCCCCACTCCGGCCACGTCCGCACGCACACCTGAGCCAGACCCGGGCGTTCCCCCGCAAACCTATGGAAACGGCGGTCAAGGAGCAACTCCCGACGCTGACTGGAAAAGTAAATCGCCAGCAGAAGCTTCCCCTCCCATGCCGGGCGAAGATGCGGAAAGTGTTGATGCCTACAAGCCGGAAGAGCCGATTCCTGGCAAGGATCCAGCACCGACACCTGAACTCAAAGATGGGGATACGAATCCTGGTTTCCCCTCGACAGACTCCCCAGAAGCTGGCGCTGAAAAAGACGGAGCAAACGCCGGCCCCGATTTGTTCAATGAACTGCACAAGGTGACCTGGCGGCCGTCGGTGAAAAACCAACGTCTCACCCGCCGTCCCACCTATGCCAAAGCCCGGGTGATCCGGCGTCCGCGGCAAGCGAAGGGGGAATGGCTCGTCGTGCCTTCCACCGACAATATCGCCAAACGTTAATTGGCAATAGCAATTCAAACGCCGCGTGAACCAAAGTTCACGCGGCGTTTTTTTATGCACTGAGCAGCCTTAGGCCCTGTGTGCGCTCACTCACCCCCAGCGGCAAGACCGCTGCTAAGATTCACCCGTCAATGATTTCGAAAACAGCTTCGACTTCCACGGCAACCCCCGTCGGCAGAGCGGCGAATCCCAGTGCACTACGGGCGTGGTAGCCGTCCCCGTCTTTGCCGTACAGTTCGTGCAACAGATCCGAGGCCCCGTTGATCACCAGGTGCTGGTCGGTGAAATCCAACGTCGAATTCACACAGCCCAACAATTTGATCACCTTCAAACCATTCAACGTGCCGTGATGGCTGCGGACCGAGTTCAGGATTTTGATCGCGCAGTCCTTGGCCGCTTCATACCCCTGTTCGACCGTCACGCCGTCCCCCAGCTTGCCTTTGAGGTCGCTGACATGGCCGGAGGTCATCAGCAAATTGCCGGTTTGCGCGCAGAGATTCAAATAACCCGGTGCCACCTCAGAAAACGTCAGCCCCAGTTCCGCAGCCTTTTCTTCAACACTCATCGTACTGTCATTCCTTAATTTGTTGTTGCAAACGTATCTGTTGTGCGGGACACCGGTCAAAACCCAGCCGTGCGAAATCGCACGTTGCTGGCCGAAAACAGCGTCTTAGATCGCCCAAAACACCGGCCACAATTCCGGTTCAGCCGATTAAATCGACTGCGCCGCCAATGTTCAATCCCACACCAACGAATTCCGATACGAAAACTAGCCCCGCGTATGAGATAGGGAACAACGAACCGACTTACAACGGCGAATCCAACGCAATGCCTGCACGCGCCCCACAACTCCTGCTTCTATTGGCCGGGCTGATCCCCCTCTGCAGCACAGGGTGCGCCACGGTCCATGAGTCGCCGTTGGAGGTCAATCTGCGCTCCGCCCCCCCTTGTGCCTATGACAACATCTATCCGATCTTTGTGCTTTCACCCGTCGACGCATTCGATATTGGTGGAATGGATCGATTCGCTGAATACGTCAAATCCTGTGGTTTTCGGAACGTCGAAATCTCCAACTACTACGATGGAGGAGGCTCAGAAGCGCTAGCCGACCGTATTCGCGAAATCAAATGTTGTAACCCCAACGCTCAAGTGATGCTGACCGGGTTCAGCTCCGGCTGCACGATTGTTTGCAATGCCCTGTGCTCTTTGGAGAAGGATTGCATCGGTGTCGAAGGGGTTTGTTACATCGATAGCTTTATGTTCCGATTGACGATGCCCGACCCGCATCCCAACAACGTCGGCCGGGTCAGCTTGGTGTACCGTAAGAAAAACCCCGCCCCCACGGGCATTCCCCGTGCTTCGGTGTATTACATCAACACCGAGAATCACCTCAAGACCCCCACAGACGCGCGCACAGTACATGAAGTCATGAGCCATTTGTGCGGCATGGCCTGTCAAAGGTACTAACCAGCGCTCACGAAAGATCCTGCGCAGTAAAAGTCCACGACAATTCCTCCACGGGACTTGCCTCAAGCGCGGCTCTCAGATCCTTGTTGTCGGTATAAGCCCGCGCCGCTATCCGCCGAGCTGGAACAGACAGCTGCAATGGTTGCTGCGTCAGCATGTAGGGATCGCTCACAACGCGTCCGCCTGCATACGGAATGAACCGCGCGGACTGTCCGTCGCATTGAACACCAAATGGTTCTGACCGCTCTGCGCAACACAACCACAAGCTCAGCCCGTCGAACAGCCGCAAGAAGCGAAACCCCAATTCGCTCAGTGTTTCGAATTCCCGCGCCGTGACATCCCGCAGTGCCACACTTTGCAGTTGCTGTAGCAACTGTTCTTGTTCCGCCAAAAAACGTCGGGCGGCGGAGACATCCGCTGCGTTGTCCGCACGACTGGAGAGCGAATGCTGGGCCAAGTAGCAAAAGTGGCGGCTGACCCAAATTCCGACCAACGGATGCTCAGCTGCGCAGGTTTCGATGCTGGATGTCCAGATCCCCGCCGCGACCTCCATGGGCATTTCAGTAAAGTCCCGCGGAATCCCATTAGCAGGATCAATTTCCAACCCCGTTTCCCAAGCGCGCCACCCGTCATCATGTTTCAGAACGGCGTGGAATAACAATTCACTGATTCCCCAACTACTGGCAACATTATGCCGCCATGCTTGGGCCAATTCGGCCGCTAACCGCGCATGATCAACCTGGGAAACAATCAACCAGTCCGCGCCCTGTTCTCGACGAATCATCGTGCCTCTCCTCCCGACCGTACGGGCAGCCAATCCCTCCACGCATCATCCCGATTTCCACAATGCGATCCATGGACGCGCAACAAGGGCCGCCTGAATCTGACGATAATCATCGGATTCTGTCAAGATTTCTCGCCTTGCTGCGAATGATGCGATACGATGCAGAGTGTCTGCGGGACTTTTCAAATTCGGGGGAGGATGGTTTCCATGACTTGGATGAATGTAATTTCACGTCCTGAAACACTTGTGTTCCTGGTGCCGATCGCGGCGATTCTGGTGTTCGGTCTCACTGGCATCGTCAAGATCCTGATCAAGCACCGCGAACGCATGGCGATGATCGAACAGGGCATGCACCCTGATGTCGAAGCCCATGAAGCGGTCGAGCGGCACGACGCCATGGTTTGAATCGTTTCAATGGCAGGGATTTGTAAAAAAGTAGACAAATAGAGTGGTTTTGAGCATCCCTCCAGCACGACTCATCGATGGTCGATGCCGTCAGAATCAAATGGTTATGTTTTCCACGTGCGGGCATTTTGCACAAAAGGAATCCCTCGATGCACTCATTTCTGCGATTTCGGCCTTTGGCCGCTGTCACGTTGGCGACCTGCTTACTTGCCAGCTCAGCTGGTACCGCCACCGCTCAAGCTGATCCCAAACTGAATTTGGACCACATCCCCGACCAGGCCGTCGGTGCTGTGTTTCTATTTCCACAAACACTGGCGGCGAAACCAGAATTGGAACTACTGCCGACAGAGGTGATCGCCGCAGCCGGCAAACGGGATTTCGGCTTCAATCCCATGGAAATCGAACAGGCAATCGCCCTCATCGCCCCGCCCATGGGGGGAAACCCGCCGAGTTGGGGCTTGATCCTCCATTTTTCAGCACCGCAGGATCTTTCCAAGGATTTAACACGACGGACTGAGTCGAACGAAATCAATGACGTCAAATACTTCTCCGCCAACCACCCCCGGGATCTAAGTTTTTGCCTCTACAAGGAAAAGACGATCCTGATCGCTCCGGAATCGTTTTTGACCCTCATGATTGCCAACCAGCCGGCCGAAAGCGAGTTGCGAACGCTGCTGTCCCAATCAGCAACGGATGCCAATGCCACGGGAATTCTGGCCGTTGAACCGGTCCGCGACTTGATCAATCAAGCACTGGTCGGAGCTCCCCCCATGCCTCCACCTATTCAGCAGTTGCTCACGTTGCCCGATCATTTGGACTCGGTCCACATTGGCCTGAACATCTCTCCCCCCGATGCCACGTTTATCCGCCTGGCTGGCCGCGACGAGAAGTCGGCCGAGGAGGTAGAGCGGATCCTCACCGAAGCCGTGGCATTTGCGAAACAAATGTTTATCGCGCAGAGCACCATGAGCATGCGCATGGATGAAGGCGCCGTGGCGGAAGCAACCCTCAAATACTTGGCACGCGCCGGCGACGTGATCGAAAACAAACTGAAACCAGTCCGGGAAGGAGACAATGTTACCATCTCGGCCACGTTCAATCCCGCTTACTCCTCATCAGCCGTTTTAGCGGGACTCTTACTCCCGGCGGTCCAACAGGCCCGCGAAGCGGCTCGCCGCGCGGAAACACGTAACAAACTGAAACAATTGGGCTTGGCGATGCACAATTATCACGACGTCTTCAGCGAGTTTCCGGCACACGCGAACTACGAAAAGAAGAAACCGCTGCTCAGTTGGCGCGTGCACGTGTTGCCTTACCTGGATCAAGCCGCACTTTACCAGAAATTTCACCTCGATGAACCCTGGGATAGTGAACACAACAAAGCGTTAATCAAAGAAATGCCGCCGGTCTACCAAAACCCCAACATGAACAACAAGGATTTCAAAACCAATTACCTACTTGTCACCGGTGAAGATGCCGCCTTTTTCGGCGAGGAGGGAATGCCAATTCGTCAATTCACCGACGGCACCTCGAATACCATTCTCGCCGTTGAGGCCAATGAGGATCAAGCCGTCATTTGGACCAAACCGGACGATTGGGAATTCGACGAAGAAAACCCATTCCAAGGTCTAGGGCAACTGCGGCAAGGAGGATTTTTCGCCTTATTTGCCGACGGGTCGGTTCAATTTATTAGCCTCAACGTCGATGAGGACACGATGCGCGCATTCGTAACTCCAGGCGGTGGTGAAGTGATTCAAAGATGAGCAATAAATCCATTTCCTGGTGATCCACTCGTCCAAGTCATGCGTAGCGAATAAGGCGTCTCGGCGATTTCCCCCAAGAAATGTCGCCGAGAAACGAATCGAAAGTGGGCGGCAATCGTTTTGTCACGGTGCACCGCATCCAACAATGCTAAAACCAGGGAGTTCGCCATGAAGTTGTCTCGTTTCACAGCCGCAGCGACGGCATGCGCCGTTGGTCTTACCCTGTTGCCCGCGATCGCGTATGCTAACGATACCATTGAGCTACGCTACAAAGCCAAGGTCGGTGAGAAGTCGATCTACCAGAGCTCGCTCACCACAGAGGTCAATCAATCGATCAACGGAAAGGATGTCGACACCACCTTTGAGCAATCCGACGTAACGACCTACACCGTTAAGAAAATCGCCGAAGATGGCACAATCATTTTCGAGACACAAATTGAACGCCTGAAAGTTGAAGGCGAGTTTGCGCCGCAAGTAACGTTCAAATTCGATTCCCAGTCAGACGACCATGATACGACCAGCCAAATCGGCGCCGCCATCACACCGCTTTACGAACGGTTGAGCGGCGCGATACTGGGAGTAGAAGTCACACCGCTTGGCAAGGTCAAAAAAGTCAACGGTTATATACAACTATTGCAAGACGTGCTCAAAGACAATCCTATCGCGCAGCGATTTGCCGGGGGCGGTTCGGAGGAAGCGGCCGTCTCCAATTTCCAAGACCTCTTCGTCTTGTTTAAAGAGGAGCCGGTCAAACCGGGCGACACATGGGACAAGCCCTACAAAGTCAAAATGCCCGGTCTGGGAGAATTCGAAGGCAAGCGGAACTATACCTATGTTGGTCCCGACAAAGTGGGTGAAATCCCCACACTGCGGATCACAATCGATACCGATCTGAGCGGCGATCTCGATATCGACATGGGAGCCACAAAAGTTTCGGGAAAGTTCGAAACCGATAGTGCGTCCGGAACCGTTCAATTTGACCCGGCCAGCGGTCGCATTCTCTCGATGGATTTGGAGCAGACATTCTCCGGAGATTTAACAATCGAAGCCGGTGGGATGACGATTCCTGTCAATTTTAGCCAGACGCTCAAGAACACGCGGAAACTTGTCGATAAAATCCCCGAGTAATTTTCTGCCAATTCAGACATGGAGAAAACCATACCCCCCGGCAGATCCGGGGGGTATTTTCGTTAGACCGTCAGTTGGCCACGCATGGTTGTGACTGCGCGGCCACCCAGTTCTACCCGTTCACCAGCCAATCGCAACTGCAAAACCCCACCGCGTGCCGAGGCTTGATAGGCCAGCAATTCCGGTTTGCTCAACTTTGCACTCCAATAGGGCGTTAAACAACAATGGGCCGAGCCGCAGACCGGATCCTCGTTGACCCCGCAATTCGGCGCGAAAAAACGGGACACGAAATCATATTCGCCCGAAGCGCAGCGACACGTCACAATCACCCCCCGCGTGGGGATCTCTGATATCAACTGAAGGTCCGGTGACAGCGCCCGCAAGGTCGCCTCCGAATCAATCTCCGCCAGCAGATCCATCCGGTTTTTCCCCACATAAATCGGCGTCGTCCCCAAGGCAGCCGCCAACACATCGGGCGTTTCGGTGTCCACCGGCGGCTCTGCGGGAAAATCGAGCTTGATCCATTCGCCGTCACGCGAAGCCGTCAACCGCCCGCTATTGGTGTTGAACAACGCCGGCACATCGTTCGCCAAATGCCCCTCGCTCCACAGCACGTGCGCCGTCGCCAACGTCGCATGTCCGCACAGATCGACTTCCATCGTCGGCGTAAACTACCGCAATCGGAACGCATCTTCCTCGCGATAAACATACGCCGTCTCGGACAAATTCATTTCCCCCGCCACACGCTGCATCCACTCCGCATCGCGTGGCTCTGGCAAGACACAAACCGCTGCCGGATTTCCAGCAAAAGGTTGATCGGTAAACGCGTCGACAATGACAATTTCTTGGGACATGACGTCTCGGTAAGAATGAGAAGAATGAATAGCCGGATTATATTACCGCGAGCCTCTATTCAAGAAAACACCCCAGCAAGCACGAGTCTCCCGCCGAACCGCGTTTCAGGCAAAGACGTATCGCCTCGCCCCCCCTTAGATCCTCACAGAGACCGGTCAAAGATTGCATACCATGAAACCCATCTCTGTTCTCTGTGTCCTCGGTGACCTCTGTGGCTAATTCTTTACGTCATTTTGTGTGCGACGTCTTGGGGCGTTGGGAGAATCGAACTTGCTGCATAGAAAGGTGCGTCGCGACGCATCCTACGCCTATCGGGTCTGTCGTTTGTTATGCTCGGAATGGCGGATGAGTTGGAAATCAGTTACGCTGGACCTGAGCTTGTTTCCTATCAAACACGGGTGAATTTGAACATGGCTGCCATCGATTTTCGAGAGAGATTATTGACCGGCCTCGGCGGCGAATGGCCGCAGCCGGGAATGCTGAATGTCAAACTTCGCGAAACGATCCCGCAAGATGGCTTTACAATCCATTCCGTGTTTTATGACAGTCAACCGGGCGATCAGGTTCCCGCCTTTTTGTTGATTCCCGACCAAACCAACGCCGATCACCCCGCTCCGGCGGTGGCCGTTTGGCATCAACATGCCGGGCAGTATCATCTCGGCAAAAGCGAACCGGCGGGGTTGGCTGGAAATCCCATGCACCACACCGGTGCAGCACTCGCCCGTGCGGGTTACGTCGTGCTCTGTCCCGATGCCCTCTGCTTTGAGGAACGCCGCGACCCCACCGGCAAACTCAAAGACGGCCAGTTCGAACGCTTCGAATTTTTGCGTTACGTCGTTGACGGGAAAAGCATGGCTTGGAAAAACATCCTCGATATGAAACGGGCGATCGACTTCCTCGTCAGCCGCCCCGAAGTCAATGCGGATAAGATCGGCTGTTACGGGCATTCGATGGGGTCCACGCACACTTGGCTGGTCGGGCCGTGGGAAAAACGTATCAAATGCTTGGTGGCCAATTGCTGCTTGCCCACATACGCAGGAATTCATCGCGAACATATGCTGCACTGCTTTCCCAACTTCGTACCCGGCATTCATCAATACGGCGACACCCCCGACATTGCTGCCCTCATCGCGCCGCGACCATTGCACATGAATTTCGGCGAACACGATTCCGGCAGTCCTATCGACGAAGTCCGCCGCGGCATCCAAACCATCGCTACCGCCTATCAAGGAATGCACGCCCAAGAGAAGTTTTCCTACTACATCGAAGAAGGCTCAGGCCACATCCTCTCTGAAGAAATGTGGGCTCGCACCAAGGCCTGGTTTGACAAGCATTTGACAGCCTGAGCAATACGTTAATTCCGCGTGCGCCAACCGCCGCCCGCCCCGCACCACAATCCAAGACACAGCCCAAAACACAACGACCACCACAAGATTGAGGAACCATGCCATGCCGCAGCCTATTAAAATCGGTCAAATCGGCACCGGACACGCCCATGCCTCGGGAAAAATTGGATCGCTCAAGCGCTCCAAAGATTTTGAAATCGTCGGCGTCGTCGAACCCGATGAACAGCGGCGGCGCGAGATGGAGAAAACCGCAGCCTATCAAGACGTCCGTTGGCTCACCGAAGAACAACTCCTCAATGTCGATGGACTCAAGGCGGTCGCTATCGAAACCGAGGTCAAGGACTTGCTCGATACCGGGGCGCGGGCCGTTGCTGCTGGAAAACATATTCATTTGGACAAACCGGCCGGCGAGAATTTACCGCAATTCAAACAACTGCTCGACGATGCCACGCGGCAGCATTTGACCGTGCAGATGGGCTACATGTATCGCTACAACCCGGGATTTCAATTCATCTTCAAGGCGGTCCGCGACGGTTGGCTGGGGGACATATTTTCGCTGCACACGGTGATGAGCAAAACCATGTCGTTGGAAGCACGACGCTCGCTGCTGCAATATCCCGGCGGCACGATGTTTGAACTCGGCTGCCATATTATCGACGCCGCTGTGATTGTGATGGGCAAACCAGACCGCGTCGTGCCATTCGCCCGACATTCGGCACGATACGACGACGGACTGTTGGACAATCAATTGGCGGTCTTCGAATACCCGCGCGCCACGGTCACAGTGCTGAGTGCCTTGATGGAGGTCGATGGGTTTCGGCGGCGGCAATTTGTCGTCAGTGGCGATGGCGGCACCGCCGACCTGCGTCCGTTGGAACCGCCCAAACTCAAGGCCGCCTTTTCGCGACCGCGGGGACCCTATAAAAAAGGGTACCAAGACATCCCGCTGGAAAACCTCCCAAGGTACGACGCTGATTTCACAGACTTGGCTCAAGTCATCCGAGGCGAAAAGGAATTCGAATTCACACCCCAGCACGATTTGGCCGTCCAAGAATCCATCTTGCTCGCCTGTGGGTTACCAACCGATGGGTAGACATGCCGGGGACCAGTGAATTATCGTGGCAGGAGATGCTCGCGCCACCGCTGGGGAAATTACACCGGCTAACGCTCGCAGCATATTCGGTCATCAACAAACGCAATATTAACAACGGTGAAACGCGGACATGGACGCATTGGCTTACAACAAGGAATTGATCCGTTTTGAATCGACGAGTCCGCTCTCGAATGTCGAAGTCTCAAATTATTGCGAGGACAAGTTAAAAGGGCTTGGCTTTGTCACCGAGCGGATCGAATACGATGACGCCAACGGCGTTCGCAAAGCCAACGTCATGGCGAAAAAAGGAAACGGCACTGGCGGCGTGGCTTATTTTTGCCATACCGATGTGGTCCCCGCTGACACCTGGAGCATCAAGGAGCACGGCCCGTTCGAACCGGCGGTCGTGGGAGACAAACTTTACGGCCGCGGCAGTTGCGACATGAAAGGCTCACTATCGTGCGCCCTGGCTGCCGCCGATCGTTTTTCCGCGGACGAATTGAAGCAACCGTTTTACATCACCTGCACCGCTGATGAAGAAGTCGGCTATATCGGCGCCAAACAGGTCGCCGAGAAATCGAAGATGTATCGCGAGATGGTCGAGGGGGACGCCCGTGGCATCATTGGCGAACCGACCATGCTGGAGGTCGTCTATGCTCACAAAGGGACGACCGGGTTTTCCGCAGTTTCACAGGGCCGCGCCGCCCACTCCAGCACCGATAAAGGACTCAACGCCAACTTGGCGATGATTCCCTTTTTGGCCGAGATGAAGGCGATCCACGACGAAACCCTGCAAGACCCCACTTGGCGCGATGAACGTTTTAACCCGCCGACAATCAGTTGGAACATCGGCATCAATGACCACACGACGGCAATTAACATCACGCCGCCGCAATCGGTCTGCACCGTCTACTTTCGGGTGATGCCCAATATGGACGCGCAAATTCTCGTCGACCGCGCCCGCAAAGTCGCTGAGAAGTGCGGTTTGGAATTCCAAGCACACGGCAACGGTGCGCCGTTGTACGTTGATCCCCATTCAGATTTCGTCAACGAGTTTTTAGAAATCGCCGGAAAGACCGAAGCCCAAACCGTCACCTACGGAACCGACGGCGCCATGTTCAGCGACTTAAAACGAAAGGTCGTGTACGGCCCCGGCGACATCGCCCAAGCCCACACCGACGACGAATGGATCACGCTTGAACAATTGGAGCAGGGGACCGAGATGTTCGAAAAACTAATCCGCCGCTGGTGCACCTAAGACTATTGGCCCCAACGTAGGGTGCGTCGCGACGCACCTTTCTAGGTAGTCGGGTCGATCCCCCCAACAAATCATAACGTCGCACACCAAACGACGAAAAGGATTTAGCCACAGAGAACGAAAGAGTAGCACTCTTGATTCCAGGCGTGGAGAGCTCGGCATCGCTGTCGTGTTCCTTGGTGCATCTCTGCGAGGAAGCTTTCCATTTAAAAATATTAACGGACGCTAATTGTCGTGCGAAAACCCTCACCCCGGCCCTCTCCCAGAGGGAGAGGGAGTTTGTTTTAGGGTGTGTTGTTGGGTGCAGGAGGTGGCGACGTGATCTCTTCGCATGCGGCGATCAGGTCACGGGCTGCGGCTTCAAGTTTGTCTAGCTGTCCCTCGGGGATTTTGGGCATGTGCAGGCGGTTGGGCCAAACGTGTGGGTGTACGTCGTCGTGACAGATTCCGTACCACAGATAGGTGGCGATGATCGCATAAAACCCGCTGCGGACTTGCGCAAAGGCCTTGCGGGCTTGGTGCGGGACGAGTGGCATCATGGACATGACCGTTTCGTGCAAGTGTCGCTGACGGTTCATCAATCGATCCGTTTGACGAGCGAGTTTGAGCACATGCGCGTGAGCCTCGCGGAACATCATGGACTGTGGCGGACGGGCAGGGGGTTCGTCATATTCGACGGGGAACTGCACGCGCACAGCTTCGGCGAAATCTAGAACGCTCTGCGCGATCGGCTGCAATTCCTCGGGGGGAATAAACTGAATGCGGTTCAAACGTGGCGATTTCGGTCGCACGCGCACCACCGCCGCCGCCAAGCTGGCACTGGAGATCACCAACCACGGCACAAAACAACAGGGAAGCCCTGTGCAAACCATCCAACCTGTGTTACCCAACTCCAAAGCTTGGTACACGGTGGTTAACCAAAACCAAGTGGTCAGACTGCACGCCGCCAATAGCACCATCGTCAACACGGGTCGCATCGCCGCCGACTTGCAGTACGATCCCAGCCACAAAGCGATGCTACTGAGCCCGACCGAAAGCACGATCGCCACCAGCAGCATCAACAGAATCGTCAGCAGATCGATCCCCGGCAATAAATAAGTCACCACAATAAACGGCCCCAAGGCGGCGAAGTACAGCCCCATATGCAGAGCGGCGCACCAAAATTTGCCGATCGTAATCCGGTCCGAAGGGATCCGCGTCAGGACCAACGTCTCCATCGTGCTGCCGGCGAATTCATGCGCCAAACTATCCAACGCGCGAAGCGGCACCGCAAAGTTCAGCGCAATCACCAAACAACCATACAGCATGAAGAACAGGGCGGCGGCGTGGATCTGTCCCGTATGGCCATAGCCAAACGGGACGAATTTCAAAACAACTTCCGGCGCCAATAGCGCCGTAATGCTGATGCCCCAAGCAGCACTCAGCAACGCAAAAAAGATCATCACGAATTGCCGGCTTTTCCAAAGTTGCCGCAACTCTTTCACCAAAATCGGATTCAGCGCGTCATTCCACTGCTGCAACCGCGGACTGCGATTATCGGACAACAATGGAAATGGTAAAGGCGCATCCGACATTTCGATCTTTCCAATCACTGCTGTTCAGCATTCGGGTCGCTCAAATTCAATGCATCCGCTTCGGGTCGCTCTGAGAAAATCCCCGCTTCTTCCAGTTCCGGCGGCTCGTCGCGATCCAACAGTTCTTGTAGTCGAGAAACCGCCAGTTTCAATACCCGTAAATCATCGGGGCCTATTGTATAGACGAGCTGTTCCTCGGTGAGCGGAATTTCATCGGCATCCGCCGCGCATAATTCACTCCAACCGAAGCGGTGCAAGACCATGTTTTGCACGGTACAAATCATCTCCAATGGTTCCGCCGCCCCTTTGATGGTCAGATATCGATAACGCCCCAAATGGCCGAACTGCCGTTGACGGGGATTCAACAACCGCTCCATCCGCACAACGACCGGCACCATCGATTGCACTGCCTCAGGCGTGATCGTAACTTTTTTAAGATGACGCAGCGTGTACGACTCCGGTCGTAGCGGAACATGTTGCTCAATCGTCTCGGCGAGATGATCCGCAGCCTGCACGATCGCCGGCAGGTCCTCCTGTCCGACATAAGTCCGCACCAACCCTATCGTCGGCGGACGCAAGCTGCCCAATGTCACCGCTGCAAAAAACAGACCGGGAAATCCCACAAACCCAATCAGAAAACAGGTCATGCCACACAGATCGACACCCCCGCCGGTATACGCAATGGATGCAGTAAGTTCCGACAAGAAAATAGCAGCAATGGTGGAACCAAATAGCAACAGCAGCATATTCATGATTTGAAAATGCAGCTTCGTCGCCAGCGCACCCAACATCAGACCAAATAATGACAACATAGTGGCTGTGGCTGCAATAACAATCAGTGCCGCGAGGATGTCGAATACGCTCAAGCCGCGGAGCATATAAGTCATCGAAATGAACGGCGCAAACGCTGCGACAAACAATCCAATCACGACGAGCGCCGAGCTGAGTTTTCCCCAAAAGATCTGCGTGTCGGACAGCGAACTGACGGCCAGCATCTCAAACGTGTGCCGTTCGCGCTCGGCAGTCATGCTGCGGAAGCTGATGTAGGGCACGACGTAAAAAAGTGCAGCCCCCAGTACCATCAACAAGGGCATAAGAAGTCTGGGGCCGAGAACACTCTCCGGATGCGCCGGTTCGATCACGACCGACATCGACACGAACCAGGCGACCACCAACGCCACAAAGAACGGGATTGTCACCAGATGGGTTTTAAAGACCTGCCGCGTCTCCTTCACCAAAATCGGGTTCAATCCATCGGCCCAATCTTCGGCCCAACGGTCCACTGCCTTAGCGCTCAGCATGTGACGCGTTTCTCCCGGTCCACCCCATCAATTCTTGTCACAACCGTTCAACACAGTTTGTTACTCTCGCTTTCCTGGTTTGGGAACCCGTTTTCCACCCCCACGGCGGCGGCCCCGCTTTTTCTTGGTCTGCGATTTGACTTGTCCCTCGGCCACCTTTTCGTCCGCCGTGAGCGGTTGTCCAAGCTGTTGCTTGAGCTGCAAAATCCGATCGCGCAGTTCGGCTGCCCGTTCGAATTGCAAATCCTCAGCCGCCGCCAGCATCTCCGCTTCCAATTCTTGGACGAACTCCATGGTGACGTACTGTTGTTCATCCCCAATCCCCGCCGCCGACTGCTCGACTTGCCGCGCTTCGATATCTTCTTCAATCCCGCGAGAAATCGCCTTGCGAATCGTTTCCGGCGTAATCCCATGCTCCGCATTATAGGCCAACTGTAATTCGCGACGGCGATTCGTTTCATCAATCGCCCGCTGCATGCTATTGGTCACGCGATCCGCATACAAATAGACTTCAGCGTTCACATTCCGTGCCGTCCGCCCGATGGTTTGAATCAGACTCGTTTCACTGCGCAAGAAACCTTCTTTGTCTGCATCCAGAATGGCGACTAAGGAGACTTCCGGCAAGTCCAAACCTTCCCGCAGCAAGTTAATGCCAATCAACGCATCGAATTTGTGTTCCCGTAATTCACGGAGAATCTCCACACGTTCAATCGCGTCCAATTCCGAATGCAGCCACTTGCAACGAATGCCCTGTTCTGACAAATAACGCGTGAGTTCCTCCGACAATCGCTTAGTGAGCGTCGTGACCAAGACCCGTTCCTGGACCTCCGCTCGCTTGCGAATTTGTTCCATCAAATGCGGGACTTGGCCGCGGGCGGGAACGATGTGGATCACGGGATCGACCAGACCGGTCGGGCGAATCACCTGTTCGACAAATTCACCGCCGGTCTGTTCCAATTCCCAGTCGCTGGGAGTGGCCGACACGTACACGATTTGATTCAGCCGCTCGCGCCATTCAGCAAACTTCAACGGCCGATTATCGAGCGCCGAAGGCAGACGGAATCCATGTTCGACCAGCGTCGTCTTCCGCGAATGATCGCCGGCAAACATGGCACGGATTTGCGGTGTTGTGGCGTGCGATTCGTCGATGAATGCCACAAAGTCGTCCGGGAAAAAGTCCATCAACGTATCAGGCGGCGATCCCGGGGGACGGCCCGATAACGGCTGACTGTAATTTTCGATACCGGGGCAATACCCGACCTCTTGCATCATTTCCAAATCAAACCGCGTCCGAGCCGCTAATCGCTGTGCTTCCAGCAATTTGCCCGCTTCTCGCAATTCTTGCAACCGCCCATTCAGCTCGTCTTCGATCGCCTTGATCGCCGCCGTAATCCGTTCTTGCGGCATGACAAAATGCTTGGCGGGATAGATGTACGCCTCTTCCAACACACGGGCTTCTTGTCCGGTCAGCGGGTTGATGATCGACAGTTTTTCGATCTCATCGCCCCACAGCTCGATGCGGTAGGCAAATTCCTCGTACGCCGGCCAGCACTCGACGACGTCACCCCGCACGCGGACGGTGCCTCGCTGAAAACTGATGTCGTTACGATCGTATTGGATGTCGATCAGTTTCAGCAGCATCTCGTCGCGGTCGATTTCGTCTCCGACCCGCAACGGCAACATCATCTCCAAATAGTCTTTGGGAGACCCCAAACCGTAGATGCAACTCACGCTCGCCACAACAATCACATCCCGCCGGCTGACCAACGAACTGGTCGCCTGCAGCCGCAAACGATCGATCTCTTCGTTGATCGATGCATCTTTTTCGATGTAGATGTCGCGCTGCGGAATGTACGCTTCGGGCTGATAATAATCGTAATAACTAACAAAATACGACACGGCGTTATGCGGAAAGAACGCCTTGAACTCCGAATACAACTGCGCCGCCAACGTCTTATTGTGCGACAACACCAGCGCAGGCCGCTGCATTTGTTGGATCACATTGGCCATCGTGAAGGTCTTGCCAGAGCCGGTGACCCCTAACAGCACCTGTTCCTTCTGCCCCGCTTGAATCCCTTTGACCAACGCTTCAATCGCTGCCGGCTGGTCGCCGCCGGGCTGGAATTCACTCTGTAATTGAAACTCAGGCATGTTGAAATCCGTAACACAATAGTCACCAGCTATCGCCCCGCCACCGACGAAGCGCTCAACGAACAGTATACGGGGTCCCTAACAGAATTGTGAGTCAAACCTGATAACCCATTGCCTCAAAACGGTTTATGAAGGGCGCGCCGGAGGACTACACGCTCACGATTGAGACAGTGCCAATTGGATTTGACATCGTCTGACGTTTCGGTAGAATTGAACCAGTGCAACTGAGACTCATTCTCAATTCATGTTGACTGCATCGGAACGACCGATATGACTAATTGGGCAGCTAAAGCGACTCTCTTCGCAGTGAAAACCTCTACCGTCGTGGAAAAGTCCACTGCGAGCGGCTGTAGTAACGATGTGATCTGCCGTTGCCTGGGCGTCACGTCTGAGGAAATCGATTCTGCGGTCAGCGTGTTCAACGCCGAATCGGTCCAGGATTTGAAGCAACAAACCGGAGCCGGCAGCGGCTGCACCGCCTGCCACCGCGTGCTCAAGCAAATCCTCGCCGCCCGCCGCGAGCAATTCGAAAACAGCCTCTAAAGCCCGCGTAGCCACAACCCATCCTGTGGTCGGCTTACGATATCGCAAGATGAGGGTGGTTGTGAACGAGCATTAGCGCGTCCCCCCCGGGCCAATTGCCAGCCCCAACGCACCAGGGACGGACTTCGTCCGACCCCCAGCGCCCGGTCGTCTGCATAATGCGCGGCGAAGCTCCAATTGCCGTGATTACCCTTCTTCGCTTTCGCCCAATTGCGATTGCAGGTAATTCTCGATGCCGATGGTGCCGATGATCTCAAGTTGAGTTTCCAGCCAATCAACGTGCTCTTCGGACTCAACCAAGATTTTCTCAACCAAATCCCGCGAGCCGCCATCTTTGAGTTGAATGCACAAGTCCACCGCATCGTTGTAGGCATTCACGCCACTGGTTTCCAATTTGAGATCATACTCAAACTGCTCTTTGACGTTCTCGCCCACGCGAATCACATCATAACGTGCGATCTCGGGAACGCCTTCCAGGAAAAGAATCCGGTCGATCAACAGCTCCGCGTGCTTCATTTCGCCCATCGACTCTTCGTAGTGCTTGGCGCCCAATTTATTGAAGCCCCAATTTGTGCACATCTTGGCTTGAATGAAGTACTGGTTAATCGCCGTCAGCTCGATCGTCAATCCGGCATTGAGTGCATCGATGATTTTTTGATTGCCTTGCATCGCTCGGTTCCCGTTCTCGCGTTTGATTTCAAAGTTTGTGCGGTGAATTCTGTCGAAGGCAGCGCCATTCGACCGGTTTCTATATTGCTTGCACAAATGCTAATCGCGAGTCGTGGACATACAAGTGAAACAAGGCCGAATTCCGCGGGGAATCCAAGGATTGACACGATTTCTCGACAACTCACAACCCTCTGCGGACTGTGATTGAAAACCGTTCTCACTCAGCTGCGGGAGGTGGCGATTCGCCGGACTCAGCCGCGGTCGGAAGATCAGCAGGCGCTGCCTCAGCAACTTCGGCATCCGTGGTAGCATCCACGGTGGCATCCGTAGCGGTCTCTGTTTCGGATTCAGCCGGCGGCGGGCGATTGGGGTCGGGAGGCATGACCCAGATTTCGCCGCTCTCTTCTTGCACTGCACGGAAATAATAGTTGCGCAGCAATTCTAATATGGCCAAGAAGATTCCGACGATCTTACTCTTAGAATTGCTCCCCTCAAAAAATGCGCTGAAGGCAACACGCTGGTCCTGCTTGACCCGTTTGCCCACACGATCAATATAAACTGAAATCGGTGTGTCGTCGTAGACGATACTTTTCTGTTCTTCCGGATCGATCTGACGCACGATTCGCGAGAACGCGCTCACCAAGTCCCACAGCTCCACATCCTTGATATGATCCTGCCGCGCCTCTTTTCCGCCTGCGGGCCGCTCATCGCTGAGCCGTGGATAACGTTGCTGCCACAGCGCCGCTTGGTCTTCGAGAAGCTTAGCCGCATCCTTGAATTTCTTGTACTCCAGCAGTTGCCGCACCAATTCGCTGCGGGGGTCTTCGGTGACATCAACCTCGGGAGCCTCTTCTTCCTCAGGTCGCGGCAGCACCATGCGACTTTTGATTTCGACCAGGGTACTGGCCAGCACTACAAATTCACCGACCAAGTCAAAATCGATCAGCTCCAGCACCTCAAGAAACTCACCAAACTGCGCCGTGATTTTCGCGATCGGCAAATCCGTAACGTCCACCTCATGACGCCGTACCAGGTACAGCAACAAGTCAATGGGGCCGGTATAGGTTGTAAGTTCGACGCGGTAATCCATAACAGTTTTGAGATCCGCCAGCAGTCAACGCCGTTGCGCATCATGCGCGCACCAGTCTCATAACGAGTATCGTCGTTATAACCCGCACAGGTTGAATCGGGTCGTGAAAATGCGAAAGTCGGCTTGAGGCATGAGGGGACAGGCCTGAGGAACGGAGTGATTTCCCTGATTGCATCCCCCCTTGTCTCGATTGATCCCGTTGCTCTAACAAGCCTCAAACCGCGGAAATCCGCCGCCGCGCTGGTGATTGTCGATGGCGATTGCTATCCTCGAAACAAACAATTTTTCCCGACACAAAACGCATCTCAAAAATCAATTATGCCCACATTCAATACTCAGCAGTTGGAAGAAATCACGCGGCGTATCTTAGAAGGCGCCGGGGCTTCGGCCGAAGAGGCTCAAACCGTCGCCGTGGAATTGGCGGGGGCCAACCTCGTCGGCCACGACAGCCACGGCATCATGCGGCTCAAACAATATGTCGACTACATCGAGCAGAAGCATATTCGCCCCGGCGCACCGGTCAAACTCGATGTCGATACGCCGACGCTCGCCGTACTCGATGGCGGTGGAAATTTTGGGCAGGTGGTCGCCACCAAAGCGCTGCAAATCGCCACAACGCGTGCTCGCGAGGCAGGTTCCTGCACCGTCCTGTGCCGCGAATGCAATCACATCGGCCGGCTCGGCTCCTACACTTATCAAGCGGCGCTCCAAGGTTTCTTCACCGTGATGGCCGTCAATGCCCCCGGACCGGGTGGAGTCGTTCCCTGGGGCGGGCTGGATCGCAAATTGGGCACCAATCCCATCTCGATGGCAGCTCCCTGGAACGATGAAGCGATCGTGCTGGACATGACCACCTCCGCTACAGCCGAGGGCAAGGTCCGCGTCGCCCTGCAAAAAGGGGAATCAATCCCCGACGGTTGGGTCATCGACAATGCCGGGAATCCCACGAACAACCCCGCCGATTTGTATGGCGACCCCGACAAAGGAATCGCACCGGGCGCCATCCTTCCGCTCGGCGGACCGTTAGGTTTCAAGGGCTATGGAATGAGCGTGATGTTGGACATTGTCTGTGGCATTCTGTCAGGAGCAGGCATTGCCCGGACCGATGTCCCTCCCGGCACCAATGGCGTTTGGATGTATCTGATCGATGTCGAAAAGCTGATGTCGGCCGATCAATACGCCACCGTCATGGGCCAATACGTCGATTACATCAAAAGCAGCCGTAAAATCCCCGGTGTCGACGAAATCCTGATGCCTGGTGAAATCGAACTCCGCCGCCAAGCCGAGCGCCGCCGCGACGGGATCACCATCCCCGATATGACCTGGAAACAAACCCTGGACCAAGCCACAAGGGTCGGAGCCACGCTGGACGGAATTTAAAAATCCGTCGCACGGTAAACAACAAACCCTCTCTCCCTCTGGGAGAGGGGCAGGGGTGAGGGTTTTCGCCGAATAGTTCTCGGTCGTCAAAGTTTTTCGTTGGGACAATCTTTCGTCCGCCCCAAAAAAGTGCGTTGCAACGCCCCCACAGCAAAGTCGTACACCACTCTCACAATCCCCAACCAATTCCCCCCCAGCGACCAACGGGAGCGGCCCATGCACACCGTGCGGAAGCACGCACCAAGTGCCCTCGGCACCACATCGTGCGGAAGCACGCACCAAGTGCCCCCGGCACCACATCGTGCGGAAGCACGAACCAAGCGGCTATGCCGCACTAGATTTGGTAGTCGGGTAGGTTGGGGTCGGCTTGTTTTTGGGGTGGGTTTCGATTCTGCCACTTCACGAACAGCCAGTTCACGACAATGCCCCAGATTACGGGCAGGACGAGACAGGCGAGTGTGAACAGGAGTTTTTCAACCACAACGAACCCCGGTGAACAGATTGAATAAGCCGATGGGACGCGATCGGATATAATGTGCCGTCGCTGGAACTGTCAAGCTCCCTCAGCACAACCGATCGTTTCGCCTACTCCCGCTTCGGCGGGCGAAGCATCAGCGATTCGGTGGCAGCCGTCGGCGATTTGCCTTCGAATAGCACTTGATACACCTCGTTGGCAATCGGCATATCTACATCGCGTTGATCCGACAGTTCATACACACTGCGCGTGGTCCAGACACCTTCGGCGACCGACTTCATGTCTGCTTGGATCTGCTCTAAGGTTTCCCCTTTTCCGAGACGCTCGCCGACTTCGCGATTACGCCCGTAGGGGCTCACGCAGGTCGTGACCAAATCGCCTAATCCAGCAAGGCCGGAAAATGTGGAGGCTTCGGCCCCCATGGCAGTGCCGAAACGGGTCATTTCGACCAATCCCCGCGTGATCAATCCCGCCTTGGCATTGTCACCGAACCCGAGGCCGTCACAGATACCGGCGGCAATGGCCACGATGTTTTTGAGCGCCGCAGCCATTTCTACGCCGATGATGTCCACATTTGTATACACCCGGAACCGATCGGTGGTGAACATAGCCTGCACCCGTTTGGCCAACGACAAATCGCCACTGGCCGCCACGACGCTGGCCGGGAGTCGTCGTGAGATCTCTTCGGCGTGACTGGGCCCCCCCAGAGCCACGACGCCACGTTGCCCCAGGATCTCGCTAATGATTTCACTGGGCCGGAGAAAGGTTTCGTTCTCGATCCCCTTGATCACGCTGACCATCGGGCGATCGGCCGTTAGCAGCGGGGCCCAATCCGTGAGTGCCTCCCGCAAGAAAGCCGTAGGAACTGCGGCAACCAGAATATCCGCACCATCGATGGCGGCTTCGACGTCGGCGGTGATGGCGACTGATGCGGGGATTTTGACGCCGGGAAGCAGTCGTTCGTTTTGGCGCGATTGTGCCATAACCGCCGCATGCTCGGGATTACGGGTCCAGAGGGCGACCTCTTGTTCCGGATTTTCGGACAATAGGATCGCACACGCGGTTCCCATCGCTCCACCACCCAGAACAGTTACTTTATTTCCCATGGTTGTCCGATTCTAAAGATGGAATCACATTGTTTTTTCGGGTTCGTTTCAGGAACGCCGTGACTCGGTGCTCAGCGACCGGTCAGGCGCCTCTTGGAATTAGCCGGTAAAGTCCAAATGATGAGCTCCGACCTTGTCCTGATCACCATCTTGTTGAGCTGCAACGCGACCGAATGTTCGCGGGCCAATACCAATTCCAATTGTAGCCGAACCCACTGACAACAAATGACGCGGCGCAGTCGACGATTATCACGCCGATTTTACGATGTTTTCACTGTCGGAGCGAGATATCCGAGAATTCCATTTGCCAGGCGCTAATTTGAAGACTACGGTTGACTACAAGCATCGTCCTCGCGGGAGCATCTTAATGCAACAGACCAGCGAACAGAACCCAACTTTCGTCGATCGACGGAGCAATTCCGACGGGTCGAATCCCGGTCAAGAACGACGTCAATTCTCCAGTTCCCACCAGACATTACGTCCGGAAGTCATCGAACTCGCCGAAGCGGTCGATCAATACAAATTGCGTCACCGACGGCGGTTTATCACATTCGAGGAACTGTACGATGTGATGGCGGAATTGGGATACCACAGGTAACGCGCGGACGCACAACGTCTGTTCCTGATGGCGACTGCCTTTACGGTTCGAATGACACATGCCCCTATGAGGTGATTATGCGCTGCGCCGCACTATTCGTTACGGCCCTATTGTTGTGTGGGATCACCGTAGTAGGTTTCGCTTTCGAAAATAGTGCAGTCTTGGCTGCAATTTCAGCATGGGTCGTTCTCGCCGGGACCGCGGGAATCATTACGGTCCTCTGGAAACAACGGCCAAAACCGGTTCCTGTGAAAGCGCGCAAACGGCAAGACGTGCCGCGACGGGTCTGGTAACGAATCCCTGTGATTAGACCAATTCGCTCAACGGCGTGCCGCTGTCCAGCAGATATTGCGGGCGGCCGGTGGGATCATCGACCGTCACACCCGTCGCGTCGATCCCCAGGTTCCGGTAGAGCGTGGCAAAGACATCTTTGTATTGCACCGGCCGGGAGACCGCCGTTGCCGCTTGGCGATCCGTAACGCCGATCGTCTGCCCGGTTCGCATCCCGCCACCGGCCAGCAATCCCATGCCCACGCGCGGCCAATGGTGGCGTCCGGCTGTTTTAGTATCGATCCGCGGTGTGCGTCCAAACTCGCCCCAGGCGACGATGGAAACGTCATCGAACATTCCCCGCTCGCGCAAGTCTGTGACCAGCGCATCGAGCCCGTGATCGATCATCGGCAGAACATTCCGCAACCGGCTAAAATTGTTGCGATGAGTGTCAAAGTCACTAAACGAGACACTCACGCAGCGAACCCCCGCCTCAATCAATCGCCGCGCCAAAAGCAATTTGTAGGTCGCCTCCGGTCCGTCGCTATATTTTGAACGCTCCCCACTAGTCTCAGCGGAAAACTGATACCGCCGCAGCGTCGCGGGGTCGACCTTCTCCAAGTCCAACGCATCGGCCAATGCCCCCGACGTGAGGATATTGACGGCTTGTTGTGTGAAACGGTCCATCGCATCCATCATGCCGCTGGAATCGACGTCGCGGCGAATGCGATCCAAGCCTGTCAACAACTGCGTACGGTCGGTCAATCGCCGCGCGGACAATTGTGGATTCAGCACCAGACTCGTCGCATGCCCAGTTCCTAAGCGGGCCAACTCACCTTTCATTCCCGGTTCGAGTTGCCGGGTGAACAGGTGGGAAATGTCGGGCCGAAACGGCTGATAGGCCGGTCCAAGAAAACCGGGACGGGCGCTGTTGCGCACCAGCGGACGCCCCTGCATCAAATCGACAAACGTCGGCGCTGCTTGTCCCGCGGTGGCATACAGTTTCGAAAGCACAGCTCCCATCGACGGACGTCCACCGATTGAAGCAAGGTCTTTGGCATGAAATCCCGATTGGCACTGAAACGCATCATGCCTCCCAGCCGAGCCGACCAAGGAGCGGATGAAGGCAAAATCATTGGCATTCGCAGCCAATTTCGGCAGCAGTTCGCTGATTTGGATTCCCGCGACCGCCGTGGAGATCGGCGAAAAGTCACCGCGAATTTCCACCGGAGCATCCGGCTTAAGATCAATCATATCCATCTGCGGCGGACCCCCGTCGAGATGGATGTTGATCACCGCTTTATTCGACGATCCAATTCCCGCCGCCGCTTCCGCGCGCAATAATTCCGGCAATGTCAGCCCGGCAGCCCCCAGCGCACCTATCGTGAGGAAACCGCGGCGAGAAACACCGTCGCAGTACTGTGTTTTATTGCCCTGAATTGTCAGCATTCGTTAATCGTCCTTCAGCCCCTTAGTTTTTGCAAGGGGGGAGCGGCATACGATGGCCTGTTAGAGCAATCCTTCAAGCGGCTGTGCATGATAAATCTGATGCGGACGGCCGTCGAGGTCGGTCCAACTGGTAGAGGAGGGGATGCCCAACGTATCAAATATTGTCGCGGCAAAGTTTTCCGTCGTTTGCCGGCCGGAAAGCGGATAGGCTGCCAGCGCGTCGGTCTTGCCGATGACCTTTCCGCCAGGGACACCCGCACCGGCAAACAACACCGAATTGACCGGATCCCAATGGTCGCGCCCCGCATCTTTGTTGATCTTTGGCGTCCGCCCAAATTCGCCTCCCACTATCAGCAACGTCTCTTCCGATAGGCCGCTTTCAAACAGATCGTCCATCAACGCCGACACAGCTCGGTCCATTGGTGGGAGCAGGTTGTTTTTAAGATTCGCAAAATTGCCGTAGTGTGTATCCCAGGAGGAATTTTTCCCCAAATTGACCTGCACATAATTCACCCCCGCTTGCGACAGCCGAAACGCCATCAAGCAGGATAGGCCAAACTTGTTTTTGCCATACCGCTCCACAAGTTTCGGATCGGCGTTCTCCACATCGAAGGCCTCTTTCGTGGTTGGATCGGCTAAGACCGAAACCGCCTGCTCGCGAAATTTTGCGTGCTGCTCAACACGGGCCACGCGCTGCATGTGCTCCCGTTGATGCTCGATTCCTGCCAGCAAACTCAACCGTTCCGATAACCGCCCATTGCCGCCGTTGGGCAATTTGAGGTGTGGCGTGTCAAAGATCGTTGGCGAGCCATGCTGAAACGGCGAGCCGTCGAAGCGAAAACAGTCCGGGCAGGCGCCATTCCCCAACGGGCACTTCGCGGCAATGTCGACGTGCCATGCTTCCCAACGCGGTCCCAACCGTCCGGCATACTGCCCGGGTCGAAAGCGGCCGATCTCGTTGATGCTTGGTTGCGGCAGCACGACCGCCGGCGGCAAATTATTTCGTCCGCGCGTGGCATACGTCACCAGCGAGGGAATCGACGGCCATTCGTTGGGGCTGGGTGCGTCGTTCGTGTTGAATGCCGGCGGCAAATCCAACCGCCCGGTGAGCATCATGTGACAAGCCAGTTCGTGGCCATTGCTGCCGGTGGCGAGTGTCCGCAGTATCGCGTATTTGTCGGTCCGCTGCGCCAACAGCGGCAGATGCTCACAGATTTGCAGGCCCGGTGTCCGCGTGGAGACCGGTTGAAATTCGCCCCGAACATCCACCGGCGCCGCCGGCTTCATATCAAAGCTGTCCTGCTGCGAAATTCCGCCCGTCAGAAACACAAAGATCACAGACTTTCGCCGCGTGGCGACCTGGGGAGCGGCGATAGTAGATGTGGGAAGTAACGATGCTGCTCCCAGTCCGAGAGCTCCAGCCTGCAACACATCCCGGCGAGAGACCCGCGGCGGCAACGTCAACGTTTCGGTCCGTGGGCCCGTCATAGATCCCCCCGATCACATTGCTCAATTCATGGCAATTCCGTAGCGCAGTCGACGCCACCCGTTCCAGGATGAACTCAACACATGCATTCTGGTTGATTTGATAGCGAGATGCAACTGCAGTTGGCTGGCAACGCCGCGGCACAGGCGACAGTCGCACATTCAAAACGCGATCTGTCATGCAGCACAGGGTAGCCCAGATAGATTCTATCTGGGCCGACGAAGTCGGCAGGAGAGCTTGCCACGAAGTTGCTGACTATTTGCCAATAACTCCCGCGGCTGCGCCGCCCCGAAAGAATCTTTCGGGGACAAACACATGGTCCACCACTTCGTTTCACGCGATTTTTACTTAGTGGCTTGTGGTGTAACGCCCCAGCATGTCCAAATCTCACGTGCTGGACCACCTGCACCATTAGGGTCTATTGCGAGGAATTGAGAAAGTAACTGCCCTTTTTGAATAAGCTCCTCTTCTGAGTCTTCAACGGGATCACCACCCAAAAAATCGATTTCCGATTTGGCACTGAATGTCATCGATTCAAACATTTTCGCCGAAGAGGAGAATAGCGGAATTATTTCCTGATCTGTGTTTAGGGGTTCGTGGTCCCAAATCACAATGGAGCAATCACCGTCTGTGTGCCTTTGTTGAAAGTCAAAACATACGGGACCTGCATCCGATAATGCATGGGAACCAAATGGAATAAGGTGGGAACCAGTCGGAAAGTCCTGTCGGCAGACGTCATACAATCTGGTGAGTTCCTCCTTCCATTGACCGATGACATGGCTTTCGAAACAGACTCCGCATTCGGTGAGTTCGTAGAAATGGCGGTATTTGAGAAACTCGACATACAAATCGGGCAACTTGCCACAGTAAAGACTTTCTAGCTCATCGATGTCCTGGTCGGTCACGGTACTCGCAATGGGTTGCCACGCTAGCCAAGCCCCCGAGGGTGGCACGTTTGGATCACGCATTTCCGCCGGCATATTCGGGTCCGGACAGCACATTAAATCGTGCCGACGCAGACTCTCAATGGCTGTGTCAACATAAACGGTTGCGATCGACTGTTCGGTCATGTATCTGGTGAACTCCAGTTTGAAATACAACGCGTAGTATCATGCTCCACAGCGTGCCCCAGATAGATTCTATCTGGCCCGACGAAGTCGGCAGGAGAGCTTGCCGCGAAGTTGCTGACAATTCCTCAACATCTCCCGCGGCTACGCCGCCCCGAAAGAATCTTTCGGGGTCACCCAACGTCCCAAACTAAATTTCGGGACGTTCAACTTTCCCTCGTCAATTATTGGGAGCCGCTCGGTCGATTTGGTTTTCAAATAACTCGAGCAGTTCTCCTTTCAATCTTATGGCTTCCTCGTCAGCTGGCCATGTATATTGTGTCCAAACGTCGTCTTGATTTTCTCTGGAAGCGAGTACGACCGTATCGCCCACAAAATTCACCATGGTTTTATCGGTTTCGACAACCAATATGGGGACGTAAGTTTCGAAGCTGTGTTGTTTTTTATGAGGCTTCGATAACCATACATTGAAATTCTTTTGGAAATCGCTGTCCTTGGTGAGTTCAATTTCGCGATCAAGAGACCCTGGTTTGACATCGGAATACTCTTGAATGACAAGACGACCCTGCATAGTGATCGGTTCATTCCGGTGTGAGGAACTGCTGCAGCCAACCCACGAAAGTGAACAAGCCAAGAACAGACCTAACGCGTAAAGACGCCTAGTGGGTCGACTTGTCATATTTCACCTTAAAATCATTAGAGTCTAAAAATCACCGCAGCAACTTTCACCGCCAGGCCACCCGAGACGGCAACTCCATACTGCATGGTCTCAAAGCGAGTTGCAACCGCAGTTACCAGCCAAGCTCAAACTGCACAGCCAGCACCGTTTCAAAACGCGATCTGCCATTGTAGCCGCGTCAGAAGTCCTTCTTGCCCGACTTCGTAGTTGGGGCCGGAATTGGAGACGGGGCTGCCGTCGAGTTTTGTGATATCAAAGGTCACCTTGTTCTGGTGCGTCCCGTTGACATACCAGTTGATACCGGTTGCGTATTCCCAACGGGTTCCGAACATGCCATCGACGAGCGATGCGCGAGCAATGACTTCCAACGACTTTTCCAAGATCATGTAGCCGGTGTCGGCATAAAAACCGTAGGCATACAATTGCGAATACGGAATCGTGCCGCCAACTGTTTTGAATTGATTCAACCAGCGAAAGTACAGTTCGGAGTTGACGCTCCAACCCCGATACTTGAAGGCGGCGTCGACCGCATACAAGTAAATGTCCGACCCGACTACCGTCACTCCCGGAGCCAACGCACTAGGAGTAATCAACCGCGTCCCATCACTGATCCGCAGGAAGTTTTGTTCCGATCCGGGAACCCCCAAGGAATCGATCCCGTGTTGGCTGGCATAAGTAAAACTCTGCCCCACGCGGACTGCCAAGTCTTCGTGCCACTTCAAGTCGGCATAGCCCTTGCCATAATCACCGAGCGCATCCCACCACATGGTTCCCGAATAGGCTAAGCTTGTATCCAATTGCGAAAACTGCAAATCGGACGCACTAAATCCGTTGGCCACCATCACGCGGTAGAACAGATCCTCAGTCACTTCGCCGATGGCCCACACGCCCACGCTGCGATCAGGACGAAAAAACGTCGTCGCCATCGACCGGTCCGCAAAGTGCGTCCGCATCGAGCCATTTAACCAGTCGCGGCTACCAGGCACGAATGCCTTGCCGAAATACAAGTCAAAGGTCTCATTGAATTCATAGTTGAACCAAAAGTCATGAAAGATCGCTTGATGATTGTCGTCGGTATCACCGTCGATATTCAAAAAGAATTCCAATTTGGGATCGTGAACAAATCCGCTGAACACCAGCCGCGCCCGTTCGAGTTCGATTTCATTCCGGTTATCAATCCGTAGCGGCCCGCCGCGAAAGGTATCGCCCCGGTTGAAGTAAAAATCCGCATCCCGACTAAATCCAACATGCCGGATTTGCATGCGACCGTTCACTTGCAATTGATAGGGAATCGAATCTTTATCATCGGGACGGAGCACAAATCCAGTATCGTAATCGATCGCAAATGAGCTCGCCCGCGGCAACGTCCCCTGTTGAGAGGTTGCGTTCGTCCCACCGCCGGTGTTACTGCCTTGGTCTTGATAAGTGAACGACACCGGTTCGGTATCAAACACCGGGTTAGCGGTGGAAAATGCCGCATCCTGGACTTCACTACGCACTGAAGGATCTGGAACCGCTTCTTGTCCGGTCGGTGCCTCGCCAGCGGGTGCGTGTGGCGTCCCGTTTTCTAAAACCTGTAAACGCCGTTCCGCCTCATCCAATCGTCGCAGCAACGCGTCCACATCAACCGGTTTGTCTGCGCGAGCGGAAGCAGGCATGGTCGCCAGCAAAACCCCGGCTGCGATTGCCGTTATGATTGTTGAGGAAAAGTGTTTCATTCAGCAGATATAAAAGGGCAAACGGCGCAGTGCGACCGAAAACGAGGCGCCAAGATTTTTTGGATTTGAGTGAGTTGGTTTGGGGAGGTGAGAGAGAATGCACCACAATGGAGTGGGGAGGGAGGCCGCGGCAGGAGTTTAAGAGATTGGATCAATCTTCACAATTTCAAAACGTCATCCTAAAACTCAACCTGAGCCCGTCCCCCGATGACGACTGCATCGCTCGAACCGTACTCGGGGTCAATCAAATGTGTGGGAATGATATTCATCGTAAACCGTCCGCTTTGACTGACGTACCAATTCACCCCGAGGATGAAGTTGCGCATGTCTCCCCCCAGGATATTCTTGTTATTCAAATCGATGTACGACCAACCAGCCGTCAGCTCCAATGCCCCGGTCCCGCCACTGAGATCGAAGTTCTCTTTGGGAACGATATTGCGGAGAATTCCGTTACGCCGGTTATAGCCATATGTCTCCCCGGTCAGGACATATCCGACCGAGGCATACGCGCCGGCAAATGCCAACGTGGGGCCGCCAATTTGATCGACGACAGCAAACGTCGCCTCGGACTGAAGCGACAGAGATCCAAAGTTCCCGGCCAGTTCCGCATTAAAAATATGAAAAGCCCGCGCCGGAATTTTTCCCGTATCCACAAACGTGGGCACCCCCGTGGATGCGTCCGGATTGCCGGGATCCGAGACGAAAAAACCGGGTTGAATGGCATATCGCACGATATTGTCTGACGGAGAGCCGAAACTATATCCCATTCCCATGTGGAGCAATCGTGCTCCCTCGTCCTCATAATAAGGCAGTCCGGTAACACGGGTCGACATCGAGGTCCCCAGCGCATCTCCAGTAGTCACCCCGAACGAATCGGTCGGGTATCCGAAGGTGGATAATGACCAACTCCCCCTCCGTCCCGCCCAGTTCCCAAAGGCTCCCACGCCGGTTTGTCGAAACGGGTCAAACGCGAACGGCAAAGTGCGTTCCATGAACCGCAAGTCTTTAGAGCTCGTCATGGCTTGCATGCCAATCGACTGTTTGAAGTATCCCATCTGAACATTCTGCGCAACCGGGACTTCGTGAAATGCCAGCATGACGTTGCGAAAACTGGGATGTCCCGAAGCGGCAAAATCCAGGTCGATCACATACGTACTGGTCTCCCGCACATTTCCATCCACACGCAAACGGACACGCCGCAGACCGCTCTCGGCCGCGACCCGCCCCACAGACTCAACATTCAGTTCATCCTGATCCACAATTCCCGTATCCAACTGCAAAAACCCGCTCCAATTCACGGTGGGATACTCGGAGGTATCAAACAAGCTCCGCGGTTGTCCCAGACGATCCCGAAAACCCGGAGGAAGATTCGGCAAATCAGGATCCTCACCCAAGTTGGGTTGGGGCAGGGCAGCACCGTTGGGCTCGTCTTGGAACCTCAAATACCCAGAGTTTGTCCAATTCGAGATGGTGACAACGCCCGTCGACTCCTCTGCAGGAATCAATGCCTCCGCGAATTCCACAGTTTCGGATTCCGCAGCTTCTGACTCTGCAGTCACGCCCGCGTGGTCGCGCCGCAGCGCAGCGAGTTCCGCTTCCAGTTTTTGAATCCGCTGTTCGAATCCATCCGCTTCAGCGATCTCATCCACCCCGCCAGATTGCCCGAATCCAGTGGCGCCGGCGCATGCGACGATCACTACGGACAGTAAACACTGCCGTAAGCGCACGAGTCCACGATTCGTGGCGCAAGACATAATAGTTGCGTCACTAGTAGAGAGGAAAAGGGGAAGTTTTGAGAGAGGAGAATGCGCGGATTTCTGAACAGAATCTCCGCGGGGCGGGATTATACCGGCAGGCGGCATCGGCCACTATGCCAAAAAAACAGCACTGAGAATGCGGGGGGGGGACGGGAGAATTGACCAAGGCGCATAAGCTCCACCGCTGAGCCGTTCAAAGATCAACGACTCAGCGGCTTTGCCATGCTTGGCTACGGGAATTATCGGATCAACGCCAAAGTCCAACGTTGTCCTGCTCAGCGGCTACGTCTGTGGTGCTTTTTGAGAAGATCGTTTCCCCATAGCCCGTCCGCCAATTCGGCGAACGCATCATCGTGGCGGCCCAGTCCTGATCCGTGCGAGGAGGCGAAGGATTTCCCCCCCTTGTGTGAACGGCCAGGCGTGTCTTTTTCTTGATGCCCATGACGGCCGTGACCTGATTTTCCATGATTGTGATCATGGTTGTGGCCGTGATTGTGGTTGCCGTGGTTATGGTGATGCATGCCACCGGCAAAATGGCCGGGCCGATGCTGGCCGTTTTCGACAGCCACTTCTTGCAAGCCGACATTTCCTTGATCATCAATGACTTTCAATCCGACCACCAAGCGACCTCGCGAATCCAAGTCGCGCATCGAGACCGCCGCTTGCATGCCGACCGCATCGTCATACTTGCCGTCGTTGTCGAGGTCCCACAGATAGGTCAACGAGTCGGTTGACTGTTCGAGGTCATAACTGCTGCTGGCGTCTAACTGCAATTCGCCATTGCGCCGCGACCCCACAAATTCGACGTCCATTGCCGCCACCGGCGCGTAGTTTGTCGTCAACCGGAAAACGTCCTCGCGAATGTTTTCGATCCCGGTGTTCCGCAAAATGATGTCGGAGAGTTTCGTCGATTCCAATTCTTCCAATTCGCTGCCTTCGAAGACATTCTGATACCAGAAACGGTCTCCGTCGCGAATCCGCTCGAATTGGTCGGCGATCACCGTGTGGATCAACAACCCGACGCTCGCGCCGGCCAGATGGTCTTCTGCTAAGCCGCCAACCCAGACGTCGATATTGTCGACATCGCCATAGACCTCTTCCAACTTGGCCTGCAATTCCGGATCGGAGGTAATCTGCGAAAAGCTCGTCACCGCCTCCAATCCCAAATCAACACGAACCTGGTTGTAATCCGCCAAGCCGTGATCGCGTCCGCGCTGGATGTTTAATGAGACCAAGTCAAATCCGCCGGAACCGGGAGGGCCGAACAAGAAATTGCGCACGTCGTCAATGACCTGAGTATCAATCTCCTGCGCCTCCTGCCGCGCCAATCCGGCCAACAGAGAATCAATACCGTTCTCCGTCAATTCACCCGGGGCAAAAAACGCGTCACGCAAAGAGAGATTTCCAGCATCAATCACCGCGCCGCTGTTGTCGACCCGTAATAACTCGGGCGACAACATACTGTGCCCATATCGATAAGCCGCAGTCGAAAACAGGTTGCTAATGCCGGGGTTCACGGTTGGGTCGTACCCTTGATACTCCGCAATCGCACCTTCACCCAACAGCGCGGGAAGATATTCGTTAAATGTAATCGCCTGCATTTCGGCAACAACAAAGGCCCGAGCCTGTTGATAGATTGCCTCATCGGACATGCCCGGATT
Organism: Symmachiella dynata; assembly: GCF_007747995.1. NCBI lineage: Bacteria > Pseudomonadati > Planctomycetota > Planctomycetia > Planctomycetales > Planctomycetaceae > Symmachiella > Symmachiella dynata. Next base: position 3,279,317 of record NZ_CP036276.1, on the reverse strand, counting down.
GTTAGCAGCGATTTCGTCAGCGATGCGATTATGTTCTCTCACGAACAACGTATGCATCGAAGAGAGTGCCGCGTTTTCATTGGCACGCACATCACCGGCCAGGAACAAATCGGCACTCGTCCCGCCGGCATTGGCTAAACCAGATTCGTTAAATGGCAACAGATCGCCTTCACTGGTCTTCAACCGGCCGCCGGAAAACGTCCGCAGCGCCGCTGCACGCACGTCATCGGACCCGTAAATCGCCGACCCATCAATGAAAGCGGTAATCTCATTGAGCTGTTGTCGCACATTGCTCACCGAATCACCCGTCGCGGCATCGTACAAGGAGCGGTTGAAATCGATGACCTGTGTCCCCGTTGAAAAGGGATCAAAGTATTCGTCACCCGTGGGGACTTCAATCGGCAACGACTCGTGGGGTTCACCGTTTTCCGTCAGGTCGATATCGTGATCGATAAACTGTCCCCATAACCAGACAAAGTCGGACAGTTGCCGGTCATTGATGATATCCGAGTCCTGGTCCACGATCGCATTACTGACCTCCCGTGCACTGGGCCGATCGGCCCCCGCGGGATCTGAAATCCCGTCTGCGTACTCAACAGTACTGATCCGCAACAATTGTTCGTAGGTACTGCCCCATTCGGGATTGTCGAGGTTATTGCCGGTCCCATCAAACTCCGCGAAGCTAGCGGACATCACGACGCGCTCTTCGAGTGACTCCAACGACAAGGGGCGTCGGCGTTTGTTGACTTTACCAGCGTGGGATGAGCGTGTCTTGGTGTGGATCTTGGAACGCATGGATGACTCCATTTGTGGGGAAAGGTCTAGGGATGGGGAGTGAGACAAGACGATGAGGCGTCGTTCAACAATGAGTACGACAGGCTTGTCGCGTTGCTCCTCCCGGGTGGCTAAGACACCAACCGGAAAGAAAAAGGGACGTGAAAGATATGCCCGGCAAGGATCTGCCAAGCAGTGTAGTGTTTACGTTTCGACACGACGGTAACCACCATTTCAACAACAAAATTCAGTGCTAATGTACTCAGCAAACCCCGAAAGACATGACCGTTCAATTCGATGTTCTTCTTTCATCCTAATCGGCTCACTGAGGGATGCGATAGATGAAAAAAAGGTCTGTATGAAAAGTCATTTCCGGAAAGCTGCCAAGCACGCCGCAATCATTTGTGGTTTCGTGCCGATGAACATGCCTCTGATAAATACAACGTAAATACGACGCGCGTATTCACTAACCTCGGCGCATTTTTCCCATCCGCCTTTTATCGTTTATTGACCTGCAGCACTCTTTTTCACCTTCGCCAACTGCGCGATGTCGGCATCCGTCAACGCGCGGCCATACAGACGCACCTCTGCAAGCTTGCCGTTGAAATGATCCTGTGGACCGAAGCCAATCGTCAGCGGTTTGGTGGTGGAGACGTCATAGTCCTTGGCAGCAAACTGCGACGAACGGGCGACGAGTTTTCCATTGACGTACAGCCGCAAATGATCACGCCCCCGCACCGCTGCCAGATGGACCCAACCCGCAGGCAGCGCGTGACCATACGTCGCGCTTTTGCCCGCCTCCAACGAATAGACATGTCCCGAAGGCAAGGTCCCGCAATACAACCGGCCGTCATGCACAGCCATCGACCATGCGCGGCGATATTTGACGTTCGGCGTGGTATCCAATTGCCCGGTCCGCGACCAATTGCTACCGCCGTCGTAGCGATACACTTCAGCCAACGGCAGTGTGCCCGCAAAGAACCCGCCGTTGTAGACCGCCATCCCCATCACTTCTTTTTCGTCGCCGAGTCGACCGACATTGATCCAATCCTGCCCGCCGCCATAACGAAACACTTCACCATTGGGCCATGTCGAGCAGTACAAGTCACCGCGGTAAATCGCAAACCCATACGACTGGGTGATTCCCTCGGGTTTTCCGACATCGGCGAACTTTCCCTCGCCGTCGTAACGTTCAATGCCCCCGCCATCCAGCGATGCGAAATACATCGATCCGTTATGGACCACGGGAAAGGTCACGCGATGCCCCGGCTCTCCCAGAAATTCCCAATTCTTGCCCCCTTCGTAGCGATACAACCCCCGCCCGGGATGCTTGGAAGGTCCGGCGTACAACGCGCCTTGATAAACAACCAAACCACCGGTTGTGAATGATTCGCCGGTCTTTGGATTTTGCAATTTGCCGCAATCAACCCACTGCCCCGGACCTTCATAGCGATACACTTTCCCCCCCGGCGTTTCATTCGGCGATTCAGGAAGCGCCGATCCAGCGGAGAGATAACGACCGGTTCCCGCATACAGATGCCCCTCAAAAACCGCGAGCGTCTGCACCGCGTTGCTACTATCGGGACTTCCGCAATCGACCCACTGTTGTCCACCCTCAAAACGATAGACATGCCCCGCCTGATCCGCACCATGCTCAAAAGTCCCAGCGTACAACTCCCCTTTGTAAACACACAGCGCGCAGACATACAAATTATCTCCGGGACGTCCACAGTCGGTCCACTGGGGATCGATTTTGTCCGCATCAATTCCAAAATAGAGATGCCGATGATTGGACTGCGTGGAGGTCACACCGGATAAGTTGAGGATTCCCAAATTAAATCCCGTGCGGGTCTGCGGGTCATATTTGGCAACAAGGTCGCCCAGCACATCGTCCAACTTTTCTTGGGTATTCGCCCACAGGGAGATGGAAAACTCTCCCGCCCCCAAGTGCAGGGCGGGATTGTCGTCGACTTCGATGACACTGGTGCGGCCATCAAATCCACCCGCGGTATTTGCCTGACCGCTGGGCCCTACGACCTTCAAATCGATATCGCGCGCCCTGGATTTGAGTTTGTTTGAGGAATGGTCGAGCGTGTCGCCGGCTAATGGCCAATCACCGATCAGTTTGTCGTCGCCACGAACGTTGCTCCCGGTGCCGCACACAAACAAGAGCACCAGCGAGCCCGTTAAAAAACGATTCATCAGACGTTCCTCGAAACCAAGGGAAAAGGCAATGGGTGAGCGAAACGGAAAACGCTCAATAAGGCCGCTGCATCGGTAAGCAATGCAGTCCCATGATTACGACTTGGTCGCGAAACGTCAAAAGAACAGCGTGGTCGACAACAGTCCCAGCGAATTAGACGAAAAACCCGGCCGCTTCAAAGCAGGCTTCGGCCGTTTGCTTACACCGAACGACCAGCAATTGCTTTTCACCGCAAGGCAGCCACAATTTCAACACCTCGCCCGGGTAGAACTGGTCGGTGTGCAACAGCGCAATACCGGTGCGGGACAAGTCCTTCGTCAGCACCACAGAGCGGCCAATCGCGCGGGGCAGGGCGGGGAGCGTCTGCTCGCTACTCAACAGCGCAGAGGCGGGATAAAAAAACCGAGGGAATCGGCGCAGGTCGTTTGCGACCGGCATCATGGGCCCCCGTTTATTGAGGAACGTCCGCAATGGTGGCGGGAGTTCTAGCTGCCTGGGAATTGTATTTAGCAATTCCGGGACATGATTGACGTCCAACATTTGACCATCCCCGAATCTAGACCACGGCCCGACTCTCTTTCGAGATACGCCAGGACTTCCGTGATATGTTGCCCCCGATGATACGGCCGGTCGCTGGTGAGCGCATCGAAGACATCTACGATGGCGCACAACTGCCCCCAAGGGTGAATCTCATCACCTTTCACCCCGACCGGATAACCTTTTCCATCCATTCGTTCGTGGTGCTGATACACCATCATCAATTGCCCCCACGTCAATTTCTCCCGGCGACAAAGCCGGGCAAATCCTACCGTGGGGTGACTTTGAATAAGTTCGCGCTCTTCGTCGCTGAGTGCATCCGGTTTGGTCAGCAGCTCATAAGGGATGCCGATCTTGCCCACATCGTGCAACAAAGCTCCCGTCGCGATTTCTTCTAGTTGCTCCGGAGCGACAATCCCGATGCCTTTGGCCAACAGAACGCTGTAACTGCAGACATTGGCCGAATGCGTGAACGTATGGAAATCGTGTTTGATCATGGAGAACACATCGTGAGCCACCAAGTCGGCCCGACTCATCAGATTGACCGTATGTCGCCCCATATCGCGAGACGCCTCAACGGTCTCTGACACATCTCCACGCTCAAAGGTCTCTTGCAGACAATCCTGCGTGACCTGATTGAGGATTTGAAAGCGTTGCGTGGCGGGAAGACTCTCGTTTTCAATAAAATTCGACAGATTATCCCGCAAATAACTCTGATAGGCCTGTTGCTCCCCGGTACGGATATACAACCGCTTAACGCCCCGTGCGCGAAGCTTCTCCAAGTCGTCTGCGGTCAGCGGAAAATCGCGGCCGCGAAATAGCCGGTATTGATCCTCTGAGCCATGCTGTTCATAGAGATCGAGTTTGTAGCAACTCGACGGATCCAATGTGGCAATCGGAATCGAGACGTATCGCCGCTCGGGCTTCGGCGATTTAACAGATGTGAGGCAAACAGCGCTCGTCACGACTCTTCTCTCAATCCCAAGAACAGGTGATGACTCGGATGCATCGACCGCATCCAGACTGGAGTCTCACTTCGCGGATTTCTCACTTCGCAGAAGGAAAAAACCATTCAAAGACGCTGGTTTCTACTCGTACGCAAATGATGGTGGTCGCTTTAAAATCGTAGATAACTCTGAAAATAGAGATGGAAACCAAGCGATGTTTCAATCAAACCATAGCCCATATTTGCGGATAAGCATATCCGGTCGACGCGCGCCCTGTCGGCACCATCCGCACAGGCATCACAACCGTACGACTGTCGCATGCAGTTGTCAGGGAATGAACGCAATTATGTGGCTGGGCGCATGAAAAAAGCCGACGGCGAGAGCCGGCGACTTAGGGAAAATCACTATGGGCGACTTTGGAAAATCAGTCCATTTTCCCAATGACTAAACACGCGTTATGCCCACCAAAGCCAAAACTATTCGACAGAACAGCTCTCACCTTTGTGGTTCGCGCCTCATTGGGCACATAGTCCAGATCGCACTCTGGATCGGGATTGTCCAGATTGATGGTCGGTGGCACGGTCTGATGATGCAGGGCCAACGCTCCGACCACAAATTCCACTCCCCCCGAGGCACCTAGCAGATGCCCCAGTTGGCTCTTCGTACTTGAGACGCAGAGTTTTTTGGAGTGCGAGTTGAATACCGACTTGATCGCCGTGGTTTCAGCCACGTCCCCCAAGGGGGTACTCGTTCCGTGAGCGTTGATGTAATCGATCTGATCAAGTTCAAGACGGGCATCCCGCAGCGCGCCGCTCATCGCCCGCGAAGCTCCCGCACCTTCAGGGTCAGGTGCCGTCATGTGCGACGCATCGGCACTCATGCCGTAACCTAAAACTTCGCCGTAAATCGTCGCGCCCCGTTTCCGGGCTCGCTCATATTCCTCAAGCACGACAATGCCGGCACCTTCGGAAAGCACGAAGCCGTCACGGTCCTTATCAAACGGACGACTGGCCGTCTGAGGATTCTCGTTTCGCCGAGACAAGGCATTCATCCGGGCGAAACCAGAAAGGCCCATCGGCGTGATCGCTGATTCACTCCCACCGGTCACCATGATGTCGGCGCGGTCGTCTTGAATCAGCTTAAAGGCATCGCCGATGGCGTTCGTCGCTGAAGCACAAGCTGTCGCGATCGCACTATTGGGACCACGCAAGCCAAAACGAACGGAGATATTTCCGCTCGCCGCATTGACGATCAACTTGGGAATCATGAACGGAGAGACACGATCAGGACCGCGATAAAACAGCTTCACATGTTGCTGTTCAATCTCTTGCAATCCTCCGATACCGCTACCGATCAACACACCATGACGATAAGGATCGCCATCAGTCAGGTCGATCCCCGATGTCTCAAGCGCCTTGTGAGCACCGACGAGAGCAAACTGCGCAAAGCGGTCAATCCGTTTGACATCTCGACTCGAGATGGTCTCAGACGGATCAAATTCGGCGATCTCTCCGCCGAAACGCACTTTGAAATTGGAAACATCAAATCGCCGCAAGGGGCCTACGCCGCTTTTACCGGCGCAGATATTATCCCAAAACTCTGGGATATCATTTCCCAGAGCCGTAACGACTGACATTCCCGTGACGACAACACGCCTGCGCATCGGCTACTTGTGCTCCTCAATGTAGTCGATCGCATCGCCCACAGTGCGGATCTTCTCGTAATCTTCATCCGGAATCGTAACATCGAATTCTTCTTCGAATTCCATGACCAATTCCACGATGTCCAACGAGTCCGCTTTCAAATCCTCGATAAACGCGCTCTCACGGGCAACTTCCTCGCGGGGAGTCCCCAAGTGCTCGCTGACAATTTCAAACACCTTTTCTTCGACTGACACGCAAAACTCCTCTAAGAAAAAAACCGGATTGATTTCGATGTTCGAATCCGGCTGCGGATTCTCGAATCGCCTGGCGCACGCTGGACGCAAAATGTGCGTCGCAAATACATACGTGCGAAGATATACCGCGCTTGTACTTTCTTGTAAACCGTAAACAAATCTTCGCTATGACCGAACCGTCTGGTCGGTCAGGACTGGACTTATCGCACAGCCGATTTCTTATCAGAAATGACGAGCCGCGCCGTCAATTTCCAGCCTCAAGAATCATTGACCGTCTCGCAGGGAACCTTCCGCGCGATCCGCTTCAACAAACCACGTAGAACTTTCCCCGGTCCGACCTCGTAAAATTGGTCAACACCGTCTTGCAGTAAACCACGAATCGAATCTTCCCACAAGACCGGGCTGATCACTTGCCGAACCAATAAATCAGCAATTTCACCGCTTTCATGCGCTGCCGCATCGACGTTAGAGACCACGGGGATCCGCGGCGTAGAAATCGTCACTCCTGCCAACGCTTCCGCCAGCAACGTATCGGCCGGCTTCATTAAATCAGTGTGGAATGCCCCCGCCACGGCCAACGGTGCCGGCTTGCCTCCGGCCGCTTCGGCAAGTTCGGCGATCCGCGCACAGGCCGCTTGCTCGCCCGACACGACGATATTTCCCGGACATAAATAGTTAGCGATCTGGATCGCTCCCGCCGACGAAGCCTCTTGAACCAATTCCTCGACTTGTTCGCGCTGCAGCAACAACAAGCTCACCATTCCCGAGGGAGTCGCTTCAGCAGCCGCCTGCATGGCTTGGCCGCGACGTTGGACCACTTTCAGCCCATCCTCAAAGGACATGGCGCCGGCAAAAACCAATGCGGTGTATTCTCCCAAACTCAACCCAGCGGTCACCGCACATTCGTCAACGACTTCGGGCGACTCCGCACGGAGCATTTCCACAGCGGCCAAACTGCTGACAAAAATCGCAGGTTGGCTAATGTCGGTGGCATTCAGCTTCTCTTGCGGACCTTCGAAGCAGAGCTGTGCCAGATCGAATCCCAGGATTTCTCCCGCCTGCTCGTAGAGTGCGCGTGCGGCGGGATATTTTTCCGATATCGTTTTGCCCATGCCGACGTGCTGAGCGCCTTGGCCGGGAAATAAAAATGCAGTTTTGCTCACAGATTCATCCCTGTTGTGATCTGACTGAAATGCAATGGCCCAAACTGTAAATGCCCAAAAGGCAATTGCACCGGACCGAAAGCGTTATCCCCACGGCAAGCCAATCGCAATAGAAAACCACTCAGCGGGCCTCCTTGCTCTTGGCGACCGACGCGCGACTAAGAGACTTTGTGTGCGGCAATCGCTTCGACGATCTGTGAATTGATGCGGCGGTCGCGGAACGTCGTTGCCACGCGCAATGCATTGGTGATCGACTGTGCGTTGCTTGAGCCATGACCGATAATACAAATTCCGTCGATCCCCAACAACGGAGCACCACCTGACTCATTGTGCACAAAACGCTGACTCATCTTCCGTAACAAATTGCCCGCATGTTCGCGCTCGGAGGAAAGATTCTCGACCACGGTTTTCGCCACGGTCCCCAACATCATTTGGGCCACACCTTCGCTGACTTTCAGCACGACGTTCCCCACGAATCCCTCGCAAATAATCACGTCCGCTTCACCTTGGTAAACACCGCGGCCCTCGACATTGCCGATATATCGATCTTTCAATGGTCGAGTGGACAACAACGCGTGCGCTTCCTGCACAAGCTCGGTCCCTTTTCCGTCCTCGCTGCCGATGTTCATCAACCCGACACGGACGTCTTGGACCTCCAACACTTCGCGGGCGTAAATCTCGCCCATAATCCCGTATTGGTAAAGGTGTTCAGGCCGCGCCGCCGGATTGGCCCCCACATCCATCAGCACCGATTGGCCGGCAATCGTCGGCACCGCGACCGCGATGCCGGGGCGCTTCACCCCTTTGAGAAACAAACGCGTCCTCAGGCCTGCTGCCACGACCGCGCCGGTATGGCCGGCACTGACCACAGCGTCGACATCGCGACTGGCCATCATTTGCCAACAGACGGCAATCGAACAATTGGGTTTGCTGCGGAGCGCGTCGGTCGGCTTTTCGCACATCTCGACGACACCGTCCGCGTGTCGGATTTCCAACCGCTCTCCGGAATACCCCGACTTTCCGACGAGATCTTCCAGCAATCCCTCTTCACCCACCAAGACGACCTCCAGATTCGGGTCACCTTGAAGAGCTGCGATTGCACCATCAATATTCGGCTGTGGGGCGTGATCGCCGCCCATCGCGTCCAATGCCGTACGCATGCTGCTGCCTTATCGGGCTGACACTGCCAAGCCCACGCGCCAAATCATGACGCCTGGACGTTCTAAGAACTGATCGACTAACTGGTTTCCAAACCGTGTGAGGCGCCGTTGGGGCTGTTCGTTACATTGAAGGGCCAAACAAGCACCACGCAGCTTTAAGCATGCTGAAATCTGGCCGGCAACGCGCCGTTCCAATGTTTCAACAGACGGCCAATTGTCGTTTCGCGACAACAATCTTTTTTGCCGGATCGAGCGACCAACACCTCGTCGCCTCCGATCACAACTCCACGATCTCTGGCCACTCTTCAGGAGCCCCATCAACGCAAAGCTGTTAGCAATCAAGCCCCCCAAGCACTATTCCCACACGCGAAAGAGCGTGCCGTTCCGCACCAGGATGAACCCCACTACTGTGATACGATCAACGACTTTACCTAGGGACGTTATTCATCGTCGACCAAAGTCCGACCATGATAATACCCGCAATTCGGACAGACGGCGTGGCTCTTCGTCGCCGTACCGCACTGAGCGCAGTAGTTGATCTGAGCCGGTTTAATCGCATTGTGACTGCGGCGTTTTGCCGAACGCGAATGTGACTGTTTTCTCTTAGGAACTGCCATGAATCAACTGCCGTAAAACATTGTGGTTAAGCGGGTTGCAAACGAAACCCAAACGCTTCGCCGGCTCACCTTGGGGAACGACACCAAGACCGCAACGGTCCCAATGCAACATCGAAAGACATTCAGTAGAATTAGCTGTCTGCAAGCGCGCATTTTGCGGAACTCGCACGAAAACTTGGCCTCGCAAACTAAGATCTTGCCCCAGACCAAGCCCTAATCCATATCAGGCCAGTATCTTAGGCCCCATCATGGCTACATGTCAAGCAACCCGCACCACCGTAGAATACAGCGAGGCGGAACCGCAACCAAAAGCGATGTTCACCATTCAGCCACACAATATAGCCACCGACTAACTAGGGAGAAAACACTGAATTCCCAGGCGAAAAACCACAACACCCCAAACCGACGGCTTGCCGTCGCGGACGGCGCTGTTTGTTGAGCAGTGTGACCCAATGATTTCCAACGTCATACAATCTGCAGGTACATTCAGTATCGAAATTTCCAATGCCTGCCGTGCATTTGAACCACAATAAGCCTCGCCGCATAAAAAAATTGTGCCGGATGCAAGACTTTGAAACGTTCATGCCACAGGGAAGGTTTCCTAAATGTCCAAGCTGATTCCCCCCATTCTGGTAAAGGGGGGGTGGCCGAACAGGCTTTAAGCCTCAAAAGACCATCCTGAAGAACTCCCACCACACGTATCTCAATTCCTGTGGGGGCACCGAGTTGCACCGGTATCGCGTTTCAAAATTCGGTGCGACCAATTCGCGCAGACGCCGGTTGCTTCCAAACCCCTAATTCCGATATACTTTGGACAAAATATCGGTGGGAACCTGGGTCGGGATATCGAAATCGAAATGCTGGATTGAAGTGCTGTTCATTGCATTTCACTCGCTCACGACCGCTGCGCAACCATCACCCGGGCAGTGCAATTCTGCTTAACTCCCTGTAAGAAAAGCATTTACGCTTGCGAGCGAGAACACACCCATGAGTGACGGTCACGAATCCCGAACCAACGTCGTCATCACCGGCGCCGGCGTCGTCAGCCCTATCGGGATCGGTCTGGAAGCGTTCACCGACAGCCTATTAAACGGCAAAAGCGGCATTAGCGAGTTCCAACTCTTTGAAGAGGGAATCCTACCGTCGCACATCGGCGGCGAAGTCTCCGACTTTAACAACGAGACGGTGCGGAACTTCCTCCCCAAAAAGGGGCGCCGAAGCCTCAAAGTCATGTGCCGCGAAATCCAACTCGGTGTCGTCGCGTCACACCAAGCGATCGAAAATGCCGGCGTTAGCAATGGCGAAATCGCCTCGGAACGCTTCGGTGTGGAATTCGGCGCCAACTTGATGTTCAGCCCGCCCACCGTCCTGAAGGATGCCTGCCTCAGTTGCTGGGATCTCGATGAGAACAATTTCCACTTCGAAGAATGGGGCACGACCGGCCTCAGCAAAATGGAACCGCTGTGGCTATTGCAATACTTGCCCAACATGCCGGCCTGCCACATCGGAATTTTCTACGATCTCCGCGGCCCCAGCAACTCACAAACTATGGACGAAGCTTCCGGCAATATTGTGCTGGGAGAAGCAGTGCGGATCATCGAACGCGGCGCCGCCGATGCGATGGTCGCTGCTGCGACAGGAACGCGACTGCATCCCGTAAAGACCGTTCACGCGGTGATGTGGGATACGGTCGCCAAAGCCGACAACCCGGCCGAAGCCTGCCGCCCGTTTGAGAAAAACCGCAGCGGCCAGGTCATTGCCGAAGGAGCCTGCTCGCTGATCCTCGAATCCGAAGAGCATGCCAACGCACGCGGCGCGAACATCCTCGGCCGCATCCTGGGAACCGGCACCGCCTGCGTAACAAGCCCCAACTTGATTGGCGACACGAAAAAATCGTTGGTGATCGCCATGCAAAAGGCACTCAAGAGCGCCGGCCTAACTCCCGACGACATCGGCCACATCAATGCACACGGCCTGGGCGTGATCGAAACCGACCGCGACGAAGCGGCCGCAATCAACGAAGTCTTCGGTGGCTGCAAAAACCCGGTCCCGGTCACATCGCTGAAGAGCTACTTCGGAAACTCCGGCGCCAGCTGCGGCATGCTGGAAATCGCCGGTTCACTCATGGGCCTGCAATCCGGTGTCGTCCCCCCCACGCTGAACTACGACACCCCCGACCCCGAATGCCCAATCAACGTCATCTCCGGCGAACCGCTGAAAACGGAAAACCGCACGTTCCTAAACATCGACGTCACTCGCCAAGGCCAAGCCAGCGCAGCGGTCATCCAAGCGAACTAGGGCAGGGCGGCTGTGTAGTGGCGGGTTTCTTAGCCACGGATTGAACACGGATCAAACACAGATTTGATGCCGGGTGTTTGTGCATTCGTATTCCGAGGCGTTTGCGGTCGTTGGTCTATGCGACCAGCGTGCAGGATTGAGGATTGCCGCACGTCCAAGCTGGAGCTCCTAACATGTTTCAGGGATTCGACAATGTTTTCCGCTTTTCGCAAAATCACTCTAATAGAAGTTTCCACGCGGATCTGATCGGCGATGAAACCACTGGTGAAGCACTGTTACGCGGAGAGTGGGTTCCGAAGACAACCCTGCCGGCCCACTGGGCGATGGGCAAAGCCGAACCGCTAGACATCGCCTGGGGACGCCATACCGCTTGGTACTATATAAGCCCCAAGGTGCTGCAATTGTTTAAACAGCACGGCATCACAGGATGGTCAACCTATCCTATCGAATTGCACAACAAGTCCGGCGAAGTCTACCCGGGATACGCCGGACTCAGCATTACAGGCCGCTGTGGTCCAATCAATGAGCAGGGCGGAGAAGTTGTGCCAGGACAGAAGGAGGGGAAAAAGTTTATCCGACGCATTGGGCTCTTTTTCGATGAATCCACATGGGACGGCTCTGATTTTTTCTGCCCTGAAGGAAACAATACTTATAAATTCGCAACCGCGCGTGTCAAAAACCTTCTCGATGAAAATAACATTCGCGGGCTGGTGTTTTCGCCCTTAGCGGAGACAACTTGGATTGCGCGGCCCCAAAAATAGCTTGAGACTCACAGTTTCCCCCACCACTCCTGAATGATCACAGCACAACTTTAGGGCAGACGATGCCAGCAAAGAAAATTATTCAGTTTCACGCAGTCGAGCAACCAATCACAGAGGCCGTTACAAAATTCGGTGGGCAGCCAGTTTGGATTGACGAACCCGAGTGGCCGCTCAGCGAGTCACAGGATGAACCAATGATGTTTATTGGTCAAATCGCGATCGAACCGGAACTCTTTCCTGATGCCCAAGGGAAAATGGCCTATCTCTTCATGACGGACAGTGAAGAACATGGCAGCAACACGCCAACCTGGGATCCTGACGGCGGGGAGAATGCGATTGTCATTCAGCCCGGTGGAGAGGTTTGGGTGGAGACCGAGCCGCTGAGTGAGGGGCCAACATTGAACCTAAGAGGGCCGTCATCGACGAGCCCACGGGAGTATCGAGTCACGTGCGTCGAGGGATATGATGCAGATTTTCTCCCCGCACATGAGCAAAGTGATCTGTCACAAGCTGAAAAAGAAACGAAGTTCGGAAAACTCGAAGAAAGCAAAATTGGCGGAACTCCTATTTTCATTCAGAGCGACGAATTCCCCGGCGACGATTGGCAATTACTCTTTCAACTCTATTCGGACAATGTCCCATTTGATTTGCACTTTGGCGATTCGGGAATTGGCTACGGATTTATTTCCGCAGATGGTGATGAAGGAAAATTCCTCTGGCAGAGCTTTTAGGAATCTTTTGGGAGTACATAACGACACCATTGACGTGCAGGAGCGTCGGCTTGACCACACACACTCACCTGCTGCGACGGCGCCATGAATTCCCGTTGCGTGTACATGCCGCTGGGCAACTGGTTTAATACCGGCTGAGGGGCTTTGTTTTTCGCCCTCGTTATCCACCAGCCGTCCCTGCCTCGTGAGCCATCTATGACGTCTCAGCCGCGATCTTTTTATATCATCGATACCTTTTCGTTAATCTTTCAAGTCTTTCACGCCTTGCCGGAGATGACCAGTCCACAGGGGCAGCCGACCAATGCGGTCTATGGCGTGACGCGGGATTTGATCACGATTCTTCGTGACCGCAAGCCCGATTGGCTGATTGCTGCGATGGATGTACGGGGGGAGAACAAACGCAACGAGATTTATACCGAGTACAAAACCAACCGCTCGGCGATGCCCGAAGAATTGGTGCCGCAAATCGCGATGATCGAAGAGTTGTTGGCCGGGTTCGGCGTGCCGGCGTTGGGGATTCCCGGCTGGGAGGCGGACGACGTGATTGCCACGCTGGTCGAGATGGTCGCCGACCAGGATGTCGAAGTCACGGTGATTACCAGCGACAAGGATATCCGGCAACTGCTCAGCCCCAAGGTGAGGCTGTACAACTTCCGCAAGAATCAATATCTCGACGAAGCGGACCTGATGAAGGATTGGGGCGTCAGGCCGGAGCAGGTGGTTGATTTCCAAGCTTTAGTAGGGGACTCCATCGACAACGTACCGGGCGTCCCGCTGGTAGGCCCGAAAAAGGCGAGTGCTCTGATCGAAAAATTCGGGACACTGGAAGATATCCTCGCCCACGCCGACGAAGCGCCGGGGGCAAAACTGCGGGAAAACCTCAAGACATTTGCCGATCAGGCCCGCGTTAGTAAAACGCTCGTGACTTTGCGGCGAGATTTGCCGCTCGAGGTCGATTGGGATGCCGCCAGGGCAGGGCAGTTGCAACTGCCGGTGCTACAAGAATTCTTCCAACAATGCGGATTTCGCCGCTTCATCGATGAGATCAAAACGCTCGCCCCAGAAGCCGCAGCACCAGCCCCCCCGCCAGCGGTCGAGCGTTCTTGGAAATTGATCGACGATGCCGACAAGTTCAGCGAATTCCTCGCACAGCTTGAGCAACAAACACAGTTCTGCGTCGATCTAGAAACGACCGGACTCGATGCCGTCCGCGCGGACATCGTCGGCTGGGCATTCAGTTGGGACGGTGCGGAGGGTTTCTATCTGCCCGTGCAAGCTCCTGACGGACAGGCAACTTTGGATGCGGATGAGGTTCGCGATGCCCTGCGTCCGATTTTGGAAAATCCCGAAATCGAAGTCTGCAATCAAAACATCAAATACGACATGCTGGTGTTGCGGCGGGCGGGGATTGAGTTGCGAGGCGTGGGTGTCGATTCGATGGTCGGGAGTTACCTGCTCGATGCGGGGGCGCGGAGTCACGGCTTGGATGAACTTGCTCGGCGGTATCTGCAACACGAGATGATCCCCATCAGCGAGTTGATCGGCAAAGGCAAATCGCAAATCAAAATCTCCGAAGTCGATGTCGACAAGGTCGGTGAATACGCGGCAGAGGATGCGCAAATCGCCTGGCAACTCACGCAGCGTATTACAGCGGAATTGAAGAGAGAGGAGCTATGGGATCTGTATTGGGACCTGGAGCGGCCGCTGATCAGTATTTTGACCGACATGGAGTTTCGCGGGATCCGCATCGACGTCGAACTCCTGAAGTCCCTGAGTGTCGAATTCACTGAACGCTTGCAGACGATCGAAGCAGAGATCTACGAAGAAGCGGGGCACGAATTCAACATCGCCTCGACCAAACAGTTGGCGGTCGTGCTGTTCGAAGAACTCGGACTGCCGGTTATCAAAAAAACGAAAACCGGGGCGAGTACCGATCAGGAGGTGTTGGAAAAGCTGGCGCTACAGCATTCCTTGCCCGCCAAACTGACGGAGTTTCGCCAACTCAGCAAGCTGAAAAGCACCTACGTCGATGCACTGCCCGAAATGGTCAATCCCGACACCGGCCGCATTCACGCGTCGTTTAACCAGGTGGTAGCGGCCACGGGGCGGCTTAGTTCCAGCGATCCGAATTTGCAGAATATACCGATTCGCACCGATGCGGGCCGACGGATTCGTCAGGCGTTCATTCCGGGCGAACCGGGTTGGAAGTTGTTGTGTGCGGACTATTCTCAGGTGGAATTGCGGATGTTGGCACATTTCAGCCAGGACCCGGCATTATTGGCGGCATTTGAGCGCGGCGACGACATTCACACGGCTGTCGCAGCTGAAGTGTTCCACGTCGCCCCCGAAGCGGTCGATTCGGACATGCGGCGGATTGCCAAAGCGGTCAACTTTGGCGTGATTTACGGCCAGAGTCCCTACGGACTGGCTGTTAACCTAGGCATCAGCCAGGCAGAAGCTTCCGATTTTATCGAGGGCTATTTTAGCCGTTACGAAGGAGTCGACAAATTTCTGCGGAAATTACTGGAACGTTGTTCTCAAAACGGATATGCTACGACTATACGTGGACGCCGTCGTGAAATACGCGGTATCCGCTCCGGCCTGGGCCGCCAACGAAATCTTCCTGAGCGAACCGCAATCAACACGGTGATTCAGGGATCCGCGGCGGATCTCATCAAACAGGCCATGATTCAAACCCACCAACGTATCCAACAGGAACAGCACAGCGGTGTGATGCTCCTGCAAATCCACGATGAACTGGTTTTCGAAGTTCCCGAAACAGACTTAGGGAGTTTGAGCGAACTTGTTCGAGAAGAAATGGAATCGGCCCTCAATCTGGATGTCCCCTTGAAAGTCGACCTCAGTGTTGGAAACACATGGTTGGATGTCGAGAAACTAGATTGATAGCCTCAAGGGCCACTAAAACCGAGCCGAAAACCTCAGTCGATATTTTTGAAGCCCCTCCAACATACGGCGGATCAGCGCACGACATTTCGCCTTCCATTCAGCCACTGCCCCAAGGATGTTTTACGGGCGAACGCCAACTAACAACGGCAGACAGATCTGTAACAGCAAACAGATCTCCGCTTTTCGACGATCACCATTCAAACTCCCTAGTTTAGTTCGATCACTTGTCAAACCCTTCCAGGACCAACCGTGGGACAGTTCCCATCATCGGCATTGTCGGTGGAATCGGATCCGGTAAGAGTTCGGTCGCCCGTCAATTGCACGAAACAATGCCAGTTGCTGTTGTCGACGCCGACAAGGCCGGCCATCAAGTCCTCACCGAACAAACAACGAAACAGGCCCTCAGGGCGCGTTTCGGCGACGAAATTTTTCACGAACAAGGAGACATCAATCGTCCCGCATTGGGGCGGCTCGTGTTTGGAACAGATCCGGAGTCCAAAACCGCGAAAACAGACCTCGAATCGATCGTGCATCCGCGGATCGGTGAGATATTGCGAGAACAAATCGCCGCAGCCCAGGCCCAGCCGGGAATCATGGCGGTCATCCTCGATGCGGCGGTGCTGTTAGAAACCGGTTGGAAGGAATTTTGCGACACTGTCGTGTTCATCGACGTCCCGGAGGATATCCGCCGCAACCGCGTAATACAGAATCGGAATTGGACTGCGGAGGAATTCGCGGCCCGAGAGGCCAATCAACTTCCATTAGAGACTAAAAAACAATTATCAAACCACATCGTCGACAATTCAATGACCGTTGAAGTCGCTGCCCAACAACTGCGGCAAATCGTCGCGAAGATTGTCGGGAGTTCAGCGAAGAGCTAATATGAAACACGGGTGTTCCAGAGACTTGGCGGAAATGATGCGAGCCAAAATCGGAGTATCTCTCCTTTCAGAATGTCCACCACATCCGGCACGGAAGCTCGCGACCAAAAATCATGCCTTACGTGAAACCAGCACGTTTCACCTGCCTAGCGCGGAATTCCAACCTACAAATCCACCAAACCGTTTATTCCATGGTGTTGCTGCCACAAACCGGCGGCAACAATCCAAGTCGCTTATTTCGCCCACCCTCAATGGATTCCATCCATTCGGTCATTCGACCACCAACCAGAAAGTCTTGAACAATGGCCAAGTCCACTAAGCCTCGCAGCCCCAAAAGCGAGCAAACCGGCTCCGGCTCCACCTCCACTGTTGAGGGAGCAGGGCCTTTGAGTGCCGCCATGCGGCGCGATTCGAGCGGTTCGCAATCCTCGACAGTCGGAAGCGACAATCGCTCTGACGAGAACGTCAGCCGCGCCGACCGCATTCGCGCCAACTCAGCCGATGAACGCTACGAAGAGATCAAACGGGGTGACATCCACATCGCTGAATTACAGCGGATGACGATGAAGGAATTGCTCACCCAAGCCCGGCTGGAGCAGGTCACCGAATATTCCGGACTCAAAAAGCAGGATCTGATTTTCAAGATCCTCAAAGAACGCACCAAACTCAACGGCTTAATGTTCGGCGAGGGAACCCTGGAAGTGCTTCCCGATGGTTTTGGCTTTCTTCGCAGTCCGGATTACCATTACCTGCCTTGCCCAGACGATATTTACGTCTCCCCCAGTCAGATTCGGCGGTTCGGACTGCGCAACGGTGCCATCGTCGCCGGCCAGATTCGTCCTCCGAAGGAAAACGAGCGTTACTTCGCGCTGTTACGCGTCGAAGCCATCAACGGCCAAGACCCCAACTTGCTCACTGAGAAGGTCTTCTTCGACGACCTAACGCCGCTACACCCCGAGACACGCTTGCGACTGGCCGCCGAAGCCAGCGTGCTCAGCACGCGTGTTGTCGACATGATCGCTCCGATTGGTATGGGACAACGCGGACTGATCGTTTCGCCACCGCGGGCGGGTAAAACGATCTTACTGCAACAATTGGCCCAAGCCGTGCTTGCCGCACATCCGGATGCCTACGTGATTATGCTGCTGATTGACGAGCGGCCCGAAGAAGTCACGGAGATGGAACGACACGTCAAAGGACACAATTGCGAGGTCATCAGCAGTACATTCGATGAGCCGCCCAGTCGGCACATTCAGGTCTCTGAAATGGTCATCGAAAAGGCCAAGCGGATGGTTGAATATGGCCAGAACGTGGTGATCTTTCTGGATTCCATCACACGGTTGGCCCGTGCTTGGAACACCGAAGTTCCCCACTCCGGAAAAATCCTCTCCGGTGGTGTCGATGCCAATGCCCTGCAGCATCCCAAACGTTTCTTCGGGGCCGCTCGGAATGTCGAAGAAGGGGGCAGCCTGACGATCGTGGCGACCGCTCTGGTCGACACCGGCAGCCGCATGGACGAAGTCATCTTCGAAGAATTTAAGGGAACCGGTAACACCGAGTTGCACTTAGATCGCCGTATGGTCGAAAAACGGATTTGGCCGGCGATCGACGTCAACCGCTCCGGCACCCGCCGCGAAGAATTGTTGATCGACGAAGACGAACTGCGACGCATTTGGATTTTGCGACGCGTCCTCAACGACATGAATCCGGTCGACGCCATGGAACTGTTGGTCAACCGCATGCAACGCACCAAGACCAACCAGGAATTCCTGCTGAGCATGAACCTCAGCTAGAACCTGAGCCTGACCGCTTTGAATTCATTGAGTTGACCGTGATCGCTGAACTGCGAAATGGCGGCGGCTCTCTCTCCGAAGAATGATTGTTTCATAAAGACCACCCCATGCCTGAAGAAATCCAAGGTGATTTGCTGTCCGCCGCTGGCCGGTTTGCCATTGTCGTTGCCCGCTGGAATGAACTGGTGACCCGCCTGATGTTGGACGGGGCCATCGACACACTGCACCGGCATGGCGTCGCCGACGACCAAATCACCGTCGTCTGGGTCCCGGGATCCTTTGAAATCCCTATTGTCGCTGACAATCTCGCCCGCAGTGGAAACTACGCCGGCGTTTGTTGCCTCGGAGCGGTGATCCAAGGGGAAACAACTCATGATCAATATATTAACCAACAAGTGGCCGCAGGCATCATGCAAGCGGGCCGCGAAACCGGGGTCCCGGTGACGTTTGGCGTGTTGACTTGCCAGAACATGGAACAGGCTCAGGACCGCGCTGGTGGCAAGGCGGGCAACAAAGGCCGCGACGCCGCGCTGGCTGCTATTGAAATGGCCAATTTGATGGCTAAGCTAAGAGGTTAGCCGGAGATGATTCGGCAACATTGAAAAACAGACTTGCATTCTTCCAGTCCCTCCCCCCTAATTGCCGCAAGCGGCAATTCCTTCCAGCTTGAGGCTAAGGCTTTTCATGGCGCGTCGCAGCCGGGCACGAGAAACGGCCCTCCAACTGCTCTACCGACAGGATCTCAATCCCGCCGGCAATTTAGAGTCTGCCGGTGAATTCATCGAGGAACGGCTTGAAGACCAAGCCTTGCGCGATTTTTGCTGGAAACTATTCACCGGTGCGCTGGAATGGCGCAACGTCATCGATACGCGCATCGAAGAAGTGGCCGCCAACTGGTCGCTGCGGCGAATGGCGCCGACCGATCGCAACGTGTTGCGTCTCGGCGCCTACGAGTTGCTCTATACCGATACGCCCAATCGGGTGGTGATCGACGAATCCTTAGAGCTGGCTAAGAAATTCGGCAATGCACAGTCGTCGCAATTCGTTAACGGGATCCTGGACCAATTGATGCCCACCCTGACCGACGAATCCCCCGACGCTCCAACGCAAGCGATGTAACAAGAATCCGCCAGCGGCTAATAAAACTTCAGTTCGGGTGCCTCTTAGACTTCAGTACGGGTGCCACTGGCGGCTTGCCCGCCAGTGCCGTGTAAAGCTGAGCTTCCCCCTACTCAGGGACGTCGGTTCACGTGCCAACGACGGACGTGTCGTCAGTGGCACCCTGAATCGGAGCGACGCTATACTCAACTGAGCGCTGCAGCAGTAAGAGGGTAGTGACAATGTCCAAGGGAGGGGTTATTTCCCCACACCCGAGCCACGGACAATTTCGTCGAAAATGTCCACCAGTTCCGAGCGGGACAGCCCGTTGCCGTCGATCACCAATTGCCCTTTATCCAGGGCGGAGCTGGCTGATTCTTGGCCGGTTGCCAAAGTGGCGAAGGTGTCGGAATCCAGTCGGTAGACGGCGGTGCATTTTTGGTCGCGGCCGACATCAGCCCCCACCAGCTTGCCATCTTGCAGCATCAGGTGCCAAGCGCCCCCGCCACCTCCGGTAACTTCCAGTCCCAGGAGATGCGCGTCGGCTTGGCCGTTTGTTTGTTTTTCGCCGGCATCCACCAACGGTTTGAGGTGTTGATGCGGGTCGAAATCGAGGTCAACCCGTTTGTCACGACCACCGCCGAAGTTACTGTCGATCGCCACCTTAGACATCCGCAACAACATTTCGCGGTCCACGTCGGGGCAGGGCAGGTGCGGCATGGCGGTTAAGGTGTTTGTGCAATCAAACGTCGGGTCATCCCGCCAATACGAGTTGTAGACGTGAATGTTGTCGTTGAAGATTTGCTCGGCCTCGCCCCAATCGTCGATTTCCGCATCTTCGCCCACGAACTTCGCACTATAAAACCGCGTCGCGTCTTCTAAAATATCGCTCACCAGACGAATCGTCGCCGGATGCCGCGGCGTGAGATGGTAGGTTTGACCGTGCAGTTCCGGGTGCGTGACGATATGGGTCGTTGCCGCACTGACCCAATCCACAGGGACTAGATTCTTGGATTCGTTGCCGGAAAGTTCGAACCGCGCAATGGAACGCACGCGACCGGTGTCGTCCGGCTCCATCGAGCGGACCAGGGTGTAGGCCAATTGCAAAGCGGCGTAAAACCCGTGGTAGGTGCTTGTGTAGCCGGTTTGGGAATCGCCGACAATAATCGCTGGGCGACAGATAGTGAGGTCATCAATGAATGACGCCGCATGCACCATTTTTTCGGCGTCGATTTTGCTCATTTCATAATCGTTGCCCCGTTCCTGCCCCACATCCAATTCCGTTTCAAGCACGCGGCCTTCACGGAGCCCGCACACATAAGCGGTCGACATGTGCAAGAACTGGCGGATGCCTGTCTTTTCACACAGATCCAAAACGTGCCGCACCCCTTGGATGTTTGAACGCCAAGGTTCGCTTTCGGGTCCTGTACTGTGGAAGGTCAAACTGGCGGCATTGTGAATCATGCCGGTGCAGTGCTCTTCGACCCACTTAACCGAGCGGTCATCCAGCCCCAGGTTTTCCTGGCTGATGTCCCCCTCCAAGACCACCGGCCGGGGCATGGCATGCCCCAGACGCTCTTCCCAGAAAGCCATCATTTGCTCAACACGTTGACGCACCGAAGCCTTCCGCGTTGGGCGGACGAGCACCGCCAACGGGACATCGGCTTGCATCAAGTCACGAATCAAATAACGGCCCAATAGGCCAGTGGCACCGGTCAGTAACTGGTAGGACATACAAGGGCTTCCGAAATCAGTGAGAAGAGATCAAGCGTTCCAAAGGGACGAGTCGCGCGTGCTGTCGAATTTGTGCAGTATGACGAAACCAGGTTGTGGTTGTAGATTACCGCGAAAAACTAAGGGTCAGGATACGCATCCGCGAGATTTGAAACCTCTCAACAGAGAAAGAGGTCCAACACCTGGCGTCCTCTCGTTTGCGAGAAAGACAATTGTCTCGGTTGCGGGAACGATTTCAAGACGTATCTTAAATTTGCGAAAGGCAAGCTCTCAACGAAAAGTATCGACGTGCAGAGTGTTGATTCAGAGCGAAACTCTCGGCGGTCATGCGACCCTATCGGCCAATACAGCCGGTTCAGGCGTTGTTGGCAGCCTGTGTGGACCCGCTAATTCCGCTTTCTCCGACTCTTGTTGACGGAGACGACTCGGGCGGAGGCACAACAGTGCTGGCAATAATACCAAATCGCCAACCAAGGCCGCAATCAACAGCGAGCACATCAACAGGCCAAACCGGGCTGTCGGTGCAAAGCTACTCAGAGTCAACGCCAGCATGCCGATGCTGGAGATCAGGGCCGCCTTAAAGATCGGGACCCCGGTTTGCCGTAGTGCCTCACACGACGCCTGAGAGGAGGAGACTCCTCGGTTGAACTGCGTTTGATAGTGCACGAGAAAATGGAAGGTGCCGTCCACTGCAATTCCCAAAGCGATGCTACCGGACATCATCATACCGATGTCGACCGGCATTCCGACCCAACCCAGAATTCCATACACAATACAAATCGGCGTCAGATTAGGAATCATCGCCACCATGGCCGTTTTCCAAGACCGCAACGAAACGACCATTACGCCGGTGATGATCAAAAACGCCATCAAAAAGCTCTCGTGAAACCCTCGAAAGATCTCCTGCTGAGCATGGTTCAGCATGGGGGCGATGCCGGTAAAGCGGACAGGCAACCCTTCGGCCCGTGCTTGCAGTTGCTCGAAGATTTCGTGCTGCGACAATCCTTCACTGGTGCTAATTCGCGCGGAGATCCGCCACAGCCGTTCGCCATCGGCGATATATTCGTTGTGCTCCCGCTGCGATTCGGCGCGTTTCAAAAGCCGTCCCAGCGTAAACGGGTTTTGCGGCATCTCGGAGGGGAAGAACGACGCCGAGGAAATCGTGTGCCGTACGGCGGGATGACCGGCGATCACCGCTTCGATTTCACGTACCTTTTCCAACCGCTGGGTAAATGGCAGGTCGTTATTACGAAATTCAACGACCGCTTCGATCGAGTCGATGTTTGTGAGCTGAGCTTCCACACGCTGTGCGTCGGTCAGGACTTTGCTGTTTTTGGGAAGAAAGTCGAGCGGATCGATCTTCGTTTCGATCGACATCAATCCCACACAGGTCGCCATGATCATGGTCACCGTAGCTGCTGAGACGACTTTGCTGTGTGTCGAGATCCAATCTCCCAGTCGAGAAATGATCGCTGCGCCTTGCTCTTCAGATTGAGCCTGCGGTGGCCAGATCGTCATCAAAGCGGGCGTTAAACCCAACCCGGTAATCAATGCCACCACCGAGCCCCATGCAGCAGCATAACCGAATTGATTGACGGGGAGGATGTCGCTGACCGCCAACGAAACCAGACCGATTGTCGTGGTCAACGTCGCCAAGCAGCAGGGCTTCCAGGCAGTTTTTAATGCCTGCCCCAATGGGTCGTCGTCCTCTAAAGCGGCGGTGTAGTAATGCATGAAGTGAATCGAAACCGCCAACGTAAAAATCATCACCATCACCGACAACGCGCTGAGGATGAAGTTCATTTCCCCACCGGCAACGTGGATCCCCGCTAACGTCAATTGAATGGCCCAAATGGTCAGTCCAAGCAGCGCGAGTGACAATTGCCATTGCCGCGTGGTGTAAGCCAATAAACCCCAACAGACCAACAAGGTGATGAAAAAGAATTTCTGGTTTTCTTCTTCACTCCCCAAGCGGTCCAATTCAGTCACGATGACCGGCGCGCCGGCCAGACGGACCTGATCGCCGCGGAGTTGGCAATACTCCAACACACCGGTCACGGCATCGACCGTCTTTGCACGATCGCCGTATCCTTCGGGGGACAACAAGCAAATCAATCCCACCAAACGGCCGTCTTGGGAAAGGGTCAATCCCTTCAGCCGCGATTCCGCTTCGACGTCGTCAACGCCGAAGCTGGTCATAATGGCTTGCATCCGTCCGGGAGACCAACATTTCCGCACACTGTCGAGACGTTCCAGCCGTTCGCAAACCGCTTCGACCAGCACGTCATCTTTCGATGTGTTTTCAATACCGACGACGATGAGTTCTTCCACACCAAAGTCGCGTTTGAATTCCTCATAGTTGGAGCGGACTTCGGAATCGCGAGGCAGCCAGGTCTCGATGTCGTTGTTGGCCGGCAATGTTTGTGCTTTGACAAACAGCAATGGAAATGACAACAGCGTGAGGAGGAGCAACTTGCCGCTGTGTTTTTGATAAAACTCGGAAAGGGTCGACAAAGCCACGTCCTCTCAGTTGTTGTTAATCGCTGTATCGTTACCGTGTACGAGCTGTTTACCGGCGTAACCGCAGCCAAGTTCGAGCCGCAGGAAGCTGGACGGACGGTCAGTCGTTCTCTCAGTAAACAGATCGTGTCTGGGGCGTAAAGATCCCCGAGACGACGACACAGTCATAACACGTATATTTGTATTTCAGGGGCCGTGCCGCGCAGTTGGCGGGCAGGGGAGTATCAGCTGGGGCTATATACTCCTATCGATCTTCCACAAGCTGTCCCGCAAGTCCAAACCGGGAATTACCCGTAGCGTCGTTCTGGGACGATTCAACAACGCGCATGACCGCTATACCTTCACAGCCTTTTGCAAATTCGGCCGGCTGGAGCGCCGCTCGTACATTCCAATCGTTCGTTAGGTCCGCTATACAACGCATTCCTCAACAGAGGTCACCGATCACTTGCAATCCCAGTGAGGGTGTCTAGGATTGTCCACTCCACACGTCGGCCATTCTTCTGCATCGCACGGGCCGGCGACCTAGTTGACAGAAGGGCAACAGAGACTATGGCAAAAAAGACAATCGCTGACATCGATCCCTCCGGAAAAACTGTTTTGATGCGGGTCGATTTCAACGTTCCGCTCGATGATAATCAAAATGTGACTGATGACCGCCGCATCAATATGGCACTCCCCTCGATCAAATCGGTGATTGAGCGTGGCGGGCGCGTAATCCTGATGAGCCATTCGGGGCGGCCCAAAGGTGACGGCGGCGACGCCAAATACAGCCTCAAGCCAGCCGCTGCCAAACTGGCCGAACTGCTCGGACAAGAAGTCGCCTTTGCCACCGACACGATCGGCGACGATGCAGGGGCCAAACGGGCTGCGCTGGCCGATGGTGGAGTTCTGGTGCTGGAAAATCTGCGGTTCAATGCTGGTGAAAAGTCCGGTGATGCCGATTTCGCCGCCGCCTTGGCCGACGGGGCCGACATTTATTGCAACGACGCGTTCGGCACTTGCCATCGCACCGATGCCTCGATGGTCGCCGTCCCGCAAGCCATGGGAGACAAGCCCAAGGTTTCTGGTTTTCTGGTCGCTAAAGAGATTCAATACCTCAGCGACGCCATCGCCAAACCGGAACGTCCGTTTGTAGCGATTTTAGGCGGAGCTAAGGTTTCTGACAAAATCACCGTCATCGAAAACCTGCTCGGCATCTGTGACAAAGTCCTCATCGGCGGAGCGATGGCGTATACGTTCTCACTCGCCCAAGGGGGCCAAGTTGGCGGCAGTCTGGTCGAAAAGGATAAAGTCGATCTGGCCAAACAATTGATCGAGCGCGGCGGCGACAAATTGATGCTGCCGGTCGACACGCATTGCGGCGACGCGTTCAGCAGTGACTGCAACAAGGTTGTGGTCGATGCTGGTAAAATCCCCGACGGTTACGAAGGCCTCGACATCGGACCGAAGACGGCCGCGATTTACGCCGAAACGGTCAAAGCCGCCAAAACGATCGTCTGGAACGGTCCGATGGGCGTCTTCGAAATGCCCCCCTTCGATGCCGGCACCAAAGCGGTCGCTCAGGCGATTGCCGATGGAGACGGAACCAGCATCATCGGCGGCGGGGACAGCGCAGCCGCGGTTCAGCAACTTGGCTTTGCTGAACAGGTGTCGCACGTCAGCACCGGTGGTGGCGCCAGTTTGGCGATGCTCGAAGGCCAAGAGTTCGCCGCCGTCAACCTGCTCGACGACAAATAGCCCCACGTGAAACAACAGTAGGGCCAGTTTTTTCCCGCTCAGCAGATTTAAGCAACCACACAGGCGGACGAGCCACCTGTGGAACCCCATAGTGGTCATTCCTGGACAGGACTGTTCCACATAAATAAAGGAGCAACGGTTATGAGCAATAGCGATAAACCCCTCGTGGGAATCATCATGGGCAGCTCGTCGGACTGGGACACGATGAACCCGGCTGTCGACATGTTTAAAGAATTCGACATCCCCTTTGAATGCCGCGTGATGTCGGCGCACCGCACACCGGCGGTCGTGACCGAGTTTTCTTCCACTGCCGAAGAGCGGGGTGTCGAAGTCCTCATCGCCGGGGCAGGGGGAGCCGCGCACTTGGCTGGTGTCGTCGCCGCCCACACGGTCTTGCCGGTATTGGGTGTACCGATCGAAAGCAAACTCAACGGCCTGGACTCGCTGCTGTCGACTGTACAAATGCCCGGTGGTATCCCGGTCGGCACATTGGCCATCGGCAGCGCCGGCGCCAAGAACGCCGCATTGTTGGCGATCCGCATCATGGCCTGCAGCCGGCCGGAGTTGCGGAAAAAAATCCACGCTTTCAACGCCAAGCAGGCCGAAAAAGTGATGGCAGCCGAATTGCCGGTTTAAAAAACGCTCCCTCCCCCATCCCAAACCGATGGCTTCGCCGTCGTAATCCGCACGATGTGTGCATGGGATGTCTGCAGTGCAGCCCCACACCCTCATTGATCTGGGGGTGGACGGGCTGGCACGGACGTGCGTTTTTCAGAGCGAGCGGGTACATTGGAATTGACCAACGATCTCAACCTCCCCCACGCATTTACGGAGCGAATTCCCATGGGTCGCGGCTTGTTTTGTCTGCTCAGTCTGAGCCTGCTTTGTGCCAATCCGGTTTTCACCCGTGCCGACGAACCCCAGGTCGAGAAAAAAATCGTCGTGTTCGGTGAGGAGGGCAAGTTCGGCGGCTGGCCGGCCAATCATGGCATGTGGATTTGGGGAGACGAAATTCTCGTTGGATTCAGCACCGGTTCGCACAAAGACTTGGGCAAAGAACGTCACAACATCGATCGTCAAAAACCAGAGTATCATGTCTTAGCGCGCAGTCTGGATGGCGGTGAGACTTGGAAGATGGAGTTCCCCAACGACAAGGGGATGCTTATCAACCAAGGCGGCATGCGACACGGCACGACCGATCCGAAGCATACCGAACCGACTCCGGCCGACATCACAGAACCGATCGATTTCACACATCCCGATTTCTGCATGACAATGCGGTTCCAGAATGTGCATGGCGGGGTTTCGCGGCTGTACTATTCCTACGACCGTGGGCACACTTGGAAAGGCCCGTTCAAAGTCCCCGACTTCGGGCAACCGGGCGTGATGGCCCGCTCGGACTACATCGTCAACGGCCCCAAGGACTGTCATGTCTTTCTGACCGGTTCGAAATCCAACAACGAAGAAGGCCGCGTCTTTTGCGGCCGCACGACCGATGGCGGATTGACCTGGAAGTTCTTGTCCTACGTCGGCCCCGAACCCAACGGATTTTCGATCATGCCTTCGACCGTGCGGTTATCGCCGAACAAATTGGTGATGACCACTCGCCGCCGTGAAGGGCTGGGCGAAGACAAGCACCGTTGGATTGACACCTGGGAGTCAAACGACAATGGCGCCAGTTGGACGTACCTGAACAACGCCGTCGAAGATGTCGGCGAAGGCAACCCGCCAGCAATGCTCCGGCTGCAAGACGGACGGCTGTGCGTGACCTACGGCGACCGCAAGGCCCCGTTTCAAGTTTGCGCCAAGTTCAGCAGCGACGAGGGAAAAACCTGGAGCGCACCGTTTGTGCTAGATACCAACGCCGGCGGCCGCGACCTAGGCTATCCTCGCACAGTGCAGCGTCCCGACGGCAAATTAGTAACGACGTATTACATCTACTATCAGGACAGTCCGTACCGCAAGATCGTAGCGAACATTTGGGACTGCGGGATGTGATGCGTGGACGGAGGGACTATGGTGTTCTTCGTGGGAGATTTCCATCAATCTAAAGTCGCCTGGTCTGGCTTGACTCAAGTTGTTCACGTCGTCTACGTGATAATGACCGTCTTCTGGCCCGTTTGCATTGGTGTTTGCCTCATAGGCTTTCTTCTGGGGTATTCTGCGCGCAGCCGCAAACCGGAACTGCATCGTTCGTCAGCTATACGCGTTGCTGCATTAACGTCGTGGTTCGCATTCGCGGGGTTACTTTGGATTCGATATCGCTGGATAATCGCGCGGGACAACCCCGATTGGCCAAGGCCATGGCCGTATCCAGACACCGTGTTGTTGGCCTTTCACAATTGGCTAGATGCTCAATTGCCGGCCGGCTCCGGACAATTGAAACTCCACGCCGAGTATTACAATGTACTTGGAATCATTCATGTCTGCGGAATGGTGGCCCTGGGAATTGTCATGGTGTTTGTGGGAATCATCTCGCCTCGGATTTTGAGTGGAGAAACCCAGCGCGCTAACTCGCTTGAATCAAGAACGTATCCAAATCCTGGCAATTAGTCGATTTGCGAAGGTTGGCCGTACGGTCGAGTTAACTTCAGTCTATTGTGCAGGACTGAAGATGCTCCAGGACCTCTTGTGTCGTATGCCTTGGCTCATCCGATTCCATACGGCCCTTAGCGATAGCGATTTCTTCAGTTGCAGAGTTCGCTGAAATGAATCCGAGAAGGTTCCCTTGGCTATCGCGAACTTCGACCCTCCCGGAGGTCTTGTGAATGATTTTCGCTTGCTCTTCGTTAACGACGATGTGGACCATGACAAATCTCCCAGCGAGTTTTTACGCACTGCGCGATCCCTGTGGTTTCCTTGATTTATTTTACGTTGGAAATCAATTGACGTCAAAATCGCCCCTAGATCTGTCGGCGGCCAAGCGAGTCGGCATTCACTTCGCTTGAGCATTCATCCGACCAGCCATCTCGTAGATGTTGATCAGTGCCCGATTCATCATCCGTTCTCCCGCGCCGATTTCCACTGGTGAGACGGCTGCATCGGCGCCGTAGCCCCCTTCGGAGACTGCTTCGATGGTGGGGAAATACAAATTGTGGCCGTTGCAGTATCCAAAGAACAGCGTGTGATCGACGTAGGACCGTTCGCGGAGTCGGACTGCGTGATTGCAGAAGAATTCCCCCGAGCCACCCACCAGAGCAATCTGGCGGCCCAGCAGTACGGTATTCAACTCCGCTTGATGCCCCTCTTTAGCCTCCTCGATGAAGTTGACGATCAATTCAGGGAAAAAGGCGGCACTGTAGCCGACGAGAACTAACGGATCAGAAAAATCGATCCGTGATTTGAAGCGAAACTGGTCGACGCGGCCGACAATCGTGTTTCGCTTCAGTGGTTTGGATTCAATCTCGCCGGCCACCTCAATCACATTCCGGGCAAGTTCTTCGCCGAAGAGTTTCGGCTCACGAAAATCGTCCGTGGGGTTGGGGCTCAGATCGCCCGCTGCCCCTTGGATAAACACGCAGTTGGTCTCCATCTCCGCCTCGACTTTGTCCTGCATGAATCCGGGATAGTCGGCTGAGAATTTGAGCACCTCTCCCTTGGTCATTACGGGATGGGCGGAGAAATTGACAAGCACCACTAGCGGCTTGCCCGACTGGGCATCGTCAAATCGAACGACGGACAACAGCGGATCGCGGGCCTTGGGTTTGCGTTTGGTGTGACGATTGCGATTGAGCGTTACTTCCCGCGTCCCCACACCAATCGTCGCCGGCTGGGCGGTTTTGTCCGCTTCTAGGATGGCTTCGATGATCAGGTCCGGCAATTTTTCCGCGTAGGCGACCGCATCGTCATACGTCCCTTTGCCGAAGCCGTCACGGTCGATCAATTCAATCACCGGGCCGTGGTGCGAATGCGATCCACTGATCAGCACGTTTTCTATGCCGGCTTTCTCTAATATCTCCGCACGGATTTTCTCCATCATCTGCCGCGTAGGGCCACGGCCGATATCCAGTCCGACCATCGCCACCTTGCCTTCTTCACTCTGGACCACGATTGCCTTGGCATAGAGGGGGGTCAAGGTCCCCTGAGAGAGCAGCGCGTGACGTGCGCCGTAACCCCACATCGGCGTCGGTGCCTGGGGGGTAATATCCTGCTTGCCAAACCCGACTCGTAGCGGTTTGTCGTCGTCAGCCCAGGCGGATTGCCGGTCGCAACAAAGTGGAATCAGTACCAGCAAGGCACCGACGATGCGAATTCTCGCGAACATGGAAAGGCCTCTCCATTGGGAGCAGTTGAATAGGAAATGTTTTCTTAAGTCTCAGTCCGAAAATTGATGCTCTTGCGCCGCGTCAGGTGCCAGAAACCGTATTGCGATAACGTCGAACCTTTGCCGCTTTCGCCCACCCCGGTCCAGGGGAGTGCGGGGTCGAGGTAGTCGCAGCGATTTTGAAAGACCGTGCCCGCCTTGAGTTCACCGGCGAACCGTTCGGCACGCTCCTGATCGCGAGTCCAGACCGAAGCGGTTAAACCGAAGCGTGAGTCGTTCATCAATGCCAACGCCTGCGCGTCATCCGCCACCGAGGCGACCGGCAGTATGGGCCCGAAACTTTCTTCCTGCATCACGACCGAATCTTGCGGAACATCGGCTAACAAGGTGGGCGCAAAAAAGTTCCCGCTTTGATCCGGCACCCGGCTGCCTCCGCACAGTAACCGTGCGCCGCGGTCGACGGCATCACGCACTTGCTGTTCCAATTCACCCAGCGCTGTGCGGCTCGCTAAGGGGCCGAGCGTGGTTTGTTCGTCGAGCGGATCTCCGAGTCGATAGTCCCGCAGCGCTGCCTCGGCTTTGCACAGGAATTCGTCGTACAGTGTTTCATGCACATACGCGCGTTCCACACCACAGCAGGATTGACCGGCGTTGTAGCACGCCCCATCGACGAGGTTGGCCACGGCAAAATCCAGATCGGCATCGGCAGCGACATAGGCGGGGTCATTTCCACCGAGTTCTAATCCGGTATCAATCAACTGCTCGGCTGCGTACCGCGCAATCTTGCGGCCACCGGCGACGGAGCCGGTAAACGAAACGTGATGCACACGCCGGTCGGCAATCAGCTGCTCGGTCTGGGCGTGGTTGAGCACCACATCGGTGACCAAATCGGGAACGGCCAGTTTTCCAAACGCCTCGGCCAAATGCCGTCCGCAGAGCGGCGTCTTCGCACTGTGCTTTAACAGCACTGTATTGCCGCAGAGCAGGGCGGGGACGATGACATTGATGGGGATGATCAGCGGATAGTTCCAGGCGGCAATGTCGAACACAACGCCCAGCGGCACATGTTCGATCCGTCGCACCAACCCCGGCTGCGGGGGCAGAATATCGGGGCTGAGCGCATCGGCAGCCAGTTCCAAACAGGTTTCCGCCCGGTCAAACAACGTCTCCAGTTCACCTTGGGCCTGCTTGAACGGTTTGCCCATCTGCAAGGTAACGTCGCGGACAATTTGTTCGCTGTTGTCTCGCAATTTCGCCAATCCGCTTTGAACGATCGCCGCACGCTGGTCGAGACTTAAACGACGCCATGTCGAAAATGCGGTCGTGGCGCGGTCTAGTTTCTCGGCGATTTGAGTCTCGGTATCAAAAGGCAACTCGGCAACAGTGCTTTGATCGTAGGGGTTGACGACGGTGAGTGTCACGGCGGTTGAGTCCAAACAGAGATGTTAGTTGTAGAGACGGGGTAACAATTTCCAACGGCGAAGCGATCTCCAATATAGACGTTCCGAGAAACAGTTGCACGCGCTGCCGCTGAGTGGTGAGTGGTATCGGGGGAGAGAGTTGCCGCCGACAGCCTGCCGGTTTACGATTGTCTATCTCCATTTCTTCACATCCCTTCACTGAGGCTGCTGCTATGGTCAACAAAGATCCGGAATCCATCCTGCACGAGCAGACTGCTGCCCACAGCGAAGAACGGGACCGCGTCATTGCGCTGGCCGATACGCCCGAAGCGCGTGAGGAAAAAATCAAACTCGCGGCCGCGTACCGTATGCTGGCCCGTTTGGGTTTAGACGACGGAATTGCCGGACACATCTCACTGCGAGTGCCGCAGGCTCCGGAGTATTTTTGGGTCAATCCGTTCGGCCTGCTGTTTAGCGAAATCCGCGCTGACAATTTGGTATTGGTGAACTCAGCGGGTGAGATTGTGACCGGCGGCGAAATGATCAACCTTGCCGGATTTTGTATTCACTCGGCCATCCACACCGCGCGGCCCGATGTGAATTGTGCCGTCCATACGCATCCCCCCGGCGGCAGCGCGTTTAGCGCGTTAGGCATGCTCTTGGAACCATTGGATCAAACCGGCTGTTCATTCTACGACGACCATGCTCTCTATGCCGAGTACACGGGAATCGTCATCGATGGGGAGCAGACCAAAGGCATTGTCGAGTCACTGGGCTCTAAGCGCGCTTTAATACTGGCGAACCATGGACTGCTGACCT
The DNA here is from genome assembly GCF_007747995.1 of Symmachiella dynata. Lineage (NCBI taxonomy): Bacteria > Pseudomonadati > Planctomycetota > Planctomycetia > Planctomycetales > Planctomycetaceae > Symmachiella > Symmachiella dynata. The sequence continues at coordinate 3,247,076 of NZ_CP036276.1, read as the reverse complement.
GTGCGACGACGGTGGAACAGGCTTTGATCGACATGATTGATATGGAGCGGACCTGCAACGTGAATATGGCGGCTATGTCGACCGGTCGTCCGGTGCTGCCGGTCCCCGGCGAGGTCGCCTTGCAAAGTCGAGCCGTCCTCACCCAAGCGGGACGTTGGCCGTTTCAATGGCAGGCGATGATTCGCGCACTGGATCGTCATGAGACCGATTACGATCCGTGGCGGTGAGATGAGTTGAAATCAGACAGAAAGGGAAAGCGACGCGGGCGATATACTGGACATGACTGTCAATTTCCCTAGCTCAATAGGACTCCCCGAACCACTGAGTTTGGTGCACAAATCGAAAACAGAGGCATATTGATACACGTTGGAGTCATCCCAAAACCGATTTTCATTTGGGATTGTCCTTGTCAATGCATGTAGTTAAAACGAATAATTCGGGTGGCAAACTCGCATTATCGCGGTTTGGCTTGATTGACATAGAGTAAGAACAAAGCACCAGAGCGTTTTCGAGTTTCGTTAGCGATCGCGTTGGACTGATCGTTCAGCGTTGTTTCAGACTGGTGCTTTATTATTTTGACTCCGTTGTGAGTGGCCCTTGTGTTCGGCGGCTGCCTGCGGACTGGATTTCAGGGTGAGCATCGTGAGCATATTTTGCCGCGTGGATGACAAGCAGATTCCGTTGTACCGGGTGATTTGGATTTCGGCGACGCCGCACTTTTGCGGTGAAGTCGATTGCCAATGCGAAGGACTGCACGAGGTCGCGCTGGAAGGTGGCGAGACTGTGTGGGCCAAAAGCGTGGAAACGGAAATGCTGATGGAAATGATCGAAGAGTGGCAAAGCTGCGACTGATTCAATATTCAGCCGCCGTCGCCGCCTGAGCTGTTCAGGCTGACGAAAAGATCCGCCGCGGCGAATCACTACGGGTTTTGCACTAGCCTGAGTTTTGCCTCAGAAGAATAGACCCTGCTTCGAAGTCATGCCGGTTACGAGCGATTGCTCAATTCTCGGCAATCTCTTGTCCGCTCGCCGGCTGTACTGGATCGATCTCTGCCGCCGCCGGTAATATGTGCCCCATCTTGGTCCGCTTAGTTTCCAAGTAATGTTGCCGGTGCTTTTCCGGTGAAGCGACAATGGGGATTTGCTCAACCACTTCCAGATCAAACCGCTGCGCAAATGCGTCGGTCTTTTTGGGATTGTTGGTCAGCAGCCGCACCCGTCGCAAATCCAAATCCTTCAGCACCTGCAAGCCGATCCCATAATCGCGGGGGTCTGCTTTGAAGCCCAGCTTATGATTGGCTTCGACCGTATCGTAGCCTTCGTCCTGCAGGACATAAGCTTTCAGCTTGGGGATCAGTCCGATGCCGCGTCCTTCTTGGGGCAAATACACGACAGCGCCTACGCCTTCGCGGCGGATCATGTCGAGTGCCATATGCAATTGATCGCCGCAGTCGCACCGCAGCGAAGCTAATAAATCGCCCGTAAAACAAGACGAATGCATCCGCACCAGCGGGGCATCGACCGAGGCAAGGTCGCCCATCACAATCGCGATCGGCACTTGATCCTCATGTTCGACGCGGTAAGCAATCACCCGCAGGTCGCCATAACGTGACGGCATGTGAGCGTCTACCTCGCGATGGATTAACTGTTCGCGTTCGCTGCGGTAACGGATCAATTCCTCTATCGTCAGCAGCGGCAGATCGAATTGCTCCGAGAGCTGTTTCAATTCCTGATGGTCCGACATGCCGTCGGTTTCCTGGCTGCAAATCTCGATCAACGCGGCTGCCGGTTGCATGCCGGCCAAATGCATCAGATCGATGGCCGCCTCGGTATGTCCAGCGCGACGGAGCACGCCTCCTTCTTTGGCGACCAGTGGGTGAATGTGTCCGGGACCAAAAAAGTCGTCGGGACGGGAATTCGGGTCGCCGATGGCGCGGATCGTCCGTAGACGGTTCTCGACGCTCACTCCCGTCCCGGCACTGCGGTGATCGACTGGAATTTGAAACGGCGTTTGCATCGGCGTCGAACTGCGGCGGCTATCGACCATGGGGCTGAAATTGAGCCGCTGTGCGATTGCCGCACTGACCGGTGTACACAGCAACCCCATGCCATGCCGCAACATCAATCGCACCGTTTCGGGGGTGATCGATTCGGCGGCGCAAATGAAGTCTCCTTCATTTTCGCGGTCAGCATCGTCGATGACGATCACCGGTCGCCCTGCTTGGATGGCGGCAATGGCGTCGTCGATATTCTTGGAATGGGTCGTCGGCATGTTTACTCAGTCGGTCTAATTCGGCATCGGACACCGCTGTCCGCTTACCAGTTGGGGATGGTTTGCTCAATTGGATGAACCACTCGTCATCGCCATGCGGCAATTGTGCTCGCGGCCATTTGCCGATTCGGCAGGAAACCCTGCGGGAATCGCGCTCACCAAGGGTCCTTTAACCTCACATCGACAACGCTGAGGTTGCACTTGTATTGTAAACCATCAGCAACAACCGACAATGCAATAAAAAATTCCATACCCCCATTCTGCAAAGTGTCGTTGCAAAGTCACTCAGAAATATCGTATTCTGAAGAGAACATTCCTCACCGACCCCCACATTCAGGGAATTGATCCTACCCATGATCATTGAACCTGACACTCCAAAGTAATTTGCGGCAACACGCCGTTCCTTCCCGAGACCTACCCAAGACCTTCGATCTCGTACCACCCGAATTATCGTCACGAAGCGACCTGTTTGCCAAGTTCCCGATGATCTGTAGCGAGGACGACACTTCGTCTGAGACAGCATCAGTGCTTGCATCAGCATATTTTGATTGGTATTCTTGACCTTACTGCACCGTCCCACCTATTTTGATGCGTTGAGCATTTTCCAGCCTGCACGAATCCTGCAGGGGTTTGTGCGGAAATTATCAATGACAACGTAACCATTTAGAGTGGCTGTGCCACTACCGATTGCAACGGATTCAAGCGGTGGGTTCCGATTCAAACCGACAGGGAGAGCAGAGAATGGACCGTTTCTGGCGCATTGCACCGGCTGCGTGGAGCATTTGTCTTTGGACAGCTATCGCGGGAAGCGCATCGGCTGTCGAGGAAACCAAGTCATCTGGTTTGGGGGATCCCGGCCCGTTGACTGAACTCCGCGTCGAACCGAATATCGATGGCAAAGGGTTTGTCATCAATGGCCGTGATCGAAGTCAACAACTCTTTGTGACCGGTCTGTTCGCCAGCGGGCAACAACACGACTTCACCCGTAAAGTCACCTACAAGGCTGAGCCGGAAGGCATTGTTTCCATCAGCGACGATGGGTATGTCACACCGCTAGCCGACGGAACGGTGACCATTACTGCCTCGATCGAAGCAGGAAAATCAGCGTCGCTCAGTGGAACTGTCGCGGGCATTGCCAACGACCCGCCGATGAACTTCAAGAATCAGATCGTACCGATTTTCACCAAACTCGGTTGCAACAGCGGGGGTTGCCACGGCAAAGCCAGTGGACAAAACGGCTTCAAACTTTCGCTCTTGGGTTTCTATCCCGATGACGATTACGAGTTCTTGGTCAAAGAAGGACGTGGCCGACGGCTGAATCCGGCCTCACCCGATGAAAGCTTGTTCCTCACCAAACCGGTCGGCAAATCGCCGCACGGTGGTGGAAAACGGATGGAAGAGGACAGCCACGAATACCGGCTGATCGCTCACTGGATTGAGCAAGGCATGCCGTATGGAAACCCTGAAGACCCGGTCGTCACCAGCATCCAATGCCTGCCCACCGGTCGGGTCATGGATCGCGGCGCCGAACAACAAATCACCGTCGTCGCTACTTATAGTGACGGCAGCACCGAAGACGTCACCCGCATGGCGCTGTTTGAGCCCAACGACACAGAGATGGCCGAATCCGGAAAAACCGGCTTGGTCCGCTCACTCGATTTGAGTGGCGAAGTCGCCATCATGGCCCGTTATCAAGGACAAGTCTCCACGTTTCGCGCGACGATTCCATTGGGAGCCGATCTCGCCGATATCCCAGAACCGAACAATTTCGTTGACGAAGCGGTGATGAACAAACTGAAGTTGCTGGGCATCCCGCCGTCAGGCCCCGCCAACGACGCAACGTTTATCCGCCGTGCCTATGTCGACATCACCGGAGAAATCCCGACCGCTGAAGAAGTCCGCCAATTTCTGGCTGACAGCGATCCGGAAAAACGCGATAAGTTGATCGACCGCTTGGTCGACAGTCCCGGCTACGCCGATTTGTTCGCCAACAAATGGAACATGGTGCTGCGTAACAAACGTCGCGGAGCCACGGACCAAAAAGGGACGTATGCCTTTTATCGCTGGATTTGGAACAGCCTGTACGAAAACAAACCCTACGATCAATTTGCCCGTGAAATCTTGACCGCTTCGGGCGACATGGACCAAAATCCGCCCGTCGTCTGGTACCGCGAAGTCAGTAAGAACAACGAACAGGTTGAAGACACGGCACAATTGTTCCTCGGTTTACGGATTCAATGTGCACGCTGCCACCACCACCCATTCGAACGCTGGAGCCAAAACGACTACTACAGCTTGTCCGCATTTTTCTCACGCGTGGGCAACAAAAAACTGGCAAACGATGCAAGTGCCGCCCGCGACCGCCGTATCTTCCACAATGAAGGGGTCGCCACGGCAAAGAATCCCCGCAACGGCACAAAACTGAAACCGGCCGGACTGGGTGTTGAAGCGTTTGACATCCCCGCCGACCGCGATCCACGTCACTATCTCGTGGACTGGATGGCCGCCAAAGATAACCCCTTCTTCGCCAAGGCCATCGTCAATCGTTATTGGAAGCATTTCTTCGACCGCGGCATTGTCGAGCCCGAAGACGACATGCGGGAAACCAATCCGCCGTCGAATCCCGAATTGCTGGACAATCTGGCGCAGCAATTCATTGAGAATAACTTCGACCTGAAATGGCTGGTCCGGACGATTTGCAAGTCCAACACCTACCAACTCAGTGCGATCCCCAATGATTACAACCTCAAAGACAAGCAAAACTTCTCGCGGTATTACCCCCGCCGACTGAAAGCCGAAGTCCTATACGATGCTCTGCACCAGGTGACCTCCACCTCGCAAGCTTACAAGGGACTGCCCGCAGGAACATCGGCGTTACAGTTGCCCGATCCGTCGGTCGGCACCTATTTCCTGAAAGTCTTTGGCCAACCACAGGGCGAAACGGCCTGCGAATGCGAACGTTCGCAGGAAGCCAACTTGGCGCAAAGCCTGCATTTGCTCAATAGCAGCGAAGTCCAGGGAAAAATCTCCAATGCGTCCGGTCGTGCAGCCATTTTGGCCAAGGATACGGAAACGAGCGACGAGCAGAAGATCCAAGAATTGTACCTATCGGTCTATTCGCGGGCTCCCCAGGATGATGAGTTGAAAATCGCCCTGGCGCATATTGCAAAGCACGAAAAAGAGAAGCAAATCGCTTACGAGGACATCATTTGGGCGTTGGTGAACACCAAGGAATTCTTGTTCAATCACTAATGTCGATTTGACAATCCCCCAATTAGCCTCACGGCCGGTCACACCTCTGTGTCCGGCCGTTTTTTATTGACCTTGAAATGCGAGGTTCGACGCCTGGACGGATTACGCCGAGACGGCCCCCGAAACTTTGCGCAAACGGAGTAAATCCCGGTCGTTTTCCTTTTCATTCGACCCGCTTATCCGTTAAAATTTATGAATAGAATGAGCCGTTCTTGGACGGAGGCGAACTCCTTGGTTCGCCGGTTTCGGCCAAGCGGCGACACTCCAGCATTGACGACTTACAAAACACACCACGATCGCAGGCGATGCATCACATGTTTGATGCCGCCTGTTCCCGCCTTCGACTCCTACCGGCGGTTTCATGTGAGAATTGAAATCTCGACATGAGGGCCGCATCGACCTCGCTACTCATGTCGCCATAACGATTTGAGCACGACGTTTTCATCACGACCATCCGCAACCGTAAGTTGGCCATGCTGCCCCACCTTGCCAACGAGTGTGAAGGACATCCGACCATGCGAAATAATCGTAGCCTCCTCCTGGTTTCGCCGCGATTTCGATCGCCTCGCTTCGCGTCACTGTTATTGGCGGGCTGCACGTTGGTCATGCTGACCAATACGTCACACGCGCAATTGCCGCAAAACCGGATGTATGCCATCTTTCCCCCCGGCGGACAAGCCGGCGCGAAAGTCGATCTCACGATCACCAACTCCGCCGACGGAGACGAAGTCAGCAGGTTGTACTTCTCGCATCCCGGAATCACAGCTGAACAAAAGACCAAGGTCGTCAATGGTCGCGAAGTTCCTGTCGCCAATCAATTTCAGATTCGCATCGACGAAAAAGTTCCGCCGGGAGTTTACGACGTCCGCTCGTCCGGTCTGTTCGGCATGAGTAATCCCCGGACGTTTGTGGTGGGCACCCACAGCGAAGTTCAAGAAGCCGAAGCCAACAATACGCCCGAAACCGCCACAGCCATCGAGCAAGGCGCCGTCGTCAATGCCCGCAGCAATGCCGCCGGCGACATCGACTTTTTCAAATTCCCCGCCACCAAGGGACAACGGCTCATCATCGAATGCCGCGCTAAGCGGATCGATTCTCGTATGGATGCAACGTTGGAACTCTACGACCCCAACGGCCGCCGCGTCGCTTTTAGCCGCAATGAAATGCGCGGGGACCCGCTGATCGATTATACGATCCCCGCCGATGGCGAATATCTGCTCCGTGCCTATGATTTCTTGTATCAGGGAAACAACGACTACATTTATCGTTTGCTCGTGCATGCGGGTCCACACATCGAGTTCGTGTTGCCCCCCGCGGGCGTCCCGAATACGACCGGCGAGTTTACGCTGTACGGCCAAAACTTGCCCGGCGGACAACCTTCGGGAATGATCGTAAACGGCAGTGAGCTGGAGAAACTGGCTGTCAAAATCCCGGTCCCAGCCGATCCCACTGAGCTGCAACCAGGGACCTATCTGCAACCTTATGAAGCTTCCGTCGATGGTTTCAGCTACCGTCTTGACACACCGCAAGGCCCGACGAACCCGGTATTGATTCATTTCGCACGCACAGCCGCACAACTCGAAGCCGAGCCAAACAACGAAGCGGCACAGGCCACAAAAATCACCGTCCCCGGTGAGGCAGCAGGGCAGTTTCAAGCCCGCAACGACGTGGACTACTATCAGTTCGAGGCCAAAGCCAAAGCGGTCTATTGGATCGAAGTCTTCGGACAACGCATCGGTTCCACGGTGGATCCGATGTTGATTATCGAGCAGGTCACCATCGGCAAGGATGGCAAAGAAACCGTCAAGCGGCTGACCGCGCAGGATGACGTCGGAACGAACCTGGGCGCGCAAGGGTTTGACACCCGCACCGACGATCCCGCCTTCCGCTTTGTGGCTCCGGCCGATGGGATCTATCGCATTCAGGTCCGCGACCGTTACTTCGAAAGCCGTGGCAATCCGCGGTTCGTCTATCGCATTGAAGTCCGCAACGAAGATCCCGATTTTCGTTTGGTCGCGTTGCCGCGTCCCCCAGTTTTAGCCGCCAATGCCGCCGGACTGCCGGCAACTTGGGATTTGGCATTGCGAAAAGGGGACCACACCGAACTGGAAGTCCTGGCCTTTCGTCAGGATGGTTTTAACGGCACGATCGAAGTCACCGTTGCCGGATTGCCGGCGGGTGTCACCTGTCCCGTTGCCACGATCGGACCGGGGCAGAACTCGACGCGGTTGATGTTCACATCGACTGAAGATGCCCCGGAATGGATGGGACCGATTCAAATCGTCGGCAAAGTTCGCAAGGATGATCCTGCTGCATTGAAAGCGGAACGGGATGCACGGACGGCGCTCGATAAGTTGGCCAATTCGCTTCCAGCAACGCAGCAAACGGCAGACGCTGCGACCGCTGCTTTAACCACAGTACAAAAAACGCTCGCCGAACAACTCAAAAAGAGTAAAGCCGCCGACGCCCTCGCCAAACAAACCGCTGATGCGGCCGCCGCTTCGAAAACGGCACTCGATACGGCTGCTGCGAAGGTGGCAACAGCACAACAAGCCCTCGCTGCAACCACCGCTGCCGTCGAAGCGACCTCAAAGACATTCGTTGATGCGGCCGTCGCCAAAGCCACGGCTGACCGGCAAGCCGCCGAGACTGTGAAAATGTCTTCCCAAGCGGTCGTGGATAAATTAGCCGCACAACAGGCCAAAGATGCAGCCGCTGAGGCCGCCGCGGACAAGCGGATCATCGATGCCGCCGTCGCCGCCAAATTGGCCGCCGATGCGCAGGTCGCCGCGACAGCCGCATTTGAAACCGCGATCACAGCAAAGAACAAAGCCGTTGCCGAAAAGGCTGCCGCCCAAACGGCCCTGACCGCCGGTAGTGAAGCACACAAAAAAGCGACCGAAGCCTATGCTGTCGCCATGAAAGCCGCCACGGATGCTGCCGCTGTCGCCGCGAAAGAAACTGCCGCGAAAACCGCCGCCGAACAAGCCGTCGCTCAAGCGAACGAGAAAGCACAAAAAGCGACGGCCGCCTTGGCTGAAACGAAAAAACAAATGGCCGCCGCCGAAACCGCCTGGACAACGGCCAAGCAAAATCTCGACGCCAAAGCCCAACAAATTGCCCGCGTTGCTCGCGGTGGGACGATTGTGTGGAGCGGAAACCAAACGTTAACCGCCGCCGCACGCGTCGCCCGGAACACCACGCTGGCCGTCTTGAAGGAATCGGCACCGTTTGAAATCAACACCGACATCACCGATGCCACGGTCAGCCAAGGTGCGCAGCTATTGATTCCCGTCAAACTGGCAAAACGGACCGGGTTTGACAACAAAGTCGATTTAACGTTTGAAGGGATGCCCAAAAACGTCGACGTCGATAAAAAAGCGATCGAGAAGGGCAAAGCTGAGCAACTTCTGCGGGTGTTTGTGAAGGACAATGTGGCCCCGGGGAAATATACCTTGCACTTGCGTGGTCAGGGCCAGATCTCCTACAGCCGCAATCCCGATGCGGTCAAACGGACTGAAGAGGAAAAACAAGCCGCCATCAAAGCAGCCACTGAGGCCGCAGCTTTAGTCAAAAAAACGGGTGAAGAGAAAGCCGCAGCTGACAAACAGGCTACCGAAGCACAAGCCGCCGCAACCAAAGCGGGGGAAGCATTGGTTGCCGCTGATGTCGCCATCGTGGCCGCCAAACAAGCCGTCGAAGCGGCCGCCGCCGAAAAGGCGAACGCCGACAAGTCGGAATCCGATGCAGCCGCTCAAGAGGCTGCCGCTAAGAAATTGGCCGAAGCACAAGCCGCACTTGCGAAAGCCGAAGCCGACCGAGCCACCGCCGATCAAAAAGCGACGGCCGCCAGCGACGCCTTCACCCAAGCGCAAGCCGTCAAAAACAACGCCGATCGCGCCGCCGCCGAAGCAGCTGCCACAGCCAAGACAGCCGAAGCGGTCAAAAAGGCGGCCGAAGCTGCTGCCGCCGCCGCAGTCAAAACAGCAAAAGCGGCCAAGCTCAACGTGTTTACCCCTTCGAATTCGATCACTGTGACCGTCAAGCCGGCTCCGCTGACGATTAAAGCTCCCGCTCCAAACAAGGGTGCTGTCAAACGGGGAGGCGAGGTGAAAATCCCAGTCACCATCGCCCGTAAAAACGGGTTCACCGGCCCGGTGACATTGAGCCTCACGTTACCGCCCGGCGTGACCGGACTGACAGCCCCGTCAGTGACCATTCCAGCAGACAAGAACGACGGGGAGTTCGTGATCAAAACGACGGCCGACACCACGGAAGGCAAACTTGCCAATATCGTTATTCGAGCCAGTGTGATTTTCGACGGCGACTCGTTCGTCGACAGCCCACTGGAACTGACCGTCAGCAAATGATCCCTGGCAAACACCGGGGAGTGGATTCAATAATACATTGTGAATGACTGGGACGATTCTCTCGGCCCAACCTTGCACAGAAAATGTGGAGTGCATTCGATGCGAAAACAGTTTTGTCGTTCGACGCTGATTGCCTGCGGATTTGTGTTTCTCTCTTCTTCGCTCGTATTCGCCGAAGACGAGAAGCCGGAGAAAGGGCAAACGATCAAACCGGCCGAGGTCAAACTCGACCGGCCCGTCGACTTCGACGAGGATATCCTTCCGATCCTCGAAGAGAAGTGCATCGCCTGCCACAACTTGGCTGATGCTGAAAACGATCTCAGCTTAGAAGACGTGCCCAGCATTCTCAAAGGGGGAAAAGCAGGCCCCGCGGTTGTCGCCAAGGATCCTGAAAAAAGTCTGCTGTACAACGTCATCGCACGCACCGGCAAACCCGCCATGCCACCTCTTCCCAACAGCATCGGCGCCGAAGTGTTCACGCCCGAGGAACTGGGTTTATTGCGGTTGTGGATTACCGAAGGGGCCCAAGCCGGCGGAGGTGGGACGATGGAGGAAATCCAATGGCGGCCACTTCCCTCGGGTTTGAACCCGATTTACAGCGTCACACTATCCGCTGACGGCCAATTCGCCGCTTGCGGACGCGCAAACCGAATCGTCGTTTATCACCTGCCATCTCAACAACAAATCGCCGAACTGACCGACCCCGCGTTGTTGGATATTCAGTTCGACGGCAAACCGATGTATCAACCTGGTGCTTCGCATCGCGATTTTGTTCGCTCATTGGCGTTCAATGACGACGGGACCCTGCTGGCCTCGGGCGGATATCGTACGGTCAAACTTTGGCAACGGCCCCGCGACGTGGTGAAACTAAACATCGAAACCGCAGCTCCCGACGCGGTTGCCGTCAGCCCCGATGGAAAATGGTTGGCCACCGGCGCCGCCGACAAATCAGTCAAACTCTTCAACCTGGCCGATGGCTCGCCCGGTGCTGTTCTCAACGGAGCAGGGGATCGCATCACCAGCGTACTGTTCTCTGCCGACTCTTCCAAAGTCATTGCGTCATCTGTAGACAAAACCATTCGCCTCTGGAACGTCGCCGACGCCGCAGCAGCGGGGCAGGTCACTTCCCCCGCAGCCGTGAACGACATCGCACTCAACAAGGACGGCACGCAGATCATCTCCGCCGATGCGGACAACATGATCCGCGTCTGGCCAGTTCCCGCCGATGCGAGCGCTGCTGTCACGGCAGCTGCAAAGGAGATCAAAGGTCATGAGAAACCGGTCACCGCTGTCGCGCTGATCACTCCCGCCGGCGAGAAACTCCTTTCCGGTAGCGACGACGGAACCGTGCGGGTTTGGAATCTGGCCGATGGAAAACAGCTCCAATCAATGGCCCATGCCGCTCCAGTCACTGAAGTTGCCGTGCGGCCCGATGGCGGGCGATTTGTCTCGACCGGGGGCAACTCGGCAAAACTGTGGAATCCCGCCGATGCCAAATTGGTTGCGGAACTAAAAGGCGAATACCGCTCCGCCCGGGTCGTTGCTCAACGGACCGCAGACGAATCGATCGCCAAATCGTTGCTTGCCGGAGCGAAAAAGGAGATTGAAGCTCGCGAGAAAACAGTGACCAAAACAGCCGAAGCTCAAACCAAGGCGAAGACGGCCCAAGAAGAAGCGGCCAAGAAAATCCCCGATGCCCAAGCCGCCGCCAAGAAAGCCGCCGACGCCAAAGCCGCCAACGACAAGAAAGTGGCCGACGCCCAAGCGGCGGTGAAAGCTGCTGAGGAAGCAAAGAAAACCGCCGAAGATAAAGCGGCTGCCGACAAAGCGATTGCCGATGCAACGGCCGCGCTGAAAGCCGCACAAGCCGAACAGAAAAAAACCGACAAAGCTGCCAAAGATACTGCAGCCGCTGCCAAAAAAGTGGTCGATGCAGACGCCGCTGCCAAAAAGGCGTTTGCCTCCGCGGAGCGTGCTTCGCAACGCGCCGTTAAAAAACTTGAAGAAGCCAAGGCTGCCCATGCTGACTTGGACGTAGCGCATAAAGCGGCTGAGAAAACCTTAGCCGAGGCGACCGCAGCCGGAGCCGCTTTGGTCAAAGGCGTTCGCGGAGCTGTCTTTTCTGCCGACAACAAAACGTTGATCACCGTCAGTGACAACAACACAGTGCAAACATGGAATGCAGAATCCGGAACCGCACTGGAATCGTTCCATGGACATCAAGGCCCCGTCACTGCGGTCGCTCTGACCGCTACCGGCGACATCCTCTCGGCCTCAGCCGATAACACAATCAAAGTCTGGGACCGCAATCCCAGTTGGAAAATCGTAGGACGGCTCGGCGCCTCGGCTGATGAGCCGCTGAATGTCAGTCAATCCCCCTTCGCCGATCGTATTCTGGCGTTGGACTTTAGTTCCGATGGCTCAAAACTTGCTACCGGTGGCGGCGAACCCTCTCGGAGTGGCGAGTTGATGATCTGGGATGTCGCCAAGCAAACACCGCTGAAAACATTCGTCGATGCCCATAGTGACACCGTGTTCGGCGTCGAGTTTTCACGCGATGGTCGTTATCTGCTCTCCGGGGCGGCTGACAAGTTCGCCAAAATTTTTGACGTCGAATCCGGCAAGCCGTTCAAATCATTCGAAGGGCATACGCATCACGTCTTGGGCGTCGCCTGGCGTGCCGATGGATTAATCTTCGCCAGCGCAGGAGCCGATAACGCCATCAAAGTCTGGGACGTGACATCCGGGGAACAAAAACGGACGATCGGTGGGTATTCCAAACAGGTGACGTCGCTGCACTTTATTGGGCTGGGATCCAACATCGTCAGTAGTGGTGGCGACAAAACGGTCCGTTATCACAAGACGGACAACGGTCAAAACTTCCGCAGTTTCTCCGGAGGGACCGACTACATGTACAGCGCTGACGCCACCGCCGACGAAACTGTTGTCGTTGCCGGGGGTGAAGATGGTGTGCTGCGGATTTGGAATGGTGCCGACGGCAAGGTGATCATCAATTTCGATCCCCCCAAACCGCCTGCGGACAATTCTCAGGCCAAAAAATAGCGAGATATGCCACCACGGCAACTCGCGTTTCCCTTGAACCGACAACTTGAAACCGCCACACTGCACCGACGCGCAGTGTGGCGGTTTCGTTTTTTTAAGACGTTTCAAAACCCGCTGATGCGATGTGGCGACATTCTTGCATGCGTGTCCGACGCAACCGCACGCGAGATTGGAAACTGTTTTTATAGCCCCCTGTGGAAAGTACGACCTCGACGATGTCTCAAGAACTCATTCAACGGCTGACCGCGGAATTGGAAACGATTCCACTGATCGATCCCCATTCCCACATCAACCCCCACGCCGCCGCCTCGACGACGCTCGCGGACATCATGGGGTATCACTATTACACCGAATTGGCCCACTCCGCCGGTCTTCCTAAAGACCGTATCGAGGAGCCCAATCTGGCCCCCAAGGAAAAAGTCGCCCGGCTCGTTCCAAAACTTGCCGAGTTGGACAACACCGCGCAGTACAGTTGGCTGGTGGAGATGTGCCAATCCTTTTTCGACTTCCAAGACGAAAACGTGACGGTCGATAACTGGGAAGCTCTTTACGACACCGCCGCTGCCAAAATGGCCGAACCGGATTGGGAAGACCAAGTCCTCAAGAAAAGCGGCCTAGAGCAGGTGTTCCTCACCAACGATTTCGACGATCCGTTGGAAGGCTTCGATACGCACCGCTACGTCCCCTGCCTGCGGACCGATGATTTGGTGTTTCATCTTGCCAAACCGCAAACGCGGGAACGGTTTCAAAAAGCAACGGGAGTCGAAATCTCCGATGCCGCAAGTGTCGTCGACGGGATTGGCAAACTCTTTGAGCACTTCACGAAAAATGGTGCGCGGGCCTGTGCGATTTCATTGCCGCCCGATTTCTCACCACGTCAGGTCTCCAACACCGACGCCGATGGAGCCATTGCCGCATTACTCTCCGGCGATGAATTACCAGCTGACCAGTCCGCATCGCTGAGTTGCTTTGTGTTTTGGACGTTGGCGGAAAAATGTGCGGAATTCAAATTGCCATTCGATTTGATGATCGGGGTAAACCGCGGCGTTTATGCCGATGGTGTATTTCAGGGGCAAGACTTGTACGACAAACGGACGTCGTTGATCAATTACCGCGCGCTGTTCAATGCCTTTCCCCAAGTGACCTTTCCCGTCTCGGTGCTGGCCCACACCAGCAACCAGGAACTGGTAAGTTACAGCTGGATCTTCCCCAATGTCGTCACCAACGGACACTGGTGGTACTCCAACATTCCGGTCTACATCGAGCACGATTGCCGTAGTCGTCTGCAGGCGGTCCCCAAGACCAAACAGATCGGCTACTACAGCGATATGTACAAGTTGGAATTTGGGTTGCCGAAGTTCGCCATGTACCGCCGGATTTTGGCCTCCGCTTTGGCGAGTGATTTCGTCATCGGCCGCGGCTGGTCCGAATCCCGCGCCGTGGAATTGGGCCAATTGGTCCTGCGGGGCAACGTCGAAAGCATTTTCAACGTCGGCTGACGCTGGTTTGCTTCTCAAGAGGATTCGGAAACCGCTTGCATGCAGCGATCTTTTTACGGGCCGGTCAACTGCCTGTTGCATGCGGCTGCGCCGGAGCTTAGAATCGGGAAGCCTCGGTGCAGGGCAGTTGCGACTTGCGCCGAGGCCCGTGAAAAACCGAGATCTTGGCCGGGAATTCTATAGAAAATTACGTTCTGTGTCGTTCCCGCTGGCTTTGATTCCATCGTTTCTGTTTTGCCCTCCTCAATTACGATCATATCCGCCATGGCGTCCCTGGTTTTGCTCAAGGGTGGAGAAGCCCTCGAATATCAACTGTCCGACGGTGAATGCACGCTCGGACGGCACCCCGACTGCACGATCCAACTCGATTCCAACATGGTCTCGAGACATCATGCGCGAATCGTCCCACGGGATGACGCCTTTTTCCTTGAAGATTTGGGCAGCGGCAACGGTACGCTCATCAACGGCAAACGCGTACTAGAACCGGTTGCCCTTTGCGACGATGACCGCATCAAACTCGGTCCGCTCCTGTTGCGGTTCCAGGACACAGCCTCCCCACGTACCGGCGAGCCGGTCCCTGCATTCGACCTGGACATCACCGGCGAAGGGGATGACGACGATGATCCGGGAACAATCATGGGGACCATTACCTCCAAAGGTCTGTTCGGGCAATTGGAGGTACGCCCCGAAGCCAAGCTGGATGCCATTCTGCAAATCAGCCGCAGTTTGGCAGGCACGGTCGACTTGGATTCGCTGTTGCCGAAGATCCTCGACACGTTGTTCACGGTTTTCCCCCACGCCGATCGGGGCGTGGTCATGCTCAAGGATCCCGTCCGCGGCAACATGATCCCCAAGGCAATCAAACATCGTCTGGACGAACAAGACGAGTCGGTGAAGATTAGCCGCACAATTTTGAACAAAGTTCTCGCCGAAAAGACGGGGATTCTCTCCGCCGATGCGGCCACCGATGTGCGTTTCGAGGCGAGTGAATCGATTTCGAACCTGACGATTCGCTCAATGATGTGCGTGCCGCTATTGGCGTTGGATGGTGAGCCGATGGGCGTGATCAATATCGATACGCAAAACCCTTTCAACCAATTCAAAAACGAAGACCTGGAATTGCTGATGGCGGTCGCCGGCCAAGCAGCGCTTTCCTACGACAACGCGCGTTTGCTGGTTTCCCATATGGAGAAGGAAAAGCAAGACGGCGAAATGTCGATCGCCCGCAACGTGCAAAAATCGTTGTTGCCCGAACAGATGCCCGATATCCCCGGCTATCAGTTCTATGCATCTTACGAGGCGGCTCAAGCAGTGGGCGGTGATTACTTCGACGTGATTCGCCTCAGTGACCGCAAAATCTGTTTGGCATTTGGCGATGTCGCAGGCAAGGGCGTGCCGGCATCGTTGGTGATGTCGCGTCTCTCCAGCGCGGTGCAAAGCACGATGCAGTTTGTCTCCGACGGAGTGGATGCCGTAAACCGCATCAACAATCACATGTGTAACCGCGCCTGCGAAGGGCGATTCGTCACGTTTGTGCTCACAATCATTGACTTAAAGACCAACAAAATGCAGGTCGTCAATGCCGGGCACATGTCTCCCATCATTCGCAAGACTGATGGCAGTTACGAGGAATTCCCCGAAGAGGCCATCGGCGTGCCCATCGGTGTGCTCGAAGATTTTCAATTCACAGCCACCAATCGGACGATTGCGCCGGGAGAAACCGTGGTGATCTATACCGACGGCGTGAGCGAGGCGATGGACCACGACAGCACGCTTTACGGACTCGATCACCTGCGAGAATTTGTCTGCCAAGGGCCCGCTGATCCGGCGGAATTGGGACAGATGATCCTCGCTGATGTGAAGCGGCATGCGAATGGACGTCCGCAGAACGACGACATCACACTGATGAGCTTCGGTCGCTTAAGTAACGACAAGTAGTTTCAAAAGCCTCAAACGCGTTGCACCGACACGAATCTGCCAGTTTCGAAAACAGGCGCAACCGGCTGTTGAATCTTGTTCTAGTCGACCACAACTCCCGCCGCGCGAATCCATTGTCATGGCCCGATCGCCGGCGGGGCGGATCTGTGTTCAAGCATTAGTCGCGGCTGTAGCCCAAGTCTCGGACGACCTCGAGAACTTCGCTCCACGTGGGGAATTGACGGCCGCTCGTCCGTTTGTATTTATCCATGGCCTTCATGAATTCGATTTCGTCATCCGTGTAGTCCCGTTCGCAAGTGGTCGGATCGATTTGACGGCGGCGTTCCACTTTGGGACGCGACGTTTTAGCCGAGGCGACAGAAGTTCCTGTTCCGTCATTTTCCCCGCCAGTTTTATCGGCGTTGAGCACGCTGCTCACTCGTCGGTCCACTTTAGAATCCGCATCCATTTTGCTGTAAGCCACCATCGGCACCGCCTCTTGTCTTAGGGAATGTTCACGAGAATCGTCCTTGAATAACGCGCGTTCGCCTCGCGTCGACTTTCACAGCTCGTCCCGAGCCTTTGTGCTACAGAACTATACACCCTCAAATCGATGATGTTGCCAAAAAGCGACGCGATGTAGATTTCCGGCTACGTTATCGGATCGAATCGGGGGAACTTTCGCGATCCGATAAAGTTGCCGGATAATTCTGGTGGGCCGAATGTAACGGTTATTGCGAATCAGATTCTCGCGAAATGATGGCTGCGGCAGAGTGTGCGTTAGCAAACTGTGCATAAGCGACTGCGCACTAACGGACTATACCCCACCGCGCCGCCACAATTCGCTAAGACCTCGTCGATTCCTTGGCGATGGCACGTGCTGCGCGGTAGGCGTGGCGAACCGTGAAAATCCGGGCTTCGATCTGTTCCTCACCGTAATACTTGCCATGCTCACTGGTCGGTAAACCGGCTAATGCGAGGGTGAGCGGCAATAGGTCGAGAAACTCTTGGTACTTGTGTTGTGAATCAGAAGTATTGGGCATGCGATGATCTCCTTACGACTGGGGAGCCAAAATGGATGAACGCGAACGGGCGCTATCGGCGATCCGTGATTCCAACAAGCAGACAAGTCTGGGAATCCAGCAGCGCGCGATCACCGAGCAACAAAGCCGATTGGTCGGGATATCGCATCGTCCGACGCGCCCGACGAGTGATCGCGATACCGCACTACAGTGGATCGCAACGAATCGGCATTATACGCCGAACGTGTCGCAGACTCCATGCGAAAGAAACGACTGCTAAGGATCGTGAGCGAATTTGGCCCCCGAGAATCGGTAGCCATACTCGGGATAATCCTAGCAGTCCCCAGCAAGGGCGACCCGTGCCAGAGCGGGTCTCGCCCATTCTTCTATCCGCGTCCTCGCTGAGGCGAGGTTATTGCCCCAGCGGTCGATGCGTGTACTGACGGATAATATCCGCAGCGGCAGTCCGAGGGTCAATTTCCGTGGAAGCTTCCCCTGGTTTTGCCTCGGGTTTTGCACTAGCCGGCTCGACGGCTCCCGTTTCTTCGGGGTTAGGCAACCGCACGTCCATTTCGTCAAGTGTCGGCTGGTTTTCCGCGGCTGGCGGTTCAGCAGCAGGGGGCGGCGCCGTTTCCTGTGGCGGAAATTGTTGTGGCGCCATCTGTACCGGTTGCGGATATTGCGGCGGATACTGCTGCGGCATCATCGGCATTTGCTGCCCGTATTGCTGCGGCATCATTGGCATCTGCTGCGGGTACTGCATCGGATACTGCTGTGGCATCATCGGCTGTTGATACTGCGGCATCATCATTGGCTGTTGATACTGCGGGGCCGGGGCCGGGGCAGGGGGCGCCTCTGGGGGTGGCGCGTTTTCGCTTCCACCACCGCCACCACTGGGGGGGATTGAGACAGTATCGTCGCCATAAACGGCTGAGGGCGTCTCGTAAGCGGTGTCCTCATTCATGGCCGGTAACGTGATTGTTTCCTGGGCCAAAACGCTATCGTCTTGTGCGGGCGTTTCTGCGGGTCGCGAAGCAGGAGGCGGGGTGTCACCAGAAGTGAACGCGTCCGTTTCCAGCAAAGCAGCGTCTTCCAGCACGTCCTCATTGCTAACCGCGGGAGCGTCGACATCGCGTACGGAAACTTCAAACAACAGTTTCCCGATCGCCAATTTGTCGCCGTCTTTGAGAACAACCTGCCCTTGAATCCGTTCTGAATTCACGTATGTCCCATTCGTGCTGCCAAGATCACGAATTCGCACCGTGTATTCGTCCACAGTTAGCACACAATGGTGCCGACTGATCAGGTCATTGTTGGGTCGCAAATGGCAATCCTTTTCCCGTCCGATGAGAAACTTCTTCATCGTCAACGGAATCACTTTGCCTTGTTGCTTACCGCCAATGACTTTCATTTCCGCTTGCATGTGTGGAATCACTCCGCCAATAGATTGATTGGTAAAGCCAAAGGAATCGGGCGATGCGCTTAAGAGATCGATGACGGCTCACGTCACAAAGACGCGACCGATATCAGGTTTGTGCACCCTTAGCAACGACTGCGAAATGGGCGATTGTCGCCCTCGGTGACTTCCCCTTTTCCTCCTGGGGGATAACCCTCGTTCACGGTTCGCTGAGCGAACGTCGCTCAACTGCGTTACTAAGTAAAACCAACTAGAAGTGACGAACAATACGAAAATGAAATGCAATAAAATCAGGTATATCGCCAAAGTACCAGTACCAATACAAATTGTCAAACAAAACATCTCAAAACCACGTAAAACTTTGAGACACGTCCGACGTTTTCAATAATCGCTCACACTAGAAATTACGGGAAAATACTAAGAAATTCGCGCCACCCAACCAAATTCTAAAATAATTGCAAAAAGTTATCATTGCGCGAAGCTTCCGTCAGTTTTGTATCGGTTTTGTTGAAGTTCTGCGGCCATCTCCAATGTGTTTTTTGGGGCACTGTCCAGATACCGTGCCTCGCCGAATAGCTCGGCGACCGAAATGGCCAACTTTTGGACCAATCCTTCGCCCAACGACTGCTGTAAACCCAAATCATGGAGACCCGGCAACTCCCCGGCATGGGGTGAGGATGCCATCAGCAGGCTGCCGTGCTGTAATACGGCGCCGCGACGTCGACGCTGCGCGCTGCCCAGGACTTTATGTGCACCAATCAGCACATCATTGGCATCTCCCCGCTGAAAGCAGAGAAACGAATCGTCACGAAAGGCGGCCGTCGAGCCTCGCATTTGAGACATGACCCCCAATTCGGCCAATACGCCGATGATCCGGTCATGGACCGCCGCGTACAACTCGGGGGGATTGCGCGCTCTGGGGTGTCGAGATGGAACAACGACTGAGTAAGTCCACTCGTGGTGATGCAAAATCGCGCCACCCCCGGAGAGACGCTTCACGACCGGCAAACTGCGGAGCTCGTCCGGGATCTCGCGATCTTGGAAGTACCCCAATGACACAGTCGGCTCAGACCAACGGTACCAACGCAGCCAACATTGTCCCGCATTTGCCCCCGACTCCAACAACGCCTCATCCAGCGCCATGTTCCACGTGCCGGTCTGTGGCGCATTTTCTACGAGCACTTGGCAAACGGCTGTCGGGGATGCCTCAGGATCATTCACAAGTGGGCGTCCATCTCAGGTTGGGTTGGCGGGCGGCTTTGACGTCGTCGGGACGGCGAACCGGGGTGGTGTGCGGAGCCGCATGCACATAGTCGGCGTCTTCCTCGGAAATTGCCAAGATTGCCGCCGCGAACGCATCGAGCGTTTCCTTCGATTCTGTTTCCGTCGGCTCCACCATCACCGCTTCGGGGACCACCATCGGAAAGTAGACCGTTGGGGCATGGAAGCCGTAATCCAGCAACCGTTTGGCGATGTCCATCGCCGTGATTCCTTTTTCCGTCGCCAACGTTTTGGCGGTGGCGACGAATTCGTGCATGCAACGATCCCCCTGCGGAACCGGCAAGACGCCCTTCAATTTTGCCAGCAGATAGTTCGCATTCAGGACGGCATTTTCGGAGACTTCGCGCAGTCCCTGTGCACCCAGCGTGCGTAGGTAACAATATCCGCGTAGCAAGATGCCGACATTGCCGAAGAAGCTCCGCACGCGACCGATCGATTTGGCCGGTTGCTCGAGTTGAAATTCTCCAGTGTCGCTTTTGGCGACAACGGGACCGGGCAAATACTCCGCCAGAAAATCGCGAACAGCAATCGGTCCCGAACCGGGGCCGCCTGCACCGTGTGGTCCGGTGAAGGTTTTGTGCACGTTGTAGTGCATCATGTCGCCCCCAAAATCGCCGGGACGTGTGATGCCCAAAATCGCGTTCATGTTTGCACCGTCGATGTACACCAAGCCGCCCGCGGCATGCACCATTTCCGCAATGGTTCCAATCTCACGTTCAAACATCCCCAACGTGTTGGGATTGGTGATCATGAACACGGCGGTCTGGTCGTCCAATTGCTCTTTGAGCAAATCGAGATCCACAAACCCATTGTCTGTGCTGGGTAGTTGCACACATTCGAAACCGGCGATGTTCGCACTGGCCGGGTTCGTGCCGTGGGCACTATCAGGGAAGAGCACTTTCGTACGTTTTTCACCGCGATCACGAAAATACGCCGCCGCAACCAAAAGCGCCGTCAATTCCCCTTGCGCTCCGGCTGCCGGCTGCAGCGAGACGGCTGGCAATCCGGCAATCTCGGCCAACATTTCCTGGGTTTCGAACAGCATCTGCAACATGCCTTGCGACGACTCTGCTGTGGCATAAGGGTGCAAGTCGACCAACCCGGGCAGTGCCGCCAAACGTTCGTGCCGCTTGGGGTTGTACTTCATCGTACAACTTCCCAATGGATAAAAATGCGTGTCGACCGACATGTTCAGCGTCGAGAGATTCACATAGTGGCGAATCACTGCCGGCTCGGTCACTTCCGGCAATTCGGGTAACGATTCGGCCCGCTGAGCGGCGGGGATCAATTCGTCCAGCGCACGTTCAGGAACATCCGATGCGGGAAACGTGGTTCCGCGTCGTCCCGGATGAGATTGGTCGAACAGCAATTGCGTGGCTTGTGTATTACGCATGATTGAGATTTTTCCGCGTGATCGTGGTGCTGCAAACTAGGGCCGCGAGGGTAGGGGAAGCTGCGTGTGATGATTATTGGGCGAGGGCATCGGCCAGAGCATCGATCTCTTGCCGCGTCCGGCATTCGGTCGTGGCGACCAACAGGTCGCTTTGATTGCTGGCATCGAATTGGGAGAGCAGGGGACCGATGTCGAATCCGGCCTGGGCGGCTTTGTCCAAGGCCTCGGCCGCACCGTTCTCGCAACGCAATGTGAACTCTTTGAAATAAGGTCGGTCATACGCCAACGAGAAGCCGTCAATTGCCGTCAACCGCTCCGCCACATAGTGCGCCTTGCGACAAGACAACTCGGCGACTTCGCCCAGTCCCTGTTTGCCAAGCAATGCCATATAGGCCGTCGCACGCAGGGCAATCAAACCTTGATTCGTGCAGATATTGCTGGTCGCTTTATCGCGACGAATGTGCTGTTCGCGGGCTTGTAGGTTGAGCACAAAACAAGGTCGACCATCGCGGTCGGTTGTTTCACCGATCAAACGGCCCGGCATCTTGCGCATGAATTTTTGGCGGCAGGCCAAGATGCCCAAAAAAGGCCCGCCATATTGCAATGGCGTTCCCAAGCTTTGCCCTTCGGCAACAACGATGTCCGCGCCGTATTCGCCAGGACGAACCAACATGCCTAAGCTAATCGGATCGCAACTGACGACCGCCAGCGCGCCGACCTCATGTGCGGCTTCCACCAATTCGCGCGCATCTTCCAGGCAGCCGAAGAAGTTGGGTTGCTGAATGACCAAACAAGCGGTCTGATCGTCGAGTGCGTCCCGTACCGCGGCCAGGTCAGCGGTTCCGTTGGGAGTGGGGACGACAACCGCTTCAGAATCCAGGTCGCTAAAATAGGTGTCGACCACCGCGCGGTACTCAGGGTGTACCGATCCGAGTAGGACCACTTTTTTGTAGCGGCCGGTCACGCGCATCGCCATAAAGGCGGCTTCGCTAACGCTGGTGCCCCCTTCGTACAGGCTGGCGTTGGAGACCTCCATACCGGTCAATTGGCAGACCAGCGTTTGAAATTCGTAAAACGCCTGCAAGCTTCCTTGACTCGCTTCGGCCTGATAGGGCGTATAGGCGGTGTAGAATTCACTGCGGGAGGCAATGGCATCGACGGCGGCCGGAATGAAGTGGTCGTAGCAACCGCCTCCGAGGAAACAGGTGCCTTGCCGCTGGCTGTTTTGTTTGGCCAAGTTCCCGAGCGCCGTCTGCAGCTCCATTTCTGACAGTGCGGGTGGCATATCCAACGGCCGTTTGAGCTGCAATTCGGCAGGAATCTGCGCGAAGAGTTCCTCAATCGACGCAGCGCCGATCGTGGCCAGCATTTCGCGTTGTTGTTCGGGCGTATTGTCGAGGTAAGCCACCAGTTCTCTCCATCAAGGTATCATCGCGCGCCGCCGCAACCGGCGGATGCTCCGCCCCCTGCGAAATTCGAAAACGGCAAGTTGTCAAAGAAATATCAGCATGCAAAGCGACGACCGTGCCATCGCACCGCTTCCGTGCACCGGTCGTCTCAATGCACCAGTCGTCATCCATCCTGCGGTTGCCGGACCGGGCGACCAACGACAGAACGGTCTTTGGGCAATTCAGCACTGTCTGTTTCAGCTCAGTGGGCTTCAGCTTCGCAATGCTTGTCGTATGCCGCTTTATCCATCAAGGAGTCCAGTTGACCCACGTCGTCGGTTTTGATTTTGGCGATCCATCCGGCGCCAAATGCGTCCTCAGACAGGACTTCCAGTCCGTTTTCGAGTGCCGAGTTCACCTCGACCACCTCTCCCGAGATCGGGCTATACAAGTCACTGACCGCTTTGACGCTTTCGACCTCGCCGAACGACTCGCCGGCTGAGACCGTCCGTCCTACATCCGGTAATTCGATATAGACCAGGTCGGTCAGTTGGGCAACTGCGAAATCGGTAATTCCGACCGTCACTACGTCACCATCTGCATGTGCCCATTCGTGGGTTTTTTGGTATTTTAAGCTCGCTGCGTCCATGTCCGTTGTTTCCTCGCACTCCGACCGCCAATTCGCCCCGCTGACAATCACGGAGCCAACAAAAACAATAACGGCACTGAACAAGTTTGAAAAGGAGGCAGCGCGAGTTTTGTCTGCAGACGTCACGATTTGCGGACACATTCGCCAGCGAGTTTCGTCATGCACAGCATGACCTAAGGGTCCGTGTACGTCGAAAAGGAACTGAGTGACAAGGTCGCTGGGCACGGACCAAGTCAGATGGGCACAGGAAGTTCAAAAGACCGACCGAGCGAGCGAGCTAACACTCGTCCCCAGCCCCCGTAGCTGACCAATAGACGGAGGCTGACCACGACAACACGTTAATCGGCGGTGCGACAGTCCGTCCCGAACGATGCTGTGGGCTGGCGCGGAGCGTTAGTCTCGATCCTCTTCCGCGGCGACTTCGCGTTCAATTTCGGCGATTTTTTCGAGGCGTCGGGCGTGGCGGCCCCCCTCGAACTCAGTTTTGAGCCAAATATTGATCATGCGGTTGATCAATTTGTCTCCCAACATGTCGGCCGACAGGCAAAGCACGTTGGAGTCGTTGTGCAAGCGGCTCATTTCAGCGGACAAATCGTCATGGCATTGCGTCGCGCGGACGTTGGGGAATTTATTGGCCACGATGCACATTCCCAATCCGCTTCCACAAATCAGGATGCCACGGTCAATCTCGCCGTGGGAAACCGATTTGGCAACCTGACCAGCGAAATCAGGATAATCGACGCTTTCGATTGAGTCCGTTCCCAAATCAATCGCTTCATGGCCGGCTTCGGAAATCATTTGCAAAATTTTGCTCTTGATCGCGAATCCGCGGTGATCACTTGCAACAGCGATTTTCATGGTGATTGCATTAACCTCTTACAGCTTCCATCTATGTTATTGGCAGATCGAGTCGTCTCACGCTCGCGTAATACCCGCTGGGATTCGCGCTCGTTTTCCGATTTCCTCAACCTGACATGAATCCCCGTAAATGACTTTAAAACAATGGTTCGATACGGTTTGGTTTGGGAAAATCAAGCACAACCATCCGCTCCTGCAGCCGGTTGTGCCCCAAGCCGAGTCGAATTGAACACTTCTTTATCAATCCTCAAATAATTCCGCAATCAATGCCTTGAGATTCCGCTCAATTTGGTCAGCGCATTCCACATATTGATCCATACCACAACCAATCGGGTCGGAAATATCTCCACCGTCCCGAGAGAGCACCGAAACCCGTTCCTCGGCCAGGGGGGCTTCATACAAAATGCTTTCCCGATGGCCGTTGGTCATTGTGTAAACATGGTCGGCTGCCTGCAGCAAATTCCCTGTCAACGGCTGACTGGCGTGTTGATGCAAGTCGATTCCCTTGGCCTGCAGAATTTCGACCGATTCGGGACTCGGTCGCCCCCCCATGGAGGCCGCAATTCCTGCGGATGCGACGATATGTCCCCGATCGGACAGTTCGTCTTCGGTACATTCTAATCGTTCCGTCAGCATTTTGCGAAACAATGCTTCGGCCATGGGACTGCGACAGGTGTTCCCTGTACAAACAAACAGATAAACGTGGCTTGCCAGTCGTCGGACCGTTCGTTCCGTCACAGTCGACTCGAAGACGACATCCCAGTTTTCTCCTGAAACATGGACCTCTGTGGCCGGTTCCCCGTAACGACACGCTCCCCCGTCGATCAACAGGTCAACCGCATCTCCGTACGTCATCGCTGCCTCACCTGCGGTTTTTGGAACGTCAGCACTCCTTTGAATTCCGAGCAGAACCAGCGGATTGGGCATCAATCGCATCACCGCCTGGACGACCTCGGCAGCGGGGACTGACAATCGCAACTTGCCTGCTTGCATGACAGCAGCCTGACAATTCGACGAAAGCGCCTCGAAAGCCCCTCCCGTAGCGGACTGATCGAACGACAATGTGACCGGTCCCGGCCAACAGCGACGGCACAAACGTTGCCCCAGTTCACTCATTTGGGGAACAAAATCGACTGCGGCATCGGCGTCGCGGACAGCCAAGCTGCACTTTTCGTCCGAAAGTTGCTGGCGAAGAGCGGCCAAACGCTGTAAACCGGCTTCATTTAACGCATCGCAGGCCACGACATAGATGGTTTCGGTCGGGAAACAAACCAATCCTCCTTCACTCAATAACTGCACCGCCTCGTGAATGACATCACGAGGTTCATCGGCGGTTTTCAATTCGACCACTTTGGACATACGGTCAAGATCCGTGCAGCTTTAACGAAAAGGGATTGAGGAGCACCATTCACGTTCGAATGGGACTCTGCGTAATTCGAAGCAGCCAAACTCCGACGAGTGAAAACACGCCCGTCCCTCAAGTGGGGGAACGATCACGACTGTGAGGACAATCACGTAGGCTGGGAAATGATTTAGATTTAGGGGCAATGCATCACCCCGCATCGGCTTTCAACAATCATTCGCTCTGCCAATGCGTTCGTCAATCGTTACTCCGTGTCACCACTATGGACTATAATGATCCGACTGTGACTCTTCAAGCAGATTGAGGGGCCGATTCGCCTGCCGGTCCGCCTCCTTTTCGCATCGGAATAGCCCCATTTTCGCATTATTGTGCAAAAAACGATTTCCCGGTATTTCAGCAAGAAGGCCATGTTTCGGTGGGCAATTGCGCCGAAGGGATTTATAAATAGATATTTGCGGGACTCGTATTTACGATACCGCAAACCGTCCCACCCCCAGTCGCCGGGGTTGGAACGCCTCAGGATGCTCAATGCCAGAACGCGGTTCACTGGACTTTCAGCCGAAGTATTTAAGGACGAGATATATAAATGGCCACGCAACAGCCGGAATCCCCATCGCAACGACGAAAACGTAAGCGCGCTTTGCGAAAACTGGTGGAATTCAAAGGCATGCACGGGCTGAGCCTGAATCAGTACCGCCAGGATGTGAAACAACTCTACGATGGCCCCAAAGGGGCAATGCTCGCTATGGCCAGTCTGGTTTCGCTGCACGAACCATTGGTCGGGTTGATGTTCCGCGAGCGCAAGTTCGACGCCACACGATTTCACAAAATTTTGGACATTGGCGCGGGGGCCGGCCAGATTCTTGGCCATCTCGTTAAACGAACCAATCCGACCGCTGAACTCATCGGTTGCGACCTCTCGCATCAAATGCTGCGTCGCGCACGGACACGTCTGGACAGTGACCGCCCCAACTACGTGACTGCCGACCTCACCCAACTTCCCTTTGCGGACGATTCGTTCGATTGCATTACCTGTGGCTGGGTGATCGAACATTTGCACGACCCGCGGCCCGGTCTACGTGAGTTCGTCCGCGTGTTGCAACCTGGAGGAAGCATGTTGCTGCTGGCGACTGAAGATACCGTCGCCGGAGCCTTGACCAGCCGGACCTGGAAATGCCGGACCTACAATCGTCGCGAACTCAACAGCATGTGCGAAGAGGTGGGTTTGCCATGGCAGGAACAACTGTATTTCACCAAATTGCACCGTTTCTTCAAACTAGGCGGTATTCTGGTCGAAGCCACAAAACAGGCGCATGTGGAACTCGCTCCGCCGCATGTTTGTCAATCGTGATACCGCACCGGATTCCAATCGCGGGCTAATTCACAGAGTTTTTTCAGCACCGTGCGGTCAGCGCTGCAGGCGACAATCCCCGGCAGTCGTTCCATGTCGGCCCGCTCGTCCAGCCAAGTCTCACGCAGATGGACCGGCTGTTCGTTGTGGACCCACAGCGCGTCACCTCCCAGAATCCGCGCGATGTGCATGCCCACAGGAAAGTCATAGATGTTCGGCGAATGGATGAGCGATCCGGTGAACTCTCCCCGAGCGAATGTCCAATAGTGACAGCCTCCCATATCAGCGGCGAGCACTCCTTCTAGTCCCGCATCGGTCACCAACTGTGCCTTTTCGGCGTCTTGTTTTTGATAGCCGATCAAATAGATCTTCTTAGAGGATCCACGCTCGGAGGGGACAATCGGGGCCAGCGTACGGACAACGTCTGCCGCCGGGCGACTCGGATCGTCCGGTCCCGTTGCCACGATATCACCGCAAGCAAATACCCACGATCCATTCTCACCCTGTTCGGGGATGTAGACCAATGAGTACTCCACCGAATCGGGCGTTTGCAACGAGAGCATGACCGAATAGGCGCAGCCCTCGCGATCACGATAGCCTTTGGTTCCGTCGATCGGATCGATCACGATGGAGTACGGCGCTTCGGTTGCAAAGCGTTCAAAGTCCCCAGTTGATTCTTCGCCCTGAAGTCGACATTGGCGAAAGATCGGATCGGTATCGCGCAGACAGGCAACGATCAATTCTTGCACGCTCAGGTCGGCAATCGTCAAAGCATCGGTATTCGCACTGCCCGACGATTTGGCATCGACGGCGATATCAAATTTGCGAATCCGCCGCGCAACCGTCCCCGCCCAGCGCATTATCGGAGGCATGTGCGTTGCCAGAGCATCGGTCAGTTTTTTCAGATCCATGGAATTCGCCTGTTGCAGTTTCGAGAAACAAAAAACGTTGATCGTCGCGCACATCATAAGCCACCTTCAGCCGGTTTCAACCACCCGTGAGGTGTGATAAAGTCAGTGGAATAAGCCTAAGGCTCCCATACCCTCGTTCCCAAACTCCGTTTGGGAACGAGTAGAATGAGGACGTGGGACGTTATTTTTTCAACGGGGGGGGGTACGAAGTTGCATCGCTATACCGTTTTCGCATTGCTGGTCTTCACAGCACTGGCCCATCCGGCCTTTGCCGCTGACAATGAACTCACGGAACAAGAAAAACGGGATGGGTGGATCTTGTTGTTTGACGGCAAAACGCTCAGCGGCTGGACGACCAACGATGGGCAGCCCAGCGCGCGGCCGGTGGAGCAGGGGAGTCTCAATCCGCATCGTTGCGGCGGGTATATGCTGATTCATGAGCGGCAATGGGAAAACTTTATCCTGACTCTGGATTTCAAAATCAGTCCCGGCTGCAACACCGGCCTCTTTTTTCGCACCGCGCCGCTCAAACCGTTGCCGGGCAAGGATGTCGGCTACAACGGGTTAGAGGTGGCCATTGATGACACGCGCGGTCAGGGCTTTACCGACACGGGCGCGATTTACGGTCTTGTTGCTGCGAATTCCAACGTCATGCGACCGGCCGGGAGATGGAATCACTTGGTGCTGACCTGCAACAAGAACATCGTGGAAGTCCGACTGAACCATCGGACAGTGACGATGATGGACCTCGGCATGTGGACCGAACCAGGCCAGCGTCCCAACGGCTCGCCGCACAAATTTGAGTTCGCCTACAAGGACCATCCCCGTCGTGGTTACATCGGACTGCAAGACCATGGTGGCGAATGTTGGTACAAGAACATTAAACTACAGCCACTGAAATAAACGGGCCGCAGTATTTTCCAACAAGATAAATTTGTGGAGAGCCATGACCGATGTTTCAACAAGCGATTTTCACGTTGGCCGGACAACGACAACAAGTGGCAGTCAACCCACGACAAGTCAATGCGGTTTTGTCCGATGGCGATGATGATGAAACCGGAACTTGCACCATCATTTTCCCCGGCGTCCGCGACCAGCCGTACGGCGTACAATTCGTCGTGGAGGGAACCTTTCAATCAGTCACCCAAAAGCTTGACGCGGCAACTCGAAGCGAAATTTAACTTTGTTAACCTCGTTGACTTTCCTCGTTTTCGAAACTCTGTTTGGGAACGAGGCTACTTTTAAAGGTAAAACATGAGACTCGTGCTAATCATCGCCGCAATTTTGAGCGCGGCTCCAGTTCACGTTTTTGCACAGACAGCCAAGGTCAAAAACACAGTGGTGTTCAAGGAGCCGGAACGCTTTGCCGGATGGCCGGCGAATAATGGCATTTGGTCATGGGGCGATGAAATCGTGGTTGGCTTTACGCTGGGGTACTACAAGAAGAATCCCACCGGCGGTCATGACATTGATCGCGACCAACCTTCGGTTCCGCGTCAGGCGCGCAGCATGGATGGTGGGGAAACGTGGGTGGTTGAACGTCCCTCCTACATCGACAAAAACGGCAACCAGAACAAGCTGCAAAAACTCGACAAGCCGATTGACTTTTCAAACCCCGATTTGGCAGTCCGATTCACAAAGAGTCAATTTCATTATTCGTTAGACCGCTGCCTCACCTGGAACGGTCCCTATGAATTGCCGGTCTACGGTCGGCCGAATTTGCTCTGCCGTACCGACTACATCGTCGAAGGCAAAAACCGCCTGACGGCTTTCATTGCCGCCGCCAAAGAGACTGGCGGTGAAGGGCAACCGTTATGCATTCGCACGCTGGACGGCGGGATGACCTGGGATCTGGTCGGCTGGATCGGGAATCAACCGCCGGCCGCATATGGTTACGCGATTATGCCTGCCACGGTGCGGATCGGAAAGACTGGCTACCTGAGCATGATTCGTCGCGGCGGCATTTTCGACGGCAAAAAACGTTGGTGGATCGAACCATTCGTTTCACCCGACGATGGCAAGTCATGGTATTTGCTCAAAGAGCCTGTGATCGAAAACTCCGGCAATCCCGCCACACTCACTCGGTTGAAAAATGGTAAGCTGGCGATGACCTACGGTTGGCGACGGGCTCCTTATGGAATTCGCGGCCGGATTTCTGACGACGATGGCCAAACTTGGAGCCGCGAATTCATACTGCGCGACGACGCCTCGAGTTGGGACATCGGCTATCCCCGGAGCATCCAACGGGCCGATGGCAAGATGGTCACCATTTACTATTATCACAACGACGAACAACCACAACGCTTTATTGGCTGCACAATTTGGGACCCCGCACAATTCGAGCGCTAGAACCAGTTTCAAAACCCGGTTGCGCTTGTAACAGGAACTTACAGACCAGTGTCAGTGGAACGCGTCAGAGGGTTTTGAAACTACTTGTAAACAGAACGGAGACCAGCATCATGCAACGACGCGAATTCCTCACCGCCACGACCGCCGCGTCAGCATTGGCCCTGACCGGCTGCGAACAAACCGGTTCGACCGCACAACCAGAAAACGCCGCCCCCAAAGTGGCGCCGCCGGTCAAAATGCACGTCGGTTGCCAGCGGGGCCCGACCTCGCCCAGCATGTTGCAGTATTTTAAGCGGAATGGCGTGAATCACATTTGCGGCCACCCGCCCAAACCGGGCGAACGCGGATATTGGTCCGTCGAAGATCTGCAGAAGACGCGTGATGTTTGTGAAGAGCATGGCGTTAGTTTGGATATTGTCGCGCTTCCGTTTTTATCCTCCAGCCATATCGACCGTGAGAAACGGGGAGCGATCATGCTCGGGCAAAGTCCTGAGCGCGATCGGGATATCGAACATATCCAAAAAATGATCGCCAACTGCGCCGCTGTCGGTATTCCGGCGGTCAAATACAACATGAGTCTTCTGGGCGTCTTGCGAACCGAGCGGACACCCGGCCGCGGCGGTTCGACGTATAGCACCTGGAAAGCCGCCGAAGCGGTCGCCGATCCACCGTTAACGCGGGCAGGAAAAGTCAGCGACGACGTGATCTGGGAGCGGATTACCTATTTTCTAGAACGCATTATCCCAGTCTGCGAAGAATACAAAATCCGCGCCGCCTGCCATCCTCACGACCCCGGCACACCCCCGGGCGGATTCCAAGGGCTCAATCGCGTGTTGGGGACCGTCGACGGGCTGAAGAAATTCGTCACGATCAATGAAAGCGACTACCACGGTCTGAACCTTTGCTTAGGCAGCACAGCGGAGATGCTGCAAGATCCGGCCGGCGAAATCGTGGATGTGATTCATCATTTTGGAGAGCGGAAGAAAATCTTCAATATCCACTTTCGCAATATCCGCGGCAAGCGGGGAGATTTTCAAGAGGTCTATCCCGACGAGGGAGACATGGACATGCTCGCACTGATGCAAGCGCTGCGCGATGTGGGATACGAATACATGGTCATGCCCGACCATGTGCCGAAACACCCCGAAGATCCCGGCGGACACCAAGGATTCGCCTTCAGCTACGGTTACATCCAAGGTCTACTCCAAGCGGTCAAGGCGTCATAATCGCGCGATTTCGTGTTCCGGGAGGGCGAGGCTCCGTCCGAGCCGCGCGCGACCAGCACGTGTCATTTGGCCCGACGAATTTGCAAGCCCAGTCGTCGGGACCAGCGCGGCTCAGCAGGAGCTTCGCCCTCCCGTGACACCGCAATTCATTGCCCGGTAACGGGCACACGATTGCGTTTGCTTTGCAATCGTTGTGGGGCTTCCTATGATGTCGGCCGGTCAGTGGTTGTTTCTTTTCGTCTTCACTTGGCATCATCGTCCATGATCGCGCGACTTCGTATTAACTGGGTCATTCTGCGGACCTGCATTGAGGAGCGACTCGTTTATCGCGCTGACTTTGCGTTTGCGACGCTGGTTCGATTTTTGCCGATTGTGACCCAGATCTTTTTGTGGGGCGCGATCTTCGCCGTTCACTCCGACCAACCCAAGCAGAAACTAAACGGCTACAGCTATGACGACATGATCGCCTACTTTTTGTTGGCGATGGTAGCCCGGGCGTTTTCCAGCATGCCTGGGTTAGCAACCGGGGTGGCGCGCGACGTGCGTGAGGGGACTATCAAAAAGTTTCTGATTCAACCAGTCGATTTTCTGGGTTACCTGTTTTGGCACCGTGTGGCCCACAAGCTGGTGTATTACATCGTGGCGGTTGGCCCGTTTGCGTTGGTGTTCTTCTTGTGCCGGGATTACTTCTCGGGTTGGCCGGACGGTTTCACGATCGTGGGATTTTTGATTTCACTGCCGATTGCATTTTTGATCGGGTTTTTGATCGAAAGCATGATCGGACTGGTGTCGTTTTGGTTTCTGGAAGTCAGTTCGCTGATCTTCGTGTACATGATGCTCAACTACTTTTTGTCGGGGCACATGATTCCGCTCGACTGGCTGCCTGCACCCGTCAATGCCTGGGTGATCTACTTGCCATTTAAGTACCTCGCCTATTTTCCCGCTTCGATCATGTTGGGTCATTACACACATGCGCAACTGATCAACGAACTGTTGATTGCCGGCGGTTGGATATTGATTCTGGCTGTGGCCAACCGGGTGATGTTCATCCGTGGTGTGCGACGCTACGGTGCGTTCGGCGGTTGAGTTTGCAGCCGTCAAGGTGACATTTCAGCATCAATATTGCTCCACGACCTCATCTTGACACAAACGATCCTCGCCCGTAATTTACCGCCTCAATTTCCCCCCTTTGATGTCATCATGTGCGAATGGAGTCGCCCATGTCCGAGATTCTTCCCCTGCGCGCTCACAGCGACGTTGTCGCCGAACCGGTTCCATTCATCGACTTGGTGTCTCAAAACGCCAGTATCGCTGAAGCAGTCCAGGACAAGGTGGCCCAAGTCTTCGCCTCGCAACATTTTGTGTTGGGCGACGAGGTCGCCGAGTTCGAATTCGAAGTGGCCTCTTACTGTGATTCCCGCGAAGCGATCGGCTGCGCTTCGGGCACCGATGCGCTGTTGCTGGCGCTGATGGCGCTCGATTTGAAACCGGGCGACGAGGTGATCACCAGTCCTTACACATTTTTTGCCACCGGCGGCGCGATTTATCGTTCCGGTGCGGTCCCGGTCTTCGTTGATATTCAACCAGACTGTTTCAACATTGACCCTGCGGCGGTCGAAGCGGCCATCA
The DNA here is from genome assembly GCF_007747995.1 of Symmachiella dynata. NCBI lineage: Bacteria > Pseudomonadati > Planctomycetota > Planctomycetia > Planctomycetales > Planctomycetaceae > Symmachiella > Symmachiella dynata. The sequence goes on along the minus strand of NZ_CP036276.1, from coordinate 3,213,866 downwards.
CCCCCAAAACACGGGCGATTTTACCGGTTCACTTGTACGGACAATGTGCAGACATGGAACCGCTGTGGCGAATTGCCGTCCAACATGGCTTGGCAATCATTGAGGATGCCGCTCAGGCCATCGGCTCAGAACTCATGGGCCGCCGTGCCGGTGTTCTGGGAACAATGGGTTGCTTCAGCTTCTTTCCCACCAAAAACCTGGGAGGAGCCGGGGACGGCGGATTGATCACAACCGATGACGCCGACTTGGCCGCGCGATTGCGACGGCTCCGTGTTCACGGCGACGCCGGCGGTTATCATCATCTGGAAGTCGGCCTCAACAGCCGTTTAGACGCCTTGCAGGCAGCCGTGTTGCGTGTCAAATTGCCGCATTTGGATTCCTGGACCGAGGCCCGCAGAAATAACGCCAGCCAATACCAGACGTTATTTGAAGAATACGGTCTGCTGGATGCCATCGAAACGCCGGCTGTCGTTACCGGTCGAAAACATATCTACAACCAATACTGCATTCGTGTCAAAGATGGTCGCCGCGACGAGGTCAAGGCAAAGTTGCACGAACAACAGGTTGGCTGCGCGATCTATTACCCAATTCCATTGCATCTGCAACCATGCTTTGAGTATTTGGGATACGAAGCGGGCTCGTTGCCCGAATCGGAACGAGCGGCCGCTGAAACGTTGGCATTGCCAATCTTCTCGGAGCTGACCGCCCAACAATTAGAACGGGTTGTCCAAGCCATTTCGATCGCCTTGGGTCGCAGTGGCGAAAAAACGGCGCCGATCTCAATCCCAGCCGCACAGTTTGCGGCTATGGAGACTCAAACGCGCGCCAAAGCGGGTTGATCGTACCGCGCCAACAATTCTTGAATGAACTCTGACATTCTCTGGATGTTTGGGTCGTACCGATTCGCGAAGCTTGCGAATCGATACGGATGCTAATTGTTGTGCCACCGAGTCGGCCCGTGCACTGGGCCGCAGATTTTCACTAACACGGCAAATCACCCCGGGCAGGGGGTGAAGTTCTTCGCCGTTCTCTAAGAAGTCCGACACGCTCGCGGTGCGCGTGTAGACTTTCAACAGGGTGCGAGCATTCCCGGATGTGGATTGCGCTCACCAATTCTTTTGGTCGCTCGCCCCTTTGGCGAATTTGCCACAACCCCTGAGAATCATTGAAATCGAGATACAGGCACGCACATGCGAGCACTCATTATTAGTTTGACGATTTCTATTTTCCTGACCACCGCCGTCGGTGCGGAGGAAGCGAGCAACGTGCCGCGCTCCCCCAATTCCGACAGCCGTGATCGTGCCGCTGCCGTTGCGCTCAACTACTGCCGCGCCGCCTTTTTTCGCATCAAGCGCAACGGCACAAAACCGGTGTTGGTTGAAGAGCAAGAAAACATTCTCAACAACTTAAACCTCAACGGCATTGCCGACCAAGAGGTAGTAACGCTCTACACCAAGGTTTTGGAAGAAATTGGCGGCGAAACGATCGCTGAGAAAGAACGACAACATCTCAAATCGGAATTTCGGCGGAATCTCGGCCGACAAGCGATGGCCTCCGCGTTTTTATTGAGCACGCAAGTGACAACATTTCAATACGGCGAAGCTTTGCGAACTGGCGCCGGGAGTTGGTGGGACTACCGAAACTTAAAAACCAACACCGATCACGCTGTCTGGAACATCGAAAAATCGCGAATGGTGCAGGTTGTGAACAGTTCTTCGCAATTCCTGGACACGTTCTGGAAAATGATCCAGAAGAAAAACATTCCCGATCGCTGGTTGATCCGCTGCGCCGACTTAGACAGCCTGGACGCCGCCTTGAACGAAACAGACCCTGAAATTCGTTTGCGATTGTTGCAACGCTTAGAAAAATTCATGGAATGTTACCCACCCTATTGGTATCACGTGGCCCGCACGCACCAAGCATTGGGCGATTGGGACAAGGCTGCGGAGACCTATGAGAACCTTGCCAACTACGGGGCAGGGCACTTCCGCAGGGATGAAATGCTGGCAGCGGGGGTCGCGAACCTAGCGGCCATTCAAGACTTTCAAGGCAACCGCGAAGCGGCACGGACTGCCCAAGAAGCATTAGGCTATGCGGACACTGCCTGGCAGGCCAATCTGGTCTGTGCGCGCATTTTGGCCAAGCATGGGAAATATGAACTCGCTGAAGAGGCCGCCTTGCGAAACATTGATGCACGTTTGGAACGGACACAAAGCTTGGTCGCGTTGATGACCATCTACCAGGACTCGGGTGAACGGGAAAAACTGATTCACTGGCTCCGCGATGAACAGGTGCTGGGACAAATTCCCGTGCCGGCAGTCCTCCGGGCCTGTACTTATCTCGGATCCGACGAAGTGCCCACCATGGTCAACCGGCATTTGCTGCGAACGCTCTTCGGTTACGCCGATATGAATTTGGGCATGGACGACATTGTCTTCCGAGCGGACCCCTTGTGGCAAATTGGCACGGCTAAAGTCAGTTTGTTGATCAATGGCCGAACCGTGCACGCTCCCGAGTTGGGACAAAAGAACGACGCTGCCGAAGTTCGTTTTCGCGATGCCGTTCAATTGGGGGGGATATTTTCCTCAACACCGCGTTCGACGAAAATCGCGTTGGTTCTCAAGTATCCACACATGCAGCCGACGGTGTTGCACCTGCGTCGCGTTCCATCAAATGCTGTCACGGCAATTTGGCAAAATGACGACGCGCGACAACCTTCGCAGCTCGGGCGCCGCGGAGGTAACTACTTGGTCTCCGACATTAAATTCGAAGGCCGACAACTGTCGTTGATTCGCTACGGACGCCCAACACGTTCCGGTGGACGCTTGGTAAAAACTTCCCCCACACAACCGGCGCCCTCCAAGGTGGCTGATGACACCCCGATCACGCCACCGACAAATCCGTTTCTACCAGCGAGCAGTAAAAAAGAAATCGAAACCGAGACCAAGCCGACTCCGACGATTAAAATTGGCGAGGTCACGCCGATTACGGAGACGAAATCCACAGGAACAACTGCGGATTCGCCCTCTCAAAACCCATAATGGACCGAAAATTGGTAGTGCCGCTTACCTGGAAGTGAGCTATACTTTTGCACCTGCGGGCAGCAGGACGAGGAGGCCCGCGGTGCTTGACTCCCTTGATGCTCCCCCTCGAGAATCCCGCTTTACGGGAATTCCGACGTTCCTCGTCTGCTAATTTTGATCACCGCCAATCGACCAGGGACGGTTATTAAAAAACAACGGGGAGAAATTGCGATGAGCAGTATCGGTTCGAGCAATCCAGCCGCGTTCAACCTGGCGAGTTCTTTCGCCGGTGCCCAACGGACGAACTCACAGCAGGACGAGTCCAAAGCTCAGCAAGCGGCGCAGAAATTCCAAGTCGAACAGACCGAAGCCATCGATAAAGACGTGGAGGAAGCCGACTTGGATGCCGACCGCGATGCAGACGGTCGACAGAGTTGGGGAGCCTCTCCCGGCGAAATTCACGCTGAAGATCAGCAAGATGCCAGTGACTCTGAGACAGCCGAAAGCCCCACCCGCCATGCCACCGATGCCTTGGGACTTCGCGGCGGCCGCTTGGACGTTGATGCCTAATCAAGTTGTCTGATGATACTGCGCACTGCGTATACCAAACGCGACCGGCACACGACATCTCGTGCGACGAATATTCGCAGCCTGCTATTTGGATCCGCTGGAAAGGAATCCAAACAGGCTGGTGCGACGCGGCTTCTTGCCATCGTCCGTCGTTTCAGCGGCGTTTTTCCCGTCCAATGCGGCGGCGAGTTGATCAACGCACTTCGTCAGTTTCGCCCGCGGAGCCTGCATTTGGAGCGGGATGCCGTTGTTACGTGCCTCAACCATCGTGGCGTAGTCGTTGGGGATCTGCCAAAAGATTTCGCGGCCGATCGTTTCCAATGCTTTGTTCAAGCTGATTTGTTCTTCTTCCAATCCCAAACGGTTGACGACCACTTTGGTCTTGTCGACTAATCCGTCGATATTGTCAAAATACTGCATCAATCGCACGACGTTGCGCAAACAGGGCAAGTCGAGTTGCGTGACCATGAGCACGCTGTCAGCCAACTCCAACGTGGCCATATCCAACGGTGAATACGTCTTACTGACGTCGATCACCAGATGGGTAAACGTTGCCTTCAACAAGGCAATCATGCGTTTGAGTTGGTCGGTATCGACCGTTGTGTCATTCGTGATTTGCACCGGTCGCGGCAGTAGATAGACACCGCAGTCGTGTTGCGTCAACGAACGTTTTAACAACGAGTAGTCCAAGCGGGTGATGTTTTCAGTGACGTCGTGAATGGTGTAATCAGGAATGATATCCAACCAGACGTCCGCATCACCCAAGGCGAAATCGATGTCGACAATTGCGACGCTGTTGCGTTCCTCTTTGGCGAGACTACAGCCCAAATTCACCGCCAAAGAGGTACATCCCACGCCGCCGCCGGCACCGCCAACGGCTACCACTTGGCAGGAAAGCGCCGACCCATCGCCGCCACGGCCGCGTCCCGCATTTTGAATACGGTCCAACGCGGCTAGGAAATCCTCCCATTTGAGAGGATAACTCAAGAACTCCTTGGCCCCGTTTCGCATGGCGTGCAGGATCAGGCTGCCTTCGGTCGAACTGCTGACGACCAAAACGCTGCAGCCGGGAAGATCCTGTGTCACGCGACTGATCAAGGCCAAGCCTTTTTCCTCATCGTCGTCGAGATTAATCAGCGCGATGTCAGGCTGCGTCTGTGAAATGACATCGGCAAAAAAGTCGTAACGTGAGCATTCGGCTTCCAACCACACCATATCCATACCCATCAACAAGTTTTTGATGGTCGTTCGGGAGGAGTCGTTGGGGTCTACTATTGCCAATCGGACTACGTTATTCATTAGTCTCTCGCCGCTGATTCAAAAGGACAAATACTCCGAAGTTCAAGAACAGGCCGGCATCATGCCGTCATACGTCAAGGCGCCAAATCCCTTAGGGAGTGCCGCTCGACGATTGTCCGTCCGGATTTGCCCGACCGGTTAACTCCTTGGGAGCAATTAATCCCGGCCGCGGGGCGCGACGACTGGGTTTTGCTTGGCTGGATGCTTTCAACTGGTTCAGCAATTTCTGCTTTTCCGCATCGGGAAAGACCAATGCTGGATTAGCGGGAGCCGCTGTTGTCGGTGCTGTGCCTGATGGCTGCGCGGTTGCTGCCGAAGCTCGCCGTACGATGGTCGTGTTGTTCTGGCCGGTTCGCTGCTGTTGGACGACCTGCGTCGGCCCGGTGCGGCGATTCGGACGAGTTTGATTCAATGTTTTTGCTCGCGGTGCTGTCGTCACTTTTGTGGTCGCTTTGGCTCGCACAGTTGTAGACTGCACTGGTTTCACCCGTTTGGTCGGTGCCGGCCCCAGTAAGGGCGTGGCACCTGAGGGGGCAACAGAAGCTTGTTGAACTCGAGGGGCCGCACTACGAAAACGTGGTGTGACCAAATCGGGCTTGGCGGGGGAGTGGCCCAAGGTGGGCCCCACTCCCTGCGGTTTGGCAGCTTCGGGTTGCGGTGTCGGCGGAGGTGAAATGTCGGATCCACTAGCGGCCGGGGCCGGCGGAACGGTACTCGGAGCGTACTGCATGTTGCCGTTCGGAGTCGGTTCGATGTAAGCCGGTTGCGGCACATAGCCACCGTCAGCTTCGCAATCGACACATTGCGGTCCGTAGTAGGGGACTTCCAGTGTGCCATCGAGATACAACTCGCGATCGGTCGGAGTACTTGTGAATTGTCCAGGGCCTTGCGGCGGGACTTCACACGGTTTCAATGGGTCGGCCAATTCCGGCGTGACCATAATCAACAGTTCGGTTTCGGTTTCGTCATAGCGAACGCGACGGAACAGGGCACCAAAAAAGGGCAATTCTCCCAAAACCGGAACCTTAAACGTCGTGGCTGTCTGTCGATCGAAGATCAAACCTGCAATCACAAACGTTTGACCAAAATCCATTTCCACAGCGGTTTGTACACGACGTGTCGTCAAACCGGGCACCACGATTCCCTGTGTTTCGATCGCACTGGAGAAGTCCCGTTCGCTGACTTCAGGAATCAATTGCAAGCTCAACCGGCCGTTCCCCAATACGATGGGCAATGCTTCGAGTTTGACGCCGAAGGATTTGAATTCGACGCTCAATGTTCCCAGAGATTGCGGGATAAGAATCGGGAATTCTCCACCTTGCAGTAGGTTCGCCTTGGAACCACTCTTCACCGAAAGGTTCGGCTCAGCCAAGATCTTCAACAGCGACTCTTCTTTCAAGGCTTCAATAAAGCCCTGGAAAATATTGCTGTCGCTGATAATCCCAAACATCGCTGTCGCCCCTGCCGGATTGAAGTCGAGGCTGGTTGCCGCTCCTGCAGCCGACGTCAAAGTTCGAATAGGAATCAAGTTCCCCGGATTCGAGATGATGTATCCGTTGTTTCCAATGTCGAAGAAGTTGAAGCCCAACCGGCGAATCTTGCCACGTTGAACCTCCATGACCTTCACTTTCAGCGTGACCTGTTGGACGCCACCGACTTGAATGTTGTTGATCGGTTCGGGGAAGAACTGCTCGGTCAATTGCATGATCGGGCGAATCTGCGCCGGTTGGTCGACCCATCCGCTCAGCACGGCGGTGTTTTGCACCTTCGTGACATGAATGGCAGCATCAGGAAAACTCAGCTGCAGCAACGATTGCAGATGCCGCACGTCGCCCACGACGAGGATTTCCAATTTATGGCTTTGGCCAAATTCGTCGACGACGGTCACGTCGGTGACACCCGGTGCTCCGGCAGTGATTCGCAGTTGCCGAGGATTGAATGGGTTTTCCACTTTAGACGCGGTAATGACTTCCGAGTCATTGACATCGACCGTTGTGATGCGGCCTTTGAGTTCGAGGATTCGCGTCGATTTCTCCACCATTTCCAATTTGGTAAATGGACGGTCGACGTGATGAATCATGTGGTTCGCTATGGGCAGAGCATCTTCGGCGGTGATAGGCGCCGATGCAGCTAACAACAAAGCGAATAATGAGGTACAGATAAGACCTCGTGATCGAAACCGAATTGGCATATGCATCCTTGCACTCTCCCTCGTTTGAGTGATCCCGTCCAGAGTCCCTCGGGCGTGATCCTATTCGACAGTGTCCCTGGCAGAAGCGATGGCCTCTTCCATAAACGTGCGAACGTTATCCTGACTTTTGGAAATTACGAGCGGGAAATCAACTCGTGTTCGCTCGGCCGCGGCCGACTTGCCAAGAATAGGCTTGTCGAAGACCACAACTCGGGCGATTTCAATTGGCCCGCAAAAACAAGAAAATACTGGTGGGGACGCTTGCGCGCCCCACCACTTAACTGCAAACTCTTGTCGTTTTCAATGTCTCATCAAACCGCTCAGTGCGGTGTTGCTTTGACATATGTCCCGGCAACCGTCTTGATTAAAATCGTTGAAAACGACTGCCTTACTCTCCGGTAGTTCGCCGTTGCGGTCCCTAGCATTCAGGACTACGTGGCGGACGGTTCTGGTTCAATACCTTGTGGTTGCGTGGGTTCCACATCGATGTTATCGATGGCATTGGGATCGGATAGAGGGACGTCCTCGACCGTCTTTTCGCCATCGTGATAAATTACAATTGTCCAGGTCGGAATCGGTTCAGTCACCGGCTCCTCGACGATTTCCTCGTTGATACTATTCCGAATGTCCTGCTCTTCGCTGGACAACTCTGGATTGACGTAATCCGCATTTTCCGGGGCGATGTCATCTTCACCGAACAATGCACGCATCTTGGCATCGAAGTCTTCATCATCGATGTCCGCAACTTGTTCTTGCGTGTCGTCGTCCTTGTGCCGTAGTGAAAAGTTTAAGTCGCCTTTCTTCTCAGCCAGACGCAACAAGTTGACTTGCTCAGGTGTCACCAAGACAGAAATGTTTTTGTAAATCGACTCGGATTCGTTGTCGACCATGTCCCTTTGTTTGTCGACAGCAAACACTTCAATGTATTCCAGTACCGTTTTGGTTCGTTCCAACGTCTTTCCGTCGATTCGCCGCTTATAGGTCACTTGAATGTCGACCCGGTCGTGGGGATTTACGAATCCAGCAACTGCAGTTTTGGCAGTCACACTGATTGCCGCCACTCGCATTCCTATGGGGATCTCATTCGATGCACTAAAAACACCTTCCTCACCAAGCATGGCTTGCACGATTGGGGTGCCGGGAAATGCGCGTGACCGCAAGCCCCGGTTGACATATTGATCCGCCGATGTCACTGCATCAGTCGGCATCATGTCCATTGGCATTTCTTTGAACGTCACCATCGAATCTTCAATCTCAATTCCGGGGCTGATTTCCTCTAGGGCAACCAACACCGGCATGGTTTTTTTGGCTTCTTCTTTTTTGTCTCCGGAGAGAACTTGTTGGACGCCAATCATGGCGACTAAGCCGCACCCGAGTGCGACGGCCAACATTACGATTGATTTACCTTTCATCGATCCACCTGCTTGATTTGGGAGGTTAGCAGTTGGTCACGCAGCCGCCGGCCGATGGGCCCACAATTCCGGCTTCGCAACGTATCTCGCATTCCCGACATCAACCCCGGTTTTTCGACTAGAAGGATCTTATCGATTGGTTCATCGGCAACGATGAGTCAAAAGCTTCAATCTATACCGGTTTTAACGCTTGGAATGATCACAACGGTTGTGCGGATATACCCCGTCGCCAACCAAAACAGCTGGAAACGGGGTACACCGTCATCTCAAAATATCGCCCGATTAAATCATGCCAGCATAGAAAAAGTACCCAATTGAACCGATGCAGATCGGAATCCCGTAGGGTAGGAGTAACATGCTGGATTTACGCTCCGCGGCGATTACCGAAAGTTCGCGCGGATTTTTCACCTGCTTGAATTCAAACATGATCATGAAGAAATTCTCGTAGTGTTTTCTCAGCTTACCGCTAGAGACCGCCATGACGATTGCCATCAATCCGCCGATCACCGCTGAGACGACGAACGCGTACACAGTCACCCATCCGCCCAGCCACGCCCCGATGCCGGCCATCAGCTTGACATCGCCTGCCCCCATTCCGCCCACACTATACAGTGGCAATAGGGTCAACAGCCCAACGCACATGCCGATCAGTGCACTGCTCAAGCCTGCCCAACCATGCATCCAGGTGTTGGCCGCTAGTCCCGAAAGGACCATGGGAAACGTAATCCAGTTGGGAACCCGTAGTTCCTTGCCGTCGATGTAAGCCGCCACGATCAAAATGACCGAGACCAATTTGACGGGCCAGTTGTGAATAAAAATCTCGTGTAGATCCATGACTGCATCTGTCCTTCTGTTACGACTCCGCCTCGGACGCTGTATTCACGACAAAAATTCATCGCAGGCCGGGGAGGGCAGGGGATTAGTCGGAGGGAATGTTTGTGGCAAGTTTTTTCTTACGAGTCGTTTCAAAAACCCTGGGATGCGTTCCGTTGATACTGCAATGCAAGTTTACGAAACAGGCGAGACCAGGTATTGAAAACGGGTTCTAGGAGCTGAACGGACGGAATCAAACACCGGGACGGCCGACGGTGAACAATGTAAACAACGCCACCAAGGCGCCCATGACGAGCACGATTGTTTGTGGAAGCGATTCGAGCGAAGCTTCGATCCAGAACGGTACCATTTTAGCCGCCCTCGATTATGTATTCTTAAGTGGTTACTTGTACGGCATATCACGATGGATGCCGTAACGAATCAGTTGCAATGCCTCTGAGACTCAAGAAGCCGCCCAGTTTCACAACGCATGTGAAACTGGACGGTTGTCAATCTCGTTCGAAAACGTGCCCCGATTACAAAGCCGTGGCAACACCTTCGAAGGTCGTATTGGTCGTCGTACCAACAGATGTGATCGCTGTGAGGCAAACCACGATGATCAACGCCAACATGACCGCGTATTCGACAGCCGTCGGGCCATCTTCCGAAACCAAAAACTTCTTGACGCTCTTAAGCATCTGCATTTTCTTCTCCCTGTTCATTTCGGGCCCAGCCAATGCGGCAACGCTTCCCGAACAGCATTGCGCAAGCCTCAAGCGGCGTGACGGAGAGGCGTTCGCAATACCTAGGCAATTAAGCCGCGGATGCGTTCGCCTCTCCAGTCGCGCCACCTGAAATGACAACCTTACATCGCTGTGGCGACGCCTTCGAAGGTCGTGTTGGCTGTGGTACCGACCGACGTAATCGCGGTCAGACAGACGATGATGATCAACGCCAACATCACGGCGTATTCAACAGCTGTCGGGCCATCTTCGGAAACCAGAAACTTCTTAACGCTCTTAGCCAGTGTCTTCATAGGATTCTCCCATTACAGGTTTGCCACAGCCGTTCTGGCGAACAACTGGGGCGCAAGCTTACGAACTCTGATTGGCCCGGTGGGTGGATGCTTGCGCAAAACCCGGCAACCGACGCATCGGTTGCAAACGCCTCTCAAAGTCCGCCACCCAAATTAAAACCTCACAGCGAGGTTACACCCAAAATAAATGACGGCCTTTTGGTTCAACACAGGTGGTGAGCAGCTTTGCAGCCACTCCTGATTTCCGCCTGCGTTGTTACCGGCACAACAAAAACCTAGGTCACGGAAAGGTTGAGTCAAGCAAACAATTCCACGAAATCGGCAAAGTCTATTCATGTTGCCGGACCACATCACCACAATCATCTCAAGGCTCGACGACAACGTGAGTTACGGAATGATTTCAAAAAACCACACTCCAAAGATTCTTGTCATTCCGCTGCGAAGCCGATCAACTTCAAAGGCGGATGCGGCAAACCATCGGTCAACCAGGAATATCAACGAATTGCCAAAACCCCCGCCAAACGACCTCATGCGGGTCCAACCAGATAGCTCGCCTGAAGCCAACCCCTCGAATGTTGACTGAGGACAGGCCGGGGATTCTGCGCCGATTTCCTGGAATCCGCGCTTTACCCACAGTTCCGAGGCGTGTACTGTATTACGAGAGGTTTCAAAGCCCGCTGACGCGTCTTGTTCACTTTGATAGGCATGTTTCCGGAATCAGCGCGACCGAGTTTTGAAAACAACTCCAAAGAAAACCCACCTACCTAGCCCACCTAATCCGCATCCTGAACGTCGCGATCATTTTGGTTTTGCCACAACTGCTCGCTACTTCTGAGTCGTCCCTCAGGACGATTTTGAAATTTAGAGGATGACAATCAATCGATCCCGATGGCCGGACTCAACTTGCGTCCGCGCAATCGCGCCGAAACTCACACCGAGAATCCATTCCGAGCAGCAATATCGGCCCTGTTCGCCGTTTGCGCAATCGAATCGCACTGGAGTGAAGACCGTGACGTTACATCAAAACTTCTCGCCTTGTCGTCGACATCTGTTCCGCGCGTCGCTGCTTGCGGCACTCTGCGGAATTTGCCCGTCGCTTGCGATCGCTCAAGATGCGCCGCCTGCTAGCGAGACTCCAGCTGCCAAGACTCCCCCCGCTGCCGCAAAACCGGCCGCGGCGAAGCTGGATTATGCTCAACTGGCTGATCCTGAGGTTGCTGCTCAGTTAAATCTGACAGTTGAACAGCAAACGAAACTCCAAGAACTGCTCAAAAAACGCAGCGACGCGCTCTCCCAAGCCGAAGCCGCCGACAAGGCCAAGATTGCCGCCGAGCAAGATGGAACCATTGCGGCCCTGCTTACGGAGGAACAACGGGCGAAATTGGCCCAAATTCGCCCGGTTCCCAAGCTCCGCTTCAATTTTCGATTTCAACGTTGGGCCGAGGTTTTGCAGTGGTTTGCGAACGAAGCGGACCTATCGCTGGTGATGGATGCCCCGCCGCCCGCGACGTTTAATTACACCGATACCAAGGAATACACCCCGACCGAAGCGATCGATCTACTCAACGGCGTCTTGCTAACCAAGGACTTCACGCTGATTCGGCGCGGTCGCATGCTGATCGTGATCGATATGAAAGAAGGTATTCCGCAAGACCTCATTCCGCGGATCGACTTAAAAGACTTGGAAGATCGCGGCAAACATGAATTCGTCAGCGTGATGTTTCCGTTGGGTAAAAAGAATGCGGAGGAAGTCAACGCGGAAATTACACCGCTGTTGGGAAACCAAGGCAAAAGCGTGCCGCTGCCCAAGACGCAGCAAATCCTGGTCACAGCCACCGCAGGCAACATGCGGGCGATCGGCGCAGTCATCGGTTCCATTCCCGAACCGGCGCCTCCCAAAAAAGCCCCCAAACCCGCGCCCCCTGAAAAACCGGAACTGAGAACCTACGCCACGAAATCCGCTGATGCCGGTGCAGCTGTGGAACTGATCAATCAGTTGATCACTGGGATCAAAGTCGTTGCCGATGCCAAAGCTGGTCAGATCAACGTTTTCGCCACGCCTACACAGCAAACGGCAGTCAAAGCGCTGTTGGACAAAATACAGACCGACAATCCGCCCGAATCGATGCCCCGTTTGGAAGTCTATTCCCTTACCCGGGGCGACCACACGCAGTTGTTGGAATCGCTGAAGCTAGTCTTACCGGAAATGCAAATGCGGATTGATCCGGTAGACAATCGCCTGATTGCTTGGGGAACCCCCGAGGAACAAGCCAAAATCAAGTCGTCTCTCGACCAACTGGGAGGAGACGGGCCGAATGGCAAGACAACGCAGCTAGCGACTTATCTATTATTAAAAGCGGATCCCACATCGACGCAGACGTTGTTATCCACTCTGGTTCCCAACGCCCGGATTTCGTATGACCCGCAATCTCGAAATTTGATCGTCGTCGCTGTGCCGGACGACCAACGGGTTGTGAAAGCGATGTTGGACCAACTGCAACCGACGCAGCCGGGGGCTAATACCCCGGAATTGCAGTTCTATCCCTTCAAGGTGAACATTCCGACCGGCTTGATGGAAGTTCTGCAAGCGTTGGTTCCCAATGCAAAAATACGTGCTGACGGAAAGAAACTGATTGTCACCGCCATCCCGGCTGATCACGCCTTGATTGCCGATACGATCAAAAAGTTCCCCATGCCCATCGAGGGTGAAAAACCGCGTTTGGAGATTTATCCCGTCACGCCCGCCCAGCGCAAACGATTTGATGCAGTCGTTGGAACAATAACCGGCGACCTGCCGGGGATTCGGATTATCACCGATGCCGAGCCGGGGGAACTGGCCGTGTGGGCGAAATCCAAAGAACACGAGGCGCTCCGGACAATCCTAGAGAAATTAAAGCGGGATGTGCCGGATGAAGAAAAGTTCACGCTGACCAGCTATCCAGTCAAGGCCGCTCAACAACCGCAGACCACAAGCGTCCTGCAGACCCTGTACCCGGAACTGCGTGTTATCCCCGATGCCGAAGGAAATCGCCTGCTTGTCTGGGCGGGACCCCAGCGGCACGCCGACCTCAAAGCCACGTTGGATAAGGTCCTCGCCGAAGTTCCCGAAGCCGATCAACCCCGCTTTGAGGCATACGCCATCCAAGGCGCGGACGCGACAAGTCTCATGCCCACATTGCAGACACTGTTGCCGGCCATGCGGTTATCGGTGGACCCCAAGACCACACGGCTGATCGCCTGGGGGACTCCCAAAGAACATCAGATGTTGAAATCGGCCTTAACCAAGGTCGGTGGCGGCACGGCGGAAATGTCGCCGCAAATCGAAGTCTATCGACTCACCAAAGCCGATCCCTCTGCGACGCAGACATTGTTGCAGGGACTTTTCCCGGCGGCGCGTCTGACGGTTGACCCGCAAACGCGGAGCCTGATTGCCGTGGCCATCCCCGAAGACCAACAAGGCATCCGCGCGACGTTGGAACAACTTCAACCCGAAACGCCCGGCCCCAATGAACGCACGCTGCGGTTTATTCCGCTCGAACAAGCCCCACCCGCCAGCCTGTTGGCGGTCTTGCAGCAACTGGCGCCGCAATCGCAAGTCTCGTATGACCTCGAAGGCAAACGGTTGATGGTCGTCGCCACGGCCGCCGATCACGATGTGATCAACGAATCTGTCAAACGTGTCATCGACTCCGCTGCCCCTGCAGAAAAGTTCTCGTTAGAAATCTATCCGGTGACCGCCGCACAGCGGACTCGTTTTCAATCGATTTTGGATACGGTGCAAAGCGAAATGCCCGGCATGCGGATCATCACCGATGCTGAACCGGGTGAATTGGCGGTGTGGGCCAAGAAAAGCCAGCACGAGAAGCTGGCCGACATCATCTCCAAGCTGCGACGGGAGACCCCCGCGGGTGACAAATTTGTGCTGGTGCCCTATCAGATCAAAAACGCGGATGCGCCCAACACGCTGACCGTGATGCAAAGCATCTTTCCCAACATCAAAATTGTGTTGGATGCGAAGACCAAAAAATTGCTCATCTGGGCTCCCCCAAGTGAGCACGAAAAAATTCAGGATGTGGTCGACAAAATCGACTCCGGCGCCGCTGCGGACGTCCAGGAATCCTACAAAGTCTATCCGGTCCCCGATTCCGATGCCGCCGCGGTGATCAATTTGTTGCAGCAACAACTGCCGGATGTCACTTTCACCAACGACACGACCTCCAAAGCGATCATCGCCTGGGGCCGTAAAGCCGACCACCAAAAGGTCGACGCGATTTTGAAGCAAGTTTTGGCGGGGCTGGATCCGAAACGCAAGCCGAAACTGGTTGTCTATCCAGCCGGCGAAAGTGATTCGGCAAATCTCATGCGCGGGCTGCGGCAACTGTTCCCCGATGCCCGAATCGATGACGACTCCGCTTCGAACTCCATTCTGGTTTGGACAACACCTGACCGGCATCAGGAAATCCAATCGGCAATGGATGAAATTGCGGCCAATATGAAACAGCGAAACGGCGGCAAGATGGTCATCTATCCTGTCGAGTCTGCCATTGCGACTTCAGCGCGACAAGTGCTGCGAATGGCCGTTCCACAGGCGCGGGTCATGATTGGCGGCAATCCGCCGCGTGTCGTCGTCTGGGCCAAGCCGGAAGAGCACACCGAGGTTGCTGAAATCATCAAGCAGATTGAAAAAGACGCGGATAGCAACGATGCCCGCGAATTGGCGGTCTTCGAACTGCAAGGCACCGATTCAGCCGCGATCATCCAGCTCATCAATCCAGTCCTCCGCAGCGAAACACAGTTCATCACCTCCAATGACGGCCAACGGTTGATCGTTCGCGCCAAACCGAAGCATCTGGAAGAACTCAAATCGACCATCGAAGAGGCCAAGGAAAAACTACCCAAGATGGGTAAACCAACGGCACACGTCTATCAATTGAAGCACGTGGATCCCAACATTTTGATGGCGATCGTAAGGCCGATTTCACCTTCATCGCCGATGGTCCCCAACGTCCGCGACCGGTCGTTGGTGATTACCGCATCGCCAGAAGATCATGAAAAATTCAAAGCGGAAATCGCGAAGATCGACGTCGCACGCGCGGGCGAAGACTCGGCCTACTTAAAGTCGTATCCGCTAGAGCGTTCTGACGCCGGCACGGTATATGGCATTGTCGCCAATCTGATGTCCGGGCAGGCCGACATGCAACTTTATTACGACGGGCGAAATAATGCAGTGATTGCCATCGCGCATCCCGATCAGCATAAAACGATTGCCGAGACAATTGCCGATGTCGAAAAAAACTTTGTCGCTGCCACGCCGGAGATGTATCGTCTGCACACAGCCGACCCGAATGTGGTCGCGGCCTTTTTACGGACACTCGTACCGCGGGCGTCGATCACTGTTGATAACCCGCAACGGAGCTTGGTGATCGTGGCGACCGCGGCCGATCATCAAAAAATGAAAGAGGCCATCGCCAAGTTCGATGTCGAGCCTGATGCCGAAAATGCGGCGTTTCTCAAGTCTCACCAGGTCAAAAAAGCCGACCCAGGCACAACCTTCGGCGTCGTGGGACAACTGCTGGCCAGCCACCCCGAGGTCCGCTTGTCTTATGATTCGCGTAACGGTGCGATCATTGCCTTTGCCGATGCGGCGCAGCAGAAAAAAATTGAAGAAGTGATTGCCGACATCGAAAAAGATATCGAAGGGGCCACCTCAGAGGTCTATCGTTTTCGCACAGCTGACCCGAATGCCGCCATCGCGATTCTACGCATGGTCGCTCCCCGCGCTCAAATGACAGTCGACAACCGCAATCGCAGCATCGTCATCAATGCCATCGAAGCGGATCACGCAGCCATCGCAGAAACGATCGCCAAGATAGACGCCGATGGAAATGACGAAAACGGCGCGGTGTTGAAGGCCTATACGATCAAGTCGGCGGAACCTGGCAACCTGCTCAATATGCTGCAGACCAACTTTGCCTTGCAGCCGGATATTCGGTTGTCGGCGGATTACAAGAACGAAACCATCGTCGCATTGGCGACCGAAGCACAGCATAAAAAAATTGCCGCCTTTATCGCCGAAGTCGATGACAAAGGCAAAGTGCGTACGGCTGAGGTCTACCGGTTCCGCTCCGCCGATCCGACCGCTGCCAGCGGCATTTTGCGGACGTTGATTCCCAAAGTCCAAATGGCGGTCGACAACGCGAGTCGCAGTCTCGTGGTGACAGGTACACCCGAAGAACATGCGTTGATCAAATCGACGATTGCCAAAATGGAAGAGGAACCGGCCGGTGGAAGAGGCTCCGTATTGCGTTCGTATCCGGTCAAAGCGGCCGAGCCGAACAATCTCCTCAACATGCTGCAAACGAATTTCGCCCTGCAACCCGATATTCGTCTGTCACTCGATTCTCTGAACGACACGATCCTGGCTTTTGCCCGTCCCGAACAGCACGAGAAGATTCAACACTTTATCGAAGAGGTCGAAAAGGGGGGGCAATCGCGGCGAGCGCAGGTGTATCGTTTTAGTATCGCAGATCCCAACACTGCATTGTCGGTTCTCCGTGTGTTAACTCCCAAGGCGCAAATGGCGGTCGATCAAGGTAGCCATAGTTTGGTGGTCACAGCCACCGAGGGGGACCATGAAAAAATTGCCGCCACGATTCAGGAAATGGACCGCGAGGACGCAGAGGGCTCCGGTCAGCAACTGCAGTCCTACGCTGTGCAAAACGCACAAGTCAACACCTTGGCACAGGCGATTCAATTGATGTACCGCTTGCGTCCCGATGTACAGGTCACTTTCGACAGACAAAATGGTACGGTCGTGGCCGTCGCACCGGCGGCGGAACAAGCGAAGATTAAAGAATTTATCGAAAACGCTGAGAAACAGAGCGTGCCGATGGTTCCCAAAGTCTACCGTTTTGAAAATGCCGATGCCCAAGCCGCGCTGCGTGTGCTCAGGTCACTGGCACCGAATGCCGACGCCGCTGTCGACACCGAGAACAACAGTCTTGTCGTTAGCGCTTCGGAAGCGGACCATGCAAAAATCAAAGCCACCGTCGACGCCATGGACGGAGACGGAGCCGCCCTAGGCGTTCCGGGACTGAAGGTCTATCCGCTCAACGCCGCCGACGGACGCAGTTTGCAGACCACGTTGCGAACGCTGTTTCGCCGTGATCGAGACGTCGATGTTTCCTATGACAGGGAAAACAACAGCATCCTGGCATTGGCTCCCGAGAAAACACAACAACGAATCGCCGATATGGTTCAAGAAGTCGAAAGAGCCGCCTCGGCCGATCCGTTGGCGACGCTACAACTGTATCGTTTGGAAAATGTCGATTCCCGTACAGCGATGGAAATCCTGGAAAACGCCTTTAGCCAGCAGATCCCCAAAATCAAATTGTCGTTGGATCGCCGCGGGCGGCAGATTGCTGCCATCGCCCGTCCCGAACAACATAAGATGATTCAACAAACACTCGAACAAATGGATACCGACGAGCGGGTGCTGGAAGTGTATCAACTCGATGTGATTGAACCGTTCACAGCGGAGTTGTCGATCGATCGCTTATTCGGCGGCTTCGATTTTGACGACCCCAACGCCCCGGTCGTCGATTCGGACAATGCCACCCAGCAACTTTTTGTCCGCGCCAAAAAAGAGCAACAGGCCGAGATTCGCGAGTTGTTATCCAAAATGGGAGAAACCGGTTTGGCGGTCCAAGCCGAAAGCGGCAAAGGAGGGCGGATGCGCGTGATTCCGTTCCAGGGCGACACCGCCGCCGCGATTCGGGAAATCGAACGGGTTTGGCCGCAATTGCGCAAAAATAGCATCCGCGTCGTCACCCCGTCGGCCGTCATGCCCAGCTTGCGACGTTCATCGCCAAAATCATTGCGCAACGGCGGGGCCAAGCCAAAACCTGCCAAGAAAAACGGGGCCCAATTTGCAGTCCCTGCGGAAGAGGTCCCTGCACAACGGCCTGCACAGAACAAATCCGCCAAGCCGACCGTAAACAATAAACGACCGATGCTACGACAGCAGACTGCGGAATCCGCAACGCCGCAAAAATCGACAACCAAACCTGAAGCTGAGTCCGATGAAGACCCTGCAGTGTTACCGGTGATTGTCGCTCCGGGCGATGGCCGGATTACGATTGCCTCGGACGATCCAGAAGCCTTGGACCAATTCGAAGCCCTGTTACGAGCGATGTCGCCGAAACGGACCGGGGGACGCGGCAACAACTTTGTCGTGTTCTCCCTGCGATACACCAGCGCCGTGCAGACCGCCACCACACTGCAACAGTTTTTCGAAACCGGGGGCAGACGGGGCGGTTCATCGCGTTCACGGTTCAGCAGCAACGTGACCATCGTTCCGGACCAACGTCTGAATGCGATTATCGTGCACGGCAACCGTCATGACCGGGATACCATCGAAGAGCTGCTCCAGGTGCTCGATGCTGAAGACAGTCCAGAAATGCTCTCCGCCAATCGTCCCCGCTTGATTCTGGTGAAAAACACCGAAGCTTCGCGGATCGAAGATGTGATCCGTTCCATCTATCAATCGGCATTAAAAAACGGTGGCGGCGCACCGCCCATCCCGGTGCCGGCCGGTGTGTCGCAAGATGTCGCTGTGGCAATTCAACGCGTCAACGCGGCTAGTAATGCCCCGTTGCTCACTGTCGAAGTCGACGAACGGACCAACTCGCTGGTGGTGATGGCTCCGACGTCATTGTTCGAGGAAATCAAAGAACTCGTGCAGCAAATGGACACGGCGGCCAATGACGACTCCACCCGGCGGTTAAAAGTCATCAAACTTAAAAGCCTCAACATCCGCAGCTTAGAGAATTCGCTGGATATGCTCACCGGCGAAGGTAGTCGATCGCGTTCACGACGAAGAAGACGAGGTCGCTAGGCACGCAATCGCTGCAGAGTCGCAACACATTGTGGCTCTATTGTTTAGCCACAGATTGAACACAGAAAAAACACGGATCGAAATTCCCAAACCGACAGGTTGCAGTGCAGAGGCAAAACGGCCGGCAACGATTACGGCTGCTGTCCTGGTGCAGCGGGGTTATTGTCGGACGGGGACGGGGTGCTTTTCGGGCCGCGTGCATACTCGCGTGCTGTGATGACCCCATCCAAATTCGCGTCCAGTTTTTTGAATCGCTCCGCATCCGCCGCTGTCAGCTTCGGAGAGAATTCGGACTGCGTTAATTGTCCGTCGCCGTCACGGTCGCGGTTGAAAAACTCCTGCGAAAGCCCCTTCGGCAGACGCGAACTGGGCACGTAGAACTTCTTGCTCCGTCGCAACGATTCCCGGTCGTCTTGAAGGGGCTGCTCTTCATAGGCGTCTCCTGTCGTGCCTCCGACGGCACGGTTTTCAGAAGCGTTGGGGGAGAGCAAAAGCATGCGGCGGAAATGACCGTAGGCGGCTACGTGTGCGGCATACTCGTTGGCCGTAATCACCCCGTCTTGATCAGCATCAATACTCTCAGGCTTACCCGCCATCATTTTCCATTCGGCTGGCTGTAGCATGCCGTCGCCGTTGGTGTCGTATTTGTCGATGATCCGTTTTGCGTAACGGGACAATTTCGCCGACGGTGTGGGAGCGGCGGTTGGGGCCGGTGTCTTAAACGGGTCGTTCGGTTCGTCAGTGGTCTCCAGAGGCGCCTCGTCCGCCATCGTGGTCCCGAATAGGCAAACGGCAACCAACGCCCCTTTGCACGCAATCGTTACTGCACGTCTAATCGTCATCATCAATTCTTTCGTCATAATCCGAAAATGCGTACAGTCAATTGTCACAAACGGCCCTCTAGCGAGTTTATCACGGTTAGGAACGGTGAGCCAGGAATAGGGGCATCGATACATCAAACAATTGACATATCAAAAGGCTTTCGCCACCGTTCTATGGGATGATTTGCCTAAATGATAGAGCACAGCGCGTTGGTCCCCCCTGAGGTGTCCGCTGAGAAAAACAGACATTTGATCGTTTTTTCAAAAGCAGCTGCATTTCATAAGTTCTTAACGAAAAGCAGCTTGCGTCATCTGAGTCTCGTCACTATCGTGTATCGCTGGAGTGGGGAAGCTGGCTATTGACTGTTATGAGAAGTTGGCATAAACTAAGACGCATACGTTATTCCCCACCTAAACTGAACTGGGACGAGTCCTCAATCACCGTGGCCTAGACGGTAAGAGCGGACCCGTACCAACCCACCAGTTTTCCTACCTTGAAGTAGCGAAGCCATGTGACCCACCACAACGGTCACTGGTTTGGCAGGCTGTAACACGCCAAGACTACCCGCGGATTTTGCGTTCGTTGATGTCAGACCCATTGATGTCGATTGCAGTTTTCGTTGGTTGATAACAAATTCGGCCCCGCGCTGATTTTGTCCTACCTCCATATTACCCACCAAATACAATGACATCCCTAGACACCGCCAAAGAGCCGTTGGTCCTCGACGCTCGTCAGCTGCGCATCGCTCGAGAAGCGCAAGCCGACGACGGACGACTGGATCGCGCTGCCGCTGAGTTGGGTTTACCCAGCGAAGATGCGGCATTGCAGGCTGTTTGCGCCACGCTCGGGTTGGAACTCGTCGATCTCGCAAATTACGACGTCGATTTGTCGCTGCTCCACGAGTTCGATGTCAAATTGATTCATCGCTACAGCATCTTTCCGATCGGCCGCCAGGATGGCTCGATCATCGTCGCCACGAAAGACCCATTTGACCTGCACGCGTTGGATGCAGTCGGGGCATCGACCGGAGTCGGCGTCACGCCGGTTGTGGCGGCTCCTGACGAGTTGAACAAGCTGATCAAATCGAATCTGGGTGTCGGTGCCGAAACGATCGATGGCTTGATGGCGCAGCGTGAAGACGCGGGCGGCATCGAAGTTCTTGACGAATTGGAATGGGACCAGTCGGAAGACGCGGCGATGGCTCAAGAAGCCTCGGTCGTCCGGCTCGTTAACGAAATCCTCAGCGAAGCTGTTGAAGCTCGCACGAGTGATATTCACTTGGAATGCCAAGCCAAGGGCATGAAGCTGCGGTATCGCATCGACGGTGTGCTACAGCGTCAACCGCTCCCGCCGGAACTCAATCGTTTTCAAGCGGCGATCCTCAGCCGGTTGAAAATCATGGCCAAGATGAACATCGCCGAAAAACGCGTGCCGCAAGATGGGCGGATCAAGCTGCGTGTTTCGGGCCGCGAAGTCGATATTCGTGTTTCCATGATCCCCATGCTGCATGGCGAAGGGGTCGTCATGCGTGTTCTCGACAAGGACAAGATGAACTTCTCCTTGAAGGGCATCGGCATGGATGAAGACATCTACAACCAATTCCAAAAGCTGATCACACTGCCGCACGGAATTATTCTCGTCACTGGGCCAACCGGTTCAGGAAAAACGACGACACTCTACAGCGCGCTCAACGAAATTAAGAACGAAGAAAACAAGATCATCACCACCGAGG
This sequence comes from Symmachiella dynata, assembly GCF_007747995.1. Taxonomy (NCBI): domain Bacteria; kingdom Pseudomonadati; phylum Planctomycetota; class Planctomycetia; order Planctomycetales; family Planctomycetaceae; genus Symmachiella; species Symmachiella dynata. Next base: position 3,192,072 of record NZ_CP036276.1, on the reverse strand, counting down.
ATCCAATCGAATATCAACTCGATGGGATCAACCAGATTCAGGTGCATCACAAAGTCGGGCTGACTTTCGCCGCCAGTTTGCGGGCGATCTTGCGGCACGATCCGGACGTGGTGCTCGTGGGTGAAATTCGGGACCAAGAAACCGCCGAAAACGCGATTCAAGCCTCGCTGACTGGCCACTTGGTCTTCAGCACCTTGCACACCAACGACGCCGCCGGCGCATTCATGCGTCTGGTCGACATGGGTGTCGAACCGTTTCTGGTCAGCAGTACGGTCGAGGGCGTGATGGCCCAACGTTTGGTGCGAACCCTCTGCCGCGAATGCTGCGAAGCTTACGAACCGAGCAAAGACGAATTGCCGGACGATTTCCCGATGGACCTGATGCGGGAACAAGGGGCTCAAATCTTTCGACCTGTTGGTTGTCGCGCTTGCCGTAACGCGGGGTACTCCGGGCGAGTTGGTTTGTACGAACTGCTGCGTGCCAATGAGGAAATCCGCAATTTAGCAACAGAGCGGATGTCGTCAACGATTATCAAAAAAGCGGCGATCAAAGCCGGCATGCAATCACTACGACACAACGGATGGAAAAAAGTGCTCGAAGGCCGGACCTCAGTGGATGAAGTCCTGCGTGTGAGTAAAGAAGACTAAAACGCCCCTCTCAAACTGGTGAGGGGATCACGATGATTTTCAAAGAGAACAACTGACTGACAATGCCTGAGTTTGCCTATACAGCCCGAAACATGACCGGCGAAGACGTGGTGGGTTCCATCACTGCCGGCAGCCGCCGCGAAGCGCTCAATACGCTCGCTGAGCGCGCATTGTTTCCGGTTCGTGTAGACAGCACAGAAAAGGCCAAGCCGCTCTTTGACTTCAAGTTGTCCATGGGCCGGAAGATCAAGGCGGAAGTCTTGGCCTCAACGCTGACGCAGTTGTCGGACCTCTTGGAAAACGGCGTACCGCTGCTCAATTCGCTCAAGTTACTGTCTGAGCAATGTGCCCACGAGCGGATGAAAGAAGTCCTCACGGCGATTCACGACCAAGTCGTCGAAGGGGCTCCGTTGGACGAGGCGTTTGCCCAACATCCTGAGGTGTTCGGTGAGTTGACGGTCAGCATGGTCCGTGCCGGTTCCGAAGGGGCATTTTTGGAAGACGCACTCAAGCGGACCGCTGACTTTTTGGAACTGCAGGAAGAAATGAAAAGCCGCGTCAAAGGGGCGATGGCTTATCCGGCATTCCTGGCAGCTGCTGGTTTCGTGGTCACAGTCGTGTTGATTGTGTTCTTCGTGCCGAAATTTGCGGAACTGTTTAAACAACTGGAGAAGCAAGGCGGATTGCCGACTCCCACCGTGGTGTTGTTGGCACTGAGTGATTTCCTCGGGCGGTGGGGCATCTTCTTAATTGCCGGACTGTTCGCCTTAGGGAGTTACGTGAAGAAACAGTTGGCCAAACCAGCTGGCCGACATTTAGTGGATCGCTGGAAATTAAAGATCCCCGTTGCGGGCAGCATTTTTCTGGGGTCAGCTGTTTCGCGGTTTTGCCGCGTGTTGGGCACGCTGCTGCGAAATGGAGTCCCGCTGCTACGAGCCTTGGAGATCAGCCAAGACTCAACAGGGAATTTGGTGTTGGCCGATGCGATCAAAGCTTCGGCGGAGAATATTTCTTCAGGCGACACACTGTCACAGCCACTGGGCGAATGTGGGCTGATTCCCAAACCGGTGATGGCCATGATCAAGATCGCCGAAGAATCGAACAACTTAGAGAACGTGTTAATCAATGTCGCGGACGGTATCGACCGCAAAATCGGACGTCAGATCGACATCATGGTACGGCTCGTCGAACCGACCATGTTGATGGTCATGGGCACGGTGATTTTGTTTGTACTGGTGGCTTTATTGCTGCCGGTATTCGACATGAGCGCAACGATGTAATTGAAGGCGTGGAAATCCCCGCCACTGAAAAAATTCAAATAACGAAAAAACTGGACTGCAATTCTAGGGAGCAAAATGATGAGACGGATTCAACAGACAAAAAGAAACCCGCAACAACGCGGTGGTTTTACATTAATCGAAATGCTGGTCGTTCTGGCAATTCTGGTTCTCCTGATGTCAATGGTTGGTCCCCGTATTCTGGGCAGCCGAGAGAAGGCGGACATTAGCAGCACCAAGACCCAAATCGGCATGTTTCGGGGTTCCTTGGAGCAATACAACCTGGACACACGCTCCTATCCGTCGACTGAGGAAGGTCTTGTAGCCTTGGTCGAAGCTCCGGCCGACGAAGAAGAAGGGACGTCCAACTGGGATGGTCCTTACATCAGTAAGTCGGAAATTCCTAAAGATCCCTGGGGTAACGATTATCAGTACGAGTTTCCCCCTGAGCATGGTAAGGGCGATTTCCCTGACATTTGGTCGTACGGTCCTGATGGCGAAGATAACACTGACGACGACATCACGAACTGGACGAAAGAAGAAGGCGAAGAGGGCGAAGAAACCTCGACTGAGGAGTAAATCCTCGCGGCATTTGGGCCGATATGTACCAGGAACGACCGACTTTGACTTAACGGCAGGATGAAAACGATGTTGGCGACAAGACGAAAAACAACCAAAAATGGGCGTCAGAACCGTCGGGGAACGACGCTTCAGGAAATGCTGGTTGTCCTGGCAATTGTGGTTTCCCTGGTAGGATCGGGATGGCCGGCAATTAGCGGGGGACTGGGTAAAAGCCAATTGCGCAGTGGAGCCAAGCAGCTTCGCTCGGAATTGGCCAAGGCCCGGCTGACCGCCATGGAAAATGGCGTGGCGTACCAGTTCCGCTACCAATTGGGAACGGGGCATTTTGAAGTCGCTCCTGTCTCGGCCCTCAATGACGAAGGTGAGCAAACCGTCACCGAAGATGAAGATGCGGAAGCGGCACTGCCGATTTTCGAATTGGAACTGCCCGAAGGCGTCGTATTCGGTGGCCAGACGGAGAACCAAGAAGAGGGTTATTCCTCCCTGGCTTTCGAGGAAACTCAAACCGTCGAAGCGGTCGACACTCTGTCAGATTCCCGTTCCGAAGAGTGGTCGGCACCGATTGTCTTTTTCCCCAACGGTCGCACTGCCAACGCCCAATTCACATTGCAAAATGAAGATGGGCACCTCATCATGGTGACGCTACGAGGCTTAACCGGTTCCGCTAAGGTAGGCGATTTGAAAAAGGTTGAGGTCCCAGAATGACCAACGTTCGCCGCGAGGGATTTTCATTAATGGAAGTCATACTCGCGATGAGCATCCTGCTGGGAGGCGTGGTCGTCTTGGGGCGACTGGCCTCCATCGGTGCGAAACACGCCCGAACCGCTGAGGACTTGGCTGCCGCTCAACTGCTCTGCGAAGCCCGCATTACGGAAATCCTCGCGGGAATTGCTCCTGCTGAAACGCTGGAAGAGGAACCGCTGCCCAACTCACCCGACTGGGTGATCTCTCAGGAATTGCTACCACTTGAGCAGCCCGGTGTTGTGGCGTTGTCGGTCACTGTCACACGTGCACCGGAGGACTTAGCCGGCTTGGCAACGGCACCGACTGAAGATAAAAAAAAGGTCTCGGTTACGCTTGTCCGTTGGATGTTGGACCCAAGCATCGCACAGTTTGGATCGACCGCGCCGGGATCCTCCTCTGCAGCAGGGGCCATCTCACCATGAGACGCATCCCCGCCAATCTGCCCCGCCGCCCCCGTTCCACGACTCGTAGTGGATTCACATTGATGGAGGTGCTGCTGGTTACAATTCTGTCCGCCGTCTTAATGGTCGGCTTGTGGAATCTGTTTGGCACCTACATTCGGTTGTTCGAGTCGGGACCGGCCCGCACAGAACGCGCGCAGTTGTTGCGTGCATTGAAACAACAACTCAGTGACGACCTGCGGGGCGCGATTCAGATTGCTGAAATCCCCGATGTCTCCTCGAACGTGATGACGTTCGGCACTGATGCGACGTCCTCCGAACTTACTCCCGATGGCGAGACAGAGGCAGCCGCTACCATTTCTTCCTCATCCGAGTCCTCCCCCTTACCGCGATTTGGAATTGTGGGAACCTCCCAATCGCTGGCGATCGTGACTTTGCAAGTTCCCGCGGTCTCCCCCAACGACCCGTCCGCCTCGGATTTGCAGGTAGACTTCACGGAACCGACGACATCACTCGCGCCGGAATTGCGCACCGTGCTCTATACATTCAACGAGATGCGCGAACAGTCCCCGCTGGACCACGGGCCGCCGCCGGGATTATTGCGCCGCGACTTGGATTGGCAAACCGCACTCTCCGACCGTGAGTTCGCCGCTGCCTCCGAATTTGGAATCGCCGACTCGCCCGATGTGGGCAGTAGCGAGGAAATCGTGATCGACGATTCCATGATGTGGGTGCCGGAGATTTCTGAACTGAAAATCCGCTACTTCGGCAACGGCCGCTGGCAGACATCCTGGGACAGTTTGCAAAGCAAAACGTTGCCATCGGCCGTGGAAATCATCCTGGAATTGCACGACCCCGAAGACCTCAATGCGGATGAGAATGAGGAAACCGCAATCGATTCGTCATCCGAACCCGAAGAGTTGGTATTGGATAACGAAGTGGGCTCCAACTTCATCGACCCGGAAGAAAACCAGAATCCGCAGCAGCGCATTTTGATTTATCTCCCCGGCGGCCTCAAAGGATCGCACTCTAGCAGCGGAGGATTGGGATTTCCCGCTTCCGATAGCCAGGAACTGCCGGGAGGGACGCCATGATTTCCCAGCGACCGGCTCAACACTCATCGTCCCCGCGGCAGGGAATGATCTTGATCGTGGTGACGATCGTCTTAGTGATGATCAGCCTGGCTGGATTTGGTTTTGTGGCGGTGATGTACACCGAAAACAAAGCCGCTCACTTAAACGTCGATGAAATCCATGTCGACTATGCAGCCGCTTCGGGAGAGGAACTACTCAAAGCGGTCTTGGCCCAAGGTCCTCCAGGGCGCATAGCCATGGGTGGTTTGTTCGACAATCCTGATTTGTTCAAAGGGCAAGTCCTCTACCTCGAACCGGGCACCCAGGCCGTGGTGCGGTTCAGCGTGTTGGTTCCTCGAATCGAAGAAGGAAATATCATCGGCATACGGTATGGCGCCGAAAACGAATCAGCACGCATCAACCTCTCAGTGCTCGCGCAGTGGGAAGAGGCCATTCCAGATTCGGGGCGCAACGCCCTGATGCAATTGCCCGAAATGACCGACTCGGTAGCCGATGCCATCATGGATTGGTTGGATGCAGATTCCACTCCACGCAGCAGCGGAGCCGAACGAGATTACTACAGCGGGCTAGATCCCCCCATGCAGCCCCGCAACGGGCCTGTCGAATCGTTAGAGGAACTCCTGCTGGTCAAAGGAGTCACGCGCGAACTGCTCTTCGGCAGCGACACGAATCAAAATCACTTCGTCGAGCAAGACGAAATCGATTCAGTCGCCGGTGGTTTGGGGCACAGCGGAAGTTCTTCCGGTCTGCCTTGGGCGGCATATTTGACGCTGTATAGCGGCGAACGCAATACCCGTCCCGATGGACCCCCGCGGATTGACATCAACCATCCCGATCTGCAATTGCTTTATCAAACATTATCGGGGGCACTAAACGAACCTTGGGCGCGGTTCCTGATTGCTTATCGACAATTCGGTCCTTACACAGGCAGTGAGGAAGGACAAGCCAATGCAACAGTCACGTTGGATTTGAATCTGCCATCGAAATTCAAAATCACCAGTCTGCTGGACCTGATCGATGCGCGGGTCTCGATCCCGCAAGCGTCCGGCCCCCCCGAGGTTTTTCTCAGTCCGTTCACCAGTTCGCCCGATTCGCTGCGGACAAGTTTACCGCTCTTGCTGGATCAAGTTACGGTCGACAAGTCGCCCGTGTTGGTGGGACGGATTAATATCAACACCGCCCCCCGCGAGGTGATTGCCGCTGTCCCGGGAATGCCTGAGACCCAAGTCGAACAGATTTTGGCAGGTCGCGGCTTGCAGGGTGGGACGGAAGAACCCAGCCGGCGGCATCCGACGTGGCTGTTGGCACAAAACTTGGTCAGCCTAGAGACGATGCGAGAATTGATGCCCTATTTGACGTGCGGCGGTGACGTCTACCGTGCACAGGTGGTCGGCTATTTTGACAGCGGGACCCCTTCAGCCCGCGCCGAAGTGGTCATTGATGCTACCGGCGAGGTACCACGTCAGGTATACTATAAGAACCTTCGGCTGCTGGGACGCGGATTTGACATGGAGATGCTTCGCGGCGAGCAGCTAGAAGACCTACCCACACCATCCACCGCTGATTCCGCCGATACGGAGTAGTCAGTGCGTTCGGTCGCATTCGAATTTCAGCCCCGGCTTTTCCAAAGCCTTTGATGCTGCGGTTCGGCTGCACACTCCACATTGTTAATGGTCGCCATCCGCGGCAAACCTTTCCCACGGACGGCAATAACCCACTTGGAGACTGCTCCCCATGGCACGCATGCTGGCCTTGGACTGGACCCGCAATGAAGCCCGCTATGTTCTCGCTAACAGCAGCGGCGAAAAGCTGACGATCGAAGCGTCCGGCGCGATTTCCTTGTCTGAACTTGCAGATGCGGATTTCGCAAGCGCCGAGAAATTTGGCGAGGCGATCCGCACCGGATTGTCGTCTGCTAAAGTCGGACGCGCAACGACCCTGTTGGGCATGAGTCGCGAGCAAGTCGAACTCCTCAATTTTTCCGTCCCCGCAGTCCCCCCGACGGAACTTCCGGAGATTGTTTTAAATCTGGCGATGCGGGAATCTCCCACTGTCACGGAAGAGTCGGTTGTCGATTTTGTTTCGTCACCCGATGGTGAAGACGAAACAGCCGAAGTGACAGCGGCCGCGGTGACTGCCGAAAAGTTTCGCTGGATTCAACAAGCCTGCACAACTGCAAAACTAGCGCCGCAAAAAATCGTACTCCGCCCCTATGCAACGGCTGCGTTGTTGCCGGCGGGCAACGCTCAACGTTCGCTGTTGGTCAATCGCGTCGGCGAAGACGTTGATCTGACGGTCGTCGATGCGGGACATGTGGTCTTTTCACGCTCGGTGCGTGTGCCTGCACAAGATAACAACGAGGCGACCACCAGCCGGTTGATGCAGGAAATTCGCCGCACCATGATGGTCGCGCCGCACGGAAGTGGAAACCGCGGCGTCGAAGCGGTCTACTTGCTGGGCCGCGAAGAAGAACATGCGGAATTGCTCGCGGTGATTCGCCGGGAATTCGCATCCGACCGCCCCGGGGGAGCGGACGACCATACGTCCGATGTGGATGTCAGTGCTTTTGACGTCTTTGCATCGCTCGGCGTCGATCACGAGGCGATTCCCAAGAACTCAGGCAGCTACGCCGCGCTGTTGGGAATGTTGCGGACCGAAGCAGACGGGGGCACGCATCCGTTTGATTTCCTGAATCCTCGCAAGCCTCCGAAACCACCCGATCGCAAACGCATCATGATGCTCGTCGGAGGTTTGGCCCTGGTGGCGGCGGTGGTCTTTGCGTATCCGCTGTACGAAGAATATCAGGACAACCAAGCCACAATCGACGGCCTGATGAGCGAAATCAAAGAGGCCAAGGCCAGCGAGAAAACGATCAAAAAACAAGCGGCGATCGCTGCCACCCTCTCCAAATGGGAGTCGGGAGGTGTGAACTGGCTGAACGAACTACAAACCTTTTCCACACGATTTCCGCCCCCGCGGGATGCAATGGTGTTACGCATGGCGCTGTCCTCATCGCGGGGAGGAATTATCACGTTCAACGGATTGGCCCGTGACCCAGCGGTGGTCACACGCATGGAACTAGATCTCCGCGACGACACGCACGACATTCAAACCCCCCGCGTCCAAGAACGCGTGCAGGAAAATGGTTATACCTGGCAGTTCGAAACCAAAGTGAGTATGACCCCACCCAAAGCAGCGTCGAAAGAGTCGGAGAAATCAGCAGAGAAATCATCCGGCAAAGAAGAAAAAACGAAGTCGGACGAGAAGAAGTCGTCCGCAGCCGATAAAAAACCAACTTCGAAATCCAAGACAGCCAAAAAGACAGCACCTGCTAAGAAAACTCCTTCCGATGAAACGGAAGACGAGACAACCCAATCCTCAAAAAAACCGGCCGAAGACTCTAAAGACAAACCATCAACAGACAAGCAGCCGGCAGAGAAGGGGGGGGCGAAATAATGGAAACTCGCCAATTAGTGTTATACGGCCTCTTGGGTGTGATCGTCCTCTTTTTCGGCGGCGAGAAGCTCAAGACATCGTTGATCGACGAACCCTTTGACGCGCAACAAAAGCGGATTGAAAAACTGGAAAAGGATCGCACCAAAGCGAAGAAGACTTTAAACCGCGCCAAGAAAACCAGCCGCCGTATTGCCGAATGGGAAGAGCAGTCGCTGCCAGCCGATCCCAGTACGGCGCGGACGGTCTATCAAGAATGGTTGGTTGATGTCGTGGATCGCTCCCGACTGACAACCCCCAGTTTTGACTCCGGCACCCCTGTGTTGCGAAACGGCATTTATCATTCGCTCACCTTCTCCGTCCGTGCCCGTGGGACATTGCAACAGTTCACAGCCTTCTTGTACGAATTCTATCGCGCCGATTTTCTGCATCAGATCCAGTCGATCGGCATTACGCCGCTGCGCAGCGCCGGATTGCTGGACCTATCGATTTCGATTGAAGCTGTCGCCATGACCAACTCGGCCTATGCCCAAGACTTGCCAACGGCGATCGCAGAAGAATTCGCAGACAAGGACATCACCTACTTTTCGCCGATCGTGAGACGCAACATCTTTGGGATCGGTGGCGAAGCAGACCCTGCCAATTTCACCCGGCTGACCGCTGTCACGGAACAAGGCGACACGGAAGCCTGGTTCACATTGGGTTCAGAAAACCGAGTGATCCGACTCAAGCAAGGCGAGATGCTGGATGTGGGCCAGTTCACCGGCACCGTGGCGGAAATTCACCGGACCGACGTGATCCTCGAAGCCCGCGGCGAACGCTGGTTACTTTCCATCGGCGAAAACCTCAACGAAGCCAGCGCACTGCCGCCGGAGTTTTAGGCTTGCGGCTTGAGTAGTGAAGCCCGAGGGTGCCACTGGCGGCTTGTCCGCCAGTGCTTAAGATGTCCGTTGCAGATCATCAATCTTAACAAGGACTGGTTCGATGCGGATTGCGATTGGGCAGTTGTGGCAAGAGACGAATACCTTCAACCGCAATCCCACGACGCGGGCTGATTTTGAGAATTGGGGCGTCGCTGTCGGGGACGAAATCGTTGCCCAATATAGCGAAACAGGCGAACTGGGCGGATTCATTTCCGCCTGCCGCGACTGGGACGCGGGTGTGGAATTCGCAGGACTGGTCCGCTGCGCCTGTTGGCCCTGGGGCCGCGTCGATGTGCCAACGCACGAGTGGATCCGCGCCGCTTTCGCTGAGCAACTCGAATCAATGGGACCGGTTGATGGAGTGTTGTTGGCTCTGCACGGAGCAATGGCGGCCGATGATGAGCATGATTTAACCGGAGCGCTGCTGGCCCAAGTTCGCGCCGCAGTCGGACCGGACATCCCAGTGATCGGTACGCTCGACTTGCACGCCAATGTCACCCAACTGATGCTCGACAGCGCTGACTTGCTGGTCGGATACCACGCCTGCCCGCACTTAGATGCCTTCGAAACCGGACAACGCGCGGTCGCCGGTCTCAGGTGCATGCTCCAGCAACAGGTGCGGCCGACGACAGTTTCGCGCAAACTCCCCATGATCGTTGCCGCTGAAAGCCACAACACATTCACCGGCCCCCCGGCACCGCTGTATCGACAACTTGAAGCATTAGAAAAAGAGGAGGACATCCTCACAGCCGGCATCTATATGGCGATGCCTTGGTTCGACTGCCCGCATTTGGGGTGGTCGGTCGTCCTCTCCACCACCGGGCGGCGCGATGCGCAGCAAATCGTCGACGACTTAGCCGAGCAGTGTTGGGCCTTGCGCAAGCCGATGGCTGACATCGAGCGGTTTCCTCCCGCCGAAGTCGTCGCACGGGCCAAAGCGCATGCGGGACATCCCATCGTCATCGGCGACGGCGCTGATGCGACCAACAGCGGCGCACCGGGCGACTCCACGCATCTATTGCGGGAATTCCTCGCCCAGCAACCGATTCCGCACGGAGCACTCACATTTCTAGTCGATCCCGAAGCAGTCGCCACGGCGACACAGGCGGGCATCGGCGGACCGTTTCATGCGTTTGTGGGAGGAAGTTTCGCACCGGAGTATTCCGAACCGCTGGAATTTCGCGGGACGGTGGAAAACCTACTCGACGTGAATTTCGTCCTCGACGGACACATCGGCAAAAAGCTCCCCATCCACATGGGCCGCGGAGCCGTCGTCCGCTCGGGCGATGTCACTGTGCTCTTCACAGAAAAGAACGGCCCAGGAAGTTCGCCGCTATTGTACGAAGCAGCCGGTCTCGATCCACGAACCTGCGGAATCGTCGTCGCCAAATCCCCAGCAGGTTTTCGCGCCGACTACGACCCATTCGTCGCCGGGACCTACCTCGCCGATTGCCCCGGTTGTGCCATGCCCGATTGGCCGCGGCTGAATTTCCACAACGTGCATCGCCCGTTGTGGCCGCTCAATGCGTTTGAGCTTGTGAGTGATGCGGAGTGGTGTTGAGGGCGGGTGTCAAACGCTGTTGATTTGTGAAACACAGGGTGGCCCCGAAAGATTCTTTCGGGGCCGACGAAGTCGGCAGGAGTTGCTGTGATTAATTCGGCCCATCAATTGGAACACCCACAGATTTCCTCTCAAAATACCAGCGTGCGGAACTCCACTGCCAATCAACGCATCGCTCCACCAAACCGGCTCGCACTGGGTTGAGATGCATGTAATCCAATTTTTCGGAGAGTTTTCTATCTGAGTAGATTTCAATAGAGTAATACTTCGGCGTCCAAAAGCAGTCGGGCAGGTCACCAAATTGGAAATAAGCGGAATTCCCTTCGCGGTACCATTTTCGAATGGCGTGGCTTGAGCGACGCTTCCAATGCTGCATAAATCTGCTCAACTGACCGGTCTCGGAGAACTGGATCAAAACGTGTACGTGGTTGGGCATCACCACGAATCCCAGACACTTTGCAAAACGATGTTCCAGTTGCGTGTTCAGTTGTCCTAGCAGAATTCGTTTAGGTTGATCCTCATCAAGCAGACGGCGGCGTCCCTGACAGGAAAACGTGACAAAATGACAGTAGAGCTTGTCATCGAATTGGCGGCGTTTATCGGACATGCATGAATGATGTGCGAATCGAATCATCGGATCAAGCACTTTCCGGCTGAACCAGACACATTCCTACGACATCGCCGAGGTCAATAACTCCTGCGGCTGCGCCGCCCCGAAAGAATCTTTCGGGGCCACCCCGCGCTGCTAATCTTGCAAACCGCGCCCTATACACCGATGCGGCTCAGCAGGAGCTTCGCCCTCCCGGTCCCCGCTCTCACGAGGGGTAGTGACCAACGGGAGCGGCCTACCCCCCACCGAGCGGAAGCTCGCACAAAGCGGCTGTGCCGCGCTATTGGGGGTAGCCGGTGCGGGAGTGGCCGGATTGGTTGGCTTGGTAGATGATGTTGGTTCCTGTGTCCAAACAAGTCAGCCAGCCGTGATTGGCGTAGGCCATGGTGTCGATGCCGACCCAGCCGGGAAAGACGAGCGGGTCGCCTGACATTTGTGGCGAGTGTCCGCAGATCACGCGTTGGCCAGTGGGCCAGGGGGGTTCCATGGCGGTGAGCCGGTCCCACCGCAAGGCTTGCCCCGGTTGTTGTTCGAGCGGAACGCCGGGCGTTAGATTGGCGTGGACGAAAATGTCGCGGGGCGTATCGACGTAGTTCAGGCCGGACCGCATGAATTCGTAATGCTCTTCGGGAACATCATCAAAACTCCCTCCATACGACTCGAGCGCTTCGCGGCCCCCGTGCATCATCCATGGCCCCAGCCATTCGCCACCGGCCATGGCGTTGAGAAACATCTCCTCGTGATTGCCCATGATGAATAGCAGGTGGCATTGCTGCCGCAACTGGAGCAGTCGGTCGATGACCTGTTTGGTCCCCGGACCGCGGTCGACGGCATCTCCCAGCACAACGACGGTATCGTCGGGCTGCACATCGACTTCGGTGAGCAACGTATCGAGCGCGTGATCACACCCGTGGATATCGCCAATGGCTAACGTCCGTCCCGGCACTGGTTCTCCATCCCGCCTGTTGGATTTTTTATCAAAAAGCCCACTGAAAGTTGGGGTCGCCGAAATAAACGTAGGTCATGCTGTGCATGACGAATCTCGGAGGAGTATCATCCCAGCAAGTCTCGTCATGCACTGCATGACCTACGAATCCTTAGCAAAGTTTTTCTCTAAAGACGCCTCGCCCTATTTGTCATCTGCTGAGGGCATGATCCGTGCCGGACGCATGCTTGGTTCTTCTTTGAGCAACTGTTGCCGTGCTTGGGTTTGTTGGCTCAATCCGTGGATTTTGATGAACCCGATCGCCGTCTCGTGGGGGAATTTATCTCCCTCTTCGTACGTCGCCAACTCTTCGGAATACAGACTGTATTCGCTCTTCATGCCGGTGGCGGTGATTTTTCCTTTGTAAAGTTGCACGCGGACATGGCCACTGACGAACTTTTGTGTCTCGGAGACATACGCCATCAACGATTTGTGGAACGCGCTAAACCACAACCCGTCATAGATGATGTCGGCGCAGGTCTGTGAGACATAGGTATTGAACCGTTGTGCCTGACGGCTGAGCGTGAGGAACTCCAGTTCCTTATGGGCATGATGCAAAATCACAGCTGCGGGAGCTTCGTAGATTTCGCGGCTCTTAATCCCCACGAGGCGGTTTTCGACGTGGTCGATGCGCCCCACACCGTTGGCGCCACCGATCTCGTTGAGCTTTTCAATCAACGGCACCGCATCCATCGGCTCACCGTCAATATGTGTCGGTCGGCCCTGATCGAATTCAATGACCACCTCCACCGGTTCATCGGGAGCGGTCAACGGGTCGGTGGTCCATTTGTAGGCGTCGGCCGGGGGAGCGATCCAGGGGTTTTCTAAAATCCCTGCTTCGACGCTGCGGCCCCACAAGTTTTGGTCGACGCTATAAATGCTTTGCTTGGTCGCATCGACTTCGATGCCGTGCTTGCGGGCGTATTCCAATTCTTCGGTCCGCGTCCACTTCCATTCGCGGACCGGGGCGATGACTTTCAGGTGTGGTGCCAGAGTTTGGACGGAAACATCGAAACGGACTTGGTCATTCCCCTTGCCGGTGCAACCATGCGCAACGGCCGTGGCGCCATGTTCCTTGGCTGCTTCGACCATTCTCCAGGCAATCAACGGACGTCCCAGCGCGGTGGCGAGCGGATATTTTCCTTCGTACATCGTGCCGGCCATCAACGAAGGCCACACGAAGTTGTCGACGAACAAGTTCCGCGCGTCTTCGATGATCGCATCGACGGCACCGGTCTTGATCGCCTTTTCCTTGATCGCATCCAACTCGCGGCCTTGGCCCAAGTCGCACGTGAACGTGACCACGTCCATGTTGTAGGTTTCGTTGATCCATTTTACGGCGACCGAGGTATCTAGTCCGCCGCTATACGCCAAAATGACTTTCTCACGTGCCACTGTCGTTTACCTGCTGTCAAAAAAGTGCTGCCATGGCCGATATTGCGGCACGGCCCCGACGGGAAATTGTACGATTCGCCCCAATCGCCCCAAGCAAGGACGGCGGGACATCGCTGCGATTATAGCCACCGGTAGGCTGCCGTTGCTACTCACTTCAGGGCACGGCTGGTACCATTTGGGGGAGGCGGGGCCTGATTGGCGATTTCTCCGCCCCTCAATCTAGTTATCTCCATGGATTTGGACTTCGATAAGGACCGGTTATGCCCACCCAGACACGAGAAGATTTCCTCGCCCGCGACCAGGCTCACTTGATCCACCCACTCCATAACCCCCGCGTGCATGCAGAGCATGGGCACATGTGGGTGAAAGGCGAAGGGGCAATCCTCACCGATATCGACGGCAAAGAATATATCGACGGTCTTTCCGGACTGTGGAACGTCGTCGCCGGGCACGGTCGCAAAGAACTGGTCGATGCCGCCGCGCAGCAAATGCAGACCTTGCCCTACGTTTCGGGGTATGCCGGCAGCACAAACCGACCGGCAATCGAATTGGCCGAAAAGATCAACGAGTTGACCTATCCCAACATCACGCGTTTTTTCTTCACCTCCGGCGGCGGCGAATCGAGTGACAGTTCCTTCAAAACGGCCCGCTATTATTGGCGGTTGCGGGGCAAACCGGAAAAGACCAAAGTCATTTCCCGACAATGGGGTTATCACGGGGTGACGCTCGCGGCGATGAGCGCGACCGGCATCTCCGGCTATTGGCCGATGTTCGAACCGCGCGTGCCGGGGTTTTTGCATATCCCCTCGCCGTATCCCTATCGCTACGAGGCACCGGCGGGGGGCAGTCAAGGAGCCGCCGCCGCCAATGAGTTGGAACAAGCGATTCTACGCGAAGGCCAAGAGACCGTGGGCATGTTCTTCGCCGAGCCGGTCCAAGGCGCCGGGGGCGTGATCGTGCCCCAGGATGACTATTGGCCACGGATTCGTGAAATCTGTGACAAGTACGAGGTGTTGTTGGTCACCGATGAAGTGATCACCGGCTTTGGCCGTACGGGCAAGATGTTTGGCCTGGAACACTGGAACGTCAAACCCGACATGATTCAGTTCGCTAAAGCGATCACCTCGGGCTATTTTCCGCTGGGGGGAATCGGTATCAGCGAAGAGATTGCCGAGACTTTAGAATCGGGTGATGCGGTCTGGATGCACGCCTACACTTATAGCGCGCATCCCGTCGGCTGCGCGGTGGCGGTACGGAACTTGGAAATCATCCAGGCCGAAGATTTTCCCGCTCAAGCAGCAGAGAAGGGGGCCTATTTGCTCAAAAATCTCCGCGAAGCACTCGCTGACCATCCCCACGTCGGCGATGTTCGGGGACTCGGCTTAATGACGGCTGTGGAACTGGTCCGTGACAAAGCGACCAAGGAAGAATTCCCCGCCGCAGAGAATATGGGAGTCAAGTTGCACCTGGAAACGCAAAAGCGAGGCCTATTCAGCCGGCTGCGGGGAGACGTGTTTTGCATCGCCCCACCGGTCATCTCCAGCCGCGAGATCTTGGACCGCATTGTCGACATCATGTCCGAATCGGTACGGGCGTTGTTTGACGGGAAATAAAATTTTGAGTCGGCGGCACACAGCGATATAATAGAACTGTGACCGTCCTTCGAGTTCCGGTATTGGATCGTTTTTATGTCGACCGCTTATATCTCCTTTGAAGAACAAGTTCGGATTCCGAGCGCTGCGTTCGACTTACCGGGATTTCGACGCTGGGTCCATTCCGATGACTATCCGGAACGGGGCAAGATCTCGTTCATTGACGGGGAGATCGTGGTCGACCTGAGCCCGGAAGAAATCTCGTCCCATGCGCAGTTGAAATTGAGCATACACGCACAGTTGTGGATGTTCGTCCGGAAACACAAGTTGGGCAAATGCTATCCGGATGGCGTCTTGCTCATCAACGAAGCGGCCAACGTTTCCAATGAACCAGATTTCATGTTCTGTTCCATAGAAGCATTGCGATCGAGGCGAGTCCAAGAGCGAGAAATTGTAGAGGACAGTAGAAGATTCGTGGAACTTGCCGGCTCCCCCGATCTCGTTGTGGAGTTGGTCAGCCGCACATCTGTCCGCAAAGACACCAAACTTCTGCGAGACCGTTATTACGCCGCAGGCATTGAAGAGTATTGGCTGATCGACGCCCGTGGCGAGGAAATTGATTTCAAGCTATTAAAACGCGGTAAGTCCGGATATCTCGAGACGACTCCCGACGCCGACGGTTTTCTGCGTTCGACTGTGCTCAACGCATCATTTCAACTCACGCGAACTTGGAATGAGATTTTGGGCTTCGAATACACGCTGCGCGAATTAGAACAGTGATACGAACTTTCGTTCGGGTTCGATAGTTGGAGCTCCTCAAGTGCCTGTTGTCATTGCGATGCCGTTGAGAAGCGCTGCAGACATTATTCCACTGTTGGTCGTTGCGTTATTCTTCAGCGGTCCATTTGCGGTTATTTTGGCTGCTGTCTTTGTAAAATTATCGTATCGGGTTTCCTCGGACCGACGTGGCCGCATCATCAACTTACTGGCGGGGTTGTTTGGTGCAATTCCAGGATGTCTCTTGGGTGAGCACTTATACTGGAAAGCTCACAATTCGATGCCTGCAATTGTCTATTTTGCCGGTGGAGCCGCCCTTGGCGGAATTTCCGGAATCACCGGCGTGTTGCTGATTCGCATTTACATGAGACATTTGCAAAGCCGGAAACTAGCGGAATAGACAGACGTCAATTCACACCAGCCGCAGTGAATTAGGTTTCGGTAAAAAGCATTCACTTAAATACCAACAGCACAAAAAACACCCGGTCGAGATTGACTCTCGACCGGGTGTTTTAAGTTTTATCCGCATCCCCAACCAACGGCAGTACCGTTGTGGGGGCGTTTCTTAGTACAGGTCTTGATCTCCGCCGCCGCCACCTTTGCCTTCTTTGGGCAAATCGGCGATCAACGCGTCGCTGGTGAGCAACAACGTCGCGACACTGGCGGAATTGGTCAGCGCGGTACGGGTCACTTTGGTGGGATCAATCACACCCGCTTTGACCAAGTCTTCGAACTTGTCGGTCGCGGCGTTGTAACCTTTGTTGCCGTCCAATTCGGAGACCTTTTCGCAGATCACAGCACCGTCGACACCGGCGTTGTTGGAGATTTGCGTCAGCGGTGCGCGGCAGGCACGCAGGATGATGTTGTAGCCCACTTCTTCGTCATGCGACAATTTGCCGGGCTTGACTGAGCTGCTCGATCGCAGCAAGGCGACACCACCACCGGGAAGAATGCCTTCTTCGACAGCTGCGCGAGTGGCGTGCAAGGCATCCTCGACACGAGCCTTCTTTTCTTTCATTTCGCTTTCCGTAGCCGCACCCACATTCAATTGGGCCACGCCACCGGAGAGTTTTGCCACGCGTTCTTCGAGTTTTTCACGATCGTAATCGCTGGTCGACGCTTCCAATTCGCGGCGAATTTGCTCGATGCGGGATTTGATGTCGGCCGTCTTGCCTTTGCCTTCGATGATCGTCGTATTGTCTTTGTCGACCACGACTCTCTTGGCAACACCCAGATCGGAAAGTTGCACGTTCTCGAGTTTGACACCCAGATCTTCGAAGATCGCCGTGCCGCCAACCATGACCGCCAAGTCTTGCAACATCGCTTTGCGACGATCGCCGTAACCGGGCGATTTGACCGCGACGCACTTGAACGTGCCGCGGAGTTTGTTGATCACCAGAGTCGCCAAGGCTTCGCCTTCGATGTCTTCGGCAACGATCAACAACGGTTTCCCGGAGTTGACGACTTTCTCCAACACGGGGACCAAGTCCTTGATGTTGGAAATTTTCTTTTCGTGGATCAGGACATAGCAATCCTCGAAGGCACATTCCATCGATTGCGGATCGGTCACGAAGTACGGTGACAGATAACCGCGATCGAATTGCATACCTTCGACGACTTCAAAGTCGGTCGTCAGGCTGGTGCCTTCTTCGACGGTGATTACGCCATCTTTACCGACTTGCTCCATGGCTTCGGCCAGGATGCGGCCGATTTCTTGGTCGCCGTTGGAAGCGATCGTCGCGACTTGGGAGATCGCCTTTTTGGTGCGGCAATCGATCGACATCTCATGCAGTTTTTCAATGATGTCGGACACCGCTTTGTCCATGCCGCGTTTCATACCGATGGGGCTCACACCGGCGACAACCGCCTTGAGACCTTCGTTATAAATCGCTTCGGCCATGATCGTGGCGGTGGTTGTTCCGTCACCGGCGATGTCGGAAGTCTTGCTGGCGACTTCCCGCACCATCTTGGCGCCCATGTCTTCGAACTTGTCGGCCAGTTCGATTTCGCGAGCAACTGTCACGCCGTCTTTAGTCACGGTGGGTGAGCCAAAGCTCTTTTGCAAGATGACGTTGCGGCCTTTGGGGCCGAGCGTGACTCGCACTGCTTTGGCCAGCTTGCTCAAGCCCGCCCGAATCTTTTCCTGAGCTTCCTGATCGAAAGCAATCATCTTGGCCATCTGTCAAATTCTCCTGTTTCTTATTCGATCTGACGAACGTATGTATCGTGGGTCGTTAATTGAATGAGGGGTGAGACTGATAATCATCGACGTCGGCAAAATCCAGCGCGAGCCAATCAGCCTTGCCTGAGACGATTAGTAAACCGCCAAAATGTCCGATTCACGCATCAACAGCAACTCTTCGTCACCGACTTTGATTTCGTCTCCGCCATAGGAGCTGAAGATCACCTTGTCGCCCGGTTTGACGGTCAGGGGAAGACGCTTGCCTTCGCCGGTCATGTGTCCATCTCCGACGGAAATGACTTCACCACGCTGCGGCTTGCTGGCCGCGGAGTCGGGCAGAACGATACCGCCGGCTGTTGTTGTCTCGGCAGCTTCGCGACGGAGCACCACGCGGTCCCCCAACGGAACAATCTTCATTCCACCCTTCGAGGCCTTCTTTGCCATCGAAACTCTCTCCTTCAATCAGTGTATTCCAGTGTTCGAAATCAGTATTTGCCGACCTGTGGAGGCATCTCTTCGCATCCAAATCAAACGGCGCAGACTGTTATGACTCCCAAACGGGCAATCTCCGTGTGTCAAAACACGAGATTGTACCTCGTGCGCGACGCACACTCTCTGCGACACAACGAAAAGCGAACGCCGTGCCAAATCAACTTAAAACGCAAACCCCTACTCTGATAAGACTTGCGGAGTGCCTACCAACCAGCTCCCCTGCCATCCCGGCGGCAATGACCCGCTGGCCCCATAGTTACCTGCCAATCTGGCAGTGAGAGACACAGCTGCCATTGCAAAAGCTAATCGTTACGACCGGACCCCGATTGTTCCACCTTTACGGATTTTGTAGGATTCATGGTTTTTCCGGGGGACAAGTCTCCCGGACCATTGATACAATCAGACCAACCCCATAAATGCCAACAAACGGCCTAACATCTACTTCCCTCTAGTTCGCTACATCCCGTCCAGCCACTATGCCCGCAACGAGCCATCCGTATATCGCCGCTCAGTCAACGGAACGTTGGCTTACGCCAGGACGTGGAATGCACGAAGTCCGTGCGGAATTCGAGGCCCAACTGGCTGATGCGGATCAAATCTGCGTTCGGCTGGAGTATGCGGAATTTCTGGCGCATGCCGGTGAGACACAAACGGCGATTCAGCAATACCAGCAAGTACTACGATCTGCAGAATCGGCTGACATGCCGCAACTGCGGGCGATGGCCGTCAATCAACTGGCCTGTCTGCATCGACAGCAGGGCGAGTATGATACGGCGGTCGTGCTGCAACGTCGCTCTTTAGCCATGGGAATTGACCATGCACTCGAAGGCGATCTCGCGGCGGATTTGGGAAACTTGGCTGTCGATGCCATTGCTGCCGGTGATTTATCGCTCGCCGAGAATCTATTGCTGCGTTCGTTGGCGCTGGAAACGGCTGCCAATTCGCAGGCAGGACAAGCAGCGGATTATGGGAATTTGGCAATCGTTCATGGCTTGCAACGGAATTACCGTTCGGCCATTCATTGCTTGCGCCGCGCCCTGAAATTGCATCGGCAATTGAACGACGTCCGCGCAATCGGTTGCGATCTGATGAACCTGGCCGCCATGTACGAAGTCCAACAACGCTGGGACCGTTCCGAGTCTCTGTTCCAGTTGGCCGTACGGGTCTTGCAGGTCGATGATGCGGCAGATCTGATCTCGCGGGCCAAGTCGGCGCTCACGGAGACACGACGAATCCGCCAGTTGCGCGCATTTGATGCACAGCGAAACTAACGGTCACGGCGGAGAACTGCCGTGATCGGCGGAAGAACCGGCAGGATCCCCCCAGGTTTGCCAAACCGACCTATTTTATGGTAGTCTGAGTTCCGACGCGTTATGGAGGACGCTTGATGGCGCATCCAGAACGTTTTCGGGAGTTCTTCGACAATGAAATCGGCAGCACTTCGAGTCTCGGCAACGGCATTTGTGGTCATGACCGTGAGCCTGTTCACCAGCACGGCCAATGCTCAAGACATGTACTGGCGCGTGGGGCCGTCGTTTATCGCCCCGGCCCCGTACACCTATCAATACGGCATGGTCGGCTCCCCGCCTCCATATTACATCTACGACCCCGCTCCGGTCGTTTACGCCGTACCGACTGCTCCGGTCTACGTCCAGCCGGCTCCGGTTTATGTCGAGCCAGCACCGGTCTATACCGAGACGATTCCGGTCGGTGTTTACGATTACGGGTATCGGTTTGATTACAGCCTGAAACCGAGTTATCGGTACAGCACCCGCCATTACCGTATGGATTATAAGATCAAAGGACGGACAGCTTACGGTGCTCACGTGCGATACCGATACAGCTACAATCGCGGTCGTTTGAAAGCCAAACTACGAATCCGTCGCTAGTGGTCTATCAAACCACGAATAGGCAAACTTCCGTTTTGCAAATTGTGAGGGCGAAGACGACACGCCAGCGCGCTACTGCATTCAAACTGTGAGTAGCACGTTGATTGTTACATCTCGAAGTTCGGCAAGGAGGACCGATGCGAATAGTCAGTGGCGGCATACAGCACGAGACGAATACGTTTTCGCATCAACCCACCACATTGGCGGACTTTGAACGTGACAGCGGGTGCGGACCGGACTTCTCCGGGGGGCAAGCGGTCTTTGACCGGTACCGCAATACCGGGACGATTCACGGCGGATACATCGATGCTGCGGATGTGCTTGAGTTCGATTTGATTCCACTGATCTGCGCCAAAGCGCAGCCCTCGGGTGTGGTGGAATCAACCGCGTTTGACACGATATTGAATCTGTTTCTCGATCGCTTATCAGAGACACCGGCGGTCGATGGTGTGTTGCTCGACCTGCATGGCGCTATGGTGACCGCCGCTTGCGACGATGGCGAAGCGCCTTTTATGGAAGCGGTCCGTGAACGGGTCGGGCCGGACATCCCGATCATCGCCACGCTCGATTTGCACGCGAATATCACCCAGCGGATGGCGGACGCTTGCGATGTGATTATTGGTTTTGATACCTATCCCCACGTCGATATGCGGGCACGGGGCCGCGAGGCGGGCGAATTGTTGGTCCGCATGATTCGCGGCGAAGTTCAGCCCGTACAAGCATATCGGCAATTGCCGCTCCTGACGATGCCCCCCATGCAATGCACCCTGCGCGAGCCGATGCAAAGTCTGATGCAAAATGTGTTTCGCATGGAAGACGAACCGGGCGTCTTAACCGCAACCGTTGCAATGGGATTCCCTTTCGCCGACATCTCCGCTGCGGGGGTCTCCTGTTTGGTGACGACCAATAACGACGCCGCTTTGGCAGAAAAAAAGGTGGAGGAATTGGCCGGATGGCTGTGGGATTTGCGCGACGAATTGCAGCCGCAACTCACGCCGATTGACGAAATGATCGAATTTGCCGCGACACACGATGGTCCGATCGTTTACGCCGACGGCTCAGACAACCCCGGAGGCGGTGCGCCGTGCGATGGGACAGTCGTGTTGCGAGCGCTGATCGAAGCAAAGTTTCAGAACGCCGTCGTCGGAATATTGCACGACCCTGAGACCGCTGCACTGGCGCATCAAGCCGGGGTCGGAGCGACGATTGAGGCCCGTGTCGGCGGCAAAACGGACGACCGGCACGGTACACCGATTGAATTACCTGCCTATGTGCGTGCCTTGTGCGATGGTCATTTCGTGCATCACGGCCCGATGAATCAGGGGGTCGTGGGCGAGTTCGGGCCGATGGCGCTATTGTTGGTCGGCGGGGTGGAAGTGGTCGTCAGTTCGAATCGCAAACAATTGCTGGATCGCGAGATGCTCCGCGTGATCGGCGTCACCCCCGAGCATCGGCGATTGATCGTCGTCAAAAGCGCCGTTCACTTTCGGGCGGACTTTGGCGAATGCGCCACACACATCCTCGACGCCGACACCCCCGGCATCCACCGCCCTGACTATGCGAACTACGACTATCAAAATCTACGACGTCCGATTTATCCATTGGACAACGTCACGGTTGATTTCGGTGGCTAGGGCGTTATTTTCGAAAGTGTGCGGCGCGACGCAGATGACTCTGTACGACGACGAGCCATTTTGACCAAATCGGCGTAGATTGCGCTAAAAAGGGTACGCGAAAATCCCCACCAGGAGCATTGATGTCACAGGATTCGATTTGGTTTGCGACGCTCAACGATACAGAGCGGGCGGAATTGCGGGCGTACGCGGGGCGCGAGGTGCTGACCACGCCTGACGTATTGATCGTTGGCGGCGGGATTGTGGGGGCGGCGACTGCTTATTCGCTCTCGCAACAAGGGGTGCAGGTCCAGGTCGTTGAAGCGGGAACGCTGGGTGGATTGGCAAGTGGAGCGAATGCCGGCGGGATTTGGCCAGATCAACAAGGAATCGAGTACCCGGAGGCATTTCGAAACCTCGCGCGCCGTAGTCGTGACCTCTGGGGCAAACTCCCCGCCCGTGATGGCTTCGACTTCGATTGGCGGGTCAATGGCTTCGTGACGGTCGATCCGATGCATTGGGAGACCTCGCCAGAAGACCTAGCAATGCACCTGTTGAGCGAGGGACTTTCGGCGCATGCCATTGATGGCGAACAGGTCAAATTGCTGGAGCCGCATCTGCGGTCTGATATCACTGGGGGCGTGCATTACCCTTCAGAAGCCCACGTTCATCCGGTCAAAGCGGTGTTGTCGTTCGCGCGGGCATCGACGGCACAATTCTCGAGCGAGACGCGGGCGATTTCGATGGACGTCAAAAACGGCCGCGTGCAATCGGTGCAAACCACCGCAGGCACAATTCAACCCGGCCACGTGATTGCCGCCACCGGTTGGATGGCCGATTGGTTCGCTGCCCAGACACCGACGCCCCCGCCGCTGACACCAATCAGCGGGCAAATGATCGCAACCGCACCCCAACCGCCGCTGTTGAAAAACACAGTACTCGGTAAGGCGATCGTGTTTCAATTATTGACGGGCGAAGTCGTCACGGGAGGCAGTATGGTCGAAGGCGATGCGACGACGCCCGATGCACAAGTCACAGCGGATTTTGCCAAAATGGCGGGTGACTTGCTGCCGGCATTGAAGGACGTTCCCTTCCCGCATGCTTGGACCGGTGCGCGACCGACAACCCCCGACCGGTTACCAATTCTCGACCGGCTGCCCGGTGTCGACAATTTCTTGGTCGCCGCGGGACATTTCAAAAACGGCCTGCTACTGGCGCCAATCACCGGCGAATTGATGACCGAATGGACCGTTGCTGGAAAACCGTCGCTCGACCTCACGTCGTTCCGCTGGGATCGTTTTTAGTGGGATCGTTTTTAGCAAAGTCAGGCTCAGCAGTTCACTGAGCGGAAGAAAACCCAGCTTCAAAATCCGCCGTAAAAATAGCCGCCATACGGACCATAAAAACCAGAGCCATACAGACCGTAGTACGGCCAAAAGGGGCCGGGGAACAGGCCCGGTGGCTGGTAGATGGGGGGCGGTTCATAGATGTTTTTGCCCGGCGGCTTAAAATTCCGCAACCCGTACAACCGTTGTCCCTCGGGGATGGGGGCCGTATAAACACCGTGGTACTCTTCGTGGTAAACCTCGCCGGCAGGTTCTAGATACTCAATCTGCGGCTGGTTCGGTCCATAGAGAATCGGCTCATCAGCACGAGCTATTGTCTGTGCACCGGCCAAAATTGCAGAGACTGCGAGCAGCGCTCCGGCAAGCCGTTTTGATCCAGATTGTTCAATGCAACGTAACATGCGATAGCCTAACGCCGGTCCGATTCCTGCGAGTTTTCATTCAAATTCACTACAAGTCGATTCAAAACCCTCTGATGCGTCTCACTGACACTGATCTGAAGGTTTCGAGAACAAGCACAACCGGGTTTTGAAACTGGTTCTAATATCCATCCTACGGTCCCCTCAGGGGCAGGGTCAAGAACGACTTTTGCTCTGAGCAAATTGGCCAGAAATTGCGGGACCGTGTATAAATCTATTCTCGAAGTGACCCAGTGGCCGATCATGTCCGTTTCGGTTCGAACTTCCTACACTTCCTACAAGTAGTTTCAAAACCCTCTGACGCGTTTCACTGATACTGTTCTGTACGTTTCGAGAACAAGCACAACCGGGTTTTGAAACTGGTTCTAGCGGAATTGCGGCGGTATCCCAATCGTCGTTCGTTTAATGCTCACTGAATGTGATGATGAGTTTTTGGAGAAAATCAAGACATGGCAGAGCAACCACGGGGACCATTTTTTAAGCTCGATGGCAAAGTCGCGTTTGTCACCGGGGCAGGGCAGGGTTTGGGCGAAGCGATTGCGTATCGTTTAGCGGCCTGCGGCGCAAAGGTCGGTGTGTTTGACCTCGACGGCGAAAAAGCGGCCAATGTTGCCCTGGAATGTTCTGGTGTCGCACTCCAAGGTAGCGTCACCAGTGAAGAGGACGTCGAACGCGGACTGCGCTACTTGGAAGAACAATTCGGCCCGCCGCAAATAGTGGTGAACAATGCCGGTATCCTCGGCCATATCGGTCCCTGTTGGGATTTGGATGCTGAGAACATGCGTCAGGTAATGGAAGTCAACCTGATCGGCACCTTTCTGGTTTGTCACGCTGTGCTGCCGGGAATGTTGGAGCGAAAATACGGGCGTATCATCAACATCGCCTCGGTCGCGGGAAAAGAAGGCAACGCTGATTTGATCCCCTATAGCACGTCCAAAGCCGCGGTGATCGCGTTGACCAAATCGATTGCTAAGTCGGTGGGCGGAAAGGGCGACATCACGGCGAATTGCATCAGCCCGGCGCTGCTCGACACACCGATGTGGGAATCGTTACCCAAACCGGTGGCGGATTCGTTGGTCGCCACCGTTCCCGTCGGCCGCGTGGGCACAACAGAGGAAGTGGCCGGCTTGGTGCACTATCTGGCGAGTAGTGAATCGAGTCTGACGACCGGGCAGTGTTACAACGTGAACGGCGGACCTGCCAGCGATTGAAACCGCGAGGCAGTTAAAAGCTGCGCGGAGAAAATCAACTGGTGGCTGACGGCATTGTGTGGATACAATGATTGGGGAACCGCCGTTTCTCTGAAATTCGGCCCAACTGACAACAGGTAGGCTCATGGACAACGACACGCATTCCTCGCATGTGCATGGCGAGGACCTTCCGGAACGGGCGGCATTGTTGGCAAAATTGCTGGCTTCGACCAATGATTTGGTTTGGTGCACCGATCTTTCCGGCGACCAACTGTTGTATCTCAACGGCGCTGCTGAGCGGATTTACGGTCGTCCGTTGGCTGATTTTGTGGCGAACTCCCGCTTGTGGCTGGAACTGGTCCATCCTGAAGATCGAGATATCGTCCACAAGAATCTGAGGTTACTGCCGAGGCAGCGACAGATTGAACAGGAATATCGTGTCGTGCGGCCCGATGGGAGTATCCGTTGGCTACGGGATTGCGTCACGGTGATCGACGACGATAATGGAAACCCCTATCGCATTGGCGGAATCGCGACCGATGTCACGCGTCAAAAGCGAGCAGAAGAAGATCTCTCGCAATCCAACACCCAAATGCAATCCGAAGTCGCTGAGCGTAAGCAGGCTGAAGATGCGCTCAAGGGTTCCGAGGGGCTGTATCATTCACTCGTCGACAATTTGCCGATTTATGTGACGCGGACCGACCTGCAGGGACGGATCACATTCGTCAACAACAATTATTGCGAGTTGGTCGAGATGACTCCTGAGGAGTTGTTGGGACGAACCAACCGCGACCTGCATCCCGATGAATACGCTGAAAAATATCGGCACGATGAACTTCGTGTGATCGAAACCGGCGAAGTCTTTATCGATGTCGAAGAGAACCGCCGAGGCGACGAAGTCCGTTATTATGAAGTCCGCAAATCGCCTGTTCGCGATAAGAGCGGTAACGTGGTGCAGGTGCAAGCGGTTTTTTGGGATGTCACGGAACGGCATGAAGCCGAAATTCGCCGCAAACAGGCTGAAGATGCGATGCGGGAAGCCAAAGAAGCCGCCGAGTCGGCCAACCGCGCCAAAAGCGAATTCCTGGCCAATATGAGCCACGAGATCCGGACACCGATGAATGCGATCATCGGCATGACGGAATTGGTGTTGGATGGACAGCTCAATGTTGCGCAACGGGAATCGTTGCAAATTGTCCGCGATTCGTCCGAGTCGTTGCTATCGATCATCAATGACATCCTCGATTTTTCCAAGATCGAAGCGCAAAAGCTGGAACTCATTGCCGCTGAGTTTGATCTGCACGAAAGTCTCGGCGATGCGATGAAGTCGATCGCCATGCGAGCTCACGGCAAAAACATCGAGTTGGCGTATCATATCGATCGCGACGTGCCCAATTTTCTGCTGGGGGACGTCGGACGATTGCGACAAATCGCGGTGAACCTTGTCGGCAATGCCATTAAATTTACGACGGAGGGAGAAGTCGTATTGAATGTCGGTTGCGATTCGCGGGACGATAAAGATGTCGTCCTGCATTTCCAAGTCAAAGATACCGGCATTGGGATCGCAGCGGACAAGCAAAAGCACATTTTCGACGCATTCGAACAGGCGGATTCCTCCTCCACCCGACAATTTGGCGGTACGGGATTAGGATTGGCGATATCATCGCGGCTTGTCGGTTTGATGGATGGGCGTATATGGGTGGAAAGCGAGTTGGAACAGGGGAGCACATTTCATTTTACCGCTCGGTTTGAAGAAGTGACGGAACCGACAAAACGAGCCGTTGCGTTGCCCCCTGAAGCACTCGAAGGCCTGCGTGTGTTGATCGTCGACGACAATGCAACCAATCGACTCATCCTCGAAGAATTGGTCAGTCATTGGGGCATGCAACCACTTGTCGCTTCGGCTGGCGAAGAAGCCTTACAAATGTTGCGCCGTTCCGATGACGACGGTGCCCCGATATCTTTGATCCTGACCGACATCCACATGCCGCACATGGATGGGTACGAATTTGTACGGCGGGCGAAACAGTTGCCGTCTTTTCGAGACGTGACGGTGATTGCTTTGACCTCCGGCGACCGCGCTTCGGATGAGTTTCCGACCCAGGAAATCGGGATCGGCATGCAGTTGAGCAAGCCGGTCAAACGGCAAGAGTTGATGCAGGCGATCCTTGTGGAATTGGCGCTTGTTCCCCAAGAAACGACCGCCGGTTCGGCAACCTCCATTTCGGAAATGGCTAACATCCGCCCGTTAAGAATCTTGTTGGCCGAGGACAGTTATGCCAACCAAAAACTAGCAATCGGACTTTTGAAAAAGTGGAACCACACCGTCACCGTTGCCAACAACGGCCGAGAGGCGCTGGATGCGTTTCAGCGTGATCCGTTTGACCTCGTGCTGATGGATGTACAGATGCCGGTGATGGATGGCTTTGAGGCAACAGGGGCCATCCGTAACATCGAGAAAGACAAGAAAACACCCCACCAACCCCGCGCACGGACACCGATCGTGGCGATGACCGCGCATGCCATGAAGGGGGACCGAGAAAAATGTCTTCAGGCCGGCATGGATGGCTATGTTGCCAAACCAATCCGCATTCCACTGCTGTACGATGCAATTGCGGAGTTTTTTGAGGAACCTTCTGACAGTTCCGCTGCCACGAACACCAACGGGTCAAACGGCGATTCACAAAACAACTCCAGCGGCTGCATTGATTGGGCGGTCGCACTGGACGCGGTCCAAGGCGATCACGACTTGTTGCGCGAAGTCGCTTCGGCCTCCGTGGAGGAATGCAAAGCTTTAATGACCAAATTGGAACAAGCAGTGCAGTTACAAGATGCGACAGCGACTGGCCGCGCGGCGCATACTGTCAAAGGGTTGCTAAGGATGTTCCCGTCGCAACCAGCTGCGCAGATTGTTCAGGAGATCGAAGACAACGCGCATCAAGGTGAATGGAATGGTCTGGAATCATCGTGTGAATCGCTCAAAGCGCAATTGATCAAACTCGGCGCTGAAATCAGCGAGTTCGTCAAAAACGGCACGCTCCCAGGCAAGTAGCATTTGAGATACGCAGCCAAAAATGCTTTTAAGAGAGCTCGATTTAGCGCAAGCGAACAACGCGCTTGTCTTTAAAGACGACCAGCGGTGACCCGATCTTGCATTGACTTTGCATTATCGATACTCTTCGCCCCCTCTCACTCCCCCGACCAGCTAGGGACGGCTGCGTTTGGGCGTGAGTCCCGAGTGGCAATTTGCCATCGGTGGTCCCCTGTCTTGCAAGGATGCCAAGCGATGCGGCACCGTTTTGCCTATTCATTGCTGCTACTTTCACTGTTCGCCACAACAGAAGGCTGTCGGTCCGCCGGCTCTCCCTTAACGGCGAACCCCTTCGGCGCTGAAGAGCAGGTCGCCGAATCTTCCTCCTCTGATAGCCGGTTCATGTCGGCGTTTCGAAAATCGCGTCAGGGCGCGACGACCGCCAAGACAGAACAGCGCGATCCCAATGTGACCACCACGAAACCCTCTACCGAATCGCTGGCCGCCGGTCCAACATCGGGATTTGATGCAGAGACAGAGGCACTCATCGAGCGAAAACTGGCCTCGGCCACGCCAGAGCAAAAAGCTCGCATGCGCCGCGATTTGCAGGGTGTTCCTCCGCATTTGATCCCGCAAATTCTCAACGCATTTCACTTAGGCCAACAACTCGAACAAGAAACGGCATACGGCCGTAACGATGCACAACCTCCGACCGATCGATTGCGTTCCATTGACGCGAATCAACAATATAGCGCGAACGTCCCTCCACAGGGCCGTTTCGCGCCGCAACAACCGGCCGTCACTGCGGGCCATTCGCCGTATGGGGCAGCACAACCTCCGGGGCAATTTCCCGGCGCCCCACAAGGCATTGTGCAAGCCGGTCATGCCCAGCAGGGCCAAGGCAACCAAGCTGTGAATCATCAGGCCGATTGGAATGGCGGCCAAACCTCGGCCCCTGGTCAATCAGCGATGCGGATCGGCGATTATCAACCGCCCGGCCAATACGGCGGCATCACACAAGCAGGAAATGTGACTCCGCAGCGTTCAACAGATCCGGCCGACAATTTGCCGACTTATTACCAACCGGGACAACCGCAACCGGGACAAACGCCGGTCGGTTCGCTGAAACCGGGTGAGTTTGATAACGCCCGCAATTCGCCCAACGGCGAATATGCCGCACAACCGGGACAGATTCAACAAACCAATGTCACCATGGCCAACACCGCACCGCTGGCGCTGCAATCCCCCGAGGACCAGTCGCGTGCCGTGATGACATGGCGGACACACTTAGGGCAATCGATTGGCACGGCGGAACGGGAAGTCGCGCAGTTGCGTCCCGGCATGAACAATGATTCGCCGGCGAGCCGTGATTTTATTGAGAACAACGTCTACCTGCGAATGCTGTACTTAATGTCGGATCAACCCGCACAACAAGCCCGGGCTTGGGAACCGATTCCCGGCATCGATCCGGCGCAGCAGGAGTTCTGGCAATACACGTTGTACGGCATGTCAAACTATTTCGATCGCAACCCACAACTTGTCGGGCCGGAGCGGTATAGCGAAGCGGTCAAATCCTTCACGCGCGCCACCAACAAACTCAGCAGTTTGGCCAACTTGGAAATTGGTGACATCGCGTTGTGTAGCAGCGTGACAAACTTTGGAAACTATAAGAGGATCGAGCCGGAGGAATTCAGTCCGGGACAGCAAGTGGTGTTGTATGCCGAGATCCGTAACTTCTCCACGCGCTTAACGGACGAGAACTTGTACTTGACGACATTGGCTCCGACGATTGAGTTTTTGATTCCCGGCAATGGTCCCATGAGTGGCCGCGCCGTCCAAAACGCAATCGAAATGCAGCCGACGGAGGATCTGTGCAAGTACCCCCGCCGCGACTTTTTCATCGCCTCGCTCTTTTCAATTCCTCGCGATTTGGCGCAAGGTCGTTACGTGCTCAAGCTGACCGTAACGGATAAACTGGGCCAAAAATTCGCAGAGTCGA
The DNA here is from genome assembly GCF_007747995.1 of Symmachiella dynata. Classification (NCBI taxonomy): domain Bacteria; kingdom Pseudomonadati; phylum Planctomycetota; class Planctomycetia; order Planctomycetales; family Planctomycetaceae; genus Symmachiella; species Symmachiella dynata. The sequence goes on along the minus strand of NZ_CP036276.1, from coordinate 3,161,870 downwards.
CGTTGAACTTCAAGGTAAAATAGCGCGGCTGTCCAATCGGCGCACCGCTCTGTGAATCGCGCGTGCTGAGTGCGAATCATTCTAGGTACAAACGCCTAGAATTGAGGAAGTCCTGCTAACATTTCTGGCCGTCCCGTAAGAAATAAAATCTGGGACCCCCAAAATGTCGCGCCGTAACAGCTTTCAAGATAGCTAGTTACGAATTCTCCCCAAAGCGACATAATTGGTTGGCACACCATATGCTCTATGTGATCTCAGAACCGTTGACGACCCGCTGCTGACGATCGTGAGTACGAACCGGCATAGACTGGCAGCGAATTTTGGTCACGGAAGATCTTTGCAATCTGCAAGCACAGCGTGAAAGGAACGCGCACACATGAGCACGATGAGCATGATTTCCAGTAACTACAGATCGACTGTCCCGCATGGTTTTGCAAACCCTCCCGTGACGAGCACACCACCAGCAATTTCACGTGATCGAAATTCGTATGTACGAAATTCAGACACAGAACAGGTCTGGCATCGAGGGCGCGTACCGGCTGGCTTTTGGGACGTCGCCGAAAATCGAAAATCTTATATGCAATGGTTAGGACGCAAACTCGGCTTTCACGTCCCGCACGATTGGTATGCATTGACCAAACGCAATTTCGATGAAAACCACGGCGCAGGCCTTTTGGCCTTGAAATACAACGCCTCGCCATTGGCCGCGTTGCAAGAATTTTTGCCGCACGTCCATTGGAAAGAATGGTTGTTCAAAAGCGCACCACAGGGATTTTGGAAAAGCCCTGGGAATCGCCGTCGCTATATGCGGTGGCTAGCGCGGGAGTTGGACATCCGCCAAACTGAAGATTGGTATCGAGTGAGCAAATGCGATTTCCATTCGCATCACGGCGGCGGTTTTTTGTCGAACGTGCATCACGATTCCCCCATAGCCGCTGTGCGTGAGTTCGAATCGGCGTACCCTTGGAAGGAATGGTTGTTTCTCAGTGTCCCCAAAAACTTTTGGAGACGCGCCGACAATCGCTTTGCCTTCATGAACTGGCTGGGAGAAAAACTGCAACTGACATCGCAACAAGCTTGGAAATCCGTTTCCAAACAAGACTTCTATGTGAATGGCGGAGGAGGACTGTTGGCCAACTATTACGGCGATTCTCCGGCGAATGCGGTCCAGGAATACCTCCAAGCCCAAGAACAAAAGCCGTCCGGCTTACGTCCAACGGTTGCCGCTTAAGTCCGCCCGAGGAAACTCGACGCAATACTTTGAATGTGTGACCCCACCTGTCGTTACTGCCACTTTTTATTTGCCGGCTCCCCCACCTCAGCGGGCCAACGTTTTAGCAATGCTCAGTTTGAGCTTACCAATATTGCATTGGTGACACTGTCGGCACTTTAACTATGGCTTAATGACAACTTTTGCGACTGCTGCGTGTGCAATTCCGTATCCCATTGCACTCGCCTTGCCAGAAGCGCACAAACTGGTAGTGCGCTTCTGGCACTGTCGCACTTTCCCCTCTGTAAAAAAATGCGCGGTCGCTGCGCGTTTACTCTCGGGACGTCACGAAATACGGCCCCCGCGTGACCACGATTCGCCCCACGGCGACCTGCAGGGTCTGGGCGTGCGCGCTAACTTTGCCCCGTAAGCATTCCCGGCCCGAAACGCGCCGAACATTCTCGCAATTTCCGTGCGGAACGCCAAGTGTCCGGTGTCGCGATTTTGGATACGACTCGACAGCCCCCCTGAATCACGTTGGAATATCGACGGAATTCGCGGCGCGTGTTGTCCAGAAGGCATGTCTCCATTAAAATCGTGACATGAATGAAAATCCCCTTGATTTAATCCGCTACCACCATCATGCCCAATTAGAAGACGCAACGCTGTTGCTCGCTTTTTCGGGGTGGATGGATGGCGGCGACGTTTCGACCGGCACCGTGCGGCGGTTGGTGACGGTCCTCAACGCTACGCCGTTGGCAGAAATTGATCCCGATCCGTTTTACATTCAAAACGTACCCGGACCGATGGAGATCGCTGCGCTATTCCGGCCGCATATTGAATACGAAGATGGTTTAATCAAGCAGATCCAAATGCCTGAGAACCAGTTCTCCGTCGATGTCACCTCGAACTTGGTGCTATTCGTCGGGAAAGAACCGCATATGCGCTGGCGAACATTTCGTGATTGCCTGTTCGCCGTCTGTGCGGAATTGGGCATTAAAAAAATCCTGTTTGTCGGCTCCTTTGGTGGCGGAGTACCACATACCCGCGAACCGCGACTGCATGTCTCATGCTCGCACGCCGACATGCTGCCGGCGATGGAAAAATATGGCGTGCATCGCACAACGTACTCCGGTCCCGGTTCGTTTGTGAGTTATCTGTTATCACAAGCCGACACCGCTGACTTGCGTATGACATCGCTGGTCGCCGAAATTCCCGGCTACTTAACCGGTGCCAATCCCGCGAGCATTTTGGCGGTGACGCGGCGACTGGCGACCATCCTGGGAATTTCACCCAACCTCGATGAACTGCGCGGCGCCAGTACCGAGTGGGAGATGCAAGTCTCGACCGCTGTCGAACAAGATGGCGAACTCGCCGAAAACGTCCGCCAACTCGAAGAAGAATACGACAATCAACTTCTCTTGCAGGACGAAGAAACGTAACGCTTGCAGCACAATAATCGAACCATGATCGATTCGAACACGAAGAGGAGAACGACGATGCGATTGATGCTCGGTGGAATGCTGTTGTTGATGTGTGGCAGCGCGGCTTGCGCCGAGGAGCGTCCCAATTTCATCGTCTTCATTGCCGACGACATGGCTTGGGATGATTGTGGCGCCTATGGGCATCCACACATCCGCACGCCGAACATCGATGGCTTGGCACGCGACGGACTGCGCTTCGACAGCGCGTTTTTAACCTGCAGTTCCTGCAGCCCCAGCCGATGCAGCATCCTCACCGGTCGCTATCCGCACAACACCGGAGCGTCGGAATTGCATCAACCGTTGCCCGCCGATCAAATCACTGTCGCCCGCCGCTTAAAGGAAGCGGGGTATTACACAGCCTCCGCTGGCAAATGGCATATAGGTCCGTCGGAGAAAAAGAACTTTGACCGCATCCACAACGGACGGGAGAAGGTCTGGTTGCAAGCGATTCAGCAGCGGCCGCTAGATCAACCGTTTTTCCTCTGGATGGCATTTTTCGATCCGCACCGCCCCTATCAAGAAGGGACCATCGACGAGCCGCACAAACCGAGCGACGCGGTCGTCCCCCCCTATTTGCCCGATGTCCCGGAGACCCGTCGCGACCTGGCGATGTACTACGACGAAATTGCCCGCATGGACGGCGTAATCGGCGACGTGTTGGCTGAATTGGATAAACAGGGAGCAGCCGACAATACGGTGGTTGTCTTTCTCAGCGACAACGGACGCCCATTTCCCCGCGGCAAAACCACGGTCTACGACAGCGGCGTCAAGACACCCTGGATCGTGCGTTGGCCGAAACAGGTCACCGCCGGCGGTTCGACAGATTCCTTGATTAGCTCGATCGACCTCTCTCCTACCCTTTTGGAATTGGCCGGGCTGGATGTGGGGCCAACGTTTCAAGGGAAAAGTTTTTCAGCGGTTTTGTCCGATCCGAATGCGGAAGTTCAAGATGCGGTGTTCGCCGAACACAATTGGCACGACTTCAACGCCCACAGCCGCGCGATCCGCACAGCGCAATATAAATTCATCGACAACACCTACACCGACCTGCCCGGCACACCACCTGCCGATGCCGTTCGGGGTGAAACCTATCAGGCGATGTTGAAACTCAGGGCGCAAGGAAAATTGACCGCCGACCAGCAACAATGCTTCACACTGCCGCGCCCGGCTGAGGAACTGTACGACCTGCAAAACGACCCGTACGAGCTGCAGAATTTGGCCAACGACCCGCAATTTACGGCAGTCCGCGATCAACTCCGCGCGAAGCTGAGTCAGTGGAAACAGCAGACCAACGACACTGTTCCCAAAACACGTCGTTCGCCCAAGTTCGATCGCGAAACCGGGGAGCGCCTGCAATAACCAGCAGGCGGGACTTTTCATTTCCCGCTGCAGCGCTAGAATGCGGGGCAGGGCCACTCAACGCTTTGAACGGGGAAACGGAGTCATCATGGACCAGGCTGATGAGAACAGAGCGGAATCCGGTCGTGTGCCCGTAACCGACGAACCTTCTGCTGAAGTCGCTCAAACAGAAAACGTCGATGTCCCGGGACGCCCGAAAGGCTTTCGTTGGTGGCCGGCAGTTGCGATTTTGGGAATTGCTACGGTCGTCGAATCGATCCTCTGGTGGTCGATGTCGGAAAACCGTCCTAACCAGTCGGTCTCAATGTGGCTGACGACGATAACCGTCTCGTTTTTGTTGCTCATGTGGTGGATGTTCGCTAGCCGACTACGCTGGCGCACGCGATTTGTCGGATTGGGCGTGATGATCTTATTGGGCATTGCCGCACGATATTCCGTTCGTGTCGAGGAATACTCCGGCGCGGTGTTTCCCATACTGGCATTTCGCTGGACGCCCACTGCCGAGGAGATTGCCGCCGAATATCGAGAAGCGCATTCCGAAAGTGGCCAGGACGAGAAGAGTGTCCCGATCGAAGAAGTGGTCCCGGCTGAAGGCGACGTCACCATCTTTCGTGGTGCGGACCGCACAGGCCGCATCGTCGATGCCGGCATTCGCACGAATTGGGACGAACAACCCCCGCGAGAAATCTGGCGGCATCCCGTTGGTCTGGGTTGGTCCTCGTTCATTGTCGTCGACGGATTAGCGTTCACGCAGGAGCAACGCGAAGAAAACGAAACCGTCGTTTGCTACAACGCCGAAACCGGGGATGAGATTTGGGCACACACCGACTCCGTTCGTTTCTCCGAAGTCTTGGGCAGCGACGGACCGCGGGCCACACCCACGTACTTTGACGGCAGACTCTATACCCAAGGTGCGACCGGCATTTTGAATTGCCTCGACGCACGGACCGGTGAGTCGATCTGGGCAACCAACATTTTGGAAGATGCCGGCGCAAAGGTTTTGTCCTGGGGTATGTCCGGTTCGCCATTGGTCTATGACGACGTCGTGGTGGTCAATGCCGGCGGCGATGACGCGGGGCTGATCGCTTATCACCGACTCACAGGGGACCGCGTCTGGTCGGCCGGAAACGGGCCCGCTTCCTACAGCTCGCCGCGATTGGCCAACATTCTAGGAGAGCAGCAGCTTCTGATTTTTAACGGCAATGGTTTGTCAGGACACGATCCTACGACCGGCGAGGAATTGTGGAATTTCCCTTGGACGACCGGACCGAAGGTCAACGCGGTTCTGCCCTATCCATTGGATGAGTCGCGCATTTTGATTTCGACCGGCTATGGATTGGGAGCGGCGCTGCTGGAGGTCAAACACGAAGGCGACCAGTGGTCAGCAGAGCAGGTTTGGAAATCGATTCGCCTCAAAGCCAAGTTCAACGATTTCGTGGTCAAAGACGACTACGTCTACGGTTTGGATGAAGGGGTGCTGACCTGTCTGGATCTCAAAACAGGCAAACGCGTCTGGAAAGCGGGACGCTACGGATACGGACAAATCCTGCTCGTCGATGATCTCCTGCTGATCATCACGGAATCGGGTGAAGTCTTGCTCGTCAAAGCCGAGCCAAAAAAGAGCCAACCGCTGGCCCGCTTCCAAGCAATCGGAGGCAAGACTTGGAATCATGCGACCTTGGTCCGCGGCCGGTTATTCGTCCGAAATGCACGCGAAGCTGCTTGTTACGACATCTCAAAATAACGCTGCGCGGCGGAGATAGTCTTCACTGAAGATGTTTTTTGCCATCGCGCGCAAGCTCCCAGTCGCTCCCATCTCAAATGGGCATTCTAAGCGTCTACGGTCTGTAGATTGCCCTCGCCTCATCTGGTGAAAGCGGTTATCCTCCCGCCCCAGATACACTTCCTCATCTCATTCCAATCCACAGAGACAACCGCTCCGCGCAACGTGCGACGGCAGGCGGGATGTGCCCATAACCTCCGACACAAGGAAACCCATCCCATGGCGTCCGTCGCAGACCCGCTCCCTCGGATCGGACCGATACATGTCGTCGGGAAGATCACGTTGGTGATCCTGGAAAACGTGGGAGATGTGACTATCTTCTTTACGAAGATCCTCTATTGGATGACGACACGCTTGCCACGGAAACGCGTACTCCTGCCGAGTTTGTATCAGACCGGCGTGCTGAGTTTGCCGGTGGTGATTGTGACCGGCGTCTTCATCGGCATGGTACTGGCCATTCAGACCTACGATCAGTTCCGCTTGATGCACATGGAAACCAAGCTCGGCGCGATTATCAATATTTCCTTGGTCAAAGAACTCGGCCCGGTCTTGGCGGCCACCATGCTCGCCGGACGTGTGGGCAGCGCTCTTGCCGCTGAATTGGGCACAATGCGCGTCACCGAACAAATCGACGCGCTCTCAGCCATGGGCGCCAACCCGGTGAACTACTTGGTTGTGCCGCGGTTTTTAGCCTGTTTTACGTTGATCCCGCTGCTGACCATTGTGGCTGATGCAACCGGGATTTTAGGGGGCTGGTTTTTAAGCAGCTATGTGTTGGACATCAACAGCCACCATTACTGGCATCATGCGATCAGTTATGTCGGTCCCTACGATCTGTTCTGCGGCATGTTTAAGAGCACATTTTTCGGGGCGGCGATCGCTGTGGTTGCCTGTCATCGAGGTTTCAATTGTACCGCGGGAGCCGAAGGGGTCGGTCGTGCGGCGACGGAGGCGTTTGTCTTTTCCTTCGTCTTGATTTTGGTTTTGGACTTCGCCCTCGGTGCGTTTTTGCAAGCCCTTTATTACACACTTTGGCCCTCCTATGGCGGCGGTGTGGTACTGGACTTCGATCTGATCAATTCGTGGACTCAATTCGTTTCATAAGCAGCCCATGACACGCGAAAGCCCTATTTTAGAACTGCGCAGCGCATCGAAGCAATTCGGCGACCAGCCAGTGCTGCGCGATGTCAATCTGACAGTCAGCCGCGGCGAAACGTTGGTCGTGATTGGTGAAAGCGGTTGCGGCAAAAGCGTGACGATGAAACTGTTGATCGGTCTGTTGGATCCCACATCAGGCGAAGCGCTGTTCGAGGATCGTCCACTCAGTGAGCGATCGGAGCGTGAACTCTCTTATGAACGGCAACGCTTTGGCTACCTATTTCAAGGGGCGGCGCTGTTTGACAGTTTGAGCGTGTTTGAAAACATCGCCTTTCCACTGCGGCAAAACACGGCGCTGCCCGAAGAAAAAATCCGCACGATTGTCGAAGAACGGGTCCTGGAAGTTGGGCTCCCGACTTCGGTCTGTGAAAAGAAACCGGCCCATCTTTCCGGCGGGATGAAGAAACGTGTTGGCCTCGCACGGGCGTTGGCCTTGGTTCCTGAGATCATGATGTACGACGAACCGACGACCGGTTTGGATCCGATCATGAGCGACGTGATCAACAACCTCATTTTGCAGACCCGCGTTCGCCGCCCAGTCACGAGTATTGTCGTCACACACGATATGAACACCGTCCGCAAGGTAGCCGACCGCGTGGTGATGTTTTATCCGCTACCGCGTTTGGGAGCGGATGAGCCACAAATCATTTTTGAAGGAACCGCCGAGGAGGCGTTTGCCTCGTCCGATTCACGGGTGGCGCAGTTCGTTCACGGTGAAGCAGGAGAGCGGATGCGGGAACTGTCCGTTGCCTGACCAGCAAAGATTATTGCGATCGAAATCGATACAAACGGATCACACAGTTCCGTCAGATCGCTTTGAATACAGCAGTAGGATGACTGAGAGATGACAGAGCGGCAATTACAATTTCGCGTCGGATTGTTCGTCGTCACAGCCTTGGTTGTGGCAACGGCGTTGATGTTTACATTCGGCGAAATGCGGCGGCTCTTTCAAAAGTCCTACACACTGGCCGTCCGTTTTGACGACGCCCCCGGCGTTCAGGAATTGACCCCTGTCCGCAAAAACGGCATCACCATCGGACAGGTCGGGTCCGTTACTTTCGATGAAAAACGTGGCGGCGTGACCGTGACCATCGAAGTCAATGAACAATACCGTCTGCGACGTGACAGCCAAGCACGGCTGACGCAATCGCTCTTGGGTGACGCGAGCATCGAATTCACACCCGGCAAAAGCCCGCATTACTATAAACCCGGCGACGTCCTGGTCGGCGAACCGGCCGTCGACGTGATGAAAATCGTTGAGCGGCTCGAGGAGACTATGGGCAAAACCATGGAGTCCTTCGAAGCAACCAGCGCCGAGTGGAGAAAAGTGGGCGAAAACGTCAATAACCTTGTCGACACCAATCGAGGCAACATCGAAACGGTCGTGGAGCGCGCCGCTGAATCGTTGCACCAATTCACCATCACGCTCAACAATGCCAATCAGATTGTCGGGAATCCCGAAAATCAACGAAACATCGAACGCGCCGTCGCCGCGCTCCCCACGATGGTCGAAGAAACGCGTGACGCCATCGCTGCCGTTAAAATGGCAGTCGGCAGAGCGGATGAAAATCTCGAAAACCTGTCCCACGTCACCAGACCGCTGGCCCTGCGTAGCCACAAGATTGTGATGAGCCTCGACAGTTCGGTCGTCAAGCTGGATAAGCTGATGAGCGAATTGAACCAGTTCGCCCAAATGGCGAATTCCGAAGATGGCTCGCTGAAGAAATTTGTCGCCGATCCGGAACTGTATGATAACCTGAATCACACAGCGCAATTGATGAGCGTAATGCTCCGCAACCTGGAGCCGGCCATGCGAGACCTAAGAGTCTTCGCCGACAAAATTGCCCGGCATCCAGAAAAGATCGGCATCGGCGGCGCACTCAAAGGCAGCTCCGGCCTGAAATAACTTGCACCGCATAAAAAGCAGCGAGGATTCCCCAGATACGGAGCGTCGCGACGCACCTTTCTCGCATAGGACGACAGACGGGCCCCTTCAAAAAGGGCTCACGCAAAGACGCTGAGCCGCAAAAAGTAAGAAGAGAAAACAAAAAACATCTCGCTCGCGTAAAAGCTTTTTACGACAGACTCCAACCCTGTTGCGACGCACCTTTCGATGTAGTTTCGACGTAGTACGGTCGATTCTCCCAACGAAACAATACGTGGCAAACGGATTGACGAAAAGATTTTGCCACAGAGTTCACAGAGCACACCGAGAAAGTGTTGGGCTCCGCTTCCACCGGTGAGCATCCCAACCTCGGGCGCATCGTGACGCATCTTTCCACACAGGTCGTGTGAGGCTCACAATACTCTAACGTCGCATCGCATGATCCTCGTCCCCTATGGGAACGGTCACTGCAAGACTTAAAGGACGCCGTCGCTGTGCTACTCGGGAATCTGAGCGGCGTTGCGGAGTTCCCAACCGCGGTTCAGAATATCATCCTGCGGCTCAATCCTCAGCGGTTCGAGTTGGTAGTTGAACTCGTGCCGGTTGTTGATCTTTGCTGGACTTAAGTTGTCGGCGAAGAATTCAAACGGCAGGTATTGGTACCAAGGTTTGCGAACCGGCTGGAATATGGTGGCCGTCTCATAACCATCTTTGACCAAAGTGATTTCGCGCGTCCCGTAATACGTGAAATCGGTCGAAACGGGCGTAAAGCCGATTTCTTTATCTTCCAAAAACACGCGGGCACCCGGCGGGTTGCTACGGATTGTCATCCGTCGATGTACACATCCGCTCAACACACAAGTGAGCAGCAATGCACACGCCAAGCAGGCCAATGGTCGTATCGGGAGAGAACTAGGCACGGTCGCCAAGATGAATGAGAGGCTAAGTGATGTGAGAGAGGAGAGATCCCCGGACCGGGAATCGGTGCGGAAACATCCGCGGCGGATTCTAGCCGGATGCCTCAAACCTGCCAAGAGGTTTCACGCCCAGAATTGAGCAACACGTTTTAAGACGGAAAGATTTTAGCGTGATTTGACGACCGCGGGGACAGGATGCCCATCTCAATTGATCACACCCCGCATGCGACCGCCGTCTCCGCCCCAACCGTGATGTTAGCGGAAGGGATCGAATTGGATCCCCAGTTCCGCATAAAACGCTTTCAAGTCCGCCAGTTCGCTGCGAACGCGCTCGCTCGGTTTGACAAATTTGACCGTATTGGGAGCGACCAGGGCGGCGAGCTGTTTGATGTCGTGCTCGACAAGTAGGCCGAAACAGAACAACTCCGGCGATTCGATAACTTGTCGGTTTTCCTCGACAACTTGTCGCAAGCTGCCGAGTGAATCGTGGAGCTCGACGCCGCTGATCACCGAGTCGCTCAATGCTGCAGCTGCTAAGGCAACCACACTTGTCCGGTGCCCAACGGCAATCACTTTAACCCGGCGGACGTTGTCCTTAGCGGCTGCCCAACGCGCCACGGCGGCAACTTGCGACGCTTGAATGCCCAACGGCCTCTCACCAACGGCTGAGACCAACAGCGCAAACAGAAAGTCGCGGTTTTTGATCTTCGATTCCCCAAAGAAAAATGGATCCACCGCAATCACACGATGATTCGCCGCCAACAATTCCTCCACCTGCGGCGCCAATGAGCCGCGTCCCTCATCACCGATGAGAACCACCGTTTTTTGAGGCGTCCCGCGCACCAATTCCACTGCCGGAACGGTCCAAGCGTCGCCGATTTTCAACTGCCAAAACGTGGCCTGCGTCGCGGCGACTTCCTGTTGTCCCACCGCTTTGGCTTGAACATCATACTTGGGAAACCGCAGGACTTGTCGCAGTCGTGCCCGCTTGGTCCGTTGCCATCCGGCAGCCGCTCCCGCGGAAGTCGGCAGTACGCCATCACGTGGGAGGGATTGCATCTCGGCGACGGCCAGTGCATGCAAATCCAAATTGTTATTCGGCAGCGGAACCATCAACTCATCGGCCGACAACACTTCGTCTTCACAGGGAATTTCGGTCGCATCGTAGGCTGCATCATCAGGATGAAAATGCCGACCGAGAAACGCATACAACTGCTGCCGGTTGTCCAATTCATAATTATGCGTGCCGGGGTCGGTGTTGATGTGTGAGTGTAGGTTGTCCGGCTTGCCATACAACTTAAAAATCGGTTCGGCCGCCTGTACAAGTGGCGGCAAGGCGTGTCCCGCGCGGAAGCAGCAATTGTCCTGATCGTTGTAGGTCAAAAGTGTCGGCCGGGGCGCCCGCATGGCGGTCAGCACCGAATAGTCCGCCGTCACCGCCAAGTCGACGGGAGTTTGTTCCGAGTCTCCCAGGTCCGACAGGTAACGCGCGCGGGTATGAAAACTGGAATACCCCGCGACCGGGTCCGCCAAGGTCACTCGCTCATCGAGCGCGCTGATTTGAATCGTTTGACAACCCCCACCGGAAAGCCCCGTCACAGCCACCCGCTCAGGATCGGCATGCTCGTGCGACAAGAGCACGTCCAAAGCCCGTTTCATCGACAAATAAAACGCGCCATAGCCACTGGTGCCGCAGAGGTCGATTTGATTGAGCCGATAATGCGCGAAATTGTCAGTCCGCAACTGCCCCATGCCAAACCATTCGACGTTCAGAGCAATCATCCCCCGCTTTGCTTGGTTAATGCAGCGGATTTGTTTATACGGCGCTGCTTTGCCGTTTCCGTCATGCCCGTTGACATTCATAATGACCGGTACCTTGCCAGTAAGGTTATCCGGCACATAGAGCAGGGCAGGGATCCACAACCCCGGGACCGCTTCGTAGCGCAGTTTGCGTATCGAATATCCCGGCCCACCGTCGATTGTGTCGAGGTACTCCACACCCAACTCGGCATCGCGCCACTGAGCAGCGCTGCCCCGATAAATCACTTCCGCAAACGTCGCCTGCCGTTGCCGCCGAACGAACGCTTCCCACTGAGCAATTGTTTCCACTTCCGGCATGGGCATTACCCGCGCGTCGGTGAATTCCATCACTTCATCCTGGCTTAGCTCGGCGCCGATTATCGGCTTAGTCAACAGCGACTGTAGCTCAGGTTCATCCGCCGCAATCGCCGCCCGGCTCAAAAGGATCAAACAAACCGTAATCAATGTCGTATATCGAAGTACCATCACCACAACCTCATTCGAAGTCTCTACAGAAGGAATTCATCAAAGCGGTGTGTGCGCCCCCAAATCACCCCACACAGCCGAGTATAACCCGTTGCCTAGGCCATCGTCACGCAGGAACCACCTTCCGACTGCGACAATCACAGGAATTCTGTTTACACTGCAGGGAAATGCAAACTAGCAAAATCCAACGCAACGAAACCATTCCTATGAAATGTAGGGTGCGTCGCGACGCACCTTTCTCACGTAGGACGTTTGATGATCCCCCAAACCAATATCCCGCACACGAATTGAAAAAAGATTTAGCCACAGAGAACACCGAGGGCACAGAGAAAGAGACGGGAGCCGCGCCAATTCATAGTGTGCGAAAACCGTGATCGTAGCCAGCCTCCGCTGCGCGACAACAGAGGTAAGCTTGGTTTTTGTGAGCCTGATGAGACGTTAACCTACACACACAATCGCCTAGGAAACTTGACCCATGAATCGACGTGAATTATTGCAATCCTTGGCTGTGGGATCTGGAGCGGCTTTTCTTTCTTCTGGAATGGGCGCGCCGTTGTTGGCGGCCGATTCGTCGATGCCTCGCAAGCGGACCGCGCGGTTAGCGCACCTGACCGACATCCACCTCAATGAAAAACGCTCCGCTGCTGATGGCCTGACCAAAGCATTGCGTCATGTGCAGGCGCTCAAGGATCCTCCCGAGTTGCTCATCAATGGCGGCGACGCGATTTACGACGGACTGGCGGTCGATCGCAGTCATTTAGAAAGTCAATGGGCGCTATGGAACAACACCTGGAAAGCCGAGTGCGCTCTGCCGGTGAAACATTGCCTGGGCAATCACGATGTCTGGGGCTGGGACAAACCTGGGAGTAAAACGACCGGTAACGAACCGGGATGGGGGAAGCAGTACAGTCTGGATCAACTGGGACTGGAGCGAGGTTATTACGGTTTCAACGTCGGCGGCTGGCGGATACTCGTACTTGATTCCATGACCGCTGACGACGAGACCGTCTACCGCGGCGAATTGGATGCGGCTCAATTCGCGTGGTTGAAAAACGAACTGACCACCACGCCCGCCACCACCCCCATCGCAATCATCTCACACATTCCGATCGTCACGGTGGGCGGCTTGGAATTTCAAGAGCACGTCAAACAAGACCCCCGCAAACGCCGCATGTTGTCGCACCAAGACGCGACGGCCTTGGTGCACCTGTTCCGCAAGCATCCCAACGTCAAACTCTGCCTCAGCGGACACACGCATTTGACCGAGCGGATTTCGTTTTCCGGAATCGACTTCGTCAACAGCGGCGCCGTCTGCGGGTTGTGGTGGAAAGGAAACCACTACCACACCGACGAGGGATACAACGTGATCGACCTGTACGACGACGGGACGTTTGGGACCGAGTACATGAGCTACGGCTGGACGGTGGGTTAATGGTTGATTTGGCTGAGGATTGTTGCGTCCTTGATCTTGGTATCTTCGGCAAGCAAGAAGGCTTTGCTGAGGATGATCGACAGTGTGCGGTCGCCCTCGAATGGCAAAAAGACTTTATTGGCCCCTTTGTGAACCGATTGCCCGGGCACGATGCACAAATACGCGTCGTTCGGCTCCATGAGGATATTTCCCGAACCGAGGTGGATTTTATAGGTCCGTTTGTCTCCTTGTACGATCAGAAAGCGATCCGAGAACGTACAACGTTCGGCAATTTTCAATCGGGGCACAAGACGCTCTAAAATCGTTTTTCGCGTCTGGGCCGTATTGCCCAAATCGCCGAAGGAATAGCTGGTCCAATAATCCCGATATCGACCTTCGGGGCCACCATCGCTCCAATTCGGATCGTTCCCCGCGCTGGCGACGCCCACAAACAGATCGACGTCGCGCAGTAATTCTGAAAATGCGAGAGGAGGAATTTCCTCTAGGGCTAGGGGATGATTTTCCTCTTCATCAGGGCCAGCTGAGGTATAGTCCCCAGCGCCGGCTTGCGCCCAATTCAGTGCTGCCTCATCTCGGTAAAAACGAACCTGGTCGGTTGTGAGATATAAATACGTGCCGGTCTCGTTCGAATCCACGCCATACTCTTCGCCGGCTCCTTCGACCCAAAACTCAGCCCGTAGATTCCAGTTGGGCAAGACCATGTGTGCCGGCGGATAAGTGGCGTCGACCATCAGCCGTAACGAATTTTTCCAGCCCCGCGCGGCACAAAGCGCATTGAACTGATGCTGTTTCAAAATATGACCGGCAAAACGATTGGAATAGACGCCCGTGTTTCGCTCGGCATCGGTCAGCAGGTAGACCTCGCGGTGCGCCTGTTTAAACGGTTGTTGGACTTCGTGTTCCAGTAGCCATTCGCGCCAAGCAATGATATCATCGGTCGACTCATCCAACGGGTGCCACAACGTCACGGTCGTCCCGTCGGTTAAGTTCTCCAGTGGTGTGTTATCACTGTGCACGAAACGTCCGTCGCGATAAATTGCCGAGACTTTTTCGCCGTGCGTTTCGAATGACCAAATCAGCCGCCGCGCTAACGTCCCGACCAAGGGATGGTCAAGATACTGCGCCCGCCATTTGGGAAACTCCCAACTTCGCTGCTGCAAATAGACCTGTTCGATCCGCGCGGCTTGGACGGGGATCATTTTTTCGATATCTTTGGCGGCCAGTTTCAGTTCCTTAAGCTCGTCGCCAAAGTCCCGTTTCACCGCCGCCGGAACGCTCTTTTGCGACTTGCCGTCCGGTTTGATCCAACGCAATTCCGTCTTGCTGCCGGCAACGGTCACCTCGGCTGTGAATTCGCCGAGTTCCTCACGGAGCACTCCCACGTCGGTCAGTCCATAGGCGGGGACGGCCATTTCTTCCAATTCCTCGCGCGGAATGCCTTCCCGCTCCGCTGCCGCTACAAGTGCCTTTTCAATACCTTTTTGAGCGGTGCCAAACTTGACCCGCACCTTGAGAATCGCCAATTGGCCGACCGCATCCAATCCGGGCATGGCCCCGAGGGCGAAAACGCAGGCGTTGCCCACCTTGACCAATCGGGGACCGACTTGAGGGATTTTTTTATAGGAGGAAATCGCTAGGTCGGTGAGCGCTCTGACAACCTCGGCGTCCTCATATGTACTCGCGCACCAAACCAAGCCTTTTAATATATCCGCATGCAGCGGAATGATTTCCAGGTTCGGATCGGGTGACCATTGCGACCATTCGTTGATCGGTTCTGTACGCGGTTCTTTCACTGCGGGAAACCAACTCAATATCGCTCTACGAAATTGTTCGCGGTCGGCGCGGTCCACCAAGTCTTGGGCGGTCTTCAACCACTTCTTCGACGGTTTCCCGGCAGTCGCCGTTTGGCAATGATTTAACAAGTCTGCCCAAATCGCTAATCGCGACTTGTCGAGCACACTGAGATGTTCAAGTGCCAAATCAGACCAGGCTTCTCCGGTCTTTAGTGGAATCGCGGAGTCTCTTGAGATCAGTTTCTCTAGTCGAGCGCCGGAGCGACGCCAATCGGTGGCCATATTATTCTCGCTCCATGCTTCGGCGATCTTCTTGACTTTTGCAGTCTGCACATCGGTGAAAACACTGGATGCTGCAAAGTGTTCAAGGGCGTTGACGACGCCAACACGAAAGGAGCCCGCTTGGTATGGCCGATCGACGGTCACAACAACCAAATTCAGAAGGAGGTCGATGTCGCTGCCCTCGAGTGGGAGTTTTCGACGCATTACGGCAGAAAACACCGCCGCCACGATCCATGACGTATCCCCCTGCCGCGACGTGAATGAATGGTCTGGATCGCCGTAGGCCTCTGCAGGCAATTTATTAATTGTAAAATATGTTTTCGTTGCCGCGTGCCTATATTTGATGAGTGTCCGCACAAGCCGCACCATGTCCTGTTTGTCGAGAGTCGCGATTTTCTGTCCCGCCCGAGAGTCCTTGAGCTTGATGTCGTAAAGGTGGTGGGGCCGGCTGGCAATATTTTGCCGCGCGAAATCTTTGACAAGTTCGTACATGTCATACGATGGATCATCTTGCGAAACATCCATCGAATAGTAGACGTCATCAAACGTAGGCAAGCGCACATTCATTTGTGTCTCTCAATTCTCAACCACCCACCAACAACGTCAGCCGCAAAAACGTCACCACCGTTTGCGGGCCGACCTCGATCTCTTCCTCCAGCGATTCCGCCTGCCGATCGTCAACCAAGATCAGTATCTGGTTCCGCTCAAAACCCTCCAGCGCCTGTTCAAACTGTTTCTTCCAGTCGATCTGACGCCGCTTTTTCATCTGAAAGCCATTGAGCGTCCGCTCCGAATCTGTCGGTTGGACCAGTCCGTTGAATTCCGTTTGGTTTTGCTTCGCGTTATGGTCTTTGACCTCTTGAAAAACGCGGCTGCGGATCAGTTCGCGGACTGTGATGTGTTCGGAGAGGCAATCGAGTGAAAACTCGTTGACAGCCCCACCGCCAAGTTCCTCGTCCCGAATCGTAATCGTCTGCGTCATGATCATTTCCCTCAAAGAGAATCGAGCGTGGGAGGAATGAGCGTCTACAGCGTCAGTCTAAACAATCCAATCCGCGAGTCAACAAAAATCTCGTGGAGACCCGGCGTGGTGATCAGGATGACCGAATGGTATGCTTGAAAACAACCGAATCTGCTTAAAATTGGAGCCACTCTGAATAAGGCACACCATCGAAATGAAATCGATTCTTATCCTTTTAGTCACTGCGGGCTGCCTCCTACCACCAACGGCCTTCGCCGCTGAGCAACCACCCAATATCATCGTCCTCTTCGCCGACGATCTCGGTTACGGCGACCTCGGTTGTTTCGGCAATCCGACGATTCGCACGCCGGAGTTGGATCGGATGGCGGCGGAGGGGATGAAGCTGACGCAGTTTTATTCTGCTGCCCCCGTTTGCACGCCCAGCCGGGCGGCGCTGATGACGGGGCGATTGCCGGTTCGTTCGGGGCTGTGTAGCAACAAACGCCGCGTGTTGTTTCCCAACTCCGCGGGTGGGATTCCTGAAAACGAAACCACGATTGCCGAGGGGCTCAAATCCGCTGGTTATGCGACCGCCTGTATCGGTAAATGGCACTTGGGGCACCTGCCGCAATATCTGCCGACGAACAACGGCTTTGACTATTACTTTGGCATTCCCTACAGCAACGACATGCACGTCGTCCGCCGCGGCGATCCGCCGCTGCCGCTGATGCGCAACTTGGAAACCATCGAAGCCCCCGCGTTTCAACCGACGCTCACCAAACGGTATACCGACGAAGCAATCCAGTTCATCACCGAGCATCACGAGCAACCGTTTTTCCTCTATTTACCCTACACCTTTCCGCACGTGCCGTTGTTTGCGTCGGACGATTTTTTGGGCAAAAGCTCGCGGGGTTTGTATGGCGACGTCGTGGAGGAGATCGACTGGAGCGTCGGGCAGATTTTGCAATCGCTGCGCGAGCTGAAATTGGCGGAGAATACACTCGTAATTTTCACCAGTGACAATGGGCCGTGGCTGATCAAGGATAATCAAGGCGGGACGGCCGGGTTGTTGCGGGACGGGAAGGGGAGTACCTGGGAAGGGGGCATGCGCGAGCCGACGGTGGCTTGGTGGCCAAGCAAAATCCGCGCCCGTTCGGTGTCGCAAGGACTGGCGAGTACGATGGACATTTTCACAACCGCCCTGAACCTGGCCGGCGTCCCGATTCCCGAAGATCGCGTGATCGACGGTGTGGATCTGCGGCCCGTGCTGTTTGAAACCGGTCCCAGCCAGCGTGAAACGGTGTTTTATTATCGCGGGCAAACGTTGATGGCGGTCCGAAAAGGGCCGTTTAAAGCGCATTTGATCACACAGCCCGCTTATGGACGTGGAAAACGTGTGACGCACGACCCTCCGGTGCTGTATCATTTAG
Organism: Symmachiella dynata; assembly: GCF_007747995.1. Taxonomy (NCBI): domain Bacteria; kingdom Pseudomonadati; phylum Planctomycetota; class Planctomycetia; order Planctomycetales; family Planctomycetaceae; genus Symmachiella; species Symmachiella dynata. Next base: position 3,143,890 of record NZ_CP036276.1, on the reverse strand, counting down.
ACCATGATCCTTCGGAACGTTTCAATGTCGCCCAGGATCACCCGGACGTCATTGCCGACATTCAACAGTCAATTGCCGAGCACAAAGCTGCCCTGAAACCGCTGCCCTCGCAATTGGAAACCATGCTGCCGGCCAAATAGGACGAAGACTGCCGAAAAGGCCGTCTTTCGTCTCGAAGCAAAAGCGAATCGACTTATCGTGAAAAACAAAGCGAACGACTGGCACGAACGGCTGAATATTATTGTGGAGACGATGCGTGAGATGAGCGCGCAGTCGGATCCGCAGGAAATGGTGGCCGACTACGGCCAACGCATGCAACAACTCTTGCCGCGGGAACGGATGCTGTCGCTCAGTCGCCGTGGCTTGAAGGCACCGCAATATCGCATTACCCGCTACAGTGGGTGGTCCGAACCGGTCAATCCCTGGAAACAGCGCGACGAGCTGCCGCTGCTGGAGAGCGGTCTGTTGGGAGAATTGCTCTATGGCGGCCAACCGCGCGTGATCGATGACTTGCAAATTTCAGCCAACGACCCCGCTGCAGAATACCTTGCCGATCAACACTCGTTGGTGGCGATCCCTCTATTCGATCAAGGGGAAGCACTGAACATGGTCGTGCTGTCGCTTTCCGACGCGCATGGCTTTGAGCCGGACGAATTGCCTGAGTTGGTGTGGATGAGCAACCTCTTTGGACGGGCGACGCAGAATTTAGTGCTCAGCGCTGAACTACGCGACGCTTATGAAATGGTCGACCGAGAAATGCAACAGGTGGCGAAGATCCAACGGTCATTGCTTCCTGCGGTGCTTCCCGAAATCCCCCATTTGCATCTCGCCGCGCATTACGAGACATCGCAACGCGCCGGCGGAGATTACTACGATTTTTTTCAGCTGCCCGAAGGGAAATGGGGACTGTTGATTGCCGATGTGAGCGGTCACGGCACGCCGGCGGCGGTGATGATGTCCATCGTCCACAGCATCGCACACCTTTACCCGCATCAACCGGTGCAAGCGAGCGATTTCCTCAGCTACATCAACCAAAACCTGTGCCGCCGGTACACCAACGAGTCGGGGAGTTTTGTCACGGCGTTTTACGGAATCTATACGCCTGAGAAACGACAACTGAATTATTCCAATGCCGGGCACTGCCTGCCTTTGTTAAAACATTGTGGAGCGGGAATGGTCTCCGCCATCGAAGGGGCGCGGCAATTGCCGTTGGGAGTCCTGGAGGACGAAACCTACACCAATCGCTCCCACTATCTCAGTCCGGGAGATGAAATCGTGTTTTATACCGATGGCATTTCCGAAGCGACTTCGCCCGAGGGAGAAATGTTCGGAACCCAACGGTTGGACGACGTGCTGACCTATTGCCGTCACGACGCCGATGAGATCATCAACGAACTGCTCAACAATTTGAAAGAATTCACGCACGGAGCCCCCGCCGCCGACGACCGAACGGTGCTCGTCGCAAAAGTCACCTAGTGCAATGTGAAACCTGCGAGCCTGTCTTCAAAAATGGGAGGCGAGGCTCCTTCCGAGTCGTGATGACGGCTATCAGTCCGATGAAAAACTAGAAAACACTCGATAGTTGGGTGCCACTGCTGGCTTGTCCCAATCCTGTTCGGCACGGAATTTGCGCCATGGGCTTTGGTAGTCTTTCATAACTGCCAATTTGACGGAGAGGCGCCCTGTGGCCAGGAAGAAAGCGAAGCGGGTTTCCGATGCGGATTTGACCGGACTGAAATATCTGAAACGAATCTCTTCGCTGCTCAAACGCTTGCGGCCCGTCGGCTGCGAACGGGACAAAGCGGGCAATCGCGACTTGTTTTTTGATCAGTATTGCGGGTTGATACTGCTGTACATGTTCAACCCGATCGTCACTTCGCTGCGCGGCATGCAACAAACCAGCCAACTCAAAAAAGTGCAGCGCTTGCTGGGCTGCCAACGGGCTTCGCTGGGTTCGTTGTCCGAAGCGGCACGTGTGTTTGACCCGGAATTGCTGCGGGAAATCGCCGGTGAACTGCTCCAGCGCGCTCCGCAACGCGCCGACTGCGACCCGCGGCTGAAAGACTTCGCGCAGACCTTGACCGCCGTCGACGGCAGCCTGCTGAAGAAGCTGCCGCAAATCACGCAGGCCTGTTTTGCCACCCGCAACGATCGCGGTTTTAAGCTGCACGCGCACTTTGAAATCCTCAAAGGCGTGCCTGTCAAATCGGCAGTCACCGACGCCAGCGGCCAAGGACCGGCCAATGAAAAAAACGTGTTGCGCAGCCAATTGGAACCGGATCGCTGCTACGTGATCGATCGCGGTTACGAACAATTTTCGCTGTTCAACGCGATCGTCGATGTCGGCAGCAGCTACGTTTGCCGCATCCGCAACGACCGCGCGTTTACGGCTGACGAGGTTCGCGAACTGGACGAGGAGGCGCGGGCGGCGGGCGTGTTGGAAGACGCCATCGGCCAACTCGGTTCGCCCAAATCGCGACGGATTGAGCATCCGCAGCATCGCGTGCGGCGGGTGGTGATTCGCGCCGAAACGCATCCCAAGCGAGGCGGACGCAAGCGGGCCGCTGCCACGCACGACGTCGTGCTGGTGACGAACTTGCTGGACGTGCCGGCGGAAATCATCGCGTTGATTTATCGCAGTCGCTGGATGATCGAATTGTACTTTCGGTTTTTGAAACATGTGCTGGGCTGCCGCAAGTTATTAAGCGACTGTGACAACGGAATCGAAATTCAAACGTACTGTGCGATCATCGCTTGCCTGCTGATCAGCCTAGTGACCGGCCGCAAGCCGACGCTGCGGACGTATGAAATGCTTTGTTATTACTTCCAAGGTTTGGCGGATGAAGAAGAACTACTGGCCCACATAAACCGTTTGCCGCCGCACGCCACGACAAGCGTCTAACCCCACTCGCTCCGCGACTCCCCGCAGATGACGAGCCGCTCAACGCTGCGCTGAGACAACTCCCCACCCCACCAACCGCAGCCCTTGCAGCCACGCCCTCCCCCAAAAAACAAGCAAACACACCGCCACCTTGCCATCACGCCCAACAATAGCAACAATCGAGCCGAACAGGATTGGGCTTGTCCAGCAGTGTTTTGCGGGTCACGCGATTTCGCACTGGCGGACAAGCCGCCAGTGGCACCCATTTTCGGGCGGGCTGGTTTCGCTTGCCTTGGTCGGGGAAATCTCCACCTTTTCCCGGAGAGACCTCCCAAACGCGGCTCAGCAGGTGCTTCGCCCTCCCGTGACGTGAATAGGCAGTTTAACGGTCTTTGCTGATTTCGTTCTCGCCCGCATAACTCTCCATGCTTGCGCAATCCGAAAGTCGTTGACAGGTGATCTAATCCCCTCTATCATCCCGCCCCGCATCATTGCCCACCTGCCGGCGGAATCGTCGGCTGCTCGTCACTTCTTGAAATAACCCTTGAAGTCATTTTGACTATCTTACCGATAAGTATGCCACTGACGGTCTTGCGCATTTGGGATGTTAACCCGGTTCGCACGCCGATCGGTCTCCCCCAGCGTTCTCGGTCGTGTTAACCCTCCCCAACACCCGGATGCCGTCGGCATATGATTTCACCCTCTGCCATACATCGCTTGCTGCAACAAGGTCAACTCTCTCAAAAGGGAGGTGAGGCAAAGATCGCTTCAGACCCGCAAACACCCTCCGCGCACCTAATCGGTATCTGCGGTTCCGGCATGCAGGCACTGGCCGAATTACTTTCGGGTCTGGGCTATCGTGTCACCGGTTCGGACTTGCAACCGCTCAGCGATAATCTCGCGTTACTCCAAGCCCGTGGACTGCGCGTCCATCAAGGGCACAACCGCGATTTCGTTCCCGGCGAAGTCGACATGGTGGTCTACAGCCCCGCCGTGCAGGCAGACAATCCGGAACGCGCACTTGCCCGCGAATTGGGAATTCCACAATTCTCTTACAGCGAAATGCTCGGTCGCCTGATGGCAGACCAAGTCGGTGTTTCCATCGCAGGCACGCATGGAAAAAGCACAACAACGGCGATGACCGCCTCGATTCTGGACCTCGCGGGACGCGATCCCTCGGCCATATTGGGCGCCGAAGTCCTATCGCGGCAGTCCGGAGGCTGGTCGGGTGGCGGCAACCTGTTCGTTGTTGAAAGTTGTGAATACAAACAAAGTTTCCTGGATTTATCTCCAAAGCACGCGGCAATTCTGGGAATCGAGCCGGACCATTTCGACTGCTACCCCGATGTGGAGCAGGCCGTTGATGCGTTTCGCCAATTTGCTCAAAAACTGCCGGCCGACGGTTCGTTGGTCGTCCGCGGCGATTGTCGAAATACGATGGCGGCCTGCCAGGATGTCGCCGCAAACGTGGAGACATTTTCGCTGGTGCCCGGCATGGACTGGTGGGCAGCGGATATTCGTCGTTCCTGGTCGGGAACGCGGTTCCGCGTGTTCTACAAGGGTGATTTCTTCGCTGAGATCTTGTTGCAAGTCCCTGGAGAGCACAACGTGCTCAACGCCTTGGCTGCCACGGCTTTATGCGTCGGTTTGGGACTAACAGCGGCGGAGATCCGCGAAGGACTGGGCGAATTTCGCGGGATTGCGCGGCGATTTGAGGAGATCGGATCTTGGCGAGGCGTGACCCTTGTCGACGATTACGCCCATCATCCAACGGCAGTGGCGGCCACACTCCAGGCGGCGCGCGAGGAATTTGGCGACCGCCGGATCTGGTGCGCGTTCCAGCCGCACCAAATCTCGCGAACTCAAATCTTGATGCAGGAATTTTCTGAAAGTTTTTCGAAGGCGGATCGCGTGCTGATCACGCCGATTTATGCCGCTCGCGAAGGAACCGCGACCGAATCGACGGACGTCGCCCGAGATTTGTCCGACCGCATCGCCCAGCAACATTCTCAGACTCGTTTTTGTGGATCTCTTGACCAAACGATCGCAACTATAGAGGATGAGGCACAACCAGGAGACGTGCTCATTACGATGGGCGCCGGCGATATCAATCAGGTTCACCATGCCTTCACTCGACGACTTCAGCGAAATCACACGCCGCGACGAGCCGCTGGCGCCCCACACGTATTTGAAACTGGGGGGACCGGCTCAGTACTTCGTGACACCGAGGACCCCCGACGAATTGCAACAGGTCATACTGGCCTGTCGCGAGAGCGAGATGCCGTACCACATCCTGGGCGGCGGTTGCAATCTGCTCATCGGTGACAAAGGGGTTAGCGGCGTTGTCATCCATATTGCCGGTGATGGATTTTCACAAATCACCGTCGATGGCACCCAGGTCACAGTCGGAGCGGGCGCCCCGCTCACGCATCTCATTTGGCATACGGTCAAGGTCGGCCTGCAGGGACTTGAGGTCCTCGTGGGCATCCCGGGAACCATTGGGGGAGCGCTCCGCGGTAATGCCGGCGGCAGTGCGGGAGATATTGGGCAGTTTGTCTGCTCAGTCTCCGGATTAACCTCCGCCGGAGAACTTGTCACCCGCCGCGGCGACGAGATCACGTTTGGTTACCGAGAAAGCAATCTGCGGGACCTACTGATCGTCGAAGCCACATTCGGTCTGCAGCCGGGGGATACGGACGAAATCACACGCCGCTTGCGTAAATCGTGGATCATGAAAAAGGCGACGCAGCCGCTCACCGCCCAGTCGGCCGGCTGCATCTTCAAGAACCCGCGCGGAATGAGTGCCGGATTACTCATTGATCAGTCGGGCTTGAAAGGGACACGGATTGGCAACGCCGAAATCAGTGACCGCCACGCCAATTTCATCATTACCCACGCCGATGCGACCTCCGACGATGTCCTGCGACTGATTGATTTGGCCAAATCCAAGGTCAATGAGCAGTTCGGAGTCGATCTGGAGCTGGAAATCGAAATCTGGTAAAACGCCCCCCGCGCGCCTGGGAACCTCAGGGTGTTGAGATTTCGTAGTTTCCGTTGAGCCGTTTTCGGTAGTCGTTCGACCCACCGCAGCTCGACAGAAGCCGCGACCCTCCCGGTGCGATTCGGTCCCGATTGAGCGGACCAGATAGAGATTATTTCGTGGCAAGGAGGCCGGCGATGACGACGTTTGAAGCTCAGGATTTGGATCCGTTGACCGTAGCCGTTTTGGAGGGAGGCGAATCGAGTGAACGCTCGATCAGTCTCGAAAGCGGAGCCGCCGTGCGAGCCGCGCTGGCGGAACGGGGACACAAGGTCATCGCAGTCGATCCCTCTGAGGTCGATTTGTCTTCGTTCGATTGGTCCGGCATCGACACAGCCTTTATCGCCTTGCATGGTTTTTTCGGCGAAGATGGGCAAGTGCAGCAGATTCTGGAGGATGCCGGGATGCCCTATACCGGCAGCGATCCGGCGGCGGCTCGGTTGTCCTTTCAAAAATCGGCCGCAAAAGAACGCTTTTTTCAAAATTATGTCCCGACACCTCCTTACGTTCTGATCCACGAAGGGGACACAGCCAACGGCATCATGAAAAAAGCGCGTAGCCTGGGTTATCCGCTCGCGGTCAAGCCGGACTCTCAAGGGTCAAGCCTGGGGGTGAGCGTCGTACAAAGCCCCGATGAGCTTCCGGAGGCCCTGACGCGTTGCTTTCATCTCGAGGCGTTTGGCTTGTTGGAAGCCGGTGTTTTGGGCTCGGAATGGACGGTTGGCATTATGGACGAATTGATGTTGCCGTTGATTCAAGTCGTCCCGAACCGACCGTTTTTTGACTACCAAGCCAAGTATGCCGACGACACCACCCATTACCAGTTTGAATTCGACATCCCCAGCGATGTGGTCAACTCGATCAACCAAGCGGCCCGCAACGCCTATGATGCACTCAAATTGCAGGGGGTCGCACGGATTGACCTCGTGCTGGATCGGTTCAACCGGCCGTGGGTGTTAGAGGCGAATAGTGTCCCCGGAATGACCTCGCATAGCTTGGTTCCGAAAGCGGCCGCTCGGATCGGCATCAGCCTGGGCGAATTGTGCGAGCAAATGCTCAAGCGAAGCCTCAGCGCTACCCCACAATCCTAGTTTTTTACCGCACTGCATTCTCTACCAGTTGGCGGATTGATCAGGGTCGGATTGCGCGCGAGCCGTGCCACATTCGCACCACCGAATCACACGCAACTGGTGACCTAGAGCGTGAATCCCGGTCTTGCCTCAAATCTTGATTCTCTCTACACTCCCCGCCCCCGTTCAGCCGCTCCCCCAGCGGCCCATGACTCAGTTCCCCATTAACGACGAACCACGACAGGGAGGTCGGGTTTGCTGTTCACACGGACAATACGTCGCAAGCTCTTATTGGGCTTGGGATTGGTCCTCACCATGCTCTTGATGGCGTCCTTCAGCGGCATCTGGGGGCTGTCTTCCTACGCCGAGTTAATCGGCGAGTTGGAATTCAACCTGCAGCAAACGCCCAACAAGACCGCTCTCGTGAAGGCTGCGGGTGCGCTATACAAACCGCTCGTGGATCGCCCCAATCCCCACGCCGATCCGACGCTCGTTAATAAAATCCGTCGTTCGCAATTAGAGATTTTTTGCTACCGCACAGACGCTGCACACACGGCCTATCGCGACTTTCAAGTCAAGCTGGAGGAGATCCCACTGACGTCGGTGTTGGAGAGTCAGTTCTTGATCCTCAACAACTCACTGCATGCATTCAACAACAAATTGACCGAGTTGGAACACCAAGCCAAGACCGCTTTAAACGGCAAGGTCATCGACGAGGTGGCGATGGATCAATTGCTCAAGGGAACTTGGGAATTGGAACAAATCGCACAAACCATGCTCGATCCGGCCAATGGTCTTCACGCCGCTCTAGACCAAGCGCAACGTGACTACGAATCGACCTCTACGCTTCTGTGGACAACAACCGCGGTGGCGGTCGTGTTGTTTCTGGGATTGATTCGCCACAGTTACGTGCAAATATTTCGCCCATTACGACAGCTGTATGAAGGTGCCCGCCGCGTAGCACAGGGATGTTTTGACTACCGCATTCCGATTTCCACACATGATGAAATGGGGGAACTGGCTGAGTCGTTCAACATGATGACGACCCGCTTCCAGGACATCGCCGGGGACCTTGACCAGCAGGTCAATGAACGCAGCCGGCAGTTGATCCGCTCCGAACGACTGGCGGCTGTGGGATTCCTTTCCGCGGGCGTCGCCCATGAAATCAATAATCCGTTGGCCGCAATCGCCATGGCCTCGGAATCGGTGGAGGACCGCATTGAAGATCTGCTGCACGTTCAGAACGAACCGAACAGCGATGCAAAAATTATCCGCGACTATCTGCAGATGATACAAAAAGAATCGTTTCGCTGCCGCGAGATCACCACGAAATTGCTCGATTTTTCGCGGGGCAGCGAATCGACGCGGGAATCAACCGACGTCACCGGGCTGATTCGCGAAGTCATCGCCATGGTGCAACACCTGAGCAAATACCGCGACATGCAGATCACATTCCGAGCGGCCACGCCGAGTTATTTGGAAGCGAATCCAGCGGAAATCAAACAAGTGTTATTGAATCTGGTGGCCAACGGATTGGAATCGATGGAAGCCGGCGGCACATTGTCTATCACAATCGAGGAACGGACCGATGAAGTGCGGATCGTTTTCCAAGACGAAGGGTGTGGTATGACGCCGGCTGTTATCGAAAACCTCTTCGAACCATTTTTCACAAGCAAACGCGTGGGCCAGGGGACCGGATTGGGGCTGTCGATCAGCCACCGCATCATTAATGATCACGGGGGCACGATTGAAGCCCACAGCGAGGGAGTTGGACAAGGAAGTCGGTTTTGCATCAGCCTACCGCGCCGCGCGATGAACGCCATCGCCGCGTAGCTGGGAACAACTGGGGCAGGGGACTAAATCCGTTTTAATACCCGGTTGTGCTTGTTCGCGAAACTTGCGGATTAGTGTCAATGAGGCGCGTCAGAGGGTTTTGAAACGACCGGTAGAGTAAGTCGATTGGCAACAGACAAGTCGAGGGGGCACCAAGGATGATTACACCGTTCACGTCAATCTGCGAAGGAGTGGTTGGTTGAGCTCGTCAGATAGTTTGCGCGTCCTGTTCGTCGACGACGAAGGACCGATTCGGGATGTGATGGCCAACGAGTTGCCCCGCATGGGACACGAGGTCACTATCTGCGCCGACGGCGCGTCCGCAATTTCCGCTGTGGACAAAGCGACCTTCGACGCGGCCATTGTCGACCTGCGCATGCCCGGTGTGAGCGGGTGGGACGTGATCGAACACATCAAAGGGGTGGCCCCCGAAACCGAAGTGATCATCAGCACCGGTCACGGCGGGTTGGATGACGCGATTCGCGCCATCCGCCAAGGCGCCTACGACTTTTTGTTAAAGCCCTCGAAACTGGCCGCCATCGCCAATGTGCTGAAACGGATCTCCGAGAAACGGGCCCTAAGCAACCGCGCTTTGGCTTTAGAAAGTCAATTGAAGGCCGTACAAGGAACCACGTCATTGATTGGCGAGACGTCCGTGATGCGGCGCGTCAAATTGCTCGTGGAACGGGTCGGACCGACCGACTCCACCGTGTTGATCCTGGGTGAAACCGGGACCGGTAAAGAATTGGTCGCCCAAGAAGTCCACTCCCAAAGCCAACGTGCGGGCAAACCATTCGTCCCGGTCAATTGCGGCGCTCTGCCGGAAAACCTGGTGGAAAGCGAACTGTTCGGCCACGGCAAGGGAGCCTTCACCGGAGCGGAGAAAGCCCGCAAGGGACTCATCGAGGTCGCAAACGGCGGAACGTTGTTCCTGGACGAATTGGGCGAACTTGATAAGAGCATGCAGGTCAAACTGCTGCGGTTTTTGGAATCAGGCGAGGTCCGTCGCGTCGGAGAAAACGAACCGTTTCAGGTCGATGTGCGTGTGGTTTGCGCCACGAATCGCGGCCTGGAAGAAATGGTTGCCGCCGGCACTTTTCGGCAGGATCTGTTCTTTCGCGTCAATACATTCGAAATCAATTTGCCACCACTGCGGGAACGCCAAGGTGATATCCCGAGTTTGGCGGCGCACTTGGCCGCCCGGATCCTCAAGCGTCCGAAAATCTCCCCGGAAATGTTAACCGCGGAATTGCTCGAGGCACTCTCTAAGCATACTTGGCCTGGGAATGTGCGGGAATTGGCCAACGCACTGGAACATGCTGTGATTCTCGCCGGTGGGCAACCAATGACGGCCGATCATCTCCCGTCAAGCGTCCTCAATTCGTCGCCCGTCGAGTCCGTCGGCATGAATTTCACACCGCCGACTCAGGCGATGACGTTGCGGGAAATCGAGATGAACGTCATCGAAAGCGTCCTCGACAAACATGATGGGGATAAGCCAAAAACCGCCAAGGAATTAGGCATCGCCCTCAAAACCTTGTACAACAAGATCAACCAAAACCAAAGCCGTGCCGCTGGTTGATCCTGCTCGTTGATCCTACCGTGCCCACCCTGCGGACTTGACGACCACTGATGACAATGCCCATGCTGACAGGCTGCGAAACGCCGACGAGCATAGCATAGCAGAGCGAGTGTCCGCATGGCCCAGGGAAATACCGAGGTGGAGACCGCAGTCGTCTCCTCAGACGAAGACCAGCCCACGCTACCAGTCCGCCTCGAAAGCCCTCAGACTAACGGCGGACGATTAGCCGGCACATGGTTTTTCGGCCTGCTCCTGTCCTGTATTACCTATGGCTGCGTGGTGCTGGGGCAAAACAGCGCGGAGATGTACTACGCCGTCATCGCCGCTGCAGTGGTCATCGGATTATTGGCCGCGTTGCTCGTGTGGTCCGCCCTCCAACAAACGTTGGCGTTTTTGCTGATCCCCGCCACGACGCTTGAAGTCGAATTCGAATCGGTCGCACCCGGCGCTACGATGCGATTTTGCGTGAAACAGCCAGGCCCCATCTTTTTAAAATCGATCCGGGCGAATCTGATCTGCATTCAACGTCGGGAACGCAAGCTACCTATTCAAAAGGAGGGCCGGAGCCGTTCCCGCGATCCGGAGCGGATCCTCTACCAGGAAAACATCCTCGATACCGACGGCGGATGGTTGTTTCCGGGACAAACCCGCCAATGGATTGCACCGCTCACGATCCCGGAAGACGCACAGGACAGCGGCAAAGCGGACTCACAGGTCACCCAGTGGCGCATTGAAGTCTGGGGCCGGACGCACATGTTAGTCGGCTTCATGCGACAATACACGCTCAAGGTACGACAGGCGGACTAAAGCGGCGGCGCTCTGTCGATGTGCTGAAATTCACCGAACCTCTTCACCTCTAACAACTCTTGCGTGGGGTGCCACTGGCGGCTTGTCCGCCAGTGTGTTGGAACGGCGAGTTTTCTATGCGAATCGACGACAAATGCCCCACGCACTGCTGGGACAAGTCGGACGTGGCCGCCTGCGGCTGTGATAATGATTCACACAACAACCACGACTGATGGTGACCGAACCGGACCTAATACCGCCGAATGACGCCTACGAGCACGCCTAGCACCTGGGCATCGCTGACAATGATGGATTGCATTGTCGAGTTGGCCGGCTCCAAACGGATGTGGCCCGCTTCGCGATAGAAGTACTTCAACGTGGCATCTTCCCCATCGACGAGAGCCACAGCGATTTCGCCGTTGTTGCAGGTGTTTTGCTTACGAATTATAGCAAAGTCTCCGTCGGCAATTTGGGCTTCGATCATCGAGTCGCCGGAGACCTTCAAGCAGAAATGGTCTTCGGAATTAAACAGGCTGCTAAAATCCTGCTGTTCGCACAGTTCTTCAGCCAGCACCGGGGTACCCGCAGCCACGTTACCGGCAAGGGGCAACGAGGCGGAGAACTGGGTCGATTCCGTCAGTTGAATGGCACGCGACATGTGCGATTCACGCGTAATCAGCCCTTTTTTCTCCAAGGCCTTGAGATGGCACATGACACCGTTGGGTGAACGAATTTCGAAGGCGGCCCCAATTTCTCGCACCGTCGGACCGTAACCCCGGGTCACGATTTTGTCCTTCAAGAACTCGTAAATGTCCTGTTGTCGCTTCGTCAGTCCATTCTTTTTGGCCATCGGTCTCCACCCTCATCAATCGAACAATTCAGTAGTGCAAATTCTGCTACCAATCCACGCTAATATACGTGCGTCCATCTGTCAAGGCGTGCAGTTGGCATTTGTTCAGATTAAATCGGTTTTTGACTCCCCTATCGCATTGGAAAATTCTACCAGAAGCAGCGCAAAAAGAGAGCCGCGAATGGGAGTTCGCGGCTCATTAGAGACTGTTTTTGAATCAAACTTGGCAATACAAGCAGCTATCGCACGCTTTTGCCCGGTCTCGTGGCGGTTCGGGAATTGAAGACTGCGGCGAGCGTCGCGTCCAGTTTCCCACTTTCGACTTTGGTCGTCACGACACGGCCCCCCGCATCGATCACCCACATTGAGGGGACGCGGCGGACTCCGTAAAACTTGACGATCGGATTGTTCCAACCACGTTTCTTTTCATCGGAATGAATAATATTGGGGAAAGGAAGCTTCTCTTTGGTCAAGAAGGCTTTCAAAGTCTCGGTCGATTCATCCAAACAAACGCCAATGACTCCGAGTCTGTTGCTGCCATATTTTTTGGCAACTTCGGTAATTTCAGGAATCTGCTTCACGGAGGGAGCTGCAGAAGTGTTCCAGAAAAATACGACGACCGGTTTCCCCAAATGTTGCTCCAAAGAAACCGCTTGGCCTTGAAGCGTCGCTCCGGAGAGTTTGATGCGGCGGCCGTTCATTTTCATCCGCCGCACAATCGTCAAAGCAACGGCTGCGGCATCGTGTTTGGGGAATTTTTGGGCAATCACTGAATAAGCCCGGACCGCTTCTTCATCCAGCCCATTGATCTCACACCGCTCGGCTGCTGCAAAGAGCAGGGGGATTGACCGCTGGGAATCCTGAGGGAACTTCACAGCATAGTCTTCCGATTGTCGAGCGAATTCCTGCAACCAACGAGGGTCCTTCAAGGCCGTTCCGGTCATGATCGCCGCGGTGGAGTTGGAGTAGGCCAGTTGCGTCAGCGTAAACGCCCCTTCCGCAGCCGCTGTGGACTTCGGATCCCGCTTATAAAGCGATGCCGCATGCTCATAGAGCGCGTCCACGCTCTCTGTATCTCCATCGACAGCCAGTTGTAGACGGGTTTCCAGCAATTTCCGCACGGCGACGTCAAAGATCCGTTCCTGCTTAGGATCGCGATGTGTCAGGGCCAAAGCCTTTTCAGCATTGGCGATGATCTTCAGACTGCGTTCGCGATGCCAAGCCCGCAACGCTTCCAGATCTTTAGTTTGTGGCGGCCGCGCGATACGGAGTTTGGTGATTTCATGGATGTAGTATTCCGCCGTTCCCTCTTTGGGGGCGACAAATTTTTCCTCAGGAGCATCTGCTTCGGCTTCGGTCTCATCTTCGTCGAAGATGACGATGCCGTCGATCGTGGCTGCCGTCGCATCTTCTTCACCGGCAGCTACGGTGCGAATCCCCGTCCCGTCATCAGTTCCGCTCGCAAGCACGATGCCCGAGTCATTCTCCGATTGTTGGCGTTCATATTCCTCGGCAGTGACGACTTCATCGGGTTGTTGGCGAAGTTTCGGCACTTCTTCTGAATTCGCCTCCGCTTTGCTGGGGTCGTCGCCGGCAATGTGTGGATCATGGCCGTCACTGCATCCGGCGATCATCGCCAACAGACCGAGAACGGTCGCCCACTTGATCCGTTGAATTGTCTCCATCATGACTGCTCCCGAGAGTCCGTTCCGTGGGAAAAATATGATTTCCAGATTTGCGTTGATATTCCTGCGGCCCGACAAAGCATTACGCTGCGCAATACGTCACACGACGATCGCTGTTGCGAACAGGTCGGGGTTTTAAGGGAAAACCGACTTTTAAGGCAAGAGGAGCCTGTCATCTCAGAACAAAACAGACGGGATTCAGCGTTTCTTAGGGCGGGACAATGGTTAAAAGCTTGAGACGACAGAAATGTGGACGGATAGGGAAGCAGGAGTAATGCTGGAAACCGTGAATGGGAGCGGTAGTTTCTCGTTTATAGAAAGAGAGGGAAAAACCAAGTATCATCAACTTCTTGCAATTTCACGCAATGGATCAAACGGCGGCGGTCGAAGTAGCGGCCGCACGGGAAATCCTTGGGGCGTTTTCGGTACATGCAGGGCGTTCGACACGCCGATGATACGGTTCACTCAATATGACGATAAATCGTTGGTATTTCAGCATCTTGCAGTTGCTGATTTACGTGGGAACGTTTCTGTTTTGGAAGTGGTATCCCTCACGAATCGGATTCATCGTGGGGGGAGTTGTTTCGGTAAGCATCATGTCGTTGCTGCTGGTTTTTGCAGCGCGGCGAAAGTATTTCGTCAATCGCGTTGATTTGTGCCTGCATCTGCTGGTGATTGTCGATATTGGGTTGGAATCGTTGATGTACGAAGTCCTCCGCTTCGCCGTCGCGATGAATTGGATGTCCGGTGAGGCGTCGGTTGGGGCATTTGATGAAACGGCGGCAATGTTTCATAACAATCACAATTTTTACATGTGCGCTCTGTTCTTCGCGGTTGTCATCGGCGGACATCATTGGTTCCGTCGCGAATCAGAAGCGCTGCAAACCGTCGACCGACATATCGAGGGGTAGGTGACAACTGGGAGATGATGACCACTGAGGCAGCGGAAACCGTGAACAGGGCAGTCTGCTGAAATCCATTAGAATTCAGTGGTTGAATAGGTTGGCTTTGCGTCGCATCAGTTGACCGGATACCATGATTAGAGATGGTTTTACGGCGTCTGCTCTGGTCATCGGGAAGCCTGCCATCGAATTCTTACCGAACACGTGCCGCCAAATGAATACACTTCGGACTTGAGGAACCGCGATGCTGTGGGAGCAGAAGGTGGAATTTGCCGCAAAAAGCGACATCGGATTCCGCCGTCAAAACAATCAAGATTCCTACGGCATCCATCTGGCGCCGGACGCAGAGGCCTTCCATCAACGGGGCCATTTGTTTCTCGTCGCCGATGGGATGGGCGGACATGCGGTGGGCGAGTTGGCCAGTAAAATGGCGGCCGACTCCATTCCGCACTCCTACCAAAAGCTGCAGAATCTTCCCATCGACGAAGCGCTCGAACAAGCCATCATCGAAGCCAATACGGGCATCAATACTCGTGGGCGGCAGAATCACGATTTCCTGCGCATGGGCACCACCTTAACCGCCTTGGTGCTTTCCCCAACGGGGGCCATCGCCGGTCATGTTGGCGACAGCCGTCTGTATCGCATTCGCGATGCCCATATCGAACAGTTGACGTTCGATCACAGTCTGCAATGGGAGCTACTCAAACAGGGGCAAATGTCGGCCGAAGAGATTTTTCTTTACGAGCCGCGGAACGTCATTACCCGCTGCCTGGGACCAGAGGCCCACGTTGAGGTCGACATCGAAGGCGCCCATGAAATCCTCTCCGGCGATATTTTCTTGCTATGCAGTGACGGATTGACCGGACTGTTAGACGACAACGAAATCGGCACGATCGCCCGCGAATTGCCTCCAGCCGAAGCCTGTCAGTTGTTGGTGCATCTGGCCAACCTGCGCGGCGGACCGGACAACATCACCGTGGTGATTGTCCGCGTGAATGCACCGGTTGGCGATATCGCCACGCCACCGCCAAGGCCTCGCTACGACGATAGCGGGGGGCTCTCCTGGGGTTGGGGGTTGGCGCTCTCCTTATTGTCCATCGTCCTTGCGATTGGCGTACCGCTGACGTTGATGGGGTTGCGGACAGCTTTAAACTACCTGCTTGCCCCCGGTCTCACCTTGTTGGGACTGGCTGGTATACAGATCATCCTCATGGTTTGGATCTGGTGGAACCAACGCCGCGAGCGCGCAAAGGCTCCCCCCGTCTCGGCCCCCAAGGGTGGCCCCTATCGTTATGCAGAAGCCAACATGACACGAAAACTGGCCGGACAGCTCGCCACCATCGAGCACGACTTGCAACAGTCGGCCATCGAAGAAGGGTGGACCGTCGACTGGAAATCGTACGGAACGGCCTATCGCGACGCCAAATCGAGTTTAGAACGGCAACAGTTTTCACCGGCACTACGCTCTTACGGCAAGGTCATCGACTTCTTGATGTCCGGCCTCCAATCGCACCGCCGCTCGCGCGCCCATGCCGCCAAATGGGGTATCCCCCCCCGCGAGCAAACTCTCCCGGCCGACACCAACGGTGACTGAGCGCAGTCTCCGCTGGCAAACTTAGCCTCGAAGGAGCTTCACAGCTGCTCCCTCAATCAGTCGGCGACGAAATCCGCTTGGTATTCAATACGAATGCTCCCAATGTCGCGCCGCCAATGAGCGCCAGCAGCAATGACGATGGCTCGGGATTGGTGAAATCCGGCCGCGGGGTCGGCGAGTAGAGCTCAGCAAGCGCCGAAACCCAGGAATCCTCTGTCGCATTGAATGCGCCGATCAACTCCGTCGTATTGTCACTACTGGTAAATACCGTGCTCAAGGTCGTCCCAGCGAAATCGCTACCGGATGTGAACCAACTGTGGCGGTTATCGACATCGATTTGAAACGAAAACGTCTCCCCCGGAGCGAAGTCGGTGAATTCCAAAACCATTCGTCGGGAGTCATTCGTCACTCCGCCAAACCCTGTGAATCCCGTTTCCGCTGCGGATTCTTGTTCAGCCATGAAGGGAAAAGAGCTCATTCCCGAGAGATGGAAATAAGCGTCCGCAGACGAGGATTTGGTGTCGATGATTGCCTTCTGGAGATGCGCATCACCTTGCGACAAATTGGCAATCGTAAAAACGTCGCCTCTACTCGTCAGCCCAAATTCCTGATAACTGGCGCCGGCAGCCACCCGCATCAGAGCAGATTCCGCACTTGCCTCAGAGTGCGCGATGCATAGACAGCCGATCGAAGATGAGAAAAGTAAGACCGATCTAATAACCGGCCGGCAAATTGTCGCACACCTGGGTTTTAGGTATCGCGAATAGAGAATGGTTGATGGTGAAAATGATCGTCGCGTTTGGCCCGCACTTCTCATTTTAGGTGTTTAACCTCGCTAAATTGTGGTGAGAGTTCACTCCATCCATAGATGTTTTCAAAAATTCCTTATCACTGAAGTCAACAACAGGGATTCAATGCTGCAGCGTGAAACGACCGAGTCGGCAAACAGGGGATGCCCCACTCGTTCAGTGGCCGCAACGGCTAAGAGTTGATGACAGGGTTTAAATTAGGGGAAATGCACTAATTCCGAGTCTACCGATCTCGCTTTTCGTATTCAACGGAATTATGGGAACTTTCAGCCCAATACAAAGAATAGGAAAAATGTGCCCGTTATGACTGGCAGGCAAACGGAAGCGATTTGCCGAATCGGGTCCAGAACGACCGGCTGAAACCCCGCTGAGAATTCCGGCGCAGCAAGGAATGCCTTTTCGCCAATGGGATCCGCGAATTGCGTTTCCCTACTGAATATGGCGCTGCAGCGACATTAAAGCCGCCGATCAAGGGCGCGTCCGCTAAGTCACTCAACCGATCGACCACCGAAACTGGCGCGGTCATAACGACTTAATGTTTCGATCTGCAACGGCCGTGGAAATGATCATTACCGACGCTGGCAATCACCAACTGTCGTCGGTAGGATCGCTGATTCGCCCAACGACACGACATTGCGACCTATCGCGAGCAATGTCAAACCCGAGATTTAGGGTACCACTGGCTCCGCCAGTGCTTTGTGGCGAATCCAAACATTTGAATTTGCACTGGCAAAGCCAGTGGCACACCACTCCAAGATTCACCCCTGAGAATGCGATGGATCAGCTCCGGAATCCCTCGGTTTGTGTGGTCGGCAGAAACGGCAGACGATCTCCCTCACCACACACTCCCTGGAAGTGAGCTTCCCACGCGAACCGACGCGTGATGCGAATACGCCTTGCGGGGTTTTGAAACCAGAGACTACAGCACTAAAGGACCAGCATGAACGACCCGATTGCTCCACTAAAAACGGACGTCCCGGAAACTGAAGAGCTTTTGATCGATACGGCCCAACAAGCTGTTAACCAGTGTCGTTGGGTGGTCGGTGAATGTGCGGCCAAGTGGACGAAGAAATATGCCAAGGGCCGCACCGATGCGGATTTTGCCGCTTTGATCAACTTGAGCGGCGATCAGGTGTTTCAACGCCGTCGCGTTTGGGAATCATTTGCGGATGTTCATGAGTCCTATCCGAAGTTGAAGTGGTCGCATTTTTATTCGGCGATCAACTGGGATGATGCCGCTGAGTGCCTGCAATGGGCTGAGGAAACAGAGGCCACCGTGGCCGAAATGAAGGCCTGGCGACGAGCGATTCACGGCGAAGATTTGACAGCCGAAGCCGAAGAGGACGAATCAGCGGTCGCCTACGTGCCGAGCGAAACCACTGCCGTTGTCGATCCCGACGAATTCGGCGGCGAGGGCTCCACTGCCAGTGAAGGTGGGAATTCCACACGGGACCGCAAGCCAGAGACCGCCACCGCTACCGCTGCTGCTCGGCAAAAAGAGGACACCAGCGGGGAGTACTCGCCGTTTCGACAGGGGGCGACAACGCCTCCAGCGACGAGTGACCAAGGAGGCGACGCCGTCGGCACCGCAGTCGGTCCTCCGGTTGCGCAACTCGTCAAACGAACAACAAAAGCTCTGCAACGATTCGAAACGGCAATCACTCCGCAATTTGTGCAGGAGTTCCGAAAGCTCCCCGAACAAACCCAAAGCCAATTCATCAAAGCGGTCGAAGAATTGAATTCCAAAGTGGCAGAATTGCTCTAAAGGCGATTCGGGGCAGAAAACTGTTGTGTTGCATGGTCGGAATCGTGTTGGGTGGGAATGAGGTGAGAGGGGGTGCCTTCGGTGAAGCAAAAACCCTCACCCCGGCCTCTCCCAGAGGGAGAGGGAGGATAAAAACGTTGCATTTTTTAGAAACGCCCTCCCATAAAGCGCAGCGCCCAACGGAAGCGGCCTTCCCCCCTTCGAGCGGCAGCTCGCACAAAGCGGCTGTGCCGCATGGGCTGCATGAGGGGCTAACTCGACTGGTCAAGTTGGCTTGAACCGCCCATAATATCATTAACGTTTCCATGTTCCGGCAGGATATCTCGTCGGTGAGGAAATACGTTTTGCGAGCCCCTTGCTGACAACCTCACAAGCGGGCCGGTTGATTTCCCTCCAACTTGGAGAAGTTTGATGTTCTCGAAGGATGAACGACCTCCACGGCGCGCGCCGATCCAGGCCGATGGCGTGAGCTGGCCGTTCTTGATACTTGTCGTTCTCACACTGTTCGCCATTTGGCGATTTTCCGGCAGTGGACCATCGTCCATTTTGAATCCCAATGCTTCGGCGCGTGCTGTGACTCCGCGGGGGGATTTGGCCGCCGATGAAAAGACAACCATTGAGATCTTTCAAAAAGTCGCCCCATCGGTTGTCCACATTACAGCGGTCGATCAAGTCACAAATCCGCTCGTGGCTGATCCGGTGGAGGTCCCCAGCGGCATGGGTTCAGGACTGGTCTGGAGCGATGATGGTTATATCGTCACAAACTATCATGTGATCAGCCAAGCCGAAGGTGTTGTCGTCACGCTGGGAGATGGAACGGTCCTGAAGGCGAAACTGGTGGGGAAGGCGCCTGACCAGGATCTGGCCGTGCTCAAAGTCGATGCACCGGCCAGCCAATTGGTTCCGATTCCGATTGGTGAATCGAGCAACCTGATGGTCGGTCAAAAAGTGTTTGCCATAGGCAATCCGTTTGGATTCGACCATTCGTTATCGACCGGTACGATTAGTGGCTTAGGCCGCTCGATCCGGACCAAAACCAGACGTTTGATTACCGACGTGATTCAAACCGATGCCGCTATCAATCGCGGAAGTTCCGGCGGGCCGTTGTTGGATAGCGCGGGTCGGTTGATCGGTGTCACCACCGCGATTTACAGTCCATCGGGGGTGTCTGCTGGACTTGGGTTTTCGGTTCCGGTAGATATGGTCAATCGTGTGGTTCCCGAGTTGATCCAGCATGGGAAGATTGAGCGACCGGGATTGGGAATCCGCCCCGTCTCGGATCAATTGACGCATCGCTTAGGCTTAGAAGGAATTCTGATCAAATCGGATGAAGATGACAGCTTGAAAACGCGTTCCGGGATTCGCCCCACCTATTGGGACGCTCAAGCGAATCAGCTGGTTGTGGGGGATCTGATTGTTGCCATGGATGGCGAACCCTTACGGGGGTCCTTGGACTTGATTGATGAACTTTCCAAACGAAAAGTGGGAGATGTCGTCGAACTCACTCTGTGGCGTGACGGGAAAGAGATCAACCAAGAAATCGAACTACAAGCCATTCCGTAATGTGGCAACTCGCAAAGCACAACTGTCTCGGTCGATTCACCGGTCTCGCGCCGGAACGGCGTCGCCGAATCGCAAAGCCGTTGACTTATTGATCGTGACGGATACGATGAACGTCTCCACACCAACGTTTTCCACGCGCGAGATGACCGTCTAACAGTAAAACCTCGCCAGCAAGGCACCAACCCGCAGGCATCGACATGGCAGATCCCAAAAGTCCTGAAATCGAAGTTCGCAACGGCGTGACTGTGATTCAACTGGGTCCGGATTACGACAATCTGAGCGACCACCTGCTTGACGCGTTGCAAGTCGTGTTACTCGAGTGTGGTCGGAAAGCCGATCCGCCGAAAGTCGTGATTGATTTGTCACACACGGTGTTTTTCGGCTCCGCGTTTTTGGAAATTCTGCTGAAAATGTGGAAAGAACTTTCCGAACGCGAAGGAAACGCTTTTGCGCTCAGTGGTCTGAGTGATAACTGCGCCGAAGTCTTACAGGTCACGCAACTCGACAGCCTGTGGAAGATCTACAAGACGCATGAAGAGGCCGAAAAGGCGCTCGCGACCGTCTAGCTGATTGGCAAGTTCGCTTGCCCACATGAGAGCGTGGGTCCAGCTCTTTTACCCACATTGCATAGAACCAGTTTCAAAACTAGGTTGCGATTGTTCTCGAAACGTTCAGATCAATGTCAGTGAGACGCGCCAGAAGGTTTTGAAACGACTTGTAGACACCCCCCGCAGGCGGCCAGATGCCCTCGTGCACAATGTGGTTCTACGGGACTCGTGGTTCCACGGGACTCGCTGCGCGTCGAGCAAACGTCCTGCTCTTAAAAAGAGAGCGTTCGTCTACGCAGAGGATTTCAGCAACAACGACGATTCAAGCCAGAAGTCCCCAGGGCTGCATTTTGCACGCCCATCTTACCGCGGGGGCAACTTGCCTCGATCGTTGAATCCAGCGGTGCCAGTGGACTGGCCATCGTTGATTTCGTTCGGATCGACTCCGTTTACATCCAAGCAGATTGCGTCGTCGTTAATGTCGACAACGAACAAAATTCGTTCGCCGATTTGGACAGCATCGCCAATCGACAACTCCAGGGATACCTCTTGCACCGCGATCCTCCTTGTATCGCAACAGTGTCATTCTCACTATCACGGAACTATAGCAATTGGAGGTGACGTTCGCAAACCGATGTGATCGCGAGCGCACACTCTAGATCAGTCAAAAAAAAGCAGGTTGAAAAAGACGCTCTTTTCCCCTGCATTTGCGTTTGCCCACCGTGCCCCGATGGCTTCAACTCTATAACGCGAATTCCAGGTCGCGATTCGACGTGGTGGCATTTTTTTCAAAAACGTTGCCGTGGACATCGGATACCGACACGATTTTTTAATTCTGGGATCTGCTAATTGTTGAACGCTGTTTACTGTTGTCCGGTAGAGTCAAATATCCTCGATGCGTTGTCGCAATTCCTCAGCGACATGACGTAATTGATCGGCATCGGTCAATTGTTTTCCATTTTCACAGGTGACGTAGAATACGTCGACAGCCTTCTCGCCGTAGGTTGAAATTTTGGCTAACTGCACAGAAAGCCCCAGATCAAAGAGCGCGCCGGTAATGGCGTACAGCAGGCCCAATCGGTTGCGGGCAAAAACGTCGATAATTGTGCAGGTCTCTGAAGAGTTGTTGTCGAACACGATCCGCGGCGACGGCGCGGGCCCGACCAAACTGCTGTCAGATTTGGAGCGTCGTGTTTGAAAGAGCGACTTGACCGTCCGCTCTCCGGCTAGAACCTGACGGATGACACGTTTGATTTCTCCCAATCGTACTTGGGGAGTCCCTTGGGGGTGCTCCGGATCGACGACGCGGAATTTGTCGACAACAATGCCATCGCTCGTGGTGCAGATTTCGGCCGAGACAATTTCCAGTCCCATGGCCGCCATCACCCCCGCCATCTTTGAAAAGCAGCCTTGCGCCAGGGAATCGTGTGTCACGATGCGATACAACACCGTTCCGTTGATCGGATCGGCCGACCAATCGATCAGGGAATCTTTTGGCTGTAAGGCGGCGATTTGCTTGAGGTCGTCGACCACTTGCTCGACGTTATTGGAACTGAGGAAGTGGTCCGGCAGAGTGTCCATGGTGGTGCTGACCCATTGGTCGCCGGGAAGGGTGGCGGACAAGACAGCCGAACCGCTCACATACTGTCGCACGCGCTGCCGTAATTGACTGAGCCGTTCGTTGAATTCAACATCGTGCCGGATGCCACTCAACAGAAGCATGGACCGTTCGTACAATTCGGCCAGCAAGCCTCCCTTCCATTCGTTCCATGTGCCCGGCCCGACCGCCGTAATATCCGCAGCGGTGAGTACGTACAACATCCGCAGCATATCCAAGCTGCCTACGTCGCGGGTGAAAGGCAAAATCTCGTTGATGTCATTGATGTTTCTGCGGAAGGCCAGATGCGACATCACCAGATGTTTTTCGACCAAGAACACCAACCGGTCGCCGTGTGACTCTTTGAGGTGCAGTCGTTCGGCCACAGCTGCGGCGATTTGTCCGCCAACCAAGCAATGGTCTTCCTCGAAGCCCTTGCCCATATCGTGCAACAGCATGGCCAAATGCAGCAGATGCTTGCGTTTGACCTCGCCGTAAACCTGCCCCAACAAACTCGGCTCTTCGTGAAACGATTCGATGGCCCCCACGGCGATGAGCGAGTGTTCGTCGACCGTGTATTTGTGATATTCGTTGAATTCCAATAGCCCGCGTGCTCGTGACATCTCGGGAATGATGGCTTCCAACACGCCCGCCTTATACATTTTCCGTAGCGTCGATTCGATCGCTCCGGTGCAAGTCATAATGGAGAGGAATTCCTCGGCCGTTTCGGGCGAGATTTCGTCCGGATCTTCGGGATGGCTTTCGGCGATATCGCGCAACAATGTTGGGGAGGGATCGATCCCCGTGCGGGCCGACAATGCAAACAGACTGACCTGCAAACTCAAATCGCTGCACAGGCGCGCGTGGTGGTCGGCTTGCACATCGATCTGGTCGCCGCTGAGAATGAAGATGTCCTCGGTGCGATTGGGCAAGAAACGTTCGGCAATGCGGGCGCTGATCGCGCGCGGTCGATCCATCGACGCCAATCGCTCGGCCAGATCGTCGATCGCCGAAGCATAGCGAAAGTAGTCACGCATGAAACATTCGACCGGCTTCAGTCCAGGCCGTCCTTCATAGCCCAGCACGTCGGCCAGCCGCAACTGTTCTTCGCGCGTAAGCACATCCTGCGGGCCCCCGGCTTGAAAATGCAATTCGCAGCGAATGCGGGTCAAGAAATCGCGAGCTTCGACCAACAAGCGAACGTCATCCTCGGCCAAGGCCCACACCTTGTCTAGATCGTCGACTTGGGAGACCTGGTAGCGGGCGAATCCAATCCAGCGCATCAGGTGCAAATCACGCAGTCCCCCCGGCGAGCGTTTGATGTTGGGTTGAACCTGGCTGACGGTTCCGCCGAACTTTTTGCGCTCAATGTTGCGTGTCTCGATGCACGATTCCGTGAATGCCTGCAGATTGCGATCGACGACTTTGCGACGAAACAGTTGTCGGAAATCGTTGAGCAGCTGCGCGTCACCGCACAACAAACGGGCCTCGATGGCGGAGGTGGCGAAGGTGATGTCGGTCCGCGCCAGCCGCACGGCATCACGTAGATTTTGCACCGAATGCCCCAGTTTGATTCCGGCATCCCAGCAATTCCGCACGACACTTCCCAGTGCGTCGGTCAACATCGTGTCGATCGTGCCGCGATACAGAAACAACAGGTCGACATCGGAGTAGGGGGCCATTTCACCGCGGCCGAATCCTCCCATCTTCACAACTGCCGTGTTTTGTTCCACAAGTCGGCGGTCGGCCGGGTTTAGCCCGTCCAGCATGTCGCGAAAGAATTCGACGATCACGGTTTCGGTTTCGTCGGCTAACTGCGTGGCAACCTCCCAGGCGGGAGTCTTCGCAGTATGGGCTTGCCGGGCGCGCTCGCGAATGGCGGCAACTTTAGCTTTTGAATCACTGAGGCGAGCCGCTGCTTGGAGACTTGAACCACGTTCCATAATTCTTCGGATTCCGCCCCATCAGTTTCTGTCGCCGAGCGGGAAATCTGGCATCGATTCCAACTCGGCGGGTGCAACTCCCGCAATTTTGGATGCGGAGGTGCAAACGGCAAGGTGACATTAAAAAAATAGCTACGTCACCGCGGTGACGGGTGACAACTTTAGCCTCGTTCCGCAGCGACGCGGCTGTCGGTCTGTCAAAGAACCGGACAGCCGACAAGTGAACCGTATTCGGTTCAAATCGCCTCTTCGCCGCTTTCTCCGGTGCGGATTCGAATCGTTTCGGCGAGGTCGGTGACGAAGATTTTACCGTCGCCAATTTGGCCGGTGCGGGCCACGTTCATGATCGTATCGATTGCCATTTGGCACGACTCATCGGGCACAACGATTTCGACCTTTGCCTTGGGCAAGAAATCGACGGTATATTCGGCACCACGATACATCTCCTTGTGGCCCCGTTGCCGTCCGAATCCACGGACTTCCGAGACCGTCATGCCCTGAATGCCAACTTCATTGAGTGCGTTCTTGACGTCTTCCAATTTGTAATGGCGAATGATCGCCTCAAGCTTCTTCATGATGAGTCCTTCTCTGTTCCGGCGGAATATAGCTATGCTCTCACCGAGCTTCACCGATGCCGCGACAATTATACGTTCCTTGTCGTTGCCAGCATAGGCATAGTTTTGGGCGATGCCGAGGCGTAATGGGTTTTGAAATAATTTGAGTTGGGCAACATTGCCCGTGAGCCCCCGGCTTCGCCGGGGGGCCGCAGGAACAAACTCCTGGGTCAGTTTCTTACAAGAAGATATAACCTTCTTCGTCGTGTTGCGTAACATCCAGACCGCGTATTTCTTCCTCTTCGGTCACACGTAATCCCATTGTGGCGTCAAGAATTTTGATGAGGATGAATGTGCCAATCAATGCCAGTGCACCGGCGGCAACAATACTGATCGCCTGATTGATGAGTTGACTAGGATTGTCGGTGAAAAGCCCTTTCGCTCCCTTGGCGATGGTGGGTGTGGCGAAGACGCCGGTAAGCATCGCGCCAAGGGTTCCACCAACTCCATGGACTCCGAATGCGTCCAAAGAGTCGTCATAGCCGAACTTGGATTTCACGGTCGCACAAGCGAAATAGCAGACCAGACCGGCGCAGAGGCCAAGAATGATCCCATGCAGGGGATTGACCACGCCGCAGGCGGGCGTAATGCACACGAGCCCCGCAACGGCTCCCGAACAGGCTCCGAGCACTGACGGCTTGCCGCGGAAGATCCATTCGGCTCCCGCCCAGGCGATCACGCCCGCAGCCGCTGCCATGTGCGTGGCCACAAAGGCATTAGCGGCGGCCGCGTTGGCTCCGCCCGCGCTGCCTGCATTGAAGCCGAACCAACCAACCCAAAGGAGAGCGGCCCCGATGCACGTGTACGTCAAGTTGTGAGGCGGCATCGGCGTTGTTCCAAACCCGATCCGTTTGCCCAACATGATCGAAATTAACAATGCTGAAAATCCGGAGCTGATATGCACCACGGTACCTCCAGCGAAATCGAAAGCTTCATAAGGAGCGTTGAACAGCCAACCGTCGTCGGCCCAAACCCAGTGCGCAATGGGACAATAAACAAATGTTCCCCAAAGGACGGAGAACACGACCATCGTGCTGAATTTCATCCGCTCCGCATAGGCTCCAGCAATCAACGCAGGGGTGATAATGAAAAACATCATCTGAAACACCATATGCACAGACCGAGGAATACTGCCTGCCATCGGCACGTCCGCCGTATCGCCATTCATGAAGGGAATCACGCCATCTAGAAACAGATAATCTGTTCCCCCAACGAACCCTCCGAAGAAGCCTGTGCCGATATTTTGACCAAATGCTAAACTGTACCCCCACAGAGCCCAAACGATCGACATGATGCCCATGAGGAAGAAACACTGCATCATTACGCTCAGAATATTTTTTTTGCGGACCAATCCGCCATAAAACAACGCCAAACCGGGTGCTGTCATCATGAGCACCAATGCCGAAGATGTGAGCATCCAGGCAACGTCTGCTCCATTGATTTCACTTTCCCAACCCGCCTGAGTTATTGAAGTCGGAGCCGTTTCGGATGCCCCATCCTCCGCAAATGCGGTACTGGCAACAACCGCGAATAACAGGACCGACAGACCAGCAATTCTTCCCATCCACAGCATGCTTTCTCTCCTTAACTGCCGCTAGAATAATGAATTAAGACGTTGAGCTCTTTCGACACTGCGGAATATCCCGGTCGGCGAGGTCATTGATTCGAGAGGTCGCTCTAGCCCCGCATCACATGGCTTCGGTCGCCTGTTCCGCCAATTAACTCGGCGGCCCAATTGCAACGCAAACGGCGACATTAGATACAACCGGAAATTAGTGTGAGCAAATTGCGATCCATTACTCCGAAAAGTTATTCAGATCGGCGATTCGCACGTCTGGACACTGTCCTAACGTGCGAGGAATGGACCGCTCGTGAATCACAATAACTGCAACGTGCTCCGGTCCCTTGCGACCGCCGAATTAGTGCGGAGAATGGAAAAGAAAACCGCTCAAACCCCAATGAGGCCATCCATGAAAATCACAGCTGTGACCCCATACGCCGTTGGTGAAGATCGCAATTTCTTTTTTGTGGTGATCGAAACCGACGAGGGGATCCACGGTATCGGCGAAGGAGGGATCACTTGGCAAGAACCAGCCATGGGGGCCGCCGTCAATTCCTTAGCTCCGCTATTGGTAGGTGAAGACCCGTTTCGCACCGAACATCTGTGGCAAGTGATGTTCCGCAGCGGATTTTTCCCCGCCAATCGACTCGGAGCCTCCGCCATCAGCGCCATCGATATTGCTCTGTGGGATATCAAAGCCAAGGCGTTGGGTGTGCCGCTGTATCAACTCCTGGGGGGCCGTGTGCGTGACCGGGTTGTCTGTTATCCCCACGTGAAAGCGACTGAGACGATTGATCTCCCCGATGCCGCCCGCCAAGCGGCTGAGGAGGGTTGGAAGTTTATTCGCCTCGAGCTTCCGGTCGCGCCGGGGAAGGGCGTGTTGGAGCCCTCAGCGGCAGTGCGTGCTTGTGTAGAGGATTTCGCGGCGGTGCGGGAGGCGGTCGGCGACGATATCGAGATCACTGTCGACGTGCACACCCGTCTCGATCCCCCCGAGGCAATCCGGCTATGCCGCGAGCTTGAGCCGTATCGCCCCTATTTTGTCGAGGACCCGCTACGAATGGAGAACTTCGACAGTTTCCGCAAACTGGCGCGGCACGTGCATGTTCCGTTGGCTGCTGGCGAACAGTATGCGACGAAATGGGAGTTTCGCCAACAAATCGAAGAGGAACTGATCGACTACGCGCGGATTGACGTTTGCATCGTGGGTGGAATCACCGAAGCCCTCAAAGTGGCCGGCTGGTGCGAAACACACTACATCAAACTCGCCCCCCACAACCCACTCGGCCCCGTCTCGACGGCCGCCTGTTTGCATTTGGATTTGGCAACCAGTTATTTCGGCGTCCAGGAATTACCGCGACTGCCGGGCAACGTCTTGTCCGATTTGTTCCCAGTCCAAGTCCCCTATGAAGCCGGGCACCTCCTCCCCCCAACGGAACCGGGCCTCGGCGTGGAAATCGATTTGGATGCGCTCTCCAAATACCCACCAATCGACGGCGGCAGTTGCCCGCGACTACGGCGCGCGGATGGTTCGTTTACGAATTGGTAAGGGTGGCGCGGCTACGGTGAAGTACAAACATAGTTGCTAATCCGTAGTGGTCTGCCAATAATGGAGCTGCACCTCTTATACTCCTGTTCCTGGAGCCGGATTCATGCGCCCGTGGGTTCTCATTGCCGTTACTTGGCTCTCTTTGCTGCTGCCGAGGAGTGCGTATGCGGGCATGCCGGCAATCTTGCTGCATGACGTGGCCCGTATGCGAATCCAGACGATCTCATTTTTTCTGCTGGTGTTGCTGCTCTCGACTTGGGGCATCCAAAAGCTCTGGAATAAGCTGTCACAAGATTTCCCCAAACTGCCCCGATTGTCCTACAGTAAGGCGCTCGCTGCGGTTTGTTTGTGGGGATTATTGTTCGTGATCGTGCTGACGATGATTTCAGGTGCGCGGGAATTAATGACCCCCGGGGCGTGGGAGAAACAGGGGGCGACGTATCGACTCAAAGAATCGACCGAACAACCGGCCGCTGTTGAACAGGCTCTACTCGGAAAGCGCGAGG
The DNA here is from genome assembly GCF_007747995.1 of Symmachiella dynata. NCBI lineage: Bacteria > Pseudomonadati > Planctomycetota > Planctomycetia > Planctomycetales > Planctomycetaceae > Symmachiella > Symmachiella dynata. The sequence goes on along the minus strand of NZ_CP036276.1, from coordinate 3,115,212 downwards.
CCACGCTCCAGAAATTGAGCGTGGAACTGCTAAGATTCGCCGCCAAGCATGACGGACGTTATCCGACTGAGGAAGAAACCAGCGAAATTGACGAGTCGGTTTGGCAACTTCCACAACGTTCCGGCGCCCGCTACCTCTACAAGCCGGGCCTGATGATCGGCGACGGCAAGAAGATCCTTGTCATCGAGTTGGACATCTATGATGACGAACAATTCGTACTGCTGGACAACGGTGACGTCCGGCAAATGACAGGTGACGCGATTCAGACTGCTCTCGGCCGGGAGGTGTCGCCATGAGGAGTAAGAGCATTACGTACAGTGTCGTGGTGACAGTTATTTTCTTCGGTATCTCATTCATCGGATGCATGTTTCCGATCGATCTTGAGCTAAACCTACTGGCCGGCTGGGGGGTATTTCTTTGGAAGACGTTGCCGGCAGTGACCGTTGATTGGACTTCCGTGCTCACGGCTATCGTGGCATTGGGGGTGTTTGCCGTGGGACTGCATCGGTTTTGCCGTTGGTTTTATGCACCACGCGACGACTCCTCGTCGAGGGGGCGGACCTGGAAATTCGCATGGTCCAGTGCGATGGTGTGGAGCATCGTGCTGATGTTCACTGCGGGGATTGCCATGATCGGCGTGACCCATCAACTGGTTTGGCTGTGCACGATGAAGACGCCATTTTTGTATAACACCTTCGATGAAGTCTATGCGAGGAGGGACTCTCGCGATCATCTCCAGCAAATAGGATTGGCCACCCACAATTACCATGACGAGTACGGTACATTTCCGGCGGGGGGAATGTTTGATGATGCGGGGCGTTCGATGCATAGCTGGGCGACCCAACTGTTGCCTTATCTGGAAGACAAGAAAGCCGCCAAGATTTACGGGCAAATCGCAACCGATGTCCCTTGGAATGACCCGCGTAATGCAGCGGCCTTTGAGCAGCAGTTGAGCTGGTTGCTGAATCCTGCCATCGAAATGAAAGAGCACGTATACGATGAGCCAATTCATTTCGATGCAGAACAACGAGCTTTGGCACACTATGCTGGGAATGTGCTGTTCCTAAGGCCTAATCGTCCGTTGGCAATCCAAGAGATCACCGACGGAACGTCGAACACAATCATTGCCGGTGAGGTGAAAGCCAAATTCCGCCCGTGGGGAGATCCGACCAATGTTCGCGATCTTAAGCTTGGGATCAACAAATCACCCCACGGTTTCGGCAGCCCGTCTTCCGGCGTAGCGCAATTCCTGTATGCCGATGGAAGCGTCAGAATTGTGAACGATAACATCGCGGTGGAAGTTTTACAGGCCGATGCGACACCGTCCGGCGGCGAAGATGTAAGTGATTACTAATACCACAAGGTCAAAGCTGTCCCATGTTTTTTCCTGTCAACGGAAACTTGTGTTCGGCACTGGGCTCGGTACTTGCCGGCATGCCCTATGTTCCTTCCCAAGAGGTGATCCGTGTATTGCGGCTCACGGAACCGGCAGAGATCCGCTTACAAGAGATTTCATTTTTCTTGGTTGGGCTGCTGTTGTGTGCCGCGATCATCCAGGGACTTTGGAATTGGATCGGTCGGGATTTTGCGCAACTGCCGCGGATGTCGTTTCTGCGGGCTCTGGGCGTCGTTGTATTGTGGGGATTGTTGTTTCTGTTCGTACTCAACCTCATCGCCGGTGCCCGGGAACTGATGACCCCCGGTGCTTGGCAACGTAGCGGCGCGACCTATGAACTGAGGGACCAGCCGTGATCAAATACGTGATTGGCATGGTCGTATGCTTTGTCGCCGTTTCGGTTGCCGTGATGATCTGGGGTGGCCACCCGGTCAGGGAATTTGTATGGACCTTAACGACCGGCTGGGTGACCTATTTGGCAAGAGTCACGTCCGCGATGCATGTCGATTTGGTGTCGTTGTTATTTGGCTTGGCGCTATTCGCGATCATGGTGGTCGCGATTCATGGGATCTGTGCTGGCTCTCTGCGAACGTCGGGGCGACATTGGCGTTGGACTTGGAGTATTGCCTCAGCGGTCCTGGTGGTTGTCCTGTTTGTTTCTGGCACGTCATTTGTCGGGTTGGTGTCGAAATCGCGTTGGATGCTGGAGACCGAACAGCCGCTGACCTGGCAGACCGTGGAATACCCACGCCGGACTTCGTCGAGATATTTTGTCGAATCGTTCGCACGAGATGTACTAACGGAGACCTCCTGGACAGACACGTATTTGAATGAAGTTCCAAAGCAGGGAGATCCCAACCCAGTCCTGAGCTGGCAGACTCAAGTGGCATTGCTGTCCTGGGAACGGCCGATCGGTCCGCAGGACGACTTCGAGCTTGACGAAACACGTCCCTGGGATGAACTGCCCAACGCCACGATGTATCGAAGAATCATGCCGGCATTTCTCAACTTAGAATTGATTGTCGAGTCGTTTCACGATGAGCGCGGTTTTGCCTTGTCACATTATTCAGCGAACAGTCACTTGATCAATGACAAACGCAGCTGGACCGTGGAACAAATTGAGGATGGAACCGGAATGACGTTGTTGGTCGGGCAGGTCAACGAAGGGTTTATGCCGTGGGGGCAGCCGGGCAATTGGCGTGATCCTGCCGAAGGCATCAACCGAGGCCCGACCGGATTCGGCGGGGCGCTATCACAAAAAGGTGCCTTGTTCTTGATGGCCGATGGCAGCGTGAAGTTGCTCAGCGAGGAGACCGACGGAGAAGTGTTAAAAGCTCTCGCAACTCCGGCCGGTGGTGAGGATATTGCGGTTCCCGATTAATACGCGTGCTGGTCGCAGGCCTTAAAAAACCAACATGTAATTGCAAAACCTTTGCCCTGCACCAGGCCCGCGTGGTGGCGTCCGAAGGCGGGCTGATCTACCATGGCAGGATCGACTGTGAACGACTTTTCAGGATGATGGCCATCCATTGCCGGGACTGAGTTTTTTTCAAGCACTTATGACCGAATTTTTTGCAGCTAACGATTCGTTGCGCGACCCCTGGTTGTTGACGTTCTTCACGTATACGCCGCTGTGGATACGGTTGGTGGTGACGTTTGCCTTTGGCGTGGTTGTCGGGCGGGGGGTGGTGTTTTGGCTGTTGCGGATGCGGTTGCCGGAAGGGATTTGGACTTCGGCAGGCCTGTCGGAGCCGCTGAACGGGGTTCGCGCGCGGGCGACTTTGGCGGTGGAGTTGGCGATGGGGGCCTTGTTCGCCGGCTTGGTCTATTTTGTCATTATTTTACACTGCCAAGAGACGCCCGAAGAGGGTTCGGCGTTTTATATTCATTGGCGGCTGCTGTTTCAGTTTGCGCTGATCACCTTTTTGATGGCGGCGACGGTTGTTGATTTGGAGCAGTACTTGATTCCCGATGCCATTACCGCCACGGGCGCGATTGTGGGCATTGGCATGGCGACGGCGGTGGGGAATGTGCAGTTGATTCCGCTGTGGGTCGATTGGAATCTAGCGGTCCCAGGGTTGGCGGGGCCGTACATTCCTGTGTGGATTCAAACCTATTCGCACTTGCATGGGTTGGCTTGGAGTTTGACCGGACTGGTCGCCGGCGCTGGAATCACCTGGATCGTGCGGGCGGTCGCGTCTTGGTTGCTGGGACAGGAGGCGTTGGGCTTTGGCGACGTGACATTGATGGGCATGATCGGCAGCTTCATGGGGTGGCAGGCGATCGTGTTCGTGTTCGCATTGGGGCCGTTGTGCGGACTTGTCGTCGGCCTGACCGTACGGATACTCACAGGGCGGACCTATGTCCCCTACGGGCCGTATCTGAGCATTTCGGCCGTGATTGTGCTGTACAGCTGGAAATGGCTATGGACGCCGTCGCGGTACATCTTTGGCGATGCCATCACGCTGGGGATTCTGGCCGCTACGGCACTCGTGGCGATGATCGTCCTGTTAGGGCTTTCGCGACTGTACAGGTTGATCCCCGTTGAACGCACCCACGGGGAACCGCCGCAGGAGAGTGAATCGCAACTCGACCAGGAACCGCTGGACAACGAGGAATCACTCGATGCAGCGGAGCCGCTCGTAGACGAGGAACCACGCGGCGACGAAGATGCACAGGAAGACGAAGAGCCGCTGCTGGACGATTTGCAGTGAGCATTTTACGACTGTGGAAATCGCCCGCTCCACTGAAGCTCAAGTCATGTCGGTGGCTCAAATCATGTCGGTCTTGCGTTGACGCCGTTTGGGGCGGCAGCAATTCGCGCATTTGCCGTAGACTTCCAGACGATGTGCTGAAATGCGAAAACCGTTTTGCGCTGCGACGCGCGATAGCATCTCGTTGAGCGAATCATCGACGAATTCGATCAAATCACCGCACTCTTTGCAGATCAGGTGGTCGTGCTGCGGGTAGCCGTAGTCGTGTTCGTAGACTTCACGATCATTGGGCCGTGCCACCGCCCTGAGCAGACCTGAGTCCTTCAATTGTGCCAGCGCGCGATAGACCGTGGAGCGGCTCACCCGTTTGCCATCGGTCCGCTGGTTCAACCGAGAGACCAACTGGTCCGCGTCGAAATGCTCATGTGACGCAAAGACTTCGCGGACAATGGTTTCGCGTTCGGTGGTCAGACGCATGCCTTGCGTCATCAGATATTCGCGAAATTTGGCTTCAGGGCTGACAGCCACATCGACCGCAGTGAGATCACTCATCAGGACTACCTCAGCACTTCAACAACAGACAGGGGCTTTTGCATCATTCCAATAAAGACTAATGCCGCACTACTGGCAATTCCAGCGTGCGGCGACATCTCTCCAGTAAAGCAGCCCCGTTTTGCCGCGTCAAGATGCCGCTTACTTATCGCGAAATCGCTCTCAGTGTGACCGTAAAAATAAATACGCTCGCACGAAAAGTCGGCATCCCACACGGTTTCGAGTGGAATTCTGGCTCCGAAATATCGAATGGGACAGGCTGGTCGCTGACTAAACTCCGCCGCTATCGATTCGGTCCAGAAGCCGGCTCATGGCGATATCAAATTTTTCGTGGGTTTCGTAAGTGCCATCGTCGATGGCGGCTTTAATTTGTGCAATACGCTCCTGTCGCAATTCGGGCGACTTGCCCAGATCGCCTAACGCGCGACCTGCTGCTGAGATTTCGACTTCGTCTTGCGGCGAGATAGGAGCCGTTTGCGCTGCTGGGGTGACAGGTTTCATAACCGCTGGGCGATTAATCGGCACTGCGCCGTTGACCGTGCTGGGACCGGTGACATCCATGTTGATTTCTCCCTGAAACGCGGGAATGGGGAACTGGCCGATAATTTCGGCATACGGAGGCCATCCAATCCCTGGCCTGCCGGAATGGGTCTTCGTCTCCTATCATATCTTAGAGTGGGGAAGTGAATCAACCGGGATTACTCGACACTGAAATTGTGCCCATTGAAGCGATATTTCAGTCGATTTTGCCCCCCGTCGGGCTGAAACCTCTCTCTCAAAACAAGTGTGTGGATTATGAATGGACGGCCGAATCGGGAATTTGACGTCATTGTGGTGGGCGCGGGCATTTTGGGGGTGTTTCATGCCTATTTTGCGGCCAAGAGTGGGCAGCGGGTCTTATTGCTCGAACGCGACGACGCGCCGCGCGGCGCCTCGGTACGGAATTTCGGTTGGTGTATTCCCAGTGCGATGGCGCCGGGAGAGTGGGCGGAACGGGGAATTGCTAGTTTAGAGGTTTATCACGAATTGGCCGCTGCGGTGGGATTTCCGTTCTCTCAAAACGGCACGTTGTATGTCGCTTCAACGGAACTTGAAGAGGCGGTGATCCGCGAGTTTGCGGAATCGAACTCCCATCACGGCCTGCACCGGGAATTTTTAGACGCCCGGCAGACACGGGAAATGAATCCGTTTGTCCGTCCGGACTATGGTCGGGCCAGCTTGTATTTCCCGGACGAGATCCGTATCGAGCCGCGAACGATTTTGGGAGATCTGCTGTCCTGGTTGGGTCGGGAATTCGATTGTGAATATCGGCCACGGACGGTCGCCTGCCAGGCCAAGGTCAGGGAAGGGCAGTGCCGCGTGATGTCGAGCGACGGGATGGTTTTTACGGCGAATCATGTCTTTGTCTGCAGCGGCGCGGATGTGCGTACGCTGTTCCCCGAGGTCTTGGCAGCGGCCGGTTTGCGTCGTTGCCAACTCCAAATGTTTCGCACGGTCCCACAGCGGGGATGGCAACTTCCGACCAATTTGGCGTCCGGATTATCGATTCGACGCTACCCGTCGTTTCAGGATTGCCCTTCCTGGGAAAAGTTATCGCAGCAAGCGGTGGAACCAGGGTACGACGAGCGGGGGATCCATGTGTTGTTGGTCCAAGATTTTGAAGGCCGCTTAGTCGTGGGGGACTCGCACATTTATTCCTGTGACGACATGGACGACATGTTGGATGCGGAAACCGAGTCGTCGATTCTGCGGTATGCTCAGCAGATGGTCGACGGGGTGGACTGGAGGATCGACAGCCGTTGGCAGGGGGTGTATACGCTGTTGGAGGATCGGGAGATTTTGGATACCACGATTGACAGTCGCATCCATTTGGTCACCGGAATCGGTGGGAAAGGGATGACCACTGCTCCGGCAGTCGCCCGCGAGTCTATCGAACGACATTTGGCAATTAGGTAGTAACCCCACCTCAGAATTGAGGTTTCTTGGGGAAACCGTGCACCAACGTTCACTAAGGCATCCAAACTACGCAAAAGGCAGCCTAGTTCGGGTGGATTTCCCAATTGTGTTTGCCTATGCGATCGATCATTCTTGTAGGGGAGTGCAGAAGTAATTGCCGTTGGTTCGGGCCGCCAATCGGTGCGTGCATGACTGGTGCTAAAAAACCTTGTGCACGGGATCGCATTCCCAACCACAAGTTCCCCTAGGTCCGAAAGTAGCGTTGTGAACGAGACATTGACGCGGGTGTTTCAACAAGAAGTCGGTGCGGACGCTCCCGTACGGATCGCAGTCTCCCGAGCGGACGCGACTGATTCTGAGCCGCATGTCTTGCTGAATCCGTACGGCATCATCGGACGGTCGCCGAATTGCGATATACGGCTGAAGGACTCGCAAGTCAGCTTTCGTCATGCGTATTTGCAGATGATCGGGGGCCGCCTGTTTTGCGCCGACTTGGGAAGCCGGTCCGGGACGAGTTGGGGCGAGGTGTCGCAGCGCGCCGGTTGGTTGTCAGCCGACGAAGATGTCTCGATCGGGCCGTATCAGGTGCGGTTGCTCGAAAACCCGGTGGTCGATGGTGGTGATCGCATTGCGATACCTCCCGATTTCGATCCACTGGCGATCTATGACGGTGAATTGGGCGAGATGCCTGATGTGCGTTTGGAGTTTCTCAATGCGGCCGACGATGTCGATTTGCCATTACGGCGGATGCTGACGTTCGCGGGCAGCGCCCGGGGATGTAAATTGCGGTTCGAGGGGGACCGGATTTCTCGCGTGCATTGCAGCTTAATGCTCACACCCAGTGGACTGTGGGTCATCGACCTGTTGGGCAAAGGGGGCACCAAGGTCAATGGATCATTGATACGCAGTGATCGGCTGAATGACGGTGATTTGCTGAAGATCGGCCAATTTCAAATGCGGGTGCATTATGAAGGGGCCGGGGAAAAGCCGTTCTCCGGGACCATCTTGCCACCGGAAACATCGGTCGAGACAAGTTCTTCGACCGACGAGGAACTGCCGAAAACACCTCGTGAGGCAGAGACCATTCCCCATCCCTCATTGGAATTGTCCACCTCACAGGACGAGGTCGCCAACCCGTGCGGGCGACTGGTTGATGAGCTGGTCGTCAATCGGTTAATGACCCGCGAAAAGATCGACGTCGTCCTGGCGGAATTTGAAGACCGAATTCCCTCCTTTGACGAGTTGTCGGATCGACTGGTCGAATTGCAAGCGATTTCCCAATGGCAAGCGGATCAACTTGCGACCGAAAACCACGGTCCCATGATCTTGGAGAATCGTTACCAACTGATCGATCGACTGGGCTACGGCAGCATGGGGAACGTTTTTCTGGCGTTCGACGAGGCGCTGCAGAGCAAGGTAGCGATCAAGATTCCGCACCACTCGTTGTTAAAAAACGAGCGTTTGTTTAAACGGTTTCGACGTGAAACATTGATTAGCGCCAATCTGGTGCACGCGCATATCGTGCGCGCCTTGAATATTGGCCGGGGAAATCAGTTTGTTGTTTTGGAATTGGTTGACGGCGATGATCTCCGCGATTTGATGGACCGCCAAGGGCCTCCCGATACGATGATGGCGGTTGAATTTTTAATTCAAGTCGCCGAAGCGGTCGGCCATGCCCAAAGCGAAGGGGTGGTACATCGTGACATCAAACCCTCGAACATTTTGATTTCGCGTGACGGGACCGCCAAACTGTTTGATTTTGGCTTGGCCCATTTGGATGACGAGGCGCTGAAAAAAGGAGTCGCCGGTCACGATGCCGATCTGATTCCCACGCGGATGGGATTCGCCGTGGGCACGGTGCAGTACATGTCGCCTGAGCAGGCCCGCGAAAGTGACGATGTCGATGTGCGCAGCGACATCTACAGCCTGGGGTGCACGTTCTTCGAGATGCTGACCGGCTCGCCGCCGTTTGAAGGGGAGAATCAGCACCAGATTCTCAAACAACATGCCCAAACTCCGATCCCGCCGATTGAAGGTTTGGATCCGGAATTGGCGAAGATTCTTGATCAAATGCTCGCCAAAGATGTTGAGCAACGCATTCAAACTCCGCAAGAGTTGATTGCCGCCTTGCGCAACTGGCAAACCGCGGCACTGGCCGAGGATGATGTGGACACCTCTGCTGCGGAGACCGCCGAACAAGCCAGACTCGCTGAGCACGCGGAACGACTTCGTCACTTCGAGCAGGAACGGGAAGAATGGCAGCAGGCGATCGACACACAACGGCAGGACATCGAACGCCAGCGCGATGAATGGCGTGCGGAAGTGGATCGCGAGAAAGAAGAACTGCGTTTACGCCAGGCAGCATTTGAGCAGACGCAAGCCGAGTTGGACGAACGGGAGCAAGCTTGGGTCTCCAAAACGACCGAACTGGAACAACGACTCCAGCAGACGGCGAAAACCGAGAAACAGTTAGAGACGCAACAAAAGGCGTTGTCGGACGAACGCGCTAAAATTGCTGAGGAACTGGAGTCCCTTAAGGTGGGGCAAGAGGAGTTGCAGCAATCCACTGCCGAACTGGAGTCCGCGCGGACGGCCAATGAGGAGCGTCAGGGGCTGCTGGACTTCCAGCAGGCGGAATTGACGGAGCGCCGCGCAGCCTTTGAGCAATTGGTCAATGACCACGAGTCGGTAACGCAGGAAATGGCGCGGGATCGAGAAGGTCTTGAGCAGTCGCAACGGGAATTGTCGCAGCAACAACAGAAGTTGCAAGAAGCGGAAAACAGACTGCGCAAGCAACAGGATGAGTTAGAACAGCTAAGAAACCAACTAGAATCGCAGAGAGAACAACAAGGGCAGGATCTAGCGGCGTTTGAAAAGAGCCGTGCGGAGTTGTCAGCAAAATTGGCGAACCTTGCCGCGGGGCAAAATGAACTGCAACAAGCCGATGTCGACCTCGCCGCGCAGTCAGCCGAATTGGTAGCGGCCCGCGCAGAACTTGATGCAGAACGGGCTGTTCTGGCTGAGGAGCGTGCTGAACTCGACATGCGGCGCACCACTTTCGAGGCCGAGTTAACGACATTGCAAGCGGACGCCGAGAAGTTGCGCGTCGAGAAACAGTTGTGCGAGCAACAACGTGCTGAACTGGAAAAATCGACGATTCAGCTCGAACAGGAATCCTCGCGATTAGAGAGCGAGCGGCAACAGGTGGCCGATGCTCGAACTCAACTAACAGCCGACAGTTCAGCACTGAGTGCCCGCACCCAAAAGTTAAAAGCTGCGTTGGCCGAGTGGTTTGACGAATAGCCTGCTTGCGATGACGGTTTCCGAGCGCAACGACTTGCAATGTTCCTGTTGCCAACACACGTTATTGGCGCGGCCTAATGCTTGGAAGACTCTAGAGGTGCCGTTCTCATGACATTCGCAAGCCGCACCGGATGAGGGACATCCTTGATGGTGAACAGGCTCTCGTGTTGCAACTCCACCGTCAGTCCGTCGTGATTTCCCATCGACTCCAGCTCACCGCGCAGCGGCGCCAAGTCGGCTTGTTCAGGGACCGCCAATTCGAAGATCATCATCACCGGTCCCCCCACGTCTTCGCGCGAGGCGTACAGATCGGCGATTTCAATACTTTCAGCTGCAAGCCGTGAGGTGATCTGACGAATCAACCCCGGCGTGTCATCGCCGTGGACAGTCAGAAAAAACCGCTCGCTCGGGGGGGGCGGACTCAAATCCAATGCGTCGCCCGGGTTGGGCAGTCGCACTGTCACCACAGCTTCGAAAGGGCGGGCCACTCCGCTGATGTGATCAATGATCACCTGCGATTCAAAGCGTTCCGGGAAGTCGGCAACGAGCACCATGGACAACACGCCATGCATCGAGGTCTGACTCGCCTCTTGCATGTCGCCACCAAGTTCATGAATGGCTCCGGTAATCGCCGGAAGCACGCCGATGCGTTTGTTCGCCACGATCGACAGCAGGTACCGCCTTGTCATCACCCTTGTCTCCTATCCATTGCGAAATACCGAACGTCCGTTGATTTCGGCAAGCGCCATCTGAGTCCCCCGCAGCTTCGAATCAAAGCGAATTCAAATCCTCCAATACAGGTGGAATTGAATTGCGGACGGGTTTTCAGAAGTGGCGACAGTGTTAGGCAACGAGGAGTGATGACTCCCGGATGGAAGACCATGGGCCGCTTTGCCGCTGAGACGCAGCAATGATGAGAAAGACTGTTTGGCCCGCAGTCAGACGGTTGTAAATCATCCCCGTTTCTTAGGTCTGCATTGTACCCAATTGGCGGAAGAATTCCCACCGGTCGGGCCAGGGAAACTTAGCGATTGGGACTGGAGCCGAGCCAGTGTGGACTAGGTACGGTATGTTCCCGAGTCAGCGCATTTGTCCCGACGAAAACTGAGCCGCAAAGCATTACATCGCAATACATTGCGCCTACCGCACGGCGTTGTAGGCAGGTAGTGACTGAGGAGTAGCCAAGGTGTTAGGAACCGAATTGGCAGGTGCATTTGCTTGTTGATTGCTGTTGCCAATCGGGGACACTCTGTAATTCGTAGCATTCGGCGATGGGATCGGTGCAATCCGGTCGCTGGCGGGGTTTGGTGAGCGAATCAATCCGCTGGGAGCGTTTCCTGGAGGAGTGGCGGGCGGCATTTGAATGGGAGGATTGCGGTCTAATTGCAGGGAATGAGGGGCTTTGGCCGAGACTTGCTGGATGGTTTGCGAAGGCTCGATGCGCGACGTGGGAAACATTCCCCCCAGGCCAATGGCCCCACCAATGGCCAGCGCGGTGCGGCTGGCAGCTTGTTTGGACGGCTGGGCCTGAAAACTGTCGACCTGAATGGCAATCTGTGGGGTCGCTCGGCCCGGATTTTGGATCGCAGGAGCAGTAGCTGGTGGCTGGCGGTGTTGCGGTTGTGGGGCGGCTGTGTACCCGACCTGCGTAATCTGCGACGTGGGGTGAGTCTGCTGCTCGGTCGCAGCCGGTTGGGCAGGGGGAGCCGTATATTGTCCAGGGATGTTGTCCGCGAGATATTCATGTGGCGGCGGGGCTTGGAGCGGTTGTTTGGGGGGCGTGGCAGCCATGGTGAGCCGTTGCGGAGTAGGCGATTGCGGCTGGGCGCGGTTCATGCTTGCGGGATCGATTGGCGGCGCGGTGTCGAATGTCAGGTGCTGCGATGTTTGTGTCGAGGCGACTGCCGGTGCAGTGCGTGACGATTGCTGTGGGAATCCGCGACTATCCGGAACTCGGCTTGTGGGAAATGCCGAGGAGCTTGCCGTAGGTTGTGGCGCGTTGTCCTTTGCGGCGAGAGCAGGGGAGGAAATCTCTGTAGTCTGCGCCATTTGGCCGGCAGGGGATTTGTCTTGCCAATGTGGAAACAGCCGGTCCAATTCCGCGCGGGCTTCGGCTTCGCCGCCGACGCTGGCAAATTTTTGATAGGCCATTTCAAAATCGCCGCGATAACCGTGCAACAATGCGAGATTGCGAATAGCGATCCGGCTGTCCGCATGATAGTCGAGGGCGTTGTTCAAGGCGCGTTCGCTTTGAGGAAAATCGCCCCGCAACAGGTAAGAGTATCCCAGATCACTAAAGATGATGCTGATCTCTTGGCGATTGTCGGGCGACATATAGTTTAGCGCCGACTCGTAATGCCGTTCTGCCTCGGCAAAGTTCTGCATTTTGTCAGCGACGACACCCAAGCGGTGGTGGGCATGTGCATGTGTGGGATGTTTGCGCAACACGTTTTGATAGAACCGCCGTGCGGATTCCAGTTCACCCGCGTCTTCCGCTCGGCGTCCCAGCAGGAAGTCGTTTTGGGAGGCCTCGTTGCGTTGGCTGTGTTCAAATTCCTGCCCTTCGAGCGGTTGGTTCTGGGTTCCGATTCTGTTGTCGGCGGCAAAGTCCTCGTTTTGTGACTCCTCAACCGGAGTATGGCTTGCCTCGGATTGAGCTTCGTCGCCGGGACGTTGCGCAGCAGCACGATCAAACTGCAGGTTGCCCCAGGGTGTGCAGCCGCTGGAAATGATGAGCGAGATGGAAAGGCTGGCAAGGAGGCAAGAAAACCGATTGCGCATGGATCAAAATTCCTGCAAATATCGACGATGTGTGTGGAACGAATGCCGGTCGCCGCGGAATGAGTGACGACACGAAAGTTCGAAATGTACGTATCGATTTCACCGACTCGCACCAGGAAACCAAGGAAACCGTTCTCGGGCCTGTCGCGCGGTTGGACCACGAGACGGACCGACGGAAATGCTTGATTCGGGGCGGCTGGGATCGTGCTTTTGGGGGAAATGTTGAGAGACAGGGGCGGGACTATAGAGAGATTTTTTTGATCTGTCGAGACGAACCGGCGACTGGTTGGAGGGGAGAGACTGATTTTTTTCAGGAAGTCATTTTGGGATGTGCGAGAGGTATTCGCCTACCGGGGAATACGCAAAAATGCCGCCGCAAAAACAATTTTGCGGCGGCATCTTAAATACTTCAACGACATTCAGCAAAGAAGAATGCTCGTTCTGCGTGGTCAGTCGCATTGAAATGCAACGGATGTTGCTATTTATCGGGATTCGTTTTGGGTTTGTAGGGGTGTTCGCGTTTCCGCAGGACTTTGGCGGATTTGATCTTGTCCCCTTGTTCCATGCCGGCATTGACATCGATGCCTTCGATGATGCGACCGAAGACCGTGTGCTTTCCATTGAGATGGGCGGTCGGCAAGTGGGTGAGGAAGAACTGTGATCCGCCGGTATTGCGTCCGGCGTGTGCCATGCTCAGGCTGCCTTGGAAATGCTGACGAGCTTCGGGAACGTAGCACTCGCAGTCGATCGTGTAACCGGGACCGCCTTGTCCGTCGTTGCCGGGGTTGTCATCCAAGGTATTCGGGTCGCCGCCTTGAGTCATGAAATTTGGAATAATACGGTGAAAGGCGATTCCGTCGTAATACCCTTTTTCGATTAAGCTGATGAAGTTGGCAACAGCGTTGGGAGCTTCGTTTTCGAATAACTCGATGACGATGCGGCCTTTGTCCGTGTCGAATTCAACGCGGGGGAGATCATCGGCTTTTTTCTCAGCGGCACGAATTTTTTGTTCGGCTTCCCACAGTTTCTGGTACTCATCGCACTCCGCTAAATAACGTCCGCCTAGGTCTCGGATGAGTTGATTCTCTTCTTGAGCTTTGGTCAGCAATTCTTTGGCGCGCTTGTAGTTGTTGATCGCGAAGTGCGAAACGCCACCGATATTCAGAATCAGTGCATCGGACTGCTCGGCTTTGAGAGCCGCATCGGCGACATCAGCCGCTTGTTGATAACGGTTTGTTTGGAAATACTCGATCAACAATAAGTTGACCGCATCCATGTTTCCGGGATCTTTTTTGATCACTTCCGGCGCGAGGGCTACCAGTTTTTTGGAGAGGGCGCGGTCTTCTTCGCCCAGTTTTTCGTATTCCTGCTTGATCTCTTCTTTTCGCGCTAGGTCCGCCTTCTGGAATTCTTTGATCAAGACTTGCGAGCGGGCCACGATGTCTTTTTTGCGTTGCGTGAGTTTCTCCCACGATTTTAGATCGACAGCTTGATCGTCTTCGGCAAAAATTGGCGACTGAGTTGCCAGAAACACGACTGCCAACAGGGCGAAGAGGGAACGGTAGGGGCGGGATCTCATGGGGGGCTCCGGTAGGTCTAAATGGCGAATACGGCAAGCGCATTCGGGGAATGTCGACCAACATTCTAAGGTCGCTGTCACAATTAGGGAAGCGACTGCACACCGCGCGGTGGATGGAATGCCGACGTTCTCAGCCCTCACCAAGCAGGGTAAACGGGGCAAAATCAGTCGCTTTAGTGTTGCAGCACCTTGCGGAGCATGAAGATGCCGGCGACGAAGAGACCAGCATTTCCAACCCACATACCCCACAACGGATTGACACTACCGGTTTTGGAGAGGTTGATCATCAGCATCACGACCGGGTAATAGAAGAGCAGCACCGGCATGAAACAGACGAAAAAGTTCGTCAAGAACTGGCTGCGACCGTGATAGATGGAAAACGAACTTCCCAGCAACACAAAGAAAAAGCAACTGGCGGCCAAAGCGTAGCGGGAGTGGATTTCGGTATGTAGTTTTTTTGCGCGGCGTTGGGCATAGACGTTTTCCCATTGGCCGGGGATGAAAGGTTGCGTATCCAGCGCTTCAAAATTTCCATGCGTGAGTGAGAAAGCGGTTTGAATAATCCGGCGATGTTCCTCCGCATCTCGTTTCATCGTCGTGACATCAATTTCGCTATAAATGCGCGAAATGGAGATGTCGCGGGGGTGCATTTCGGAGATATCGCGGGGCAGCGGAAAGGATTTATCCTCTTGGACAAACCGGAGCCCCGCATTGCCGGGCGTATTGACGGTTCCATTCCACAGCCGCAGCCGGATTTCGTTTTTTTCTGTATCAAAACCCAACTTGGCAGATTCCGCTTCAATATGGATCGCTTCTCCTGAGCCACGCTTGAAGTGAATTCGTGGTCCGATGAGAGTCCGTCCGTCGACATCCAGCACGTTGATGGCGATGCCCATTTTGTCTTCGACAAATTTGTGTTTTGCGCGGAGGATGTCGAGGAAGATGTCTTCCATTCCAGTGGCGACAATTTGCTTCGTGCGGCCTTTGGCCCAGGGAATGAACTGATCTGTCAGGATGAACGTTCCCAGACTGAGGGCGAGGCCGATGATGATCGAGGGCATGATAATCGACATCACGTTGATGCCGGCCGCCTTGATGGCGGTGATCTCTTGGTCCCCCGACATGCGGCCGTAAACCACGGTCACTGTCAGCAACAATGTTGCTGGAATGGTAAACGGCATCAGACTGGGAACAATGAATGGCAGGATCTGCAGAATCAATTTCGGTCCCAGCCCATTGCGCGTGGCTTCGCCGATCACGCCGACGAATGTCAACATGAGCGTCAAACCAGTGAGAGCGATCGCGAAAACGCGCAACAGCTCAAACAGCACGTAACGTTGTAACAAACGCATAGATAATAGGTGGTCGAACCTTGCTTTTGAGATAGCCCGGTGGAACCGGTAGCTGAACAGAGCTGGAGGTATCGGAGAAAGCCAGAAAAACGTCAAGGCCAATTAAAAACGAAGTGGGCATCACCGGGACAATTCCGGGCTCCCCTCATTGAGTCGGGGAGTCGGTTTGGGGCATAATAGAGCCTCACGCTCTGGACGGTTTAGTTTGCCGTGTACTGCGCTTGATGCCTGACATTAAGATTCCCCGAATTCAACGACTTGGAATGCCAACATGATCTTGCGATTGTTTGCCGTCACTGTGATGTGCGTTGCCGCACTCGATTCCGCCGCATTTGCAGCGGAACCCAAATTGGGCGAGCCGATGGGGCCTGTGGATTTGCTGACCCACGATGGCCGAAAAATGACGATGCGTAACTACGACGAACGGCCGGCGACAGCGGTGCTGTTTTTGTCGCCGCGGTGCCCCGTGACGGAAAAAGCGATCAACGACATTGCGGCGCTCTATCAGGAATACCGTCGTAAGAACGTGCTGTTTGTGGGTATTGTTCCCGATGCGGAGGTGACGAACGCTGAACTGGCGGATTTTATCCAAAAGCGAGGAGTGATTTTTCCGCTGTATCGCGATCCGCAAGGAAAGATCGTGAAACAATTCGGAGCCAGCGTGACCCCCGAGGTGTTTATGCTGGATAGAGAGTCGAATCTGATTTATCACGGCGGATTGGCAGAGGCTGCCGGACGCGATGCGCTGGAGAGTAGAATTCGCGACGTGTTGGCGAAAAAGGAGATCACACCGAAATCAGAGAAAGCAACAGGTTCTGCGATCGGTGCGAAATTGTCGCCGATTAAACGGGACAACCCGTACGGGCAATTGTCGTTCTCCTCGGAATTGGTGTTCGAAAAAATTCCGCAAGCGGCGGTGCACCATTGTTCGGTGATCGAACAGGCGCCCAATGGGGATTTGTTGTGCGTCTGGTATGGCGGCAATTATGAATCCGGGGACGACCAGATGATTTTTCTCGCTCGCCGCGAGAAAGGTTCGCGGACTTGGAGCGAGCCGGAAGTGTTGATCGAAGATGCACTGCTGCCGCCGGGCAATGCGATTATTTTTGTCGATGGTCGCAAACGGCTGCAAATGGTCTGGTGCCGGATGGAACCGACGCGACCGATTCGCCGTGGTGGGGGGTGGGACCGCTGCCGTTTGATGCTCCGCACTTCGGAGGATAATGGGCGGACTTGGTCGAAGGATCGCGAGATGTTTGACGAAGATCTGTGGGCCGTACCCCGCAATCGCCCACTCGTACTGCGGGACGGGACGATTGTATTGCCGGTGGAGGCGGTCGTGGATGGTCAGGATGGATCGACCTTTTTGATCAGCCGCGACAACGGGGATTCCTGGAAGATTGGCGGATTTACCGCTGGCGGAAGCCAACCGGCGTTGGCGGAGCGTAAAGATGGTTCGCTGGTAGCGTTGATGCGCAAATACCCGCAGATCACGGAAATTATCTCGCAGGACCAAGGAGAGACCTGGAGCGAGGCAAAGCCGACCACGCTAAATAATCCCGATTCGGGGATTTCGATGATTCCGCTCGCCAACGGGCATTGGGTGATTGTGTACAACGATTCAGAAAACAGCCGGACTCCGCTCAGCATCGCCCGTTCGACCGATGAAGGGCGGACTTGGGAAGCGCCGTTGAAATTGGAGGCGAACCCGGGCGAGTATTCCTATCCGTCACTGTTGCAAACAGCCGATGGGAAGATTCATGTGACGTATACGTTCCGGCGATATGGTATCAAACATGTCGAGCTGAATGAGGATTGGCTGGTGCACATGGAACGTCCAAATTGAGCCAAGCTTCCGCCCGGTTGGTAGAGTCCCCTCCCAGCAGTCGCTGCATCTCCTGATGACGCGACCGGGAGGGCGAAGCTCCTGCTGAGCCGCATCGGTACGTTGGACATGGATTGCAGATTGTTTGGACGAAATTGAAGTATTGTGGTTACGCGCGGCTCGGCTGGAGCCTCGCGCTCCCAGGCAGTGGCTTGAGAATCCTGGATAGATTTCAGTAGGAAAACATGAGCGACAGAATTCAGGTGACGGAACAGGTGCCCGACCAGCTACTGGTTGAGATTGCGGAGTATGCGGCGGAAGCGGCGATTGCGAGCGATCTGGCCTATGACACCGCGCGGTGGTGTTTGATGGACAGTATCGGGTGCGGACTGTTGGCGCTGAATTATCCAGCTTGCGAAAAGATGCTGGGGCCGGTGGTGCCGGGTGCGGAGATGCCCGGCGGGGCGCGGGTCTTGGGGACGGCTTACGAATTGGATCCGGTGGCTGCTGCGTTTAATAACGGGTGTTTGATTCGCTGGTTGGATTTTAATGACACTTGGCTAGCGGCGGAGTGGGGGCATCCTTCGGACAACTTGGGGGCGATCTTGGCCTGCGCGGATTATCTGAATCGCGCGGGGAAGCAAAAACTGACGGTGCGCGATATCTTGACGGCGATGATCAAGGCGCATGAGATTCAAGGAGTCTTGGCGCTAACCAATTCGTTCAACCGCGTGGGATTGGATCACGTGCTGTTGGTTCGTGTCGCCAGTACGGCTGTCGCGGCGAAGATGTTGGGGGCAACCAAACAACAGATCGTCAATGCTGTGTCGCACGCCTGGATCGACGGAGGCGCGCTGCGGACGTATCGGCATGCCCCGAATACCGGCTCGCGCAAAAGTTGGGCCGCTGGCGATGCGACCAGTCGGGCGGTGCGGTTGGCGTTGATTTCCTTGACCGGTGAAATGGGGTATGCCACAGCGCTCTCGGCTCCGACATGGGGATTTCAAGATGTGTTGTTCAAGGGCGCACCGATTGAACTTTCGCAGCCGCTGGGAAGTTACGTGATGGAGAACGTGTTGTTCAAAATCTCATTTCCGGCGGAGTTTCACGCGCAAACGGCGGTCGAGGCGGCCGTCACATTGCATCCGCAAGTCAAAGATCGCTTGGATGAGATTCAGCAGATCCGCATCGAGACACACGAATCGGCGGTGCGGATTATCGACAAGACCGGCCCGTTGAATAATCCGGCGGATCGTGACCACTGTTTGCAGTACATGACCGCGGTGCCGCTGATTCGTGGAACGCTGACCGCCGACGATTACGAGGACGCCGCCGCAGCGGATCCACGGATTGATCAGTTGCGCGAGCGGATGGAAGTCGTCGAGGTCCCGGCGTATACGCGGGATTATCTTGATTCCGAGAAACGGTCGATCGCCAATGCGGTGCAGGTATTTTTCACCGATGGGACGTCGACTGAGCGTGTGGAGGTGGAGTACCCCATCGGGCATCGCCGCCGCCGTGAGCAAGGGATGCCGCTGTTGGAGCAAAAGTTCCAAGATAACATGGCAACGCAATTCGACAGCACACGTTGCGCGTCAGTGATGGCGGCGTTCGCTGAGCCGGCGCAGTTGGATGCCTTGCCGGCGGATCAATTCATGGAATTGTTTGTGGTCTAAACAAGAGCGCAGATTTCAGAAGAGCGCTCTTTTCCCCTGCGGGGAATTCGCGTAGACTCCCGCCTCTCTCACATCCCCCAAAGTCAACACATCTCTCAAAATGAGATCAGGCTGCGCGTCGCCTGACTCGGAGGTAAAGTCACATGGCAACATTGTTTCCATGCTTGAAGCGTTCCGTACAGATGTTCTTGGTATTTATCACGGTAGCCGCGATCTGTGGCTGCGAATCGTTTGATACCACTCCGATCCAACAGATGTTTGCAACAACACCTGAGATCACGCATGAAGAAGAAACCGCTCATCGCGAACGTTTTCAGCATTCTCGTGATCCGGAAGCGCTGCAGTGGTTGTTAGCCAATTGTATCGATAACGGGATGACGCGCGCCGAAGTCGATGGAGTGATTGGACAGCCAGGCCGCTTTGAGCCGAACGACCGTTTGCTCAAGACCAATAACAATGCCTATCACACCAGCGATAAAATGTACGCGTACGGGCCGGACAGCAAGAGCCAAACATACTACTTGGTGTTTCGCGACAATCGGTTGGTCGGTTTTGATGCCCAGGATTTTGAGCTAGACGAATTTGGCAGCACGACCTTGTAAGCTGGTCGCCTGAGTCGCGGCTTTATGATTTCAGGTCGACCAATGCGTTGTCGTTGTGCTTGCGGAGGCGTAGTTGTCCGCAGGCGGCATCGATGTCGGCCCCTTTGCGTTTGCGAACGGTGACCGGTACGCCGGCTTCTTGCAGGATTTCCAGGAAACGCTGAATGCGGCGTTCGCTGGGCCTGCGGAAGGAAGACTCAGCGACCGGATTCATGGGAATCAAGTTGACGTGCGCGAATCGCGATTTCAAGAGATTCGCCAACTGCTGCGCGTGCTCCGGAGCATCATTCAGTTTTCCGAGCAAGATGTATTCATACGAAACGCGGCGGCCGACTTTTTCGAAATAGTCATCGGCGGCCCGCAGGACCGCTGCTAAACCGATCCCTTCGTTGACGGGTATGATCTGGCTGCGAAGTTCCTCGTTCGGGGCATGCAACGAGACGGCAAGGTTGTAGGCTTTGCCGCACTCGGCGAGACGACGGATTTTCTCGGGCAGCCCGACTGTTGAAATCGTGATCCTTCGAGCACCAATGCCCATGCCGCCATCGGCCGTAACGTGATCGAGCGCTTGGAGCAGGTTGTCGAGATTGGCAAGTGGCTCGCCAATGCCCATCACCACGATATTGGTGATGCGTTCCTCGGCTGGCAAGAGCTGATCCAAGCGGACGATCTGCTCCGTGATTTCTCCGGCGGAGAGATTGCGTGTGAGCCCCAGCATGCCGCTGGCACAAAACACACAGCCCATCGCGCAGCCGACCTGCGTACTGATACAAATGGTGCGGCGTTTGCCTTCGCGCATCAAAACGCACTCGACCGTACTGCCATCTTGCATCGCGAGCAGCAGTTTTTCGGTCCCGTCACTGGCGACGTTGTGTGCGGTTATTGTGGAGGAGAAAAACTGAAAACTGTCTGCCAATTGCTCGCGTAGTTTCGCGGGCAAATCGCTCATATCGGAGAATGCCATCACCCGCCGCCCAAACGCGCCGTGAAAGATCTGACGGGCACGGTACGGTTTGTGTCCGTGCTCAGTGCACCAATCGGTGAGTTGATCGGGAGTTAAGTCAAACAGCAGTGCGGCGGACATAGCGACGGGGCGCCAATCAGGAAACAGGGCAGGGGATGAATAGGTGACATTGACGATATTAACGTTTTGCCCCCTTGATCACCAGCAATCGTGAAAACAGCGGCGATGATTCGCGTTGAACTTGTGTAGGGGGTTGCTTAAGATCGGATGCACGAACGTTGATGTAACCACGTTCGTGGGAATGACTAAAGCGGCTTCCTGAGAGGAGTATCTATGCGGCTACTCGCGCGCGTTACCTGCTTGATGATGTCTCTGGTTGCTGGGGGAGGCTGGATTGCGTTGTCGGTCGCCGACGATGCTGCGGAAAAATCCCCATCTGCAGAATCGAAACCTGCTGAGCCGGAAAAGCCGTTTGGGCTAACAGAGCGGGTGCCCTGGACGACCTCACGCGTCAAAGGTTCTCCCGAACCTCCACCGCCTTACAAGCTGCAGCGCGAGTATCCGCACCTCAAATTCGATCAACCGATCGCGATGGTGCCTGAGCCGGACAGCAATCGGATTTTTATCTTCGAGGTTGGCGGAAAATTATTGACCTTTGAAGATGACCCAGATGTCTCCGATAGCGTTGCGATCTTTGACATGAAGTGGATCGACAAATCGATCGGTGGTAGTGGCTGGGGGCTGACGCTGCATCCAAACTTTGCGGAGAACGGCTACGCCTATCTTTTCTTGAACGTCACCAAGCGGGACGGTCAGGAGTCAGAACACAATTACATCTACCGGATTCAACTGACGAAGACCAACCCGCCGCAGTTTGTTCGCGGGTCGGAGACGTTGATCGTAAAATGGGCGACGGCCGGTCATGGGGGGGGCGACTTGGCGTTCGGTCCCGACGGCTACCTGTATATCGGGTCAGGGGATGGGACGAGCGGGTCCGACGTCGACAATACCGGACAAGACCTGAGCGATTTCACGGGAAGCATTCTGCGGATTGACGTGGATCATCCGTCTGAGGGAAAAGAATACAGCATCCCGCCGGACAATCCGTTTCTGGACATTGAAGGGGCGATTCCCGAGGCGTGGACCAACGGGCACCGTCAGGTGTGGCGGATGGGTTTTGATCGTGAGACGGGCAACTTGTGGGTCGGGGAGGTGGGCCAGGATCTGTGGGAAATGATCCATCTGATTCGTCGCGGTGGAAATTATGGCTGGAGCATCTACGAAGGTTCGCACCCGTTCATGCTGGAACGCGAAATGGGGCCGGGCAAATTGTACAAGCCGATCGTCGAGCATCCGCACTCGGAAAGCCGTTCGATCACCGGCGGATACGTTTATCGCGCGAAGAAACGGCCGGAGTTTTACGGCATGTATATTTATTGCGATTACGAAACGGGCATCGTCTGGGGATTTCGTTATGAGGACGAACAGGTCAAAGACCACCAGCGGCTGTCCGACTCGACGTATAAAGTCGCGACGTTTGGACATGATCATGATCGCGAACTGTATCTGGTTGCGTTGAGCGGTGAAATCTTTTCCTTGGTGCCGAGCGGCGCGCCGGCGCATGCAGCGGAGGAGTTTCCGCGGAAACTGAGTGAGACCGGTCTGTTTACATCGGTCCCTGAGCAGATCCCAGCGGCGGGGGTGTTGCCCTATTCGGTCAATGCGCCGGCATGGGTGGATGGGGCGCACGTCCAGCGATTCGTAGGAGTCCCGGGAGAGGAACAGATTACGTACGGCGGGCATCGCGGTTGGGAGTTTCCCAACAACACGGTGGCGGCGCAGACATTGTCGTTGGAGATGGAAGCGGGAAATCCAGCGAGCCGGCGTCCGATCGAAACGCGGTTGCTGACGCGGCAAGAGGGGGAATGGATGGCGTATACCTATATGTGGAACGATGCTGGGGACGACGCCGATTTGGTGGGGCGCGACGGCATGGATCGCAAATTTCAAATTCGCGATGCGGCGGAGCCGAAGGGAGTGCGGCAACAGACGTGGCGGTATGCCGCCCGCACGGAGTGTATGGGTTGCCATTCCCGCGCCGCCAAATGGGTCCTGGGGCTGAACACGTTGCAGATGAATCGGGACTACGACTTTGGCGGAGTCACGGATAATCAAATCCGTGCTTGGGACCATATCGGCATGTTTAAGGAATCGCCGAAAAAGTCGATTGAGGAGTTGCCTAAGCTTTCAAACCCATATGACGAATCGGCCGAATTGAATGCCCGTGCACGGTCCTATTTGCACGCCAACTGTTCACACTGCCATGTTTCGGACGGCGGCGGCAATGCGAAGATGGAATTGGAATTCACGAGCGATGAGAAAAAGGCGAACATTTTTAACATCCCGCCGAACCATGGAAACTTCAGCATTGATGACGGCCAGTTGATCGCCAAAGGGGCGCCTGAGCGGTCGGTGATTTTGTATCGCTTATCGAAACTGGGGCAGGGGCGGATGCCGGTTTTGGGGTCGGCGGTCGTGGATGAAGAGGCACTGAAATTGTTTCGGCAATGGGTGGCCGAATTGCCTGCCGAAGGGGATACGACGACCGCTGCCCAGAGTGCCCAGCCTGAGGATTTGAACAGCGATGTGGTCGCCAAACGGACCGCGGCGATTAAGAAGTTGCTCGAAAATGTCAGTGGAGCGATGGTGGCGGTGGGTCTGGTCGATCAGGAGCCACCCGCTTCGCCGCTACGCGGGGAGATCATCGCCGCCGGCGCCGCACACACGAATCCATTAGTGCGGGATTTGTTTGAACGGTTTGTCCCTGAGGAACAGCGTGTGCGTCGTCTGGGGCCGTTGGTTCGTCCGGAGCAAATTCTGGCTCTGACAGGCGATGCGGAGCGAGGGCGGGAGTTGTTTTTCAAGGCGGCCGGTGTGCAGTGTCGCGACTGTCACAAAATCGGCGACGAAGGCCGTGAATTGGGGCCGGAGTTGACGCATGTGGCGAAGGACAAAGACAAGATGAAAATCTTGGATACGATCCTCAACCCGTCGAAGGAGATCCACAAGGATTACGTGAGCTATATCGTCGAAACCAAACGGGGGCAGGTGCATGCCGGATTGTTGGTGGAAAAAACCGAGAACGAAGTGGTGCTCAAGGACAATCAACACGAGTTGATTCGCATTTCCCGCGCGGACATCGAGATTCTGCAGCCGCAGGACAAGTCGCTGATGCCCGAGATGCTGCTGCGAGAGATGACGGCCGAACAGGCGGCGGACCTGTTACAGTTTTTGGTCGAGTTGAAATGACGACGTTTGCGTCAGCGACGGAAAGCGGGGCGTGGCCTGTGGGGCGGATTGTTGCGCCTGTTGACAAGGAATAAATCCTCGCAGGCGACCTTGTTGATAGACCCGTTTGACGAATTCGTCCAATTGCGGTTCGCGACTTGAGGTGTTGGCGGTGGCCTGTTGGTTGACCATCACGTTCAGGTGTGCATCGGCGGCGGGGAGTGGCTCGGTTGCGGTTTGTCCGCGGTTAGAGAGTTGAATCAACAATTGGTCCAACTCAACCTTGGGAATGTCCATCACCCACAGTTCGTCGTTGCAAATCCCACCGGCAAGCGGACTGGCCCCCGAGACGCGGGGCATTTCATCGTCTGGGGCGAGACTCGACAGCCGCAATTTGACTTGGGCCATCTCGGGCACTTCATCGGGGTGCGGGTATTGAATCGAGAGTTGTGCCGATTTCCAAACCGAGTCTTCCACATCCGTTGATTGGTCGGTGCTGTATGCCACAGGGGTGATTTCGCTTTCCCCCGTTAGCAAATTGCGGCAGCAGCCAGCGACATCATAGGAGATGGTGGCGTGCTCGTACGAGGTCATGCTGTTGTCGACGTGGCGTCCCGGCAAGCGGCAACCGCAGACGATGAGACAGACCATCAGGCAGAGAGTGCTCTGCAGAACAGGTTGGATTGCAGTCCGTTGCAATTTCATAAGCGACTTATGCGACGAGCGAAACACCGTCGCCGCATCTTGTAAAAAATAAGAAAGCTGTTCATCAAGGTTTAGGCAAACCGCGTTACTACATATCGATCCATCGTAAAACCCGCCGAAGCGGTCGGTTTGCTACTAGTAAATTTATCGACAAAACTGCTCAATGCATCCATTTAAGACGCATGCCGCAGCGGGAAAATTTCATTTCAAACGCCTGTTGGGCACGATTATATGGCGAGTTTTATCTTGATTCGTGTTTTATGATTTCAGCGCCGAGAAAATTCGGCCTCCCTGGTAGGCATCGTGGCCGACTTGTTCTTCCAGCCGCAAGAGTTGGTTGTACTTCACCAACCGTTCACTGCGGGCGATAGAACCGATCTTAATTTGTCCCGCGGCTGTTGCGACGGCTAGGTCGGCGATGGTGTGATCTTCGGTTTCGCCGCTGCGGGCCGAGACGACCGGCCAGAAGCCATTTTGCAGTGCGAGTCGGAGCGTCTCAAAAGTTTCCCACACGGTGCCGATTTGATTGACCTTAATCAACACGCTGTTTCCGGCGGCAAGCTCTAAGCCTTTTTCCAATCGTCGGCGGTTGGTGACAAACAGGTCGTCGCCAATCAGTTGTGCGCGATCTCCCAATCGCCGCGTCAATTCCTGCCAGCCCTCCCAATCATCTTCTGCCAATCCATCTTCGATGCTGACAATCGGATAGGCACTGACCCATTTTTCTAACAAGTCGATCACGTCCCCGGAGTTGAGACGCTCATCGCCGGTGGCAGCGAGACGATAGTGCGTGCCGTCGTAAAAGTGCGAGGAGGCGACGTCGAGACCGATGGCGACGTCGGTGCCAGGTTTGAGTCCGCAGGCTTCGATGGCTTCGATCACGAGTTCGACCGCTTGGACGTTGGATGTTAACTTGGGACCGTATCCCCCTTCGTCGCCAACCAGGACACCTTCGTATCCCTTTTCGGTGAGCAGTCGGCCTAACCGATGGTAGATGGTGATGATCCATTCCAGTGCTTCACGGTAAGATGTGGCACCGACGGGGAGAATCAAGTAGTCCTGGAAATCCAAATTACGCCCCGCGTGTAGTCCGCCGGAGATCATGTTCACCATGGGCAACGGCATCAATGGCTGCTGCCCTAGAGCGGCTGTCGGTGGCGGGAACTGACCGAGATCGGCGGCGGACTGCCACAGTTGGGCGAAATGTTTCCAGAGAGGAAGTTGCTGAGCCTCGGCAGCGGCATGGGCGGCGGCAAGTGAAACGCCCAAGATGGCGTTGGCGCCGAGACGCGATTTGTTTTCCGTTCCGTCGAGGTCGCACAGCGCGCGATCGATCGATTGTTGATCCGCGGCATCCATGCCGGTCAAAGCGGCGGCGATTTCGTGGTTCACATGGCTGACCGCTTGCAACACGCCGTTGCCGCCGAAGCGATTCGTGTCGCCATCGCGCAGTTCACAGGCTTCGAAGCGGCCCGTACTGGCGCCGCTGGGAACGATCGCCCGCCCCGCACGACTGTCGGCACAACGGATTTCCACTTCAATGGTCGGTTTCCCGCGGCTGTCGAAGACTTCGCGGGCGTGGATCTGTTCGATTTTGGGCATGGGTGGGGTTTGAGGCTTGAGGAGACAGGCTTGAGGTTTTTTGCTGTGTTGGTTTGTACTACGTGAATCGTTGCGATGAGGCATCCAACGGTAAGAATCGCAGGCAAGTACTAGCCACAGAGGCAAGTACTAGCCACAGAGGCCACAGAGTTCACAGAGAGATCTATTCAACCTCGATAACTGCTCACTATAGCTTTTCTCGGTGTTCTCGGTGTTCTCGGTGTTCTCTGTGGCCTCTGTGGCCTCTGTGGCCTCTGTGGCTTTTTGTTTTCTAAAACTTGGTTGCGGCATGATCGCGCTGTGAACTCCGCGGCAATAATTCTTTCGTCTATGCGTGTGCAGCGATTTGTTTCATCGGGAGTGACCGTTCGTCCTACATCGAAAGTTGCGTCGCGACGCATCCTACGTTGGGGTTTACCGTAACGGTGAGGGTGGGGGGCTTCAAGGTTGATGGGTTTGTGTGCGTAGGTCTTGGATCGCTTGCTCCCAGGTTTCAGGGGGACTGAGCAGTAATTGGCGGCTGAAATTGCGGACGATGTTTTTTTCTCGTTCGTTGGGCAGGTAGTTGACCGGGCTGGTGGCGTCGATTCTGGACCACATGCAACTGGCGAGGTGGGCGAATGTGCGGCGGCGGAGTTCGTGCGGTGCGAATGCGGTTGCCTTCAGCGGTTGGATTCCGGCGAGATATGTTTTCCAAAATTCGTGGGTCAGGTCGGCATAATCATCGAAACGATCCGCGTGTAATACGGTCTTGAGCAGTAAATGGCTGAGGAAGAAACCCAGGTCAAAAGCGGGATCGCCGCGATGCCCGGTTTCGAAGTCGACGAGGGCAATGCCAGTCGGTGTGATCAAAATGTTCTTGGGGCTGAAATCGCCTAGTACCAGACAGATCGGCGTGGCGGCCATTTCTTCGATCATGGATTCGATCGCGGGACGGACGTCGGCGAATTGGTTTGCCAAATGTCGATAAAACGGATCGACTCGTAACTCGTTAAACACCGTTTGATCGCGCAGCATCTCCGTCAGCTCTGCACGCTGAGAGGTTTCGCGGTGGATTGCAGCCAAATAGGTGCCGAGTTTCGCAGCGACTGAGAGGTCGACTTGTCCGTCGAGCAACTGCTGTTTCCAGACGGCGTGGTTGGCGTCGACGGCTTGCATGGCAAACCAGAAATTGTCGCGGTCTTCGATTACGATTTGCGGGACGATGCCGGTGGGCAAGAAGCGGTCCAAGATTCGCATCACGTCAGTTTCGCGGTGAATCCGGTCCATGCGACTGAACCAAGGAACGTCGGTCCGCAATTGTGGGCGGGATTGTTTGATCACCCAATCGTCGCCAGAGGGGCGATTGATGCGCATCACAATATTCGAGACCCCGCCAGATAACTCGGTGGCCGTCGCAGATTCCTGGGGGGCCAGGTGTCCGGCTGACTTGAGGTAGGAAACGACGTTCTCGGCGTTGAGGTCGATCATTATTCAGCGGTGTTTTTGCCTGTCACGCGGTTTGCACTGGCGGGCAAGCCGCCAGTGGCACCCTTTTTCGGGAGGGGGCGAGTGGGTTAGGTCAGCAGATAGCCGGCTGTGGCGGTGAGCGTTAGGCCGAGGATGAGCAGGCTTAAGCAACCGCCACTCTTGCCGGCGGCTTCGATGCCGTGTTCGCGGGCCAGGGTATCGACGGCCAATTTGGCATCGCGGAGGCCGCCGCCGACTTGATCGATATACAGCTTGATGGCCTCGATTTTGCGACCTTCGTGCAGCAGGGCGACGATGTCTTGATCAATCGAGGAGGATATTTGCGGGCGGGGAGCGACCGGGGGCGGGGTTTCGCCGCGGAGCAGGGCTTCGACAGCGTTCTTGGCTTCGACGAGGCCGCAGCCGGTCTGTTCGCGATACAGTTTGATCGCCTCGATTTTATTTCCTTCAGCCACCAACTGGTGCACCCGGTCTTGGATTCGACCATCGGCGGCGGCCGCGTCGCTATCGAGGGTAAGCTGCATCCCACAGCTTTCGCATTCCCTGGCCAGCGGCGGATTGGCGTGTTCGCAGATGCTGCATTTTGTCATGGTTGGATCCCGAGTGAGTGCGTACGTCTGAGTCTTGAGTTCAAATGCCTGCGTCTTTGGTGATCGCCTCGATATGCGCACGGCCGAAGCGGGCGAGGTGGATGGCGGTGTTGTTGACGTAATGTTGATAGGTGCGAGCGAGGCGGGCGCGTTGGTTTTCGTCCAGTTCTTTGATTTGACGCGCCGGACAACCCGCCCACAGGGTGTGCGGGGGGACTTGTGTGCCTTCCATCACAACGGCGCCGGCGGCTATCAAGGCGCCTTCGCCGATCACGCAACGGCTGAGGACCTTGGCGCCGATGGCAATCAATGCGCCGTCACCCACGACCGAGGCGTGCACGATCGCCATATGGCCCACGGTGACGCGATCGCCCAGGATGCAGGGGTAATCGGGGTCGATGTGCAGCACCGAACCATCTTGAACGTTGGTGTCTTCGCCGAGTTCGATGTATTCATTGTCGCCGCGAAGCACGCAGTTGTACCAAACAGAACTACGGGCTTTCATGCGGACGCGTCCCATGACGACCGCGCCCGGCGCAACCCAGGCGGTTTCGTCGATGCGAGGGGCGGCGTGTAGAGCATCCCAATGACAATGTACGTCAGGGAAGGGGATCGGCGGTTCGGGCGGCAGTGGGCCGCTCGGCCAATCGTCATAGTTGTGGGAGTTGGTCATTGGATGGTGGATTGAGGATCGTCGTGGATGAGAAGTCGGCGAATGTGTCTGCGACCATTGTGAAGCCGCTCCACATTTTCCGCAATCCGGATTCACGTGATTCCCAACAAACTAAAACTATCGCGATAAATCATCTGCTCGATCTGTTCAGTCTCCAATCGTGGCAGTGCGGTGCCGACGAGCATATCGTTCAATTTGCGCAGCCCCTCCACAGTGGCATTGACCGTTGTGAAGGGATAGTCGGTTCCGAAGAGGACTTTGTCCCACACTCCGTATTCCTGCACCAGCATCAAACTGTGGTACAACTGAAAAGGGCGGTAGTGCAGGGCGCTGATGTCGGCATAGACATTGGGATGCTTGCGAATCACGGCAACGCATTCCCCCTCATAAGGATGCCCGAGATGCGCCATTACGATGGGGACGTTGGGAAAACGAGCGGCGACGTTGTCCACATGCCGCGGCAAGGTGCATTCCAAGGGGGCCTGGGCAATAAAAGTCGTTCCGGTATGCAACAACACCGGCAGTTTTCTTTCGCCGGCATACTCCCAAAGCGGATCGAGTATTTTGTCATCGGGGAAAAACCCGGCGTACATCGGCAGCAGTTTGATTCCCTTCAATCCCAACTGCTCGATACCGTTGTGCATTTCGGTTTTCCAGGAGGGTTGCGTAGGGTCGATCGATGCAAACCCCACGACATTATCGCCGTGCCGTTCGGCGTAATTGGCAACGTAACGGTCATCGACCCAGAGTCCACTGAGTTGGGCTTTGCCGCCGAAGACGACGGTGCGGACCTCTGCGGGAGCCGTCGCGCGGTAATCTTCGTACCGAACCGTCAAATCGAGCGTCTCGCCCGGTTTGGCGCGGCGTTGCGCTTGTTCGCGAAAATCGTCGCCAAAATGATCGGGATAGGCCCAGGCGTGGCTATGGATGTCGAAGATCATAAGTTCGCTGTCCCCTGAGGTTATATTTGCATTAGGAGCGGATGATTACTTCGGGTTCCTAATTCCAATTCATGACATAGACATGGATTGTTCGCGAGCGTCTCACTCAGCGAAGCGGAGCTTCGTGAAATTGCGTTCCCAAGTAGAGCTTGGGAACGAGTAAAAAACCTGCGTCGAATATCAGCGGTTCCAAGGAAAGGACATGGTTGGTCGGTTGACGTGCCGTTGCATGTGCAGCGTTAAAGTCTCGCCGGCACCGGGGGCAAGTTTGACGGTGAACGTGGGGGCGTCGACGTTTGTGGTTTCGTCCGCGCGTTCTACGGAGGAGAATTGGT
Source organism: Symmachiella dynata (assembly GCF_007747995.1). Classification (NCBI taxonomy): domain Bacteria; kingdom Pseudomonadati; phylum Planctomycetota; class Planctomycetia; order Planctomycetales; family Planctomycetaceae; genus Symmachiella; species Symmachiella dynata. The sequence continues at coordinate 3,084,908 of NZ_CP036276.1, read as the reverse complement.
GTTCACCGTATCCGCCTGCTTGCACGGTGACGGTGCGCGAATCTTGTTGGTTGATATTCACGAGTGTGACGACCGTCATGTCATCGGTCATTTTCGTGACCAATGCCGCAACGTCTTCGGGAAGTCCCGCACGGCGGGCGATGGGATCGAAATAGCGCAGCCGCGCGAATAATGCCGCACCGCGTCGCTCGACGAGCCATCCCCCTTGTGTCAGTTGCAGTAAGGTGCGAACGCGGGCTGGGTTGAACTGCATGGGGTCGTCGGCCAATCGTGTATCGGGAGTGGTTGTGTCGTCGCGCATGCCTTCGATTTTGCGGCGCAGTATTTCGAAATCGGCGCGTAATGCGTTTTCGGGATAGTCGGGATCTTTGCCGTCGAGAAAATCAAACCAACCGGTTTGGGGAGCGCGGCGACGATCTTCGGGATCCATGGAGAGAAAATAGATTTCCCGCGCGTTGTACTCGTACGGCTGCGGCACATAGCTGTACCAACCCTCGTCACCGTACATGCGGGGGTACATGGCTTGTCCGTTGATGATTTTTTTCTGCGCATTGATCACGTCCGCCTGTTTGCGCCAAGCTTGTAGATAACGGTCGTCGCCGGTGAGCAGATACGCGTTCATAAAACCTACGAAGCCCCAATACTGCCGATTGCGGTCCGCTAGTTTTCCGGTTTGCGGGACCACCACTGTAAAGCCCCAGCCGTAGGTTCCACCGTACCATTTGCCGTCGGCGGCTCCGCCGATGGTGCCGTCGAGGCCGATGTTGCTGGGAATCACGCCGCCATTTTGATCCATCCGTTGCAGCCAGGCATCGACATAGTCCAACAGCCAGGTGCGGTATTTTTCTTCGCCGGTGAGCATATAAGCATTCAGGGCCAACGTGGTGGATATCAAATTGAGCGGATGGTCGCCGACGACGTCGTTGTAATTTTTGAAGTGGGCCACCATTTCCTCGTAATTGCGTTCGCCATGCCCCAATCCGAAACGGTTTTCGACTTCGATCGGATCGCCCGCCCAATCCAATCCGGTCGCTTTACGCATCAACGGTCCACGACTGCCGTTGATCATGCTGCGAATGACTTTGTGCTTCGGATCGTAATTCGGCGCACCGGGATCTTCGTTCATATAAAACCCGGCAAACCGCCGCACGCGCTGGCCGAAGTCGATATCTTCGGGATCGGAAAGTCCCTGCAGATTAAAAACCGAAATGCCTTCTCCGTTATGTTGCCAGTCGAACATCACGGGAAATTCCTTGTAGTACATCCCGTCGCGGGCGAAGGGGACCTCGGTGGTTTTGGCGGCAGTGTATTGCCGCAGGTGTCCCTCCCAAGCTTTTTTGTACATCCGCAGCACGTTGTCCGATGCACCCATAGCGTGCAGGATTGGCCAGCCGTTGCAGTTTTCAATAGCGTCATCCGGCCCATCGTCACCGCCCCAGCGCTCGACGCAGAGCAGGTACCCGCGTTCGTCGAAATACTTCTCAAAAAACTCTGCGCACGCATCCGCTTGGGCGCGTAGCAGTTGGCGTTCCAGCAAAGCCCAGTTGGGGGGCGGCATCGGGGAGTCGATGGTAACGACGGCGTCAGCAGCGCAGGTCGTTGAAACAAAGGACAAGACGGCGATGAGAACGAACAGCCAACGTTGCATGGGGTATTCTCCAGAAGTGGAATCGAGTTGTGCCCTGCATTTTCAATACAGGCCGGTGCGCGGAGTGTCAACACTCTGGAGAGAAACTTGTTCATGCTGGGGTGTTGTGTAGGCTTGATTTTAGGAAAAATAAGACTCGCGCAGAGACGCTGAGGCGCAGAGAAAAAGAGAAGTAATAAATGAAAGGGGCGTTCATGATGTCGATTCATGTGGAGCGTCAAGTGATGTGATTTTGACTTCAGAAAATGTGGTGGCATTCGTTTTGACCTGCATCACATTTCTTTGCGCCTTCGCGTCTATGCGCGAGGTATTTTTTTTACGCAGGCGCGAATGCGGGGATTGTGATGGGGGGATGGGGCTGGTACGTTGTTAAACGGGAAAATGATCACTTTGTTTACAAGGAATCGATTGATGTTTGAGCGGCGACGTTTTTTGCAGACATCTTTGTGTGCCGGAATTTCTTATCTGACCTACGGCGGTGTTGCCGGTGCGGACGAGGCAGCCGTGGATGCGGCGCCTGATTATCGTTTGACGCGAGATGTGCCGACGAAGTTGTTTGATGGCAAACGGTGCTGGAGTCACCCCCGTGCGGGGATTGTGCGGGGAGCAGGGCGGGGAGGGGATCCGCGCGTCGTGATGACGATGAACACGTTGGACTTGTCTGGCAGCGACGTGTTCAAAGGGGTGTTTGGAATGCAGACCGACGACTTGGGCAAGTCGTGGACCGCGGCTGCGGAAATGGAGACGCTCGCCCCGCGAATCGAGGACATCAATGGGCAGGAGCGGCCGGTGGCGCTCAGTGATTTTTGGCCGAAGTTGCATGCTAAAACTAAAACCTTACTGGGGACCGGACACACAGTCGTCTACACACCCGAATGGAAAGTCACACGGCCTCGTCCACGGCATACGGCCTATGCGGTGTATGACCCTAAGCAGAGTCAGTGGAAGACTTGGCGGAAGATGGACCTATCGCATGATGAAAAATTCAACGACGCTGGAGCCGGTTGTACGCAGCGGTTTGATCTGGCGGACGGGACAATTCTCTTGCCGTTGTATTTTGTGCCCGCCGGCAAGAACTCGCATGTCACCATCGCACGGTGTGGTTTTGACGGCACGACCCTTACGTACCTGGAGAACGGTACGGAATTGTATATCGACGACAAAACGCGGGGCTTGCACGAACCCTCCTTGACGCGATTTGACGGCAAATACTTTTTGACGATCCGCAACGACAAACGCGGCTTCATCACGCGAAGCGACGACGGACAGCAGTTTGAGCCGATCCAGGAATGGCGGTTCGACGATGGTCAGCCGTTAGGTAATTACAACACGCAGCAACATTGGGTGACGCACAGCGACGGATTGTTTTTGGTGTATACCCGTCGCGGAGCGAATAACGACCATGTCTTTCGGCACCGTGCCCCGTTGTTCATGGCACAAGTCGACCCGGAGCGGTTACGGGTGATTCGCGAGACAGAGCGGGTCTTGGTTCCCGAGCGGGGCGCACGGCTGGGGAATTTTGGTGTTACGGACATCAGCCCGGACGAGACCTGGGTGACCGTCAGCGAATGGATGCAGCCCAAGGGGGTGGAGAAACATGGCAGCGACGGGAGTGTTTATGTCGCGCGGATACACTGGGCGAAGCCGAATGGACTGGTGTAATTAGCAAACGCTCAGTGTAGGGCAGGCTCCCGCCTGCCGCTCGGATCGCGTTACGTCCATGGAAGTCACGTCACATGGAACCCACGGCAGGCGGGAGCCTGCCCTACGGTTGGTTGGATGCGTACTTCGTTTGGTGAGCTGCTCTTGGTATCGCACTGGCGGACGAGCCGCCAGTGGCACCCGAACTACAGTCGATGTAATCGGCTATGCGGAGCCGGTTGGCATAGCGGCTGGTTCTTTTTCATCCGTCGTGGCGGTGAACATTTCAGCGATCACCTCTTCCAAGGGGCGATCGCTGACGCTGACGTCTTCGATCGAGTACCGTGACAGCAAGGTGGTGAGGACGACGGGAATTTTTGCGCGGAGGACTTTGATTTTGACCCGTGGCGGCTTTTCGTCGAAGACTTCGCCGAATTCGGCCAAATCGGAAGGAATGGTTGTGCCGGAGAATTGTAGTTCGATCACCTTATGCGTGCTGAAGCGATCGACGATTTCCTCGAGCGGGCCGTCGTGCTTGATCACTCCTTCGTTGATGATCACTGCTCGTTTGCACAGGGCCTCCACATCCTTCATGTAGTGGCTTGTAAGCAGGACAGTCAACTTGCGCTCGTCCTGATAGAATTTGAGGAACTCTTGCACCTTCCGCTGCGATATCACGTCGAGGCCGATGGTTGGTTCGTCTAATAGAAGCACGTCGGGGCCGTGCAGTAGAGCGGCGATGAGTTCTAACCGCATCCGTTCGCCCAAGGAGAGTTCGCGGACCGGTTGGCCGACGAGGTCGCGGACTTGCAACAGATCGGTCAATTCGTCCAGACGATTTTTAAACACGTCCGGTTCGATGCGATAGATTTCTTTGTGCAGCTGAAACGACTCTTGCGCTGGCAGATCCCACCAGAGTTGGTTCTTTTGGCCCATCACCAGCGAAAAACGTCGGCGGTAGGCATTATCTCGTTGCCAAGGGACATAGCCCAGTACCGTAGCCGTTCCAGCAGTGGGAAAAATCAGCCCGGACAGCAGTTTCAGCGTGGTCGTTTTTCCTGCGCCGTTGGGGCCCAAGAAGGCGACCATTTCACCCTGGTCGATGCGAAAACTGACGTTTTCGACGGCATGGACTTCTTTGAATTCGCGGTGAAACAGCCCTTTGACCGATGCAAAAAGGCCCTCGCGCTTACGGTAAACGCGATAGATTTTTGTCAGGTTGTCAGCTTCGATGGCAATCATGCCGGTATCTTAGAAAGTCGAGAGGACAACGTCGAGTGGCGCGAGATATTTTGAAAGAATCTGCAGCCTGTCGGCGCGTAGAAAAAGGAGGCGGTTCAATTCGAAACCACCTCCTTTTTTAGGGTGAGCGTCAGCAAGTTCTGCTGGACAGATTAGCGTGCTTTGGCGGTTGTGCCTTTGTGCAGCAAATCGATGTAGTCCAGCATAATGGCCAGCACTTCGTTGTTGTAATGTTTGTCGGGGAAAATTTCCTTGGGTTTATTTTCACCCGGTTTTTTCTCGGTATCGTCTTTTTCTTCGTCCTTGTCCGCTTTGCTTTCCTCGCGTTCACGCCGCATCTCTTCTTCGTTGAGGCTAACCGTCTTACGGTTTTTACGTTTCAGGTAGCGACTGATGACGCGTTCATCGCGTTGGAATCCCTTGTCCGCTAGGACGCGTTTTTGGCTATCCTTTTTCAGTGCGGAGATAATTTCAGGATTGACCGCTGCAGTCGCGGCATAGTCTGCTGGACTGACTTGGTCGAACTCCAGGGCATTGTCCAAAAATGATTCGCCGATGTCGAAGTGGTCGATCAGCGACGGGAGCGACACATCGGTTGTGACGCCGCGGTTTTGCGTGCTATCGCCGTTCACGCGATAGAATTGTTGAATCGTAATTTTCAAAGCACCGCCGGTCGGTTCTGATTTGTTGAGCCGGAATTCCGTATCAACAGGCCGTACGCTTTGGACCGTACCTTTACCGTGCGTTGTGGTATCACCGACGAGGATTCCCCGTTTGTAATCTTTGATCACACCGGCAAAAATCTCGGAGGCGGAGGCGGACAAACGATTGGTGATCACCATCAATGGTCCGCTGTAAGCGACACCTGATGTTTCATCGTCCAGTGCTTCGACGCGTCCTGTTGACGATTTGACCTGCACAACGGGACCATCATCGATGAACAATCCGGAAACGTCGATCGCTTCGATCAATGCACCGCCGCCGTTATTTCGCAAGTCAATAATGATGCCATCGACGCCGCCTTGTGAAGCGAACGATCGCAGCACCTTTTTGACATCGGTGGCGGTACTTGACGCATCAGCAACGCCATTTTGGGCAGCGTCGAAGTCTCGATAGAATGAGGGGATATTGATCACGCCGATTTTTTCACGGCGACCTTCGATACGTTTTCCAGTATCGATAATTTCACCCGTCACGCGTGAAGATTTCAGTTCGATGACTTGGCGGGTCAGGTCGTAGATTTTCGTTTCGCTGCCGTCAGCCGGTTTGACTTGCAGCCGGACCACGGTCCCTTTGGGGCCGCGAATCATTTTGACGACTTTGGAGAGTTTCATTTCCACGACGTCGGTGATTTCGCCATCCTCACCTTGCCCGACACCAATGATTTTGTCTCCCTCTTTCAAGCGACCGTCCGCGTCCGCAGCGCCACCGGGGACAACCTCCGCAACAACCGTGTATCCGTCGGTCACCCGCAGTGCGGCACCGATTCCTTGCAACTTCAGTCGCATCGCGATCTGGAACTCTTCCAGCGTCGAGGCGGACATGTAGCTTGAGTGCGGATCAAAGGTGGTCGTCAGAGCGGTCAGGAACATTTCCAAGATCTGTTCCGGCTCGGTCTGCTTGGTCATCGTGACGATATTGGCGTAACGTTTGTGGAGACGTTTTTTGGCCTCTGCCAAAGTTTTGGCGGGGGCATCTTCGTCGTCCCGTTTCACTGCGCCGGCATCCTCGGCCACTTTGTCGGCATCGGCGTCGTCGCCCAATTTCAGGACCAGCAAGTCATACTTGATTTGCTTGCGCCAACGTTCGTCGAGTTCTGCTTCGGTGGCCCAGTCCGTTTCTTTGGCATCGACCACCATTTCTTCGTCGGCATTGAAATCGTGCTCACTGTCGATCAGCACTTGAGCTTTTTTAATCCGCTCCAATAGCCGATGCGTGAAAAGTTTGTAGGTTGTGAATGCAAAGCTGACATCGCCGGCTTTGATCTCGTCATCCAAGGATTTGGATTTTTGGCGCAACAGTTCGACATCGGCCTTGGTGAAATACAATTTCCGCGGATCGAGATCTTTTAGATAGCGTTCCAAGAATTTCTCAGAGACGTCATCGTCGATCGACTGATGGCTGATGTGAAAGCGTTCGACCATTTTCGCCACCAGCATCGCGACCCGCGTCTGCCCTTGGGGTGCTTCTTTGAGGCGAGACGCCCCATAAGCCGTGGCGACCAGTAAGGCGACAGCCAGCGAGAATTTGATTACAACGCGATATGGCGATTTTAAGTTCATGGGCATCACACAATTTGTCCGTGGCGATGAATGAATAGGTCTGATTTCGGCGACTGGTCCCACGGTCCACCCCGGAATTTGGCCCAATCGGGGTTTCTCGGGCCGGTCAAACCGTCCCGCGCGAGTGATCCTTAGGCTTTTGGCTTAGGGAACTTATCGATCCTATGCGATATCCTAAAACGAGGCAAGATGCAGTTGACCATCCGCCCGTTGCGGAAAAAGCCTAATATAGTCGGCTCAAATAGCTTACGGTCAACGTCGTGCCGCTGTTGGGTCGGATTTCATGAATTCGACTCAACGGTCGACAATCACCACGCGACAAATGGCAGCGGTGGCGGAAGGAAAATCTGGCCCAGGAATGACTTTTTCACCAGAGAAGAGCGTTTCTCTGGTGTATTCGATCGGAGCGGGAAGGCTCAGCCGGCGAGGCAATGTTTGATCGATTGACCATCATGCGCATGCAGTTGATTGCGTCCGCGCTGCTGTGACTTAGACAATGCATCCGCACCGCGATTGACGGCGAGATCGGGATTATCCAGCGGGCGGCAAGCGGTGTAGCCAAAACTGGCTGTTACAAAGATCTCCGGACCATGCTCCTCAACGCGAAAATGATACGCGCGAATGGAATCTCGGGCGGCTCCGGCGACTGACCGTCCGGTTTCAGGATCGGTGTCAGGCATCAAGATGGCCAGCATGTCAGCGGAATAGCGGCAGACCAAATCCTCATCGCGGACGGATCGGCAGACGACGGCCATCATTTTTTTGACAAGCTTGTCGCTGTCTCCCACACCGAGGCGGCTCCGGAGATTTTCGAACTTGTCGATCTTAATCAATAGCAGACCGCTTGTCCGTTCACTCTCTTGCCCGGCGTTCATCAACAGTGCGAGGTTCTCGTCGAATGCCTGCCGTCCCGGTAATCCGGTTGCCGGGTCAGTCGGTTCAATCGTCCACTCGACGTTAAACGGCGTCGGCTCAGGGGAAGGGGCCACAACCGGTGAGGGGGTCGCATCGTAGCTGGGATCGTGACGTCGCACCAAACCGGAAATCGCCTCTAATAAGCCGTTGCGTTTCTGGACCAATTGCTCGGTTTGATTGGGCTTTAGAAACGTCCCGGGACATTTTTCCAACAGGCGACAAACCTCTTGCGCGGTATCGATGGTGGAGATCACGGTTTGAAAGAGTTGAGCCACACCGGCCCGCGCTTTTGAGAATGAGCGTTTGTCGCTCCAACGCGCATAGAAGATTCCGGCTGCGAATCCCGTTCCTGCGGCAATTGCAACAGCCAACAACACCATGATCCAAAACGAGGAACTGATGTTTCCCAGTTCGCTTGAAATTGAAGCATTCATTGCATTTGACCGTTATGAAAATCGCTGTGGTGAAGGCGCACCCACGACCGCATCTCAGTAGGTGTAGCAAGGTGGCCCGTTACACCAAAAACGTAGCCCGCAGGCGGCTTGCGGGGACGGTCAGTGTTGTCTTTTCACAACAGATCGGGTCACAAAATCACCGATTGTGACGGTTTTAACGTCCAGCGGTCATTTGGTCCGATCAGCTTGTGTCGGTTCAGCCGCTTGTTGAGCCGAATTGGCAACGGGCAGGAATTCGACGCTGGTGGCGAGTTGGAGATCGCGGCCTTCGAATTTTTCTTGAACGTCTTTGCCCACCGTGAAAATCAACGCGATTTGACGTCCATCCGGCGCTGCAATCAGGTAGTGGATCCAGGTCACTTCATGGTCGCCGATTTTTCCGAAGGTCTCGACGCGATAGATGTAACGTCCCTCTTCACCATCGACCGCTTTGCCTTTGACCTGCTCGACCGACGTGACGCCGTGGAACTGGTCTCCCAAGGTCGTTTGAATGTCTTTGAGAAATCGATCTTCGGAAAGGTGTTTGCCCGGCTTTGCTGATTTGAGCGGGGCGATCTTGCATTGGGCGAGGAAACTGCCGTGATCGACCAGTCGAAAAGCAGCGGCGTCCCGTTCGTGTTTGTAGAGGTGCCACAAACGATCGTGGAAAAAGCGGACGTTCCAGGCATTGGAATCGAAGGCGATCAGCAAATTCGCCGGATTCGGTTCCAAGGGAACGCCGGCCAGCGATTCGTCCGACAACGATTTTTCACCCGATTTGAGGGTGCGGTTCATGGTGACTTGAGCTTCGACATCCAAACCTTGCGAGACCACGCCGATGGTCCGTTTTTCGGATTGTTTGAGTTCCATTTTTGTCACATAGTGATTCTTCACATCAAACCAGAAATCACCGTCGACCGTGACAGTCGTAAAGGCGCCATAGATGGCGCCGGTCAACTCGCCGGCGAAATGGACCTGCAACAAATCGTTCTCCAACGATTTGGCCGTACACTCGATCCCCCCCTTTTCGACAGCTTCCAGCGACGTAAAGAATTGAGCCGTCCAATCCTCGAGCTTCCATGATTCCCCGATTTCCACATCGCGGCTAGGCAACAGGGCCAGAACGGCCAGGCTGTCTCCGGGAGCACCCAGTAATTGCAATTCGGTGAAGTACAGGGGACGCTCCGGGCTGTGGTACCGCACTCCGTTGGGTTGTCCTTCGGCGACGATCAATTTGTTTTTTTGTCGCAGCCTGGGCAAGGTGGTTTGACCGTCGACTTGGATGTTGGCATGCGCGGATCGATAATACCGCACGCAGCGCAGTGCCCGGGAATCCCGTCCGGCAGGGGGTAAGCGCCGCTCATCGTAATCGAGTTCCGCATTGGCGTTCAGCTTCATGTTGATCGCCGTTTTTTTATCACCGGCGGAAGCTTGCATCTTGCCGGTGACTTTCATTTCGACCGTCACAGCGAATTCGCGGGGATTCGTATAGTCTTCGACAAGCGAATACGCATCGGCAGCGTTCGACGGCGTGGTAAACACTCCGCAAATCACGACTAACAACAAGCAGCGCACGGTCATCCGGAACATCGGCTTCACTTTCTGTTTTCGCTCAAAAACCCAGCCCAATCGGCCTATTGCGTTTTTGCTTTTACATGATCTGACAGGTGGTGAGAAGCCCAGGGTGGGACTGGAAACTCGGGGTGGGCAGGCATCGAGGCTCGCCTGGCATGTTGGCAATAACTATTAAACCGCTCCTGGTCGGCGAAGTCGCTCAATCGGACTGGCAAAGCGGGTGGTTTTAAGTAAGATAGATCGACATCTGCTGATATGACAGTCCGGCGGTTGTTGTTTATGCCGAAGACTATTTTTCGCAGATGTTCAATAAGGTATCGACCACCTGTTTCCTAATACCGGCTTACAAATAACCTCACTGGCCCTTTTGAGATGACGCACTCCCCACAGCCACCTACTTCTTGTATCGGCACAATGCGTCGCAGGACATTTTTGCGCTCCGGATTGGTGGGATGGTCCGCTTTAGGGTTGGCGGATTTGTTACGCGCCGAAAGTTTGGCCGCTTCAGCTGGGCAATCCGCAACGGGCGGCAAGTCGATCATTTTGCTGTGGCTGTGGGGCGGTCCGAGTCACATGGAGACGTTCGACCTCAAACCGCAAGCGCCAGCGGAATTTCGGGGAGAGTTCGATCCGATTGCGACGAACGTTCCTGGTTTAGAAATCAGCGAGCACCTGCCGAAATTGGCCGGGCTGGGCGACAAGTTCGCTCTCGTCCGCTCGATCAGTCACGACAGCCCGGGGCATGTGAATAGCACGCATACGATGTTATCGGGCTATCCAGGCAACGCCTTGGAACAGCCTCCATATGCCCCGGATCATCCTGACTTGTTTGCCGTCACGGGCAAACTCCTGGGGAGCCGCGTCGATGGGATGCCGCCGTTGGTTGCCATGCCTTTTACGCGCTATCAAGGCGGCGCGTATCTTGGAACGGCGCACAATCCGTTTGTTGTCAAAGCGGATCCCAACTCCGACAAATTCAGCGTACCGAATACCTCGTTGGCCGGGATGACCAAACCGCAATTCGCGCAGCGACTCGACTTGCTCAAAGAATTCGACCAATACCGCCGCGACGTCGATGCGTCGGGGATGATGGATTCGGTGGATGAATTCAACCACAAAGCGGTCGCCATGCTGACCGGCGATGCTGCTCGGGAGGCCTTTGATATCGGCCGCGAAGATCCGCGCACGCGTGACCGTTACGGACGGCATGCGGTGGGGCAGCGTTGTCTGCTGGCGAGACGATTAGTCGAAGCGGGAGCGCGGATTGTTTCCATTGACTTTGCAACGGTTCCCGGACAAAAGGCGTTCAGTTGGGATGACCATGCGTCGGTGTGGAATATTTTTGAGCAAATGAAAATCCGCCTGCCGGTGCTCGACCAAGTCGTCTCAGCACTGGTGGAGGATATCCACTCCCGCGGTCTGCAAGATGATGTGTTGTTGGTCGTGATGGGAGAAATGTCGCATACGCCACGGTTGAGCAATTTTAAAGGCCAGCCGGGTCGCGAACATTGGGGCCGCACGATGTCAGTGTTTCTCTCCGGCGGCGGCATGCCGATGGGCCAAGCGGTGGGGGCGACGAATTCCAAGGGGGACGAAGTCCTCAGCCGGTTGGTGAGGCCCAACGATCTGTTGGCCACATGGTACAAACACCTCGGCGTACCGTTGACGACGCATTTCCCTGACCACGGCGGCCGCCCCACGCCTATTCTGCCGAATGGTGCGCCGATTGCTGAGTTGATCTGAGCGGACCGTCGGTGATGGGATCACTTGAAGTAATACATCATAAACACCGCCCAGCCGCAGAGCAGTCCGGCCCAGAGGCGGTCTTCGGTGATCCACAGGACTATGGCTGACCTTCCGGCATCTTTGTTACCGGAGGCGAGTCGTTTGGCAATCGAAGTTCCCGCCGCTCGCGCGAATAATACAAGGGTCCAAAGGAACGCCATACTGGCTGAGAGCAATGGGGTGAGGATGTCGTGGTACAACAGCGTACCTAAAAGGGCGAAGACCAGGATGGAGGCGAGGATGGCCAGGAAAATGTGGCGTAAATCTTCGGGCGCATGGCCCCCCAGATCGGTCCAAGTGTAGCGTTCCTTTTCGGGATCACGGTGCGTTACAAAACTGACCAGGACATAGACGATGGCGCTGAGTCCCAAAACAAACACGACGCGGTGAAAGAAGTTCAATTGCGGTCCAAAATATCGCACGGTGGTCGACATCTGTGATTCTTGGGTAGCAAGGAATTCCGTGCGCTGCTCGTGGGTCATGCCTTTTAGTTCCTCGGGGAACACTTTTTCTTCGGTCATATTCTCGAGTTGGTCGGGGTTGAGCACCAATTCGTATGCCTCGCGGCTCAGTCCGCCGCCGACGTAGTGGTTGTAACCCGCTTCGACACCCCAGGAGAACACCACGCCGGCGACAATCGTCGCGAAACCGGCCGTGGCGGTGCCGCGCCGCCAAAACATGCCCATGGCAAACGCGATCAACAGCCCGGGAGTAAAGTAATTTTGATAGTTGGCGATTTGTAAAAAGAAATTGTCCGTTGAGTTGGGGTCGAGGATAAATATTGCAACGAGCGCCGCAATGATGACAAAGACCACAATCGCCACGCGGCCGATCCAGATCATCTGCCGGTCGGTCGCCTGGGGATTGATGTAACGCTGATAGAGGTCGACCGCCACGATGGTGGCGGCAGAGTTCATCATCGAATCGACCGAGGACAAGATCGCGCCGATCACGCCGGCAGAGATCAGTCCGACGATGCCGTAACCGGCTGGGATGATCAACAGCACCAATCGGGTGAAAACCGCATCGGAGTCGATCTTCTCTTCGGGCAATTCGCGACGGAAAAGATAAAACGCGGCCACGCCTCCGCAGATGCTGAAAAACGGGATCAATAGCTTCAAAAACCCAGCGGTGACGATTCCTAATCGCGCCTCGGCATCGGACTGCGCGCCCAGGGCGCGTTGTACGATGAACTGATTCGTCCCCCAGTAGAAAAAGTGCATCGCCATCAGGCCGGTGAGCACACCGGTCCAGGGGAGTTGTGCGTGGTTCGAAGGGAGGTACAGGTGCATTTTTTGCGCACCATCTTGAGCGGCATCGAGCGACATCATTGCGCCCCAGCCTCCCAAACGGTGGAAGGTCAACCAAGCGACGACCAGCCCCGCAGCCAACAGCAGCACCGATTGCAGCACGTCGGTCATGATGACCGCTTTGAGTCCGCCTTGAATCGTATACGCGGCTGCGACGACTGACAGCGCGATGACGAATCCGTAATAGTAGTTTGTATTGACCTGAATACTCGTCAGCCCCTCGTCGGCGCCTTCCGCTTCGACTTCATGCACCGCGTCGCCCCCCAGAACGAGGCAGATCGAACGGGCACCAATGTAGAGGCCCGGTCCCATTTGGACGACGACCATGATCAGCACCATGATCACGGCGTAGCTGATACGGCTCCGCGCGTCGTAGCGCTTTTCCAAATATTCGGAGAGCGTGTAGAGGTTTAACTTGCGATAGACTGGCAAAAACCCGTAACAGAGCAGCATCAAACCGGCGATGGCGCCTAGCTCGAAGTGGCTTTGAGCGAAGCCGATCGTAAAGCCGACCCCCATCATGCCGACCATGTGGTTGGCGCTCACGTTGCTGCCGAAGATCGACCCGGCGACACCCCACCAGCGGACGCTACGACCGGCGAGATAGTAATCGCCTGAGGTCTCTTCCTTGCGTCCGGCATAGAGGCCGACCCCCATCACCACGATCAAGGCCACAAAGAAAATCACCAGATCGAGTGGGGTAAAGACTTCACCCATGAGGGGAGGGGACCTTTCGTCGGGGAAGGGGGTTGCGTGGGAAATCCTAAACTAGAAAATCGAAATCCGTATAACCCATTACCAGTATTTCTCAAAATGTATATTGCCCGGCGCGCCGGTTTCGTCGGCTTGGAAGCCGCGCTGTTCAAGAATTTCGATCACACCGGTCGGCTGCGGATAAACGCGTTGACCGTCGTTGATTTCAGGGATGCCGATCATCGCCGGATTGCCGCACAAAAAGACGTGCGTTTTGGCAGGGTTCAGCGGATGGCCGAGTGCGTCTTCCAGTTCGCCGGACGTGATGAACTTTTGCAGGTATTGCTTGCCGACATAATTGGGGTGAGCTTCGTCGAGGTTTTCCGGCTCCCGGGTGGTCATTGGACAATAGGCATACGTGGGATGATCGGCGACGACCTGTTTGTGGGTGTCGATGTAGGCCAAATCGCTACGGTACCGCACGCAGACAGCGCTAACGATCCTACCGCGATGCCCGCGCTGTAGCAGTTCAGCGAGCATGGCGTTGTGCGGCGCTTCGCCGGTTCCGGTGGCCAGCAGGATTACATCATCGTCATCGGCGACCTGCTCCAGCGTGTAATGTCCGGTAATTTTGCCGCCGAGAAATAACCGATCGCCGCTGTTGAGCGCGAACAGTCGCGGTGTCAGCGCCGGTGGCTTGCGATCGGCGACACGGACCAGGGCGATATAAAATTCGAGATAATCCATATCGTGAGCGGCTACCAATTTGCCATCCACAAGGACCGGGCAGGATATGGAGTAGGCGCGCTTGACGACCTTTTTCAGGTCTTTTTCACTGAGTTGCTCCGCTTGCGAACCGGAAGTGCGCGGTTCCCAGTTGCCCAGACCGATGACCGTATATTGTCCGCCGCGAAATTGCGGGAAGGGCTCGTCGGGGCGGATGCGGATGACCATCAATTCGTCATGGATGAGCCGCAGGTCCACCACGGTGGCGTTGTAATGTCGGTCCCGCAATTCTTGAATGCGGGATGGAGAAAGAGAGTCGGCCATTCGATTGTTGGATTCTTAGAAAAGATAGGCAGCAAATCGTGTTTGCGTCGCCGAATGCGAGGGCAATGGCTTGGTATTGGCGGACCGCTGAAAAGAAAACGCCCGGCATTGATCTCGCCAAAACAACCACAAAAACACGCGTCGGTGGCCGATTTTCAGCGAACAAGGATTATCACCATCCCTGTGGATGTTGTCTACCGATAGGAGTGTTACTCGGCTGGGGATTCATTGGAATCAGCGCTGTCAGCGGCGTTTTTAGGGCCATCGGCGGTGGCTGCAGCTTCTTCTTCGGTTGGAGCAGCGTTGGGGGGCGGAGTCGCCAAAGCGCGGTCGATCGCTTCTTTCATGCTTTCGATGTGCTCCATCCCCAAGTTCCAAGTGACCTTGCCATCACGGCCGATCACCCACGCAGCAGGCAAGTAGCTGTTGCCGTATTGCAGCATGGTTTCGTAGGCGCCGTAACCGTTGGGCCACGGATACCCCGCCTGTTTTACAAACTCCCGCGAGTCGCTTAAGTTTGCTTCACCTTCTGCGGTCAGCCCGATAAAAACGACGTCTTCTTGCCCCTCATAGGTTTTGTAGAGTGCGATCAATTCCGGTGCGTCCTGCATGCAGTAGCCGCACCAATACGCCCAAGCATCCACAACAACCACTTTACCTTCGAGTGATTCCGCAGTCGGGGCTTCACCGTTGATCCAACCGACGGCCTTGATGGCCGGGGCCGGGGCTCCCGGAGCGAGGCCAAACCCGGGTTGGGGCGAGTCTGAGGAGGGGAACAGATTCGCGGCGCGTATCATCCACAACAACATGACCAGCACGCCACCCACCATTAAGACCAACACAAGTCGGTCAGACTTTTGCATTTCCCAGACTCCCTTCGCACTACCATTGAACGTGACCTTTGCGCAGTCCCGACTGTCGTCTGCATGCATCATAGTCACGCAGACTTGAAATCACTGTGACCTGCTTCACGCAACTGTCGCAATCTACCGCCATCATTACCAAGGCCGCTTTACTTTTTGTTCAAAAGGCCGCGTTCCTTCAACCATGTCGCACACAAGGGAGGCCAAGCTGAAACGGCCTCGTCCGGTTTGCCCAACCCCAAGCCGTGACGTCCTTTTTCGAAGATGTGTATCTCCACCGGCACCCCTTTTTCTTTGCATGCCAAATAAAACGCAATGCTATTTTCAGAGGGCACGCCTTTGTCGCCGGTTGTGTGCCACAAAAAGCAGGGGGGAGTATTTTCCGTGACTTGCTTCTCACTGGAGACCGAATTCATCAACTCTGCTGAGGGTTTGTCGCCTAAAAGATTTCTCCGCGAACCCTTGTGTGTCATTGCTTCATCGGTCATGGAAATCACCGGATAGCAAAGGATGGCAAAATCGGGCCGGCTGCTCTCGCGTTGAATTGGGTCAGCCGATTTGCCTTCGCCGTTGTCAAAATGCGTGGCGGCTGTGGAGGTCAGATGGCCACCGGCGGAAAAGCCGAGAATCCCAATCCGCTCGGGGTCGATGCCTAGGGACTTGGCCCGCGCACGGATGGTGCGAATTGCGCGTTGGGCGTCCTGCAGCGGGGCAGGGTGGTGATAGCGTGGCCCGAGTCGATAACGTAAGACGACGCCGGTCACACCCAGCGTATTGAGCCAACGTGCAACGTCGTCCCCTTCGTAGCCAGCCGCCAATCCCCCATATCCTCCACCGGGACAAACCACCACGGCAGCGCCGTTGGCGATGTCCGCTGGGGCAGGAAAGATAGTGATCGTCGGTTTGTCGAGCGGTTCGTCGCCCACCGCACCGGGAGCACCATCAGGCCACAACAATTCGGGTTTCGGTTCTGCCGCGGTCACGGACTGCGAGAAAATCACCAGAGATGCAGCGAAGAGGCTGCATCGTGTCAACCAAGTTGTGGAACTCATCGAATCCTCGTTGAAATCAAACAGAGTAAAGTGGTGCATCATGAAGTACATTGCATAAACGGTAGCCGGGTTTAGACCATTAACAAAATCGTCGGTCTTTGGCAAATGCTTGACCGACGTGACAGCCGATTCGATTGATTCAGAGGCGCGGGCGACGTATGGTCTGGGATGGGAGGTGCAGCATAGGAGGCTGTGTTTCTCGGTAGGCACCAAAGCAGATGACTTGCGCCCGCGACTTATGCTAGTGACAGCAACGAGTGAACGACATTGATGACAACGACATCTGAGACGATTCATCGGAATTACGAATCGGTACAGCAACAAATTGCCGATGCCTGCGCACGCGTGGGACGCGAATCGTCATCGGTGACGTTGATTGCGGTGGTCAAATATGCCCAATGGGAATGGGTGCAGGCGTTGGTTGCGATGGGGGTGACCGAGTTGGGGGAATCACGGCCTCAACAATTGATCCAGCGGAGTCCGTTGCTGGGCGACGAGGTTTGTTGGCATTTCATCGGGCATTTGCAACGTAATAAAATTCGTAAAACATTGCCGGTCGCCGGATTGATCCATTCGATTGATTCGCTGAAGCTATTGCGGGCGGTCGATCGTGTGGCGGAAGAATTGAATCTGACGTCCCGGGTGCTGTTGCAGGTGAATGTCAGCGGCGAGGCGACCAAGGGGGGGTTTGCTCCTGAGGAGTTGCGCGCGTCTTGGGATGCCGTTGCGGAGTGTCGGCATGTCGAGGTGAGCGGACTGATGACGATGGCGCCCGAATCGCGTGATCCTGGTGAAGCCCGCGCGACGTTTGCCGGTTTGCGGAATCTGCGTGACGAACTGATTGCTGCGCACGAGGGACTTGCGTTGCCGGAACTTTCGATGGGGATGTCGGGCGATTTGGAAATCGCCATCGAGGAAGGGGCGACGATGGTGCGTATTGGCAGCCGCTTGTTTGAGGGGTTGGAGAAATAGTCGCGCCGTACGCGGTAGGTTAATCTTCCGGCTGCCAATGGGGCGATCGTTTTTCTAGGAAAGCAGCGAGTCCCTCGCGCGCATCGGTTGTTTTTCGTGCTGCTGCGGAGGCATCGACGGCCGCTTCGAGTTGTTGAACGACGTTGGCGCCGGCGGTGACCATCAACTGGCGTTTGGTTTCGGCCAGGGCTTGCGGTGAATTGGTCAGCAGTGCGGCGATCAGTTCTTCCAGGCGTCCGCTCAGCTCTTCGGCTGAGACGACATCGTGGCAGAGGCCGCATTCTCGGGCGCGGGTGGCAGCGATGCGTTCCCCGGAAAGGAGTAACGACGAGGCGCCACCGGCGGTAGCGCGATAGGCCAAGAGCGGGGTGACGATCGAGGCGACAATGCCGCGCCGCGGTTCGGGGAGCGAGAAAAAGGCGGTGTCGGCGGCCAGCACCAGATCGCAGGCGAGAACTAATCCAACGCCGCCGGCAAGGACTGGACCTTGCAGCATGGCGATCACCGGCTTGGGGGCGGTGAACAGGGCAGTGAGCAGGTCGCAAAAAAGTTGTGCGTCTTGCTGCCAAAAATCTTCCGCGTCGGGACTTTGAGCGACCTCCTGCATTTCGGCCAAATCCATCCCGGCGCAAAACACCGGGCCGGTTGAGTTCAAGACGATCACCCGCACATCAGAATTCGCCGCTAATTTGCGGACATCGACCAACAACTCCGCCAGTAATGTCCGTGTGAGGGCATTCCGCTTCTCGGGGCGGTTCATGGTGAGCCAGGCGACGCCATGCTGGGCGATGGTGCAGAGATGGGAATCGGACATGTCGGGGTGTTTCCAACGGTTCGGAATTCAACGGCAGGGAGATATCTAGTTACAACAAGTTAGACGCAGTTCTATCGGAATTTTTTCGGTTGAGAAACATTGCGGTGAAATACGCTGAAAATCCAAACCTATGGCTTCAAAGCACCGTGTGCTGATCTCTCATCGTAGCTCACCTGCCGTGGCGGACTGATGGCGGGTCATCGGGGAAGCCTCCGGACTCATGATGAAAGTATACGCGCAGCCGGTCCAGATCAATGGCCCAGAAATCCATATGCTCATCACTCCGATCCGTTTCATAGGAGACGCCATTTTTTATTTGCGAGACATCCCAGTGTGGATGTTGTAGGTTCTTGAAGTAGAAACTTGGACCATGCTGATTCACCGCGAATTTGGTTTGAATGCGATTGGCGAATTCGGTTGCCTCTGGTGCACGGAATTCACGGACAGCCGCCCAGCAATCCTCGAGCGTTTCGCATTGAAACGACACGTAATAAATCATGCCACCGAAACTACCACCATCGTAGACCCAGAGGTCAGTCATTGATTCGGGGAGATGTTCCGGATCGCAAAGTGACAAGTGCGATTTCGCTTCTTCGCCGGTGTAACTGCTGTCCTCCGGATTAGAATCCTCAATACCGCATCCAGCGAGAGCAATCATCAGAATTGCAGGTGTGAGGCGTCGCATTGATTTACATTTCCCTGACTAACAGGCAAGGTTTTACTCATCGTTTCCGGTCGTTTTCAAATCTGCTCCCGGGGCCTGACTGAAGAATTCCGAGGGCTTAAGAATTTTCATTGCGCCGGAGGGTTGTTCGACGAGGTAGACGAATCGGGCGTCGAGAATCTGGGGGTCCCCTGACAGGACTTGCCCGGCGCGATTGAAGCTGACGGCGGCTTGGCGGCGTTCGTTGATGTCGTTTTCAATCACTTCCGTATCCGCCACAAAGATGGCCAGTGCTTGAATCTCTCCGGTTTTGGTATCCAAGAGACGCATCACGCCGTCCCAACCGCATGTCGCCAATTGGGAGGCATCGGGGCTGAACGACACGCCCCAACAGGGGGCCGCATGTCCGGGGAGTTTGCGGATCATTTCGCCGTTCACATTCCAAAGTTGAACGGTCGTGTCCCAACTGCCTGTGGCGAGCATTTTGCTGTCCGGGCTCCAATCCAACCGCATGACGGCAGCTTCGAAGCCACTCATGACCGGTCCAGCCTGTCCGTCGGGATGCCATAGCCGCACGGACGAATCGTGTCCCGAAGCGATCCATTTTCCATCGGGGCTCCAGGCAACCGAGTCGACATCGCCGTCGTCGGCGGTTAGCTCTGCAAGCGTCTGCCGTTGCGTATCGTCAGTGGTCAGTCGCGTGAGCAGGATTTTTCCATCGCCGCCTCCGCTGACAATTTGTGTGCCCTGGGGATTGAAATCAAGCGAAAGCGGCTGGCCATTGTGCATGACGAAGCTTTCCTGATCTTTTCCGTCGCGAAAAACGGCGCAATTCCCTTTGTTGAAACGGTAACAGGCGGCCAATAAATCACCGTCCTGGGACCAGGAGATACATCGTCCAATAAAGCCTTTCACCGCATGCGTTTGAAGCAGGTTGCCGGCTGTGTCCCACTCACGTAAGGATTCATCGAAGCTGACAGTTGCCAGTCGTTTTCCGTCGGGATGAAAACGAACGTAATTCGTCGGCCGATTATGCGCTACAATGATTGTTTCTGACCGCAGGCCGTTGGACCAGATGCGGACCGTGCCATCGCGGCTGGCAACGGCCAACGTCTCGTCTTGCGGGCTCCAGTCGATGCATTCCAGCTTGGTCCCCGGCAAGCGGATTAACTTGGTCGGGCCGAATGGGCCGTTTGGCGAAAAATATCGAACGGAGAATCTTCCGCCAGCGGCAAAGAACGGTTTGTCAGGATGCCAGTCGAGCGCGAAGACATCGTTTCGATCCTTGCGTCCCTGGTCCACGACTTCGAGTTGATTGCCATCGGTATCCCAGACAATCACCTGGCGGTCCTCGCCAGCTGTGACCAGTTTTTTGCTATCAGGATTCCAAGTGATGGCATTGATGGAACGTGAATGTCCGCTTAACACGGGACCGGGTTTACCATCGGGTGTCCACAGCCGGATGGTCGGTTCTTGCGCTTGCCCCAGCAACACGGGAACGCGCCCTGTATCGCAGGTGGCCAACCAAGCACCGTCGCGGCTCCATTCCACTTCGGTAATCGCTCCCAAGTGTCCTTTTAAAACAGGTCCGGCTGTACCATCGACGTTCCACAGTCGGACCAGATGGTTCTCATCACCGGCCGCTAAGGTTTTGCCATCGGGGCTGAAGTCCAACGTATGCACTGGCGCGTTGTGACCATCAATCACGATGCCCGGCGTGCCGTCGGTCTGCCAAAAGCGAATGGTTCCATCCAGCCCCGCGGAAGCGAGTGATTGACTGTCGGAATTCCAGGCAACAGCTCGCACGGCCGCGGTGTGCCCCTTGAGAATCGGTCCCGGCTCGCCGGTTGATTTCCAGATGCGTACTGTGGAATCTTCACCAGCTGTGGCAATCCATTTGCCGTCAGGGCTCCAGTCAATATCTCGTACATTGCCGTTATGCCCGAGCAGAGCCCCGGTTAATTTCATGGAGAAGGTGTTATGAATCCGCACGTACCCGCCGTCGGCGAATGCGATCGATTTTCCGTCGGGGCTGAAGGCGACCATCTCGATATATCCCCGCAGCGGCAACGGCATCATCTGCCAACGTCCCAGCCCAGGGATTTCAGCAGGAGCGGGAATTAAACCGGGAAGTCCCTTGGCTGGATCACCGGGTTGCCAGTCGGCCGCATCTGCAGCGGAAGCGATGCGACTTCCCAACGGGGATAGCAACGTGAGTACGGTGATGGCGAAGAACCACGAGCGACTTAGCGATTTCATGCGATTTTCCTTTGTGAAGTCATAACGTTGTCTTCTTGGCAACTCATTCCGTTGCGTGAATTCGTTTATGGATTCGCTGTGGCTGATGTCAAATCTGCTCCCGGGGCCTGACTGAAGAATTCCGAAGGCTTAAGAATCTTCATCGCCCCGGAGGGTTGCTGGACGAGGTAGACCATGCGGGATTCTAGAATGCTTCGATCACCGGAAAGCAATTGGCCGGCGCGGTTAAAACTGAGTGGTGATTGGCGGCGTTCATCGTGGGGGGCTTCCATCGTTTTCGTGTCGGCGACATAGACCGCGACGGCGAGCACGGCACCCGATTCGATATCGATCACGCGCAGAATTCCGTCCCAACCGCAGGTGACCACTTTTTTGCCGTCGGGGCTGAAAGAGATACCCCAGCAGGGGGCGGAATGTGGTGGCAATTCGTGAAGCAGGCTGCCGTCGGTTTTCCAGATTTTGACGCTCGTATCCCAACTGGCGGTGGCAAAGGCCCGGCCATCGGGGCGCCAATCGAGTCGCAACACCGCGGCGGTAAACCCGGGGATGACCGGTCCGGCTGTTCCATCGGGGTGCCACAATCGTGCCGTGGTGGCGTGTCCTGAGGCGATCCATTTGCCGTCGGGGCTGAATTGTACCGCATCGACATCGCCATCGGGAACTTTGAGTACCGCTCCAGGAGAACGTCCCTTCGCGTTGTCTTTGAGTTCGTGCAAGCGGAGGTAACTATCGCCGCCGACGGTGACCAATTGCGTGGCGTCCGGACTGAAACTCACGCCATGGATTTGGGCGTTGTGCAGCGTGAAGTTTTGGATTTCCTCCTCTTCATCGAAGAGAAAGACCTGTCCGCCGCTGCTCGTGACCGCGGCCAAATGTTGCCCGTCGGCCGTCCAAGCCAAGTCGCGGCTGACCGATCCTTTCAACGGGAATCCGAGAATGTTTTCTCCGGAAGTATTCCAGACTTTTAACGCATGATAGGCGATGGAGGCCAATTGTTTGCCATCGGGACTCCAACGAACGCAAGTGACGGGGGTTCGAAAGGCTTCGATCGTTTGGCGGACTTCGAAATCGGATGACCAGATGTCGATTGTTCCGTCGCGGCCGGCGACAGCGATTTTATCCTCCTGGGGATTCCAATCGACGAACATCAGTTTCGAGCCGCGCGGGCGGATCAATTTACTCGGGCCGATTTGACCGTTGAGCGTGAGATAACGGACAACACACCGGCCGCCGACGATGAAATAGTTATGCACCGGATGCCAGTCGATGGCAAAGATTAAATTCGTGGTTTCGTCCTCTTCTTCGACGCGTCCCGTTCGTGTTCCGTCAAGATTCCAGATCAAGGCCGATCGGTCTTCGGCGGCGCTGACCAACTGCTGACTATCGGGGCTCCAGGCCAGGGCATTGATTTTCCGGGAATGCCCCTGCATGACCGGTCCCGCTTTTCCATCGGGGGTCCACAATCGGACGGCTGGTGCGACGGTTTGCGGCTCTTCACCCGCAACCACGCCGGAACTTCCTGACGCGAGCCAATTGCCATCGGGGCTATATCGCACGGCGGTGATTGGGCCGACGTGGCCATTGAGGACCGGTCCCGGTTGTCCGTCGACAGTCCAGATGCGGACCTGTTGATTCTCATCGCCGGCGGCGAGTTGTTTTCCGCCGGGATGCCAATCCAGCATGCGCACGGGGGATTCGTGCCCGCGAATGATCTGTCCCGGACTCCCATCGGGTTGCCAAAAGCGAATGGTGCCATCGAGCGAAGTTGATGCGAGCAGCGTGCCCTGCGGCTGCCAGGCGACACCGGTAACCGTGTCGGTATGTCCCTCCAAAACCGGTCCAGGAACACCGTCGGCCTGCCACAGTCGGATGGTGTTGTCAGTAGCAGCAGAGGCTAACCACTGGCCATCGGGACTCCAGTCGAGCGAGGTGACGTTGCCGGTATGACCGACAAGCACGCCGGTCAGTTGCATGGAGTTTGTGTCATGAATCCGCACATAATGCCCATCTCCGAATGCGAACGATTTGCCGTTAGGGCTGAACTTGATTGATTTGACATAGCTGCGGATTGGCAACGGCATCGCCTGCCAGCGTCCGATGCCGGGAATTTCAGCCGGAGCAGGAATGAGTCCCGGTAATACCTGAGCCGGATCGCCCGGCTGCCAACGCTGTGGTGGTTCACCACTGGCAGGAGAAGTGATTGCGTATGACAACAGCGTGAGCAGTACGGTTGTCATGATCCTTGAGCTGCAGAGCGGATGCATGGTGTTTTTTCCCAAAACTGTCGGTGCAAGTGACCAACGCACAGTCGCCGAGTCGACGGTATGCACTGTACTGGGATTCGCTGGTTTCTGGAAATGGCAAGTCTAATTTTTTCGCCCGGCAGACCGATTGAGCGTGCGCGGTATCCAACAAAATGTGAATGACCAGCATGTCGTATTTTTGTGCAGTCTATTGGTTGGGAAACGAAAACAGCCCTCGGGGTGTGTCCGAGGGCTGTTTAGCTTGTGCCATTTTCATCGTTTCACGATGATTATTTATCTTTCGATTTTTTGCTATCCAACGGCTTCACGCGGATGTTGCGGAACTTCATCACGCTTTTCGGATCGTGCGCCTGCAGGGCGAAACTGCCCCCTTCTTCGCGGACGCGGCGATCGTCGGTGACTCCATTGGGCTGAATGTAGTCGATGATCATTTTTCCATTGACGAATGTTTGCACGTGATTGCCGACAACTTTGACGTGCAGTTCGAACCATTCGTTGTCTTTAGCGGCTGATTCGAAAGCATGGGTCACGCCCCACAGGCTGCCGGTTTTACGCGGGTCGCCGTGTGTGTTGTTGAGTTGGACTTCCAAGCCCACCACCGGCCAGGTTTCGACGTAATCGGAGTGGAAATAGACACCCGAGTTACTGCCCGGCTCGAGTTGGCATTCGGTCTTGAATTCAAAATCCTTGAATTTCTTGTCGCTGAAGACGTGCGAACGATTGCCGCCGCCGACGATCACGCCGTCTTCGACTTTCCAGTCTCCATCTTCACTGATCCGCCAACCGGTAAAGTCTTTTCCATTGAACAGGCTAATCCAGCCTTGCTCGTCCGCCTTTTCAGCGGCGCCGGAGTCCATCGGGACCACGAGCAACAGGCACATAACGGCAACAGCAGTCAAACTCACGGCTTTCAACATCGGTATCTTCTCCCAAGTGTACATTTGGAAAATGGTGTGCAGGTACGCATTAGCGCGGTTCGCGCTTGAGCATTCTGTTCTGACAATAATCAAAGCGCGCAGCGGCGGCAATTGGTCGCGAAAAAAAGTGCGCCGCCGTTATTTGGCTTTGGCGGGTTTAATCTGACGTATGAACGCCAACAGATCCGCCATCGCTTGGGGCGGAATGTCTTTTTCGAGGCCTTCGGGCATCAGCGAGACGCCATTCGACGCTAAGACATCAATTTCCGCCCGCAGCACGACGTCCTGTTTGCCTTCGGCACGGAGCAGGGTGATGCTGTTGGCGCTTTCGCCGGTGACGATGCCCGAGAGGGTTTTGCCCGCCGAGGTCACCACGCTATAGGTCGTGTATTGCGGCAAGGCTTCGCGGTTGGGGTCCAGGATATTGACCAGTAGATCTTGTGGCGTTTTATTTTGCGTAGAGGCCAAATCGGGTCCCACTTGCACGCCAAGTTCACCTACCTTATGGCAGACGGAGCAGGTCTTCTCGAAGACTTTTTTGCCGCGCTCGGCATTGCCTTCCAATTCAAGTGCTGCTTGATACTCAGCGACGACCTTACCACGATCTCCGGAGACTTCGCCGCCAAACAATTTGCGAGCAGCGGCGCGAATCTTGTCGTTTTGATGGTTCAGCAGTAACTGTTTTTTATCGCGCGGTAACTCGGCCGAGGTGACTTCACCATCTCCCATCGCAACGAGCAGTTGCTGAGTCCGGTCGTCGCTGCGAATCAAGGCTTCGATCACGGCGGCTCTGACTGCGGGGAAATAACCGCGCCAACCCTCGAGTAAGACACCGGCGACTTGCGCGTCGTTTTGCGTGGAGAGCGCATTGACAGCGGCGATTTGCAGTGCAGTCGGCGTTTGCGGCGTGATCAATTCAGTCAGCGTGTCCGCCACCGTATCGAAGTCGGCATAGGCCAAGATTTCGACAGCCGCACTGCGATTGGCCGGGGGCGCTTTCTCATCAATCGCTGTTTCACCGGCTCGTGTGAATAAAGCGGCGACGCTTTGTTTCACGTCGTCTGGGACTTTGTGTTTTTTATCGCCGGCCAGCAATTTGCCGATCGAGGATTTGTTGCGAGCCAAGCCTTCGCCAATGGCTTTGAGCATCCGCCGCTGCACGTTGAGCGAATCCTCGGGAAGCGTGCTGATGGCGGCTAAGAGCTTGACCGTCTCCGTGGGGTTTTTGCCTGAGGCCACGATTCCGGCCAGTAGCGATAAGATTTCTGCTGATCGAGCGGTATTGCGGAATTTATCGTTCGCCAACAATCGCAGCGCCACAGCGGGGGCATTGGCGGTCATTGAGGACAGGATGGCAATCCGCATTTCCTTGTCGTCGGAGTATTGGATCGCCATTTGTGCGAGCGCCTCAGCCGCTTCTTCCTGGGCGATGTCTCCTAAGGTGAATGCCAATTGCAGACGGACGCGATAGTCGGGGTCGTCGACCAGTTCGACGAGTTGGGACATCACCTCCGACGACTTGTCAGCCACAGTCGAGGAGAGGCGGACCGCATGTTGACGGACACCGGCATGCGGATCAGACAGTCCAATCAGCACATCGTCGGCTTTGAGTGACTTGATGCCGTCCAACGTGCAGAGCGCGTGCAGGCGGCCCAATTCGGATGAGGATTCGCGTAAAAGTTTTCGTAACGGGGCAACGGCCGATTTGTCTTGGCGTTCCCAGATGAGACGCTGCGCTGTTTCGCGGTTCCAGATGTTCGGCGATTCCAGGTTTTTGACCAGTTCCTCGACCGAGGCTTTTCCGAGTTTGGGCGGCTTGATGCGCTGCATGTCGGGGCTGACGAGGCGATAGATCCGCCCGCGATCGTGGCCGCTTTCCAGGTCGAGGTGCGCCTTGATGTCTTCGGGGATCGAATAGGGGTGTTCAATGGTTTCGCGATACATATCGAGCACATACAACGTGCCGTCCGGGGCGTTGACGAAATTGACCGGGCGGAACCAGTTGTCGGTCGAGGCGATAAATTCCACATTTTCATCGGCACGGGTGGCAACGAAACTTGCGCCGTCGGATTCCACAGTTTTCCGATGAACCAGATTGCCGCCGACATCGCCAATGAAGGCGTTTCCGCGATACTCGGGTGGGTAGGCGTTGCCTTGATAAATCGTGGGGCTGGTGGCCGATGTGAAAAATCCAATGGCAAAACGTTCGGTTCCCGCATTCTTCGCGAACTTGGGATTTTCCATCCGCCGCTTCGTCCGTACAACCCGCCACGGCTCGGGTGGGCTGCGGCGAAAGACCGGAGCCGCTCCCCCTTCTTTGGCGATGCTCCGCGTCACACCGGGGACCGGCAGATACGGATTTCGCACCAAATATTCATAGGGATAGACCACGTGAATCATGTGATTGCTGTTGGTGGCCAAAAAGCGATTGCCCCAATCGTCGAACGACATCCCGAATTGTGCGCCGCCTGACTGCGGTTCCAGTTTTTCGCTGACCGGGTCGAAGCGAAAGTCTTGTTGGCCAATTTTGGCCATCTTCTCACCGCGATTGGTGATTTCCGCCCCCAGACTGGCGC
Organism: Symmachiella dynata; assembly: GCF_007747995.1. Classification (NCBI taxonomy): domain Bacteria; kingdom Pseudomonadati; phylum Planctomycetota; class Planctomycetia; order Planctomycetales; family Planctomycetaceae; genus Symmachiella; species Symmachiella dynata. The sequence continues at coordinate 3,057,952 of NZ_CP036276.1, read as the reverse complement.
CGGCGCCGTAGATTCTGTTATCCAAGCCCCACTTCAAATTGTTGGGCAAGGCTTGTACGTTGCCGCGGCCAAATCCGGAATAGACGATTTCACGAATATCTGCCACGTCGTCGCCGTTGGTGTCTTTGAAGTAGTAAATATGGGGCGGTGAAATCACAAACACGCCGCCGCGATAACACAGCACCGACGTGCACCAACTGATCTTGTCAGCAAAAACCACACTGCGGTCATAGATGCCGTCGCCATTGGTGTCTTCCAACATCCGCACGATGCCTGCATCCTGTTTGCCGCCCCCTTTAGGATTCAGTTTGGTCGGTTCCTGCGAGTAGGGATAACCATGCATTTCAGCGACGAACATGCGTCCGTTTTCATCGAAACAAGCGCTGACGGGGTCGGCAACGTTTGGTTCGTGGGCGACTGTTTCCAGCGAGAAGCCGCGTTGGACCTCAAACGTGTCTAAAGCCTTATCCGATTCGGTGGCTGGGATACGGGGCAGGCGGTCGGCGAGTGGTTTTTCCTCGTCGTCAGCCGAGAAGACAGACAGCGGGGCTGAAGCTAACGCGAGCAGGACGAGGGAAGCAATTAACGGCAAGTGGCAAGTCCGGGTGTTCATAAAGACAGATTTCCTTGTGGCCTTCGTGCGAGGAATGCGCCGGCAGATGACATTGTTGGAGTCGGCGAAGCAAAAGGGGCGGGAGACATATAGTTTAACCGCGGCTCCGCGGAATCGCCACCGCAGCGGACGACAGAATCGTCCGCCGACCGCCCTTGCTTTTCGACAATCGATTCGCTCGAATTGACGGCTCCCGAAAATCCCATCTTGCACACTCGAAGATAACCAAGGACGAATCTGCCATGAATTTTCAATTGGTCACGCAAAATTATGATTCTGTACCAGCGGATTGGCTCATTGTGGGAATCCCCGCAGCGGACGGATTTCCGGCGACCGTGTCGGCACTGGACGAATCACTGGGAGGATCGATTTCTCGGGTCCGAGAGGCGAAGGATCTGACTGGGGAAAACGCTGAAACCGTGGCGTTGCTGGATGCGGCGAATATCGCCGCCAAGCGTGTCCTACTGCTGGGGGTCGGAAAACCGGAGGAAATCACGCGCGCGTCGTTGCACAAAGCGGTAATGACCGCAGCACGGCTGGTCTCTTCGAAGGAAACGACGACGATTGCCATCGCGCTGCCGGATTTGTCGCGCGACGGTTGTTCGCAGGCTGACCAATTGGAAACGGCGGTTGCCGCATTGGAAATCGGCTGTATGGGGCAGGGGATTTATCATCGGGAGCCAAAACGTTTCGCGTTCGAAAACGCGACCGTCGTCATTGCTCCGGCGGATGACGAAACGGAGCTGCAATCGGCAATTGATCGCGGACAGATTTTTGGCGAAGCGGTCAACCTCACACGTGACCTGGTGAATCGCCCGGCACAGGACATCAATCCAATCAGCTTTGCCGCCGTTGCTGAAGGCTTGGCAAATCAATACGGACTGGGCTGCGAAATCTTTGACGAGGACCGTTTGCGTGAAGAGAAAATGGAAGCCCTACTCGGCGTCGCCCGTGGTAGCGATCAACCACCGCGAATGGTGAGTCTCAAACACAACGGCAGTGCGGAGGACGCTCCAACGTTGTACTTGTGCGGCAAGGGGGTCACGTTTGATAGTGGGGGACTGTCCCTCAAGCCGAGCGCCGGCATGTTGGATATGAAAATGGACATGGCCGGCGCCGCGACGGTGTTGGGAGCGATGATTGCGATTGCGCGATTGGAACTTCCCGTAAACGTCGTCGCGTTGATGGGACTGACCGAAAACATGGTCAACGGATCGTCATACAAGTTGGGCGACGTACTCACCGCTCGCAATGGTGTGACGATCGAAGTGCACAACACCGACGCCGAAGGCCGTTTGGTTCTGGCCGACGTGCTGAGTTATGCCGTCGATCAGAAGGCGGATTGCATCATCGATCTGGCCACGCTCACCGGCGCCTGCATGGTGGCGCTGGGCAACGATGTTGTCGGAGCGTTTACGAATGATCAACCATGGTGCGACACCGTTCTGGCCGCTTCGCGAGACCGCGGAGAATTGTTGTGGCAGATGCCGATGTACGAGCTGTATGACGAATTGATCAAAAGCGACGTGGCGGACATCAAAAACGTCGGCGGCAAATGGGGCGGCGCGATCACGGCCGCTAAGTTTTTAGAGCAGTTTGTGGGGGACACCAAATGGGTCCATCTGGACATCGCCGGCCCGGCGTTTTCGGACAAAAACCAACCTCACCAAGAGGGGGGTGCGACGGGGGTGATGGTGCGGACGTTGGTGGAGGTGGCGGGACGGTTTAGCTAATCGCTCGAACAACCAAAGGGTGGCAGCGATTGCGCAGCAATCGGTGTGCCGTCAGGCACAGGAAGCCGCAATTCGACGGGCCATGGTTTCTTCGGTAGCTTCTAACAGCAAGATGTTCGCGGTAATTGCGGCCTCTTACGGGCTACGCCCGCCCCGATAGCGGAGCTATCGCGGCCACCCCTGATGTCATCTAACATCTGTCAGCGTAGTTCCAATTCAACCAGCGTCCCGTCCAGGGGTTTGGTGGAGACGCCTGCCTTGGCGGGGTTTTCTGGATGGAGGGCTTTGAATTGGAAGACTTTGACGAAGGCGCCCACGACGAGAGCGACTTCGAGTTGGCCGAGGTGTTTGCCCGGGCAAACGCGGGGGCCGTGGCCGAAACCGAAGTGCAGGGTTTCTTTCGACGCCCGCCCCGCTGCGGCCAATTCCGCCCAGCGCTCAGGGACGAATTCGTGGGCGGGATAACCGGTGGCTTCAATACCCCAGAAGTCGTCGTGCCGGTTCGCATGCCAGACGTCTAACAGAATATGCGTTCCCTGGGGAATGAGCAGGCTGCGGCCGTCGGCTGTTTCAATCCGAGTGTCCGCTGTGGCTCTGCGGGGAAGAAAGTATAGAGACGGCGTGAGGCGCAACGATTCATCCAAGGCATGCGTCAGGTAGTTGGCGGATTCTAGGTTTTCGGGTGTGTAGTCCTCGATTTCCTGGACCGCTTGATAAACTTTTTCCTGTGCCGGTAAATTTCGCGCGAGATGCGAGAGCGTCCACGTCGCATAGGAGGTCGTCGCTTCCAAAGCACCGGCTAAAAACACCTTGATGTTGCTCCGCAAGGCTTCGTCGGGCGCGTCGGACCGAAATTGCTTCCAAAGTCCGGTCGCCTTTTTTCGTACGGCGAGGACCCGTGCGGTCAGTTCTTCGAAGCTGGCGTAGTCCTGTTTGGTTTGTGCAATGCGGGCGTTGAGGCTTGGCATTTTTGCGATCGAAATACCGATCTGATTGATGACCGTGTCACGGACGATGTGGTCGATGACTCGCTCCAGCGCCGGGACGAACCGATCGCGCAACTCTTCATAAGCGACTTCGGCGCCAAAGAAATTATTGACGATCATCTCCAACATCACCACTTTGATTTCCGGTTCCAACGAGATGCTTAACGTCTTCTGACCGGTTTGTTCGAAGTGGTTGCGCAGCGCGTCCAAACGGAGCGTGATGGTGCTGCGGAATGTTTCGGCGAATTCATGGAACATCTCCGGCTGAAACAGCGTCGTCTTGCCAAACGGCGAGGCGGCGAGCTTGCGTTGTCGTTTCCAGATCGCTCCGTTCGCAAAGAGCAGCGTATCCTTTCCCGTGGCCCGCGCAATGCCGGTGGAGGGAAGAGTGTCGCGATCGAATTGTCCCGCGCGGTCGCCGGTGTTGGTCGTAATCGCCCGAATCACACCGGGATCGCGTGTGACCAAAATGGGGGAAAAGCCGGGACAATCTAAGTAGCGGTTGTGTCTTCCCGCTCCCTGTTCGTCATCGGCACCCCAAAAGTAGGTTTCGAGAATCCGAATTGGTTCGTCAAAATTCCAAGGATGAGGAAACGGCAATGCGGGGCGGCCGGAACCGGGCTGGAGAACCGGAACCCGCGTTGGTCGAATATCGCCACCGAAAGGATTGACGCCAAAGACTTGACCAGGCAGGCGCGTCATACGCCGATAGCCGGGGACATGGTCGTTCATAAATGCCGATAGCTTTCCTGGCACGGCGGCTCTCCTTAAATTGTTTGCGAAGTCGAATAACTCCTCTGCTCCAATCACCAAATCTCTAACGAATCGGCGAACAGCGACGCCAACTCTTTTTCGCCGGCCGGTTTGGGGGCAAGTTTCGTCACACGGTGTTGGGGCAGCGTGCCTTGAACCAGGGCGGGGATGTCGGCATCTGTATACCCGACAGCGGCGAGACCGGACGGCATGTTTAGTTTTTGCATGTAGTCGATAATCGTGTCAGCAAGAATGTCGCCGGCGTCGCGTTCGTCAACATCGTTGATGTCCGCTCCCAAAGCTGCGGCGACCTGCAGATGCCTTTCCGGACAGGCGGAAGCGGTGAAGCGGACGACGGCGGGAGCATTGAGAATGACCGACATGCCGTGCGGGACGATCGGGTGATCGGTCACATAACCAGCGGGCATAAATTCGCGGACCATGCCGGCCACCGGGTAGGACATGCCGTGTGGCAGGTGGACGCCAGCGTTGCCAAAGCCGATGCCGGCCAGCGCCGATGCGAGAATCATTTGTCCACGGGCATGATCATCTTCGGGATGCGCGACGGCTTGTAATAACGATTCACGGCACATTTCCAGTGCGCGCATTGACCAGAGGTCGCTGATGGGGTTATTGCCTTGATAGGCCGGCCGCTCGATCGGCCGCGCCGGTTTAGGGCGCGCTGTGTAGGGAATCGCAGTGTAGGATTCCATCGCGTGACACAGCACATCCAACCCAGCCGCCGCTGCCACCGCCGCTGGGAGCGTGCGGGTATTTTCAGGATCGACGATGCCGAGTGTCGGTTTCAAAAAGCGATGAGCGATGCCGGTCTTGGCATGATGTTCGACAAAGTCAAAGATGGCGACGCCGGTCGTTTCGCTCCCCGTGCCTGCTGTGGTGGGGATGGCAATAAGCGGTTTGCAGGGGCCGGGGACGGGACGGCCGCGGCCGATGGGTGCGTTGACGTATTCCAAAAAATCAGCCGGGTGCGAGGAGTACAGATTGGCCGCTTTCGCGGTATCGATCGTGCTGCCGCCGCCGACAGCGACAAATGCATCGAAGTTGCCTGCGGTGGCAAACTGGGCTGCGTCTTGAAAACTGGCATCGGTCGGCTCAACGCGAACGCGGTCGAACAGTTCGTAATCGATCCCGTTATCGTCCAGCGAGGCAATCACCGTCTTGCCGGTTGGTAAAGCGACGAGGGCGGGATCGATGACCAACATCACCCGTCGCAACCCCATGTCGACGAGGTCCATGCCGACTTCGCCGGTGATTCCAGCACCGAAACGGATATTGGAAGCCGCCATTTGAAAAGCTGTATCGTGTTGCATGTTGGGGGTTCTCAATGAATTTTCAAACAGTGTTTTTTCGGCGCATCAAGCATTCACGCTTCGGATGTCGACAGTTGCTGCAAAAACTGTGCGATAGCGGTAACGGATTCTTGCGGCTTGGACTCTACAATCAGGTGAGGCGCATCGAATTCGGCGATCTGCACATCAGGACGCAAACGGCTGAATTCCGCAACCGCCCGAGGGCGAATGAGTCGCTCCCGTCGTCCGATGAGGACCAGCGTCGGCACCGTTAACCGGCGATAATCCTCGCGCACGTCGACCATGCACGTGGACACGATCCGATCGACCATTGTCGTTTTGGGGAGTGAATCGACCGCCTGAAACACTCCTTGCACCAACTGGGGCGAAGAATCTGGGGACAATAAAAATCGCCGCAGTATAAAGCGAGGAACGGGCGCGATTTTCAACAACGGTTTAGCGACGCGGACCAGCCACTTCGGCAGGGGAGCCACCGGGTTGGAGAGGAATGTTCCCGTCAAAACCAATGCTCGCAGATTGGGTGGTGGCGTTGCGGCAATTTTGACAGCGATTGGACCGGAGAAAGACTCTGCGACTAAGACGAACGGTTCGCGCTCGGGAAGAGTCTCACGGATTATCGCTGTCCACTCTTCATAGGAACGCACCGCATCGAGAGGATACTCGAACGTATGCGTCGTCCAGTGCGACGGCATGGCGGAGATGAAGGGAGGAAACAACGAGCCAACGCCGTGTAGGCCAGGAAGCAACAAGAGATTTTCGTGGGACTCGGTCATTGGCGGCGCTGTCGGGCTTTCCACGTCATGCGAGTGCAGTTACAAAGCAGGGCGATTGAATGATTTGGATTCGTCTTCGTACATTGTTCCGACATCATATGCAAAACGCCCGGCCAACAACACCATATCCCTACACCACCGTGGTCACGGTCGAAAACTACTTGGATCGCGAGAAAATCGATCGGTTTTTGACGCGGCATTTTCGGAATTATACGCCGCAGCGGATGCAGCGGTTGATTCGCGGGGGGTGCGTGTGGATTGATGATGTGCCGGCTGAACCGCGGTTTCGGGTGCGAGCGGGCCAACAAGTGCGCGTCAGGTTGATTGAGCCGCCCGACAAGCTGATCGAAGCCCAAGATCTGCCGTTGGAAGTCCTGTACGAAGATGAGCATGTGATTGCCGTGAATAAACCGCCGCGGCAAAGCGCGCATCCGGGTGGGAATTATCATGACGGAACGTTGGCCAATGCGTTGCAGTATTACCTCGACCGGCAAACGCCGCTGCCGGGTCTGTTGCGGCCGGGGATTGTGCATCGCTTGGATCGGCTGACCAGCGGAGTGATCGTGGTTTGTAAAGACCACCATGCGCATCGCAATTTGTCGATCGACTTTCAGTCGGGGCGGGTGGCCAAGACGTATCTTGCGCTGGTGCACGGTCACATCGCTGACAATACGGGCGAGATCGATGCGGCAATCGGGCGGGCGTCCGACGGTGGGCTGATGAGCGTTGCCCCAACGGCAACAGGCAGCAAAGCCGCTGTCACACGGTTTCAAGTGTTGGAGCGATTTGAATTACCGTATTCGTTGGTCGAGGCCAAACCGCTGACGGGGCGGCTGCATCAGATCCGCGTGCATCTAGCCAGCATGGGGCATGCGATCGTGGCGGACGAGTTTTACGGAGTTTCCGACGACGAGCATTTGCTGGATCGACAGGCGTTACATGCGGCGGAAATTGCGTTTTCGCATCCGCTGACGGGCGCCCCATTGGTCATTTCAGCACCGCTGCCGGCCGATTTCCAGCAGGCTGTTGAGCAATTGCGGCGGAATTGCAGTTGAGTGAGTTTGCGTGCTGTTCCGATTTTTCCGCCCAATGGAGCCAACGACCTGACCGGTTTTAGTGGGAAGTCGGACGCACGGATGTCGTGTTGAATCTGTGGCGCAGTACGGTCGATTTAAGAAATGGACAGACTTATCGTGATCGACGCGCCCCCATTGGGAAAACAGTTTCATGACGACATCGACTGAACAAGATCCAGCATTGCAATTGATCAAGCCGTTCGCGGAATCGACGATTTCAGTCGTGGAAATGATGCTGGATAGTGGCTGCACGATGGGGGAAATTCAGCCGGTTTCCGTAGGCCATCGGATGCATGAAGTCACGTCGGTGATTGGTATCAGTGGTGGAATGACCGGGGCGATTTCATTCAGCATTCCCGCTGAAGGAGCCATGGCGATTTTGGAGCGGATGACAGGGATTCAGCCCACCGAGGTCGATGCAGATGTGCTGGATGCGATCGGAGAAATGGCCAATATGATCGCCGGTTTCGGCAAACGTCATATGGAAACATTGGGCCTGAACATCAGCTTGCCGCAAGTGATTGTCGGGGGTGACTACACCATCTATTCGCCACGCTGGGCGCAACATTATTGGTTGCCCATGACCACCGACTTTTCCGAATGCTCGGTCGACGTGGGGTTTGATATTCCCAAGTCGTAGCTAGCCGAGGTGATGCCACCCTTATACAGCCATGACATCGATATTGGCTTCACGCGGCAGGGGTGTTTTCTCTTCCTTCTCCGATGTGGACGGCGCTGATGCGGCGAATTCGCCTTCCAGCGACAGCTTATTCAATCCATCAAAGGCGGCGACTTTGTAGCATTCGGCCATGGTGGGATAATTGAAGACCGTGTCGCGGAAATAGTCGATGGTGCCTCCCAAGGCCATCACCGTTTGCCCGATGTGAATAATCTCCGTGGCGGTGGCGCCGATGCAGTGCACGCCGAGAATTTCGCGCGTTTCGCGGTGGAACAACATCTTGAGCAGTCCCGTGTCGTCCCCCAGAATCTTACCGCGGGCGATTTCGCGAAAACGAGCGACACCGACTTCGTAGGGCACGCGTTCCTTGGTTAGTTCGTCTTCGTTCTTCCCGACCATCGAAATTTCGGGAATCGTATACAGGCCGTAGGGCAACACCTCACAGCCGTGAAACGGTTGATCGAACGCGTGGCAAACGGCGCGGCGGCCTTGTTCCATCGAAACGCTGGCCAGAGCGGGAAAACCGACGACATCGCCCACACCGTAGATATGCGGCACCCAGGTCTGTTGATGCTCGTTACACCACAAGCGGCCCCGATCATCGGGAGTCAGACCGGCGGCTTCCAGATTCAGACGTTCCGTGTCGCCGGCGCGACCGGCAGCATAGAGAACGCTTTCGCCGATCAGCTTTTTGCCGCTTTCCAAATGCAAAGCGATCCGGTTTTCCTGAAGGCGATCAATCCCCACCACGTCCTCACCCAAGCGAAAGACCATGCCCAGCGAACGGGCGTGGAACATCAGTGAGTCGACGATTTCGGCGTCGGCAAATTCCAACAGCCGTCGCCGGCCATCAACAACGGTTACCCGCACCCCCAGTGTGGCAAACATGATGCCGTACTCGATGCCAATCACGCCGCCGCCGATGACGATCAAGGACCGTGGAATTTCCGACAACTTCAGGATCTCGTCGGAATCGAATACGGTTTCGCCATCGAACGGGATGCTCTCGGGCCGTGCCGGCTTTGTGCCACTGGCGATCAAGACTTTTTCAGTCTGCAGGGTCACCGATTCTCCGCCGGCGCGGGTGACAGCGATCTCGTGCGGGCCGACGAAACTCGCGTCACCGACGTAACTGTCGATCCCGTTGCGCTCCAACTGGTCTTGAACAACATCACGTTCGTGCTCGACGACGTGCGCGACCTGCCGTCGCAGATCGTCCATCGTGATCCGACGTTTTTGACGGTACTGCTCGCCGTATACGTCGCGATGACTATAGCCACTGAGATGCAAAATGGCTTCTCGCATCGTCTTGGAGGGGATCGTGCCGGAGTGCAGGCAGACGCCGCCAAACTGATTGAAGTCGCGTTCGACAATGGCGACGCGCTTGTTGAGTTTGGCGGCAGCTATCGCGCCTTTTTGTCCGGCAGGTCCGCTGCCAATAACAACCAGATCGTATTTCATCACTTGTGACCAACAGTCTTGGGGGAAGTCCGTCCAAAGCGGACTCGTAGGGCGGCCCCTCCGTTGGCACTCAGGTTGCAAATCATTTGCAACGCACATTCATGTCTCACGTTCGCACTAGGTAGATCGTACTTTGGAGAAGCTGACCAGTAGTTATTGGTTGCGAAATTTCTCCGCACTGAGTCATCGACGTAGAATCTGCAAGATGTAAGGATCAATGCTTTAAAACGCGTGGCAACAACCATGCCGATTATTGAGGTCCTGACGTTCACGCGCCGATCACCGCGAATGAAGCCAAAGCGATATAAACCCTTTAGGAAAAGGGACATAGGATCTTGAGTGCATGAACGAACCGGAGAAGATCGCACGCTGAGCCAACGGATGTCTCCAATGCGCGATCATCAGGGTTATGCGGAGTTGGGTGTCTGCACGAATTTCAAGGAGCATCGGAACTGTAAGAGTTGATCAGCTCAGGAGGTCTGGGCGGAATATTCCATTATTGACGAATTCAGCGGCGCTTCGTGATTCGCTTTTACCAGAAGACGAAGACGTTGGGTGCTGGCCAGGTGCGCGAGCTTTTGGATGCGATGTCCGTTGCGACGGGATGCGAAGTCTCGATTCAGCGGTTAGAATTTGCGGATGACGAAATTCTCACAAGCACAATCTGAATTGACGGCCTTGCTCGGCGATCGGCTGACGCTGGCCGATGGTGTCCGCGACGTGCATGGCAGTGACGAGTCTTGGCAGCCTGCTGTGGCACCTGAGGCGGTTGCGTTTCCTGAAACCACCGCCGAAGTTGCGGAAATCGTTAAAATCTGTTCCGCGCGTGGGGTGCCGATGATTCCCTACGGCATTGGTTCCGCCGTCGAAGGAGGAATCGTGGCCACACGGGGCGGGCTGTGCATTGATCTGAGCGGGATGCATGAGATTCGCGCGATTCATCCCGAAGATCTGGACGCGGTCGTCGATGCGGGTGTGACGCACGTTGCGTTGAATGAGCGACTCGAAGGCAGCCAGCTGTTCTTTTCGGTCGATCCTGGTGCCGCAGCTACAATCGGCGGCATGGCGGCCACGCGGGCGTCGGGGTCCAATGCATTTCGTTACGGCACGATGCGTGAAAATGTGCTGGGACTGGAAGTCGTCTTGGCCGACGGACGGGTGATTCACACATCGCGCCGTGCTCGCAAATCGGCGGCGGGATATGACCTCACGCGGCTGTTTGTCGGCTCAGAAGGGACGTTGGGAATTATCACAGCCGTGACGGTCCGGCTGCATCGTGTTCCCGAGGCGTTGTCATCAGCCGTCTGCCCGTTTCCGGATGTTGCTGCGGCGGTGAAGACTGTGATCCAGACAATCCAAGCGGGAATCCCCTTGGCTCGAATGGAATTACTGGACGAGGCGGCGCTACAGGCGGTGAATGCTTATTCCGGCCTCGACTACGCACCGGCGCCTACGTTGTTCCTCGAATTCCAAGGGACGGAGCAGGGGGTGGTCGAACAGTCCCAGCGGGTTGCGCGGATTGCGGCAGAGCAGGGGGGGACCGACTTTCAATGGGCGACGGATGCGGCTCAACGCAACAAGCTGTGGCAAGCGCGGCACGATGCGTATTACGCCATCATCGAATCGCGACCGGGCAGCCGGAGCGTTACGACGGATGTCTGCGTTCCCATCTCGCGGTTGGCCGAATGCATTGCGGAAACACGGCGGGATTTGCAGGAATGCTCGTTGCCTTGTCCGATGCTGGGGCACGTGGGAGACGGGAATTTTCATGTGCTGTTTTTGGTCGATCCGAATCGCCTTGAGGAATTAGCCGAAGCGGAACATTTCAACAGCCGCATGGTCCAACGCGCGCTCGACATGGAGGGCACCTGTAGCGGCGAACATGGTATCGGGTTGGGCAAACGGGAATTCCTACAACAGGAACATGGTGCCGCCTGGGACGTGATGCGGTCGATCAAGGCGACACTTGATCCGCAGAACGTGATGAATCCGGGAAAGGTGTTTGCGGATTGAATTGCGCGGTACTCGGCGGAGATATCATGGCGGCAAGGCGGGATTTTTGCGGTTTATGGGCGATCATCGCTGTTTCTTCCCCCATTGCATGGGTCACCGTGATAATCTGTATAGTCAACGCTCCGTCTTTTCTGTTGATGGATTCCGCGAACCTGATTTGAAATGGCCGTGTCCAACCGACCGAGACTTCTATGCCGAAAATTGAACAACAGATACTCGAACTTCTGGCCAAACCCGAGTACAAGCCCGTTAAAGCGGTTCCGCTGGCCAAACTCCTCAAAGTACCCAAGAAAAATCTACCCGCATTTCGGGAGGCGTTGGACGCCTTAGTGGAATCGGGGGCGGTTTTTGCCACCCGCAATGGACTGTTGCGGGCGACTCCTCCGCACGGTTTCGTGACGGGCGTGATCAAAAAGGCTGCAGGGGGGTTTGGATTTCTAATCCAGCACGCCGAGACGGCCCAGTTCAAGGAAGACATCTACATTGCCCCCAAAAACTTGGGCAATGCGCTGACCGGCGATGAAGCGATCGTCAAATTGCTCAAAGGAAAGGGCCGGGACGGGGATCGCGTGCGGGGACGCGTGGAACAGATTCTGCAGCGGGCGACCAACGCGTTTGTGGGAACCTACTTCGAAAGCGGCGGCCGCAGCTACGTGCAGGTCGACGGCACGAACTTCAGCGACCCCATTTTCGTGGGGGATCCCGGTGCCAAGGGGGCGCAACCGGACGATAAAATCGTGTTCGAAATGGTCCGTTTTCCCAGCCATTTCCGGCAAGGAGAAGGGGTCATTACCGAAGTGCTCGGGGCGCGGGGAGCACCGGGAGTCGATACGGCGGCTGTCATTCACGAATATGGATTACCCGACGCATTCCCAGAAGACGTGTTGGAAGAAGCGCGGATCCAAGCGCAGCAATTCGATGAGTCCGAACTGGGAGATCGCGTGGATTTGACCGGCGAGACGATCGTGACCATCGATCCCAAGACCGCGCGAGATTTTGACGATGCGATTTCCCTCTCGCGGAGCGACGACGGACATTGGCATCTGGGCGTGCACATTGCCGATGTTTCACACTTCGTTCAGCCTGGGACACGGCTGGATCAAGAGGCGCAACAGCGGTCAACGAGCGTCTATCTGCCCGACCGCGTGTTGCCGATGATCCCGGAAGTGATTTCCAATTCGCTGGCGAGCCTGCAACAGGGCAAAGTCCGCTTTACAAAATCGGCAATGATCGAGTTTTCCCCCGAAGGGATGCCGATTCATGTCGAACTCAAGAATACCGCCATTAAAGTCGTACGGCGATTTGCTTATGAGCAAGTTTTGCCGATCATTTTTCATCCTGAGGAGCACAAATCGCGAGCGCCGGCCCGGGTGCGGGATTTATTGGCGCGGATGTACGAACTGGCAATGTTGTTGCGAGCGCGGCGTTTCGCCCGTGGGGCGCTGGAACTCTCGATGCCGGAAACCAAGATTGTGCTCGGCAAAGATGGCGAGGTGATCGGAGCCAAGTCGGTCGAACATGACGCGAGCCATCAAATCATCGAGGAATTCATGTTGGCGGCGAATATTGCCGTCGCCGATAAGTTGGCTGAAAAGGGGATCGCTTTCCTCCGCCGCGTGCATGATGCGCCGGACGAAGCCAAACTCAAATCCTTCGGCGAGTTTGTGACTTCACTCGGCTTTGAACTGAAGCAATATCAAAGCAAGTCGCATGTGCAAGATTTGCTCAATGCAGTTCGTGACCAACCGCTGATGCGGGCGGTGAATTATGCACTGTTGCGCAGCATGAAGCAGGCGGTTTACTCCCCGGACGAACTGGGGCACTATGCCTTATCTGAGGAGAATTATTGCCACTTCACCAGTCCGATTCGGCGTTACCCCGACTTGACCATCCACCGCATTGTGGACCGTTTGATCAAGGGGGACAAACGGCATGAGGACGCTTTGGAATTGGTGGCGCTGGGGCAGCACTGCTCGTTCAATGAACGCCGTGCCGAACAGGCAGAGCGGGAACTGATCAAGGTCAAGCTGCTGACGTACCTGTCTGATCAAATCGGATTGGAATTCGATGCGGTGATCACCGGTGTGCAGAAATTTGGATTTTTCTGCCAGGGGCTGGAGTTACCCGCCGAAGGATTGGTGCATATCTCGACCTTGGCCGAGGATTTCTACGACTACGAACAGGAATCGCATCGGATTGTTGGACGCCGTTCGGGACAGGAATATCGCTTGGGAGGCACGGTGCGGGTGGTGGTTACGCACGTCGATGTCGATCGCCGCGAATTGAACTTCCGGGTCTTGGCAACAACAACGAATTCGTCGGCGACAAAAAATTCGTCTGCCAAGAAAAAGCAAAGCAAAAAACGGCAGCCCCCCACCCAAAGCAGCAAGCCATCCGCAAAAAAAGCAGGCAAACAGCCCCGCAAAAAGTCGAATAAGAAAAAGGCAGCTGCGAGCCGGGAAAAAGCGAAACGAAAGAAAAAAGCAAAGAAACAGATGACTGCGCCGAAAAAGGGAGCCCACAAAAAACGTTCTTCCGCAGGCGGAAAACCAAGCAAACGCCGTCGTAACAAGCGGGGCGGGGCATAACGCGTGGGGTGCGGACTGCTGCAGCGCCAATCATCGGCAGTAACGTTGTGCTTGCAAGGAGCGGCATTGGACGTGGATTGAATTCCCCTGCCTGGGCCCCGCCGCGACAATGTGTTTGGCAAATTCTGGCAAAACGCACAGATCGTGGCTGCTGTTTGCTTCGCGTGACAAGAACAATTGCCGGTACGATTGAAAGTGTACCCGGTTGTCCTATAATCCTGAGGAACTTCTGATTTGGCGGCAATCACGTCGGTCACGCGCTTCCGGCTCAATTGCTGATCAGTTTCACTACTTGACGCCCTAGTAAACAAACTCGGGCGAAACACCTTCGGGGAGACGGACATTGACCTCGCTGATTCGAGCCTTGTCGTCATCGATCGGCAAGAAGCTCTTGATGGGCATCACCGGTCTGGCACTTTGCGGATTTTTGGTCGTACACCTATCGGGAAACTTTTTGTTGTACGTCGGTGCTGAGCAGTACGACGCCTATGCCCATGCTCTGCATTCGCAAAAGATTTTGCTGCCCATCGCTGAAACGGGGTTGTTCATCCTGTTGATTTTGCATATCGCGCTGGGAATCATCACAGCCCGCGAAAACTGGGCCGCCCGCGCAGTGCGGTACGACATGCAACGCTCCAAGGTCGTCGAAACGACCTCCAAAGGGGCACCGAATTTTGCCAGCAAATACATGTTCGTCACCGGGCTCGTTGTACTGATGTTCCTGTTGGTGCATTTGGGGCATTTTAAGTTCGACGTGATCTCCCCCAGCCCAGAAGGGTTAACAGAATTCGCCAATGCCTCGCGAATTCTCAGTCAAGGCTTCACCCACATCGTGTATTTGGTCGGGACCTTGGTCCTGGGCTTTCACCTGTTGCACGGATTTCAAAGCGCGTTTCAATCTTTGGGAATCAATCACCCGAAATACACCAAGCCGATTAAGATTTTGGGGATTCTCTTCGCGATGACAATCAGCTTGGGATTTGCGTCTTTTCCGCTGATGGGGATCTTTGGGTATTTTTCGGGAGAGAGCACACCTCCGGTAGCAGAGGCACCGGAAAGCCCAGCCACGGCAGCCCCCGAATGAATTGCTAAAAGCAAGCGGACAGTTGGTTAGACATTGCGACCGAAAACGGATAATACGAGCCCGCACTGCGGGAGACACCAACCCGCACGGCGGGTGCTGAAGAGGATTGGCCGATGAGCGTCGTCTCGGAAACGACTTTGGATGCGAAAGTTCCCTCGGGACCGATCGAAGACAAATGGGAGAAACACCGCTTCGATATGAAGTTGGTGGCGCCCAATAACAAACGCAAATTCGACATCGTCGTTGTGGGCACCGGCCTGGCGGGTGCATCGGCGGCGGCGTCATTGGCGGAGCTAGGCTACAACGTTACAAGCCTGTGCATTCAGGACTCCCCACGACGGGCACATAGTATTGCCGCCCAAGGGGGCATCAACGCCGCCAAAAACTATCCCAACGACGGCGATAGCGTGAAACGGTTGTTTTATGACACCGTCAAAGGGGGCGATTACCGTAGCCGCGAGGCCAATGTCTATCGCTTGGCGCAGGTCAGCGGTTCGATCATCGATCAATGCGTCGCACAGGGTGTCCCTTTTGCGCGTGAATACGGCGGGTTGCTGGCCAACCGCACCTTCGGCGGAGCACAAGTCTCGCGGACGTTTTACGCCCGCGGCCAAACCGGACAACAACTTTTGCTGGGTGCCTATGGCTCGTTGATGCGTCAAGTGGGGCATGGCAAAGTCAAAATGTTCCCCCGCCGAGAAATGCTCGACGTGGTGGTCGTGGATGGTGTCGCTCGCGGAGTGGTCGCCCGGAATTTGGTCACCGGCGAGATCGAATCGTACGCCGGTCATGCGGTTCTGCTCTGCACGGGCGGATATGGCAACGCCTATTACCTCTCGACGAACGCCAAGGGCTGTAATGTCACAGCAGCATGGCGGGCTTATAAACGAGGTGCGTATTTCGCCAATCCTTGTTACACACAGATTCATCCCACCTGCATTCCGGTGTCGGGCGATTATCAATCGAAACTGACACTGATGAGCGAAAGCTTGCGGAATGACGGCCGGGTGTGGGTCCCCAAGGATGCAGACGACCAACGCAAACCGCGGGAAATTCCCGAAGAGGACCGGGATTACTATCTGGAACGGCGTTATCCCGCCTTCGGAAATATGGTCCCCCGCGACGTCGCCTCACGCGCCGCTAAGGAACGATGTGATGCGGGTTATGGAGTCGGGTCCACCGGCAAGTCGGTCTATCTGGACTTCAAGGATGCAATTGCCCGCGACGGCGAAGATGTGATTCGTCAGAAGTACGGCAATCTGTTTCATATGTATCAAAAGATCACCGACGAGGACCCGTACCACGCGCCGATGCGGATCTATCCGGCCGTGCACTACACGATGGGTGGATTGTGGGTGGACTATAATCTGCAAAGCACGATCCCGGGCATGTTTGTGTTGGGCGAAGCCAATTTCTCAGACCATGGGGCCAACCGTTTAGGGGCCAGTGCCCTGATGCAAGGACTGGCGGACGGATACTTCGTCGCTCCTTACACGGTCGGCAACCACTTAGCCAGCGTCAAATTGCCGCGGGTTACGACTCACCATCCGGCGTTCCAAGAAGCGGTCGTCGATGCCCGCAATCACACCGAAGCGATGCTGAAAATTAATGGCAATCGCTCAGTGGATAGCATTCATCGCGAATTGGGACACATCATGTGGGACCATTGCGGCATGTCGCGCAGTGATGCGGGTTTGCGAGAAGCGATCGAAAAAATCCGTACATTACGCGAGGAGTTCTGGCAAAACCTCAAAGTGCTCGGTGCGGGAGAAACGCTAAATCAAAATCTGGAATATGCTGGCCGGTTGGCCGACTTTCTGGAGTTCGGCGAATTGCTCGCCAAGGATGCATTGGAGCGTGAGGAATCGTGCGGCGGGCACTTCCGCGAGGAATATCAAACCGGTGAGAATGAAGCCCGCCGGGATGACGAAAACTTCTGCCACGTCGCCGCTTGGCAATACAATGGTGAGGCCTCAGAGCCGACACGTCATACCGAGCCGCTCAGCTTTGAAACCGTGAAACTCACCCAGAGGAGTTACAAATAGCGATGAGTGAACTGAATTTGACGCTCAAGGTTTGGCGACAGGCCGCGGGCGACGCACAAGGTGAGTTCAAACTGTATCAACTGCGCGGTGTTTCGACCGAAATGTCGTTTTTGGAAATGCTGGACGTGCTGAACGAACAGTTGATTTCTGAAAATGAAGAGCCGGTTGCGTTCGACCACGATTGCCGTGAAGGAATTTGCGGCATGTGCAGTCTTATGATCAACGGCCAAGCCCATGGTCCGGACAACGAAACCACGACCTGCCAATTGCACATGCGGCGGTTTCGCGATGGCGATACGATTGTGATCGAGCCATGGCGGGCACGAGCCTTTCCGGTTGTGCGAGATTTGGTCGTCGACCGCAGCGCACTGGACCGTGTGATTTCCGTCGGCGGTTACGTATCGGTCAATTGCGGCAGTGCTCAAGACGCTAATGCCCTGCCTGTTCCTAAACAGGATGCCGACCGTGCCATGGACGCCGCATCCTGCATCGGCTGCGGAGCCTGTGTTGCTGCTTGTAAGAATGCTTCGGCCATGTTGTTTGTCGGAGCCAAGGTCTCGCAAATGGCGTTGTTGCCGCAAGGCAAGCCGGAACGCGCTGACCGCGTGCTGAATATGGTGGCCCAAATGGATGAAGAAGGCTTTGGGGCCTGCACCAACACGGCGGAATGCGAAGCGGCTTGTCCGGCGGGCATTTCACTGGAAAACATCGCCCGCCTCAATCGCGAGTACTTCAAGGCATCGCTCACATCATCACGCTGAGCGATGCTGCCCGAATTGGGGCGCGTTGAGTCAAGAGCTGCAAGTTCGCTCCCGCCATCGCCGGATGCCGGTGTCGTTCTTCACCCCCCGCGCTCAGAATTTTGATGAGAGCTCGGGAGTGAAGACGTAGTACGACAGCATCAAAATTCCCCAGACGGCTCCGGCCACCAGGGCGACGGCGCGCGAACGGTGGGTGACTCCGGCGATAAACGGCAGGATCATGGCGACCAGCAGCACGGGGAAAATGAAGGCGCTGCCGGCATGGCTGGGACCGTCACTGTTTCGCAGGTCCAGAATACTCCGCAGGGTGAGGATCGCTAAGGGGATCATCCAGACGACTCCCTTGATGATGACCCATACAAATTCCGGGATGTCTTTCATCGCGCTGTCCCTCGCTAGTTCACGTGTTCTTAAATCAGAATTCACGAAATCGTTGTCGTTGGCCCAGCAGCGTAGTCGTCACTAGTATGCCACAGTGAACTACAGACAACAACAACCGATATCTAAATTTCGCTGCGGGTAACACGATCGGCTGATCGGGACATTAAGTATTACTGGGCGATGCTACTGGTGCTGAGCGATTTATTTTAATTGTTGATCGCTCGTACTATTTATAAAGGTGCGTCGCGATGCACCCTACAAAAAGGCGCGCTGGATGCGTTAGAATCAAGTGGTTGAAGTACAGGGAGCGATGCGAAGAATCATAAAGGAAGACCGGAAACGCTGATGTCGGACGTGATTGTGATTGGCGGCGGGGTGATCGGTTTATCGATTGCCTATGAGCTATCCGGGCGGGGCGCCTCGGTGACGGTTGTCGATCAGGGTCCGCTGGGTCGTGAAGCGTCGTGGGCCGGTGCCGGGATGTTACCGCCGACCGCTGAGGCGGGAACCGCCGAACCCGCTTTACGTTTGCAATCTGCTAGCCAGGAATTGTGGCCGCAATTCAGTGAGTCGTTGCAAGCCGAGACAGGTATCGACAATGGATATCGACGCTCCGGTGGACTGGAGATTCGCTACGGTGGACCGCCGGACGCATTGCACAACGACATCGAATTCGCCCAGCAACGCGGCGTCGAGGTCGAAGCTTTAACCCCTCAAGCTGCACGCCGCTACGAACCGAATCTGGCGGACAATATTTCTTCCGCCTATCGAATTCCAGAGATGGCACAGATTCGCAATCCACGACACGTCAAAGCCTTATTGGCCGCTTGCACGGCGCGCGGTGTGCGGATGATTGCCGGGACGCCCGTTTACGGATTTGAACGCAGCGGTGAGAAAATCATCGGCGTCAATACTAGTGACGGCGTGTTGAACGCTGGCCAGTTCTTGGTCTCCGCCGGCAGTTGGTCGCAACATATTTTACAGACCGTTGGTTGCAGCGTGACGACACAGCCGGTGCGTGGGCAAATTGTTTTACTGAGCGCGCAGCCGCTGCCCTTCGGTCACATACTCTTGTCCGGTAGAAAGTATCTCGTGCCGCGACCTGATGGCCGGATTTTGGTGGGTGCAACGGTTGAATCGGTTGGCTTCAATAAAACCAACACCGCTGAGGGGTTGAGCGGACTCTTGGATTTTGCCACGGGCCTTGTGCCTTGTTTGGCGGAAGCAACATTCGAACGCGCCTGGGCGGGGTTGCGGCCGCGTTCGGCGGATGGGTTGCCTTATTTGGGACGCGCGCCTGGGACGGAGAACCTATTCGTCGCCACCGGGCATTTTCGTGATGGCCTGCAACTCTCCCCGATTACCGGAACGCTGATGGCGTCGTTGGTGCTGGGGGAAAAACCGGCGCTGTGTTTAGATGATTATGCCTGTGATCGGCAGCAACCAACCATGGATGCGGGGAGCAAGTTATGACTGTGGGTTGGGGAATTGTGGGGTGCAGTGACATTGTTCGTCGACGTGCCGCGGATGCGATTCTCGCACAACCCGACAGTCATATCGCCGCGTTTTTTTCACATAGCTCTGCACTGGCCGATGAACATGCCGCACGTTATGGCGGACGCGGTTACACGAATCTCGATGCATTATTGGCCGACGAGGATGTGTCGATCGTTTATGTTGCTTCGCCGGTGGAGCGGCATGCCCCTGAAACGATTGCCGCTGCCAATGCGGGCAAGCATGTGCTGGTTGAGAAACCGATGGCGCTCACCGCCGCCCAATGCGATGCGATGATCGCTGCCGCGCAGGCAAACAGCGTCCATTGTGCGGTCGCCTATTACGCCCGCTGGTTGCCTAAGGTGCGGGAGATGAAACGGTTGCTCGACGAACAGGCCCTCGGAACGGTCGTTCGCGCGCATGTGGCGCAGTTGAGCGAATTCAACCCGGCTGCCGATGATCCCAAGATCTGGCGCGTACGGGGCAGGGCAGGGGGTGGGGCGTTAGCCGATGTCGGCAGCCATCGCTTGGATCTGTTGCACTACTTGCTCGGCCCACCGGTAGCTGTTTGGGCGGCCTGCGATAAGACGACACACCCCGATTGGCAATCCCCCGACACAGAAACCGTCTTTGTCCGCTACGCATCGGGAACACACCTGACGCTGGTCTGCAACTGGAACACGCCGCATGGGGTCCCTGCCTGGGAATTACATGGCACGCAGGGCAGCATTGTGAGCGATCCTTGGAATGCGGAGCCGCTCACCATCTTGGGCCGCGATGACTTCCCGGTGTTTGAATCGACCTATCCCGACAACGCACACTTCGGCGTGGTCCATGATTTCGCCCGCGCGGACATCGAGAATCGTCCCCCGGAGTTTCCCGCGGAACAAGGGGCGTGGGCAACGCGGATTATTGAAGCGGCACAGACAGCGTCGCAGACGGGACGTGTGGTGGAATTTGCATGATTGGTGGGAATAGCGGCCATTAAACCGTGATGTTTGTCGCCCCAAGACGTCCCAGAAGCCGTATTGGGAATTGGGTTACCGACGATTCACGGAGAGATGCGATGCGGAAGAATATCGAAAAGAGCACAATTTTATTTGCACCTTGCATGGCGTGCCTAACATCGATCCTGGCGGTCGTTCTTGCAAGTATCCTTATTGATCCGGAGACGATCGGAGCAGGCCTCATAATATGGTTGTCGACTTTAGTGCCATTGTCGGGATGGATTTTGGCGAAGTGGTGGTGGGCGGCCAAATATGCGCCGCATTGGTGCTTTGGGGTGGTGTCGGCGGTATTTCTAGTTTTTTGGTTGCTGTGCGCTGCCTACGCTAAGGCGAATAGTATAGAGGCAGAGGTTGTGATTGAGATTGTGAAATATTCGATGACGGTCAATGCCATTGCTTGTGTTGCTGCTTTTATGACACTTGCCTTGATTGATCGCACAGTTTAATCAAAGGTCCATTAATCTGACGTGTAACAGCGAACGGTAATAAATGCGAACATCTTTCGTCCCAAATTTCTCAAACAAAAAAAGCCTCGCGCAGAGACGCCAAGGCGCAGAGAAGGAAATGGGTGTGCATTTGAATTTCATTGCGGGCTTTGCGGCTTGGCGTGAGATTTTTTAGCAACTGTGAGTCTTTCGTCCTACGTAGAAAGGTGCGTCGCGACGCACCCTACATTTGATTTTTGAAGGTTTTGTGATGAGCGAAAAATGTTTTGATGGGGCGACGGCGTTGGTGACCGGTGGGTCGCGGGGGATTGGACGGGCTTGTTGTGTTCGTTTGGGGCAGGCGGGGGCCAATGTGGTTGTGAATTACCGTTCTCGCAAAGAGGACGCTGAAGAAACGGCGCGGCTGGTCGAAGCGGCCGGTGGACAGGCGCAGATTTTGGCGGCGGATGTTTCGGATGAAACCGCTGTGGAAAAGATGGTCTCCGCAATTGAAGAGCGGTTCGGGCCAGTGGAGTTATTGGTGAATAACGCCGGCATTTTTGAATTATTGCCGCACGAACAAACAACAGCCGCGCATTGGCGGCGCACGATGGACGTGAATCTCACCGGGCTGTACCTCGTGACCTGGGCTGTGAAGGATCGCATGATCGAGCGGGGTTACGGGCGAATTGTCAACGTGGCCTCGATTGCTGGAATCCGCGGACGGCCGATGGCGATCGCCTATTCGGTGAGCAAAGCGGGCGTGATTGAATTCACGAAGAGCGCCGGCGAAGCGTTGGTGAAACACGGAATCCGTATCAATGCGGTTGCTCCCGGTTTGGTCGGCACCGAGATATTAGACGACGTCGATGAGACGCTGCTGGACAACATGGTTGCCGGCACCCCGATACCCCGCATGGGACAACCTCGGGAAATTGCTGACGCTGTGTTTTATCTGCTGTCGGATCAGTCGAGTTTTATCAACGGCCAGACGATCGTTGCGGATGGCGGACGGGTGATGTTGCCGTGAGCGCGGGGCGACCGGACGCCTAAACGAACTCGCCAGACTTTCGCCCGAGTTTCGCTAACCGTATTATAGAACTTGGTTACACTCAAACATCCACTCGCACACCGAGGATACGCAACATGTCACAGTCCACCACGCGGCGGCAGTTTTTGGCCGTTTCCGCTTCCGTTACTTCTGCTATGGGGATCGCACACTTGACCGGTTTGAAACTCAACGCTGCAAACAAAAAACCGCTGTACGAAATCTCATTGGCACAGTGGTCGCTCCACAAGATGCTGTTCGACGGAAAACTCGACAATCTCGATTTTGCCAAAACGACCAAAGAGAAATTCGGCATCAATGCCGTCGAGTACGTGAATCAATTCTTCAAGGATAAGGCCAAGGACATGGCCTATCTGGGAGAGATGAAAAAACGGGCCAGCGACCTGGGCGTGGCGAATGTGTTGATCATGATCGACGGCGAAGGCAACTTGGGCGATCCCGACGAAGCGGCACGGATCAAGGCTGTGGAGAATCATTACAAATGGGTCGATGCGGCCAAGTTTCTTGGCTGCCATTCGATTCGCGTCAACGCCCGTAGCGACCACAAGTTGTCGTATGGCGAACAAATGGTTTTAGCGGCTGATGGCTTGCGGCGGTTGTCTGAATTTGGTGCTGAGAAAAAGATCGGCATCATTGTTGAAAATCACGGCGGGCTCTCCTCCGACGGGGCTTGGTTGGCGGGCGTGATGAAGACGGTCGACAACCCGAATTGCGGCACGCTGCCCGACTTCGGCAATTTCCGAATCGGCGACGGCAACATGTACGACCGGTACCAGGGCGTGGCGGAGTTGATGCCCTATGCCAAGGCGGTCAGCGCCAAGTCACACGATTTCGATGAACAGGGAAATGAGATTCACACTGACTACCTTCGCATGATGCAGATCGTGCTAGACGCCGGTTATCATGGATACGTCGGCATCGAGTATGAAGGCAGCAAACTGAGCGAGCCGGAAGGGATCATAGCGACCAAGAAATTGTTGGAACGTGTCCGCAGCGAACTTGCGTAATTCGTATTTGGCCGAAGTGCGTTTTGGTTTTGGATGAGGTTCTGCTCAAGGAATAGAGGCTGTTTTGAAAAGATGAATGGGTGGCCGCGATAGCTTTGCTATCGGGGCGGGCGGAGCCCGCAAGAAGCTGCGATTTTCGCCTACTTAGACCAGGGAAGTTTCATTGGCAAGGACGGTCGAAACTGCAGCTTCTTGTGCCTAAAGCACACGGATTGCCGTTGGCAATCCGTGCCACCCATAAGAAATATGCCTTGTCTGGGTATTGTGAGGCACGCCGAATCGAAAAGGAGAGACCGATGCTTCGGACTTACTTCTTAGCGACCGTCATTTGTTTAGTTGTGGCAAATACTGCGGTTGCACAACGAGACCGCAAAAAACAGGCGTATCCCCCCACGCTCGAGGGGGCGACTGTTGAAGTCTACAAGACGGTCGGCGACGTGTCGCTCAACATGTACGAGTATTTCCCCGAGGGACACAAACCGACTGACCGGCGGCCGGCAATTGTGTTTTTCTTCGGCGGCGGCTGGCGGGGCGGTTCACCGAAGCAATTTGAAAAGCAATGCCAATACCTCGCCTCGCGGGGCATGGTCGCCATGGCGGCCGATTATCGCGTGCTGTCGCGGCAAAAGGTAAAGGCGGATCGTTGCGTCGCTGATGCAAAGTCGGCCGTCCGTTGGATTCGCGAAAACGCCGAGCGGTTGGGCGTTGATCCTGAGCGGATTGTGGCGTCGGGTGGGTCCGCCGGTGGGCATATTGCGGCCTGCACCGGGACGATCAACGAATTGGATGAGCCAAACGAAGACGCCGCCGTGAGCTCACAGCCCAATGCGATGATCCTGTTCAATCCTGCCGTCGTTTTGGCACCGGTGAACGGCGAATTCCCGGTGCGAAATCCCGAACAACTTCCCAAGCGGACCGGCGTGGAGCCAAAACGGATCTCTCCCTATCACCACATCCGCGTGGGCGTGCCACCGACTTTGATTTTGCATGGCGAAGCGGATGACACGGTGAAATTTCAGACGGTGCAGTGGTTTACCGATGCGATGCAGGAGTCGGGCAACCGCTGTGAATTGGCTGGTTACGCGGATGCGGGGCATGGTTTTTTCAATTACGGCCGCAGCAAAAATCGGCACTTCGTCGAAACCATGAACCGGGTCGATCAGTTTCTGGTGTCGCTAAATTATTTAGACGGAGAGGCTACGATTGAGGAGTTCGTCTCCGGAATAAACAATTCGGGCGATTCGAAGTAATCTCAGTCCTCATCCTTGTGTCTCTGCTCAAACGGGCCGGGACGAATTTGGGAACGCACATTTGAGAAACGACAGTGAGCCAACCCTCGACAAGAACCATCGATTTGTTTTTTGAGGAGACGGGCCTGGGCATCGAGGATGTCGCTGCAAAATCGGGACTACCTCCCGAGCGTGTCGAGGCGATCGCCCTGGGACGGTGGACTCCCTCTCCCGCGGAACGTGAAAAAATCGCCGCCGCTTTCGGTGTCGACGTTGCGAGGATCAGTTGGGGGCATACGATGGATCCCCGCAACGTCCGTTATCGTCGCTACGGATTGAAGGAGGACTTTTAGCCATGGCCGCCAACGTCGCCGATCTTTGCCAACAACACCAGCTCACCGTCGCCGAGTTGACAAAGCGTAGCGAACTGGAGGAGTCGCGGGTCTTGGCCATTGTCATGGGACGCTGGACCCCCAGTCCGACGGAGCGGAAAAAAATTGCTGACGTGTTCCAACTCACCCCTGATGACATCGCTTGGGGTCACAAAACGCCGATTCAGCATATTTATGGGCATGGGCCGGGGTAGCGGGTGATCACGGCGTGGGCATGGAAATGTTACAGCGAATTACGTCTAATAGAGACCGTCCTTAAAAACAACTCCGGCAGGCAGGAGCCTGCCCTACGTATAAATGGGAGAAATGATCGATGAACGACACCTTGCGCTGGATGGTTTTTACGGTTGGTTTTGTTGGGATTTGCAGCCTTGCACACGGCGCCGACGAATTGCCTGCGCCTGCGGACGTCACGACCGAAAAGGTGCTGGTTGTTCCCAAGTACTGCGAAGGTGTGGTGTTTGACCACCAGGGGTACGGTTACATTTCCTGGGGCGACACGATCACGCAATTCACGCCCGATGGCGAACATCGGGATTGGGCGAAGACCGGTGCTCCCAACGGGCACAAGGTATTGGCCGACGGGACGCACATAGTGTGCGACGCTTCTCAGCATGCGATGTTGCATCTGGATGCCAACGGCAAAATTCTCGGCGCTGTTTCCTGGCAGTGCGAGGGCAAACCGCTTCGCGGGCCGAATGACCTCTCACTCGATCCGCATGGCGGGTTTTATTTCACCGATCCGGGAGGATCGAGCGACACCAACCCGATCGGCACCGTGCACTATGTTGATACGGCTGGCAAGACGCATTTGATCGACGAGGGATTGGCGTTCCCCAACGGCATTGTCTTGCGGCCGGGCGGAAAGATTTTGTTAGTGGCGGAGAGCAAAAAGAATCGTATTTTGGAATATGAAGTCCTGGGGCAAGGCAAGGTGGGCAAACGCCGAGTGTTCGCCGATTTGCCGGCTAAAGACGAGGCGGCAGGGCAAATCGATAACCAGCCCGACGGTATGTGCTTGGATGCGGCCGGCAATTTATACGTCGCGCACTACGGCATGAAACAGGTCCAAGTATTGGACCCCACCGGAAAACTGATCGCTCGTTATGACGGCGGAAACCTCACCACCAGCAACGTGGCCTTTGGCGGCAGCGAAACCAATACGCTGTATATCACCGGCGGACTGGGTGGGGAAGCCGGCGGTGGCGGGTTGTTTCGTATCCCGTTGGGGGTCAAAGGGTTGGTAATTTTACCCCCCAAGGCGGGAGAATAGGGTATAATTAAGAAGTTGGCCGTTGCCATCATCTTACCTTCGAGAATTCACCGAACCCCCATGCCACGCCATCGCGCCTTCTTGATCTTCGCCGGCATCATCCTGATCGGATGCGCATGGGAAGCGTTCGTCTCGAAGCCACCGCGCCCGGTGTGTGAGGCATGCCTGATGAACCCGCCCAAACCCGCGACCGCCGTCAGGCCGTGATTGCTATGTGGTGAGTGCAACCGTAGGATGCGTCGCGACGCACCGAACGCGAATCATTGCGTGCGGTAATTCTTTTGAGTTGGGATGTCGTACGTTGTGCGAAAACCCTCACCCCGGCCCTCTCCCAGAGCAATCAATTGCATCTACGAGATAAGTAATCAAGCAAGTGTTCGGATGATAAAGAGTTCAGGGTAGCCGCGATTGCGGCAGCAATCGGGGCGGGCGCAGCCCGCACGAAGCCGCAATTCCCGCGCTCTGAAACCAGCAAAGTCTTATCGGCAGGGACAGCTGAAACTGCTGCTTCTTGTGCCTACGGCACACCGATTGCCGTTGGCAATCGCTGCCACCCGATGCTTGGTTCCCCTTGTATAGATGCAATTTGTTGCAGAGGGAGAGGGAGTAGTTTTGAGGGGGGCTGCGTGTTTCATCGTTGTCGCTGCTGGGTTATGATGCGTAGATCGAATTTTCGATTCAGCATCATCCAGGGAGAGCGGCATGTTGGTGGGTTTTGAGCGATTAGGCCTGCGGTCTCACAGTCTTGTTGGCGCGGTGTTGTTGTGCGTAGCGATGGTGAGCCTCGCCACAGCGGATGAATACCGGTTAGATCGTTTTCAAACAGTCCCGCTGACCGATGTCTATTTCTCCGAAGGCATCTCGTTTGGAGACATCGACGGCGACGGTGCGAACGATATCGTCTACGGCCCGTATTGGTTTGCCGGTCCCGATTTCAAAACCAAACACGAGATCTATCCCGCCCAGCCGCAACCCCGCGAACGTTACGCGGACAATTTCTTTTCATGGGTGCATGATTTCAACGGGGACAAACAGCCTGATGTGTTCGTCGTGGGCTTTCCCGGCACACCGGCTTCTGTCTACGAAAATCCCGGCCCGCAGAATCTGGATCAGTTGTGGACCAAACACGAAGTCTTCGACCAGGTCTCCAACGAATCCCCACAATTCGTCGATATTGTCGGCGATGAACGTCCCGAGTTGATCTGCACCCGCGACGGCCATTTTGGCTATGCCGTGATTGATTGGCAGCGGCCGTTTGAGAAATGGACGTTCCATAAGATCTCCGAAAAGGTTGCGCCTGGACCGTTTTCACACGGGCTAGGAGTGGGAGACATCAACGGCGACGGTCGCGCGGATGTGATGACCAAAGATGGTTGGTTCGCGCAGCCGCCGAAGCTGAAAGGCGATCCGTTGTGGACGTTTCATCCTGCCAAGTTCAGCGGACCGGGCGGGGCGGATATGTTTGCCTACGATGTCGACGGTGATGGTGACAACGATGTGATTACCAGCCTCGAAGCACACGCCTATGGACTGGCGTGGTTTGAACAGGTCAAAGAAAAAGGACGCATCACGTTTGAGCGGCATTTGATCATGGGCCGCGAGCCGGATGAGAACCGTTATGGTTTGGTCTTCACCGAATTACATACGGTGAATCTGGCTGACATGAACGGCGATGGGCTGAAGGACATCGTCACCGGCAAGACCTATTGGTCGCATCACGAGCAAAGCCCGCTGTGGGACGCCGGGGCGGTGGTCTACTGGTTTGAATTGGTCCGCAAGCCCGACGGTACGGTGAATTGGATCCCACACAAAGCGGCCGATGACACAGGGGTGGGGCGACAGGTGGTTGTCGGCGATCTGAATCATGACAACCTGCCCGACATTGTGGTGGGCGGCATGCAGGGGGCGCATGCGTTATTGCATGAGCAACAGACCGTTGACAAACAAGCGTATTTGGATGCGCAGCCACGGGAAATCAAACGGCTAGCCGCAGGATTGAGTCCCGAGGAAGCAGCGGCGCATATGACGGTGCCCGAGGGGTTTTCTGTCAAATTGGCGGCGGGCGAACCGCAGGTGCATCAGCCGGTGGCGTTTGCGATCGATCCACGGGGCCGGGTTTGGGTGGCCGAGGCGCACACCTATCCCGTGCGTGCTCCAGAAGGGCAGGGCAAAGACAAGATCATCATCCTGGAAGATACGACCGGCGACGGCGTGCTCGATTCGCGGAAGGTGTTTATCGAAGGGCTGAATCTCGTCAGCGGCATGGAAGTCGGCTTTGGCGGTGTGTGGGTAGGTGCTGCTCCGTACCTGATGTTTATTCCCGACAAAGATGGCGATGACGTACCGGACGGGGAACCGCAAATCCTGCTGGATGGATTCGGCTATCGCGATACGCATGAAACGCTCAACGCGTTTATTTGGGGGCCGGATGGGTGGTTGTATGGTTGCCACGGTGTGTTTACGTACTCCAATGTCGGCAAGCCGGGGACGGCTGACGACGATCGCGTTCCGCTGAACGCCGGCGTGTGGCGGTATCATCCCACGCGACATGAATTCGAGGTTTTTGCCTGGGGGACGAGCAATCCGTGGGGGCTTGATTTCAATGACCGCGGGCAAGCGTTCATCACCGCTTGTGTGATTCCGCACCTGTGGCACATGATTCAAGGGGGCCGTTACCAACGACAGGGGGGACAGCACTTCAACCCACACATCTACTCAGACATCCAGACAATTGCCAAGCACCGGCACTATGTCGGCAATATCCGCGACCATGCTTGGTGGGGCAAAGAACCCGATGTGCCGCAGGACACGCTGGCCGCCGGCGGTGGGCATGCGCATTGTGGGGCGATGATTTATCTGGGTGACAATTGGCCCGAGAAATACCGCAACCAAATTTTCATGCACAACATCCACGGCAATCGCATGAACAACGACGCGTTGCAGCGGGCCGGGTCGGGTTACGTGGGGGATCGCGCGCCCGATTTGATGTTGGCCAACGACAAATGGTTTCGCGGGATCAATATGAAATATGGACCGGACGGGTCGGTGTATGTGATCGACTGGTACGACCGTAACGCTTGCCACCGCACGAATCCCGAAATCTGGGACCGCACGAATGGCCGGGTGTACAACATTTCTTACGGCAAGCCGGAATGGGATCACCGCGATTTGCGCACGTTGAGCGACCTGGAATTGGTCGAGTTACACAACCGCGAGAACGAATGGTACCCCCGCACCGCCCGGCGAATTTTGCAACAGCGTGCCGCTGAGGGAAAACTAGACGCGGGCGTCCGCAAGGCGCTGTTTACAATTCTAGAGTCGACGGATGATGTGGCGCTCAAATTACGGGCGATCTGGACGCTGCACGTCATCGGCGGATTGACCGACGACGACTTGCAAAACTTCATGCAAAACGATGACGAATACATCCGCGGCTGGGCGATTCAATTGGGACTGGAGAATCGTCAGGTCTCATCGCGCCGACTCAATCAAATGGCCGACATGGCGAAATCGGATCCGTCGGCGGTCGTGCGGTTGTATTTGGCGTCGGCACTGCAACGTTTGCCGCTGGAGCAGCGCTGGCCTATTGCCCGCGAGTTGGTTCAGCATGCGGAGGATAGCGACGACCACAACCTGCCACTCATGGACTGGTATGGCATCGAGCCGCTGGTCACTGCTGATACGAAACGGGCGATGGAATTGGCAGCAGCGACGAAAATCCCGATCGTCAAGCATTTCATCATTCGCCGGGCAGCGTCGGAGAATGGGAGTTTGGGAGCAGTCACCCAGTTACTAGCAAAAACCGCAGATGCGTCGACCCAGAAATTGATTCTGGGGGAAATGCTGCAGGCGTTTCAGGGGCGCGTGAATATTCCCATGCCCGAATCTTGGAAGCCTGCCTATGACCGGTTGTCGAATAGCTCTGATCGGACCGTCCGTGACCGAGCGGATCAGGTGGCCGTGGTATTGGGGGACCAGCGGATCTTCCCACGGATGCGTCAACAACTGGTCGATCCCCAAGAGGCTATGGAAAAACGCCAACAGGCATTGGCGATTCTGGTGCGTGGTCGCGATCAACAAGCGGCGGAAGCGTTTCAGGCAGTGCTAGGCGAGCCGGAACTGCGCGGCGCAGCGATTCGCGCGCTGGTCGCTTTTGACAATCCAAAGATCGCGAAATCCGTACTTGCTGAATACGGCAAATTGACTGAAGAGGAAAGGCGAGATGCGATCAACACATTGGTCGCGCGGCCCGGTTTTGCGATGGTGCTGTTAGATGCGGTTGAACAACAAAAAGTGCCGCGTACCGATTTGCATGCGTATAACGTGCGGCAACTTTTACGGTTCAACAATGAAAAACTGAACAGTCGCTTGAAACAGGTCTGGGGTGAGATTCGCGATACGTCAGCGGATAAAAAGGCATTGATCGCTCGCCATAAGAAGCTGCTCAGTAAGAAAACGTTGAAGGCGTCCGATGCTAGCAACGGACGGCGGATCTTTGCCAAGACCTGTGCATCGTGCCATACGTTGTTTGGCGAAGGGGGTAAAATTGGCCCCGACATCACAGGATCGAACCGCGCGAATCTGGATTACATTTTGGAAAACGTACTCGACCCCAGTGCGGTGATGGGCAAGGATTACCGTCTGACAGTCTTGGTGACGGTGGATGGACTAGTCGTTTCGGGCCTGGTGAAAAAAGAGACCGACAGTGCGGTGACGATTCGCACCATCAACGACACGGTGGTGGTTGCGAAACAGGATATTGAAGAGCGGATGCTGTCTGATCAATCGATGATGCCCGAAGGTTTGTTGGATCCGCTCAAGCCGGAGGAAGTCCGCGACCTGATTGGTTACTTGGCCAGTCCGCATCAAGTCTCACTCCGCGGTCCTCGTGCTCCGATCGACGCGAAGACCGGCCGCGTGCCGGATGCGCTGGAAGGGGAATCGCTCAAGATCATTGGCAAAACCGCCGGGAATGCCCGCAGCCAACCGATGGGCGGTTTTCACGCCGACCGCTGGAGTGGCAACGATCACTTTTGGTGGACCGGCGCCGGCCCGGGCGAAAAATTGGAGCTAGAAATCCCCGTTGAAACGGCCGGTGCGGCCGAGTTAGAAATCGTCCTGACCCGTGCGCGGGATTATGGCATCGTGCAGTTATTGTGGGACGGTCAAAAGCTGGGCGCACCGATTGATCTTTATAACGCGCCCGATGTGGTGACAACCGGCGTGTTGTCGTTTCCAGTCAGCGGATTGACACCCGGTAATCACAAGCTGACGATCGAGATCCTCGGCGCGCATCCCAAAGCGGCCAAGGCGTATATGGTCGGGTTGGATTTCGTGCGGTTGAAAACGCCGTGATTCGCTTTTCAATGGTTTGACCCTACGAAGGACCGCCGCATGCCGTTTACGCCGTTTCACTTTGGGCCGGGATTGCTGATCAAATCCCTGACCGGCCGCATGTTTTGGTTAACCTCGTTTGTCGCTGCGAACGTGTTGATCGATGTCGAGGTGCTGTATTATTTGTGGACTCGTTCGCGACCGTTTCACCGCTATGCTCACTCGTACCTGGGAGGAATGGTCGCAGGCTTGCTGGCGGGTGCCGGCACATTTGCCGTTGCGATGCTTGCCGCACGCGTTTGGCCGAGACGGTGGTCCATTCCGCCGAAGGCGAAATCCTCAAAGCCCATGCTGCTGTTTCAATCCATCGCAGCCGGTTTGATTGGCGGTCTAACTCACATTTTTCTTGACAGCCTGGTGCATGCAGAAGTCGAGCCGTTTTGGCCGTTCGCCGCAGGCAACGAATTTGCGGGGTTGGTCTCTGGGCGAATCGTCTATCTGAGCTTGGCGATACTCGGTCTGCTGGGCGGTTGTATCTGGTTGCAGGAGTATCTGGCAGCCGATCGATGAGTGGGTCTACGAAGAGATCGCTTTGCTGCCCGGAATCCGCGGCATTTTCCCGGTCGGGTCATGGAAACTCGCAAGAGGGGTTGTTATCGTCGTGGCCGCTCTTCTTTCCCATTGTTCAGGTTCAAGATCGATATCCGTCAGGCAGCTGCCTGATCTACGAGAAGTTGATGTCAGCCTATGCCCCGCCGC
Source organism: Symmachiella dynata (assembly GCF_007747995.1). Lineage (NCBI taxonomy): Bacteria > Pseudomonadati > Planctomycetota > Planctomycetia > Planctomycetales > Planctomycetaceae > Symmachiella > Symmachiella dynata. The sequence goes on along the minus strand of NZ_CP036276.1, from coordinate 3,025,686 downwards.
AGTAAAAAGTCGACGACAAATGTCAAAACTCTCCCCACACCGGTGCAGGAACAACTGCTGATTGATGCGGTTTGCCCGCTTCTCGAAGACCAGACGGCTGAGATACGCGTGCTGTGCACAACGCTTAGCCGGGGACAAGCAGCGGCGGCGCTTGCGGCGGCATGTCCCGCGGCCCAGGTCACATGTCATTTTTTGGACGCCTACCTCGCCGAGTTGACACGTGAATTTGCTGGGGCTTCGCTCAACTTCGAGACCGGATGTTCGGCCGAATTTCCCGAGGCTGCGATCGATCTGGCAGTGATTCCCACGCATTCGGGTGTGGAACCGGAATTGACGCGGGATCGTTTGCAATCCACGCATCAAGCGTTGGTCGAAGGGGGACGATTGGCGGTCTCGACCAACGACCCCAAAGACAGTTGGCTGCACGAGCTGATGCAGTCGATGTTTCATAAAGTCACGCGGATTGCGACAAAAAAACGAGGCGTGGTGTATATCGCTCGTAAGACCGCGCCGCTGAAAAAACTCAAATCCTTCGAGGCCCGCTTCACGTTTCCCGATCATGACCGCCTGATCACGATTGTCAGCCGTCCGGGGGTGTTTTGCCACCGTCGTTTAGACGACGGTGCGCGAGCACTGCTGAAAGTTGTGGAGGTTCGCGACAACGACCGGATTCTCGATATGGGTTGCGGCGCCGGTGCTGTCGGACTGGCGCTGGCGGCACGTAACGCCAAGATTTCCGTAACCGGCGTCGATTCCAATGCACGCGCGGTGTGGTGTGCGGAGCAGGGAGCGGCCGCAAACGAACTGGCCAACTTCAACGCAGTTCATACCGCCGACGGCAGTTGCGAAGGGGAGGGGAGTTACGACTTGTTCTTAGGGAACCCGCCTTACTTTTCGAACTACCAGATCGCCGAGCTATTCCTACAAACCGCGGTGCGGATGCTCAAGCCGGGTGGTGAAATCATGATCGTGAGCAAAAGTATCGCCTGGTATAAACAACGCATGGCGGAGCTGTTTGACGACGTGGGAACGGCCGAATCGGGGCACTACATCATTGCCGGCGCAGTGAATCGACGGCGGCAGAAATAGCGAATTTTCGCGAAAAACGAAAATATCTGCTAAGATTCCGGAAGTTGGACCGAATTACGTGTGGGAGAATCCGTCTCCTCAGGTCCTACTTTGATCGAGAATTTTAGGGAGATAAACGCATGTCTTGGATCCTTGCCGCCGCGCTGCTGACGGCGCAGCCGACCGAGATGCCCGCTATAGAATTGACCGCCACGCAAGCCGCAGAACGGATCGATGCGTTGCCGACCGGTACGTTGATCTTTAGTGCCGGCGATTGCTTGGCGGTACGGGTCTATACGCAAAGTCGCTTCACGCACGTCGCCGCCGTTGTCTCGGATCAAGGCAAGATGACGGTCTATGACAGTGACAACGGAGCAGGCGTGCGACGACAAGATTTGGCCACGTATTTGAAATCGCAGTCACCCGGCGAGATCCATATCGTTCGCCCGCGTTGCCAATTCACAAAACTGCAATGCCGCCGATTTCGCGCGGAGTTGGAAGAACAACTCGGACGGCCCTACAGTGTGAAACATCACCTCACCGGCAACCGGGCTGAGGGTCTGCATTGTGCGGAATACGTAATGGATGCCCTGATGGCGGCCAATGTAATGACGGCCAAGAATCCCCCCCGCGTTTCTCCTGCTAGCCTGCATACCGGCGCGCACAAGAAGCAGACCTACGTCCCGGAGCTGACGGTGACAGTCTGTGAGGTCACCCCGGAGAAAGGGGACAGCTGGTGCAGTCAAACTTGGCTCGACACCAAACGCTGCACGAAGCGCTGCTATCTAAAAATGCGAGGCTGGTTTTGCTGTTATTGAGCGACGCGGCGGCGATTTGTTCCCCGTAGGTCATGCTGTGCATGACGAAGCGCAGTTGACCCTGCCATGAAAATGTCATGCACAGTTTAAGCTACGAGTGCATCCGTTAGCGTTCGCTCATCGGCACGTAGGAGCGTTCTTCGCTTCCGATGTAATTGGCCGAAGGACGGATGATTTTGTTGTTGGACAATTGTTCCAGAATGTGTGCGCACCATCCAGAAATGCGGCTTGCGGCGAAGATACAGGTGAAGATATCACCAGGGATTCCCATGTAGTGTTGCAAGCTCGCCGAATAGAAATCGACGTTGCAATTTTTATTGATGGCTTCTTTGACTTGGCTCTCGAGCTCGATCGAAATGTCGTACCATTTCGTCTCTCCCTTTTCGATGCCCAAGCGGCGGGAGAGTTCCTTGAGATGCGCCGCGCGGGGGTCTTCGACCTGATAGACGGCGTGCCCGAAGCCCATGAATTTGCCTTTGGACTCACGGACATCTTCCACGAATTTGGCAACATTGGCAACGTCGTCAATTTTATGCAGGGCTTTGAGCACCTCGACATTGGCACCGCCGTGGAGTGGACCTTTCAATGCGCCAATGGCGCCGGTGACGGCGGAATAGATGTCGGTGAGTGTCGCAATGATCACGCGTGCGGCAAACGTACTGGCGTTGAGCCCGTGTTCGGCATGCAAAATCAAAATCATATCCATGGCTTTCGTCTCGTCGGCCGAGGGGTCTCGTCCGTTGAGTTGCCACATGTAGTTCCCGGCATGACTGAGTTCCGGTTTGGGCGCCAACGGTTCTTGGCCGTGGCGAACGCGGTGAATGGCGGCGATGACCGAAGAGAGGCGGGCGATCAGGCCAATTGATTTTTCAAAGTTCGCTTCCGGATCGTTATTTTCAGCATCGTGATCGGCCATTCCCAGGGCTGAGATGGCAGTGCGCAATGCCGTCATCGGCGGAATGTCATTGGGGAATGATTTGATCAGTTCCAGTGTGGAGGCCGGGATTTCGCGGCTGTCGGCCAACATCTTGGAAAAGGTGGTCAGTTGTTCGGTATTGGGGAGTTCCCCTTTGAGCAGCAGGTAGGAAACCTCTTCAAAGCTGCTGTGCTCAGCCAGTTCGTGGATGTTATAACCGCGATACATCAATCGGCCTTCCAGGCCGTTGACCTTACAAATGGAGCTGTCGGCTGCAATGATGCCCTTAAGACCTTTAGTCGACACTGATTTCCCTTTCAGAACTTCCATAAAACACCCATTCATTTGATACTCTGCGCGGCTGCCGACAACGATTCGGTTGCAACGTATTCCGAAGATGTCGCCTGGAGCGCATCAACACCGCCGGAATCTTTTTCGCAGGGGGCCACTCAGCCAATCCCACACTGGACCATTGAACTCGCATCATCCAGCCGGTGGCGGACGGCCGCAGGAGTCAAAACTGCTGAACCCGCTTGTTTTGCAGGTTTTTGACCCAACCTGCTCGTCTACCGTGTCAACACGTTGGACCTGCAAAAGCGTTCGCAACACGCGTCCGCATTATAACAACCTGAGCAGGGAGTTCAACGATTGCCTAAGGGGTGCAGTCGCAGTGGGATTGTCCAAGAATCTAGCCGGTAAATTGCCGGAAATTCATGTACCGCAAGAGTTGAACGGCCCCTGTTCCGGTCATTCTTGGACGAGGTGTGTGGTTGTGATTTCGGGGCGCAGATGGCTGTCCATCCAGGCATAAATCAATGCACGGGAGGCATGCTCCACGGAATGCTTTTGGCCATGTACGTAAAACCCAAAATTCTGCGGAACACCTTCCAACTCAAACACCTCCATGATCTTCAGGTTCATCAACACACGCTGCCGCTGAACTGGCGGGCTGCCATCATTGAGCCCCGAGACATCCAAAAAGGCGCGGGGGGCGATCAGGGCGATGATTTCGTGAAAATCGATCGGCGGCAAGTTCCCATTCAGCAACTCGGGCCGCAGGTGCTTAAAGTAGACGTACCAATTATTGCGGGACCATTTTTCAACGGCTGGATTGTGGCGGAAAAAACTTGCGCCGCAATTGCAAGCAGCGACCTTGATGCGCTCGTCGTAGGCGGCTAGAAAAAACGTGCCATGCCCCCCCAGCGAATGCCCCAATGCTCCGATGCGATCGTCGTCGACTTCGGGCAGCGACTGCAACACGTCAACAGCGATCGAGTGCTCGTAGGTGAATTTCCCGACAGCTGTCCACTCAGGATGTTTTTTGTGAAATGCCTCGGTCTCGTAGGACCCTTTCTCAGGAATCCTCTTACCGGAGACAAAATGTTCCGGCGCGATGACCACGTATCCGCGGCGTGCGAGGTGATCGAGGTATGCCTTGTCGGGATCGTCGACCAGCCCGGCCGCTCGTTTCATCCCCTGTGCAAATGTGCCATGCAAGGCGACTATCGCCGCTGACGGTTCGCTGAGTCCGAGCGGGATTGCCAAATAGGCGTGTGCGCGTTCGTCCGCTTCGACGTTGTAGCTGATCAATTTGCGGATGTACTTGCCATCCACCTCCACCGTTTCATGGACCTGCAAGTCAAGCGTCGGTTTGTCCGGTTTTTGATCGTCGCGGAGTAGTTCCAGATAACGTTGCCGCAATATCTTCTTGTGCGCCAACCATTGCTCCGGGGTTTTAATTCCGTCTAAGAGATCATCCCAGGAGGAGTGAATGGCGGGCGGATCGGAGCGTTTACGGACCGGTGAGGCGTCCTCGGCAGCATGCAGCGTCCCAATTAAACAGAGCAGGGGGGCAGCACTGAAAAGGCATCGGCAGATGAGTCGGTCGAACATTCTGTGATTTTCTCCCACGGCGAATCAAAGAGGGGCGGACTATTTCTTCTCGTTCCCAGTCTCCGCGTGGGAACGCATCTTCGCGAAGCTCTGCTTCACTGATATGATAACGTATGCAACTCGCAGCGGTAATCAAGCGCTGGACTGGAAGTGAAGCTTCGAGAAATTAACTTTCCCAAATAGGAACCAGGGGAAAGTGGATACCTATTTACCTTCGGAGGATCGGCAATGCACACTCCTGATCTGCCGGCTGAGTTTTTAGAAAAATGCAATGACGATGAACGTGCCGAAGTCCAATCGTGGTGGGGCGGACTACGCGATGATTCGCGAAATTCCGTCTGCGTGTTGTTGGACCGCCGGCAGGATGCGCGAGCGTTCGTTTTCGCCGCGGCGGAGGACGGGAGCGTCGCGGAGTGGCGGACTTTGCCACTAGCCGACGAGCCTTGGCCTGCCGATGACGACGAGGACGAAACGAAACAACAGCAATTGGAGTTTTTTCAGCATCTGCTCGATCACGAGGAAATGATCATCCCCACCGAAGCCACGATCCGCACGTTTCACATTTGTGTTGATCATCCCGCTGCTCGCAAGGTTCGTAGCGACGGCTCGGTAGACTGCGATTTTCGTTGCCCAATAGCAGCTGCGGATTGTCCGATTCGCGGATTATTTGCCGACGGGCGAACGAAGCACTGCACACTTATCGCCAAAACGGCGAATAGTCGTCGGATGGTCGTGATTGGCCATAATTAAGTTTGCAAGTGCGCCTTGCCTCCGGAGAGGAGGATATCTAAAACAATTGCGGTGCTTGTGAAGCGCCGTTTCTGAAAAAACGAATAACTACCAGGAGAAAAACACCGTGGGCAAACTCACAATTGGATATGGGCTGATTCTTGTCGTAATGGGAATCGGCTGGTTTATCGGAACAGGCTCGAAAAGCGTGACTGCACTGATTCCTACTTTTCTTGGCATCCCAGTAATACTATGTGGCATATTAGCTGAGATGAAGGAGAGTTTGAAAATGCACGCCATGCATGTTGCAGTGCTATTGGGCCTTATTGGCTTGGCTGGCGGAGGAGCAATGGGAATCCCTAAAGTTCTTAAAGGGAACACGGATGCCGCGCCTCTGGAGCAATCGGCTTTGGCGGTGATTAGCGCAATTTTTGTCGCCCTGTGCGTCAAGTCGTTCATCGATGCCCGGCGACGCCGTAAAGCACGCGAAGCTAGCGAGTGACCGACGGGCGCGGTTGCCAATGCGGCCACATCGCCCCGTGCCCGACGGGGACATCGGTGACCGCATGCACTTTTCCGCTCTCCAAGTCCAGGACATACAGTTGCCGCGTCCCGCTACGCGTTGAGCCAAACACAATCCGTTCACCACTGGGGTGGACCACAGGGTGGTAATTCAGCGTACCCGGCTTGGAATGCGTGAGCTGTTTGGTTTTTCCATCCAGCGTTGTGCGGAATAATTGTGTTTCCGCTTTACCGGTTTGTCTGGCAAAAATGACCGACTGGCTGTCGGGGCTCCAGACCGGCAAGTCGCTGCTGCCGCCGTGGAAATCGAACACATCGAAGATCGTCACTACACCGCGATACCCGTTGCGATCGCCGATTTTTTTCAGCCCACTTCCATCCCGCCGCACAATGTGCGGATGACAGTCATAATGCTCGCCTGAGACAAACACGAGCGACTGACCGTCCGGGGACCAGGTGGGGGCGAAGTTGAATGGATTCCCGGTTTCGACGTGAACCGCGTTCGAGCCATCAGCATCGGCCAGATAGATCTGGTAGTTCTTGTGATAGGCAATCCGCTTTCCATCGGAGGAGGCATTGAACCCATACGTGAAGCCGTCCGCTCCGCTGCTTAGATCGACTTTATTGCGGCCATCCCGGTCCATGCGGTAGGGATGCGAAACGCCGTCGATCAAAGCTTGAAAGCCGAATTGAGCGGAATTGTTGGGCCAGTAGAACAAGCCTGAATTGTAGGGACTGACGCGCTCAACGGCTGTGACGTTGACGATCTTGCCGGTCGGCAGATCGAGCGTATGCATGTCGTACGTCCAGCCACCGTTCGCCATGCGGAAGGTCTTGTGTTCTTCTTCCCAGACGGCATTTTCGGGATCTTGCCAGCCGCAGCCAATGATGGCTGTCTCTCCGTCGGGAGACCACCCGGCGAACTGCGTCCAGGTGTCGGCATTGGGAATTAATTCGGCAGCCACCTCGCGCGGAGCGCTGCCGTCGCCGCGTACGACATGCGCTCGCATTGTCGAAGCATTCGCGTGTCGGCCGCCGGGAAGATTCACACGCAATTGCGTATAGCCAATCAGCGAATCTGCAGGAGTCGCATCCTGGGCACTGACCGCCGAAGAAATGGCGCAGAGCAAAACTGCAGCGGCAAGCAACGATCGCCCAGCGAAAGAGAGACGCTCCACAAACCACTCCTACGGCTTAAAGTCTACAGCCTATGGTCTAAGACTAAAGCTGCCCACGCCAGCGGGCAAAACCTTCCAGCCCGTAGAACTCAGGCAGCCCGAGGTTGTTGTAAACATCGGCGGTCTTTTTCGTCCGTTCCTCGGCACGCAACCAAAATTCTCGTTTGTCCGAACCGGGGAAACGAGCGGCATCTTTTTGTGACTCGTGCCGGAAGATTGCCAATTTCTTGCGATGCATCAACTCGAAGCTGAGCGGCACAACGCGGTCGATTTCGTGCGGATCATATTCCTGCCAAGCACCGCGGTACAACCAGACTTCCGGCTTGACCGCTTCGCCGACTTCTTCCAGAGCGGCAAGAATGGCTTTGGCGCACATGCGGTGTGTGCCGTGCGGATCAGACAGGTCGCCCGCCACGTAGATTTGTCCCGGATTCAAATCGGACAACAGATCGGCAACAATGTGCACGTCGTCTTCGCCGATAGGCCGTTTTGTGACCTTACCGGTTTGATAAAACGGCAAATCCAGGAACCGCAATTTTTCACGCGGAACACCCGCCGCAATCGCAGCGGTTGTCGCTTCGGTTTTGCGAATCAAGCCTTTGATGTTCAAGAGTTCTTCGGTATCAGGATCGCCGGACTGCTTGGTCGCCAGGCTGTCGCGGCAACGTTGATGGAAGGCGCGTGTCTCTTCGGTGGCGAGTCCGAAAGTTGCCTCATATTCATCGACATAGTCAATGTGTCGCAAGGCATCGTGATCAAAAACGGCGATATTGCCGCTGGTCATATAGGCGATGTAGACATCGTGTCCCTGGTCGACCATGGTGATCAGCGTGCCACCCATGGAAATCACGTCGTCGTCCGGGTGAGGGCTGAAGACGATGACGGTTTGTTTTTCCTTGTCGGCCGGATGCGTGCAGATCCCTTGCATGAACTCATCAAAGATCTTCATGCAGATCGCTTCCGCTTCACCGTTGTGGCGGAGCAAATCGTGCAGGTGGTTTCCCATAAAATCATCGCGGTTCAATTTCAGCAACGGCTTGCCGATCTTTTCCGACAAGCCGATGACAGCGCGTTTTGTCAGTTCCGGTGTCCATTCGACCGGACCGACAATCCACGGGGTTTCGACCGCGGTCAGTTTGCTCGCGGCGGCAACATCCACCACGAAGACAGCTTGAGGATGTTTTTGCAAGAAACTGGCGGAGACTTCTTCGGTGATTTCTCCTTCGACGGCCCGCTTCACGACCGGCGCTTTGTGTTCGCCGAGGGCCATGATGAAGATTTTTCCAGCGGACAAAATCGAGCCGACCCCCATCGTGATCGCTTCCATGGGGACGTTTTCGAGTCCGAAAAACGAATCAGCCGCATCGCCCCGCGTGACAGGATCGAGTGTGACCTTACGGGTCAGACTCTCCCGCGAACTGCCCGGCTCATTAAAACCGATGTGCCCGGTCCGGCCAATGCCCAACAATTGAATGTCGATGCCGCCGGCGCGTTCGATTTGGCGTTCGTAATCGTCGCAGAACGCTTCCACTTCTTCGCGAGGAATGTCCCCTTTGGGGATATGGATGTTCTCTTCGGGAATGTTGACGTGGTCGAAGAAGGTTTCATTCATCCACCGCCGATAACTGTGAATCGACGTTGGATCCATGGGGTAGTATTCGTCGAGATTGAACGTGATCACACGCGAAAAATCGAGGTCTTCTTCGTTATGCAGCCGGATCAATTCTCGGTAAACACCGATGGGCGTCGAACCGGTCGGCAATCCCAGCACTGTGGGGGTTCCCGCGGAATTGTTTTCACGGATGAGACTCTCGATGACGAGCGAGACATGCTTGTCGGCTTCAACCGACGTCTCAAACATCAACGTGGGAATCTTTGTTTGACGTAGATACTGGGCGGATTGATTTGAGCGCGGACGTTTGACAACGTTGGTGTCCATGTGATCAAGACTTCTTCAATATAAACGGTGGTGGGGGGCAGTTTTGCCGCGAACTGACAACGCGTATGTGAATGACATACGAAAACCGAGTCCGAAAACGATGTCGCGACAGATCGTTCCGCTCAGTAATAACAAATCGTGTTGGCAGCGCACAATTGATGAAACCGGGGTTCCGAATTGACTTGAAAGTCGATTTTACCAAAAACAGCGGTGTTTTGCTCAAAACCGGCAAGGATTTTCTTGAGACTTTATTCAAAATTCATGAAACAACCTGAAATAAACGTAGCTTTACCTAGTCCGTACAAATGACACAAACGTTACGCCCGTACCGGACGAATCGGAAACGATACGCTACAATGGCCGCGTCGACCCGTTTTACTTCAATCAACCTGGAATCCGTTTACTGATGTCAGACGAACACCGACCGCCTCGTATTTTGGCCATTCATGCCCACCCCGATGATGTCGAAATTCAATGCGCGGGAACCTTGGCGTTGCTCAAAGAGCAGGGCTGCCATATCACGATTGCCACCATGACGGCCGGGGATTGTGGGAGCGCTGAGATGGGACCGGAGGAAATCGCCCGCGTCCGTCGCGGCGAGGCCCAGGCCGCAGCGGATTTGTTGGGCGCAGATTATATGTGCCTGGAATTCCGTGACTTTTGCATCATCATCGACCATGAAGGGCGGCGGAAAACCACCGAAGCCGTCCGTCGCGCGCGGCCCGATATTGTACTGACGGCGCCGCCGGTCGATTATATGAGCGACCACGAAATGACCAGCCGCTTGGTGCGGGACGCCTGTTTCATGGCCCCGGCCCCGAATTATTCGACTGAACAGTGGGATCCCGCCCCTCCGATCGACGCGATTCCCCACCTGTATTACACTGATTCGGTGGAGGGAATTGACTGGTTCGGCAACAACATTCCGCCGGATTTCATCGTCGACATCAGCCGCACGATCGAATTGAAGCAAGAGATGCTGGCTTGTCATGCAAGTCAACGAAATTGGCTGCTCCGTCAGCATGGAATCGACGAATATTTGGAAAGTAGCCGTCGCTGGAGCGCTGCTCGCGGTCAGCAAGCAGGAGTCGCATACGGCGAAGGGTTTCGCCAGCACAGTGGGCATCCCTATCCCGGAGACAATCGGCTGTTGGAGTTGCTGAACTCCTCGTCCTAGAGCAAAATCTGGCATCGCATTCTAAAAAACTGCCCTATAATTGCTGTAGTTCTTGTCCGATGACGATCAATCCTGCCTAAAATCGATTGAGTCATAGGGGCAAAAGAATTAAACTGCGTCCTTCGAGGATTCGGTATTACGTAATGGTGACGCTACCGCGGCCATCTCTCAGTGGATTTTGAAAGTTCAGAAGTCAGGAGTTTTTTCGTCATGTCAGATGAGGCGACCACTGTAGAGCAGAGCGTTTCGACGGAAACCGAGGAGGCCTCGACATTCCCCGGCAGCGAATTCGACCGCCAAGAACTCGCTCATTTTTCCTCCGACGACACTGAAGTCACAGCGAATATCGGGAAGATGTTGACGATCTTCTTCTTCTATTCGTTGTTGGCGATGATGTGCGTCACGCTTTGGGCCTGGTGGATTTCTACCAGCAATTAGGCCGTCTCTCCATCGACCAACACTCGTTTCCATTGCTTGTTACGCCTTAAGCCATCTTGACTTAAGCGAGCGATCGTGCAAGAAACGATTGAGCAGATCCAACCGCAGCATCGAATGTGCGCTTGTTGGGGATTGTTGACGACATTCCACGATGCTGAGGAGACTCGACCGTTGGATAAGCTTTTTGCGATCGCCGGTAAACTCAAATGGCCATTTGCCATTGGCATGCTGGCCTATTTGCTGTTTCAACATTGGGATAATTTCGAAAAGCTACGTCACGGCCAAAAGGACTGGGGCTTTTTTGCTTTGGGATTCACACTGGTCGCCGGCTGCGCTGCTTTAACGTTCGTCCGTTGGTACCTGTTGGTCTGGGCGCAGGAGTTTGACTTCACGCTCAAAGACGCTTTTCGGTTGGGCGGATTTGGACTGCTTTGCAACTACGGCGGACCGGGCATTGTCGGTGGGGATTTACTCAAAGCGGCCATGGTCGCTCGCAATCAACAGTCACGCCGCGCCGTTGCTGCCGCTACGGTCGTTTTGGATCGCATTTTAGGCTTGCTCGCGCTGTTTATGGTCGGCGCCTTGGCAACGCTTTTCGTCGACTTCGACACCGCCGCCTTGAACGAAGCGGCAGCGACGGCTGCCGCGGCCGATAAGTCCCAAGAACAAGGCTTTTTAGCGTCGGTGCCCATGATGTCGGTGGTGGGCTGGAGTCTGTGGGGTGGTTCAATTGCAGGTGTTGCGGGCCTGATGATCATGCTCACGCCCGGTTCAACCCGCTGGCCGATTCTGCAAAAACTGGTCGGACTGAAATACGTTGGAAAAACGTTGGCAGATCTGCTCAACGGGATCGCCCTCTATCAAACCAAACGGCGTGTCGTGGCCCTAGCTGTGGTGATCAGCCTCATCGGACATGCGGGACTGGTGGCGGGCTTTTATTGCTGTGCCCGGTCGCTGAATGTGTGGGTCCCCAATCTGTGGGCACACTATTACTTCATGCCTGCTGCAGAGTTGTTCGCCTCGGTCATTCCGGTCCCCGGCGGCGTGGGACCATTGGAAGGCGCGATCTCGTTCTTCTATGGTTTGACAGCTGTAGGACACGTCGCCAAGCAAACCGCGGAAGCCACCGGTGTGGCGGCAGCGCTGGTATTTCGGGTCACAAGCGTCGTGACGGCGGTGATGGGAGCCGGCTATTACATGCTCACCAAACCAAAGTCGGAGCCAGACCTGCTCTCCAGCGAAACCTTGGATCCGCCGCAAGAACCGTCTCCGGCCACGTAATTGCCCGTTTAAGACCGCACCCATTGCAGGATTCAACAGCAGCAGGGCAGGGGGGTAGTTTCGCTCGAACCAGTTTCAAAACCGGGTTGCGCTGGTTCTCGGACTTTCAGATCAGTGTCGTTAGGACACGTCAGAGGGTTTTGAAACTACTTGTCAACAGAATAGGGAAGCGGTTTCCCCTGCAATCCAGCGTGAAGATTCTCCACCGTCATGCGCATCATTCGCTCGCGGGTGCGGTTCGAGGCGCTGCCCAAGTGCGGCGTGATGATCAGGTTCTCCAGCGTCAACAGTTCATGTCCACGCGGCAATGGTTCCGGATCAGTGACATCGATTCCCGCCGCGGCAATTTGCCCAGTTGAGAGCGCGGTAAAGAGTGCGGCCGGATCGACGACCGGACCGCGAGCCATGTTGATCAAGATGGCCGATGATTTCATGATTTCAAACTGTGGCCCGGAGATCAGTCCCGTCGTTTCCGGAGTCAGCGGGCAGTTGAGCACCACGAAATCACTCTCAGCCAACAAATCATCTAAGCTGCGATACTCCGCTTTGTATTCGCTTTCCGCCTCGGAATCGCGGTGCCGGTTGTGGTATGTGATCTGCATATCGAAACCGGTGGCGCGCTTGGCAACCTGTTTGCCGATACGGCCCATGCCGATGATCCCCAGCTTGCTGCCGGTCACTTCCTGTCCAATGAGAATGGCCGGATCGTAGTGGAGAAACTCCGGGCTACGCGCATACTTGTCGCCAACCACCACGTTCCGGGCCGTCGCCAACATCAGCGCCATCGTCATATCGGCGGTTGCAGCATCGAGACAACCGGGCGTATTACCGACCGGAATACCGCGTTGAAGGGCAGCGGCTACGTCGATGTGGTCGACGCCCACACCGTGATTGCTAATCACCTTCAGTTGGGGTGCCCGGTCCATCAGGGAACCATCGACTGGAGGATGTCCGTAAGCGATGACCGCTTCAGCACGGGCCAGGGCAGGGGAGTCAGGAGCGTCGTCCCAGGGGAGCACTTCAAATTCCGCGCCGAGCATCTCCAACAACGGTTGCGGCAATCCGTCACCCATAATGGGGATTTGAGTCATTATTATTCCCAGTTCTGTCAATTTATTTCGCAAAAAGTTATTGGCGTTTAAGCCGGCGATTTAAATACGGAGGAAAATCTTACGGCGGTACATCCACAGGCAAATCAACCACATGGCCAACAGGATCGCCATATGCTCGACGAGCGATGCATACTGTTCGCCAAAGATGTTGAATATCTCTTGGCCAAGGTGTGTTTGGTATGTCTCGCGAATCCAACCTTTGAACAACCAAGTCATGATATAAATGGCGATGGAATTCATGCCGACAACCACTGCCGGCCAGGCCCAAAACTGGATGCCACCCAGGTCGATGACGCCGTAGAACGCCGCTAGGATCAATAAGCAAATCCCGCTGCTGTAGATCGTCCAACTTGGCGTCCAAATCCGCTTCACGATTGGGCAGATGTCGTAGAAATCCAATGCGTAACCGACCGCCATGGCCAGAGCACCGGTGCCGACGAGAATCAAGAACTTGCGTCCGCCGCCGCGCGGGCTGCGGAGCAGTTCCCCAGCCATCAATCCAAAGATCATCGTGGCTAATGAGGGAATAAAACTGAGCGTGTGATACCCGCCGCCGTTATTTTGAAACACGGTGCTGCGTGGGAAGAGATTCAAAAACCAAACGTCAAACGCATGTGCGGCATTCGTGTTTTTATTCCAATGTGCGGCGAATCCTGAGAGGTTGTACTCCCAATCGGGATCGACACCGGCGGATGCGTAGTCGAAATCGGTGCCGGGCAACGGCCAGAAGGCAAACAGCGCCCAATACCCAATCAGCACCAGCATGGCCACGGTGAATTGGACTTTGGCGGAGCGGCCCCAGAGCAGAAACAAAAACACATACCCCAGCCCGATCTGCGAAACGACATCTTCGAACGTCCAGTAGGTTTCCGGTTTGTGGTTCGAGCGCAGGAAGACACCCAACAGCGTTAAGATGATTCCGCGAAACAACGCATGGCGAAACATCTGGCCGTAAGAATCGCCACGGCGTTGCCGGCTGGCGTACGAATAAGCCATCGAGACGCCGACCATGAACATGAACGAGGGTTGAATCAAATCCCAAGCCACACAGCCCACCCAGGGCAGATGCTCCATCTGACGGGCAATTTCCTGCCACACGGCACTGTCGGGATGATGCGTGGCCACCTCGGCCAATCCCAATCCGCCCGACGCCATCGCCAACATCGTGAATCCGCGATAGGCATCGAGCGAGATTAAACGCGGCGCGGGTGTCAGCGAGGCGGCTGGCGTGGTGGTCATGTGATGATCGGTCATCCTTGGGTAAGGGAAATCAGGCACATCCGCCGCACGGGCTCGTGCATCGTCTCATCGAAGAAAGAGGGTGCCACTGACTCTACCAGCGTTCCCGAGTATCGCACTGATTTGAAGTGCCACGAGCAAAGCCAGTGGCACCCAACGCAAAATAGAAACCATAACAAACCGCTAGGATTTCACGACTGGATCGTGGGCGTGTCAGTCGTTCTTCGCTTCGCGTTTGGCTCGAACTGCTTTGCCAACTGCTTTATCAAGCGGACGCAGGCCTTCGTCGGGATTGATGTCGTAAAACCCGATACTGTAGTGCGCCACCTTGCCATCGGCTCCGATGACGACCCACAAGGGAAGTTTCGCACCCACGCGTCGTGGATCACCGAATTTTGCGACCAGTTCACCAGCGTCGATCGCCAATGGATAACTGAGATTCATAAAGGACTTGAATTTTCGCGTACTCTGCAAGGCAGCGCCACGGGTGTTGGCGTCGGAAAACAGGCTGTTGACGGCCACGCCGTAAACTTGCACGCCGAGTTTTTTATATCGGGTATATGAATAGTCGAGGTAGGGGGCTTGGCCGTATGGTTCGACGAGCGGGTCGTATTTGTAGTCCCAAAAATGCAGAACGACCACGTTGCCTTTCATGGCTGCGGCATCAATTGCCTCACCGCGTAGTGGCTGCAGAGAAAATTCAGGAGCTGCTTTGCCGACAAAATTTGCCGAGAGTTTCTCGACCTCATCATAACGCCGCATCTGACGCTTGAGATCACGACGAATGGACGCGGCCAGTCGGGCATAGGGGGTGTCCTCGGCTTCTTGCTGCAATTGTTCGGCGATCAATTCGGTGACCTTGAGTTGATCGGAGGTCAATTCGGCATTCATTTCGTTTTCCGGACGCTTGAGGTCCGCTTGCAACTTGGCCAGCGTGCTGATCGGCTTTTGCAATTTGTCGTGATCCGCTTTTTCGAGCGGTTTGTGCGATTGCAGCTCAAAGGAAAGAGAGAAGGGGACCCCTTTGCCACGCGTTAAATCGCGACGGGCACTGACGATCAGCCCAGTTTGTTTTTCTACGGCAAGTTCTTCGCGAAGGCCAAAATTCGTGACCGCCTCCACGCGCCAGCAGTCCCAATCCTGAACCTTGGCGGAGCCGACGACTGAGTACTTGGAATTGCCGACGGTCCAGTTGGCATTTTCGGCCAGTTTATCGTGATGTTCAAATAGTGGACGCCGAACGCGAATCGAAGTCGGTTCGCCTTCATGCGTATAGAGCAGACGGATTTGAGCCGGATTGGTGGGCCGCAGCGCGGCATCGAGATCGATCTGGCCGTATTGTTCGGGCCAGGCCCAGGAACCGCCGCCGTTTTCATCAACCAGAAACGCTAAACGCTGCCCATCTCCTTCGGCCTTGCTCACGAGGCAGTAGAGATTGAACCGTTTGACGGTGTCGCCGTTGGATTCTCGTCCCGTTTCGATCAAAGCACCGCGATAGCGGAGCTCGACGGCATTGGAATCGGCCAAGGGGGACGCGAGAACAGACAGGACGACGAGGTTGGACAATAAAGCGGTCATATCGTGCGCCTCCCGAGGCGAATTCATCGATTACAGAGATCATGCCTGGGACATCGCCACTTGATAGCGGTTTGTCCAAGTTCCACGAAACCCATTCAGAATAGCATATTCTGAGTAGATTTCGCCATCCAGCGAAAGAGAGCAGGGGGCAATGGGGAAGAAATTTCTACGTCACACACTGACGACAAAGTGGGGCGGGGGGCCCCCTGCCCAGAAGCCCCAGCCACCGTGACAAATGTTGACACACCCTCACCAGCACCCGTATCCTATAAGTAGACGGCTTAAGGAGTTAATCAGCCGGGCTCCGCGTCATGCGCGGAGTGACTGAAAGCGCATGCGCAGTAAACCAGGAGTCAAATATCGTGAATTCGAGAAGTATGGCGTTCAAAATCATCACGATATCAGCCACGATTTCCTGTTTGGGACTTGTTGCTAGTGTTGCACAAGACCGGAATTCGAATCGGCGGTCTACGAAACAGGCAGACGCTGAAGAAGCCCCCGCGGCTTTGGTGATCAAACGCCGGGCTGTGGTGCTTGAAGATCCACGCACCTATCAAATTCCGATGCGGCTGGAGCCGGTCCGTTCCATCGCTGTCATCGCGCCGGTGGATGGCATTGTACGAAGTGTCCACGTCAAACCGGGAGATGTGATCCCGTCGCAAGCTGACGTGGTTCGCATGGATGATACGCGTGCGGAACTATTAACACGCAAAGCCAAAGCTGAAGTGACAGCGCGGCAAATTGAAAGAAAAATTGCCGAGGCAAAAAGCGGTGCGGCCGATGAAATCGCCTTGGCTGACGCGAATTTGGAAGCAGCGCGGGCGGCGTTCGAATTGGCTGAACTAAATCAAGATCGAATGGTTGTTCGCGGCGCATTTGCGGGCACCATTTTGCAAGTGCATGTTGTCCCGGGCCAATTCGTGAGAGCAGGGGAGGCAGTGGCGGAATTGGCCGATTTGACGAGTCTGGTCGCGGAGATTCCTGCAGGTCGAGCACAATACAAAGCGGGCGACAAAATGTCGGTCACAGTAGAAAACCAAGCAGCTTCGGCTGTCGTGGAATCAATCCATGCACCGCCACCGCGATTTGAATCATTACGCCCGTTGATCGATTCGCTCTCGATGGCGAAGATTCAAATTCAAAACAGCGAAGGAAATTTTCACCCCGGCCAAGCGGTCTATGTCGATCTGATTCCGACCGAACCGGTGGCTGTGGTCCCAGCCTTGGCGATTTCCAATTCTGACAACGGGCAGCGGAAGGTCCAGGTTGTTCGAGAGTATGTCGTTCGCGACATCAAGATATCTCCGTTGGCCCAAATCAATTCGGAGCGGATCTATGTATCGGGAGAATTTTCACCAAACGACGAAGTGATCGTCAACGCGTCGATGGAATTGACCGATGGAACAAAATTGCGTCCGTGGGTTCAGGAGTTCGACGCACCTGAAGAAACCGAAAAGAGTAAAAAGCAGTTTCAGTCGCAGCCGCGTAAGACAAAATCTAGAGGTTTGTAGTAGCGTCACGACGCGTGCTAGTCATGTGGCTCACTGCGATGTCCGCACAAAACACGGCGGGATTCGCGCTCACGCAACCTGACTCGACATCACAGCTGAAAATTGCCCAAGCAGTTGGGGCAATTGCGAATTCCAGGTTGTATTCCGCACAACGACGCACCCCGTAGGGCAGGTCGGAATGCGTTGCTCAGTTTATATGCCTGAAGTAGGCACTAAGGAAGGAAGAGTATCCCGTGTCAGAAAATGAATCATCTATCGACAACTACAAATTGTCCAGCTGTCTGTCGCAAGGGAGACACAGCCAAGTCTGGGAAGCGAACGATTCCGGGAGTGGGCGGACCGTTGCGCTGAAGGTGTTGCTCCCCGAGGCATTTGCAGACAAGGAACAAAAGCAGATCTTGAAGTTGGAAGCCAAGGTGGGCAAGTCACTGGAGCATCCCAATATTATCCGGGTCTACGAATGCATTGTGAGCCGCAACCACGCCTATATCGCCATGGAGTTATTTCGCGCTCCCAACGCCAAGGTGCAATTGGTCAGCGATAAAGCCTCCATACAGCGGCGAGCGCGCAAGTTGATCGAACAGACAGCCATGGCGCTGTCCCATATGCACGAACGCGGTTGGATCCATAAGGACGTTAAGCCAGAGAACATTCTCATTAACAAATCCTCCGAGGTGCGGTTGATTGACTTTTCATTGTCAGGCCGGCCGGCCGGTTCGTTGGGCAAAATGGTCAATCGCAAAAAGAAGGGGCCCGTACAAGGTACGCGGACTTACATGGCTCCTGAGCAAATTCGCAATCAGCCGTTATCACCCATCGCCGATATTTATGGCTTCGGCATTACGGTGTATGAAATCTTGGCAGGGCGGCCCCCGTTTCGTTCGCCGCACCCCGACGAACTATTGATGGACCATCTGAAGACCACTCCCGCCCCCCCTTCGGAATTCAACGACAACATTACGGCGGAAATGGACCAGATCGTTTTGAAGATGCTCGCCAAATTGCCGAAGAACCGTCAAAGCGGCATCGATGAATTTTTGTCCGAATTCCGTAACGTCCAAATCTTCAAAGAATCTCTCCCCGAGCAGGCGCAACGGACGGAACAAGAAATCAACGAGGATAAACTCAAAGATCAAGATGAGGGCATCGCGTCACGCATCGACAGTCGATTGGACGCGATGCGAACCGAGGCGCTCAAAAAGAATCCTGGCTCTGTCAAAGCCCCTGAGAAAACCAAATCGAAGGTCAATATCAAAGCCGAGCCCATCGAAAAGCCGAAAGCTCCTGCGCCTCCAGCACAGCAGCAACCTGCCCAGCAGCCGCCCCAACAACCAACAGGCCAGCCTCCGCAACCCTTCCCGCAACCAGGCATGCCGCTGCAGGCGATGACCCCCGAACAAATGGCCATGCATCAGCAAATGCTCCAACAGCAACAGGCGTATTACCAGCAGATGATGCACCAGCAAGCCATGCAGAATCAAATGTATCCGCAACCGGGTATGCAGCAACCCCCGGGTATGCAGCCTCCAGGTATGCAGCCACCGCAAATGCCGCCACAACCGATGCCGCCGCAGCAGCAACAGCCTCCGCAACCAACTGCGCCCCAAGCCACTCAGCAACCTCCGGCGCCGGATCCAGGCCAAGCACAACCGCCCCAACCCAAACCAGCCCCTCCACAAGAGCAAAAGCCTCCGGAAAAAGAATCTGAAGGAACGATCATGAGCATCGACGATATGGAGGATATCTTCAAGACGCTCCCCGATGTCTAAGTGGCCATCGCCATTCATGTCGCAGGTCCGTTTGCAGCCAGCAGCCTGCAAATCGAAAACTGCGCGAACAGAAAATCGCGGCTTGCTTGACCTGGGGCGTTGAAGTCGCGACCATCTGGGGCGTACCGCCCTATCCGGCATGTCACTCAATTCACCCTCCGCGAACAAGAATCAGCGATGGCGACATATCAACCGCTCCCGTTCGAGCGGCCGATTCAAGAACTCGAAAAGCAACTGGCCGATCTCAATGCGCAAGAAAATTCGACGCCTGAACACGCCGAACAGATCCGCCAATTGAAGTTGGAAATCACGCGATTGACGCGCGAAATTTTCGACAATCTTGGTGCCTGGGAAACGGTGCAGGTGGCCCGACAGACCGGTCGGCCACAAACGCCCGACTACATCGAACTGGTGTTCGACGAATTTGTCGAGCTGCATGGCGACCGAGCGATTGGAGACGACCGCGCCATTCTCACCGGACTGGCCAAAATCAACGGTCGCAAGATCATGCTGATCGGCCAGCAAAAAGGACGGACGATCCAGGAGCGAAGCGATTGCCACTATGGCTGCGCTCATCCCGAAGGGTATCGCAAGGCGCTGTCACGGATGCAAATGGCGGCCAAATATGGACTGCCGATCATCTGCTTCATCGACACGCCCGGCGCCTATCCGGGGATCGGTGCCGAAGAACGCGGTCAAGCCTACACGATCGCATACAACCTCCGCGAGATGTCGCGCATCCCGACACCGATCACGGCGGTCGTGCTGGGGGAAGGGGGGTCAGGTGGAGCTTTGGGAATCGGCATCGCCGACCACGTTGCCGTCTTGCAGCACGCCTACTATTCGGTGATCAGCCCCGAAGGCTGTGCGGGCATTTTATGGAAGCATGTGAAACATGCCGACAAGGCGGCCCAGGCGCTCAAGTTTACCTCAGCCGACCTTTTGAGAATGGGGATTGTCGACGAGGTGATTCCCGAGCCGTTGGGAGGCGCACACCGCAACCACCGGCGGATGGCGATGGCTCTCAAAGCCAGTCTGACCGAAAGCCTCAAATCGATGGATGGACTTTCGAAAGAGGAACTACTCGATCGGCGTTATGAGAAATTCCGCCGCATCGGAGTCTTTGAAGAAACCGCTATTGAGGAAACGCTCGCGGCCACCGACAACGACCCCGCCGCTGATGCTGATACGGATGCTGAGATGACTCCCGACGCCAATAGCTAACCGGTCGATCAGAGTGGCAAGTGATCATCTCGATGGCCCGGTGCGCGAACAGTCGCCAGAGAACGTCGCAGCCCAACAGCTAAGTACGCATTGCTGAAACACCAGTATTTCAGCATATCCGCAACGTCCGATAATGTCCGTTATGTTTCATTAACAATACCCTAAAAACCCTGTATTATAAGGGTTTCACGAGAATAGCCTTTCGTTCGCCAGCCAAATGCGGACGTTGTTTTTTGCGGCGAACTCCCCTGCCAAATGTGCTGGCAACATTTTGAATTCACACATCAGAATTCCTTGCGGCTGTCGACCAGAATGGTCACCGGTCCCTCGTTGACCAACTCGACTTGCATCTGTTCTTGAAACCGGCCGGTCGCCACTTCGATCCCATGGCCGCGGACTTCCGCAACGAAACTTTCGTAAAGCGGATTCGCAATTTCCGGACGGGCCGCCGCGATGAAACTGGGGCGACGCCCTTTCCGACAATCGCCCAAAAGTGTGAATTGACTGACGACCAACATCGCTCCGCCGACATCGGCCAGCGAGAGATTCATTTTGCCGGCCTCATCTTCAAAAATCCGCAGTCCGGCAATCTTGGCGGCCAGATAAATGACGTCATCCTGGCCATCTTCGGCAGTGACGCCCAACAGCACCAAATAGCCGCTGCCGATCTCTCCGGTGACTTCACCCGCGACCGAAACCTGAGCCCGGGAAACCCTTTGCACAACTGCTCTCAATTGATCCGTCCTTTGCTATTTCAAAACGGCCCACGACGACGCTCTTTGCTGGGCAACACCTCCAAGCAAGTCGTCCACCAACCGGTCTGGATCGTCGACACAAATTCCTGTGGTAGACGTTCGTCGCGCATCTCTTGCGCCAGACGTAGGTGGTCATATTCCAGAGGTACGAATTGAATGTCAATCCCCCCAGCAACCGCATCACTGCCGGTGCGAATTTGTGCATACCAAACCACCGTCCGGCCATCGTTTTCGGGTCGGCCCAGCACCCCCACATTGACGAACCGTCGCCCGCCGGTCAATTCGCGCTGCCAATGAATTCCCGTATGCGTGGCCAGGATCAGATCGGCCTGATAATCATCGGCGAGCTTGTCGAGAAATTGTGTACTGGTTGTCGACTCCCAGAGAAACTCATTGGTCTTGCGCGGACTGCCGTGACACATCAGAATTCTCAGGCCATCCACTTCGATACGATGCTCGCTCGGCAAGTCGCGCAACCAACGACGGTTCTCCGCCGACGTATTGGCGTATGTGTAATCGTAACTCAGCTTGGCAAAATAATTGTCGCGGGGATCGGTGTAACCACATTGGCAATCCTGCAGGTCGTTGCCGATACTGTTGTCGTAATTGCCTTGAATGCAAATCACACTGTTGTTGCGCAGCGGCGCGAACACGCGATCGGGATACGGACCAAACGCCCCCATGTCGCCCAGGCAATAGAGCGCCTCGGCACCGGCGCGCTTTGCATCCTCAATCGCCGCTTGCAGCGCGAGATAGTTGTTGTAGATGCCGCCAAAGACCGCAAAATGCACCGCGCAACTCCCCGACTCATTCGTTTCAGTTTTCGCCATCCGCGGCGCGCTGTTGTTCGACAACCTGTGACGAAGGATTCGTGCAGATCGCGCCATACTGATAACAGGTGTAGCATGCGCCGTGGACAAGTGGGAAGGGCGATGTCGATTCCGCTAATGTCTCCCCCAAATGCGCGGCCGGTGAGTCGAGCAAGATCGGACAAACGCAGACCCCCTGATCGGTGATCACGCGACTGTGCGCGCAGATCAATTGCCCCACATCGTAATCGGCCAGCATTTCTTGCGTGACAACATCATTGGCATCGTAACCGTGAGTCCGTTGCGCCTCTGCTCCGATTTGTAATCGCGGCAAAATCTTTAATCGCGGTCGCCGATAACCCAACTCATGCAGCGCTGTGCGAAAGGCGCTGATGATTTCGGGATCGTCTGCTTCGTCCCAGGTGCGCGTCATCGTGATGATGGGTAGAAAGCCATGCTCAACCAGCAGTCTTACGCCCTGCATCGCGCGTTCGAATGTGCCTTTGCCGCGTATCGGATCGTTGATCGCAGCAGTCGGTCCGTCGATGGAGACACGGATTTCTAAACTGTAGACCGCCCCCTCTTCCGCAGCGCGAAGTTCGCGCAACCACTCCGGTTTGAGAACCGTCGCATTCGTGAGCACGGTGGCGGGGCCATAAGCCAACGTCGCGGTTAGCATGGCGATCAACTCTTTATTCAGAAATGGTTCGCCACCGGTGAAGTAATACTCTTTGACACCGAAGGCGACCGATTCCTCAAGTCGCCGCTGCACTTCATCGAGCGACAGATACCCGAAGCTGTCATTGTGCGGACTACAACTGATGAAGCAATGCGTGCACTGCAAATTGCACAATGTGCCAGAGACCTGAAACCAAAGCTCATCCAATGCTTGAAGTTCAACGGACGGGATGTCTGCGATGCTCATTGCTGTTGCTGCGCCCCCTGCTCGCTTTTTTGCGACATGGGTGCCCCCGGTTCCGCGGTCAGCAAACCGTAGACATCGGCGATCTGCTCCAAACCCGTGCGAATCAAAAACCGCGAGTCGCGCCCATAACTTTTTGCCCCCAAGATAAAAAAACCAGGCTCGGGATTGCGCAACGTTTCTGCTCCGTTGCTGGACTGATTCAGGCAATCGGTTGACGTCTCCCCCAACAACGCAGCCGCCAACTTGATCGGTCCTGAAGTGGCATAGCATTCGTGCATTTGCAGTTCGCTGTATAACGACCGGTCGGGCCGATATCCTACATTGGCAATGATGCGATTGATGGAGAGAATTTCATGCTCCTCGCGGTGACGAACAATCACGCGAAAGCCCCCCTGCCCAGCTAAGCATTGAATTCCCTGAATGATGCGTTGCGGCATCAACGTAATCGGCGAGTCCGCTGACATCGCCAACCGGTTGGCCTTCGCCGTCAATGTACCGCGCTCGGGCAAGGGGTCCTCTTCGATGGCCACCAGCGGCGGTGTGCGCTCGGAGCGGGTGATCCAAATCGCCCGCGTATTTTTATCCGATTCGGCTAGTCGTGCCAATGCTGTAATCGCTGTCGCTGCCGAATAACCACCGCCAATGACCAACGTCGTCTGCCCCGCATACAAATCGCGGCGGTTGCCCAATATGTCCGGGATGCCGTATTCGATCGCGCCGGCCGCTGAAGTCTCCCCCACTGCCGGCAGCCCCCCTGCTCCGAGCCAGTTGTGATGCGGATAAACGCCCGAGCAATCGAGCACATAATCAGCGGACACATCGCGTTCTATTCCGCTGCGATCTCGCAAAAGAAGTCGGAACGGATCATTGCCGCGGGCAGGATTTCCGATCAGGTCCGCTTTCCAAGAATTCATGCGACTGATGCCGACGACCGTCGTCTGTTCGTGCAGGCATTCAGACAGTTTCGGGAGTCGGCTCAACGGGAGCAGGTAATGGTCGGCGTATTCGCGGCCAGTAAGATATTGTTCGCCTTGGGGCAGCCCCACATTGGGTAGTTGCTCGGCGATCGCGCGTTGCCCCCAGTTGGAGGCGTTCATGCGAAACGGGCTGAACAGGCGCACATGTCCCCAGTCCCGCACGTTAGCGGCCAACGGACCTTTTTCATAGAGCTCAACGTCAAAGCCCGCCAAACGGCCGTAAAGAGCTGCCTCCAACCCAATCGGGCCGCCGCCAATGATGGCAATGCGTTTCGTCGCATTTGAATTTTGTGTGTGATTCAAGAAACCGCTCAGTCTGAGGAAGTGTTCGATTGATCGTAGTCTAGCGACCCGCCCGCTGGGAACTGTGAATCGCCATACAACCTGAAATTCGATTTAGAGAATGACGATTCACATAGCCACGTTATAATGGGCCCCTGCCCTCCAACAGCTCACCTGATACGGAGCGATTTCATGCCTGTGATTCGACCGGCCCAGCAGGGCGACCTGAACGCGATCAACGACATCTACAACGCCGCCATTCGCGATTCGACAGCCACGTTCGACACCGATGAAAAAACACTCGCCGAACGACAACAGTGGTTTGACGACCACGGCCCGCGCTATTCCATTCTCGTCGCCGAAGTCGACAACGATGTCGTGGGCTGGGCTTCCCTGTCCCACTGGAATCAAAAACCGGCGTACGACATCAGTGCGGAGACGACCTTCTATGTGGCTGTCGAACATCGCGGACAAGGCATCGGCCGCGCGCTGAAAGCAGCAATCATCGAAGAAGCCCGCCACCACGGTTTCCATTCGCTAATCGCCCTCGTCACAGCCGAAAGCGAAGCAAGTCTGCATTTGAACAAAATGTTCGGGTTTGTCGAAGTCGGCGTGCTCAAGGAAATCGGTCGTAAGTTTGATCGGTTGTTGGATGTGGTGATACTGCAGAAGGTGTTGGACTGATGTTCTAAAAAAGCGCCGCTGTACTTGGCACTACGAAAAAAACCTCACGCAAAGGCGCAAAGATCGCAAAGCAAAGTAACTCACCATGCCCGACTCCTTGCAGCCTCTGCGCCTTGGCGTGAGATTTCCTGCATGGAATGCACGTCTTTTGTTTGATCTGTGTTCAATCCGTGTTTCATCTGTGGCTAATAAACACCACTAACTAACGCTGCCCGACCGGTTGCAGCGGGCTTTTGGCGATGTCGAAGTTGCGGCACTCCCCTGCTGCGAATTCGACCGTGACTGTTTTGCGGCGACCGAAGCCGTCGACGTTGCGGACGGTGCCGACACCGTATTGCGGATGGCGGACGTCCATGCCAATGCTGAAACCGCGCGGAATATCCGTCGGGGTGTTGGTGCCATTGAGCAAGTCGGCGGCGGTCATCATTTGTGGTCGCGGCGCGTCTTCTTCGGGGCGCTGTTTGATGATCGGTTCGAAGTCGTCCAGCGAATCGTCGTGGGCATAGTCATCGTCCCACGCGATATATTCGCTGTCGGTTTCGACGACGGTGGCGGCGAGATCCATCTCGAACAAAAACGGGCTGGGGATCGTCGAGAGTCGCTGGCCGCGGATATCCCGCACTGCTGTTTGCGTGAGCATCAACTGCTCTTCCGCACGGGTCATGCCCACGAACAACAAACGTCGCTCCTCTTCCAGTTCATGCGGGTCGTCACTGTTGATTGCCCGTTCGTGCGGTAACAGGTTTTGTTCAACACCGACGATGAAGACCACCGGATATTCCAACCCCTTAGCGGCGTGCAACGTCATCAATGTTACGCTGCCCGCATGTTCATCCAGGCTATCCACATCGTTGATCAGCGAACTTTCTTCCAGGAATCCTTCCAACGTGGCATCGTCGCCGTGCGCTGCATCGTATTGCCGGGCTGCGGAGATCAATTCATCGACGTTGGCAGCCCGCTCCATGTTTTGTTCCGTGGGGTCATCCAGCCAAGAATGATCATAGCCGGTTTGTGTAACGACCTGCGTGATCAACTCGGCGACTCCCTGCGCCGTGCGTTGCGACAGTTGGGAGATCAATTCGTAAAACCCATGCAGTGCTTTGACGGCGCGCTTTGTTAGCTTGGGGACCTCCTCCGCACGCGCCGCTGCTTCCAACAAACCGCCCCCCTGCCCCGTTGTCCAAGCGGTTAAACGCGTCAGTGATGTTTTGCCGATGCCCCGCGCGGGGACGTTGACGACTCGTTCAAACGCGGTCCGGTCAGCCGGGTTGGCGATCAGCCGTAGGTAGGCGACGATGTCTTTGACTTCGGCCCGGTCGTAAAACCCAACACCGGCGGCGACTTGATACGGAATGTGAAAGCGGGCCAATGCTCGTTCGATGCTTCGCGAAAGTGCGTTGACCCGATAAAAGATTGCGAAGTCCGACCACGCTCTGCCTGCTTGATCCACGAGGTCTTGAATCCGCAGCGCGATCCCTTCTGCCTCGGCAGCGCCGTCGGTGAACGTCAATAACTCGACCGGCGGCCCTTCATCATTCTCCGTCAGCAATTCCTTGGCTTTGCGGTTAAAATTGTGACCGATCAACAGATCCGCTTGCCGCAAGATGGCCTTAGTGCTGCGGAAATTATGTTCCAGGCGGACGACTTTTGCATCGGGATAATCTTGTTCGAAACGCAAGATGTTGCCGATCTCGGCCCCCCGCCAGGCATAGATCGATTGATCGGGATCACCGGTGGCGCATAGATTGGGATAATCCTGTGACAACGCGCGGACGATGCGGTATTGCGGTAGGTTGGTGTCCTGATATTCATCGACGAGAACGTATTGAAACCGCTCGTCCAGTTGGCTCCGCAAGGCGGGGTTTTCTTCCAGCAAGCGCGCCACGTGCAGCAACAGGTCGTCGAAGTCGACCGCATTGCTGTCTTGCAACGCGCGTTGATAGGCGGGGTAGGCCTCCGTCACAACCCGCAACATTGTATCGCCTATTCCTCCCCCAGGGTTGAGGGCAAACTCCTCGGGGCCGACGAGACGATTTTTGCTGGAGCTAATCCGCGCCGCCACTTTGGCGGGTGGAAAATGTTTGACATCGTGCCCCAACTCGGTAAGCACCGATTTGAGCAACCGTCGTTGGTCCGAGGTGTCGAGAATCGTGTAGTTCGGCTGCAGTCCGACGCCGCGTGCGTGCTTGCGCAGCAATTGTGCGCAGAACCGGTGAAACGTGCTGACCCAGATTTTGGCATCCGGCAACAGCGCTTCAACACGCTCACCCATTTCACGAGCCGCTTTGTTGGTGAAGGTGATCGCCAGAATGTTGTAGGGATGCACGCCGCTTTGCACCAACTGGGCGATACGGTGCGTGATCACCCGCGTCTTGCCCGAACCGGGACCGGCAAGCACGAGCAGCGGTCCCTCCTTGTGGTCGACCGCCTGTTGTTGGCTGGCTGTGAGATTGTTCAAAAGTCGCTGCTTGTAAAATCGGAACTCGAGGCAAGGGCCGCGCTCCGTCCACGGCCCGTTCCAGCAATCATAAAGAATGCGCTCGCGTTTTGACCAGCCAATTGTCATTCCGACGACTGAGGAACACTCCCCTGCCCCGTTCACCGCTGTCCAGAATGATTCTGTCGGACAATCTGCCCGCCCCCAGAATTTTCTAATTTCCACGGCTTTGATAGAAATTATCCTGTAACAAACGCCACTCATTTGCGCTTCAGTTATTATGTGACCGTAACTATAACACCATAGCTGCGCGCTGTGGCCTACGATAATCATTCGGAGGGGGGGAGCGACAATGAGTGGCCAACCGAATCAAAACGGCGTAGAACTCGCCGATGCAAGCGTTAAAGGCAACCCGGACCGTGGCGGGTTTGCCACGAACTTTGGCTTTATCATGGCGGCGGTCGGGAGCGCCGTGGGGTTGGGGAATATTTGGAAATTCCCTTACATCACCGGCGAATACGGTGGCGGCGCGTTTGTGTTGGTCTATTTAATCTGCATTGCCGTCGTCGGATTGCCGTTGATGTATGCGGAGTTAATCATCGGTCGTCGCGGCGGCAGCGATATTCTAGGAGCGATGCGGAACCTCGCCGCTGAAGGAAGCGTGTTGGGACGGATACTCGCTTATCTGACCGGTGGTATGGCGGTGGCCTCGGGGTTTTTGATTCTCTCGTTTTACGCCGTCGTCGCTGGATGGGCGCTGCATTTTCTGGCGGTTTCATTGGGTCTCATGCCCGATGCTCAATTGGGTGCCGAGGGAACATTTGCTGAAGTGGCGGGCAGCGCAAAACTTTCTTCGCTTTGGCATACGATCTTTATGGCATTAACGATGATCGTGGTGATGGGCGGGATTCATGGTGGGATTGAGAAACTGTGTAAAATCCTGATGCCAGTCCTCTTTTTGATGCTCATCGCTCTGTTGATCTACGTCGGTTACACCGGTGGCTTGGAAGAGTCGTTGACGTTTTTGTTCAAACCCGACTTTCACAAGCTGAGCGCCGCGGCCGTGCTAGAGGCTTTGGGGCACGCGTTCTTTACCTTGTCATTGGGCATGGGGGCGATCGTGACGTACGGGTCGTATCTCAAGAGCGAGCGGCATGTCATTCGTGACGGCATAGCGATTGCGTTTCTCGATACGCTCATCGCCTTGATGGCCGGTACCGTGATTTTTGCCGTCGTATTTCATGCTGGCCTGGAAGCTGAGGGAGGACCGGGGTTGCTGTTCAAGACGCTGCCGGCCCTATTCATTAAAATGCCATACGGTGCGGCTGTCTCCAGCTTCTTTTTCTTGCTGGTGGTGTTCGCGGCTTGGTCTTCCGCCGTTTCCTTGTTGGAAGTTGTGGTTGCGTATTTCGTCGACGAATGGAAGATGAAACGATCCATTGCTACTTGTGTTTTCGGGGGGTTGGTCTGGGGGCTGGGGATTGCTTCGGCATGTGACGGAAGCGTCTTGGATTTTCTGGATAACTTAACCACACGCTACATGCTTCCGCTGGGCGGATTAGCCATCGCAATTTTCGCCGGCTGGTTTGTCAGCTATGAAGATCGTAACAGCGGCTTTGCTCCGTTTGGCGTCGTGGGAGAGATGTTGGCAGCGGCTTGGTTGTTCACGATTCGATTCGTGTCACCGGTGTTGATTGTGATCGTGATTCTCTCCAAGACGGGCGCGTTGGATTCGTTCATCAAGTAATCGGCGTGCATCTGCGATAGGCACGCTCGCCTCTGTCGATCTGCAATGGATTGCACACCCGTGCCCCATTCGGGCGCGCGGTGTGCACGTCTTTGCACATTGCCAACGGACAAATTAACGCCTCGCGCGATTCTAAAAGTGCTTTTCGTTCTCCGTTTGCCTGTTTGCCGACAAGGTTCCTATAATGGGCATCTGCCCAGACGGCTCCCAGTGCATCCATGGCTTACCAGGAGGAGACGAATATGTCGGCGACGAATCGGCGCGGTTTTTTGAAAAGTTCAGCAGCTGTGGCCACTAACGCTGCCGCAGCCGCGGCCTTGTTGGGAGAAGCGCAAGCGGCAAAGGCCCCCGCCAATGAGCGTCTGCGTGTGGGATGCATCGGTACCGGTGGGCGGGCGCAGTTTTTGATTACCGCATTTGCGGGCTTGGCCGAATGCGATGTTGCCACCGTCTGTGATCTTGATCCCGAGCGACTGTCGCGCGGCGTCGAGGTGGTTAAAATTGCTCAAGGCCGTGCGCCAAAAGCCGAAACTGATTTCCTGAAGTTGATCGATGATCCGACACTGGACGTGATCGTCGTAGGCACTCCCGATCATTGGCACGCAATTCCCACCATCATGGCCTGCCAAGCGGGCAAGGATGTTTACGTTGAGAAACCGGACGGCCATAACATGGTCGAAGGACAACGCATGGTGCAGGCGATGCGTAAACATGGCCGCATCGTACAAATGGGGACGCAAGCTCGGACGGGTGAGCATTTTCAAGCAGCGATCGATTACATTGCCACCGGCGCGCTGGGTAAGGTTCTGGTGGCTAAAGCCTGGGAAAGTACGCGGCAAGGTTCGTTGGGGCATCCACAAGACAGCAGCCCCCCGGCGGGTATCGATTACGACCGTTGGCTCGGCCCTGCCCCGAAACGACCATTCAACAAAATGCGGTTTCATGCCAATTGGCGGTGGTTCTTTGAACTGGGCGCCGGGGATCTCGGCAACGACGGCGTGCATCGCTTGGACTATGCGCGTTGGGCACTCAGCACCGCTGTCGAAGCCCAAGGGGGAAAACCGCTGCACATGCCCACGAAGATCTCCGCACTGGGAGGCAAGTGGTACTTCGATGACATCCAAGAGTGGCCCGACACCTTGCAAGTCAATTACGAGTACCCCGGTGAGGAGGACGGACCGGGAAAAATTCTCACCTACGAAATGCGGGTCTGGACGCCCTACAATCATGAGGGAGAAGGCGAGGGAGCGGTGATCTACGGCGATCAAGGCTACATCGTAATCGGCAACCGCCGCTGGCGAGCTTACGGACCGAAGCACAAATTGTTGGCCGAACAATCGGGCAACAACGATGGCCTTTCGCACATTCAGAATTTCGTGGATTGCGTGAAGAGCCGCAAAAAACCAAACGCCGACCTAGAAACAGTCGGCCACCCGTCCTCAGTCCTCTGCCACGCCGGTAACATCGCCTGGCGCGTCGGTCGGCAAGTGCATTTGGACCCGGAAACGGAAACGTTCATCGACGATGACGAAGCGAATGCACTGCGGACACGTCCGGAATATCGCAAACCGTGGGAATTGCCGGTGGTGTGATTGGGCGTGCTGCCCCTCTCGGCTTTAGGGGCGGATGATTTCACATCGGCGAACTTCAGGTTAGTCAGTAGCCTCTAAACAGAAAGCAATTCATGGCACTGCGGTTGATGCAGATTTTCTTACCCGATAACTCGGACCAAGAGTTCGACGAATTGCTAGAGGGGCGGGAGGTGATTGGGCGGTGGCGCGATGAGGATGCGCAACAGATCGTGTTGCATCTGCTGGTCCCGGCTGAGGAAACTGAGCCGATCATGGACCGGTTCGAGGAACGCTACGCCAACCTCGAAGGCTTTCACGTGATCCTCTCCCCCGTCGAAGCAGTCCTGCCACGCCCCAAACCGGTCAAAGAAGAGGAAACCGATGAGTCCCTCAACGGCGAATCCGATGCCGCCCTCGGTGAAAAACAGCGGATCAGTCGCGAGGAACTGTATACGAATGTGGTCGAGGATCTTGGCGTCACCTCTGTTTTTCTGGCGATGACGTTTCTCTCAGCCATCGTGGCTGCCGTGGGACTGATTCGCGACGATGTGGCGGTGATCATTGGGGCGATGGTGATTGCACCGCTGTTGACACCGAATGTTGCACTGTCACTGGCAACAACATTGGGAGATTGGCAGTTAATGCGGCGGGCATTCGTCGCGAATGTCAGTGGCGTCGTGGCGGCGTTTGCGGTAGCTGTGATCGTCGGGCTCATTTTCGGAGTCGATCCAGACAATAAAGCCATC
The DNA here is from genome assembly GCF_007747995.1 of Symmachiella dynata. Taxonomy (NCBI): domain Bacteria; kingdom Pseudomonadati; phylum Planctomycetota; class Planctomycetia; order Planctomycetales; family Planctomycetaceae; genus Symmachiella; species Symmachiella dynata. The sequence continues at coordinate 2,994,361 of NZ_CP036276.1, read as the reverse complement.
GCAGCGCGGACGGATGTAAATCTGGGAGACATTCTCTTAGCATTGGCCGCCGGCGCTGCCGGGACTTTGGCTTTTACCCGCGGACTTTCGGGAGCAGTGATCGGCGTGATGGTTGCAGTAGCGCTGATGCCGCCGCTTGTTGCGTGCGGCATGCTGATTGGTTCCGGCCAGTATCATCTCGCAAGCGGAGCGATGTTATTAACCGTAGCAAACGTGATCTCGGTAAATTTGGCCGGCGTCGGTACGTTTTTGATCCAGGGGGTTCGACCACGAAGCTGGTGGGAAGCCAAGCGTGCCAAAACAGCGACGCGACGGTCGATTGCCGTCTGGATTGTACTGTTGTCTGCTCTGGTCTTGTTATTTTGGTTCAGACGTTAAGCCTGTCGAGAAATGTTGTAGTGTTGAGCGCCAGGAAAGCGTAGATTATAGATCAATCAGCGCGAGAGCCGGGCGACTGCTTGGCCGATCTATACTGCTTGCGATCGTCAACGAAGCAACGGACCATCGCTGCAACAGACGTTGATTATAATTCCCAGATAAGTCTTACTGGTTCATAGGCGCTCACCATGGCGATCGATATTACTTGCCCCGAATGTTTTCAAACGTATCGCGTCAAGGACGACCTTGAGGGGAGACGGGTGCGTTGCCAGGAATGCGGGGCGGGGATTGATGTGGAAGTTGAGGAAGAAGTCATAGAAGAACTGGCCCCCTTGCCAACGAAAAAGGTTCGTCCGCGGAAGAAGGCGACTCAGCCGAAATCCCCCCAGCGGGCAGCCGCACCGATGTCACAATCGACCAAGCTCCTGCTCGGTTCAGGAGCCATTGCGCTACTCGTGATGTGTGTAATTGGTGCATTGGCTTTCTTGGCTTGGAAGAGTGATGACTTTGGAGGAAACGAGGACCTCTACAATCTGGCTGCCGTAACGATCCCCGATTTTCCGGACCCGGAACTGGAAACGGTTGGGGAAGACGCATTCCAAATCGCCAAAGTCCAACTCAAAAACAATTGGGGCGGCCCGGGGACGGCGATGCAGTTGTGGCTGTATTTGCCGGTGGGAGAGCATGCGGACAAATCACTGCCCTGCGTGTTGGTAGCGCCTGCGGGCACAAATTTACTAAGGGGAAGCAATCTGGGTGAAGGCTCGGCGCCGGAGCACATCCCCTATGTGAACGCCGGCTTTGCAGTGGTCGCCTACTCCCTGGATGGAAATATCGACGATCCCGAAAATGCGGATGGCTCCGACATCGGTGACGCTTATGACGAGTTTGTATTGGCTCGGGCCGGACTTGTGAATGCGCGCAACGCCTTGGAGTTTGCACTCACCAAGGTCCCCGCGATCGATCCTCGGCGAATTTTCACCGCTGGGCACAGCTCGGCCGGAACGTTGGCGTTATTGTTTGCTGAGCATGAACCGCGCTTGTGCGGTTGTGCTGCCTATGCGCCTGGATCAGACTTTACGGAACTGCAGGTCGAACTCGACAAGAATCCGCTTTTGCGTCTGGTGTTCCCTCACGTCAAAAGATTCTTAACCCGCAGTTGCCCGCAGACGCATGTGGCAGATTTTCAATGCCCTTTGTTTTTATTCCATGCCGAAGGAGATCAAGTCGTCCGCATCTCGGAGTCGCGGCAGTTTGTCAGTCTCTTGGAAGCACAAGGAAAAAATGTCACGTTTGAAACGATTCCCGAAGGGGATCATTATTTCCCGATGCTGGAACAGGGTATCCCTCAAGCGATTGAGTGGATGGAGAATTTTGAGTAAAACGGCAATAATCCACGTCAACTGATTCCAGTCGCTCACGTATCCATCGGTATAAAACACGACTCAATATTTTTAAAAATGGATCCGCACACTATGACCTCCCCCACCTTCAAACAACTCACCGACTATTTCATCGCCGCTGGGGCGAATGATGTTGCGCATACGAAGAAATCATACATCGCCCATGCCATCGGCGTGCACAATGACCTTCGTGCGTGGGGCTGTAGTGATGAATTGTGCCGGGCGGCGATGTTCCATTCGATCTACGGAACCGAGCTTTTTCAAGACTTCACGCTCCCCTTGGAAAAACGGGACGAAGTGGCGGAGTTGATCGGCGAGCGGGCGGAGCGGTTGGCGTTTTGGAATTGTTTTATGGACCGCTCGACGTTGGACGCCTGCGCCAAACGCGGCACGCCGCCGTTCATCATTCGGAATCGCGTCACCGGGGAAGAGGCGGAATTGTCGACCGAGGATTTCGACGACCTGTGCCGAATCCATCTGTGCGATTGGCTGGAGCAGGTCGCCCGGGCCGATCATTGGGATTACCGCCGAGAAGCGTATCGAAATATGGCCGAGCGGTTGGGCGGAATTGCGTTAGAGTCCTATGACCGCGTCTTTGCTAGCGAACCTGCTGTGTGACATCCCTGTCAAGAATGCGGGTCGATTGTCCGCACAATTGGGAGTCCGCGATGCCTCGTCAAAATCCACAGAAACCAACACGCCGCTATTCACAACGCAAGTCGACACCCAAGGTCGTCGACGGACGTGCGCAGCGTAAGAACCGCAGTGCGCCGACGCGGACGGCTCCGCTCATCCGTCGCGAACAGCCGGGTAAAGGCTATCGGCATTTCGTACGCAAACGCGATGTGCTGATGTTCGTCGATTTGTTGCCCGATTGGGACGAGCTCTCCGTGGGGCTCAACGAGATCATTCTGGATAGCGGTAACCAGGATTGCAGTGGCTGGCAAAACTCCGGTCAGGTCGCGATTTGTGCGTGGGAACGCGAACTGATTTCGTACCACGATGTTGAATTCGTAGAGCAACATGCGGAGTTGTACCAACGATTGAGCATCCCGTTTGCGAAGGACGAAGACGATATTGGCCCGTTCTACCATGTGCAGTTTAATGAATCGACGGTGAGGGCGTATCAACTGCTTCACGTCTTCCTGCACGAACTCGGCCACCACCATGATCGAATCACCAACTGGAGTCAGGACGCCTCTCGCGGGGAGCCGTACGCGGAAGCCTATGCTTTCAAATACGAGGCGATCGTCTTCGATCGTTACGTGGAGGCTTTTGGGTTTTGCCCCTAATCACGCTGCTTTTTTCCGTGACAGGCGGGAAGCGGCCGCTTCAGGGGTTGGCGAAATCCAGCGGTTTGCTTAATCTAAACCTTTGTTCCCTTCGAAAGCAGCCCCGGAACAATCTGAACACAAAATGCAATTTTCGCCGCGGAGCCGTCCAATGAGTGTCGAACACGAATTCATCGTCTGTCTGGGCACGATTCGCAGAGGTTTTCAATTTTTTGGGCCGTTTGTCTCCGAGCAAGCCGCCAAGGATTGGGCCGATGTGGCGGTGGAAGCTTCGTATACGATTTCTCCGCTGCTCAAGGACGAACGCGTGGCGGAATGCAATTGTGCCATGTCGCAGGGTGACGGGATTTGATTTCGCCCTCCCCGGCGGGATCCCCCCCTGCCCTGCTGATTTTTGTGGACGATCTGGCAACCAAACCCCAATAAAGTGACCGCGGATGGCCGGACGGCAGAGTTCTTTGAAATCCGTGTTTCTGCTGAGCGCCGGTTCGTTTGGGCATTTGGTCTTGCAGTTTGTGCTGCTCAAAATCCTAGCGGATCTGTACGGCACGGGCGAACAAAAGGCAGCCTATTCGGCAGCACGTGCGATCCCGCTGGTGATTAGCACGATATTGATTGGCACCCTGAATTTTGCCTTCGTGCCGATTTTTGTCGAACGCCGCGAACGACTCGGACGCCGCGCCGCTTGGGAAACCGCCGGATCTGTCGTGGGATTGATGCTGCTGGTCACGATCAGTTTTGCCATCTTTGCTAGCTTAGCCGCCCATCCGCTCATTGCTCGGCTGAATCCGAATTTCTCCGGCGAGCAGTTGGAGCTAACCGTCGGTCTGTTTCGCATTGTGGTCTGGCTGACGGTCACCAACGGAATGATCGGCGTGCTGCAGGCGCTGCATCAATGCCACCACCGGTTTCTGTTGCCGGCGCTGAGCCCGATTCTGGGTAGCGGCATCGCGGTGCTGTCGACCTGGCTGCTACACGAAAAACTAGGGATCGCCGCCACTGCCTACGGCGTGCTGATCGGCGCCATCCTCGGAGCCGCCATCCAGTTGCCGTTATTCCTACGGCATGCCCGTATGCGGCTCGGAACCGACGCGGGATTATCACGAATCCTCCACATGATGGCGCCCCTGGTCGCAGGAGCGGCTTACTATAAACTCGATCCGTTGGTCGACCGGTATTTGTTGCAGCCGACCAGCATTCCGCTGTTGGACTACTCCTGGGCCATCACCAGCGCGATGCTAATTCTCACATCCAGCGGCCTGTCGGTGGTGGTTTTTCCCGTGATTGCCCAACATTCGTCGTCCGGAAATCGAGCAGGCCTCAAAGATGAGTTGGCCTATGCCATGCGGTTTTTGGCGTTTGTGCTCACACCGGTGGTAGTCGGTCTGTTGTTTTTCAGCACGCCGGTCATCAAGGATTTATTCCAAGGCGGTGAGTTTACCCCGGCCGATACCGAAATGGTTTCGCGGCTGGTCAAAATCTATACCTTGGTCATGATCGCGGGAAGCTTCGGCGAGATGCTTTCCCGCGTCTTCTATGTGCTCAATGATACGTGGACACCGGTGCGGATTTCGGTCGTCGGCTTCACGCTGGGCGCAATCACCAAATTCTTGGTCGCGCCGCAGTGGGGAGTCATTGGCATCGTTTCGGCAACGTCGGCTTATTATTTATTCAATGCATCCAGCATGTTGTGGCTATTACGCAAGCGGATTCAAGGAGTTGGGTTTGGCGGAGTATTACGCATGGTCCGCGATTCGATGTTCGGCGCTGTTGTCGCCATAGCCGTGGCATACTGTGTTATCCTGCTGGGATTTCGATTATCTTCCATCGTAGCCGCTCTCGCCGCAGCCGCTGCCTATGGCGGAGTGATGTACGGTATCCGCAACGAATTTGCAGTCATGTTTGTGACCTATCTGGTAGGCTTGAGAGATCGCATTCGGCAAAATGGGGACCACAGCAATGCCGACCAGTGAATCAACCCAGTCGAAAGGCGTGGAATTAGGCGTCGACTGGGAACAGACCTCCTGCCCGTTGTGCGGCGCGGACCAACCCCACTTGATGCTGACCGGACCGGATCGCTTGCTGGGCCTGCCGGGTACGTTTCGCTTGGTGCAGTGCGGCGATTGTGGACACGCTTACCTGAATCCGCGACCAACACAGGAAACAATCGGCGCGTACTACCCCCCCGAATATGCGCCCTACCACGCCCCGGATGATGCTGCTGCGAAACCGCAAACCACGGCGGCCAAACGTGTCGGGCCACTACGCCGTTGTCTGCGGTGGTTTTTGGATCCGCAGGGGGAATTCATTCCGCCGCTCACGCAAAGCCCGCGGCGGGCGCTGGAAATCGGTTGCGCGGACGGATGGTTTCTGGAGCGACTGAAAACCCAGGGGTGGGAAGTCAGCGGCGTTGAATTTTCACCCGATGCGGTCGCCACCGCGCAGCAACGCGGGTTGGACGTACAACTCGGCACGTTGGAGTCGGCCAATCTCCCCGAGAACCATTTCGACGCTGTTTTTCTGTGGATGGTTTTAGAGCATCTTCATGATCCTCAGGCGACGTTGCGAGAGATTCACCGCATCCTCAAGCCGGACGGTTGGTTGATGTTCAGTGTGCCCAATTTCGGTGCCTGGGACCGACGATTTTTTGGTCGGTTTTGGTATGCACTCGACTTGCCGCGTCATCTGCAACATTTCACTCCCCGTACCGTAAAGCGATTGCTGAGCGAAACGGGTTTTGAAACCGATCGAATCATTTACCAGCGAACGGCCAACAATCTCGTGGGTAGTCTCGGCTATTGGTGGCGCGACCGTTTTCCCAACTCGCGTTTGGCGGCGACTTTGATTCGACATTGCGATGCACCGCGAACCGGACTGGTACTGCTCTTAGCAATACCCGCCAAGGTTTGGGCGTGGTTACGGCAAGGGGGCGGATTGACCGTCGTGGCGCGGCCGAAGACAGATTCTCTCACCTCCAGCGATTCGGCGGAATAGGAACACGATGCGGATATTGTTTCTTACATCCGGCCGCGAAGTCCCCAGCAGTCGCTTCCGGGTTCTGCAATACGTGCCGTATTTTGAGCAGCGGGGACATCATTGTGTCGTCGCACCGAGCAGACCGCCCAAGTACCGTGGTTGGCCGTGGCTGGGGAACCGATTGAGTGAGTTTCCCCGTGCGGGTGCGCGCACGCTCGATTTATTGCGGGCCGCTTGGTCGCGGTTTGATGTGGTGGTGGTTGAACGGGAACTGTTCAGCAGCTCAATCACATTCTTTGAAAAGCAATTCCGCCGCGTCGCTCCGGCCATCGTATTGGATGTCGACGATGGTATTTTCCTGAGTGCACCGCAGAAGTTTCAAGAACTGGCAGCGCTCTGCGACACCGTCGTTGCTGGCAATCGGTTGATTGCGGCCTATAGCGATAAACATAATCCGCGTACCGTCCTGATTCCCACATCGTTGGACCTGTCGCGTTATGAATACCAACCGCCGATGCAGCGCGTAGATCAACCCATTGTGCTCGGTTGGACCGGCACTGCGGGGAATTATCCGCAGCTCGGTTTGATCACGGAAGCACTACGGAAATTGTCGGCGGAGCGGGGCTATGAATTACGAATCATCGCTGAACGCGAACCGCCAACGGAATTGACGTCGCTCGACAACATTAAAGTCCGTTTTCAGCCGTGGAATGCGGAGCGTGAAATCGAGGATTTGCGAGCATTCGACATCGGCCTGATGCCGCTGCCGGATGATGAATGGGCGCGGTACAAATGCGGCCTTAAGGTCCTGCAATATTTGGCGCTGGGAATTCCGGCGATTGCTTCTCCGGTGGGAGTGAACAGCGAAATTCTCACGCACGACGAAAACGGCTTGCTAGCGGATTCGACCGCCGCGTGGATCGAAGCGATTGAGCGGTTGGCTGACGATATCGATTTACGTCGGAAACTCGCAACCGCGGGACGCGCGACCGTAGAAGCATCGTATAGCGTGGAAAAGAACGTGACGCTGTGGGAAGAGGTACTCAATTCCGCCGCAGCGCCGTGAGCGGATTCTCCCGCTTTGGAGAGAATCCGCTCGCTGCGTGAATTATGCCTCTTCTTCAGGCATGTGCGATTGGTCCAACTCGTTGGCGGGGACCATTTTTTCGTTCTTGCGATCCCAACCCATCATTTGGTTGGTTCGCCACGATTCATTGGCCATGTTCACAGCCACAACGCCGGCAAGTCCCAACTCGGTCGGGCACTTCAATTCTTCACCGTTGCGGAGGTGGTTGTGCAGGTTGTTGTGGTGCAACACAATATCTTCGCCGCCGGATTTCTTGTGTTGAGCCAAGATCTTTCCATCTTTGTCCTTGGCGACCCAACCGCTGCCGGTAAAGTACAACGTGCCCCGATAGCCGCGGACCAAATGGTCGATGCCAACACGGTTGCTCATGGTTCCTAATACGTACACCGTCATGCCGCGGGGATATTCGCAAATCATCTCGAAGTTGTCCGGCAGATCCCGTCCATCGGGCCATTGCCAAATGCCACCCATGCCGACAACACGGCGAGGATACAGCAAGTTGCAGGCTTTCATAATCCTCGTAATGCGGTGGATGAACAAGTCGGTGCAAATGCCGCCCGAATACTGCGAATAGTTCCGCCACTCAAAATAGTGATGCGGATTCCAGTCCAGTTTAGGAGCATGCCCCAACCAGGCATCCCAATCCAAATCGGCCGGTTGCGGCTGCCCTTCGACCGAAGGACGTTTCCGCCAAGGACCTTGCGTATCGTAGCGGCGGACGTATTCGATTTGGGCTTGGACAACTTGTCCGATGACGCCTTCTTCGATCGCCTTGGCCGCCGAGCTGTAACTATCGTCCGACATGCCCTGCACACCGACCTGGATAGCCTTGCCGGTCTCTTTTTGCTTTTTGATGACTTCTTGCGCTTGAGGAATCGAGTGCGTCATCGGCTTTTCGCAATAGACGTCTTTGCCGGCGTCCATGGCATCGACGGTCATTGTCGAGTGCCAATGTTCGGGAGTGGCAATCGTGACGTAGTCGATCTCCTTGATGTCCAGCACTTTGCGGTAATCGCTGTAGCTATCGGTATCCAATTGCTTGGCGGCTGCATCGGCGCGGGTCTTCCAGCAGTCGGCAACGCCTAGAAACTCCAAATTGTCCGACTCTTTCAATTTCAAACAGGCCCTCACATGCCCGCCGCCCATGCCGCCCACACCGATAAAACCGACCCGGATGCGGTCGTTGGCGCCCAGCACTTTGCCATAGCTTTTAGCGGTCATGGCCACTGTTGTGGCGGCAACGCCGCTGGTAGCCAGAAATCGGCGTCTTGAAACATTTTTGTCGTGTTGATCGGCAGCCATCGAATGGGACTCCTCGCGGTTTGAACGCGTCTATTTAGGGCAAAGTTGCATGTTCATACATATTCAACGCGGCTTATATCATAGCAAGCGGCAAAATCGGCGGCAATTGACTCGGGACTTGCCTAAGGTCGCGGCAGAAGTCACCATATCCAAGAAGTGCGGACGCCTTCGCTGCTATGTTTGTTACGCGAAACCAAGTGGATACGTTGAATATTTCCTCGCATACTGAGTGCAAACCTGACTGTCCTAGCAAAATACCATTAATACGGTAAATCCATGCAAAAGGATTCCCTCGAATCGCCACGTTTCACGGTGTCAATTTTGGAGTGGCTCTCTGTGGTTGCAATCCTTTCGACTTTGTTCGCAATCGTTCTTCCGGCTATCGAAGCCGGACGTTACGCTAACCAATTACCGCCGAGGCTGCCAATACTCCACGCATTGCACGAAGACAATCCACCGTGGCTATTCTTGATTGGTACCCCAATTACCGTCACCGCATCTGTCGCAATGTTGTTTGGTGTCGTTCGTTTATTCCTCCCAAAGACAATTCGGAGGTATTTCGTATGGAAGAAACCTTCGAAGATTCAGCCAGTGTCCACGCAAAACTAACAAACTGACTCCTTTTGCCACTGCCGGTGTTCAGTGGCACCCAGCGTTTTTGTCCCTTACGATGAAGTACATAGATGCGTTGAGGATAGATCTTTGAACACGTGGCTCGAAGCTGTCCTGCACTACATTCAATGATGCGGGGTAGTCGTTGACGGTCGGCTACGCCGTTAGGAAAAACACCGCAGGGAGGGATGCATTGGGAAACAGTCGAAATATCTTGCTCACCAACGACGATGGGATTTTTGCTCCGGGATTGGCGGCGCTGCGCCAGTCGCTGGATCAACTCGGAAACGTACAGGTGGTGGCGCCGGCGAGTGAACAGAGCGGTGTCAGCCACTCGATCACCTATTTGGAACCGTTGATCATCGATGATGTCTATCGCGAGAAGGAACTTTTCGGCCGCGCCGTTGGTGGGAGTCCGGCGGATTGCGTGAAAGCGGCGATGTTGGAATTGTGCGATCCGAAGCCCGATTTGGTGGTCAGCGGAATCAATTCCGGATCGAATGCGGGAATCAATGTGCTGTATTCCGGCACGGTCGCGGCTGCAATTGAAGGAGCCTTTTTCGGCGTCACATCGATCGCGGTTTCACTGTCGACTCATTCCCGCCCCGACTACGAAGCGACCGCTGCGATGGCGACCGATCTCATCGGACAATTACTCGCCGGCAACCCCTCCCCCGGTTCGCTATGGAATATCAACTTTCCCAAATGCCAAGCAGACTGGCCGTTAGGTGTGAAAGTCGTCCCCATGGGGTTGGAACGCTATCGCGAGATGCTCGAAAAACGGACCGATCCCCGTGGACGGACCTACTATTGGAGCGGTTTGCATCCCGAACAAACCCCGCCCACGGAACTGAACTCCGACGTCGCCGCCCTGACCGAAGGCTTCGTGACGATCACACCATTGAATTTCAATCTCACCTGCACCGACGAAATGCAGCGCATCAGCGACATCGAATGGCAGCTGCCGCCCCGTTGATTGTTGAATGTTGGCGACGGGCTGTGCTCCCGATTTCAGAGTCCGATGCGGTCGATCAGTCGATTGGGCTTGAATCTTGGGCCTAGGGCGGAGATAAGAAACGTTCGTGGGACGCAGCAATTCACCTCCGCCCATCCGATTCGTGCAACGCGACAATCGATTCCTAAGGACTAGTTTGCCATGCGTTTTCTGCTCGCCTGTTTATCGTTACTGGTTTGTCTGGGGTGCGAAAACTCCAAGAAGCCAAAGCGTGAGAGCAATTTTAAAAAAATGACGCAGGAAGTTTTTGACGCCCAGGTCGAACTGCAGAATAAAAACATTGTGGAAGTGGAAAATAAGCTGCGGGGCAACGACCCCATCTCGCAGTCGATGACAGCCTATACCGCCATAACCAGCCAATTCAGCACCATGCAGGCGCAACAACGGGTGGCGATGTACGAGGTCGAGAACAATCGCTATCCGACCTACGAAGAATTCATGAAGCTCGTCAAAGGGGAAGGCATGAAATTCGTCATGCTCCCCCCTTACCAAAAATACGGCTACGATGCAGAATCGGGCCGCGTGATGGTTCTGGAAGACAAAAAGGACAAAGCAGAACGCTATAAAAAAGCGGGCATCAACGAAGATGGGGAATGGGCAAGGGATTAAACGGATGAAGACAATTCAAACACAACTCGACAACAAAGGGCCAAACATGCGCTATGCAATGATAGCGGCGATATTAACCGTCTGCGTAGGCTGTGATGAAATGAATGACGTGGGCGAAGAAAAACGCCAACCGGCCGCCCCACCCGGTATTGCCGTTCCTGGTGCCGGCGGCGGCATGGTGGGAATGGAGGCCCCTAAAAAGGATGCCAACGCACAACAGCAGCCCAATCAAAACAAAGCCCCCGAGCGTAAGTCCAAAAGCATCATCGGCAAAACGACTGCTGAGGTCGTCGACATGGCTGCCATTCGGGATGATCCGAACATTCAATCGGTGGCTGATCAAAAGCTAAACATCACCGATCCGATCTCCGGTGCTGGAACGTTGTATTTTCGTATGGCGGGCCGGGTGAGCATGTTCGGGATGCAAAATGCGGTCAAACTTTATCAAGCCCAGCATGAAAAATTCCCCAGCCTGGAGGAATTCAAGAAAATCATGAAGGAGAATAACGTCGAATTCGCCAAATTACGGCCGTACGAAATGTATGGCTATGACGAGACAACGGGCGAACTTGCGGTCCTACAGGATCTCAAATTGAAGGCCGAAATCTATGCCAAGCATGGTCTCGACCCGGCCAATGACTGAGCTTGCCCAAATCGCGAGAGCAGCGGCGTTCCCTATCAAGTTCGCTCCAGGACCGCTAAACTCTTGGCGAATCATCTGATTACCCGCCCGTTGCAAGTCACTTCGACTTTTGGGGTCGCCACGCGCCCAAAACGCGTATGAACCGGCATTGCAATTGGTGGGAGTCGCCAACAGCGAATGCCGAGTTTGTCCATGAAATCTTTGCCGATTGTTGACCAGCCAGCCCCTCCCCTGCCCCAGGTCGCCGACCCCGAAGGGGAAACGCGCTATTCCAAGGGGACGTACGCATTTGTCAGTTTAGGATGTCCCAAAAACCTAATTGACAGCGAACGCATGCTCGGTGCGCTGTCATTGGATGGTTATTCCCTTGTGTCGGAACCGGACGGGGCCGATTTTGTGATCGTCAACACCTGCGGTTTCATCGAAAGCGCGCGGGATGAATCCAAAGGTGTGATTCATGAGATGTTGGATCTCAAACGCCGCGGCCGCACCAAGGGATTGATTGTGGCCGGCTGCCTGCCGGAACGCATGGGAGGCAGCCTACTGGAGGAGATGCCCGAAATTGATCATGTGGTCGGAGTCTTCGGACGCGAAGAAATCACCCGAGTCGCCGACCGTTTGATCGGTGGAGCACGCGAACAACGCGAGGTCTTCCGCCCCGCCCCCATCCGCGCACTCGATGACCGCTCGCGACTTCGCATCACACCGTCGCATTTCGCATACCTGAAAATATCCGAAGGGTGCGATCGTACCTGCACCTTTTGTGCAATCCCCAAAATGCGCGGCAAGCATGCCACCAAACCGATTGAATTGGTGATCGCTGAGGCCCAGGAATTGGCCGCCGACGGGGTCCGCGAATTGAATATCGTGGCCCAGGATACCACGTACTACGGATTGGATTTGTATGGCGAAGTCCGCCTCACCGAGTTGCTCAAAGAATTGGAGCAGGTCGAGGGCATTGACTGGATCCGGCTGATGTATTTGTATCCCATCAACTTCACGGATCAATTGATCGACACGATCGCCGCATCAAACAAGATCATCCCCTACCTCGACATGCCGCTGCAGCACATCAATGACACGATGCTCAAACGCATGCAACGACGCGTGAACAAAACGGACAGCGTAGCGCTGGTAAAAAAACTACGAGAACGGATTCCGAATGTTGTCATGCGAACAACATTTGTGGTTGGCTTCCCGGGCGAAACGGATGCGCAATTCCGCGAACTCAAGGATTTTGTGAGCGACATCAAATTCGAACGCATGGGCGTCTTCACCTATTCGTTAGAACCGGACACTCCCGCAGTGAAGTTGCCCGACCATCTGCCCGAAGAAGTCAAACAGCAACGGATGGATGAGTTGATGTCGACGCAACAACAAATTGCGTTTGATTTCAGTGATTCCTTGGTCGGCTATGAATTGGATGTACTCATCGACGCGCATGTCGAAGACAACACGTGGCTCGGACGTACGTATGCCGATGCTCCGGAAATCGACGGCAATATCTATGTGACGGGAACCGACATCAACGTCGGAGATATGGTGCCGGTCGAAATCACCGCACGGCATGACTATGATCTTGTGGGAATTGCATCGGAACTGGAAACGGCATAGGCAATCGACGATTTTATGGCTACCACAAAACCAGAAAAGACGTCCACTGCGTCTGACAATCATCTCGGCCGAAATTCGCTGAATTGGCCGAACGCGATCACCATGAGCCGATTGATCTTGGCGATCGTGCTCTTTGCGCTGATAGACTATCGGGGGTATTGGAAGACGAGCGTCGTTGTTTTCGTGATCGCAGCTGCGACCGATGCGCTCGATGGATTCATTGCTCGCCGATACGGCATGGTGACCGTGCTGGGGCGGATTCTTGATCCGTTCGTCGACAAATTCATCATCTGCGGGGCGTTTATCTTCCTGTTGGCCAAAACCGGATCAGGAATCAACGCGTGGATGGTGATGATCGTGATCGGCCGCGAAATGTTCGTCACTGGCCTGCGCGGGTTTTTAGAGCAACAAGGCAAGGACTTCTCCGCAGCTTGGAGCGGAAAAATCAAAATGGCCCTACAATGCGTTGCTGTCGCCGCCAGCTTAATGTCGCTGGCACCCGAGATCACCGAATCGCCCTCTGCCGATCAGTTTTTCCTGCTCCGCGACATCCTGTTGTGGGGAGCGATCATCTCCACTGTTTGGAGCGGGCTGATTTATATCGTCCGCGGAGCGAAACTGCTGCGGCAGGGGTAACGTCATCCGCTTCGCGGATGCCGAACAGACAGTCGCCACGCTCTCTGCCAGTATTCTGGTGTAGTCAGATAGGTCTGTGGTGGCACTGGTACAGCCATCGGGACTCTACCCCAACCATCCATCGTGACAATGCACTAGAGTTGTTCGATACCGTGCAAAGATTGCGAGGATGTTGATGCGTTCTCGATTCATCTCTTCATGAGTTCTCTGGCTATTGCATACGGCACTTTACGCGCGAACGCAACTGTGTTGGCATAGAGCTATGCGTATCAAGTTCGGTTAAAACGAACTTCGTCCAACATACAATTCAACCGTGTATCGAGGGGTGGACCGAAGATTGGGATTGAATCAAGTTTGTTTCCAGCCCCAGTGAGGTAGTCTCTTCACGCATCCTTAAGAACATGCACATACTCCAATGTAAAGACTTCGCTCACTGAGCAATTTCAAACAGTGAACGTACGACAATTCCCCATACTAGGGAACTTGCAACCGAGCGGAAATCAAGTTAGAAATACGACACTGATCTCAATCCGTAGAGAGGGCCAAACGTGTACCATTTCCCAGCACCTCAAGCCGTACACCTCTGGCCGTTTCAACAACACTCACTTCTTGCTGGAGATTCGACGTCATGAGGCCCACGATTCGAACCTTGTCTCTTTCCCTGTTGGTCCTGGCCGTATTTGCGGTCGGTGTTTCTGACGCACGTGCCCAAGAGAAAAAGCCCAATATTCTCGTCATCTTTGGTGACGATATCGGGCAGACAAATGTCTCCGCTTATACGATGGGACTTGTCGGTTATCGCACACCGAACATTGACCGCATTGCCCGAGAAGGGGTCATCTTCACTGACTACTACGCCGAGCAAAGTTGCACGGCTGGCAGGTCGACGTTTCTGACCGGACAGTGCACTTACCGCACCGGACTCTCCAAAGTGGGCCTTCCCGGCGCCAAATTGGGCCTGCAGGCCGAAGACCCCACGATCGCGGAGTTGCTCAAGCCGCACGGTTATGCGACGGGACAATTTGGCAAAAACCACTTGGGAGACCGCGACGAGTTCTTGCCTACGAATCACGGTTTCGACGAATTTCTGGGGAACCTTTACCACCTCAACGCAGAAGAGGAACCGGAAAACCGGAACTACCCTGTAAATCCTGATTTCAGAAAAAAATTCGGTCCCCGCGGCGTCATCAAGTCGAGCGCTGATGGCAAGATTGAAGACACCGGTCCGCTCACCAAAAAGCGGATGGAAACCATCGACGATGAGACGTCCAATGCAGCCATCGACTTCATTGAACGGCAAGCGAAGGCGGATAAGCCCTTCTTTTGCTGGTGGAATGCCACACGGATGCACTTTCGCACGCACGTCCGGGATGAACTCCGCGACAAACCCGGTTTAACCTCCCGCACAGAGTATGCGGACGGGATGCTTGAGCATGACGCCGATGTGGGCAAACTGCTGGACAAACTCGATGAACTAAAGATCGCCGACAATACGATCGTGCTCTACACAACCGACAACGGTCCGCACAAGAACACTTGGCCCGACGCTGGTCTAAGCCCGTTTCGTAATGAAAAGAACTCGAACTGGGAAGGCGCCTTCCGCGTCCCCTGCGCGATCCGCTGGCCCGGCAAGATCAAACCAGCCACCGTTTCCAACGAGATTGTCAGCGGGCTGGATTGGCTGCCCACGTTTCTCGCCGCCGTGGGTGAGGACGATGTCAAGGAGAAACTTCTTAAGGGACACAAAGCGGACGGGAAGACGTTCAAAGTGCACCTCGATGGGTACAACCTGCTTCCCTACCTCACCGGCAAAGAGGAGAGGTCTCCGCGAGAGTCGTTCTTTTACTTTAATGATGACGGTCAGATCGTGGGAATGCGGTTTGAGAACTGGAAACTCGTATTCCTTGAACAGCGTGCCCGGGGAACACTCAAGGTTTGGGCCGAACCGTTTACCGCGCTGCGACTCCCCAAAATGTTTGACTTGCGCGCCGACCCGTACGAGCAAGCCGACATCACCTCCAACACCTATTACGATTGGCTGTTGGACCACGCTTTTCTGCTTGTCCCGGCACAACAATATGCCGGCAATTTCTTAGCGACCTTCAAGGATTACCCGCCGCGGCAAAAGCCGGCGAGCTTCAATCTGGATGAGGTCATGGAAAAGCTTTCCGGCGCAACTCACTAGCCCTGTCGATTGGAACCGGGCGTCTCATCCAGGCGCCCGGTTTTTACTTCATGCTGTGAGCACTGTGAACACGATTCCCGCCATCGGTAAAAAACAGTCGAGCAATTCCGCTGTCTCGCGGATGTGTAGCCGCCGCGACGAATCCACCTCACCGCGACAGATCATCGTTTATAACAATCTCGCCGATAGTTTTTTATTGGGCGCGGCTCATCGATTTATAGACGGAGTGTGAAATGGAGCCCCGTGAGGCGGTATTGAAAATCGCGGATGCCATGAACGCTTCGGTGATTGGCCAGCGGGATGTTGTCGAGCGGATTCTGATTGCCCTGCTGGCCGATGGGCATGTCTTGATGGAGGGGTTGCCCGGTACGGCAAAAACTCGCAGCGTCAAAACGCTTTCCAGTCTCGTCGAAAGCCATTTCGGCCGCATTCAATTCACCCCCGACTTGCTCCCCTCGGACGTGACCGGTTCGGAGATTTATCGCGAGCAGACGGCGACGTTTGAATTTCAACCGGGACCGATTTTCGGCAACTTGATTTTAGCCGATGAAATCAACCGGGCGCCCGCCAAAGTCCAGTCGGCCCTGCTCGAAGCGATGGAAGAACGGCAAGTCACCGTGGCTGGCCAGACGCACAAGCTACCGGAATTATTTCTAGTGTTGGCCACACAGAATCCCATCGAGCAAGAAGGCACCTATCCATTGCCCGAGGCGCAAATGGATCGTTTTTTGCTTTATGTTCGTGTCGACTATCCCGCCAGTAAAAACGAAGCAGCGATTTTGCGGCTGGTCCGCGGTGAGAAATCGGGAACCGCTGTGGCGCCGATTTCGCCGATTCCACAGGAGGTCGTTTTCGAAGCACGACGGCAAGTGCATGCCGTGCATGTGGCCGAAGCGGCCGAGCGGTACCTCGTCGATCTGGTGCTTGCGACGCGTAATCCAAAGCAATATGAAGGCGAATTGTCCAATTGGATTCGCTTAGGCGCCAGCCCCCGAGGGACATTAGCCCTCGATGCAGCTGCCCGTGCACATGCTTGGTTGCAGGGACAAGACTTCGTTTCTCCCGACAATATCCGGGCAGTCGCTCCGGCCTGCCTGGCTCACCGGATTCACCTCACCTATGAGGCCGAAGCGGCCGGAGTCACCCGCACCGAAGTCATCGAGTCGCTACTGAAAAACGTGGTGCCGGTTTGAGGCAAACCCTATGCAAGCACGCATCACTGTCACATTAGAAGAATTAATGCTGCTCAAGGCAGATGCGCGCGGGTTTTCATTACTGCCACGTCAACCGGCTGGTTCTTTGTTATCCGGGCGACACGCTTCTCGCCTGCGGGGACGAGGCCTAGCCTTTGCGGAATTACGCCATTACCACCAAGGTGACGATGTTCGCACCATCGACTGGAAAGCAACGGCGCGGCTCCGCAAGCCGCACGTGCGCGTCTACAATGAAGAACGAGAACGTCCGGTCCTGCTCGTTGTCGATCAACGTTCCCCCATGTTTTTTGGAAGCCGGTTGTCCATGAAATCAGTCGCCGCAGCGGAATTGGCCGCGTTAGGGGCTTGGCGAGCGCTCGACGGGGGCGACCGTGTCGGCGGTATCGTCTTCAATAACGAGGAACTCATCGAAGTCCGTCCGCACCGCAGTCAAACTCGCGTGCTGCAGTTGTTGCATGTCATCGAACAATCCAACAATCGCCTCGCCGAAGCGGCATTTACCGGTGGAGAAGTCACGCTCAATCACGCCCTCCAGCGTGCATTGCAAGTTGCCAAACATGATCACCTTGTGGTGCTGATCAGCGATCTGGACGGCGCGGATGACGAAACGCGGCAATTGGCGGCATTGCTTTCCGCCCATAACGATGTCCTGGTGGTCGCCGTCTACGATCCGTTGGGCATCTCCCTCTCCGGTTCACCTGGAATGCTCGCGAGCGACTCGACGGCAATTCGCGAAGTCCCTGTGGGTACGGAATTTTCGCAGCGTTTTCAAGACGCGTTTCAACAGCGGCTGGATCAGTGGAAGGAGATCTTCCGCGTGCTGCGCGTCCCCGTAATGCCGATCTCAACCGCACATTCCGTCCCGGCCCAAGTCCGAGCAATTTTGGGAAACCATCCTCGCTTTTCATGAATGGCTCCGCCACTAGCCTTGATCGCTTGCACGATATCGTCGTGCCCCCACCGGTTCCCTGGTGGCCGCCGGCGCCCGGATGGTATGTGCTGTTGGCACTCTTGGTTGCGCTGCTGTTTTTTTTCACGATTCGGGCCTGGCAAAAGTGGCGGGCCAATGCGTATCGCCGCGCGGCGCTTCGTGAGCTGGATTCTGCGCACACAGCCGCAGCCGTATCGGAAATTTTAAGACGCACCGCGCTGGTCACGACACCGCGAATCACATTGGCAGGCTTGTCAGGCCCACAATGGACGGAATGGTTGGCCACGCATTCACCAACTCCCCTGCCCCAACAGGTCGGCGAACAGTTGGCCAACGAAATATACCGTGATGCAGACGGTCCGCACGATGTGGAGGCTCTGCGACACTATGCAACACACTGGATCCGCCACCACCGGAAACCGGTACCAACTGACACGTAGTTCGGGACGACGTCTCTTACAATGTTTGCATTCGACTACCCATGGATGTTTCTGCTCTTGCCGCTACCGTGGCTGCTCCGCGCCTTCGTGCCCGCTCATAAAACCCATCAACGGGCGGTACGCGTCCCCTTTGGTGAGCGAATCGCTCAAGCCTCAGGTCGCAAGGCTAACTCCGACTCCTCGTCAGGACCATCACAAAGTTTGATCATCCCCTGTTTGCTGTGGTTGCTTGCGTTGAGTGCTCTGGCGCGTCCCCAATGGATCGAGCCCCCGATCACGAAGGAATTTCCCACGCGCGACCTGCTGCTCCTTGTTGATCTCTCGGCCTCGATGAAACAAAAAGATTTCACCAACCAGGCGGGACAAAAAGTGGATCGCCTCGCCGCTGTCAAAGAAGTCCTGGGCGAATTCCTTGAGCGACGCGACGGGGATCGAGTCGGACTAGTCGTTTTTGGTGATGCCCCGTATCTCCAGGCGCCTTTCTCCACCGATTTGGATTTGTCGCGACGGCTGCTCGACGAATGCCAAGTCGGCATGGCCGGACCACGCACCGCGTTTGGTGATGCCATCGGCCTGGGTGTCAACCTTTTCAAAGAGAGTCAAGCGCCGGCCAAAACGATGATTGCGCTCACCGACGGCAACGATACGAAAAGCCAAGTTCCCCCGATTGAAGCGGCACGCATCGCAGCGCAGCAAGGCATCCGTATCTATACTGTCGCCATCGGCGACGCGACCACGGTGGGCGAAGACAAATTGGACGAACAGGCACTGCGCGACGTCGCCTCCGCAACAGGCGGATCCTATTTTTTCGCAGCGGACCGGGAACATTTGCAGGAGATCTATGCGGAGCTCGACAAGATCGAGACCAGCAAAGTCAAAACCTTCAGCCATCGTCCCCGTCGCCAGCTGTATTATCTCCCCCTTGCCGCCGGGCTATTATTATCGTTGGTACATACAGCCTATCTGCTGCTTTCAAACCGTAGTTCGATCGCACCGGTGCAGAAAAACCTGGTGATTCGGGTCAATCCAGACACGGGCAAACTGGAGCTACAAAAATGACCCAAATGTGGGCGAATTTTCACTTGCTACGGCCCGAATGGCTGCTGTTGCTACCACTATCGCTTGGTCTGTGGTGGCTTTGGCAGCGAAGTCGGGATCCCTTGCGCGGATGGCGCGCGCAAATGCATCCTGATTTACTGAACGCATTGCTCGTTGGCGAACACTCCAAGCGAAACCTGGCGCGGTATCTGTTGCCCGTGGCATGGCTGCTCGGCATCATTGCGATTGCCGGCCCGACATGGAAGTTGGAACCGAATCCGTTTGTTGAAGATGCACAACCACTCATGATCCTCTTGAAATCCGATAAGAGCATGTTGCAGACCGATTCCTCTTCCGCAACGCACATGGAACGCGCCCAGCTAAAAATTGCCGACCTCGCCAAAGCACGAAAAGGCCAGCCGCTGGGGCTGATAGCCTACGCCGGATCCGCCCACCTCGTCCTTCCCCCCACGGCCGACACCGCAGTCGTCGCCGAAATGGCCGCGGAGATCAGCCCCGACATCATGCCCGTCCCGGGGGATCGGCTCGACTTGGCCATTCAGAAGGCCACCGCATTGTTGCAGGAAGAATCGCATGGAGGATCGCTGTTAGTGATTGCCGACACCGTCGCTGCGGATTCACAAACCCTCACTTCAACAAATCAAACGGCAAACCCCGTTCCGATCCAGTTTTTGGCACTCGCCGATGCCGACTCGCCCGAAACGACAACATTGCGCGATGCCGCAGAGCAACTAAACGCCAACGTTCAGGAGCTCACAATCGACGACCAAGATGTTTCTACCATCACAGACTTTGCCGAACGCAATGCATCCGCCGGCATCGCAGGAGAGAGCTCCCGTTGGCAGGAAGCGGGCTATTGGCTGACCCCTCTCTTGGCGCTTATTGTGGCATTTTCATTTCGCCGTCGTGAATTAGCCGAAGCGGAGAAACCATCATGAGAGGATTCTGCATGGTCTTGGCAATCTCATGGCTCGGATTGTGGTTAACTCCCGACCAACAGGGACAACGGCTGATGAGTCGCGGTCAGTTTGCCGAAGCGGCCAAACGGTTTGACGATCCGTTGCGGCAAGGGGTTGCTTGGTACCGCGCCGGAGAATTTGAAAAGGCGACACAAGCTTTTTCGCGCGTCGCCTCACCAGAATCAAAATTCAACCTGGGAAATGCTTGGCTGATGCTCGGCAAATACGACCAAGCAATTGCCAGCTATGACGAGGCCCTCGAAACGCGCCCCGCTTGGATAGCAGCTCAAGAAAACCGCGATCTCGCCGTGGCACGGGCGAAATTGATTCATGGCACAGGCGGCGATGTCGGAGACCAACGCGAGGGAGCTGACAAGGTCGTCTTCGATCAGGATAAGCTCCCCGGCGGACAAGAGACCGAGGTTGCCGGGGCACAGGCGATGTCCGATGCAGCGATTCAGTCGATTTGGCTTCGCCAGGTTCAAACCAACCCGGCTGATTTTTTGAAGGCCAAATTTGCCTATCAACAAGCCGACGGCGAAGCTGGGGACGAGAAATGAACCGGCGTCGTCTCAAACAAACCATGTGTTGGCTCGCAGGTCTGTGCACCGCGTTCGTCTTCCTCCAGCCGGCCCATGCAGCTGTGAAACTCGTGGACATCTCCGCTCCTGCGAAAAAAACATGGGTCGGCCAGCGAACGACGTTTTATGTCGAATTAAGAAGCCCCGGTCCGTTTGTGGGCGCGGCCGGTTTTTCCCTGCCACAGATTCCACGATGCGTGATTGTCAAAGTCAGCAATCCGGTGGTCTCCTCCAAAGTCCTCGAAGGAGAGACGTGGTTCATCCAAACGCACGAATTTGCTCTGTTCTCTCAAATTGCGGGTGACATCGAACTTCCTAGCTTCGAGGTCCGCTTTACCAGCCGCAACGACTTCGTCGGTCCGGGTATCGAGCATGTCGAAAAAGTGCCTGCAATGCGTTTCACAATCCAGCGACCTCCCGACAGCTCAGACATCGGTTTCTTGGTGACCACAAATGAGATTGCCGTCACCGAGACATGGCAGCCAGAACCTGGGCCGGCCAAACAGGGAGCGGTGTTTCACCGATCCATCACGCAAACGGCTGACCAAATGACAGGCATGGCGCTCTCGCCGCCGCCGACAGACGTGCCGAGTGGAATTCGAGTCTATCTTGGAAAACCTGAAGTCACCGACAAAACCGAACGGGGCGAGTTCACTGGAACGCGCCGGGACACAATCACGTATGTCCTTCAGCAACCCGGGACCTGGACCCTTCCCGCTATAAAATACATTTGGTGGAATCCGAAATCTCAGCAGTACGGATCGAAGGTCTTGCCCGCAGTCACCTTCCAGGTGGCCGCCACGCCGCACACAGAGACCGTCAAGCAATCCTCTGGACAGAATGGCCGCTGGCGGATGGGGATTCTGTTAGCAGCGACGCTAGGCGGTATTCTCATTTGGCAGCGAAACCAAATCAGCAAGTGGGCGCGCGCATTCTGGATTCAATTCAACCCACCGGAAAAAATCGCAGCCAGGAAACTGAGAAGGGCTTGCCGCCGACACGCCCCGCATGCTGCTGAAGCGGCGTGGCTGGCGTGGAGACTCCATCAGCCGACCGACTTTCAACCAGTCCCCGCACTTCGTGATGCTGCAATCGAACTACAACGTCACCTTTATGGGCCCCTGGCCTCTGTCCCCTGGCAAGGCGACGCGATGGGGAGTGCGTTTCGCAGACAGCTAGCCGACAATCCTGAGCGAACTGCAGAACAACGAGCAGATTTGCCGACGCTCAACAATGTTCTCGATTAAAACCGATTTCAAAGATACCTTCGGCATCGCGCTCAAGCGTGGGTATCAAGACATTCATTATAGAAATCGTAACCACGCGACCGTGCCATAAAGCATCAGTAATAAAAAACGCCCGGTCCGGGAATAAACACCGGCCGGGCGAGGTCTTGCGACAGTGAAGTTTTTAAGCAGACTTCAAAATGGGTTTATAGGGCACTTCGACGAGCACTCCTTCAGAGAGTTGCATCAACCGCTGTGCCGTACGGGCAGCGGCGATGTCGTGTGTGACCATCACGATGGTTTTCCCGTCTTGATTGAACTTCTCAAAATAAGACAAAACCATCTGCCGCGACTCTGGGTCGAGGTTTCCGGTCGGTTCGTCCGCCAGGATCAAATCGGGATCGTTGGCCAATGTGCGGGCCAAAGCGACACGCTGTTGCTGGCCGGTGCTCAATTCGCACGGTTTGTGATCCATTCGATCCGCCAAACCAACGCTTTCCAATAATTCCGTCGCTCGTACTTGCTGCGCGGCAGGCTTTGTGCCTGCTAAAAACAACGGGACTTGCACGTTTTCGCGGGCCGTCATATACGGCACGAGGTTAAACGTTTGAAACACAAACCCGATTTTCTTCTGCCGCAAACGGGCGCGGTCCACAATTGGCAAATCATAGACCGACTCGTCGTCGATCCACATCTTGCCGGCCGTGGGGGCCAACATGCCTCCCAGCAATGACAACAACGTCGTTTTGCCACTGCCACTGGGACCGATAATGGCCACGTAGTCTCCATCGGGAATCTCCAAATCGGTCGCTTGCAGTGCGGCGATTTCTTCTTGCCGTTTGCGATACAGTTTGCTGACCTGTTCGAGTCGTAACATGCGATCAAACCTCCTGGAAGCAAAGACAAGGATCAAGGCCTGCCGCACGGCGAGCCGGAAAGTAACTGGCGGCGAAGGAGACCAACATGGCGGTCCCCGCGGCAATCAATGCCAACGAAGGAATCGGTTGCACGGCGACGCCCGCAAAGTTAGGGCCAAGGACCAGCGCCAAAACGCTACCCACCAGATACCCGCCGATCCCGCCCACCAAGCCCAGTAGTCCGGCTTTGAACAGGAACAAGCGGGTGACGAAATGCGGTGTCGCTCCCAGCGCCATCAAGGTCCCGATTTCGCGGCGGCGTTCCATCACATTGGCATACATCGCACTGGCCATGCTCGCGCCGCCGACGGCAATCAGAATTGCCAGAAACAAATACGACAACCGCGTCATCATGCGATTGATCGAAACCTGTGTCTCGACGACATTGGCGATGGTCACGATTTTCGTATTAGGCAGCATCGTGCTCAATTCCGTCACCAGTCCATTGGCGACATCTTCGCAACACCCCATGACCTCAATGACGTTGACGACTTCCCCCGCATTCGACAACCGTTGTACGGTGTGCAGATGCGCGAAGACACGTGTATCGTCGATGGTTCCGGTTGGTTCCAGTGCGGCGATCACGGTGAACGATTCGCCCAATAGATTAATGGAATCACCCGTTTTCAGCCCTGTGCGGGCGGCTAGGTCCGCGCCGAGAATGGCATCGTTTTCCTGCAGATCCTGAACCGTGCGTCGACGTGCTAAGGCTTCCGGGGCATCGTCTGTCGCATTCGCTACGTTGATCTTAGCTTTGCAGCCGACATGTTTTTTAAACAACTGACCGCCTTGCCAAGCAGCCATAGTTTGCAGCTCCGCCTGCGGTAAAATCCCGGTCAGCGTGGCGGATTTCTCCTGCAATGTAATCGGCACGCACAGTTTCGGCGACAAGCCCTCGACACCGGTCAGTCCGGCCATCGCCAATTCGGCGACATGTTCTTCAGGAATCGTTTCTTTGTGCATGTCGGCGGCGTAGTAATCTTGGAGCGTGACTCCTTTAGGCAAAACCAACACATTGGCGCCCAAGGCATCGAGCTTGCCGGCGACTTCTTGTTCAGAGAAGACAGTAACATTGCGAATGGCTACGAGTGCGGTCACGCCCAGCAGGATCGCCAGGACGCTGGTGAACATAGCCGTCGGCCGTTCTCGTAACTCTTTCCAGATGATGGATGTGAGTGTCATATTGGAATCCTTCCCAGAGTTGGTTTCAGAGTTACTGCCTGCAATGTTTGCAGTTTTTGTCTCCACAGCCCTTTCCGGCGGCCTGTAGTTTGGAAATCAAGTGCGCCTTGGTCACGTTGGTCGGATATTTGCCAAGCAGCACACCCGGCGGTGCCATGAATACCGTTGTCGTCGTCTGCGACGTTCGTGGGATTTCCAATTCCTTGAGGAATTTCGTTTCCGCAGGATCGCTGACATGCATGTGCACGATTTCCGAGGTGTTCTGGTAACACGGGATGGATTTGAACTCGGTCACACCCGCCGGTGGGGCCGTTTGATCATCGCCATGGACGCAGAGCAAAACGACCTTGCGGTGCTGCATGGCCAACATACAGCGGGTCATGGTCGGCGTGACAAACGCGTTGTCGATTTTGGTTGTGTCCAACACTTTGGCATACGAAGCGGTCACGGCTCCATTGGGAGCGACAGCGAGCATCAATGGCATCGGCGCGCGGCTGACGCCAAAGCGTTTCACGATTGCCGCTTCTTGAGGGGCATTGACGTTCACCGCTACGGGAGTGGCTAGCTGCGACCGATCCGCCAGACCGGCCTGCAAGTTCTTCCACATGGCGTTCGTCGCTTCATCCTGTTTCTTCCAAAACATGATGAACGAATATTTTTCCTGCTGCGAGCTGGCAGCAATGGAGGTTTCGGTCTTGCTGCGAGTTGCAATCTTGACGGGATCAGCCGCCTCGCACTGCGCCATTGCGCCGAGGATACTTCCGCAGGTCAAAATGATCCGAAGCGGTCCAAAAGGTTTAAGATTCATTGGGATGGCTTTCCACAATAATGGGATTAGGGAAGTCTCTCTATTTTATTGCGATTCCTGATTGAACGGTGACTATCCGCAGACATCATCGCACCAGGATCGGGATGTTATCGACGAGCGATTTCTTGACGCAGGCCAGCAGGAGAGCACTCATGCAGCGCATCCCACTGGTTGTCTTGAAATACCAGCGTCAGCAGCAGAGGGATCGCTGGATCAGCGCGCGATCGACCTCAGGTTCGCTAGATCAGCAGTGGCAACGAAATTTCGTTACGGTCAGGGAGCGCGATGCGAGTCGTTTCAATTGCTTTTCGAAAAGTCGATTGAGTGATATCGACTTCCTGAAAACCCAGCAAGGTCCCCTCATCTGCGCCATTGCGCGGTAGACTGAGCGTTGAAGTGACCCGTGCGGCCCAATAATTATTGAAGCAACAAGGACACGTATGTTGAGCGGGTGATTGCTGCGGTGCATGATCGTGCCCTTGACGATGAGGACACGGGCAATTGCAATCAACTTGGATTGCATTGGCAGACAACGTTTCTACCGCCTGCGGCGTTGCAATCTCTACGACAACCTCATGGGCCAGACACGCTGGGCAGGGTCGCAGTATCAACAGCAACATGAATAGGCGGAAAAACTTCATAGCACTTTCGGGCCCAACGATCCGTTGGACCTCTACCTGAATGCCTTATTTCCAATAACGCGCGAAGGCTATTCGATCTGTTCCAATCCGACAAAATTGTTCGGATGACTTTCGCATCGACTCGAATGCATTCGTTTATTTTATCGGCCTCTCATCCACTTACGCTGAAGGGATTCCAACGATTCTACGGAACATGCGGATTGGTACTCAGTTACAAAAAAACAGCCGCCCTGAGGAATCGGGGCGGCTGTTTCTGTTTTGGGATGCGAGTCATGACTCGCAATTGACGCTTCGATGCTTAGGCGGCTTCGGAGAACGTATCGTCCAATTCGTCGTCGATTTGGGCATCGGCTTCGATTTCCGCATCGTCCATTTCTTCATCCTCGTCATGGATGAGGTAATAGATGTTGTTCAGAGCATCGTCGAGGTAAGCCTTGACGTTTTCACTGTCAACCGAGGCGATCAGTTGTTCCAAGGACTCCACGACGCGATCGACTTCTTCGCCGGAGATCTCTTCGTACTCTTCTTCGCCTTCAATTTCTTCGAAATCCATTTCGAGGTTTTGGTCTTCGGGCACTGACTGCTCCTTGTGTCGATTTCAGCTGGAACGGGGTGGTGGGGAATTTGCGAATAACACTATCGGCAATTTGACCGCGCGGGATGAAATCCTTTTCTCCGCACGCAAAATCACTGACAGGACAATTCGGAGCGGAATTCTCTCGAAAGTTGGGATTTAGTCAAGACGAACCTGTCGAATGACCAAACTTCGGGGCGTCAGCGTTTCGAGATAACATCCAATTTCCAGTTATTGCCGCAAGAATCACTTCTTCAGAAACGGCAATAAGCCTGCGTGGTGCCCTATCATCTTCCAGGTCCCGGATTCACCTTGCAACAGACGCTGGTTGCCCGAATAGAGACCGTTTGAGGCACATCGACGTCAGACGTGCGATAACCGCCCGCATAGCCCCCTGCCGTTCACAGTGAACTGTGTAGCATTAGAACGAACCGCAGTGAATACCCCCTGAGCAACCGTCGGGCGAGATCGATCGTGATGGCGACCTTCAGTTCGGACTTGGCCCACTCTCGCACTGTTCCCGGGGGCGGCGTGTAGTAAGCCCGCTTATGCGCCGTTCACTCCGCCATCGCGTATTCGTCTTCCTCAACCCCTTCGACGATTGCCCGCCATTGTTCCGGGGTGTAGAGCACCTCGCGGGCTTGGCTGCCGTTGTAGTCGCCAACGATGCCGTCTTCGGCCATGTAGTCGATCAGCCGCGCACCCCGTCCGTAGCCGATGCCCAGTGCCCGCTGTAACAACGAGACGCTACCGCGGCCTTCGCGAATGACGACGTCGATTGCCGATTCGTACAGATCGTCACGCTTGCGCATCGCTTCGATGCCGCCAGCAGCGCCACCGCCTGAGGTGCTGATCTGCGCCAATTCCTGGCTGTATTGTGGCTCTTGGTCACTGAAGAATTCAATGACGTTATTCACTTCATCGTCGGACACAAACGTCCCCTGTGCCCGGGTGACTTTGCTCGTCCCGGGTGCGAGATACAGCATGTCGCCGTTGCCCAACAATCGTTCGGCCCCCATTTCATCCAACACGACGCGGCTGTCGGTCTTGCTGGCCACTTGGAATGAAATCCGGGCGGGCAAGTTCGACTTAATCAAACCGGTGATGACATCCACAGTCGGTTTTTGCGTCGCCAAGACGAGGTGGATACCGACTGCCCGCGATTTTTGCGCCAGGCGGATAATGTGTCCTTCCACGTCTTTACCAGAGGTCATCATCATGTCGGCCATTTCGTCCGCGATGATCACGATGTAGGGCATTTTGTCGGGAATGTTCCGCGCTTCTTCCGATTCGGGATCTTCGCCGATCCGGTTGAGCACTTCCTCCTTGCCAAGTTTATTGTAGCTATCCAAATGCCGCACGCCGCAACGAGCCAACAGGTCGTAGCGTTCTTCCATCTTGTCGACGGCCCAAGCCAAAATCGCTTCGGCCTTTTTCATGTCGGTGATCACTGGATGCATCAAGTGCGGCACCCGTTTGTACGGGCTGAGTTCGACCATCTTAGGATCGATCATCAACATCTTGACCTCCGCCGGGCTGCGGGTCATCAGCATCGACAGGATCAATGTATTCAGGCAAACACTCTTACCGGTCCCGGTCCGTCCGGCGATCAACAAGTGAGGCATTTTTGTCAAATCGACTGCCAGCGGACGTCCGCTGACATCCTTGCCCAGGAAGATCGGAATACGATGTTTTTCCGTTTGCTCGGGCGAGGACTCGATCAGTTCTCGCAACCGTACCATGACTTGTTTGTCGTTGGGGACCTCGACGCCGACCGTGTTTTTGCCCGGAATCGGCGCGACGACACGAACCGCCGGGACGCGCAGCGCTACCGCCAGATCATCGGCCAACGAGGTAATCTTGTTCAGCCGCAGCCCTTTTTCCAGTTCCAACTCAAACTGCGTAATCACCGGCCCGGTGTCGATTTCCGAAACGCGGACATTCAGTCCGAATTCCTGAAACGTCCGCTCCAACACGGCTGCCGCTTTGCGGGCCTTTTCCGAAAGATATTCAAACGGAAATTCGTCCGCGTTCTCCAACAGGCTCGTCTCGGGCAACGCGACCTCTTCGACCGAGTCCGCATTGGCATCGAGCTTGACCATCAGCCGATCGCGATCACCGACCGCTGAAACGGGCGGGTTGATGCGAATCGGTTTACGCGGCTTTTCCTCATCTTCATCGGCTTCGTCCGTAAAGGGATCTTCGACGCTCGCTTCGTCCTCTACGGCGGTGGCCGCCGCATGGTTTTCCAACTGCTCTTCCCAATCCTCGTCCGTCTCCATTCCACGACGCCGAAACGGTTCGGCAATTCGATTTGCGAATTTCTTGCTGCTGGAGAAGCGGGAAACGAGATTCAATCGGCCCCAAACTTTGCCCGGTCCCGATTTCAGCAGCGACACCAGTCGCAGGATCAACCCGTCACAGACCAAGATTAAACCGGCTGCCATCCCGGTGGCCACAAAGATCATTGTCCCGCCCGTGGAAAACCGCCGGTCCAACAACGTGTATCCCCATGCCCCCAAATAACCACCGCTCCCGACGGCCGGAACATTCCCCAAGCCAATGCTGATCGTGCGAAAAGTGACCGACAGAGACAGCAGGATCAATCCAAAACCTGTCGCACGGACGTACGGATCCGAAAAAGGACGTCGCGCAAGCAAACGCACATCCAGCACCACCAACCCGACCACCAGCACATAAGCAGACAGCCCCATGACGCTAAAGAGCATATGGGCCAAATGGGCTCCCGCGATGCCACAGATATTGCTGGCATGTTCGTGGGGCGGATAGACGTTCTGCCCCGGGGCATCGGCCGGGTCATAGCTGACGAGGCTGAGTGCCGCAAAGACAGTGGCCGCTAGCATCACCAGGGCCGTCAGGTCGGTTCTCAATCGTGAAAAATTCATCGGACGCTTCGTTTGTTCTGTAGGATCGAAAGTAAACGTCACCTGCGGCAATTCCGCCGGGACATTGTGAATTCGCCAACATCACGAGCCATGGACAATTCGCGTCCCCCTGAAAATGGAGGCGCATGTCCACTCATGGAAAGCCTATCACACCAACTGCCGCATGTTGCCAAAACGCAACATACGGTGTGGTATTCGAGCAACGTCCTGACCGACAGCAGCGATTGGGTAAGAGGCTCCGGCACTGAGCCGTCCGCTCAGTCAGCAAGAGTGGCGGCGATCCATGCGATCAGGCGGTGAGCGATGTCGATTTTTCTGCCCGTCCATTTTGCGACGGTTGTATCAGTGGAATCGATCAATTCGATGGAATTGTCGTCCGCTCCGATGGCCGTCGTGCGGTTGAGCACGATCGCGTCGCAATTTTTCTTGTGCAGTTTCTCGACAGCCCGCCGGTGAGGATCTTGAGCTTCGAGCGCAAACCCGACCGACCAGCGAGGCCCCTTTTGCCGTCCCAGTTCGGCAATGATGTCGGGCATTTCCACCAACTCGATCGTAATCGATTGGCCGGTTTTGATCCGTTTTCCTGAGGTCCGTTCCCGCGGCCCATAATCACAAACCGCCGCGGCAGCGATCACCCCGTCGCATTCGGCAAATCGAGCGAGACAAGCGTCGTACATGTCTCGCGTTCCTTCGACCGAAACTAACTCACACCCCGCCGGAACCGGCAAGGCCACTGGTCCGCTGACCAGCACCACCTCATGTCCGGCGTCAATTGCCGCTTGCGCAATGGCATACCCCATCCGCCCGCTGCTGGCATTCGACAGAAAGCGGACGTCATCCAGGTATTCCCGCGTGGGGCCGGCAGTGATGAGGATTTTCATAGCAATTGAGGTTTTCAAGTCGACACGGCCATAGTACGCCCACAGCGGTAATCTTTCCATACCCTGGTTCCCAAACTCCAGTTTGGGAACCCAATTTCTCGAAGCTCCGCTTCGAGACGCTACCATGAGATGGTCTGTTGTTACGTGGACGAGCGAAACAGAGTTTCGCTTAGGTGCCCGTTGAAAAACCAATAGCATCCAAGATGTTGGGTGCCACTGCTGGCTTGTCCCACAACTGTCCGGTTATAAGTCGAACAATGATAACTGTTTATGGTTTTGCCGTACCTGGGATTGAAACTGAATCTCGTTTAACACTGTTTTTATAGGGGTTTTCTCGAAAATTGTGACGCTCAGAATCTGTAAGATTTCGGACATCGTCCGTTCGATCCGCAATTCTCGGCGGAGGATGGCGACGAGCACATAAGTGCTCACTGCAATCCAGATTTGTGTCCGCACTGCGTTGGGAGTATTGCCCACAAAGTGTTTGATTCGCAGATGTTGTTTGACCCATTTGAAAAACAGTTCGATGTCCCAACGCCGCCAATACAACTCCACCAGGTCGGCTGCCGAAAGCAAAAAATGATTGCCAATGAAAACAAAACGGCGGCGCGTCTCGGCATTGAAAAATGTGATGCGACGCAGGCGGTCGGGATACTTCCGAAACGTTCGGCGGTCTTTGAGCAGAATGATTTGATCGCTCCGCAATCCCGTCGTGCGATCCACGGTTTGCGATCTCTGGCGGCGGTAGGTGAGATTGCTTTTGGCCCGCACCAGGAAGAACGCTCCCGCTTGATGAAGCCGGTGCAAACGGCCGTAATCGTTGTAGTCGCGATCCATCACGTACAGCGATCCGGCTTCGACGGGCACTTCGTCGAGCATCGCGCAGTCGCGAGTTCTTGTGCCCGAAATCCGCAAAAAACAGGGGATATTGCCTCGCAGGTCGAGCAGCGTGTGCAGTTTGATCGCCGCTTTGTCGCGCTGCGAAGGAGCCCAAGGAAACAACGTCAGCGAAAGATTGAGAACCGTGGCGTCCAACGCGTAGGCAGCGGTTTGCAACTCGCTGGGCAACGGGTCGGCGGCGTACAGTTGTCGCGCCCGGTCGATCAAAGCCAATCCCAAGTCCTGCCAGATCCGCCAATCTCTGAGGCGATTGGCATCGGCCAACGTGCTGCGTTTGATGGGCCCGCGAAACCCGGCATGAAACAGTTTCGACTGTACGGCGGTGAGGCAGATTTCGATATCGCGCAAACTTTCCCGCGCGGTCAATTGCGCAAACATCATGGCCAAAAACTGATCGCGACACGACAACGCACGAACACGTTTGTTGCCGTGATAGCGTCGCACGCAATTGTCCAATATCCGTCGCGGGAGAAACGCCAACAGTTGTGGAAACACCATCTGACCTTCGAACATTACGCGGCTCCTTTTTGCCAGAGAGAACAAAAAGGATGGCGACATCACCCCCGTGAGTTGAAGTCGTGCGCGCCTGAAAATTGCCGAAAGTGTTGAATTTCATAGAGAGTTACGACAAGAACCGAAGAATTAAACCGGACAGTTGTGGGCTTGTCCAGCAGTGTTTCACAGGTCACACGTTCTACACTGGCGGACAAGCCGCCCGTGGCACCCTTTTTTTAACAAGCTGTTAGGTGCGTTCCCAAGCGGGAGCTTGGGAACGAGGTGGAATTCCACCGTGCTGCGCTTCCCATCATCCACCGCATCGGTCATCATAGCCCTACAAGCCGCGGCGGATGAACCGTCTCGCAGGGAAGGGAGCACAGCAGCACGATGGAACCGACGCCGGTCATCGACGAAATCTTAAGTACACTCAACGAGCAACAACGCAGCGCCGCCGTGCATGGCCGTGATCCGTTGTTGATTGTCGCCGGTGCCGGAACGGGCAAGACCACCACCCTGGCCCACCGGGTGGCGCATCTGATCGCCGATGGCGTGAATCCGGCGCGGATTTTGCTGCTGACTTTCACCCGCCGCGCCGCCGGCGAAATGGTCCGCCGCGTGGACGGCATTTTGCGGCAATTGAATCATCTCTCCGAAAAACGCGGCGCGCGGGTTGGCAAGTACAGCGGAAAACAACTCTGGGGCGGCACTTTTCACGCGGTCGCAGCACGACTGCTACGGATGCATGGTCGCTCGATCGGTTTAGAACCGGAATTCACCGTCCACGACCGCAGTGACTCCGAGGATTTGATCAACGTCCTCCGTACGGAATTGGATCTCGCATCGGCCGAGACCCGGTTCCCCCGCAAAAGCACTTGCATCGACATTTATAGCCGCTGCGTTAATTCACGTCGCAGCTTGCAAGATGTGCTGACGAACTCGTTCCCCTGGTGTGTGCAATACGCAGACGACCTTCGC
This sequence comes from Symmachiella dynata, assembly GCF_007747995.1. Lineage (NCBI taxonomy): Bacteria > Pseudomonadati > Planctomycetota > Planctomycetia > Planctomycetales > Planctomycetaceae > Symmachiella > Symmachiella dynata. The sequence continues at coordinate 2,961,917 of NZ_CP036276.1, read as the reverse complement.
CGGTTATTCGCCGCATTTGTTGATCGCAAAGAACACAACGCCGTGCTCGACTACGACGATCTGCTGTTGTTCTGGCACGGATTACTCAGCGACCCGGCAGCCGGCACGGCGATCCGCAGCCGCTTTGATTGCGTGCTCGTCGATGAATATCAAGACACCAATCTGCTGCAGGCGGAAATCCTGCAATTGCTACGGCCCGACGGGCAAGGTGTGACGGTCGTCGGTGATGACGCGCAATCGATCTATTCATTCCGGGCAGCCACGGTCCGCAATATCCTGGACTTTCCCGAAACATACGCCAACACCCGTGTCATTCCGCTGGAGCAAAACTACCGCAGTACACAACCGATTCTGGATGTCACCAACGAAGTGATCGGCCAAGCCCAACAGCGGCATGAAAAGAAGCTGTGGTCGGAACAAACGCAAGGCGAACCCCCGGTCTTGGTGCATTGCCAGGATGAGGATGAGCAGACCGAATTTGTGATCTCCGAAATCTTGGCGCATCGCGAAAAGGGTGTCGACCTGCGCAAACAAGCGGTGTTATTCCGCGCATCGCAGCACAGCATGACTCTGGAACTCGAACTGGCCCGCCGCAATATACCGTTTCATAAATACGGCGGCTTGAAATTTGTGGAAACGGCGCATGTCAAAGACTTGATGGCTTATATGCGGCTGGCGGAAAACCCCCGCGATTTTGTGTCGGGAGTTCGCGTCTTATTGTTGCTACCCGGCATCGGCCCCAAACGGACGCGGGATTTGATGTTGCTGCTCAACGACGCAGGCGGCGATTTTCGCGTCTGGGAAGAGTTCGATCCACCGGCGGCCGCCAAGGATTACTGGGCTAAGTTCGTGGAACTGATGCGCAACCTCAACGGGCCGAAGCTGCAGGACCTGCCGCATCAAGTGCACTGTGTTTTTGAATTCTATGGAGACCTGTTGCAGCGTAAATACGATCACGCCGATGCGCGGCTACGGGACCTGGAGCAACTCGAACAACTCGCCAATCGATTTCCCGACCGGGCAACGTTTCTGACAGAAATCACGCTCGATCCCCCGGCTTCGACGCAGGACCTCGCCGGACCGCCCACGCTGGACGACGACTATCTGGTGCTCAGTACGATCCATTCCGCCAAAGGCCTGGAATGGGACGCTGTGTATGTCCTGCATGCGGCTGACGGAAAAATCCCTTCCGACATGGCGACCAAGAACGAGGCGGAGATCGAAGAGGAACTGCGGTTGTTTTACGTCGCACTCACCCGGGCTAAAAACTCGTTGTATGTTTGCTTCCCGCTGAACGACTATATGCCCGGACGCGGCTTCGGCAGACATTCTATGTCGCAGCTCACGCGATTTTTGCCCAAGGGCATCCGCAAACGCTTCCACGAACGGACCGGCATCGCCGCCCCGGCAGCGGATGAGCAGGTCGAAATGCAGCCGCACATTACGTCGGAAATGATCCGCCGGCAAAGCCGTTCGATGTGGAGTTGATCTTTTTTAATTGGAATGGCGAATTGTCGACTGTCCCGTAGATCATGGCTCCAACTAGCCACAGATTGAACACAGAGAAAACACAGATTTAATCCAATAGGAGCCCCTAAATGCCCAACACACAACCGCTCGCCAACAAACGGATTCTCATCTTCGTTGGCGATATTTATGAAGACCTCGAATTGTGGTACCCCAAATTGCGACTCATCGAAGCCGGGGCTACCGTCACCGTCGCCGGGCCGAAGGCTGGTGCAACGTATGCGGGAAAGAACGGCTACCCGTGCGTCTCCGATGCGAAAATCGACGACATGGACGCGGCCGACTTTGATGGGTTGGTCGTCCCGGGTGGCTTCATGCCGGATAAGCTTCGCCGCGATCCTAAGGTGCTCCAGCTGGTCCGTGATTTCGATAGCGCTGGCAAACTGGTCGCCGCTGTTTGTCATGGCGGTTGGATTCCCATCTCAGCTGGTGTCTACAAGGGAGTCCACGTCACCGGCTCGCCCGGTATTAAAGACGACCTCATCAACGCCGGTGCCCTTTGGGAAGACTCACCCGTCGTCGTCGATCGGCATTTCGTCTGCAGTCGTAAACCGGACGACTTGCCCGATTTCTGTCGTGGAATTTTGCAGGTTATGGCGTGAATTCGGAGTTCCATAGGTTTTTCAGAAAATTCTTGTGAACCGGCGTGATATACGACAAACGGTCGCGTCTGAGTGAGAAACTTCGCCTGCGGCAACCGAATAGCGGAATCCGAAGCACCCGAGGATTTACGCTGCTCGCTGCTGCGCGCACTTCCGCCGCCGCAATGAATGGGGAACCGACCGATGAAAGTCCGCCACTGTTGTTTATTGATCATGCCCGCGTTCTTGTTGTTACATCCAGCGGCCAATTACGCCGTGGCCGCGAACGAGGCCCCGCAGCCACCGGTGGTGGAGAGCTACCTAGAGAAAGGGGAGTTGGCCGAAGCAGCGGCGGCCTTGGAAAAATTGATCGCCCAACAACCAGACGACCAACAGGCACGCTTCAGCCTGGGAGTCGTGCAGTTTCTGCAGGCGATCGAACATCTGGGACAATCGTACCATCGCTACGGATTGCGGACGTCGCGGTTCGTTGCGGGACAGATCCCGCTGCTGCGTTTACCAATTCCCAAGAATCCCCATCCCGAGGAAATGACCTACGAGGCGGGGGGCAAGATCCTGGAGACCTTTCTGGCCAAGCTAACAGTCGCCGAGGCGACGCTGGCGAAAGTCGACACCACCGATGTCAAACTGCCGCTACATTTCGGCCGCATTCGTTTGGACTTGAATTCCGACGGAAACGCCGACCAAAACGAAGCTCTTTGGAAACTGCTAGCAACCGTCACTCGCGGCGGAGACCAAGCCGCTGGCGAAAAATTCCTGATTGCCTTCGACGGCGGGGATGTGCATTGGCTGCGGGGGTATTGCCATTTGTTGTCGGCATTTTGCGACATCGCATTGGCGTACGATGGTCACGAGCTTTTTGAACGAGCGGGACACCTGTTGATCTCCAACAACAAAACGCCCTATGTGTATTTGACCGAAGAAAGTAAGCCGCAAACCGGGTGGATCAATAACGGTCTTTTCGACATCGTTGCATTTATTCACCTGATCAATTTTCAGGTTGTCGCCCCGGAACGCATGACGAATGCGCTCGAGCATCTCGAAGCAATGATCGAACAAAGTCGCCAGTCGTGGAAACGCATTCTGGCCGAAAACGACGACGATCATGAATGGTTGCCCAATCCGAATCAGACCGGCGTGTTGCCCAACGTCCGTGTGCGGCAAGAGATGATCGACGCCTGGCACGAGTTCTTAGACGAAATGGAGTTGCTCCTCCAAGGCAAGCGGTTGATTCCCTTTTGGCGAGGCGACCAGGCATCGCAAGCCCGCGGAATCAACCTACGGCCCGTCTTCACCGAGCCACGACAGTTCGATCTTGTCCTCTGGATATCGGGAACCGCAGCCGACCCGTACCTAGAAGACGGCCCCCTCACCGACCCCCGCGTCTGGCAAAGACTCATGCGCGTCTTCCGCGGAGAATTCTTCGGCTTCGCCATCTGGTTCAACTAAAACAGCCCCGTCACTGCCCACTGCCCACTGCCTACTGCCCACTGCCCACTGCCCACTGCCCACTGCCCACTGCCCACTGCCCACTGCCTACTGCCTACTAATAAAAAAAAGGCCCGGCTCTCACATCGAGAACCGGGCCTCTGTTGTTTCTCGTAAATACGGATCAATGTTGATCCTTACGAGTCGGTGGCTGCCATCAACTTCGACAGCCCGCCGGCTGTCGTCTAGGCGGAACCACCTCGCTGGCTATTACAACAAACATATTCCACTAGACCACCTCCTTTCCCCAACAGAACTTCCCGCTTCGACCGGTGCGCCAGCCCCGACCACGTCACGGGTGGATAGTCCGTCGTGTGCGTTTCCACGACCCGATAGAAGTATCGTTGCAGATGGGACACACAGGGTCAAGACGGGTTCGCGCAAAATCAGTCTCGATTTCCCACAAGTTTGTTTGCCACTTGTGCAATAACTGCTGATGGGCAAAGCCCTTTTGCGGACTCGGCCACTCGACACTTTCTTCTATGTCCCGAGCGACGTAGACGGCGGATCAAATTCCGCGCCATTCTCCCCATCAAAGCGATTCAGAAATCGATAGCCGTTCAAGTGAAGTCGTCCACCCCGAATGGGGCCGTCAGATCAACGAGCCGCTTCGCGTTTATCGGCGCTACGTATGTCGATTGTCATGGTCGCTTCCAAACCGGCGCGCATGATGCCATCAGCATTCTCCACTTCAGCGGTGATCAGCACATCTTTGGCGACACTGTCGACTTCTAGGGCTACGAATTTGATGCGTCCCTTAAACACATTCTGTTTGGCTGGCAGAATATCCTCGTCGACATCAAGCGTGACAGTGACCGGCATGCCCTGTTTGATTTGCCAAGCATCCTTGTAGTGCAGCATGCCTTCAACTTTCAGGCGTCGCGTGCTGGTGATTTCCAGGATAACATCACCCGCGCGGACCGCTTCGCCTTTGGACTTTTTAACATCCGTCACCATGCCGTCAAAGGGAGCCACGACGGAGAATTCTTCAAGCACAGCCTTGGCAGCATCCGCTTTTCTCTTGTTGACGTCAAACTGCCATTTCGCCTGTTCGATTTGCAATTCGGCTTTGTCGGCAGCCAGTTTTTTCTCTTGAATATCGATGTCTGCGAATGCCCTCCGAGTTTGTTTATTGGCTTCTTCGCTTTTTTCGAGATCCTTTTTAGCAAACTCATACGCTTTGGTGGCGTAACGGACTTCGATATCGTTTTCAGCCTGTGCCTTGGCCGTGTCGTACTCCGCCCGCGCCACTTCGTCCTTCAGTCCGGCTACGACTTGGTCCGCGTGTACTATGTCCCCTTCACGCGGCTCGACAAATTTTAGAATCCCTTCGCGGGCTGAGGCTAACTCCACTTGGTCAATTAGTTTGACCTGCGCGCGTTTGATTGTGACCACACCAGGCGCGGACTGCGGCGTTTTTTGGGCCGGCTGGTCGCCATCTTGGCCTGCAGCGGGAATGGCCAGAACGGCGAGGAGTCCTGAGCTGAGCAGGAACGTCGACAGAATCGTCAATCGAATGCATCCGCGTGACATTAACTTGGTTCTCCGTCCAGTCCTGATCGCGGTTCATGACCGCATTGTGGGACGCTGATCGTGAAACGATCCGTGCGCTGTGGGGAGTTGGGAGGACCGGTTGGAAGGGTCCCCTCAGCCGGTAAGTCCCCAGACTCTAACGCTAGCGTAGCGGGGGATTCGTCACCTGGCAACATTTTCCGCCGCTTCGCGGGCAGTTTCCCATCAAACGGGACCACCCTGAGTAGCGATGGTTGAGCATGCCGGTTTCACCGAATCCGCAGATAAAAGCGAACGCACCGGGAATTCGTTCTGTGCACGATCCCGCCGAACCGCTTAACCTTCGGGGTCAGCTGCGCGAACCGTGGGCGCAGTTTCCGCGCATTCCTGGTCGGAGATTTGTTTGAGCAAATCCCGTATGACCGCCTCGGCCTGTGCCTTTTCCTGGTTCCATTGCTGCTGCTTTAGGTGCCAGGATTGCTCACGGCTTTCGAGCGTCTGTTCCGCCTCCGCAGCCCGTTGCTCGCGCTGCTGCAATTGCGCCGTCCGTTCGGTGACCCATTCGGCGAGAGCCTGTCGCTCTTCACGGAATTCATCCCGTTGTTTCTGGTACTGCGTTTGCGCCCGCTCCAACTCTTGGCGGTGTTGGATGAGGTCCTCACGGGATTGTTTGTAATGCTCAGCCAATGCGGCTTGCGCTTCGTCGACTCGCTGCTTGGCGACATCCGGCCCGGTGGATTGAGCGAGTTGCGCCCAAGCCTCTTCGACCGACAGCCGCATTTCCAACGTCTTGCGATGCGTGTCTTCTAACTCGGCCCGCAACCGGTCGAGTCGTAGCCGCCGGGCTTCGAGGTTTTCGGCGTGCAACTTGAGCATGTTTTGCTGGCGGCGCAGCTCCGATTGCTGCGTTTCTTGGTCCCGGTCCCAAGCTTGACGTTCGTTGAGCAACCGCTCACGGTCCGCGTCATTCTTGTCTTGACTGGCCAGTCGATGTTTTTGGATCAGCTCACGTTCACGGACCAGTGATTTCTCTCGCTGGTCCAACAATTCGCGAAACCGGACGGCTTGGACCCGTTGAATCCGCAGGCTTTCCGCCGTCCGCTGCCGGTCCTGAACAGCCTGTTGCTGTTCGCGACGAAATTCCTCTTGATGACTCTCCAGCTCGTGCCGCGCCTTCTTGAGATGCTCTTCTTGAAAGCGAACTCGGTTTTGCAGCAGCGTTTGTTCCCGTTCGAGTTCAGCTGTCTGTTCGGTGCGTTGCGCCGCTAATTCGCCTTGAGATCGAACCAGTTCTTGCCGTTGCTGCTCCAATTCGTGCTCGAGCTTGGCGCATTGCTGCAGCCGTTCGGTGCAGTCCGCTTCCTGTTGATGCAGTCGAGCGTCACGTTCTTCGGCCTCTTCCTCGAATTGGCTGACCCACAACCGCACACTGCGGCGCTCTTGGTCCAACAAGGCCAATTGACCATTCAGCCGTTGTTCGCGGCGGTCCATTTCGGAGAATTGCGTCCTCAGACGCTCAGCGATTTGGCTGGCCTGCAACAGCGTCCGCTCTTCGCGCAACAGTCCCACACCGCTGGCCGCTTCCGCCGCCGAATTCGCCTCAACCTGCTGGCCGGCGTATTGATCAACATCAACAGTGGCCGACTGCGACTCAGCAGCTGGTGCCTCTGAAGAAGCAACCGAGGCCTCTGACACGGCTGCCGGAGCCTGTGACGCGGCTGCCGGAGCCATTGCAGCTATGGTGCTGGGAGACGCGGAGGAACGGAGCGCATGCGGACCGTCCACACGATGTTCACCGAGGCGTTGCGGATCGCCATCGCTCGGTGTTTGTGCTGGCGGCGAACTGCTTGTGACGTCTTCGCTCATTCCGGGAATCCTTTCCCTGGAAGCATTGAAAAACCCAGGCGACACGACCTGCAGCGGTCCCATCGCCGCGGGGGTCAGCTCAGGTGCGTATCCAAAGCGGCGGAGAACTTGGCTTTGTTGGCCACGCCGACAAACTTGTCAACGACTTCGCCCCCTTTGAACAACAGAATCGTGGGGATTCCTTGAATCTGATAATTCGTGGGAGTCGCTTGGTTTTCGTCGGTGTTGACTTTCCCGATCTTCACGCGGCCGGCATAGTCATTCGCCAACTCGTCGATCGTGGGGGCAATCATTTTGCAAGGCCCACACCAAGGGGCCCAAAAGTCCACCAGTACCGGCACGTCCGATTCGAGAACTTCCGATTGGAAATTTCCATCAGTAAACTCAACAACATTTTCAGCCATGGGGGGCGTCCTCAAAGTCCGTCTGATCGATAATGAGATGTGGTCCGTCAGTCGCACACGGCAAACGCCGCCACAACATGCAAAACCATCTGCCTGTACGGGCATCGGTAAGTCTGTCGCAACCCGGTTCGCGCCCACGGGCATTGACGTTCGAAAATCTGTTTCAAAAGTTGCGGGAATTATAGGTAAACCACAGAACGTGTCAACGGCCTCTCAAATAGCCCCTCCTGACGCCCCCTGAGAAACAAGCCGTTTCTGAGAACCAATTGCTCCAGCAAACAGCGGCTCGCATCGACATCCGTCCCCGAAACTGCGAAACTGGCCCTGTAGCATCGAGGATGCCTCGACGAATAATCGCTTCTCATCTCAGCGAAATCTTTGCAAAACCTCTCAAATTTCAATATGGCGAACCCTGTCTCAAAACTCCTTGAAATTCCCCGCCATTGGCCGCCCTACCCTGCCACAGGGATCGTCGCGCTGCTGGCCATGCTGATTTCGCTCGCCCCTGGCCTCACTTCGGTGCATTTGGCCGGAGCTGAAGATGCTCCCGAGGGTCTCCCGGAACTTAGCAGCGTGCAGGACAAGACGCGCGGAATCGGCGATGATGAACGTGACGCCTACTTTCAACTTTTGGATTACGTCGCTGCCGGGGATTACAAACAGCAGCAGGCCGTCGCCGAAAAAAACTTGGCAAATTTTGAACAGCAGTTTTACGACAATCAGAAACTCGCACTCGACAAAGACCCGAACGGTCCGCGTTATCGGTTTTCTTTGTACGCGGACATGCTCAAGAACCCGCAAGCTTATCGCGGCCAACTCGTCCCGCTGCAGGGGCATGTTCGCCGAGTGGAAGAGATGCCGATCATCGATGGTGACGTCGATTTGGGGGTCGCGTTTCAAGCTTATCTGTTCACCGAGGACTCGCGTACGCACCCTTATATCATTGTCTGCCGCGAGGTGCCCCCCGGAATGCCCCGGGGTGGAGACGTGCTGGAGGAAGTCGCTGTCACCGGCTATTTCTTCAAACTCTATGCCTACGACGCGCAAGACGCGGTCCGGATTGCGCCGTTGCTCATCGCGCAGCGGATCGAATGGTTTCCCCGCCAAGAACCCGCTCCGGTCATCTCACCTTTCTGGGGAAGTGTCGTCGCCACAGTCGCACTCTTGATTCTGATCGCGTTCCTTTGGAGAATCTCCGCAAAGGATCGTCGCATCCGGCAGGAACGTCTGCGGAAAATGACTGACGATGCCACCCCGTTTTCCCCACCCGAAAGCTAATGGAATCATGCCTGTCGTTCGCCCCGTTGCACTGCCACTGAACCGCCCTATTCGGTTGGCTGTCTTACTCTCCGGTGGCGGGACGACTCTCACCAATCTGCTGGAACACAAGGTTGCCGGTCAACTCGACGCCGAAGTTCCACTGGTGATTGCCAGTCGCGCCAATTGCGGCGGGGTCACCAAGGCGCAAGCAGCTGGATTGGACTGCCGTGTGATCTCGCGGAAGGATTTCGAGGAGACCTCAGCATTCAGCACTGCTGTTTTTGACGCCTGTCGCGATGCTGAAGTCGACTTGGTGGTTTTGGCGGGCTATCTTTCGCTGCTCGAAATCCCCGAGGACTTTGCGCTACGGGTGATGAATATCCACCCGGCGCTGATTCCGGCGTTTTGCGGCACCGGCTTTTATGGCGGCAACGTTCACGAAGCCGTATTGGCCCGCGGAGCCAAGGTGAGTGGCTGCACGGTCCATTTCTCTGACAACATCTATGACAACGGACCAATTATCTTGCAGCGCCCCGTACCGGTGCTAGACGATGACACTCCGCAGACCCTAGCTGCCCGGGTCTTTGAGGCCGAAAGCGAAGCGTATCCCGAAGCGATTCGCCTTTTTGCCGCCGGTCGACTGGAAGTCGACGGCCGCCGCGTCCGCATTCTGCCTGCGGCGGACGCACTCGATTCACCCGCCTAGACGCGGGTTGAAACGCTAAATTTCCGAGCCTCCCCTGCCCCTTCAAGCTTGCGCTCACCTTGCGCCAGCAATTCACCGTCATGCCCCATGTTGCGTGAATACCACGTCTCTGCACATATGGCATGACTGGTTTTGGAGGACTACCTGTCACAATAGTTCACAATTGCGCGTCCTTCATGACAGTTTATGGTTGATAATGAAAGATCGTGACGCAATAATGGTGTGGGGAACGCGTTACTCTGAATGGATTTCGAGAATATGTTATTGGACGAACGACGGCACAGAATACTGCAAACTGTTGAAAATATTGGATTTGCGTCTCTACAAGACCTTGTCGAGCAGACCGGTGTCAGTGAATCCACGATTCGACGGGATCTGGAGCATCTTGACCGATCCGGTCATATCCGCCGCACGCGTGGCGGAGCGGCATATGTCGGTGATTCATTAGCGGATTTAGCTGAAAGAGGCACTCGGGCCCTCTCAGAAAAACAGGCGGTCGCCAAAACCGTGGCGGCCATGATTGAAGAAGGGGAGGCGATTTTGCTCGACGGCGGGACGACGACCTATGAAGTCGCCCGGCACTTGATTGGCAAATCGCTGCAAGTGGTCACAAACTCACTGCCTATTCTCAATTTGTTGGCCAACGAGCCAGATATCGAACTGGTGGCAATCGGCGGGTATTTGTACCCGAAAACAGGTGTGGCGCTCGGGCCGGTGGCGATGGCGTCGTTGGCGCAGATTCATGTGCGGCGGTTGATTATCAGCGTGGGAGGCGTGACTGAAATCGGGTTGTTCAACAGCAACACCCTGCTGGTCGAAACCGAACGACGCATGATGGAAGTGGCCGAAGAAGTCGTGGTCGTCACGGATAGCGGAAAACTGGGCCATCGTGCATTGGCCCACTTGGCTCCTCTGGAGCAAGTCGACCGCGTTGTGGTCGATGCGGGAATTACGGATCAATGGCGGACAATTTTTGCCGACGCCGGTGTCGAAGTCACGATTGCCGAGTCGTAATGGACCGGCGAAATCATATTACAACAGGTTGATTCTTCTATGACGCAACTGAGCAACGGATTTAGCAGAACACAAATCGAACACGTCGTGCGAGATATCCTGCTCGCGCGACTGGGTGACAAATCCGCGCAGCCCAATCCGCTGGTGGTGAATATCTCCGCCCGGCACGTGCATTTGACCGACGAGCACGTGGAGGTGTTGTTCGGCCCAGGCGCCAAATTGGAACCGATGCGCGATTTGTATCAGGACGGTTATTACGCCGCGACACAAACCGTGGCGGTTGTCGGCCCTCGCCGACGGATGCTGCCGGACGTGCGGGTCTTGGGACCGACCCGCAATGCGTCGCAAGTCGAATTGGCGTTTACCGATGGCATTTCATTGGGCATCGACCTGCCCGTCCGCTGCAGCGGCGATCACCACGATACGACCGGCTGCGTGCTCGTTGGCCCCAAAGGGGTTGTTGAATTGACCGCGGGTGTGATTCGTGCAGAACGGCACGTCCACATGGGTCCAGCCGATTTGGCCTACTACGGCGTCGCCGATGGCGACCGGTTGCATTTGCGGATCGAGTCCGAAGGCTGCACGACGACCTTGGAAGATTTGTTGGTGCGTGCCAGCGACGATGTGAAGTTGGAGGTCCACCTCGACACCGACGAAGGCAACGCCGTCTCGCTCGATCGGGCCACCAAAGTCGAATTAATCGTCCCGCATGCAAAATCGAGCGACTGCGCCTGCAAGCATTGATGAGAACATGGCGATGAAATTCGCTCCCCAATACAGACACTGAAGCGGATGTTTTTAATTGTTTTTCAAACCGCGGATCATTGGATCCGCAGCACTTAGTCTCACAACACGAGGAGATGAAAGAGATGGCGAAAGCGATGGAAGCCTTAGGCATGATCGAAACGCGGGGGTTGATCGCCCTGATCGAGGCATCGGATGCGATGCTCAAAGCGGCCAACGTTGAGTTGGCGGGCTGGGAAAAAGTCGGGAGTGGTTTGGTGACGGTGTTCGCCGTTGGCGATGTGGCCGCGGTCAAAGCCGCCGTCGATGCCGGTGCCAGTGCTGCCAGCAAAATCGGTGAAGTCGTCAGCGTGCAAGTCATTCCGCGACCGCACGAAGAACTGACGGGAATTCTCCCTTCAGCTAAAGCAACCAAATAATCTCCGCCTCGGCATCTATGCATGATGCGGCGGATTCAATCACAAAATTTTGTTAGGACAAGTGAAGACCATGAGTGGAGAAGCAATCGGGTTGATCGAAACCAAGGGACTGGTGGCCCAAATTGAGGCAACGGATGCCATGCTCAAGGCGGCCAACGTGACGTTGGTCAAGCAAATTCAAATCGGTGGTGCCTACATTACGACCGTCGTCCAAGGTGACGTGGGTTCCGTGCGGGCCGCTGTGGACGCCGGTGCCGATGTCGCAGGACGCTCGGGAGAACTCGTCAGCGCCCACGTCATCGCCCGCCCCGAAGCAGCCGTCATGAAAATGTTCGTCTAAGGCTGGCGCGAGTGGTCAGTGGCCGGTGGCCAGTGGCCAGTTTCGCTAGCGATACCTTGTTTACCATTTGACGTGACTTGCGTCGCGATGGTTCAAGCCATCCGTCGCTGCCGATCATAACCTCTGACCACTAGCCACTAACCAAAACGAACGGATTCGAGTCCATGAAAGTCCTCGTCGCCAATCTCGGCTCTACGAGTTTTAAGTACCGGTTGTTTGACTTGTCGTCCGATGTGCAACTTGCGCGGGGCGGGATTGATCGGATCGGTTCGGCGGAGAGTTCGTGCCAAGTGGAAATCGGAGATTACTCCGACACCGCCACGCGGCACATTCCGGATCACGCCGCAGCGGTCAAAATCTGCTTAGAGCAGTTGACCGACGCGGAGCATGGTTGCTTAGGCGCGGTGAGTGAAGTGGCGGTCATTGGGTTTAAGACGGTTTTCGCTGGCCGGCTAAGCGGTGTCCGTGTTGTGAATGAGGAGTTGTTAGCGGCAATGGAGGAGTTGTCGGATATCGCACCCGCGCACAATCCCCCGTATGTCAAAGCCATGCGGCAATTGCGCGAGGCATGTCCGGAAATTCCGCTCGTGGCGGCATTGGAAACAGGCTTCCACGATACGATTCCGCTGGCCAATCGCAGCTATGCGGTTCCAGCGGCTTGGCGAACAGATTACCAAGTTCAACGATGGGGATTTCACGGTGCCAGCCATCGTTACATCACCACGCGGATTGCTGAAATCCTGGGCCGGGACGACCTGCGGGTCATCTCCTGCCACTTGGGCGGCAGCAATTCGCTCTGTGCAGCCAAGGACGGCGTCTCGTTGGCCAACAGTTTGGGCATGAGTCCGCAATCGGGCTTGCCACACAACAATCGGGTTGGCGATTTCGATCCCTTTGCTTTGCCGGTGTTGATGCGAGCGACGGGAAAAAGTTTAGCAGAGTTGTTAGAGGATTTGGCCAACAAGAGCGGCTTGTTGGGCGTGAGTGGCTTGAGCGGAGATGTGCGGGACTTGGAGGAAGCAGCTGCCGAAGGGCATGCAGGAGCGCAATTGGCGCTCGACGTCTTCGTCGCTGCGATTCGCCAATACGTCGGTGCCTATTTGGCGGTACTCGGCGGAGCCGATGCGATCGTCTTTACCGGCGGCATCGGTGAAAACAGCCAACTGATTCGCCAACAGGTCTGCGACAACATGGCCTGGGCCGGAATTGAGTTGGATACGGAATTGAATCAACAGGTGGACGGAGAAACAAAGATCTCAACAGCCGGCAGTGCGACGGAGGTTTGGGTACTGCAGACCAACGAAGAAATCATCGTCGCCCGCCAAGCGGCCAAAGCGATTTCCTAATTAACATTTTCTCTCAGCCCTCGGCTTCGCCGGGGGGTAACTGACAAAACGGTAAACAAACACAACAAGGACACGCCATGTTTTTGGCACGCATTACCGGCAGCGTGGTTTCGACGCAGAAGGTCGCTGAAATGGTCGGCCAAAAGCTGCTGATCGTCGAGCCGTTGCGTGTCGACGAAAAGGATCAAAGCTCCCTCAAACCAACCGGCCGCACGTTTGTCGTGGTCGACACAGTGGGAGCCGGCGAAGGCGAAGTGGTGCTCTGCGTACAAGGTTCCAGCGCCCGTTTCACCCCGCAAACCAAAACACTCCCCATCGACGCGGCAATCATCGGCATCGTGGATCAGGTGCATGTGAAATCCAAGTCGGTGTTCAAGGCAGGAAACTAGCAGAAGCGAACGAATGGCATCGCAATCACCACAACTCGTTCGGTCAGCAGCGCAGGCCGCTCGCACGTTGCAGATCATTTACGTCAATCTCGCGATTGTTCCAAGCGGGTTTCTGGCGTATTTGCTGGTGGCCGGTGTGAACCAACAACAGGAGTTGGGTGTTCTTTCGATAATTGCTGTCGTGGATGCAGCAGCGATGTTTGTCGCTTGGATTTTTGCCCCAAACTTTCTGGCTTCGAAACAAAGGACGCGGATCGCCGATTTATTTCCTGAGGGACCACTGGAGCCATTCGCTGACGACCAATCCGAATCCGACTCTGTCGTGTTTCAACAGTTGTATGGCGTTTACCAATACAGTTCGATTATCGCAGCCGCCATTTTGGAAGGCGCGATATTCCTGAATTTATTTGCCTACTTCACAGAAGGCCATCCTGTCAATTTGGTGATTGGTGGCGCCTTTATCCTGCTGTTATTGACATCAATTCCAACCGCATCACGCATTCAAAACTGGGTTGAAGGCGAAATCGTCGCCATCGAACAAATGCGGAGATTTTAAGAGCCCAAAGATCGGCTAGGCAGCCGCCTGGCTGATAAGTCACTGAATCATAAAGCTAACTTCTAAAGAGAATTCCAATCATGCAAGCCACCGAACAAGCAATCCGGCAAGTCGTGCAAGAAGTCCTGGCCCAACTCGGAAACGGCGGGCGGACTACGAACGGAACGCATCGCAATGGCGATTGGGGCGTCTTCCAAACCGTCGACGATGCCGTCGCCGCTGCGGGCGATGGTTTCAAAGCGCTCAGCCAGCGACCGGTGTCCGATCGTGTTAAAATCGTGCAGTGCATCAAGCAACTTTGCACGGCCCAAGCGGAAGAATTGGGGCGATTGGAACTTGAAGAAACCGGGATCGGCCGGTTGGATCACAAGATTCAAAAGCTACAAATTATCGAACTCGTGCCGGGCGTCGAGTTTCTCAAGTGCGACGCCCTCAGCGGCGATCACGGGTTGACCGTCACCGAATATGCCCCGTTTGGCGTGATCGGCAAGATCACCCCCGTCACACACTCGCTGCCGACGCTGGCCAGCAATGCGATTTCGATGATCGCCGGCGGCAATACGTTGGTCTGCAATCCGCATCCCGCGGGACGGCTGATTGCCTGCGAAGGGGCGCGGCGGATCAATCGGGCAATTTATGAAGCGACCGGTTTAGAGAATCTGGTCACGATCATCGAGAACCCGACGATCGAAACCGCCAACGAAATCTTCGCGCATCGCGGCGTACGACTCATCTGCGTAACCGGTGGACCATTCGTAGCCCGCGCCGCGATGGCCAGTAGCAAGCGAGCAATTGTGGCCGGACCGGGGAATCCGCCCGTCGTCGTCGACGAAACGGCCGACATCGACAACGCCGCCCGCTCGATCATCACCGGCGGAGCCTTTGACAACAATCTGCTGTGCATCGGTGAAAAAGAAGTCTTCGCCGTGGAATCGATCTTTGACGAACTCCTCTCCGCCATGCCGCGTCACGGCGGGTATCAATTGAACTGCCAACAGATCGACCAACTGACGAAACTGGCCTTTGATCCGCCCAAAGACGGCTCGGATCACCACACGCTCAACCGCGATCTGGTCGGCAAAGATGCGTCGGTCTTGGCCGAGTTGATTGGCGTTCAGGTTCCGGCTGGAACGGATCTGTTGTACGGCGAAACCGATGAAAGCAATCCTTTCGTCCCCGAAGAACAGATGATGCCCTTTGTCCCATTTGTGCGGTGCCGCAATGCGATGCACGGGATTGAACTGGCCAAAGAATACGAACACAACTTTCGGCACACGAGCATCATTCATACCCGTGACGTGCGGAATATGACCACGATGGGCCGGGAAATGGACACAACATTGTTCGTTAAAAACGGGCCGAGTTCCGCAGGATTGGGACTGGGAGGCGAAGGCTACTTGTCATTCAGCATCGCCACGCCGACCGGCGAAGGGGTGACCAGCCCGTTGACATTCACACGCCAACGCCGCTGTGCGTTGGTCGATGACTTGCGGATTATTTAATGGTGATGGGGTCGCAGAGTACGACGGCGAAGCCGTCGGTTTGGGAAACAAGTTTTTGCCGCGGATGAACAACAGATGAACCTGGCACAAGTCGTGGGCACTGCCACTGCCACGGTCAAACATGAATCACTGGCGGGTTGGCGACTGGCTGTCGTCCAAATGTTGGACGCCGCCGGCGGACCGGATGGGGAACCGCAACTAGCGATTGACCCACTGGGAAGCGGGCGAGGCGATCAAGTGATTTTGAGTAGCGATGGAAAGTCCATTCGTGATCTCGTCGGATATGAAACATGCCCAGTCCGCTGGGCGGTGATTGGACTTCCGGACTGATGCATACGGACCAACAGACTCTCGAACAGATTGTTGCTGCGGTGGTGAAAAAACACCTAGCGGCCCCGATCGAAATGCGTCCTGCCGAGACGGCGGCACGTGTGACCTATCTGTCGGAATCGATCATCACGGCGGATCTGCTCAAGGAACAAATCAACGGCGACCGGCGGTTTCAAATCTCTGAAAAAGCGATCCTGACTCCCTCGGCGCGGGACCTGATTCGTGAGCAAGGCTTAACCTGGACACGTGTGACGACAGCTTCGACTGTGACGTCCGCAACGTTTTTAGCGGCTGTGGTCACCGCCGGTCCCCAAGTGATGCGTGCCATGGAACAACTGGGCAGCGATTGGAAGCTAGACTTGCTGGAAAGTCCGGCCAGCGCAGCACGGTTGGCCGTTTCGGCGGTGAGTCGTGGAGAATACGCCGGTGTGGCGATCGTCAGCGGGCAGCCTCGTTTAGCAGCTTGTTTAGCGAATCGCTCTCCCAAAATCCGGGCCACCGTTGTCAACCACAGCGAAGATGTCGCCACAGCCATGAATGAAATGGGGGCCAATGTGATCGCCCTCGATCCTGCCAACATCGGCATGTTCGCAATGAAGACACTGTTACAACGTTTTAGCAAACAAAATCCGCAACCACCGGCAAATTGGGAAACAACCAGCCGCCTGTGGTAACCCGTATTCAAAGCAGCAACACGTAGGGTAGGCTCCCGCCTGCCGCCGGCATCGTTGATCGTCGATGTTTTACGACGACAGGCGGGAACCAGTCCTACACGAAATCACAAAACCATTGAGGAACCAGCCATGCGAATTGCGGATGTGATCGGCAAAGTGACCTTGTCGAAATGTCACCCCGAACTCACCGGCGCCACGTGGTTGGTGGCGACATCGCTGTCGTTGGAAGGGATTCGCGGCGACAAAGCGGGCCGCGGCGAACCGTTTGTGGTCTTCGATGAACGCGGTGCCGCTGAGGGAAGCCGCATCGCCGTCAGCGAAGGAGCCGAAGCCGCCGCACCGTTCCACCCCGGCGACAAACCGATCGACGCCTATAACACTGCCATCTTAGACACGATCAATATCTAACCCGTAGGTCATGCTTGGCATGACACCTGAAAACAATCGATAACCAACATCCGATAGGAAATACCCACCATGCAAAACCAATGGAACTCCGGTGTCAACGACCGCAAACTCAAAGAGCAAATCTGCGAGATTGGGCGACGGATTTATGAAAAAGGCTTTGCCGCCGCCAACGATGGCAATATCTCGATCCGCGTCGGCGAAAACGCTGTGCTCTGCTCGCCTACCATGATCTGCAAGGGGTTCATGACTCCCGAGGACATCTGTGCGGTCGACCTTGATGGCAACCAGATTGCCGGGACCCGCAAACGGACCAGCGAAATCCTGTTGCATCTGGCAATCATGAAAGCCCGTCCCGATGTCAAATCGGTCGTGCACTGCCATCCCCCGCACGCCACCGCCTTCGCCGTCGCCCGTGAGCCGATTCCGCAATGTATTCTACCGGAGATCGAAGTCTTTCTGGGCGAAGTCCCGATGGCGCCGTATGAAACACCCGGTGGCCAAGAATTCGCGGATACGGTCTTGCCATTTTTGGGCCAGGGAACCAACACGATCATCCTCAACAACCACGGCACGGTCAGCTTCGACGTCGACCTGGAGAAGGCGTACTGGAAGACCGAAATCGTCGATGCCTATTGCCGAATTTTGTTGCTCGCTAAACAACTCGGCCCAGTGAGCTACCTCGACGAACGGGAAAGCCGCGAACTGTTGGACCTGAAGAAAAAACTCGGCTTCGACGACCCCCGTTTCCACGCCGAAGATTGCGACCTGTGCGGCAACAGCGCGTTTCGCAAAGGTTATGAAGAAAAACTTCCAGAAACCCGCGCGTTCAATCCTCCGCCGGCCTTCCCGGGTTACTTGAAAAGCAACTCGGGTTCCACAACAAACGGCGGTGGACACAACGGTTCAGACGGCGGCGACATCGAAGCCCTAGTCAAAGCCATCACCAGCGAAGTCATGGCCGCGATCGACAAGAAATAGACTCAGCAATTAGTGCGCGGGTCTCCCTGTAAAGTTGTGCGCGGGTCTCCAGACCCCGCACCGAGTTGTGCAAAGGTCTCCCTGTAAAGTTGTGCGCGGGTCTCCCGACCCCGCACCCAACAAGACCGCAGGTCTCCCAGAAAAACATCCCGGCCGTAAACAACCGGCCCTTCAAGAAATACTTGTGAGTAATAGCATCATGAAAGTCAGCATTGTCGGTGGCGGCGGTTTGGTAGGGTCTTGTGCGGCATTCGCGTTGCAGTGCGGGGGCATCGTTCGTGAAATTGCTCTGGTGGATGTCAACGCCGACCTGGTTGGGGGGCAAGCCTTGGACCTGTTGCACGGAAGCTGCGTATCGGCCGACCAAAAGATCTATGCCGCCGGCCCCGAAGGCAGCGCCGATGCCGACGTGATCATCATCACCGCCGGATTACGACGCAAACCGGACGAAAGCCGACTCGATTTGATCAATCGCAACGTGGCTCTGTTCCGCAACATTCTGGCCGACCTGCGCAACGTTGGCACCAAACCCGGTGCAATTGTCTTCGTGGTTTCCAACCCTGTGGACGTGCTCACCTATTTAACCACGCGCGAGTTGTCCTTGCCGCCGGAAAAAGTAATCGGCCTGGGCACGCAACTCGATACCATCCGCTTGCGGAGCATGTTGGCTGATCGGCTGGACGTGCCTGCGACGCAAGTCTCGACGTTGATCTTCGGCGAACATGGCGACAGCATGGTGCCGATTTGGTCCGCCGCACAGGTCGCCGGTCTGCCGTTGGACAAATGGCCCGGTTACTCCCCTTCCCTGGTCAGCGACGTCGAGAAACGGACGCGGGGCAGCGGAGCGGAAGTGATCAAGAAAAAGGGTGGCGCCGGATTCGCCGTCGGCTTGGCAATCACCGAAGTCGTGCACTCCATCGCCCTGGACCAACG
The DNA here is from genome assembly GCF_007747995.1 of Symmachiella dynata. NCBI lineage: Bacteria > Pseudomonadati > Planctomycetota > Planctomycetia > Planctomycetales > Planctomycetaceae > Symmachiella > Symmachiella dynata. The sequence continues at coordinate 2,942,919 of NZ_CP036276.1, read as the reverse complement.
CCGCATCTTGCCGGTCTCCTCGCTACAGTCCGGAGCCTATGGGTTGCGTGATGTCTGTATTTCCGTACCGACCGTCGTCGGCCGCGAGGGCGTGCTCGGGCATGTCGAATTGGATCTGTGGCCCAAAGAACGGACCGGCTTGGCCAACTCCGCCCGTGTACTTCGCGAAACGATCGACAAAGTCCTCGCTGGATCATAATCCCCCATCATCCCAAACCGACGGCTCCGCCGTCGCACACGACGTTCACCTGCGGATCAATTTCCCAATGTGATCGCACGTCATTAAAAACACCGCCCCTAACGACGGCGAAGCCGTCGGCTTGGGATAAGAAAAACTCTGCTATCATGCAAAAATCGCTGGATCAAAAACTCGCTGCTATCCATGCTGATCCGTCGGGATGCAAAGATTTCATCATCGCCGACGCCAAGGATGCGGATATGGCGTTCGGCATCGGTGCACCGGGAAAATCTCCTGAGCGGCACGATGGTGAAGTGCGATTCAAAACGTTGGCCGAATACCGTCAGCAGATCCGTGAAATCATTCACCAGGGCGTCGTCGACATCATGCTCATGTCGGCCAGTACCAGCGAAGCCCTGACGATCAACGAACGGCTGTTCGATAACTCCGCCATCACCCCCGCCGCCCGCGCGAACGACACAACCGATGTGCATGTGGTGCGTGGGGGCGCAGTGTATCAGGAACCCGCGCATCCGTTTCGTTCCGCCTCGCTGGATCACATTCAATGCGGACATCTCGACTGCAAGACCGAAGAACGCTCGCGCGGAGCGGACTTGGGGTTATTCTCTGTCACATTCAACAACGACCTGGAATTGGACCTGCACACCCTGGAGCAATACAAACTGTTTCGCGAAGAAGCGGAGCGGAAGGGGTTTCGGCATTTTCTGGAGATCTTCGATCCTAACGTCCCCGGCGCCGTCGCCCCCGAATTGCAAGCCGGGTTTATCAACGATCTGATTGCCCGCACGTTGGCCGGCGTCGCCACGGCTGGCCGACCCATCTTTTTAAAGATGGTGTACCACGGCCCGCAGGCGATGGAGGAATTGGTCACCTACGATCCGCATTTAATCGTCGGTGTGCTGGGCGGCAGTGCGGGCACGACGCTCGATGCGTTTAAGCTGATTGCCGAAGCGCAAAAATACGGAGCACGGATCGCCCTATTCGGTCGCAAAATCAACAACGCCGAATGCCAACTCGCCTTCGTGCAATTCCTACGGCTGATCGTCAACGGCGACATCGGCCCCGAAGAAGCGGTCCATGCCTATCACGCGGTGCTGGAAAAACTGAGCATCCGCCCCAATCGATCGCTGGAAGAAGACCTAACGCTGCAAACCGCCGTGATGAGTTATGCCGGCAATGGGACAACCATTAGCTTGCCGACATCCACCACAGCGTCTACGACAGCAACCAGCACCGCTGCCCCGGCGTCCACGGATGCCACCGCGCGCGACTTTGCATCGATGACCTCCGCTGAGCGTGCTGAATACCACCGCACGCGGTTGAATCGTTCGTTGCGGTAGTTTTCCTATCTGGAGGCTCGGTGAACTTTCATCGGGCGGGGGCGTGGATCATCAATCCACAACATCTTCGCCCAGATAGCGATACACCAATTCGTTCCACCCTTCGCTGGCTCGGTAATTCAGCAGCGACTGATTGAGCGGCTTGCGCAATGGACTGCCGGGTTTTAGGGCGATGGCGTAATCTTGAGTGTGGAATGAGACGGACAGGACGTGGATCCGTCCGTAGTACTCGGAATTCGCTAGATACCTCAATTGCGCTTCGTCATAAACCAGCGCTTCTGAGCGGACCCCGGCGAGCGCTTGCGCTGCCTCGGCGATCGTTGGATAACTGCGAAATGGGATACGTTTGCCTCGCAAAAAGTCGGCGCTCGTGCTCGGTTCGACCGTAATCGTTTTGATGCGTCGCAAATCTCCCGGATGTGAAATCCCCACGTCCATATGTCCGATCGTTAGTGCCGATGTAATCACGCCGGTCAGGATCGAGAACAGCAAAATACTGGCCAGCATCGCACCGCAAGCCAGAATTCGTCCGGAAACGCTGACCGGGAATACCCCCTTGTGTCCCAGCAATACGATCGTGGACCACCACATCCCCATCCCGATCCCCTTGCGGCGTTTCCCACCGAACATCTGTTCGTTGGATTGGCGTTCAAAGAACCAGAACAAGATGCCGCAGACTAAAACGATGCCGATCATGATGCTGACAATCGTCAGCAATCGTGTCGAGATGATCCGGCGAAGGACTCTCCAACCGCCCGAAGAGTGCTCAGCGTCAACCGCGACTCCTAAGCCGGTGGTGAAATAGGGATGGCAGAAATCCACGCGTTTGTGGCGGTCGGCTGTGACACTGATGGCGGCAACGGCGACGTCAACGTTCCCCTTTTCCAACCCCTCAAACATCTGGTCCAAGGGCATTTCGCGGAATTCATATTTCAGGCCCAGTTCATCGGCCATATGCCGCCACAATTCCACGCTGATGCCCGTCCACTGCCCGTCCGCATCACGAAACGAAAACGGCGGGCTTTCCTTCGTCGCTACCACGAGCGGTTTTGTTTCGGTCGCACCGCCGTCCTGCGTCTGTGCTGGGTCGACTTGCCCCAGTGCGAGTAAAACCAAGAGTAAAGTTGAAGTCGCCAATGTATTACGGCTCCCTGTCGTATCGTAAAACTCTCACAACAACATCATCCACAGCATGTCAGTCGCCCAAATATCGCCGCAACGTCTCATCCCATTGCGGTGTCGTGATCACCTGCAAGATGGATTGATTGAGCGATTCGCGAAACGGACTTTCGGGAGGAATCGCAATCGCGTAATCTTGTTTATCAAACGTCGCCGGTAAGACTTGAATGAGGCCCGGATGTTCGTTGTGAACAACATAACGCAAAATCGGTGCGTCATAAACCACCGCGTCGAATTGGTTTCGTTCGAGACTCGCCAGGCATTCATCAACTGTCGGAAACTCCTTGAAAGCAATTCCCTGACGCCGCAAATATTTGGCACTGGTCGAATCAGACACGGTCGCCAAACGGACATTGTGCAAGTCGCGTGGACCACGCACGTTCGACTCAAGTTGTGATAACGTGAGTATTGATGTCACCGATGCGGTAAAAATCGAGATAATGATGATCGCCGTGTACATCCACAATACGGCAATCGCTCGTCCTCCCGGAGACTTGGGAACCTTGTCGCCATAACCAACGGTGGTCATGGTGACCGCGGCCCACCAAATGCCGCTCGATAACCCTCTCAAGACGCTGCCTCCGAAATCTCCCCGGTTTCGTCGTCGTTCAAAGAGATACACCAGCGTGCCCATCGCCAGTAACACGAGAAAGATTGTCAGCACGATCTTCAAGAACACCATGGAAAAGATTCGCTTCACCACGGCGGACCAATTGGCCGTTTGACGCTGCGGAACGGCAATGCCCAGTCCGGAATTGAAGTAAGAATGCGAAAAATCGAGGTATTGCTCACGTTCGTGCGTGATGGTAATCGCCGCGACGCCCGCGTCGAGTTCTCCCGATTCCACTCCGGCAAGGATTTCATCCAGCGGCAGGTTTTCGAATTCGTAGCGAAGCCCCATCTGGTTAGCGACGCCGCGCCACAGTTCGATACTGATTCCGCTCCAGGTTCCATCTTCGTTGAGAATCGAAAAGGGGGCTGCTTCTTTTGTGCCGATTCGGAGGACGCGTTCCTCACCCGGTTGAGCAAACGCGATCGTGGAAGAGAGCAACCACATCGACACAAACGCCCAGAACAGAATGCGAAATTGGCGTTTGCCATCGATCATCGATTTGCTCCTGGATGTCGGAATTCACTTCCCGTTTGGCGGTGAAACGTCTCACCCACCCGCATCACGGTCCGCCGTCCTTTCCCGGAAAGTCCTCGTCGTCATCGCGATTCCAAATCCAGCCCTTGCGGTAGAAGTAGAAGAGCATGCCTCCGGCCATGAGTATCATGGTAGTCCATATCAAGGGATAGGCCCAGGGGACATGCAATTCGGGCATGTATTCGAAGTTCATGCCGTAAATGCCCGCCATGAATGTCAATGGAATGAAAATCGCAGCCGTAATCGTCAACACCTTCATGACTTCATTTTGACGATTGGCAACCGATGCGAGATACATATTCATTAGACCGGTGACCATCTCGCGATACATCTCCACCACTTCGGCCGACTGCACGCAATGGTCGTATGTATCGCGGAGGTAAATGCGCACATTGGGATCAATCAGCGGATGCTCGTCGCGGGCCAGTGAATTGGCGACTTGTCGCTGCGGCCAAATGGCACGGCGGAGATTGATTAGGCGGTTCTTGACTTGATTCAGATATTTGAGCAATCGCGGGGTGGGATTCTCGACCACCGTGATTTCTAAGTCTTCTAAATAGTTGCCGATCTCCTCCAAAACGGGATAGTAGGCATCGACAATCGTGTCAAAAATCGCGTAGGCGACATAGTCGGGTCCTTCGGTACGAATCCGTCCCTTGCCGCTACGGATACGTCGACGGACCGGATCAAGAACATCGCCGTAGCGTTCCTGAAACGTCAGGACATAGTTTTTTCCAAGGACAATACTAACTTGCTCGATGTCAATCTCAGCCTGCCCTATCGAATTCACCATCCGAACGATGATCAAGATCTGATCGTCATACGTTTCTGCTTTGGGACGCTGTGGGACATTAATAATGTCTTCGATGGCCAGCGGATGAATGGCAAACTTTTCGGCGATCCTGCGGATCATCTTTTCGTCGCCAAAGCCTTGCACGTCGACCCAAGTGGTCGTGTTCGGGTCGTATGCCGCGCGGAGTTGTTCGGTATCGGTGACGTCTTCTTCCTTCAACTCCTCGGGCGTAAAATGCATCACATGAATTTTCGGCTGCGACGCGTCTTCGCTGATCACCAATGTCCCCGGTCGCGCACCGACATCGGGATGCCTTTTCTTGAACAATGACTTGCCCCCCAATGCATTCAACCACATACCGACCGTTCTCCATCAACTGGCCCGGGTGAATTGTCTAGCCGAATCGCCTTACTGGTTATTCCACAAGCCGATTTCCATTCAAGAGCAATCAACTTGCCTCGGCTTATGGATCAGGGCTCTGCGAGGAATCTTCCGGCGGCCCGGAATTCTCAACCGAAGGGCGCGTCACACGGACCAGCGCTGCCCGGTCGTCGCGAACTTCCACCACATCGACGATATATTCACCCAATTCAATCCGGTCGCCCACGGAAAGCAATCGTTGAGCGCTATTCACCAGGACCCCGGAAAACGTATCGGCGTCGGTCACGTCGAGGGCAATTTTGAAATAGCGGCTGATCTCATCGACCGGTGTCGTCCCCAAAACCAACCATTCATTGGCTCCTTGAGAGACGATATTCGGTTCCGCATTGTCGAATTCATCGTCGACTTCACCGATGATCTGTTCCAACACGTTCTCCAACGTGACAATGCCGATCACCGTGCCATATTCGTCGACGACAAACGCCATCAACTGGTGCGTCGCTTGAAAATGCCGCAGCAACTTGCTGATCGGCATGTTCTCTGGCACTTTGCGCGGTGGACGCATAATCGTGTTCCAGTCAAACGCATCGTTGACTTCCAGCCCGACTAAATCTTTGACATGGATCACACCCAGCACTTCATCCAGCGAGTTATTGCAAATGGGGTAACGCGTGTGCTTTGTGCGGCGAGCCAACTCGATACATTGCCGAGGAGGATCGTTGATCCCAAAGAACTCCACCTCGACGCGCGGCACCATGATCCGTCGGCAGACCATGTCGTCGAATTCGAACACCGCGTGTAACAATCGGTGTTCTGACCGGCTGAGATGTCCGCTCACATGCGATTGCCGCAACAGTGCGCGAAGTTCATCCTCACTATGCGGAGCATCGTGCTCTGACTCTCCTTCTAGCCCAACTTGTTTGAGCAAAAACGCCGTCGAGACGTTCAGCGCCACCATCATGGGGTAAGTCAGCAAATAGAACCACTTCAACGGCAACGCACACCACAACAACACTTGGTCCGCGCGACGAATGGCGAAGATCTTCGGCGCCTGTTCGCCGATGACCAAGTGCAACGAAGTGATCACGCTAAAGGCAATCACAAACGCGGTCGTGTGCAGTACGGCTTCTGAGTGCATCCCCAATGTTTCCAGCAGGGGCCGCAACAAGTGTGCGAAGGCCGGTTCCCCCACCCAACCCAAGGCCAGCGATGCCATGGTGATCCCCAACTGGCAGGCCGAAAGTGCCCCTTCCATGCGTTCCACCAGCCATTGCCCCGTACGCGCAAAGGGCCGCCCGGCTCGCACCAACTCGTCTACCTGTCCGCCACGAACTTTCACCAACGCAAACTCAGCTGCCACAAAAAATCCGTTGAGTAGCACCAGCGCAATCGCGATGAGAATCTCTATGACATCCTGCATCCACATTTTTCTATATTCCTAAGTGCCCATTTCAAGGTGCATACTGCGACGGCGCGGGAACCGCGATCGTTGTCATGAATTGCCCGAGCGGTCGAATATTCCTGGAAGATTCCGCATCGCAATATCCCTCCCCTTGAAGAATTGTGCCAGCGAAATCGACCGATTTGATGTGCTCGTCCGCGGGCGGATTATAACGTTCCCCCGACTGACATGGTACTCGCTCCGCATTCGACAACCGCAAAAAAAGGCCTTCCTGGAGAGGTATTTGCAGGAGGTTCGCCGAAAGTCTACGATCAGCTTAGCGACAATTTGGGGCGTCCCTTCACCTGCGGGACGTGAAAAACAGACTTCGAATCTCGGGAAATGCGATTGCATCATGTACGACATCATCGGCGACATTCACGGGCATGCGGACGAATTGAGCGAACTTCTGGGCAACCTGGGGTATGATCGCCAGAGTGGGTATTACGCACATCCACTGCGGACGGCGGTCTTCGTTGGTGACTTCATCGACCGCGGTCCACAGATTCGTGAAGTGCTGCAGATTGTCCGACCGATGGTGGAAGCCGGCAGTGCTCGGGCGGTGATGGGCAATCACGAATTCAACGCGATTGCCTGGAGCACTCTGCATCCCACAGAGAATCACCGGTATTTGCGTGAGCACACCGAAAAAAACAACGGCCAGTTCGCAGCCACTTGGACGCAATTATCCACCGACGAACTGGCCAGTGCCATCGATTGGTTTCGGACGCTGCCGATGTGGCTGGCGCTGGAGGGAATCAATGTCGTGCACGCCTGCTGGCAACCCAGCCATCAAGAAACAATCACTGCGGCGCTCAAGCAATATGGCGGAGTCACAACCGACTTCATGGTCGAGGCGACCAACCAAGGCTCGGACCTCTATCTAGCCGTCGACGACGTGCTCAAGGGCAAAGAATTTCCCCTGCCCGAGGGGATCACCTACCGGGACAAGGACGGCAACCTCCGCACCAATGTCCGCGTGCGGTGGTTTGAATCGCCCGAAGGCAAAAGCCTCCGCGATTACGCCCTCCCCCCTGCTCCACTGGCTCCCGACACACCGCTGTCGGAGTCCATGGTCGACACTCGCGCCATCTACGCCGCCGATGCGCCGCCCGTCTTTTTGGGCCACTACTGGCTATGGTCCGACCACCCCACCCGCCTGGCGACAAACGTCGCCTGCGTCGACTACAGCGTCGCTAAGGATGGAATTTTGTGTGCCTACCGCTGGAACGGGGAACAGGAAATTGTTGACAAGAATTTTCTGTGGGTGGCGAGCCGGTCTTGATCCACTGGCCAATTGGGATTCCGAATGATCGTGAATTCTCGAATTCCTTCATTCAAGTTCAATCGTCACCGATTTCAGTTTACCAGCAAACTTAAAGGGCAACTCGTAGTCGTCGGCGACGGGAGTGCCGGTGTCGAAGCCGAAATCCATCGTTTCGTCCAGTGTCACGCGGTTGGGAATGCTCTTTTCGACACGACCTTCTGCGAGCTGTTTGTCGTTGGCGAATAACGTCACGGTGGCGCCGGCGAAGGGCTTGTTGGCATCCGACTTGTAGACGACTCTTAAGGTCACATCACCGGTCGGCACATTTTCCTTCGACTTGATCGTATATTGATCGACGCCGACAAGGTTGTAGTCGTAGATCAATTTGCCATCCAAAATATAGAAACCATAACCGGCAAAACGCCCGCCCTGTGTGAACAGCATGCCGTCGGCTCCCCCGTCCGGAATCGTGGCTTTGGCAATGATCGTGTGGTTACGGTGCTTCAGGTCCGGAGCGGCCCCTTCGGGCAAGCGGAGCAGGTTCGGATAGGTAAAGCTCTTGCGGCCGGCCGTCAGACTGGGGCGATTCTCAACGTTTAGCCGTTCGGTCTTGCGATCGTCCAACGGCAACACATTGTACTTGGCCGCCTCGGCAAAGAATTGTTTGACCAGCTCAGCGAGCTTTTCAGGATGTTGCTTCACCAGATTGTTCGCTTGGCTGTAATCCTCGTCGATGTGATAAAGCTCCCAAGGCATGTTGAGCAAATCGCCCGGCTCATTTTCGCTGAACCAAGGGACACCGCGAATGGCACTGGCCATCCAGCCGTTGTGATAGATCCCCTGATTGCCCAGCATTTCGAAGTATTGCGTCGTACGACGGTCCTTGGCATCGGCGTCATCGAACGTATAGACCATGCTGACGCCTTCGATCGGCTTTTGGGCGATGCCGTTGAACTGCGCCGGCGCTTCGACGCCGATGATTTCGAGAATTGTGGGGGCGATGTCGATGACGTGATGGAATTGATCACGAATTTCCCCACGGGCTTTGATCCCTTTGGGCCAAGAGATGGCCATGCCATTGCGGGTGCCGCCGAAGTGGCTGGCGATTTGTTTGGTCCATTGAAACGGCGTATCCATGGCCCAAGCCCATGCGGCCGGGAAGTGGTTGTAATGTTTTTCGCTGCCGAGCGTGTCGAGTGAGGCGAGTTTCATCTCCAGCGGTTCGGGGATCGCGTTAAAGAAGGTCATTTCGTTCAGCAGACCATTCAGCCCCCCTTCGGCGCTCGAACCATTGTCGCCGGCGATGTAGAGGATTAACGTGTTGTCCAACTCGCCCAACTCTTCGATGGCGTCGACAACGCGTCCCACCTCGTGATCGGTATGTGCGGTGAAGCCGGCGAAGACTTCCATCATGCGGGCATAGATCTTGCGTTCGTCCTCCGGAACTGAATCCCAAGCAGCAAGCGAATCGGGCCGCGGAGTGAGTTTCGTGTTTTGGGGGATCACGCCGAGTTGTTTTTGGCGCGCGAATGTTTTTTCACGATACGCATCCCAACCGTCATCGAACTGTCCTTTGAATTTCGCAATCCACTCCGGGGGAACTTGGTGCGGTGCGTGAGTTGCGCCGGTGGAAAAATAGACCAGAAAGGGTCGCTGCGGCGCGACCGCTTTGGTGGCCCGCATCATGCGAATGGCATGATCGGCGATGTCGGTCGTGAAGTGATAGGGTGAACCATCCTCGTTGGTTTTAGGCGGTTCAATCCGTTTTTTATTTTCCACAAGCGCGGGGTGAAACTGATCGGTATCGCCACCGACAAAGCCATAAAAATAGTCAAAGCCCAGTCCGCTGGCCCAGCGGTCAAAGGGGCCGACGAGGCTGGTTTCCCAGTCCGGAACGTTGTGATTTTTACCGAACCAGGCATTGGCATAACCGTATTCGCGAATGACCTCGGCAAACGTTGCCGTCGAGGCCGGAATGATTCCTGAATAGCCGGGAAATCCCGTGCCCGCTTCACCGATCACGCCCGTTCCGACGGAATGGTGGTTCCGCCCAGTGAGCAACGCAGCCCGGGTCGGTGAGCAGAGTGCGGTGGTGTGAAACCGCGTGTAACGCAAGCCATTTTGGGCGACACGATCCAGCGTAGGAGTCGGAATGGCCCCGCCAAATGTTCCCATCTGCCCGTAACCGCAATCGTCGATCAGCACGATGAGAATGTTCGGCGGATTCTCCAGACCGAACGTCGCCGGCACCTTCAATTTCGGTTTGACCGCTTCGGAATCTTTATAGGTCAACCCAATTTTGCCTTTGAAGGCCTCTTCGGGGCGCGGCAGGACTTCTTGGGAATAGGAGGTTGTGGGCATTGTGCTCACAATCGCCAGCGACAGGAAAACCGCAAATACGACGGGCGTTTTGAAGCGAGTCATGTCTTCACCATCTGGTTGTCAAACTTGGAAGGGGCAAACTTGATTTTGCAATTGTCGTGGTTTCTCGCTGTTACTCTAATTCAGTCGGGGCATCATAATCGCCCGCATAGCGTTCGTAGAAAATGTACCCGATTTGCTGCGAAAGGTCTTTTATCGATAATTCCCGAAATCGCTTGAGCGGGAGCTTTTTATTCGACACTGGCCCGCGCAGTGGGAAATGAATGTTGACCTCACGCTCAAAAATCGATTCTCCATTTCCAACGCGAATCACGCTGACGTCGACAGTTGCCCGACAGCGGTAAAGATCTGACGAGCCATCCTCGACGAGCGTGAATTTCTTGATCAGTAATGATATCACAAACCCAGCTTCCTCAGACTTTCCCAAGGTTGCTAGATCTTTGGCGGATGTGGTTTGCAAGTCAGGAGTCTTTGACTTGCTGATTTTGCTTGTGGTGATGTCACGCGACTTCAGCTGATCGCGGACGGACTGTTGTAAGGTTGCCGCCAGAGTGTTGTCGTCAGTCTTTACTGTGTCCTTTGCCTGGCAAACCAATAACAGTTTCCGAGAACTTTGTTTCAGTGACAAGCCCGTCGCTTCATCGAATGCGGGCTCAATTGACGGTGGTCCGCCGATTAAATATCCGAGTAATATGAGTGTTTTTGGCGGCATGCCGAAAGGCATCATATCACTAAATGTGGAACTGTAAGCATGCGCAACGATTCTTGGGTAGGCTTTTCCAATCTTTACTCGCAGGCGAATTTGTTTCGCCGTCGGTTGCAACTGAAACAGTATTTTCTGCTCGACTGGAGCCATATTTCCTGCCAATTCCCTCAATTCCGGAACGTCATCGAGGAGATTTAACAATGCGCCCCAATAGGCATTTGTTGAGAATTCAATGTTTGAAATCTCAACGGGCTGGAATTGTTCGAATGATTTTTCCGCCTTAGGCGCGAGTCTCATTTCTAATACAGTGCCACGGTCCTCCTGAGAAATGCGAAACCCAACGAACAGGTTTCCCGCTTGGGCGACAATCTGCTCAGGAAGTTCGTCGTCGGATAATTTCGGCAGATCGGGGATTCGTGCCTGCAAATCCGCATAGATAGCCTCAAACGTCTCCACGAAATGTTCGTCATCAATTTGATCAACTTGGACCGACACCGAAAAGTCAAATAATTTCGCATCTTCGGGTATAAAATCTTTAGGCGATGCAAAGCGGACAGCGGCTTTTTTACCGTAGTAGATAAACGCGTATCCGTCTTGAAAATGAACGACAAATTCGTCGTTGGGAGGAGGTTCTTTTTGCCCGGCGTGTGTCACCTTGACGTAGGGCACATACACGCGGACCAGTTTGAGGAATTGTTCTTCGTCTTCAATTGGAACAAACCCAAACGGTGCGTAGTCTGCCTGCCGGTCTACAATTGCCCACCCAAGCGGTTTTGTGGAGTCGATTCCGGCGCTGCCGAAACCAGCGGTCATCAAATTCGCCATGGCCTGAATAGTTCGCGCTTTTTCAGGTATTCCAGCAGACTCGAAGACGTAATGTAGGTCGTCCTGGACGTCATTCAAACTGGAAATCGTCATGACACCCACAAAGGGCCGACGTTCCGCCGCCTCTGCTGCGGACAATGACGGAATGCAAACGGTCCAAAGTGCCGCAGCAAATATTCCCCGACTGAGAATATGACGTGAACGCATTAGCAATTCCTCCGTCAAGTGAGCGACGACAACTTTGTCAGCCATGAATCGGCGCGACTGCATGGCTGTCTTGTCCATGATCAGCGTTTCATAGGGATATGCCAACAAAGTGTCTTACATCAACGGAGATCGGTCAAGCCGCAACGTCCTAACGACCACGCCGACCGCGGTATTGAGGCTTCCCGATACCTGCTTTCAAACTGCCGTCTTCTAGCTCTTCGGCGGTCACTCCCAGAATGATGTCGAAGTTGGCGGCCAGTTCGCCGATTTTCGAATCGGGAATCGGTTTGAAATCGACCAGCACTGTGTCGCGGGCCTGTTGATCGATTCTGCGAAACAGGCCGTCACGTTCGTTCTGCTTTTCGCCTTTGATGAGCATCTGCGTGGTAAAAATCCGCCGGCCGTTTTTACTAACGCCAAAGTGAATGTGCGGCGTCCGTCCGGGATAGGGAACCGGTTTGACAGTGCGGAAATAATACTGCCCCTTCGCATCGGTCAAAAACCGTCCGTAACCTTGAAAATTCGTGTCCCGATTCCCGGCCCCCGCCGAATCGGTATGGATGTAGACGCCGTTGTGATCGACCTGCCAGATTTCCACAAACGCATTGCGAATCGGCGAGCCGCTGGCAGTGAGAACGCGGCCCGACAGATGAGTGATATCACCGATCGCCGGCGTGATCGCATCGTTGACCACCAACAGGTCGTTGTCGGTATCCAATGGCATTTTGTCCGGATAAAACGGGCCTTCGCCCATTTTGGCCGTGACCGCCAATTCTTCAGCAAACAGGCCCGGTACAGAAAACGATACCGCACCGAACGCCAACGTACTCAACATGCCGCGGCGCGTCGGTTTCCAAAGTGACGACATCATACTTCTCCTGAATTAAGTTGGGGGGAACCTTCGTCCAGTGATGGTGATACTTTGTGAACACCGACGAGGCTAAAATGTTCCGCGAGAAAGTCTGAAACGGCCGATTCATGTCAGCTGACAGGTTTCGATTCCCTTATCAAAACGAAAACCATCACCGCGAATTCACAAATCTCAAATTGCTTCGAATGTGAAATCTCAACAAGCAGCCGTAGTCCTATTCCAAATCGAACGATTCAAACTCACCCTCTTTCGTGAGTCGAGTTCCCCAGACGCGATCTGATGCCTGGTGCCGTGAGGGACTGAAGGTCAGCATCGGGCCAATCCCGATGTCGAGATCGTTGATTCGGTGCAATGCATCGATCAATGTTTCCGTGTTCAAATCTGGACCCGCCAGACGCAGGCCTTCGGTGAAGATTCTTGCGGCAATAAATCCTTCCAGCGAGACGAACCCCGGTTCATATTCGGGGTTATATTTTTGCAACAGCCGGCGATATTCCAACACCCCGGTCGCATTGGACATAAACGGCGGAACGACCTGTGTCACGATGACCCCTTCCCCGTCCGCCGGTCCGTTTTCACGAAATTCCTCGGCAAAAGCGCGGCTGCCGACAAAGGAGACCGCACCGAACACCATGTCCGGTTTCACAGCCTTCACCCGTTTGACGAACCGGGCTGCCACCTTGTACGTCGAGACCATGACGATCGCACGGATGTCGTTTTTGTCATCAACTATCGTAGAAACTGCTTCGTCGATGTTAAACTGATTGCGGTCATAACCAACACGCAACAGTTGATCGACTTCGATGTCATACGGCTTCACAGCACGGGCCACGCCCGCAAATCCGTCGTCGCCAAACGCATCATTCTGCGCGAATACAGCGATCTGTTCCGGTGCGATACGGAGCGATTCGACAAAATACTTGACCAGCGCCGCTGTCTCGTCTTGGTAACTGGCGCGATAGTTGAAGATATACCGGTCCGGCGGATCTTCGCGCAGCAAACTGGCGCCGGTAAGCGGTGCGAAAAACAGATGCCCATTCTTGCTGGCAAAAACCGACGTCACATTGGCCGTGGGCGTGCCGACGTTTCCAATCACAGCAAAGACCTTACGATCTTCGAAAAGCTGCTTCATGTTTTCCAGCGCTTTATCGGGATCATACCGGTCATCGAGCACGGTGAGTTCGATCCGGCGACCGTGCACTCCTCCCGCGTCGTTGACGCTATCGAAGTAGCTCTTCATCCCGATGACCATATTTCGGCCCAGTTCTTCGTTGGGCCCATTGAAGGCGGTCGTCGTTCCCAAACGAATCGTATCGGCCGTGACACCTCGAAAGATCGGGACGTTTTGATTGGCTTTTCCAGCGAAAGCGTTGCCGTTCTCCGTCTGTAGTCCGTCATTCGATCGGTCATTGAATAAACCGCTCAACGCGAAAAGAATAGCCAACGCAGCAACAACCACCGCCCCACCAGCGGCGATCTTCCACGGAAAGTGTTTTGCCGCAGTTACTGCAGGAGCCGCAACGGGCGGGGGCGGTTCTTCTTTGGAAAGCAGAGCCGCCAAGTCCTTGCGCATCTCCGCCGCCGATTGATAACGATCCTCTGGCCGTTTGGCCATCGCCCGCTGGATGATCCGATCACAACCGGCCGGAACTTCCGGATGTTTTTCGCTAACGCTTGGCACGGGTTGATTGCAATGCGCGAACATCACCTGCAATTGCGTGCCACTTTCTGTAAACGGCGCATGCCCGGTGAGCAGGTCATAATACGTCGCGCCCAGCGAATAAATATCCGACAGCGAATTGATCTCACGGGCACTGCACTGTTCGGGACTCATAAAATCAGGCGTGCCCAGTATCGTCCCATGCTGCGTAAGGGCCTTCTCGGAGTCCTGGTCGGATTTCGCCAAACCAAAGTCCAACAACTTCACCGTCGACTCGACGGTGAGCATAATATTTTGCGGTTTGATGTCGCGATGAATCAGGCCTTGGGCATGTGCAGCGGTTAAGGCATCGCAACAATCCATGGCGATTCGCGTTGCCAATTTCCAGTCCAGGAATCCGCGCGTCGACTTTTTGAGCACCTCGCTGAGATCATCGCCTGGGACTTTTTCCATGACGACGTAATAAGCACCTTCGACCTCCAATACGTCATAGATGCCGACAATATTCGGATGATGCATCGCTCCGGCCGTCTGCGCTTCTTGCAACAGTCGCGACAACGCATTCTCATTGGTGGAGTGCTTCGAACTCAACAGCTTGATGGCCACCTCGCGACGAATCACCGTATCGTAGGCGCCGAAGACAACTCCCATCCCGCCGATCCCCAGGACCGAGCGAATTTCGTACTTCCCCAACTTTTCGCCGACAGCAATATCGACTTCGGTACTTCCCAAATCGGGTTCCCGTTTCGACCCCTCGGTGACGATCGTATCGTCAATCGCACTAAAGGCGGCGGTGATGGTCGGTTGATCTGCTGGAAATCGCTGGATGTAATCGGTGGGCGAAGGATTCTCCCCCAGGCTCCTGCGCCGCCGCAGATCGGCGTTAATCAGTTCCGCAAGCACTTCTTGGCGAACATCCTCAGGCGCACGCGACGCATAGTCTTCCAGATTGGGCCGCAAGCCGGCTTCCCAATCGTCCTGAAACTCACGGAGAATTCCTGTTGCAGTCACATCTCGTTCTCGAGCCGAATCCGATTCTGTCACTGGATGTTCCTCTGGTCGTTCCTAGCGCTCTGTCCTGACAACCTACAGGATAAGACATCCAGAAACCTGCGGGAAGCCTGATATGCCTATGGCAATCGCGACCAGAAACCAACCTCAGCATCACAAGTCTTAGCGAATATCCTCTGTCTTGATTCGTGCGACGAACGTTTCATAGTTTCGTCTGTTGCGCAGATTGACATTTCCTAAAAAGAAACCACGAAAGCAACAAAAGACACGAAATCGATTTCAGATTTCACGACAGACACGTCACACAAGGCATAGCTGTTTGTCAAAGCAAGCTTCTGTGACCAATTGGCCTCGCAGATAAAGGACTAGCCACAGAGTTCACAGAGATCACCGAGAAATATTTAATACTGCGATGATTGCAACATTGCAGAGAGTCTCTGTGAACTCTGTGGCCTCTGTGGCTAATTATTTTTAATATCTTAGTCACGGCCTAGCCGCGCTGGATCCATCGCGTCTCTCATGAACTATCTTTATTCGGGGCACAAGCTAAAGCTTTACTTGTGCCGCATAATTTTGGACGTTCCTTCCACCAGGCCGATTCGGGAATCGTGGTCCGATGACAACATCGCAAAATGTCACTTAGACTTAGCGAATCGCCGGAGCACGACATAGAACACTGGCGTCAAAAACAGCCCGAAGATTGTGACCCCCAACATGCCGCTGAACACGGCTGTCCCGAGGACACGTCGCATTTCAAATCCGGCACCGGTGGCAATCAGCAGGGGAATCACCCCGAGGATGAATGAAAATGCCGTCATCAGAATGGGGCGTAACCGCATCCGACAGGCATCGATAGCAGCTTGAAACCGATCTTTACCGGCATCTTCCTCAGCCTTAGCAAACTCGACGATCAAAATCGCGTTCTTACAAGCCAGTCCCACGAGAACGATAAAACCGATTTGCGTCAAAATGTTGTTGTCCATCCCCCGCATCCAAATACCGAGAATCGCAAACAGCAAACACAGTGGAACAATCAAAATGATGGCCAGTGGCAACAACCAACTTTCGTACTGCGCCGCCAAGGTCAGAAATGCGAACAGCACCGCCAGCGGGAAGAGAAACAGTACCGTATTGCCGGCCTGTTTTTCTTGATAGGACAGTTCAGTCCAAGCATAGCCAAACCCCGGCGGCAGGTCCTGATCGGCCAATCGCTCCATGGTTTCCAGCGATTGTCCGGTGCTAAATCCGGGCAGTGTCGCCCCATTGATGTCGGCCGAGGGATACAAATTGAAACGAACCAGACGGTCCGGCCCGACGGTCCGTTTGACCTCCACAACCGAGCCGAGCGCGATACTGGTTCCTTGGGCGCTGCGCGTGCGCAATCGCAAAATGTCACTCGGTTCGTCCCGGAATTCCGGCTCCGCTTGCGCGGTCACGCGATACGTCCGCCCCAGCAAATTAAAATCGTTGACGTACGCCGATCCAAGGTAAACCTGCAAAGCTTCGAAGACATTGCTCATCGGGATGTCCAACATCTGCGCCTTCGTCCGATCGACATCGGCGTAAATTTGCGGAACGCTGAGACGAAAGTTGGAAAACACCTGGACGAGTCCCGGCTGTTGATTCGCATCATCAACCATCTGGTCAGTGACTTGACTCAGCGCGTCGAGGCCGGCGCCGCTCTGATCCTGTACGTACATTTTAAAACCACCGCCACGGCCGATTCCACGAACCGGTGGAGGCGGTATGACGAACACTTCGGCCTCGTTAATCTCACTCACGGCCATCCGCATATCGGCAGCAATCGTTTCGGCGCCCCGCCCGCGTGCGGCGCGCTCTTTGGCATCCTCCAAAGGAAGAAATGTCACCGCCGCGTTGGGACTGATCGTAAACGTCGAGCCCGACAGCCCCACAATTCCCACGGCATGGGCCACCCCATCCATCTGACTGCCAATTGCCGCCACGCGTTTTGTGACTTCGTCTGTCCGTGCCAAGGAGGCCCCGTCGGGAAGTCGAATGCTGACAATCAAATAGCCTTGATCCTGCTGCGGAATGAATCCCGTCGGCACCATCCCGAAGCTATACCACGTACATCCCAGCAATAAGGCATACACGAGCAAAGAAAATACGGAAACACGGATCAGCCGCGACACCATGCCGGCGTATGCATTGCTTGTGAAATCAAAACCACGATTGAACCACCGTGACGGTCCCGACAAGAGTCGAGAAATTCCCCGCGAGAATCCAGAGCGGGGCTTCGCATCAATACCAGCCGCGGACTCCTGATCTTGGTTCCTTGGTTTCAGCAATAAGGCACAAAGAGCCGGAGTCAACGTCAGTGAAACAAACGTCGAGATCGCCGTCGATATCGAAATCGTCAGCGCAAACTGCTGGTAAAACTGTCCGCTGATACTGGAAACAAACACGGTTGGAACAAACACGGCAATCAACACCAGTGTGGTTGCAATGAGTGCCGAACCGACTTCGTCCATCGCCTTGTGTGCCGCTTCGCGCGGTGACAGACCCTCACCAATCAGCCGCTCAACGTTCTCGACCACCACGATCGCATCATCCACAACGATTCCGATTGCCAACACCAGACCAAACAGCGAAAGAGTATTGAGCGTCACCCCCAACGACTGCATGGCCGCAAAGGTGCCGATCAATGAAATCGGAATGGCGACGACGGGAATAATTGTCGGCCGCCAGTGGTGCAAAAACACAAACACAGTCAGCACCACCAATGCCGTGGTGATCAATAATGTGACGAACACTTCATTGATGGACTCTTCCACAAACTCCGTGGGGTTGTATGCAATCTCGTAGCCAATCCCTTGGGGAAAGTCTTTCTGCAGATTGGCCATCGTCTGCTTCACTTCCTCAGCCGTATCGACAGCATTCGTGCCGGGACGCTGGTAAACGAGCACGGCAACGGCAGGCTTTCCGTTCAGATAACTCAACCGAGAATAATCCTGGGCGCCAAGCTCAATACGAGCGACATCACTCAATCGCGTCACACGACCATTCTCACCCCGCTTGACGATGATCTGGCCAAATTCCTCTGTCTCCTTCAGACGCCCCTGAGTCGTGACGTTTAACTGAAATGCACCGGTCTCGCTGGTGGGAGGCTGTCCGAGGACCCCGGCTGCCACCTGCACATTCTGTTGACGAATCGCCTCCACAACATCGCCGGCCGTCAGATCGACATGCGTCATCTTCTCGATATCCAACCAGACGCGCATCGCATATTCATTACCGCCGGCGATACGAATATCACCCACCCCGTCCAGCCGCATCAACGCATCACGAATCTGCAGAAAGGCAAAGTTGCTGATGTACAAATTGTCGCGGCTCTCATCCGGCGAAGTCAGGTGCACCACCATTAGCATGTCGGGAATCTGCTTCCGCGTCGTCACACCAATTTGCCGCACCGCTTCGGGGAGTCGCGCTTCAGCAACCGCCACACGGTTCTGTACTAAAACCTGCGCATCATCCAGATCCGTGCCGAGTTTAAACGTGACAGTCAACTGCATGGTGCCGTCGGCGCTGGAGGACGACTCCATATAAAGCATGTCGTCGACGCCATTCATTTCCTGTTCGATCGGTGTGGCAACCGTGTCGGCAATCACCTGCGGAGTCGCGCCGGGAAAACTGGCGCGGACCACGATTGTTGGCGGAACGACGTTGGGATATTGCGAGACCGGCAGCGAGAAATAGGTGATTCCCCCCACCAGCAAAATCAAGAACGAAAGCACCGTGGCGAAAATAGGTCGTTCAATAAAGAAGTGCGGAAATTTCACTGCGAGTTGCCTCCTTGGTCCGCTTGCCGATTGAGGCGCGAAACCTCAGACGCCGGCAAGGGGTCTGGCGAGGGGGAAATCCACTGCTCCGGGGGAAGCGGCTCATATTGGTCCGGCAATCCATCCTCAATAACCTTGATTTCCCCCGCTTTGGTTTTGACTGCCATTTCCGGCCGAGCTTGCAGCAAACCTTCGATCACGAGCGACTCGCCTCCACTGAGCCCCTCGCGGACAACACGCAGCCCATCGACAATCGGGCCCAGCTTGACCCCCCGTCGCTCAATCACGCCATCGATGACGACATAAACAAATTGCGAGGCCTGATCGGTACCAATCGCCGAATCTGGAATGAGCACAGCTTCGTACGATGCACTGCCGGGAATACGAATCCGCGCGAACATTCCCGGCACTAAAACGAAATCGTCATTGGGAAAGACGCACCGTGCCCGCATGGTCGCTGAATTCGTATCGAAACGATTATCAACAAAGTCCATATGCCCGAGATGCGGAAAAGCGGTTTCGTCGACCAGCCCCAGATACACCGGATTCTTGGCCTCGCGGGAACTTGCACGCGTCCCCGCCTGATCCAACCGGACATACTTCAACACTTCTTGCTCGTTGGCATCGAAGGTGCAATAGATCGGATCGACCGAAGCAATGGTCGTCAACAAAGTCGACGTCGCGGTCCCCCCGCTGACAAGATTACCTTCTGTGACATTCTCATGGCTGATCCGTCCGCTGACCGGTGCGCGAATTCGCGTGTATTCGAGATTCAATTCCGCTGTCTCAACTTCCGCCTTCACCGACTCGACAGTTGCCATTTCGGTCGCGATCGCAGCTTCCGCAGAAGTAATCCCCGCCTTGGCCCCTTCCACATCCGCTTCTGCCTCAAGATACGCCGACTCATCCTGGTCCAGGTCAGCTTGTGTAATCGCATTTTGCGATTTCAATTGTCGCGTCCGCTGAACACGGGCAAGGGCCAGTTGCAGCCGCGCGTCGGCTTGCAGCTTCAATGCCTTCGCGACCGTCAATTGAGCCCGCGACTGTTGCAATCCCGATTCCGCCTGACGCAAAGCAGCCAAAGCTCGATTCAACTCCGCCTGATAAGGACGTGGGTCAATGACAAACAGCAAATCGCCTTCGTTAACGACTTGCCCTTCATCAAAGTGAATCGTCTCCAGATAGCCGCTGACACGAGCGCGAACCTCAACGAAGTCGACCGCTTCGAGGCGTCCCATATAGGCGTCCCACTCGACTATCTGTTTGCGTACGGGCTGAGCGACAGTCATCGTCGGTATAGGGCGTTGCTGAGGCTCCGCCCCTCCCTGATTGCACCCCACAGCCACTGCGCAGAGGGCCAAAAGTCCGACAAATTGGATTGACGGGCATTGAGTTTGGATTTTCAATGTACTACTGTCCTCGTGATTGAAAAACGACCTACAGAGTCACAATTCGCCCCAGCCCTCGATACCGGTGGCCTGCTGAGACGACAGCCATGGATACTGGCCCAGGCACTTAGTAAGCTAGCTAACAATTGACACAACATCTATTTGCACGTATCTTATCCTCATATGCAGGACCAGACAAGACGCCAAACGTCCGTCCCGTGCAAGAATTGAAAAGAATTTCAGTTCCGACCCGCTGAAACACCCATCAAGCCGCATCGTATTGTGCTCAATTGACTTGTCTCAAAATCGTTGATGGACACAAACAGACGCCCCAACGAAAAAACCAACAATCTATTTGAGACAGCCTCCGCCGCATCAAAGTTCGCAAACTTGCTGCGCACAACAGCGGACATTCAATTCCAAGAGCAAACTCAACCCCCCAACACAGCTGTTTGTATCCCCCACCCCCGCACCCAGCGCACAAAAAAACGCCCCAGTGGCAATAATTGCCAACTGAGGCGCAATGACCGAACAGTTGAATTGGACAGTGCAAAAAAATAGCGGTGGAGGGACTCGAACCCCCGACACGCGGATTATGATTCCGCTGCTCTAACCAACTGAGCTACACCGCCAAAATTAGATTTTCCCGACCAAATCGCGGGTGCACTGGGGCACCGTCTGGTCGGAAGAGTGTGGATATTATCGACTTGAGACGGACGCTTCAACACTACGGGACCAATTCTTAATCCCTAGAATTCCAGGCTCAGCCTTTAGCGGTCAACCATCTCCTTTTATCCGAAAAACCGGTTGTCCGTAGGTCCCATGCTGAGACACAACAGTCGGGCAACGGGTTCCCGTCAATTTTTCCGCAGGCCGGTCGAAGAAAGATCACTGCGAAAATCGGTTTCGGCGATCTCCGCGAACAAATCTGCAAATGCTGTCGGTAGCTCGATATCGCTGAGCGTGGCGAATTTGTCGCCGACGATGCGGCCCGCGACCAGAAATTGACAGCCCTGGTCGCGGATCGTCGACAGAGCGTTGTGCATCTGGGTTGTGCTCGCCTCATAAAACCGAGGATCGATAATTCGCACAGCTGTGTCGATGCCGACGACGAACGTGGTTTCGGGCAGCAAGGATGCTTTTTGCACAAACGTGGGGGCTGCCGTAATTGCTAGGACAGCCTTTTCGAACTGCCGGCTGCGGGCGAGTATCTCTTCCTGGGGTAGAGACGATTTCTCCACGTTGTGAATGGATATCTCGTAACCGACGGCGTCTCTCAACAATTGCTGCGACACGTTCCGCAATTCGCGATGACCGTCATGCAGCGGATTGAACGCCCCGCACAACAAACCAGCGGGCCGCTCGTGGATGTCCACCACAAATTGATCATCGGTCGACGACCAAACGACCTCGCGCGTTCCGGAGAGTAATTCGTCTAACAAATATTCCATGGCAGATTACAAAATTGCCGCTGCTATTTTCAGGCGGCGCTGCTTACGACGGCGAAGCCGTCGGTTTGGGACTGGTCACCGGCCACTCGCCACCGGCCACTCTGACTATTCCCACTCGATGGTACTAGGGGGCTTCGAACTAATATCGTAGGTCACGCGATTGACGCCACGGACGTTGTTGATGATTCGCGTTGAGATGCGGCCCAAGACTTCGTACGGCACGTGGAACCAGTCAGCCGTCATGAAGTCGTCGGTGGCGACCGCCCGGACGGCGATCACGTCGTCGTAGGTGCGGTCGTCTCCCATGACTCCCACGCTTTGTACCGGCAACAGCACGGCAAAGGCTTGTCGAATTTCGCGATAGAGACCCGCTTTGGTGAGTTCGTCGATCACAATCGCGTCGGCTTCGCGCAATGTTTCCAACCGCTCCTTGCGGACTTCCCCCAAACAGCGAACTGCCAAACCGGGACCGGGGAACGGGTGCCGCCAGACCATCTCTTCGGGCAGCCCGAGTTCCAAGCCCATCGTACGTACTTCGTCTTTGAACAGATCCCGCAGCGGTTCGATCAATTCAAAACCCAATTCCGCCGGTAAGCCACCGACATTGTGGTGTGCCTTAATCGTGGCTGCCGGACCGTCGGGATCGGCACCGCTTTCGATCACATCGGGATACAACGTCCCTTGGGCGAGGAATTTCGCATCGGGGATGCTTTCCGCTTCTTTGCGAAACACGTCGATGAACAACTTGCCGATGATTTTGCGTTTTCGTTGCGGATCGGTGACGCCGGCCAATTCCTTGAGAAACAGTTCCTCCGCACGAACCACATGCAAGTCGGTTTTGAAATGGTCTTGAAAACAGGTCACCACCGACTCTGCTTCCCCCGCCCGCAGAAGACCATTATCGACCAGAATGCAGGAAAGCTGCGAACCGATTGCTTCATATAACAATGCAGCCACAACGGACGAATCGACGCCGCCCGATAATCCGCAAATGACACGGTTGTTCCCCACGCGCTCCCGCAGTAATTCGACTTCCCGTTGGATGAACTCACTCATCCGCCAGCCGCCCGTACAGCCGCAAATCGTGCGGACAAAATTGCCCAACAGCGTGCCGCCATGTTCGGTATGCGTCACCTCAGGATGGAATTGCAGCCCGTAGATTTCGCGAGTGTGGTGTTTGACGGCGGCAAACGGGCAAGTGTCGGTGGTTGCCAGCGCTGTGAAGTGATCACTCAGATCCTGGACTTGATCGCCATGGCTCATCCAGACAATGGATTCTTCAGGGACCCCCGCAAATAGATCTCCTCCCTCGACCACGTGGCAAGCGGTACGTCCAAATTCGCGGTGCAGGCCGGGTGAAACTTCGCTCCCCTGCGATCGACAGGCGAGTTGCATACCGTAGCAAATGCCCAAGATGGGAATCTCGAGGTCAAAAATCGCCGGATCGGGTTGTGGCGAGTTTTCGCCGTAGACGCTCGCTGGACCGCCCGAAAGGATCAATCCGCGCGGATTGAGTTCGCGAATGCGATCGACCGTCAGGTCGTGCCGCACGATTTGGCAAAAAACATGTTGTTCGCGGACGCGACGCGCAATCAATTGTGCCGTCTGCGACCCGAAATCCAGGACCAGAATCACATCCTCGTCCTCGCGCATTGCACCAATCGGTGTGCTTTGCGCTGCTGTACCTTGTCCGTTCATCCTGTGTCCCGCTAAATCCTTGGCAATGCCGGTGAGAGCGAAAAGGGGAAAACCCCACATTTTTGCAGGTGATGAGTCGGAAATCAATTGGTCATGCGCCGAAGAAGGTCCGCCGAGCGGTTTTCACGAACTCAGGCGGTCGTATTGTGCCTTTTGGGCTCTTTTTTCAATGACGGTCCAGGTTTCATTGATGGCCCAGGAACTCTGGGACACTTAGGAGGGGGGAGAGCACAAAAAGCCGCCGCCCGAATGGGGAACGCTCTTTGTGCGCCCAACCGATAAGGTTTCCCTGGCTGCCTCTCGACGTTAGCATACGGCAAATGGATGCCACGACGCTCTGCTGCGATTGAGAGGACACCTTCAGATCATGTTAGCACAAGGTTCAGGTCTAACCGTTGGAGCTGTGCGAGAAAGTTTCCCTGGTGAACAGCGTGTCGCTATTGTGCCTGCGGCGGTCAAGACGTTTGCCAAGTCAGGATTGCAAACCGTTGTCGAAGCGGGTGCCGGTCAGGCGGCCGGATATCCGGATGAGCAATACGCCGCTCAAGATGCATCCGTCGAACAAGATCGCGCCGCCGTGTTTGCCGCGGCTGATGTGCTCCTGCAGGTGCGCGGTGGTGGAGGAAATCCGCAGTTCCTCGATGCAGATTTGGAGCTCCTGCGCCCCGGTCAGGTCCTGATCGGTGCTTACGATCCGCTCTCTGATCCGAAATCGATTGCCCGTTTGGCTGAACGAGGCGTGAGCTGCTTCGCTTTGGAATTCTTGCCGCGCATCACCCGCGCGCAGTCGATGGACATCCTCTCCTCGATGGCGACGATCGCCGGCTACAAAGCTGGGTTGTTGGCTGCGGCGGCGCTGCCCCGGATGTTTCCGATGATGATGACGGCTGCCGGAACGATCACACCGGCGCGCGTGCTGGTCATTGGTGCGGGAGTCGCAGGACTTCAGGCAATCGCCACGACGCGCCGCTTAGGGGCCGTTGTCAGTGGCTACGACCTACGCCCCGCTGTCCGAGAAGAAGTGGAAAGCCTCGGCGCTCAATTCGTCGAATTGCCGTTGGAGTCGGGCGAAGCAGCCGAGTCTGGAGGCTACGCACGCGAGAAAGACGAAGAATTCTATCGTAAACAGCAAGAGCTCATGCACCGCGTCGTTGCGGAAAGTGATGTCGTGATTTCCACGGCAGTGGTTCCCGGCGCCAAAGCTCCGGTACTGATTACTCCCGAAATGGTCGAAGCCATGGCGGCCGGTTCAGTCATCGTGGACCTCGCTGCTGAACGGGGTGGTAACTGCGCTCTGACGAAACCGGGAGAAACAACCACGCATGGAGGAGTCACGATTATTGGCGAAACAAATTTGCCGTCCTTGATTCCGTATCATGCGAGTCAAATGTTTGCCAACAACGTCGCCAGTTTTTTGCAGGCGCTTCTCAATGAGGAGGGCCAATTAGAAATCAATCTCGAAGACGAAGTGATTCGAGAGACACTCGTCTGTCGCGATGGCCAAGTCATCCACCCCCGCATGCGGGAACGACTTGGCCTTGCGCCCCTGGAATCCAAATAGGGAGAGAATCACACATGGAAATACTGGTCATCGGCCTGACGATTTTCGCGTTAGCGTCGTTTGTTGGATTTGAGGTCATCACCAAAATCCCCGCGACATTGCACACCCCGTTGATGTCTGGTTCGAATGCGATTTCGGGAATCATTCTCACCGGAGCGGTGATTGCTGCCGGATCCGAAAAATCGACGACCGCTACGGTGCTCGGATTCATAGCCGTCATCCTGGCCACCGTGAATGTTGTGGGTGGTTTTTTTGTAACGCACCGTATGCTGGCCATGTTCCGGAAAAAGGATTGAGAACGTGTCGAACGAAGCGCTGGATGCTTTTATTAATTTTGCATATTTGATTGCCGCGATCTTTTTTATCGTGGGACTCAAGGGGCTGACACACCCGCGGACTGCGGTGCGGGGAAACTATTTCGGTGGCGTGGGCATGCTGATCGCTGTGGTGGCGACGTTGCTGCATCGCGATATCGTCGACCCGAAACTGATTTTTGCCGGCATTGCCATCGGTGCTGTGATCGGCGGAATTTTAGCCGTAAAGATCGACATGAAGGTCGTCCCGCAATTGGTGGCGACCTTCAACGGCTTCGGCGGAATCGCTTCGGTATTCGTAGCCGGCGCCGAAGCTGTCCGCGACACGGAGTCAGAAGTCGTTGCCACACAAACGTTGGTGGCGTTGGTCGCCTCAGGAATCATTGGCGCGGTGACGTTTTGGGGGTCGCTGGTCGCCATTGGCAAGTTCAGCGAATTGGATTTTCTGGACCGCCTGAAATTCCCCCTGGGGCAATGGCTGAATGCCTTGCTCGCCCTGCTGTTACTCCTTCCCGCCGCTTGGTGTATTAATGGGACGCAACCAGTTTTGGCCTACTGGCTGGTGGTCTTGGTCGCTTCGATCCTGGGCGTCTCGCTGGTAGTGCGGATCGGGGGCGCCGATATGCCGGTTGTCGTGGCGTTGTTGAATTCGCTCTCCGGCTTGGCTGCGGCTGCGACGGGATTTGTGCTGCAGAATAATATCTTGATCATCACCGGGGCCTTGGTCGGTGCGTCGGGTTTGATTTTGACGCAGATTATGTGTCGCGCCATGAATCGCACGCTGGTGAGCGTATTGTTCACCTCATTTGGAACGGAAGGGTCTGCTTCACGAGATGACGCGGGATTGTATGCGACCACCAAATCGACCAGCGCCGACGAAGTGGCGATGATGCTGGATACCGCGCGGCGGGTGGTCATCGTGCCGGGCTATGGCATGGCGGTCGCGCAAGCGCAGCACGCTGTCCGCGACCTCTCCGATCTGCTGGAGTCGCGTGGGATCACCGTCGAATTCGGCATCCACCCCGTTGCCGGACGTATGCCGGGCCACATGAATGTTCTGTTGGCCGAAGCGAATATTCGCTACGACCAAATGCTGGAAATGCAGAAAATCAATCCCACGCTGGCGCAGGTCGACATGGCGATCGTGATCGGAGCCAATGACGTCGTCAATCCATCGGCCCGCACTGATCCCAGCTCGCCCATTGCGGGCATGCCCATCATTGATGTCGACAAGGCCCGCACGGTGGTCGTCATCAAACGTAGCCTCAGCCCCGGATTCGCCGGAATCCCCAACCCGCTGTTTGCCGCTGAAAACACGCTGATGCTCTTTGGAGATGGCCGACAAGCGGTCCAGGATCTCGTTGCGGCGATTGAAGAGGGGTGATATTTGCGTTTTTGCCATTTCTCCCGCTTTTTCGAGCAAAACCGCCACGTCGCGCGGAGCGCGCAGCGAAAAACTTAGCTGATTCCACTTTTCTTGTTCCGTCGTCATGCGTAAGATTGGTCAGGGCTGGTACATAACGGCCCTCACCTTCCTACCGAGCGCCCTGGATCGTTGTGTACGCACAGCTGATTTTCGCTCGAATTCTTGCCTGGAAAGCCTACGGCGCGATGATCGCGCCCGAAAAATGAACACCGATACGACAGCTGAATTACATCCCGACCCTCCCCCTACAATCTACAATCGAACATTCTGGACCTGTTACGTCTCCAATGTGTTGTTGGTGACCGCCAATGCGCTGACGTTCCGATTTGCCGAGTTTGTCGCATTTTTAGGAGGCGATGAAGGTACCGCTGGAACGATTGTCGGTGCCGGCATGTTGGCGGCTGTTATTTGTCGCTTCGGAATCGGGCAAGCCATCGACCATTACGGCACGCGGCTGCTTTGGCGGGCGTCCTCGGTATGCTTGGCGATCAGTAGCTTGTTGTTTTTGGCTCCGGATCAACTGAGTTGGACCATCTATCCCGTGCGAATTTTGTTCGCCGTCAGTATGGCTTGCATGTTTTCCTGCTCGATTGTTTACGTCCAAGGCATCGTGCCCGCTCACCGCCGGACGGAAGTCATTGCCAGCCTGGGAAGCAGCGGGTTCGTGGGCATGATTATTGGCCCCTTGCTGGGAGACCTGGTCTTCACCACCCTGCCCTCCGGTTGGCCGCAGTTCTCCGCTTTGTTTGGGACAGCCGCCGCATTGTCAACTGCGTATTTCTTGATTGTCTACCGCCTCACTCAAAATGATCGCCATAGCCAACCCGCGCAAAGCATCGCTGCACACCGGTTGTTGATTCAATACTGGCCCGGTCAAATCCTACTGATTGCTGTGGTGCTGGGAGCAGCGTTGACGATTCCCACGGTGTTTCTCACACGCTACGCCACGCATTTGGGATTGGCAGGCATCGGCACGTTTTTCTTAGCCTACGCCGGATGCGCATTCACCTGCCGTGTCTTGGCCGCTCGCTGGATGGAACTGATCGGGTTGCGACGCGTGATCTTGATCGGCATGGCCGCTTTGGGCAGCGGACAGTTGCTGTTGTTGCTCGTCAGTAAAGAATGGCATTTTTTGTTGCCAGCCGCCGTTTGCGGTGTGGGACACGCCCTGTTGTTTCCAGTGGTCGTCTCCGTCGGTTCGGGTTGTTTCCCGCTCGCCAATCGCGGCACCGGGACGACGTTGATTTTAGGATTCACCGAAGTGGGCATCTTCATCGCTGCCCCCGTGTTGGGAATGATCATCGACGAGTTTGGCTTCGCGACAATGTTCACAGCAACCGGTATCATGACCTTGGCATTTGGCGCGGTTTACTTCTTGTCGACCGAGCCAGAGGGCGAAGTCGTTGCCGACGAACAGAACGCAGCCGCCCCTTATCCAACCGGAGCCGATCCAATTGCCGCGCCGGCTGCAACTGCAAAAACCCCCTGTGGAGAACCGGCCACCTCAGTTTGCCGGTCCGCTTAAGCCAGCGCACAGCATCTTTCGCAGCGAATCAAGCGGTTTGGCGGCAAGTTTCTTCAGCACCATCTGCTGCCGGCCATCGACATATCGCTACCGTTCTATGCGTAGAACGTTAGTTTGCCGAATCATCCGCCGGTGCATCGCCTTCGGCGGCTGGTTGTTCGCCGACATAAAAAACATCGTCCACGATGCCGTCTTCCCCATGCGAACCGTAGTAGACGTAGATCTCTCGGTTCTGGATCAGCCCCTTGAATTCGTACCGGTCCATCCGCTCGGCCAACAATTTGTTTGGGCCGATTTTGTTATTTTTTTCATGACTGGAATGGCCCGTCACGAGTTTGGCCACCTCTTCGTCTGTCAACGATTCGCCACTCTCTTCGGCAGCCTGAAACGCATCCATGACTGCTTGGTAATTGCTGTTGTAGGTTGACCGGGCCCTAAACTCATAGAACGCCAAGCCGACGAGAATGAGAATCCCGCCCCAAATAATCGCCATTTCAACCGGCGAACGGGAATTGGAACGGCCTGACTTTTTTCTGCTTCGCGAATTGCTCATCGTGCTGCTTCTAGTTGAACGGTGCAAAAAAAGGGTAACAGCGAATCATGCAACAGCTCCGTCGACGCCAGACGTGCAGCTGGGTCATGGGTGCCGCAGGTCATGAACGAACATTCATTTGCCTGCGGAGCGCCGCACCTTCATGCCCGGAGAAACTTTCGCAGTGAACAATAATTCACTGCGGTCATTTGTTTGTCTTAGGTCGAGGATGATGCATTCCCCCTTCAACCTCTTTCACCACTTCAGCCAACATGGCCGGGTCCGCCTGAGCCACAACGTGATCGACGCGGCTTTGGGGAACCCCCAATCGCAACATTGTTTCGCTGGCCTTTTCCCACAAAGTCGCGAGTTTCTTTTTGCCTTCCGCCAGAAAAAGATTCGTGACCAGCTCGCTCAAACGCTGTTGATCGATTTGCTCACGATTGTCGTAAAACCGTTTAATGACTTTTTGCTGATATTTGGAGCGTTCAGGCATGGAATGTTCTTTCAGGTCGCCAATTTTAGAGTCTTCATGATGTTGGCCTCCCCCAACGAAGGAAACCGCAAGAAAATCCCCTCGCGGATTACCATCGCTCGCTGGGGACCGTTTAGGTTATCAATATCGGTTCGAGAATTCGAGAAGTTTGGCCCCAAGCTGCGCGTTTTCTCATCACGCAAATCCAGGCAACTTTCACACGATCCAGCAATCTACGGAAACTCTTCCAATTGTGACGATCACCGATGAATTGGAAATGTGCAAAGCCCCAAGTCGTGCAGACTCGCGGTGAAAGTATCGCAGCGGTCCATTGCTTGAAAATGGCTGCTCAGACGCAGCGATTCGAGGTCCAAAATCAGGCAGCGACATTGGCAATTTTTTTGTTCTGCACTGGGGTTGCGGCCTGTATCACTCGATCTTCATGCATCGGGAGTTTAACATATGAGGAGGGGGGTGAAAGCACTCAGATTCAGCTGAAAGGAAACCACAAGCTGAGCACCCCCGAAATGGCCTGGTCGTGACAGGCTGAAAAAACTCGAGGACGAGAAATGAACGCAGGGAAGCAGATGTAGCCGGTGATTGACCGCGAACCAGAGAGAGATGACGCGGAGTCATTAAATTGGGCAACACTTTGCCGACAGGAGTTCACACCAAGTGTCTACAACGACTGAGTTTACCGCCGATGAATCCAAAGCACTGAGGGACAAAAACTCCATTGTCCATTTGATTTGTCTTCCCGCCGCCGCTGCCGGCATTTGGTGCTTGGCAATTCGGTGGCCAGCCGACAATTGGCTCGTCTATTCATTTTGGACTGTGTTTACTGCCTATTTCTTGTTCTGCTGGACAAGTTGCTTTCACGAAACGGCACACCAGACACTCTGCCAATCCCGCACAGTGAGTATCTGGCTGGGGCGTTTCTTAGGCACAGCGATGTTCACGCCTTACACCATTTATCGCGAAAGTCACATTCGACACCACGCCTATCTGAACAAACCGACCGATTGGGAATTGTGGCCCTATTCTGACCCCAATGCCTCTCTGGCTTTCCGTCGCTGTTTCGTGTGGGTGGATCTCATTGCCGGTATGTTTACCAGCCCCGCAATTTACTGCCGTTTGTTTTTTCACAAAGATTCACCGCTCAAGAATCCAAAAATGAGGCGGACCATCCGCTACGAATTCGCCGGAATCGTCCTGGTTTGGGGAACGATCATCGCCCTGTTAACGTACTACAGCGCTTGGCCTGCCTTTTTCCGGGTCTGGGGAATTCCACACTTTATCGCCGGCATTTTTCAAAGCAGCCGCAAATTGACCGAACACTTGGGAATGTCCAGTTACGACCCCATGTTGGGAACACGGACTGTGCTTGGTTCCACTTGGGTCACAAAATTCTGCACGTTCGCCAACTTCGACATCTTCATTCACGGCCCCCACCATCGTCATCCGCGATTGGCGCACAATGCATTGGGAGACCAAATGGAGAAGTACATCGACGAAAATCCTGATGTCAAATTCCCACGCTACAACACTTACCTGAGCGCAACGTGGGACATGCTACCCGCGATGGTTAAGTCCCCCGGTGTCGGCATGAATGTCGGCGCTGCTCCGCCCCAAATCGCCAAAAACGAGGGGGTGAACGATTTCGTCGCCGATGTGACCACGGATGTCCTGGCCGATGAAGACGCAGAAGTGACTTCCGTCTGATGTCGGTCGCCGTTGTTTGCTAATTGCTCCAGAACGATTAGGAACGCTTGTAAAACGGCAAGGGGACGACGGTCGCCAATGCCCGTTTTCCGCGGATGTCGACTTCCAGCACCGTACCGACGGCTGACTGCTCCTGGTCGATGTAGCCCATGGCGATCGATTTTTGCAGCGTGGGCGAGAACGTACCGGAGGTGACTTCTCCGATGGTTGCGTCCCGTAAAATTAATTCGGCACCTTCGCGGGCAATGCGGCGGCCTTCCAGTTCTAGGCCGACGCGTTTACGACGGTCCTTTTTTTCTTTGGCGACAGCCACAGCCGGTTGGCCGATAAAATCACCCGCATCCAGTTTCACGGCGAATCCCAAACCCGCGGTATAGGGATCGATCTGTTCATTCAGCTCATGCCCATACAACGGCATAGCCGCTTCTAAACGCAATGTATCACGGCACCCCAGTCCCGCGGGAAGCAAACCCCGCTCTTTACCGTCAGCAATTAACTTTTCCCACAATTCCACTGCCTGTTCATTGCTGACAATCACCTCGAACCCATCTTCGCCGGTATAACCAGTGCGGCTGACCAATCCGGGATGCCCCAACACTGACGTTTCGACCGCACTGTAGTAGCCTATTTCGGTAAGATCGACTTCCACGTGTGGAGAGAGAATCTCTTCGGCCAGCGGGCCTTGGATCGCCAGCATGAATTGCTGTAGCGTTGCGTCGTCTACCTCAACGTCAAAGTCTTCGCGAAAGTTTTCGATCCAACTCACTATTTTTTCGCGATTCGAAGCATTGACTACGAGTAGATAGAAATCCGGAAATCGATAGACCAGCACATCGTCAAGAATTCCGCCCGCGTCATTGGTCACCAACGCGTAACGCACCTGACCGACTTCCATGGAAATCACGTCGTTGGTGACGATCGAATCCAGCACCACAGCCGCGTCGGGTCCGCGAAAATAGATGCGCCCCATATGCGCAATGTCGAACAACCCGGCTGCTTGCCGGACGGCGTTATGTTCATCGATAATCGTCGAATACTGCACGGGCATATCCCAGCCCGCAAAGTCGACCATACGGCCTCCGGCAGCAACATGCCAAGCATGACAGGCGGTTTCATTCACAACGCGATTCCATTTCGTTTAAGTTCGTTTAACGTCGGTGCCAAGATAAATCACTGAACAGCGATCGTCAACGCGACGGCGAGGATCGATCCGATCGTTATCCGGGAATGCCCTCTCCCCGCCCTATTCAGTACACTCAGGTGCCCGCGCGGCCACCTAACCGCAACAGCAACAACTCCAGCACCGCCCGATCAGACAAGGAGCTGCTTCCCTTGAGGTCCATATCCGCATCAGCCAACCAACCGTAGATCTGCTCCGCCCGGGGGCGGCCGATTCTCCGCATATAGGAAACGATCTTCCCCACAACAAAGGGTTGCATTCCCGCCGATTTGAGCGCATCGGCCAACGGCATCCCATGCCGGGAAATCTCCGTCGCTTTGGCGATGCGGCGGTAGGTAAAATTGATGCCCCCCAACAATTTCATGGGAGCTTCCCCAGCAGCCAATAGTTTATCCAACAATCCGATCGCCTGTCCGACCTGACCGTCGCGAACGGCGTCCAACATGGCCCAGGTCGTCTCGGCACGCCAGCCTCCAACCAGAATCCGCACCGCTTCGGCGTCAATTTTTTCAGTCTCACCGACATACGTCGACAGTTTGTCCAACTCGGTGTCCAACTGCGCCAAGCTGGTTCCGGCCAGTTCGACCAAGATCTGCGCCGCTGGGCCGTCAATGGTCTTGCCATACTTCTGCCGCGCGTGTGCGGCAATCCACCGCGGGACTTGCGCCGGTTTGAGCGACGCACAATTGATGTCCAATCCGACCTTGGCGACTTTCTTGGCCAGCTTGGTATTCTTGGGCCAGGATTTGAGATCCAAAACCAGCACCGATTTTTTCGCCGGTTTATCAAGATACTTTTCCAAACCCGCGCGATACTTTGAGACGAAATCGTCCGCATTATCGACGATCACCAACCGGCAATCGCTCCACATCGACACCGTGCGCAGTTCGTCCAACACCCGCACCAATTCGGCATCCTTGCCGGTAAAACGGGTGGGGAGTGCATCTTCGTCTTCACGCCCCAAAATCTGATCCGCAACCACCTTGAGCGCCGCCGACTTCAGATATTGCTCCGCTCCATAAATAGCGACAGCGGTTCCGTGATCCTGCTTGGCCGGAGATTTGAGGTATTCAATCGCATCCATAATTATTCTCGCGGCGTATTAACCCCAAACGCCGATGATGCCCCCCATGATGGTCAGCAACACGACGCGATAACCGGCTTGAATCAAAAACAACTCCAGCGAGTTGCCACTGAACAAGTAATCGGAAAACATCGAAGTCGCCACGATGCCGACCCCCAAGATGAATCCTAAGCGAGCCCCTCGAAACAAACTCGGATCGCCCAAGGCGTTGATCAGCATCGCCAAGATAATCGCTGTGAAAAAGGTGCTCACAAACGTCAGGGACATCGCCACCGCCGGGCTGCCCAGTTCATTCTTCGACTTGCCGATCGCCGCTAACCACGAGCGACCAAAGCCGGACGCCGAATACCACCACCCGCCCAACATGAAACTGGCGAGGGTGGCCACCAGCACGGCCAAATAATTCACGTGCGAGATATGGTAATACATCAAGGAATCTCCGCAGGAAATGGTGCGTCTATTCAAGCAAACCTGTGACAATCCCCTTTACATACCCTGCCGGCACACTTCGAGCAAGCATCAGTCGCCGCAAACTTCGGATTTCACCGCACGCGTTGCCTCGGCCGGTAGAATCGCCTCAACGCGGAAACGCCGTTGCCAACGCTCGAATGTGCTCCGGCCCCGTGCGACAACACCCGCCGATAAGACGCGCCCCGGCCGCACGCCAACGCTGGGCCGCTTGCACGAAATCCTCGCAGCTTGCCGTGCCAGTCCAACTGCGGCTGCCCCCATCCCAAGTTTCCCCCGAATTGGGATAAACCACGATCGGCTTTTCGGTCTGCGCACGCAAATTCTCGATCAACGGCTCTACGAATTGCGGAGCCGTACAGTTGATGCCGATCCCGACCACCTGCGGTACCTCATTCAGCAATTGCCCACAGTCCGCAATGCGTTCGCCGTGACAGATGTGCTGTCCATCCCGGCACGAAAAACTCAACCACACCGGTGTCGACGGCACCTCAGCCAGTACCTTCACCAGAGCTTGGGCTTCCAGCAACGATGGAATGGTTTCGCAGGCCAACAGGTCCGCATCACTGACGGCCAATTGGTGAATTCGCTCGCGATGAAAATCGGCAAGTTGTGTCAGGCCCAATCCGTAATCGCCGGTGTACTCCGAGCCATCATGTCGATACGCTCCATACGGACCGATCGAAGCCGCGATTATAGGAGCCGGGCGGTCGGAGCTGCGCAGTGGATCGTCCACCAATAATTGCCGTGCTTCGACCGCCATACGAACCGCGCGATTTAACACCTCTGCCGCTTGCTGCGAATTCAAACCGGCTTCCAAGAGTCCCGGGAACGTCGCTTGATAGGTCGCCGTGATTAAGCAATCGGCGCCGGCCCTTAAGTAATCCAAATGCAATTGCCGGATGGATTGGGGATCGTCCAACAAAATCCGTGCGGACCAAAGCGGCCCGCTGATGTCATACCCTCGCTGCTGTAATTCCGTAGCCAATGCTCCGTCGAGCAGCAACGGTTTGTCAGTGTCTAGCCGATCCATGATTCCCGGGATCGTATTACGCATCGACCGACGCACCCGCGAAAATAGTGCTTGAAAGGAGTACGGCATTCCGGTCCGGACAACCTCACATATTGTCCAAACAACGACTTCCGTTATTATAAACAATGCCGGTCGGGTTGCGGAATCAACCGGTCAACGATGGTTTCCAGCGACACAATACTTGACGTTGCAGGCAGCGTTTTTCATGGCCCCGCGAAGAAAGACTCGCCAGCCAGCCTGGCTTTAGCTACAATGACGAATTGAGATTCCATCGTTGCGACAGGACTGACAAAAACCTGTTGCCGAATTTATACAACAGCGATTCAACATAAGACACTCACCACGACGAGCTGTTTGAAGACACAGAAGGATTTTTATTTCAGAGCAAACTTGGCATCGATTGATGTGACAAAATCCGGCAAGCCGCGCTTCACGTGAAGCAATGCATCTCCGGATGATTCATTCATGGGAAGGGATGTGGCATATATGGCTACGGATGCGTTAGATCGTACGACCGGAACCCCGGATGAAGAACACCACGAGTCGAAATTCCAATATCCAGGAATTCCGACGACGTGCGACGGTGCCGAAGCGGTCGTCTGGGTTGAAACTAAAATCTCCCAAGGATCGGGAGCCTTTCCGATCACCAGCTCCACGACCATGGGCAGCGGCTTCAACGCGGCCATGATGAACGGCATCCCCAACATGTGGGGTGACCAGTTGGTCTTTGTCGAGCCGGAAAGCGAACACTCCGCTGCCACATTCTGCGAAGGCTTTGCCGTCGCCGGCGGCCGCGTGACCAACTTTACCTCCGGGCAAGGCCTCGTGCTGATGAAGGAGGTGCTTTACACCATCTCCGGCAAACGCCTGCCGGTGGTCTTCAACATCGGGGCCCGCGCACTGACCAGCCACAGCCTCAATGTCCATGCCGGGCACGACGACGTGATGAGCGTTGCCGATTGCGGCTGGGGCATCTTGTTTGGCCGCAACGCGCAGGAAGCGGGCGATTTGTGTCTCATCAGCCGCCGCGCCGCGGAAGCCTCCGTCACGCCGTTTTTGAATGTGCAGGATGGTTTTTTGACCACGCACACCGTCGAATCGGTCCGGCTACCCGAAGAAGAATTCATGAAGGAATTCATCGGCAAGCCGGAAGACAAACTGATGAATCTGATGGACACCGACAATCCGCTGATGTCGGGCGTCGTCCAAAACCAAGACTCCTACATGAAAGGCAAATTGGCGCAGCGTTGGTATTACGACCAAGTCGAACCGGCCTTGGAAGAAGCCTTTGAAGAGTTCTACCGCAATACCGGGCGGAAATATGACTTCGTCGACGGCTATCGCTGCGAAGATGCCGAGTACATTCTGGTCGGCATCGGGTCTTATATGGAGACCGCCCAGATCACGATCGATTACCTCCGCGACGAAAAAGGGATCAAAGCGGGCTGCCTGAATATCTATTGCTTCCGCCCCTTCCCGTCCCGGCAGATTGTCGAAGCACTGGAACATTGCAAGGCGTTTACGGTGATTGAGCGGATGGATGATCCACTCTCCACGACCGGGAACCACCTGACCCGCGAAATCAAAGCGGCGTTTTGTGATGCGATGACCGGGCAAAATGGTGTGGAGAAGATCGACCGCATCCCCAAAATCTACCACGGAGCCGCTGGACTCGGCAGCCGCGATGTGCGTCCGGGCGACATCATCGCCATCTTCGACAACATGATGACCGACTCCCAAGATTTCTTCTCCGTCGGCATCAAACACTCCACGTCGTTAGAGATCAAAGAAGACCCCGATTTGCGTCCCCCAGGTGCCTTCTCCATGCGGGGGCACTCGGTCGGCGGGTTCGGCTCGGTGACCACCAACAAAGTGATCGCCACCATCGGCGGACAGGTCTTCGGCAAGGACGTCCAGGCGTACCCGAAATACGGCTCGGAAAAGAAAGGCCTGCCGACGACCTATTATCTGACGATCGCCGATTCGCATATTTTTTCCCATAGTGAATTGGCTTACGTCGATCTGGTTGTGCTCAACGATTCCAACGCGCTTATCAGCGGCAACCCGCTCACCGGCATGGTGGATGGCGGAGCCATCGTGATGCAAAGCCCTTATTCCGATCCCGCGGAGGTCTGGAAACGCGTTCCGCCTCATCACCAACAGACCATTCGCGAAAAGCAGTTGCGACTGAATTTCCTGGATATGGTCAGCATTGCCCGCGATGTGGCATCCGTCGCCGACTTGGAAATGCGGATGCAGGGCATCGTGCTGCTGGGGGCGTTTCTCAAGCTGACCCCGTTTTCTCAAGACGCCGCCATGTCCGATGACGAAGTTTACGCCGGTGTCGAAAAGGCCCTGCGAAAATATTTCGGTAAACGCGGCGAGCAAGTCGTGCAAGACAACCTGACCTGTGTCAAACGCGGCTACAGCGAGATGAATGAGGTCCCGCGGGACATCATCAACAACGGCCACCCCTGACGTTCGGTGACTTCGGCATTTGCAGTCTCAGTGCAACGGACTTGTCTTCCACGAACAAACCAACCGTCTGAATCTCCTCGTGATTCGGGGAGGAAAGGGAAATCACATGGCGACCGTCGACGAAACCGCCACCGCCAACATGAACGAGGCGAGTGAACGCGATCCGCAAAATAACAATTCCTACGGCACCCTGGTTGACGCTCCTTATATTTCTGTCGACCTGCCGATCCTGGATGTCAACGACTTCAACAATCGCATCATTCACGGCTACGAAGCGGGCGGCGCCGAAAAATCACTCCCCGCCGATTTAACAACCGCGCGCTCCTTGATTCCCGCCGGGACAGCTACTCTGCGCGACTTCAGCTATGTGGCCCCGGAAATCCCCGAATACGTCACAGAAAACTGCACCGGCTGCATGGATTGCGTGACACTTTGTCCCGATACGGCGATCCTGGGCAAGGTATTGGCCGAATCCACGTTGGAAGAGAAACTGGCCGGCCTCCAAGATGAGTCCGAACGCGGGATGTTTGAAAAACAATGGTCCAAGACACGCAAGTACTACGACGGCCCGAAAAAGAAGGGCAAGGAAGGCGGACGGTTTGCGATCATCATCGATCCCAGTAAGTGCAAAGGCTGCGCCGAATGCGTGACCGTCTGCGACGATTTAGCGCTTAAGATGGTCCCCAAGACCGAACAGGTGATGACCGACATTCGCAAAAGTCATCGCATGTTCAAAAACATCGGCCCCTCCGATGAGTCGTACATCAACGACAACCTGTTGATCGACATGATGCTCAAAGAACAGACGCACATTTATACAGGCGGCGCAGGATCCTGCGCCGGGTGCGGCGAAGGCACCGCCCTGCGGATGCTCTGCTCAGCGACCGGGAATATGCACGGCGACAAATGGGGCATCGCTGCCGCGACCGGCTGCAACACGGTCTATACGTCGACCTATCCGTATAACCCCTATCTCGTCCCTTGGACCAATTCCCTGTTCGAAAACGTGGCCGCCGATGCAATGGGCATCCGCAGCCGTTGGGATCAGATGGGTTGGCAAGACCGGCCCCTGTGGTGTGTGGGCGGCGACGGCGCGATGTTTGACATCGGCTTTCAGTCACTGTCACGGATGTTGGCCTCGGGGATGAACATCAAAGTCTTCGTGCTCGACACACAGGTCTATTCCAACACCGGTGGACAAGCATCGACGGCAACTTATGCCGGTCAAAACACAAAGATGTCCATTCACGGAAAACTACATGCCGGCAAACAGGAGCGCCGCAAGGAAATCGCGCAAATCGCCATGATGCACCCCCGCACCTATGTGGCACAAACCACCTGTGCGCATACCAATCACTTCTACAAATCGGTTATCGGCGCACTGGAGTTCGATGGTCCGGCGATCATCAATTGTTACACCACCTGCCAGCCCGAACATGGCGTTGCTGACAACATGGCCACCGACCAAGCGCGAC
The DNA here is from genome assembly GCF_007747995.1 of Symmachiella dynata. Taxonomy (NCBI): domain Bacteria; kingdom Pseudomonadati; phylum Planctomycetota; class Planctomycetia; order Planctomycetales; family Planctomycetaceae; genus Symmachiella; species Symmachiella dynata. Next base: position 2,903,900 of record NZ_CP036276.1, on the reverse strand, counting down.
TGGCGGTCGACACACGGGCCTTTCCGCTGTTGATTCACGATCCCACCAAAGGGGACACGATCAAAAAACGGTTGTCGCTGCAGGGCAATCCGTCCGTCAAAGACGATTGGTGGAAGAACCCCAAAACCAAAGAGGTCGTCGATTTCATCGACTTCTGCCGCAGCGAGGGACGCTTCTCGAAACACTTCGACAAAGACGGCAACCCGTCGGAGACGTTACTGGCATCCAAGGAAGACCGGCTAGAAAACTGGCACCAACTCCAAGAACTCGCCGGCCTCAGATAAGCAATGCATCGTAGGGTGCGTCGCGACGCACCTTTCCCGCGTAGGGCGGTAGCTTCTCCAATGAGAACGACACGGCAATTGATCCGTCCGCGTGTCGACTCCGCGCGCATTGAAAAACGTGCGGCAGCATTGGAGAGGTGGAATGCCGCTTGTTGGTCGAAATCCCTCACCCCGGCCCTCTCCCAAGGGGAGAGGGAGAAACGCATTGCCTGTGCATGGCGCTCAGCTCAGAGGAAATCACCCCTCACCCCTTAACGGTGCTGTTGCCCTTTGAGCAGCGGGATACGGTTCCAATTGGCGTTGGGGTCGAACCGCCGGTTGATCCCGCCATGCCCCACACGGGCGTCGCCGTAAACGCTGCGCAAGGCTTTCCGTTCGATAAATGGCACGGCCGCAAACAAGATCAGCCCCAACACCGCCGAACCGAGTAACCAGCGGTTGAAGTTCACTTCGCCGTACTGCCGGACCTGTTCCCCTTCCCGGGGCAAGAGCAGCACCAGCACGGTCGCAATCACCGCATTGACGATGATGATTCCTTCGGTCAGCAATCGCCCCTCGCCAAAATAGGCGAGCGCCTTGGCGAAATTGCCCAACACAAATGCCCACAACAACAAAAAATACAACAACTGCCCGCGACCGATCCAACTGGCAGGCACAATTGCCAACCGCCGGCGTGTGTGTGCGATCATCAAACCGACAAACGCCACCGTGGCCAACGCAAAGAAGAAATTGAACCACCCCCCGGCCGACATTTCAAAGTCGATCCATGGTGCTTTCATCACGTTCGGCAACAGTTTTTTTGCCCCCTCCAGTGGGGACCAGTCCTTGATGTTTTTGAACATGTTCACAAAGACCAATGCCGGCAACGCGAACGTAATGGAGACAATTTCTGTCCACCGTTGTCGCGGGACAACATCGTCATCCAACTTAGGAACACGTGGTAGCACAATCGCCATGGCGAAGATCACCGCCAGTCCGTTGACGAACCCGTAGGACTGCTCCAAAAAGCTGTGCCAATTTTGGCGATGAAAATGCTGCCACGGTGCCAGCTCTTCTTTGCGCGATTCGCGGAGCTCATTCACAAATGCCGGCGTCGGCATTTTTTGCGTCTTGTCCATCCAATCCGTCGGCTCCCATTCCGTTTGCTGCCACTCAGTCCATTTCTGTTGAATCGCCGGATCGTCCGAAACCCGTTCGTTGCCGACCGACAACAACAGGCCCTGCAACAAAGAGATCCCCGAAAACCCAAGACCGCCAATGATGCCGCACACCACGCCCACCAAAACGACCGCCTTGAGCCGATGCCGCAGCAGATAGATACTCGCCCCCAGAAATGTTCCCAACACACCCGCCCAGTTGTCCCCCCGCGGTGGCGTCATCCGCAGCCCGCCAATGTCGGCAAAAAACAGGCTTCCGATGACCGGCAGCGCTAAAAAACAAACAAACCAACCGACCGCCATCCACAAGAACAAACCCGAGTCATCGCGAAACTGCCCGTACATGGCAAAATAGACCGTGATGCCCAACAGCAAGCCGAGAAGAATTCCCAATAGATCACCGTTACAGAGGAATTTTTCATGGGTGGCAAAGTGCAGAATGATCGGCGGCCAATTGGTCACCGCCAATTGTTCGGCGGTGAAGCGATCGCCGTAGACGCCTTGATGTTGTACCAACGTGTTGTAGATAGATTCCGTCCAGCCCAGCTGCGTTAATCCAAACATCACTCCCAAGCCCACAGCGGCACCAATCGCTGAAAACAGCAACAGTTGAAGCCAATGGCCACAGCGGCGATTGAAAAAATCAAACAGCAAAACACCGCTCAACACAAACAGCACCGTGAACCAGTCGCTGTCGAACCAATACAGCCCCCATTCCTGTCGCTGCATCGGGGCAGGAAAACCGTCGAGCTCTAGATACGCTTGGACAGACCGCATGATGGGAAACAGCGCCACGTAAAGCACGACCCAAATCCCTAACAAACAGACAAGCGGTTTGAAGATATTATTGAGCCGCTGCTTATCCATCACCGCCGGCAGCGCTGTTCCCATGCCGCCCAACGCCGCCCACAAGAAGCCGATGAAAAACAATCCGGCAAATCCAAACAACTGCGTCGGCGCATGCCCCGATTGCGAAAAGCCAATCACCTGCATGTAAGACATCGACCCGCCAAAGCCCCAGCCCAGCATGCCAAACAGCGCGAACTGCCCCACCCGTTGCCGCCAATCCTCACGCCCCGACAGCAAACAGACAGCAATAGCCGTCAAAGCTCCAGGAAACATGGCGCCGGTTTCATGCCCATAGTTGCCGCGAATCCCCCACCCAATGGCGAGCGAAACCCCAGCAAGCAAAATAGACAACGGACGCAATAACGGATTCGATTCTTGCGGCGGCATGGCAACTCAGACTTAGGAGGGAACGAGGGGAGGGACCATCGGAGCAATGGGCAACAGTAGATTTGTCGCGAAAGCGATTGTAAACCGCCCGTCGATGAACAACAAGCAGCGGAGAGGCTTGAGGCGTGAGGGGTCAGGCTTGAGGAAGTACGGCTTGCACACTGCGATGATTTTGATCAAATGCCTCAAGCCTCATGCCCCGTCGCCTCGCTCTCTTCAGCCGACTCGCGCCGGTCGCGTGATTTTGCAAAATACCGCAGCAACAGGCCGATGCAGACAAACTGCACCATGGGGAACTCAACCTTGGTAGCGACGATGAACAGCACGCGTTGACCGAAATAATACGGATGCAGCGTGACCGGTAACCAAGTGCAGCCTTGAATGATCGCCACGATCAAAATCGCCGCCGCGCCCAATCCGGCGACCAGCGTACCGATTAGTCGCACTTGGCGAGTCGGGAGCGCCGCACTGAAAATGATTGCCGCAGGAACCAACAGCACCAGCCAAAAGCCATGGCAGGCGACCAGCGCCTGTAACTTTGGACCGCACCCCCATGGGCCGCAAATCCAATGCCCCCAATTGCCCGGGATTTCCGTCACCCGCAACACGCCATACAGACAGCCACACCACAGCGACAACAACAGCCCCCATTTCCAAACGGCGAGACTGCGCAATGGTGTGGTCATGTGGAGGTGCCTTGAGGAAGAGTAAATGCAAACGACTAGCGTCGGTATTGCTCGCACTTACGACTATATCCCATACCAAGCAGCTTGTCTGTAAGCGCGCCCACACACCCGCGATTGATATCGATCGCACACATCGAGAAGTGTGACGTCAACGAACGTTCCCTGTCACCGAAATAACAGCTTTTGAAAAGCACGCGGACTTTAGGCGGGTCATCGAACAGCCACATGTTGTCCGGTCATGCGCAGATAGGCGACAACCAACATCAGCGTCCCATAGCTGGCGGTGAAAAACACGCCCACACAACAGGCTAAGATACCGACAATCATCAGACCGAATAGTGCCAGAAACAGGGTGAACAAGCTCAGCTTGTTGCCATTCGTGATTTCACGAGATGTTTGTAAGGCATCCATCACCGATAGATTCCGATCGGCGATTAAGGGCAGATTCTGGCTGAACATCAACGCGATGATTATCCCAGGCACAATCAGCAGAACAAACCCGATCATGTACATGATTGTAAATAGGATCTGCGCGCCCAATGCGTTTGGCAACATCGCACCACCGGTAAAGACTTGGCCGATCGTCGCCTCCTTGCCTCGCGCCACATTCAAAAAGAAGATCGTCTGCCCCACGGTAAGCCACGTTTGGAAAGCAAATGAAATCAAAAACCCGATGAGTTGGATGACAATAAATAGGCCCATCTGATTCCCCGGCTGATCGCCAAGAATCAGCGTCTGCACTCCGCCAACTCCCTGTTGTACAAATCCATTGAGCATCAGCACGACAATGGTCGCGCCCACACATGCCCCCAAATTGGCCTTAAAAATCTCCCAGCTCGTCCCCATCACCTCACCCACGTCAATCACCGTCGGGCGAATCTCGCCGTCGGCTAACGGCTGCGGGCCAAATTCCTCCCCACAAAACCGGCACTTAACCGCCGCCGCTTTGACCTCTTGTCCGCACATCGGACAGGGCTTGGTCTCTTCGGAGATCACATCGACATCACCGTAATCAATCGGACCGGTCATCTCAGCGTCGGTTTCCTGGTAGCGAAAATCGGAGATGCTTGGCACTTCGATCTGTTGGCCGCAGCCGGGACAATCCGCCATCCGTCCCGCTTTGTCCTCCTTGGTCTTGAGATACTTATCGCAGTGAGGACAATGAAACTCGATCGACATGTCAGCGGCTCCTTGCTAGTGGAATCAGACGACGGCGTTCATGCGGTCGTAGCTGGGGGATATCGGGTCGCCGGTCAGGCGGAGAATTGTGTTCAATGCATAGATCATTCCGCGCCGAGAGCGGCGCGTCAAGCGACAGTCGCCTGCCCGGTCATTCGTAGATAGGTGACAGCAAACAATACCGCCAGATAAGGGATCGTGAACAGCGCACCAATACCGCAGGCCAAAAATCCCAGTATGTACAAAAACATGCCGACAAACCCCAAGAGAAACAACTGCCCGCGATTTCCCGAGGTAATAGAAACCGATGTCCGCAATGACTCCACCGCCCCCAGATCCTGGTCGACAATCAGCGGCAGGACTTGCGACAAGACCGTCATCATCAAAATACCAACGACAAACGCCACCGGAAACACGATCAACATCATGATCCCCTCATCGGCTCCTAACATGTTGGCGATGCCGATTCCGGCAAAAATCGGACCGTATAAGAAAACCAGCATCAAAATACCGATCAGAAAATTGGCAACGCAGGCGCGGAACAACCAACGTCCGGAATTAAACAGTTGCCCCAAATCGGCCGGTTCACCGCGCGCAACCGCCAACATAATCCGCAGCCAGCCCAACATGACCAGCGTCTGCACAACGAACATCGTCAGATACATCACCACGATGGCGATCACCATGACAACGATTCCGCCCTCGCCCAAGCCTGAACCCAAGAACGAAAAACCCACGAATATTACTTGTAGCAAGAATTGGCTGCCGATATACACCAGCGCCGCGACCACCATGGTGGCGATGCACATTCCCATCTGCTGTTTGAAAATCGTCCAGGCGCTGCTCATCACCTCACCCATGGCAATTTGCGTCGGCACGATGGTCCCATCCGTCGTGCCCGGCCCCCTGCTCCCCAACGCGCCGAACTCTTCGCCGCAATACCGGCACTTAATGGCAGCCGCCTTAATTTGAGCGCCGCACATCGGACAAGGTTTAGTCACCTCCAACGATGACTCTTCGCTCACTGGATCCTCCTGCACGGCTTCCTGGCCACTGTCGGCCGACGAATCGTGGGAGCCCCCTTGATCCAGCGCTGCCGGTTGGACTTCAGATCTGTCGGGGACAATCACGACCTGTCCGCAGTCAGGGCAATCCGCGCGATGTCCCGCCTTATCTTCCGTCGTAGACAGCAGCTTGTCACAAAACGGACAGTGAAATTGGATCATCGAATGCGCGCTCCCGGACCAATGGCTTACCCCCACCTACGACGACCTATAAAGTAACGCGGATATCACGCTCGCACCACCAACGTGCCACAAATCATATCATGCAGCGCCTGATGCCGTACTGTGAATGCCGCCAAGATATAACCGAGATAGCAAAACATCCCCGACAGGATTTTAGCAAACGGCCGCCCCGCCGCCCGCCAAAAGCTGATTCGCCGCCCTGCCGTGTCGGTCACCATCAACTGCATCGCCATCTTCCCCAATGTCGCCTGCCTCATAGAACTTTCCATCACGGCATGGTAGAGCCATGAAACGAAGAACGCAAAGATTGTGGAAACCATGAAGGCATCGTCCTCAATCGGATTGTGATAGCCTCCAATCAAGGTTACCGGCACACTAATTAGAATACTGGGGATCAACCACGCGATGACATAATCAATCATGAATGCCACCCAACGCGCACCGAATCGCGCGTAAACCAAATCCCGCTTGGCCGACTCCGTGGCATCTTCACCGAAGCGTTCTCCGCATTGAGTGCAACGGCCCGCCGCTGAATAAACCGCCGCGCCGCACATGGGACAGCAACTGTCCGTCGCTGGCGCCGCATCACCAACCGCCGGGGCCACCTTGCCAACGACCGGGTCGAGGACCGCAGGTGCGTCGGGATTGTGCGGCACTGTCACCAAAGTGCTGCATTGAGGACACTGCGCCTGCCACCCCGCCCTTTCGTTGGACGTGCTGAGCCATTTGTCGCAACCGGGACAGTGAAATTCGATGGTCATCTCGGGCGGCTTTCAGCAACAAGGGAACTCGGCTGTTTTCAGCAATTCCCATCGGGGAATGGAACTCGACATCCGAGGCATCGGTGCCCGACGGAGTACGATCCGCCTGATTTCAAGTCCCGACTCCCGTGATTCGCTATCAACGGGCGAGTCTTGACGAATCGTGCGCCGATTTGCCAAATCCACAGTGCTGCCACGCATCCGTCCGCACTACCAATGCTGAACCGCTTATCGCGCAAAGCTGTAACAGCGATCGCTATTCGCTTTCGACTTCCGCCATGACATCGTCGGGAATGTCAAAGTTCGCAGTCACGGACTGGATATCTTCCAACTCTTCCAGAGCATCGATCAGCTTGAGAACCTTACGGCCCCCCGCCACGTCGAGCGTCACGGTGTTGGATGCGACGCGGGTAATCTCCGCCATTTCTGTCGCATATTTTGCGGCTTCCAAGGCGGCGTCGACATCGTCGTACACCTCGGGATCGCAGGTGATCTCAAAGCCGGGCCCGACCGCTTTGACATCCTCCGCCCCCGCTTCCAGGGCCACTTCGAACAACGCTTCTTCGTCGACATTTTCGGCCGGAACCAGGAACAATCCCTTGCGTTCAAACATCCAAGAAACACAGCCGGTTGCCCCCAAATTGCCGCCATGGACCTCAAAACATTTGCGGACTTCACCAGCGGTGCGGTTGCGGTTGTCGGTGAGCGCATCGCACAGCACAGCGACGCCTTCGGCACCGTAGCCTTCGTAGAGAATCTCGGTGTAGACCACGCCGCCCATATCGCCGCAGCCTTTTTTGATGGCGCGTTCGATGTTGTCTTTGGGCATACTCGATTTGCGAGCGCGGTCGATGGCGTAGCGCAGCGTCAGGTTCATGGCCGGATCGCCGCCGCCGTTCTGAGCGGCAACGATAATCGCGCGGCTCAATTTCCCGAACAGAGCACCCCGTTTTTTATCGGCGATGCCTTTTTTGTGTTTAATCCCGGCCCAGTGTGAATGTCCAGCCATGTCAATCGTCAGATGATAGAGTAAAACCTATGCAAAATCCCGGTCATGCATCGCAGCTGTTCCCCATCTCCGGGAAAACGATGCACCACAGCGGGTTTTGAAACCGGTTGAAAATTGTCCGTCTTACCTGCAAATTTATCTTATCGCCCATTGAAATACAAAACCGCTCCCCAAAATCATGGGCCACTGCCGGCTGATCCAGCACTGTTTTGTCGGTCACATGATTTGCACGAGCAGACGAGCTGCCAGTGCCGCTGATTTCAACGGATTGCTAGGGCGAATCAGGCCGCTCCGGCCGCAACTCACCGGGAGGCGACTGATGATTCTTGAGTTTTTCGTTCAGTCGCTCGATGAGCTTCTTGTTCGTTTTCGTATCGACGTCGGAGAGTTCCAACGCCTTTTTCCACGCCTCGACCGCGAGGTCAATTTTTCCCAACCGTTGATAGACGTCCCCCAGATGATCGTAAATGGTACCGTCTTGGCCGAGTTCTTCTTCCGATGCCTTCTTCAAGTAAGGTAACGCCTCTTCAAATTTTTCCCGCTTATAGAGCACCCATCCCATACTATCGAGGTAGGCAGCGTTATCCGGGTCCGATTCGATCGCAATGCGGATCATCTTTTCGGCTTGTTCCAAGTTCTTACCTTGGTCGGCATACAGATATCCCAAGTCGTTGTTAATCCCCGGTTCGGTCGGGTTCTCTCGATAGACCTCCTCCAGAATCTCTTCACCCTTCTGCTGATCGCCCATCTGCACATAAAGGTTAGAAAGATTGGACTTAGCACTGCGGACGATGGCGGAATCATTGGCAAAGTCTTTGATGATCGCCTCAAACCGCTCAATGGCTTCTTCGTTCCGTTCGCTGTGATAATAGACCCAGGCTTCGCGTAATTTCAAAATCCCATTGGGTCGCCCCGCTAGTTTCATGCCTTCACCAATCGCTTCCAAAGCCGCTTCGGTTTGGCCAGCGAGTTCCAAGTTGTAGGACAGCCAATAATAAAACAACACCCGCGTCTGCAAGTCGGCGATGAATGCAGGATCATCCACACCTTGCTGCAACGCTTTCGCCGCTTCGTCGAACTTTCGTTGTGAACGCAACAGGTCGGACAGTTCCAGGTACACCGCGTTTTTTTGTTCCGCCACGCGGGTTTTACTCAACGCCGTGCGATAAAACTCTTCAGACTGCTCTTTCTCATCGGCCCGTTCCGCCAGATTCGCCAACACATAGGCGTGGGCAAAGTCGAACTCTTCTTCATTCAGTTTTCGCCCCTCGGCAATGACGCTGGCGGTCAGTTCCTTGTTTTCGGCAATCGCCTTCAATTCCGCCTGGATCGCATTGAGTTGGTTGCGCCCCGCATAGGCCCGCGCCAGTGTATGCAACAATTCATTCGGCCGGTTTTGTTTAAGGTAGATCCCCGCCAGCACAGCAAACCCTTCCGGGTCCTTGGACCGTTCAAGCGCTTGCGTTAGGACCTGTTCCGCTTCTTCAAGGGCATCGGCCGAGAGCAACGTTTCGGCCAAAAAGAACTGCAACTTTTCGTTGCGGCGATCCCGCTCGGCCAACACGCGCAACTTAGGCAGAAATTGGTCCGACTTGCCTTGTGCTTCTAAAATCACCCCCAACAGCTCATAAGCATTGCGTCCTTGAGTTTGTCGCTGTGCGTCGAAGTATGCCTGCAACTCCTCCATCGCCTTGTCCGGCTGGCCTGATTCCAAATAAGCCTTCGCAAGGTGGTAGATCACATTGCCGATATTACCGGTCTTAGTCTCGATCGCCCGCTGGTAAGCAGAAATCGCCAACTTATAGTTTTCGCCTTGGTAAAACGTATCGCCCAACTGCTCGTAATTGGTCATTACGTCAGCCATCAACTGCCGCCGCACATTGTCCGGCAAATTGTATTGGTCGGGATGCTCAATCGCGTCGAACACCACTTCATAGGCTGCTGAAGCTTTGGGAGCATTGGATGTTGCGCGATACAAGATCCCCAGATCGCGCATGAGCCGCACATAGTTTTCCGAATGCTTGTTAAACTCAACGGTCGCAATGGCCCGTTCCAACATCTTGATCGCTTCGGGAATCTTGCCTTGTTGGGCAAGATGCCGTCCCAAAATTTGTAGCGAGTGGAAGTGGTCGGGAGCGACCTCCACCAATTTTTTCGAATAATCGATCGCATCATCGACCCGATTCAGCGTGATCGACATCGCAATCAACGATTCCAGAATCGCCACCGATTGCGGATCATGCTTGTAAGCATTTTTAAACGCTTCCAGCGCCGTCTGGTTTTGTCCCCGTTTCAGCCGCATGCGTCCCACGGAGAACCATGTCAGCGCTTCGACTCTCATCTGCTCATCGGCCGAGCGTGGTTTGACCGGTTTGAGCAATTCCAACTTGTCTTCGTTCGGCTGAATTTGCAGCCCGTTGGAAAGGTCAACCTTCGGTTTTGCCGGTGGGACTGGTGCATCGTCGTCGGATTCGACAGCATAGGCCAGTTGATCGGCGTGCAGCGTTTCATCAGCGGGAATCTCAAGCGGGTTCCCAAGAAATACGATGCCCGTCAGGAAGAGTAAAACGCTACGATGTCCCATGATTCCCATGTTTGGTGCTCCCCGATGTGTCGAGCTAATGAACGTCTAATTGCGCGTTGATTCCTCAACCAGATTTCCATGATCACAAATGTTGGCAGACGCATTCCCTGGCAACATGTCCGCAGTCGCGGTTGGCGCAAATAGCCGCTTTTAAAAAACGACCTCAATGTCATCTGCTATTGTACCCGCAGACTTCCCCAACCACCAAGTCCGTTCTGCCCCCGGCGCGTGACCGGGCGAAAAATGTGTCGCGTGTGATCGGCACGCTTGGCTCGGACCAAAATAACGTATCGGCTTTGCAAGCCGGTATCAGCGTGTCGGCTTTTTGCGGGTTGTCGTTTTCTTCGCGCTTTTGGCCTTACGCGACACTTTCTTTGTTGCCTTGGGCTTGGCAACTTTCACTTTTTTCACACCGGCCTTTTTGCGGGGAACGCTGGCAGCGGGCTTTTTCTTGGTCGCTGAACCAGTCGATTTTTTCTTAGCGGTCTTGGAAGCAGCACCGCGTGCCTTGGTTGTTTTTTTGGTGGTTTTCTTAGTCGTTTTCTTGGTTGTTTTTGAAGTCTCGCGTTTTTTCTTCGGTTTTTGGAACGCAGAAGGACCGCGTTTGAACAGTCGGTCCAATCGTTCCACGCCGGTCTCCAGGTCCCAACCTTCTTCCGGCGCGTGCTTATTAATGGTCTCGAAGAACTTCGTATACTTGGGGTCGGTCGCCAGACATCGCACTAAATGGCAAAATAAGGGCGAGTCCGACTTGCGAACGGACGACTTTAAGATATTCGAAACGTCTTCCGTCGGTGCGCCCGGTGCCGCCAAACCCAGCCAGACGATCGCATTGCTCATCCGATCGTCGACCGGCAACAAATGACTGCCCAAGGCGTGCTGCAAGGTGAACAGCCGCATGAACGGAGTCATATGCGAGACTTTGCTCAATTGCTTATTGGCCGAGTCCAACGTCTTGCGTTTGAGTGCATCGTATTCGAATGAGTACGTGTCCTCGAATACAAATTGCAACACGCTGCGCACGCGCAGCGCCCGCCAATCGGGATGACTTAAGTTCGAGAAAACCGTCTCGGCCTCTTTCACCGAACTGACGCGTATTTCGTTGAGGTCATGGAATTCCGCAAGCAGCCGCTCGTGAGCCGCCTCCGCTTCCTCCCAGGTGGAATTCTCCAAACTGGCAGAAAACAGCATCGTTTCTAGCACGGGTTTATCGAACTTCGGCAGCTTTCCCGTGTAGCGTTTTTTTAGGTTCGTCAGCAGCCGTTTGCATACGGCCTGCCGGTCGGAAGCTTTGGTTTTTTGTGCAGCAGCCATGAGGTTCCAGAATGATTTGTAGCAATGCCACCGATGCGGGGCCGTTTCAAATTTCAATCACAGCCAAGTTTCGTGATTCTTAAGGTGGGTACCAGCTTGTTCGTCTTGGCAGCCAGTCGCTGCGACAATGGGCGCCACCAAATCACGCGCCTTCACGACTCACTGGTGTTATGGGGGTGGGCCAACTTCGCCGTCGGGTGCAGGGGGCGGTTTGTCGACCGGACTGGCTGGCAGCGATGTGCTGTCCAAAACGGTATCCGGCTCCTCATCGTTGTCGGAAACGTTGGATTCATCCGACGCATCATGCGCCTCCTCGTTTAGTGGTTGCAAATTCAGATCGCGGAGAATCGCTGAGGTTTCGATACTCAATTTGACCCCTTGGTCGAGAACGAATTTCAGGATCGGAGTATAACGCGTCTCTAATCGCTCGGCGACTTTGGCTTGCAGAAACCCCCGCGACGACTCCAAGCCGCGCAATGTTAAGGCTTGCGTCTTTTCATCGCCCAGTATCGAAACTTTGATCTTGGCCGAGCGTAAATCCGCGCTGACCTCCGCTCCGGTCACGGTGACATTTTTCACCCGCGGATCTTTTAATTCCAACAAAATGGTGGAACTCACGCATTCCAGAATTGCTTGCGCGACTTTCGCCGAGCGTCGAGAACTCATGAATCAACCGTCCAAATGTCAGGGGAACCAACCTCGCGCCACTCTTGTTCATCGAGCATACGCGGTCGGTTTGTGGTCACTAGTGCTGCGGCCTGCGCAACCCGGATCGTACGGAACCACGCCCACCTGTCGGCGGCGCGGTTGTTGCCGTTAAGAGCCTGCCGCCGTGGACTCAAGCGTTCGTTTGACTTCTTCGACCCGGTAAGCTTCCAACAGGTCTCCTTCTTTCACGTCATTAAACCCTTCCAGACGAATTCCACACTCCATGCCGTCGCGGACTTCCTTGACGTCGTCTTTCTCTCGCTTAAGTGACGCAATTCTATAGTTGTTCAGCACTTTTTGGTCACGGATCACGTGCATGCGGTTGTTCCGGTCAATCGTGCCATTCAGCACACGGCAACCAGCAATCGTTCCGAAACGGCTGATACTAAATGTCTTAAGCACCAAAACGCGTCCGGTGGGCACATCCCGCAATTCCGGTCGCAACAAGCCTTCCAAGGCCGCCTTGATGTCATCGGAGACTTCATAAATGATGCTGTAACGCCGAATTTCGACCCCCTCTTTGTCGGCCAATGCAGCCGCACGGTCTTCCGCGACCACATGGAACGCAACGATAATCGCGCCGGTGGCACTGGCCAACGTCACGTCGCTTTCATTCACACCACCGACCCCTTCGTGCACGATTTCCACACGCACTTCCGGGTGGTCCAACTTCTCGATTTCGCTACGCAGAGCTTCGCCCGAACCAGGGGTATCGGCTTTGATAATCAACGGCAGATCTTGAACGTCGCCCTCTTTGGCCTGATTGAGGATGTCTTCCAGCGTCCGCGGCAAACCACGTCCTGCCAGAGATTCCGCACGCCCCCGTTGGCGACGCGACTCCGCCGCCTCGCGGGCTTCGTCAATATCGGCCATTGCGAAGAAGTGATCTCCTGCACCGGGAACGACGTCCAGACCGGAAACTTTGATCGGAGTACTGGGCGGCGCCTCCTCCAATTCGTTTCCATGATCGTCGTACATCGCCCGGATCCGACCGTAAGCCGGTCCGCACAAGACATCATCACCGATGCGCAACGTCCCTTGTTGAACAATCAACCAAGCCAGCACACCGCGTCCTTCGTCTCGGAACGCTTCCAGACAAACGCCATGCGCCGGAACGTTTGGATTGCCTTTATATTCATGCAATTCGGCCGTCAGCACGATGGTGTGCAACAACTCGTCCAAACCTTGACGCGTCGTGGCAGAGGTCCGTATGACTTCGTAATCCCCACCCCACTCGGCGGGCAAGACGTTATTCGTCGACAATTCTTGCAGTACGCGCTGTTCGTCGACCCCTTGCAGGTCGATTTTGTTCATGGCCACAATGATCGGCACACCGGCCGCTTTGGCATGGCTGATGGCTTCCTTGGTCTGCGGCATGACGCCGTCATCGGCCGCAACGACCAATACGACGATGTCTGTGACGTTGGCACCACGTGCCCGCATCTCACCAAAGGCCGCGTGACCCGGTGTATCGACGAAGGTAATCTTTTGCCCTTCGTGTTCGACTTGATATGCGGCGATGTGCTGCGTAATTCCCCCGGCTTCGCCATCGGCAACGTTTGCCGAACGCAACGCATCCAGCAAAGTGGTCTTACCGTGGTCAACGTGACCCAGGATTGTGACAATCGTCGGGCGAATTGTTTCGCCTTCCACATCGCCGTCACCGCCGGTCAGTTTTTCAACCAATTCCAGTTCAATGTCCCGCTCGTGACGCACCTCGAGATCGACGCCGCACTCCATGGACAGTTCGATGGCCGTTTCTTCATCCAAGCTGGCATTGATTGTCAATGGCTCGCCTCGCTGGAACATCATCGTCATCAGCGTTTTAGCGGGCCGGCCGATCGCCTCGGATAGAGAGCGAATCGTGATCGGAAATTCGATCTTAGCCGACGTCTTTAACGGGATCGTGGACGTGGGCCGCGACTTGCGACGCATACCACGCCGGGGACGCCGGTCATCATCATCTCGTCCACCTCGACGCTTACGCTTGCCTTGACGGGTTTCGCGGGTTTCGATCAACCCTGCGCCCCGTTTGTTCTGCTTGCGTTCTTCGGGGGAAATCGGTGATGCGGGAACAATGCCCGACTTCTTTTTCTTCTTCTCTTCCGCGTGCTGTTTGACGTATTCTTGCAGCGGTCGAGACTGCGTCATCACATCGGTAGGCAGGCGGATATCCGGTTTTTGGGCCGGCGCTTCTGTGGGTTTAGGCGGCGCCACGGGCGGCTTTGCCATGGCCGGGGCGGCCAAACTCGGCAACCGCGGCGATTTGCGCCTGCGTGGTTGTTTTTCTGTCGCAGGTGGTGAGGCATCCGCCGCACTACCAATGGGAGCCATCGGAGTGACCGATTTCATTCCCGCACCACCATGACCGGCAGGCGGAATGTAGTCACCGCGACGCATGGGAGCCACATCCGTCGAAGGAGTATCGGATTTCGGCTCCGTCTCGACGGCGGGCGGTTCCTCGGCTGGCGCATCCCCGACGACTGGCGGTTCTTCCGCTGCTGGAGGTGCTTCTTCGACCGCGTCCTTTTTCGCTCGCATTCCCGCCAACGGACCGGCGGCGGCAGCCTTACCTTCGGCGGACCGCATCGAGGCGCTTTCCACCGGCACCATCATTTGCTCGGCAGCTAAGTCACGAGGTTTGGAAATCGGTTTCTCCGCAACGGGTGCAGGAGCCTCTTCCGGTTTTTCCTCGGGTGGTTTTTCCTCGGGCGGTTTCGCACGAGGCTTTGCCGGCTTTGAGGGAATGACTTTAATTTCTGGAACCTTGGCCGAGGAACCCACAGGTGGTTTCTCACGGACTGGCGCCAGCGGACCGGTAGCACTAGACGGCGCCGTTGCTACGGAGTCGCTTTTCTGAACAGCTGCCAAAACTTTGTCTCGCTCTTCCCCCGAAATGCTGGCAAGGGCTGAGTTTTTGATCTCAATCCCCGCCTTTCGGCAAAGATCGATCAGCTCCTTGCTGTCCATTTTCAACTCTTTGGCAAGAGCGAAGATCCGAACCTTCAATCCAAAACTCCCCGGATAAACCGTCCAAATTACGGCTTCAAATCCTGTTTGCCTCTGCCCCGAAACCAGCCTCAGCCAGTCAGAACTCGGCATCTCTTGGATAATGAAGCGTTTTGTAAGTGACCGGCACGAGCAGCTCGTACCGCTAAAGACTTCTGTTGTCGCCCGAAATGAGGCAACGATGCCGTGTCTGGTCCATTACCGCGATCGTTTTGACCGCCAAATCCCCTGACAACAGCATTGATCCAAATTCCGACCCTGCAAACGCCGTTACCACCCCGTCTTCGGAGATGCCCAATGGCCGTCTGCAAGCTTTGGAATCGCTACTATGTATTACTCCTCAGGTGTCGACGCCTCCGCTTTTGTCAAAGTCTCGTCGTCGACATCATTTTCCGGTGCCTGAACCTCCTCACCGGAACCCACTATCTTCTGTTCCTCAACAGCGACCTGCTCTGCGGCATCGACGCTCTCCTCCGCAACAGCTTCGCCGTCCGTGTCTGTTTCTGTCTCCAACTCAGCGACTGCGGCCTCCTCGGCCGGCACTCCCGCCTCCGCTGCAACTGCTTCCTCGTCAGTGGCCGGTTCCTCGTCAGTGGCCGCAACTTCAGATTCGGCATCAACTGCTTCTGGAGTTTCCCCAGCAGCTGCTTCGGCTGTCTCTGCTTCCCCAGTTGCTTCTGCTTCCTCAGTTGCTTCTGCTTCCTCAGTTGCTTCTGCTTCCTCAGTTGCTTCTGCTTCCTCAGTTGCTTCCGCTACTTCCGCTACTTCAGCTGTCCCTGTATCAGCAGGCGCTTCCGCGGGTGCTGCCGCTGCTGCGATGCGTGCGTCTGCGCGACGCTTCTGTAGTTCTTTTTCCAGCCGCTCGCTTTCCTGGTCGGCAAACTCGACGATCGCTTCGCACTGCTCTTCGGTCAGTCCGCCCAATTCGGCCAACTGGTCCGGCTCGATGATCGACAGGTCGTCGAAGCTCAAAAACCCCTGTGCAACCAGGCTTTCCGCCAACTCATTGCTAATATGGGGAACCTCCCCAAATGCCATCACCGAGCTTTCCAATTGATCATTCAACTCGTCCTCGGTCATGATCTCAATGTCCCAGCCGACCAACTTGGACGCCAACCGCACGTTTTGACCGCGGCGGCCAATCGACAGCGACAATTGATCATCTCGGACCAGGACCAGCACCCGTCCCAACATGGGGCACAGGATAACGTTTTCCACCTCCGCCGGTTGCAGGGCATTGGGGACCAGGACTTGCAACGAATCGTTCCAGCGGACGATGTCAATCCGCTCGCTGGCCAATTCATCCACGATATTTTTAATCCGCGAACCACGGACACCGACGCAGGCGCCGACGCAATCGATCTTTTGATCGTTGCAGGAGACGGCCACCTTCGAACGATACCCTGCTTCACGAGCAATCGAGCGAATTTCGATCACCCCTTCACCAATCTCGGGAATCTCCAATTCAAACAACCGCCGCACAAGGTCGGCGTGTGTCCGGGAGAGGATAATTTTGACTCGGCTCCCTGCTTTGCGAACATCCATCACCACAGCCCGAACGCGTTCGCTGGGGCGGTGCGACTCACCTGGAATCTGTTCTCCACGCGGCAGAATGCCTTCAACTTTGCCCAAATTCACCGCAGCCGTACCACCCGAAAGGCTTTGGATGGTGCCGGTGACAATGTGCCCTCGCATTTCCTGGTATTCGTCGAACAGCGCATCTCGCTCAGCTTCGCGAATCTTCTGAATCATCACCTGCTTCGCCGTTTGAGCGGCAATGCGGCCCAGCAAATCTCCCAGTTCGTCGGAATCTAGTAGCTTTTCATTAATTTTCAACGAAGACTCCCCCGTCTCACGATCGATATTGATCTCGAAGGTCTCTTCCTCGCCGTAGTGCTTGCGCGCCGCTGACAGGATCGCCTGTTCGATTCCCTCGAACACGATCTCCTTGTCGATATTTTTATCGCGATGCAAGGCATCGACGATTCGTAGTAGCTCAGGGCCGTTCATGTTTGTCCTTCCTCGTCAGTCGCTTGCTCCGGTGGGCCATCCCAATGCCGGAAGTACCGACGATTTCGTTCATCTTCACCCGCCGTCGCTCACGATGTCTCGCGTCCACTTCATGCCGCGCCGCTTCATGCCACACTGCCCATCACGAGTGAGTGCGTCCCGGGCAATCCCAATGGAAAACCGAGCAAACCAACACTGCAACCTTAATAAACAGGCCCCAGTGCCTACGCCCCCACACGACAGCAACACCCTACTCCGACAACTCACACCATTTCCAAACCCACCAACGAAAAAAAGTGGGCACGAGTCCCACTTTGTCACCGCCTTCGCCAATTTCGCACGGCGCGCGACAACACTCACATGTCGCCGAAATCGCACAATGCGCCTTTGACTTAAAGGCACGGGCCAGAGATGTCGCTAAACACTTACATTCTCGAAACCCCATGGAGACAAAGTAAAAGGCCGCGCAAGGACGATCCCACGAAACCTTGGACTCTTTGTCTTCATTTGCCGGACTTCCTCATTACTACAAACCCGAGGAAATTTCCGGGAAATGACGTCAATTTTGATTCCCATTCCAACAGCCGTTTTGCTAAAAAAACCGTGTCCCAGCAGCAGTGACTGTCAAAACAATTTTAACAACTTCGTTCAAAATGTCATGGGATACGCTGTAACGCGACCTCTTGCCCTACCGCAAAACGCAGCAGGACATCCCACAAACCTTCCAGGACTCGTTGAGAATAATGTCCCGAAGTCAAACTGTCAAGGAGTTTAGGACTATTCCACCTACGAATTCCCCCCGGAAATCGAGATTCCCAAGCCCCCAGCCGACGCTGCTTCACCGGCCTGCCCCACTTCGGTTCCCACTCTTTGGCTTACAGGACACTTTGCCACAGCGATCTCGTCGGTGACTTCTAAATATTTCAATTCTATCACCCGTCGCAATCACTCGCCGCATTGACAATCGCGCCGCCGCATGACACAAAACAACAACCACGGCTTCCGCAATGTTGCTCATAAGACCAAGTCACCAAATCCACGGAAAGAATTAGTTTCGATGAACGATCTTCAACAATCCACCGACGGTTTCCGTGTTTCGAAGCGACGGCAACTGCCATCTTGGCACTTCGGTGTGATGTCTGTGGGCCGCTGTGCCGCATTGTTGATTGTCCTGGTATCGCTGCAATCGACAGCAGTCGCGCAATTTCCGTTTCAACAACCCAACAACCTTCGACAACCTCAGTCGCCGCACGAAGCAATCCGTCAACGCGGCTTTGACTACTATCAAAAAGGACAATACCGCGAAGCCATTAAGGTCGCGACGCAGGTGTTGAATGTCGAGCCGAAAGATCCCGTTTCCTTCTACCTGCGTGCCAGCGCGAAAATCGAATTGGGGCGGCAATCCGCGGATCGCTTGCTGATTCGCGAAGGGATCCAAGATGCCCGCCAAGCCCTGGCGATTCGGGGTGGAGATGACAAATTCTCCAATCTGTATATCCCTTACCTGTACGGAATGTCCTGCTTGGCGATTTTGGAACGAAAACCCTCCCATGCGGATACGTCGATCAAAACCGCAGGAACAATCATCGAGAGACCCAATGTCGATAAAACCGACAAGTCGAGCCTGCTATACCAACGCGCGTTCGCACGCGAGCAAGCCAACCTCGTCGATTCCATGCTGTTTGACCAGACAGCTGCTACACCTGAGGATTTGCGAGCCTTCCGTGCCGAGCAAGCCGAGCGACGACGGGATGCGATTGCCGACTATGCCCAAGCCATTAAATACAACCCCAAGCAAATGGGGTCGCACATCAACATGGCCAAATTGTTGGCCGTCTCCGGAGATGTCGCGGGGGCCACAGCCGCCTATACCGCCGCTGTCCAGGAATTTCCTCGCAGCGCAACAATCTTCAACGAACGGGGCGTCTTCCTTCGCCAGCAAGGCCAGTTGGACGAGGCAATTGCCGACTTTACGCAAGCGGTCGCAATTCAGAGTGACTTTGCGATGGGATACATCAATCGCGGTTTCTGCCTGATCGACAAAGGGGAAGACGAAGCGGCCGAGACTGATTTCAACACGGCGGTCGGCCTCAATCCGCGGATGTCGCTGGCATTGAGCCTGCGAGGCACAGCCCGCATGTCGCTCGGGAAATCCGAACCCGCCATCGCTGATTTTTCTCGACAACTCGAACTCAACCCCAAAGACGCCACCGCATTCGCCAACCGCGGATTCGCAAGATTTTTCGCCAAGCAGTTCAACGAATCGGCTCGGGATTTCCAACAAGCACTCCAACTCCAACCGACCGCCCTGCATTTATCGGTCTGGCGCTGCTTGGCACTGGAGCGCGCTGGAAAAACGGAAGAAGCCCACGCGGAACTCCAAGCACTGCTCGACTCCGGAAAAGGCCCCCAAGGCTGGGTGGCCACTGTTAGTCGATTTTTGCTAGGTCAAACAACCGGTGAAGAAATGCTCGCCGCCGCCAATGCGGTGCAGGACGAGCGTATCTCCGCAGCCCAACAGTGCGAAGCCCAATTCTATATCGGCCAACGCGATTTGATGGCCGGCAACACAGAAGCTGCCAATAAGCACTTCGAAGCCGCCATCGCCACAAATGCCAACTACCTCTCGGCCTACCGCGGAGCCAAGTACGAACTCGGGCAGTTTGGCGGCCAGTAAGATAAGTTGGGGGCCTGTGACGATTCACGCGTCCCCGGTCAGCAGCGCATGGAAGCTCACCCGTGGTAGGCGACATCATTTCATCGCCACCACAATCAATAGGCTCGCACAAGGACGTCCCCATGAGCAACAGCCGCACAAAGAAAATGTTCGCCGGTGCGATCGGCAATGTCCTGGAGTGGTACGACTTCGCTGTGTTCGGCTTCCTGGCGCCTTTTATGAGCAGCCAGTTCTTTCCGTCGTCTGATGCGACGTCCGGCCTGATTAAGACCTTCGGCGTATTTGCCGCCGGCTATCTGGCGCGGCCGATTGGCGGGATGTTTTTTGGGCAAATGGGGGACCGACTAGGACGCAAACGCGCCCTGCAGCTGTCCGTCGCTGCCATGGCGATCCCCACTTCTTTGATGACCATTCTGCCCACGCATGACCAAGTTGGCCTGTTGGCGCCGATCCTGTTGGTGCTTCTGCGTCTGGCACAGGGGCTCTCCGTCGGCGGCGAATTCATTGGGTCCTGTACCTATCTGGTCGAGGTCGCTGAGACGGATCGCCGTGCGTCTTCGGGAAGTTGGACGATGTTCGGAGCGGTGGCCGGCATCCTGCTCGGGTCGGCGACGGCCACCTTGATCCACATGCTGCTCACGACCGAGCAGATTACCGACTGGGGTTGGCGATTGCCGTTTTTGGGCGGCCTGTTGATCGGCATCGTCGGTTGGCGGATGCGCCGTGGCCTGGAAGAGACCTCCGATTTCGTCGCCATGCAGTCGTCCGGAAAAATCGAATCCCGCCCGGTGATCCAAGCGGTCAAAGAAATGCCGTTCCGCGTGCTTCAAGTGGCGGGAATCTCCTTAAGCCTCGGTGTGGGGATCTACTCGCTGTTCGTCTGGATGCCGACCTACCTCACCCACTTCGTCAAACCGCCGATCCCACACGCTCTGCTGATCAATTCGTTGACCATGCTCCTGATGCTGATCTTGATGCCGTTTTTCGGTCGCTTAGCCGATCGCATTGGGTACAAGTCCGTGCTCAGTTTCGGTTCACTGGCCCTGGTCCTGACGGCGTACCCGTTGTTCCGCTGGATCGATGGTGGGACGATAATGGCGACCATTGTCTCCATGAGCGCCTTCGCCGTTTTCGTCGGCGCGCTGCAAGCCACGTTGGCGGTTGCCATGGCCGAACTCTTCCCACCGCGCCTCCGCTTCAGCGGCATGGCTCTGGGCTACAACCTTACGCTCGCCATCTTTGGCGGCACCGCTCCCCTGATCAACACCTGGCTCATCGCCCAATCCGGCGACCTCACCTCCCCGGCGTGGTATATCATCGTGATTGCGGGTGTCTCGCTACTGTTTACGCTGGGGATCCGCACAAGCGCCGGTGAGAGTGAAACGTCAACGTAGCGCTCCTTGAACAACGCGACCGCAATTGTGCGGCGCAATCCAACTAGACTGCATCTCCACAGCCATCGGGCCCCCACAGCTGCCCTGCTCTGCGGGATGCACTGAACGGAGGAAATCCGCCGATGCTGGTGATCGGAAAAACCGTATTTCTGTTGCTGCTCTCCAACGTGTTTATGACATTTGCTTGGTACGCTCATCTGAAAGAGCTCAACACCAAACCGTGGTTCGTGGCCGTGCTAGTCAGTTGGTCGCTGGCATTTTTTGAATACCTGCTACAAGTCCCCGCCAATCGCATCGGCTACACGGCCCTCTCGCTGGGGCAACTGAAGATCATGCAAGAGGTCATCACGCTGACAGTCTTTGTCCCCTTTTCGTTGTACTACATGAAACAGCCGCTCAAACTCGATTACCTCTGGGCAGCCCTCTGCCTAGCGGGTGCGGTTTATTTCGTGTTTCGCAAATGATGCTGCACAGACGAATCATATTTTTCATTGCGAAGTCTCAACCCAAAAACGCAACACAGTCGTCCCCTGCCAATCGACTTCGTCCAAAAATTCACCGCCGCACTTTTCAATGATCTTGCGCGAGGCCGTATTACCCGCAGCGCACGTCACCAGTGCACGTGGAATGCCCAAGGAGTGCGCGATTGGTAGGGCGAACTCCAAAATCGCTCGCCCATAACCTTGGCGATGTTTCGACGGACGGATGGCATAACCGATGTGCCCGCCATGCTGCTCAAGCGCCGGATTGAGCTCATGCCGGAGACTCGTATGCCCAATGAATTCCCCACCATCCACCAACCAATAAACACTCGCCGGCACTGCACCGCCGCTCGCACCGCTTCGATGCGTGTAATGAGCAATGCTGCGAACGTATTCCTCCGGATCATCGATCGCCCCAAATGAATACCAAAACCCAGAGATGCCCGATTGCTCGAACTCCGCCAGGGCTGAGCGGTAACTTTCGATGTATGCCGTGTTCGGCGAGATGAGTTTCATGAACGCGGTCCTAATGCATTATTTCGGTTGGTCCGACTATAGAGCAGTTTGACACCAAGGACGAACTCGACCGAACCACGCTGTTTGAGATTAGGTCATTTCCTATCATCGCCCTCTGCCCTTTCACGCATTGCCTGGGTGGCTTCATCAATCGTCATATAATCCGGTCCTTTGAACGGAATGCCGTATTGATTGTCAACTCGTCGATATCCGAACAACTCCATATCATAGAGTGATTTTTCCGACATCCACCCAGCATCGCATTCCACGTGTTCGCGTATGAAGCGGGTGATCGCCTCCAAGATCGCAGACGAGGAAGCCCAATTGTGATGGAAAACGAGCTTATGTGCCAAATCGGCATCACCGACTGAAATCACCTGTTTATGTGATTTGCAAACAAAGTAAACCTCCATGAATTTCTCTCGTGCAGCAACTCGTGCCGATTGATTTTCTAAACGGCGAGCATACAGGGGGGCAAAGCAGGACCGGATGGTAAGACAGTCAATGACGCTGGTCTTGATCAATTGTTTAGGTCGCCACGTTATGCGATCCAACTAGTGCCTACATCGTAAGACCAAATGCAGTTGCCATTGGCTTGGTAGCAGCCTGGAATCCCTTCGAAGCGAAGGTAGGCCAGTCCATCCCATGTGAACTTCCTAGGCTCAACACCACATTCGGCTGCAATTTCGGAAATCTTTGCTTCGGAAGCGATCATGTCGGTGATGAGCTTGAATTTCTGAAGGCCCCATTCGACTCGATCAAGCCATTGCTCGTACCAAGTGCCAAATGAATCACTACGCAGCAATCGATCCCCTGCGTTCACCCACATCGTCCCGGGTTGTGGCCCATTGATTTCAATCCACCAGTCATGGCTGCAACCCGACGTGGAGATGTCCAGCAGGCCCGGTAAATCCCATAGCGGATCATCATCGTCGTCGGGCCATTCTTGGGAATCGGTGAGATGAAAACGTCCCTCGACACCGGCCGAATCGTCTTTACGAAAGTCGTAGACGCCGTAACCCGGCCCCGCGCCGCCGGCACCGAAGGATGTTAAGAACGATCGATATTCAGCGGGAATCTGCACATCGTTTTTCAATTCGAAATCCGACAACCGTTCTTCAGAAACAAGTTTGAGTAATTGATACTTGTGGCCATTGCTACCAAATACCAATTCATGGCGCGAGTCGATTCGGCGCATCTCAATGACACGCTGGCGAGCTTCGATCCAATATGCGGCATCTTTTGTCATGCAACGTTTGCCAGTCGAGGAATACCGGCCGCGAAACCAGCGAAGCGGAGCTTCGTGAAAATGCGTTCCCAAACAGAGTTTGGGAACGAGGGGAATTGGTAACTTAGACCGTCAACCACAGAAAAAGGTTCACCCCCACCCCTCTGGCCACCGGCCACTGACCACCGGCCACTCTTTACTACACTTTCTCCTCCGTGCCCTCCGTGTCTCCGTGGTGAATCCCCTCACGCCAAAATCGGCTCCACCACCTCCCCATGCACATCGGTCAACCGATACCGCCGACCCTGATGTTTGTACGTCAGTCGCAGGTGATCAATGCCCAGCAGGTGTAGAATGGTCGCTTGGAAGTCATGGACGTGGACGCCGTTTTCGGCGACGTTGTAGCCGTATTCATCGGTCGATCCGTAGCTGATGCCCGGTTTGATGCCGCCGCCGGCTGCCCAGGTGGTGAAGCAGCGGGGGTGATGGTCGCGGCCGTAGTTGTCGGCGGTCAGTTTGCCTTGGCTGTAGTTCGTGCGGCCGAATTCGCCACCCCATAAGACAAGCGTGTCGTCGAGCATGCCGCGCTGCTTGAGGTCCGTGACCAAGGCGGCCGCGGCTTGATCGGTGTCGCGGCATTGGTTTTTGATCGCACCCGGCAGGCCGCCATGTTGGTCCCAGCCTTGATGATACAGTTGAATAAACCGCACATTCCGCTCCGCCAATCGCCGGGCGAGTAGACAGTTGGCGGCAAAGGTGCCCGGTTTTTTCGAGTCGGGGCCGTACAGATCAAAAATGTGCTCAGGCTCGCTGGAGAGGTCGGTCACTTCCGGCACGGAGGTTTGCATGCGGTACGCCATTTCGTACTGCGCGATGCGAGCATTCACCGCCGGGTCGAGATTTTTTTCGTATTCCAAACGATGCAGCTCGGCCAATTTGTCCAACATGCGGCGACGTCCAGCAGCGGAGATACCGTCCGGATTTCCCAGATACAACACCGGATCGGCCCCCGCGCGGAATTGCACGCCTTGATGGACCGACTCCAAAAACCCGTTGCCCCACAGCCGCGCGTAGAGCGGTTGGCCCCCTTTGTCTTTGGTCACCAGGACGGTGAACGTGGGCAGGTTTTCGTTGTCGCTGCCCAATCCATAACTCAGCCAAGCCCCCATCGAGGGGCGGCCGGCGATCTGCGAACCGGTTTGGAAAAACGTGATCGCCGGATCGTGGTTAATCGCCTCGGTATGCATCGATTTGATGAAACACAAATCATCAGCGATCTTCGCCGTGTGCGGCAGCAAATCGCTCAACCAAGCGCCGGATTTTCCGTGTTGCTTGAATTTGAATGCCGATCCGGCCAGTGGCAACGTCGCTTGATTGGCCGACATGCCGGTCAACCGTTGTCCGCCGCGAATCGAATCCGGCAATTCCTGCCCGTTTTGTTCATTGAGCACCGGTTTGTAGTCGAACAAATCCAACTGCGACGGCCCGCCGCTCATAAACAGATAAATCACCCGTTTGGCCGTGGCGGGAAAATGTGTCGATGGCAACACACCGCCCGTATCCGCCGCCATCGCGGAGTCGCCACCCCCCAACAATTGAGCCAACGCCATCCCGCCAATGCCGGCGCTGGTCCGTGAGAAAAATTGCCGACGGTTTTGCAGTAGGCCCGGTTGGCTGGCAGCGAGATCGTGCTTGAGCATGTTGAACTCCTCTATCTCCCCTCGTTCCCAAACTCTGTTTGGGAACGCAATTTCGCGAAGCTCTGCTTCGCTGACCGCGATTCAGTTTGGTGTTAGGATTGTTTATTCGGTTTATGGACTCGAAGCGGAGCTTCGAGAATGTGGGTTCCCAAATGGAATTTGGGAACCAGGTTGCCGACTGAGGCTGTTATCGTTTTGTGACCGTCTCATCAAAATTCATAATCGTTTCCACCACGACCGTCAGCGCCGCCAATTGTGCCGGGTCTAATTTCTCATCACTACGGTGGTCACCAATGGCCAGTAGTTTGGCGGCTTGATCGGGCTGTTTTTGAAATTCGGCAAGTTGTTCTTCATAGAGTTGCGACAACAATTCCAATTCGCGCTCTGCCGCGCGGCGACTGGTGAGGAGCCGAAAAGCTTGCCCCAGTTGATCCTGTAGAGTTGCGTCTTTGTCCTGCAGCATCCGCTCGGCCAAACCGCGGGCGGCTTCAACGTATTGCGGGTCGTTGAGCAATACCAACGCTTGCAGTGGGGTAGCGGTGGTTTGCCGCTTCACGGCACAGACGTCGCGCTTCGCGGCATCGAAGGTGAGCATCGCGGGCGGCGGAGAGGTCCGTTTCCAATACGTATACAAACTACGGCGATGGCTCCCCTCCCCTGCGTCGCGGGTGTAGGTCGCGCTCGATTTTTCTTTCCACAATCCGGCAGGTTGAAATGGTTTCACGGGGGGCCCGCCAATTTTCTCAACCAACAGTCCGCTCGTGAATAACGCGTTGTCGCGAATCATCTCCGCCGAGAGTCGTTGTTGGGGACCGCGGGACAACAGTTGGTTTTGCGGATCTTCCCGACGAAGTTCCGGGCGCGTTCGCGAATCTTGCCGGTAGGTTGCCGACATCACGATCATTTTGTGCAGAGCTTTGATATCCCAACCCGTGTCGATAAATCGTTTGGCCAACCAATCCAACAATTGCGGATGTGTCGGGGCGGCACCTTGATTGCCAAAGTCCTCCGGCGTTGTGACAAAACCATTGCCGAACATCGCTTGCCAGAAACGATTGACCGCCACCCGCGCCGTGAGCGGATGTTGCGGATCGGTCAGCCAGCGGGCCAGCCCCAAACGGTTGAGCGGTTCGTTTTCCGGAAAGGGCAAAATCGCTTCCGGCACCCCCGGTTTGACCTCCGCACCCGGCGCATCATACGCCCCCCGCTGCAACAGAAACGTCGCCCGCCGCTGCGGCAGTTCTCGCATCACCATAATTTCAGGAACCGGGTCGATTTGCTGGCTTCGCTCACGACGAAGTTTTTGTAATGAGGCCAGTTTCGCGCGATACGGCTCGTCGTGATTGGCCAAGTAATAGCCAAACAATGCCTTACGTTGCGCGTCGGTCAGTTCATCGGCAGCGACATTAGAAAACGCGGCCAATGTTTCTCCGTCGTAAATCTCCGCGGCTTCCAACGGTGTCAATGGACGGTCGAAGACTCGAAATTCATCCACTAAACCATTCTTAAACCCACGATCTCGAAATCGCTGGCCGATCGTCAGCGTATCCGCGCCGCCCCCGGTGATTTCCTTGCTCAGCTTATCGCGTACGACTTCGCATTCCGCGAGTTCACCGTTGACGTAAAGCTTCAGTCCCGCGGCGCGGCTGGAGCCATCATAAGCCATGACCACATGCACCCACTCGCCAACCGGCATGGGGCTGGTGGCGCGAATTCCCATGGCATTGCCGGGCCAAAAATGAATCAAAGCAGCGCTCAAATGCCCTTCTTTTAACAGCAACTGATAACCACGGCTGCCCGAATCGGTCCAAGCGCGGGAACGATGAAAAATTACCGCACGCTCTTTCACGTCGGGGGTCTGCACCCACAGTGCGATCGAAAATGGATCGTCGCGGGTAAAATCACCGCCGAGTTTGAAGGTCACGTTGTTTTCGCCGCTCATTTTCAAACCATTGCCGATTTTGCCCGGCACGATTTGCGGATCATCGGAAGTGCTGCCCGGTTGGGCTGCATCGGCGCGATTGGCGACCTTGTTCTCATCGAGACTTTCCAAAGGAAAATCACCGATCAACCCAGCCACCGTGGTTGGCCGCGGCGTCTGAGCTAGCCATTCCTGAAATGCGGCCTCACGTGCGGCGGCCAGATCCGCCAATTCGGTTTCAGCGGCCTCAACGGCGGCTTGTGTCGTTTCAATACGACTGGCCTGCTCGTCAGTCGGTAGTATTTGCGCCGGTGTCGGCACGGCAGACGTGAAGTGTGAGTATAGCCCAGACTCATCGATATTATTGAAGAAGCCGAACAGCTGATAAAAATTCTTTTGCGTGATCGCATCGTACTTGTGGTCATGGCAGCGGGCACATTGCAGCGTCAGCCCCAAAAAGGCGGTGCCAAAGGTTTCGACGCGGTCGGCGACATACTCCGTACGAAACTCCGCTTCGATGCTCCCCCCTTCGTTCGTCTGCCGATGATGCCGATTGAAGGCGGTCGCCAGAACTTGGTCCCGGGTCGCTTCGGGCAGCAGGTCGCCGGCGATTTGCCACGTAATAAATTGATCGTAGGGCAGGTTCTCGTTGAAGGCCCTGATCACCCAATCCCGCCAAGGCCACATCGCGCGGTAGACGTCTGACTGATAGCCATAGGTATCGGCATAGCGAGCGACATCCAACCAATCCACGGCCATTCGCTCACCGTATCGTGGGGACGCCAGCAGTCGGTCGACCACATTTTCATACGCCTCGTCTGAGTCATCGGCCAAAAACGCGTCGATCTCTTCCAGTGTGGGAGGCAGGCCGGTTAAGTCGAACGTCAGTCGGCGAATCAACCGCTCCTTGTTCGCCTCTGCTGTAGGGGAAAGACCATCTCGCTGCAAACGGGCCAAGACAAAGTGATCAATCGCATTGCGCGGCCAGGAAGAATCGGCAATCTCCGGGACCGCCACCTTTGCGATGGGCAGTAGCGACCAGTGCTTGTCCCAGACCGCTCCTTGTTCGATCCAGCGTTTGATCAGATCAATTTCGCCCGGCGTAAGATCCAAATTCGCATCGGCCGGCGGCATGCGCAGGGTTTCGTCGTCGCTAGTAATCCGCAAAAAAACTTCGCTGTTGCTGAGGTCGCCCGGCTTAACGACATGCGTCCCTTCGCCCGCCTCAACGGTCGCCAGCAATCCCTCGCGGCGATCGAGACGCAATTCCGCTTGCCGTTGTTCTTCATCGGGACCATGACAGGTATAACAGCGGTCCGAAAGAATCGGCTTGATGTCGCGGTTGAAATCGACCGGCCCCGCCGCATCATCCGCGCAGAGTTCCGTCGCACACCCCAACAGCAAGGCGATCATCCACAGCCCAATCGACGCTCCGCACAAACGGCGCCGCAGCCATTGCATCGTCCACACAGCCATCCCACGTCCATCCACTCACGCATTCCGGCAGCGCCTTCCAGGATCGCCAAGTCGGCCGCTGCCGCTGAAAATGTCATGGACTATCATACACGCATTTCTCAAAATCTGCGCGGTTGTAGAGGGATGTGCCGTGATTTCGTTGACTTGCTGCACCGGTTTTTTGTCCGAGCCAGCAACTCAAACAAACGCTTAAGCGGCGGCGCTGTTGCTGGAAATGTTGGCCAATTCCAATTCCATCAACACACGGATCAGTCGCTCCAAGGATTGCGGGCGGCGGACCGGTTGTTTGGCCAACATGGCGGCGACCAATTCTTCCAACTCACGCGGCACGTCGGCGGCGAATTGACGGACCTTCGGCGGCGTTGCCCCCAGCTGGCTCCGCAACAGGTCACCCGGCTGCTGTGCCTGAAACGGCAAGCGGCCGGTCAGCATTTGAAACAACGTCACTCCCAAACTATAGATGTCGCGAGCGACTCCCCAACTCGGCTCTGCTGAAAGAGCTTCGGGCGCCAAATACTCCGGCGTGCCGGTCAGGATGTCGACCGTGGGAATTTGATCGGCGTCAATTTTTCGACAGCGACGGGCGAACCCCAAGTCGAGCAACTTCAAACTTCCATCCGGTGCGAGCAGTAAGTTGGCGGGCTTGATGTCACCGTGGGTGTAACCGGCCTGTCGCAGACTTTCCAGCCCCTCGGCGCATTGGCGGGCAATCCACAGCGCATCGATGTAGGCCAGTTTCCCTTGCTCTCGCAGTACGTTTTCCAGGATCTCTCCATCCAACCATTCCATCAGCAGGTAGGGTGGCGAGCTCTCGAGGTCGGCCGCAAATACCTTGACGACGTACCGGCTATTCACCGCCGCGCCCACTTCGGCTTCGTTTTCCAACAACCGTTGCGTGACCGTATAGTCGGCCCAGTCCGCGCGCAACATCTTCAGCGCAAACATTTCGCCGGATACGCGATGCGTTACCCGCCACACATCGGCCATCGCCCCTCCACCGAGAAACTCCAACGGCACAAATTCCTCCGGCAGCAAATCCGCTACGAATGCGCGACGCTCTTCCGGCGACGCCGTGCCCTTGCCTACCCTGGAATTAACGGTGGAAGCCATACGAAACCCGATAGAAAAAGCAAACGGACTTGTGACAGGAACGGATCGGCCCAATCCGCCGTTTTGAGAGAACAGCGCCAGAAGTCACACTGTAAGGTGACCAACAACGCTCGCTTATTTCATTATCGGTCCCGAAGAGGCTATGGGATAAGCGGGTTGGAGCGATTTTTCGCAGGCAGCCACACCTACGAAAAAAGCCGCGACCCTGCGGCCACGGCTTTTTCGTTTTTCATGGTTCACGTTGACGTGTCAAAACCATCAATTGACTTCAATCGTGATCCAACCGTCAAGCGCCTCGACATTTGAGATGTTCAACGGAACTTGTTTGTCCTCAAACTGAACATCACGTTGTCGCTTAACCGTTCGTGGAGGTGTCGCCCGTTGGAAAATCCCCCGCATCGCTGAAGCGAAACCGAGTTGTTTCAGGCGGCTGTCGGGTGATTCGACCGGCACCACACGGATCCCCCCTTCGCGCTCAATCTGAATCGAATCTCCCTCGACCGTAAACTTGACTTCGATGGTAATTTCCTGGGTCGGAATGTCATCGTCGTCTTCACGTTGGATTCCCGCACGAATACGGATGATCAACAGGTTATTGCTGACCTGAATACGAATCGGATCTTGGTCGGCGAAAATCAACGTCGCCGGGCCGCTCTCGTCTTCTTCGTAATCATCCTCGCCTTTTTTAGGTTCAGGGAATTTGAAGTCGTCTCCCAACAGTTTTTTGAGACGCGTTTCGAACAAGGTTTTCAACTCGTCTTCGTTCATCGTTTTGCCGGCCAAGTCCAGACGATCGACGCTGTTGTTGATCCACGTTTCGTGGAGTTGAATCAGCGCGCCATTGGCCGGAGCGGAAACGGCATAAGGAGATCCGGCTCCCAATTCGCCCGATTCCATCAACCGTGCTTCGATGGTGACGTCGTCTTCGGTCGTGCGAAACGACTTGGCGTCGGGGAACAGTCCCAATTCACGCAGCGGTTTGTCGACTTTTTCGTCCATGTCCGCATTCGCCGCGATGAAGCGGGCATCGGTTTCGCTATTCAATCGAGGAATCACACGACTGCTCACGCGACCACGGGCGATCGCCTCGGACTGCCCTTTTCGCTTCTGAGCTTCACCAACGGCAATGTTGTCGGCAATTCCACCCAAAATCGGGATGTTGCTGAAGTTGGTGCTGGCACCCACAGTGCGGTTGTTGGCATTCACAGCAATATCAGCGTTTTCTGTGTAGAACAGATCGCCATCGAAGAGCACCGGCTTATTCGCCCAGAAGTAATGCGTGCCGTGCGTATAGATCGTCGCTTGATCGGTCACACCCTGCGTGTTGGAGTTGATCCGCCCGGCGAGTTTGATGTTAAACCGTACTCTGGTCGGGTCCGGTTTGAAATCGAACGAGACATCCGTTGCCGTCACCTGGCTGCCGCTAACCTGGGCTCCCAAGATAAAGTCCCGTACCGGGCCATTTTCCTGACGCGCTTCAGCGACAAACTTGTTGACGAACGGCTCAGAGGCAATCACGCGGACATTGAAATTGAAGTAGTTCGCCCGCAGTGCCTCTTCGATCCGTGCACCACCGTCAATCGTACCGGCTCGCAAACGGTTGTGTGCTTCGCGGATTTTTGCCGCGGCCCCGGAATCGGGTTGAGCTTCGTAGGCATCCAAACTTTGAAACAATGCCAGCAGGTCATCGCCCGTGCTGTCGGCATTGGCGGTCGTGTTGGGATTGGCAGAGTACTCGACGTAGTTCTCCGCTGCGGCTTTGAGCGACTGGAATTTTCCGCCGCTGACAAAATCGCGAACGGTGGCATCGTCACTGGCTTCGGCGGTGGCAAACCGTTTGCCCACGTCGGCCAAAACCGTCGCAGCTTCCGGGCCACCCGCTTTCAGCGATGCACGAATCTTGGGAGCATTCAAATAGACCAACCAGCTCTCGCCGTTTTTGATTTCTTTGAGTTGTGTGGCCAAAGCGTTCAGCGCTGAGGTTACACTTTTGCCCAAACTGTCCAACCGAGCCGTACGGGCTTCCGGTGTCAGTTCTAAGGTATCCAACGCCGCATCAATGATGCTCAACCGTCGGCCGAGTTGGCCATACAGATTGCGAAGCGGCGCTTCAATTGAACGATAGGCGGGATCCGCCAATGCCTGTTTGACTACAGCCATCCGACTGTTGAGCGTTTTGACATGCTGCCGCAGCGCAGCGGTGTCTCCTTTGTCCGCGGCATACAGTGCCGCGATTTCAGCCCCGACCTCGTCCGACCATTGCTTCCAATTGTTATCCAATGGAACGAGCGCGGCTTGAAGTTCTTCGGGAACCTCGGCCGGAGTTGTGGTTTCATCCTGTGCCACCAAACTGACGGTCGCACAAACACCGAGAATCGCGATCCCGGCTGTGGCCAAAATGAATGTTCGCGGAATGGAACGTGAATGGCCGTGTGAAATCTGATCAGAAGGTTTCTTCATAGTGCTTGACTCCGTTAAAAGCATCGGGCTGAACCCGTCGGCCCCGTCATACATGACTGAGTGACTGAATGGATTGCATAGATGGAAAATTCACGACTGCCGATGGCAAAAATAAAACGTATTCATCGTCAGGTTGAAATTCAATGTGTCGTGCAGCATCGGCTGGAATCAACGTTTTGAGACGGCCACCGTTCCTGAGAACGGAAAAACCGTGCAATCGTCTTCGTTTCAGTCATAGGGGCTTTTGTGATCTCAATTGCCAACAACCTTGTCGACATCAATCACCCACATGCTGAATCGACCAGCCTTTACGAGGGTTTCCACGAGATCCCCCGCGAGCGGTTCATCTCGTCGGAAACGGTATCGGTGGTGACAAAAAAAACGATTACTCGCCCTGTCTGCGCCCAAAAGCACTTTGAGGGCTATCCCGTCGTGGGATCGGACTCCCCCCCATCCTGGGAAAAGCCTCCGCACAGTATTCGCCACACGGTCAATTCCGAGCAACATGACTTAGACACCACAACCTACCGTAGCGCAACTGTTCCTCCCTTAACGCGTGCTTTGCCGTATCGCCAGCAAACCAGTACATTTTATTCATCCTCGCTAGCACGCGCAGTGTAGTTCACCGCATCAACCGATTCAATCGTCCAACTTAGCATCTGTTACCAAATCGCAAAATAATCGCGAAGCACATCCTTTCCGCAAACGGACCGTCCAGGGCCTTCATAGCGAAGCGAAGCAACAGAATCTTGCAAGCATAACAAGAGCGGCCGCTTGCCCTGAGCGATCGGCGGGTCAGGCTTTTAGATTCGCTCATCCAGTGATGGTTTGTGGACCTAAAGAAAAACTGACGCGCATGGAATCCTGCTCAAATTGCTACAATAACCGCGACTGGCGACGGAGGCGACCAGCAGAAGACCTCGAATGGAAACGGAAAGGGTTAACCCATGCCAATCGTTCACGACACTTTTCGCGATCTGCTGGGACTGGTTGGATTGGCTCTAAAGACGTTCGCGTGGGCGGCGTTGTTAACCGCAGTAGGGTACGGCTTGTTGATGGCCCTCTTCGCTTATTACATGGCCGATGACGGTTCGATCCTTCCCGGCATCATCGCCGTGGTCTTGTCACTGGTGGTGACGACGGTGTTCGCCGTTTTTGTAGCAGTGCGCCTGACAATCGCGCGAACGTTTTACCAGGCCGTGAAACAATTTGGTATCGGCCGGAAAGTCTTCAACAGCCTTTTCGACATTATGTTGGGCATCACAGACGAGAACCCCGCCGGCAGCTCCGCCATGACACAAGCCTTACACGGAGTCAGCCGCGATGAATTAAAAAGCCGCCTAACTGCCGCCGGGGAACAGCTGCTCCGCAGCGAACGTATCGAATCCGCTCTCCCCAGCTTGGTTCGCTGGTTGATGCGAAAAATCCAAGCTGCGATCATCTGGACTGTGGTCAAGGTGGTGATCATTCAAGCCGCCCTCATCAGTGACGGCCCTGAAATCGATCTCATTGAAATCCGCGACAAATTAACCAACGTGATCGACGATCAAATCGTCGGATTGATTTATAGAAATGCCCCCCGCACGATTATGAGTATTGGCGCTGCGGTGACACTTGGCATCTGGTTAATGGCCAGTGGCATACACAACGTTGCCACATGGTGGGCCACTGCGGATTTTTCTGTTACAGTCCCTTAATCGACTTCTTGACGACGAAATAAGAACGGAGCAGACTCGATTATGCACACGTGTCGCAATTGGTTAACATCCTTGGTCTCCATGTTGCTAGTATTGACCTTCATCGAGGCTGTACTTGCCGCGGATGAGTCCCGCGAACGCCCAAACGTACTCTTCATCGCCGTCGACGACATGCGTGTGGAACTGGGCTGTTACGGCAATGCTCCGGTGAAATCGCCCAACATTGACCGGTTGGCACAACGCGGTTTGCTGTTCGAACGGGCCTATTGCCAACAGGCGCTCTGCAATCCGTCGCGGGCCTCGCTGCTGACTGGGTTGCGGCCCGACACGTTGCGAGTGACCGACCTACCCACGCATTTCCGCAAACATCATCCCGACATCGTCACGTTGCCGCAACTGTTTAAAAACAACGGCTACCACGCGCGGGACGTCGGCAAGATTTTTCACAATTGGCGGCAGGATGATTACAAAGGTGACGCCGCTTCCTGGAGCGTCCCGGCGGTCATGCACTATGCGTCGCACGGCATGGACAAGGCACAGGTCGACGGGGACCTTCCGCCCGATACAGCCGGCGTCCCCCGTGCTGAGAACCGCGACGTTCCCGACGAGGCGTACTTCGACGGCCGTGTCGCCAATCTAGCCGTCGAGGCACTGCAAGAACTGAAAGACGAACCCTTTTTCCTCGCCGTCGGATTTTGGAAACCGCACCTGCCGTTTAATCCGCCGAAAAAATACTGGGACATGTACGACTTCAGCGACATTTCACTGCCAATCAACCCCGACGCCCCCCGCGACGTCCCGGCGATTGCCATGCACGACGGCCATGAATTGCTGCGAGGATTCGAAGGTGCCGTGAAGGATGAACAAACCCGCAAGTTGCGGCACGGTTATTATGCAGCCATCAGTTATGTCGATGCGCAAATCGGCAAGGTGCTCGACGAATTGGACCGTTTGGGCCTGCGCGAAAAAACAATCGTCGTGTTCTGGTCCGACCACGGTTTTCATCTGGGCGAACACGACCTGTGGGGCAAGACATCCAACTTCGAACTCGACGCCCACGTGCCGCTAATCATCTCCTTGCCCGAGCAAAAAACCGCCGGCGAGCGCACCGAGGCGTTGGTCGAATTGTTGGACCTGTATCCCACCCTGGCTCAACTCTGCAACCTGCCCGCCCCCAACAACCTGGAAGGCATGAGCCTCAAACCACTGCTCGACGGCACAGCAACCACCGTCAAACCAGCCACCTACACCCAACACCCCCGCCCCGCCTACACCCGCGGCAAGCCCCCGAAAATCATGGGCTACTCCGTCCGCAACAACCGGTACCGCTACACCGAATGGCGAGATTTCAAAACCGGCAAAGTCACCGCCCGGGAACTGTACGATCACGTAGAAGACCCACGAGAAACAATCAACCTCGCCGGCAACCCCAAGCAAGCGGAGACAGTAAAAACCATGGCGACGCAACTGGCGGACGTCATCCACCCACCGTCCGCCAACTAAAAATCCCAAACCGACCGCTTGCGGTCGTACACAGCAAGCCACGCCCAATGGGTAGCCGCGATTGCAACGCAATCGGGGCCGGCGCAGCCGGCAAGAAGCCGCAATTGACGCGTTGCCTGAATCTCGACGGTTCTCACTCAGAGGACCACCGAATTGCGGCGTCCTGTGCCTGCGGCACACCGATTGTTTCACAATCGCTGCCACCCCGTGATCACAATGTGCACCGCGAAACTAATCCCCATCGGGCATCCGCGCCGCAACCTCCTCCATGGTCAGGTCTTCCTTGTGCGTCGAGACCGTCCAGACGTGCCCGAAGGGGTCTTCTAACGTTCCGCTGCGGTCACCGTAGAATTGATCTGCCAAGGGTCGGAGTTCCTTGCCGCCGGCGGCGATGGCTTGGGCAAAGAGTGTGTCGCAATCTTCGACGTACAACATCATATTGATGCCCGCTCCCCCCAAAGACTTCGGGCCGCGGAATCCCATGTCGGGGTATTCATCGGACATCATGATCCGCGAATCGCCGATCTGAATTTCGGCGTGCCCGATTTTTCCATCCGGGCCGGGCATCCGCATCAATTCCGTTGCACCAAACGCCTTCTCGTAGAATGCGATCGCCTCACCGGCGCCGTCGACGATCATGTACGGGGTCGCTGTGTGATAGCCATCGGGAATGGGTTGCACAGTCATGGGATCGCTCCATTGGGGTTTTTGAAATGTGTTGAAATGATGGACGACTAGGATTTAGCCGCCGAAACGTTCTTCAGTCCAGGGGTCGCCGTGGTTGTGATAGCCCGCTTGCTCCCACAATCCGGGACGGTCCTCGGCGACCAGTTCAATCCGCTTCAGCCACTTGGCACTTTTCCAAGCATATAATAACGGAACCACCAGACGCAGCGGGCCGCCGTGGTCGGCGCTGAGTGGTTGGCCGTCGTGCCGGTCGGCGAAAATCGCATCAGGCGAGAGAAAATCTTCCAGCGGCATGTTGGTCGTCCAACCATCGTCGTAACCGTGCGCCACCACGAATCGCGCCGCCGATTGCACTCCGGCGCGGTCCATCAGCTCCCGCACAGCAACACCTTCCCACAGATTCCCCAGTCGGGACCAGGTGGTCACGCAATGAAAATCGGAGAAAACCTGCGCACGGGGCAACTCTTCAAATTCGCTCCACGAGAACGTCAACGGCCGGTCAACGAGGCCATCGATGGTTAGCTCCCAAGTGTCCAATTCAATGGTTGGCACCCGGCCGTAATGCAAAACGGGCCATTTGCGCGTGCGGGTTTGGCCGGGAGGAACACGGTTTTCGCGGCGAGTATCGCTGCTGATGATGACTTCATCGGCGTGCGTAAGAGGACCGGGAGCGTCGCCGGTTTGGTATTTTTCCGCTTCAGACATGTCGGTGCCCTGGAGGGAACAAGTGTGCGAAGGCCCTCTGCCATGGGCTGGGACCATGTTTTGAGATGCTTCCCAAGTGCCGGTCATTCTAGGGTTCCGCGTGTCAAAATCCAATGTCGGTGCGGACAAGCATCCCGGCAAATTCTGGCCGCCAGTGACGGCATTGACCCTGCGAGCGGCAAGATATAAACTTCGCGCTGCAGAGAATTTACAAGAAATTAGCGTTTCCCGGCGTGATTTGTTCGCGCTGGCGGCGCGATGGGTTTGCTCGCACTTTCCGAGACACGGGGTCGCATCAACGCGGCTTGATAGGCAGAGCTATGGAATTTTTAGATAAAATCGGTGAGTCGGTTAGTAGCTTCATTGGATGGTTTCTGGGTTTATATACCCGGCTATTTGGTTCCTCCAACGATCGACAAATGCGTCGACTCGGCTTTGACCGCCGGGGCGAGGAAACCACGATCGTCCCTGGTTCCTTGCTGGACACGATCAACAAACTGGAACCGGAAGTCCAGAAACTAACCGACGAACAACTCAAGCAAACGGCGGTCGATTTCCGCGCTCGGCTGGCAACGGGAGAAACGCTCGATGACCTGTTACCCGAGATGTTTGCCCGCGTCCGCGAGGTGGGCGTCCGCATCCTGAAGATGCGGCACTACGACGTCCAGATGATCGGCGGTTACGTCCTGCACAAGGGCAACATTGCCGAAATGGTCACCGGTGAAGGAAAAACGCTTGTGGCCACGTTGGCGGTTTCGCTCAACGCGGTCGCCGGCCACGTCCACGTGATCACCGTCAACGATTACTTGGCGCTGCGCGACATGGAATGGATGGCGCCGCTGTACCAAGGACTCGGACTGACCGTCAGCGCCATTCAAGGGGGCATGGACCCGCACGAACGGCAACCCGCTTATGCCTGTGACATCACCTACGGAACCAATAACGAATTCGGTTTCGACTATCTCCGCGATAACATGAAACCGACGAAAAGTCTGCAGGTGCAAGGCCCGCTGCAATTCGCCGTGATCGACGAAGTCGACAACATTTTGATCGACGAAGCCCGGACGCCATTGATCATCTCCGGCCCGGCTTATGACGACGTCACCAAATACGCCAAAGCCAACCGCATCGCCGCTCAATTGAAAAAGGGTGAGCACTTCGAGGTCAAGGAAAAGGAACACTCGGCGCATCTAACCGACGAAGGTGTTCGCAAGGCCGAAGAATTGGCTGGTGTCGAAAGCTTTTACACGACCGGCAACATGGAATGGCCGCACTTGATCGACAACGCGCTCAAGGCGCACTTCCTGTACAAACGAGACACCAATTACGTGGTGCAGGAAGACGAAGTGGTCATCGTCGACGAGTTCACCGGGCGCCTGATGCCGGGACGGAACTGGAGCGACGGGCTGCACCAAGCGGTCGAAGCCAAAGAAGGGGTGAAGATCAAGGAAGAAAACCAGACCCTGGCCACGATCACGCTGCAAAACTTTTTCAAACTGTACGACAAACTCGGCGGCATGACCGGAACGGCCATGACCGAAGCGGGCGAATTCTGGAAAATTTATAAGTTAGACGTCGTGGCGATTCCGACGAACCGCCCCATGCAGCGAATCAATTCGCCCGATATGATCTACCGCACCGACCAGGAAAAATACCACGCCATCGGCGAGGAAATCCGCGAAGTGCACAAGACGGGACGACCGATTCTGGTCGGGACGACCTCGATCGAGAAGTCCGAACTCCTCAGCCGGCAACTCAGCAAATATGGCGTGAAACACGAAGTCCTCAACGCCAAACAACACGGTCGCGAAGCGGACATCATCGCCCAAGCGGGCCGTCTGGGCGGCGTGACGATCGCCACCAACATGGCCGGTCGTGGTACAGACATCATCCTGGGAGGCAATCCCGAAGCGATGGCTTGGGAGGTGCTCAAGCACAAATATGAGTCACGACTGGATGTTCCGAAAGCGGAATTTGAAGAGGTCGCCAATGAGATCGCCCAGCGCGAAGGCATGGCCGATGAAGGCAAAAAGGTCTCCGAACTCGGCGGCCTGCACGTGATCGGCACCGAACGCCACGAAGCTCGGCGGATTGACCTGCAGTTACGCGGACGGAGCGGTCGTCAAGGAGATCGTGGGTCGAGCCGCTTCTTCCTCTCGTTGGAAGACGACCTGATGCGGATCTTCGCCGGCGATTGGGTCAAGGACATTTTAACCCGCTTAGGGATGCAAGAAGGCGAAGCCATCGAAAGCCGCATGGTCAGCAAGCGGGTCGAAGGTGCTCAGAAAAAACGCGAAGAATACAACTTCGAAGTTCGCAAAAACTTGCTCGAATATGACGAAGTCATGGACGAGCAACGCAAACGCGTCTACGGATATCGTCAACATATCCTCGACGGTGGGAATTGCCGCGAACTGATCATGGAGATGGTCGCCGACCAAGTCCGCAGCATGACGGCGGAAATCCTCGACCCCGCCTACGGACACCAAACCGCAGTGGTCTGGGCCGGTCAGGAGTTGGGCGTCGATCTCGACTTCCGCGACGTCAAACAGATGAATTTGGACGATTTCGAAAGCTACGTGACCGATCAAGCTCAACGGCAATCGGAAGTCCTCATTCAAGATCAAATCGAAGAGAACCTGCCCGACGATGCCGAAGACAAACGGGAATGGAACTGGCTGACAATTTCCAAATGGGCCAATGCCCGCTATGGATTGAACACCAACGACCGCGAATTGCGCAAGGTCGGCCGCGATGACCTGTTTGAGTACCTGCTCAAACGGGCGCATGAGGCCATCGATCGATTTGACCTCAAACCGCTCAAGGATTTCCTCTCCGAGGATTGGAGCCAACGCTCGCTGGCAGGCTGGCTGGAACATCGCTTCAGCCTGCGTATGGATCCCGAAACGTTCAAAGACATCGAGATTCCCGACGCAATCGACCTGATCCTGGAAAAACTCGAAACGCTCTACCACGAAAAGGAAATCAACTTCCCGGTCACCCTGGGAATCAACAAATTCCTCGCCGGTCGCGGATCGAACGACCGTCCCGACCGCGAAGGCCTAATCAGTTGGGCCAATGAACGCTTCGAGTCGAAACTCGACTTTGAAGACATCAAGAGCAAATCCCGCGACGAAGTCGTCGAGGTCCTCAACACCGCCAGCCGCGGGTTTTATCGCAACGGTGAATTGCTGGAAGAAGCGGACGAAATCCTCAAGGAAGCGTACGGCGACGACGACGATGCTCCCGATCATCCGCCGGAAAATATCCAACCACTGGAGAAACTCTCCCAGTGGACGCAGGAAAAACTGCATGCCGAACTCGATCCCACGCAACTGCAGGCACTGCCGCGCAGCGACGCTCGCCGGGATGTACAGGGCAAAATCGACGAGCGTTATCGCCCCGAACTCAGCCAAGCCGAACGGGCGCTGATTCTGGAAGTGCTCGATACCGCTTGGAAGGACCACCTGTACTACATGGACCACTTGCGGTCGGGCATTGGACTGCAAAGTTATGCCCAGAAGGACCCCAAGGTCGAGTACAAAAAACAAGGCATGCGGGCCTTTGAAACTATGTGGACCAGCGTCGCTGACCGCGTGACGGATGCGATCTTTCGGTTGGAAGAAGCGAATCCGGAATTCCTCGGCTCACTGTGGAAGGTCTCTTCGACCGTTCATGAATCAGCCCCCACACCGGAGGCGGACAACAGTCCCGGCCAAAATGCCGGTTCAGAACAAACAGCCATCGAACCGATTCGCAACCACGGAAAACGGGTCGGACGCAACGAACCCTGCCCCTGCGGCAGCGGCAAAAAATTCAAAAACTGTTGCATGCACAAATAACAAACGGCTCTCCCCTCCTCGGCTTTGCCGGGAAGATTTGCCAAACAATCCATTCGCTCCACCATCGGGAAAGGATGCCCCGTGCCAGGTTGGCTGCTGAATCATCTGAAAAGTTGGTCGCTGAATCTCACGTATTTGACGATGCTGGTTATCATCTCGCCCATCGTCCTGTGGCGAATGCTGACTCAAGGCAAATACTGCGTCGGCTGGAATGAACGCTTGTTGGGCTGCGTGCCCCAACCCAAGGACAACAAGCCCTGTCTGTGGCTGCACGCCGTCAGTGTGGGCGAAGTCATGCAGCTCCGACCGGTCGTCGCCGCTCTGCGCAGCCAACATCCCGACTACCATTTCGTGATCACCACAACCACGGTCACCGGCCGCGACGTCGCCGACAAGTCATTCCCCGACGATACCGTCTGCTACTTTCCATTCGACTTCACTTGGTCCGTCCGACGGGCCTTCCGTCGACTCCGCCCTGTGGCTGTGGTGTTGGTCGAATTGGAAATCTGGCCGAATTTGATCCTGGAAACGGATCGCATCAATGTCCCGGTGATTTTGATCAACGGCCGCTTGAGCGCCAACAGTTTCCGCGGTTATACCCGCTTTTGTTACCTCGTACGCGGACTACTGGAAAGCGTGCACACATTTGCGATCCAAAACGAAATCTATGCCCAGCGGATGCGCGCACTCGGTGCGCCACCCGAACGCGTGCACGTGACTGGCTCCATTAAATTCGATGCCGTCGAAACCGACCGCTACAATCCCCAAACCACCGAAATCCGCCGCGCCTTTGCGATTGCCGACGACGCACCGGTGTTTATCGCCGGAAGCACCCAATCGCCCGAAGAAGATTATGCCTTGGCAGCCTACCGGGAAATTCGCAAGAGCGTCCCCCAGCTGCGACTGATCCTGGTTCCACGACACAAGGAACGATTCGAAGAGGTCGCCCGCTTGGTCCAATCGCAAGGCTTCGCGTTGACTCGCCGCAGTACTGTAACCAGTGGCGATTCGACTGGCGGCGATTCCGCCAACGTTTCTCCGGTACTTTTATTAGACACCCTGGGCGAGCTTTCCGCCTGTTGGGGCTTGGCCGATATTGCATTCGTCGGCGGCAGCCTGACCAAACGGGGCGGGCAAAACATGATCGAACCGGCCGGTTATGGAGCAGCGGTCCTGTTCGGCCCCAACACACGCAATTTCCGTGATGTTGTGGAGATATTGCTGAAAAACGACGCCGCTGCCGTTGTCCACAATGCCGAAGAATTGACGACGCGCGTCCAGGCGCTGCTGCAATCCCGTTCCACGCGACTGGAGATGGGTCGCCGCGCTCAACAATTGGTCTTAGCCCAACAGGGAGCCACCACCCGAACCGTCGCTTTGATATCCCAGGTCTTGCCGAAAACGGCATCCTGCGAAGCCCGATCCGGCAAGCGGGCGGCTTAATTCTCCTTTTCACTAGCCCCAGTTTCGCCGGGGTCAGTTGTTGCCATTGCAAAAGTTCCCTACAATCGGCCAACTTTCTACGGCCCCGATATCGGACGATACGGTGGCTCAGACAAGAAAACGATCCGCGGATAAGTTCAACAATATCAGTGGCTCCAAATCGGCTTATTTGAGCAAGGCTCGACTCGGTCACTGAACTTACCCACTTCCCCCCAAATAATTCACCACAACGCTTTTTGTTACGGAGTGCCGCATGGCCAACTACTTATTTACCAGTGAATCGGTCAGCAACGGACACCCGGACAAAGTCTCCGACCAAATTTCCGACGGCATCCTGGACGCCCTGCTCGAGCAGGATCCCGCTTCGCGCGTGGCATGCGAAACACTCTGCACGACGGACTTGGTGGTCCTGTCCGGCGAAGTGACCTCCAATGCCGACATTCACCACGAAGAAATCGTCCGCAACGTCTGTCGCGATATTGGTTACACCGACACCGACATCGGCTTCGATGCGGAATCGTGCCGTATCTTTTTGGCACTGCACAGCCAAAGCGGAGACATCGCCCAAGGCGTCGACCGCGACGGAGCCGGAGACCAAGGGTTGATGTTTGGCTATGCCTGCGATCAAACCCCTGAATTGATG
Organism: Symmachiella dynata; assembly: GCF_007747995.1. NCBI lineage: Bacteria > Pseudomonadati > Planctomycetota > Planctomycetia > Planctomycetales > Planctomycetaceae > Symmachiella > Symmachiella dynata. Next base: position 2,861,232 of record NZ_CP036276.1, on the reverse strand, counting down.
CCGCTGCCGATCGCGCTGTCGCACCGAATCTTGAATCGCCTCACCCAGGCCCGCAACGACGGAGCCGTGGATTGGTTGCGGCCCGATAGCAAAAGCCAAGTCACGATCGAATACGACGGCAGCCGCCCGGTCCGCTGCAGCGCTGTGGTCGTTTCCACACAACATGCCGACAGCGTCGAACAAAGCGAAATCAGCGACTTCGTCATCTCCGAAATTATCGCCAAGGAAATCCCGGCGGAGCTGATGGAGAAAACACCGCAATACCACATCAACCCGACCGGACGTTTCGTCGTCGGTGGGCCGCACGGTGATACCGGATTGACGGGCCGCAAGATCATCGTCGACACCTACGGCGGTTGGGGACGGCATGGCGGGGGCGCGTTCAGCGGAAAAGACTCCACCAAGGTCGATCGCAGCGCTGCTTACATGGCACGACACGTCGCCAAGAACGTGGTCGCAGCCGGTTTGGCCAAAGAGTGCGAAGTGCAATTGGCCTACGCCATCGGCGTCGCCGATCCGGTCAGCGTGCATGTCGAAACCGGCGGTACCAACACTGTTCCCGAAGAAAAAATTGTCGCCGCTGTTCGCGAACTGTTTCCGCTCACCCCCAAAGGTATCATCGAATACCTCGACCTACGACGACCGATCTTCCGCAAAACAGCCGCCGGCGGACACTTCGGACGCAACGATCCTGATTTCACCTGGGAAGCCACAGACAAAGCCGCTGACCTAAAGAGCGCTGCTGGCGCATAGCAGCCCCCTGAATAAGGGTGCCACTGGCGGCTTGCCCGCCAGTGCAAACCGCGTGACAGACAAAAACACTGCTGGACAAGCCAGCAGTGGCACCCAACAATTGAGTAAATCCCGGCCGTTGAACGGCCGGCTGCCGCGTTTGACAACTTCCACATCCACAACCACGGAGGCGAGGGATGGGCGCGTTTATCGGACAGTTGATCGACGGACGCGAGCGATGGCTGACTTGGAAGTCAGCCGTGGCTGGCACGTTTTGGTGCGGGCTCAATTTGATGGCCTTAACCATCTTCGCCCGCTGGTTAGCCGGCGCATTTTCCGCTGCCCCGCCCACTGCGGTGGTCTGCGCAACAGCCGTACTATTAACCGCCGTGGGGCTCGGCTCCAACGCATTGTTTCATCAACTCGATTTTCGCGGCGAGCACTGGTTATGGGGCGCCCTGCCGGCGTTCCTGACACTCTTCCCCCTCATGGTGCTACTCATCGTGATCCCCGACAGTGCCGCCAGCGCCTGGTGGTTTTCAGCCACCGTGGTCTGCGTGAGTGTGGTCGCGGTGTTCGCGTTGGAAACAACGTTTCGACACCGACAGCAAAACACCCGTGAAGTGGCCATCCCCAAAACCCTGGACGCCAAAACCGAACCTGTCGCCGTTGACAACGTCGCTGAGAGCGACATCGACACCCAGCTCGAAGCACGACTCGCGGGAACGATTCCCACCGCAGGCCCCATCGAAACGGAGAACGAAGACATGCCGTGGCACGCCCCTGAAGTTTCCCAATGGATGACACGTAGCGACGCCGACGATGGCAGCGTCACCGTCGAAGGGGTCACCGTCGCCAAATTCGCCGCAGGACAAAACCGCGCCAACGTACACCTCACCTTTTGCCCCCCCCTGCCCGTCGCGCCGCAAATCGAATGCGAAACAGTCAACGGCGAAGAAGTCCGCATCAAAGTCGCCGCTGTCTTCCCCCACGGCGCCCGCATCGAACTAACCCGCCCCATGCACGACAACCAAGACGCCCCCATCGCCATCGGTTATTTCGCACACACCGAGCAAAATCAATCCATCGAAGCCGCCGCCTAACTGACAGGCTGCTCCTGCAACTAGGGCGTTCTCCCGGGTTGTGCATCAAGATTTACTATCCCAATTGGGTGCCACTGGCTTTGCCAGTGCAATGTCAAATGCGTGTGATTCTTGCGAGTTCGTCAGAGTCAATTCCTTTGGCCAACGGCCAATCACACCTTAGCCCAGGGCAACGCCCTGGGAAATTGGTCGACAAAGATTGCTTTGGCTGAAGGCCAAACACAACTTTTCGCAATCCGTGAAACGAACCTTCGGCCAACACTCTCGGCCATGGGGTCACCCGCCACGGATTTCCAAGGCCACCGGCGCCCACAAGCCGCCCGGTTGTTCGTTCCCACCTCGGAAATCCACATCCACGGTCAATAAATTACGCGGCTGCAACAACGATTTGATCTCAAACTCAAACGGCCCCGCTGGTCCGCCCCCCGCTGTGCCCAACTGCGTTTCATTCAACCGCACGGTCGCGTTACCACCGATTTCTTCAAAAATCACATACACCCGCTCGTGCGGATCGAGGTTGGTCGGGCAATTGAAATGTCGTTCGTACCGCACCCCTCCCCGATAATCGGCGAAACAATCCTGCCAACTGGCCGGCATTTTAATGCGGCCCTCAGCAGCCAGCACGTTCGCCTCGCTGTCGCTATCAAGCAAGCGATATTGCCACGGACCTTTGAGATGCATGCGGTGTGCGTCGGACATCTTGTTGTGCCAATCCCCTCTCGGTAAAAAAACTCTGCTTGACCGCTGATTTTCGTTTCGCCTACAGTTCCCGGCGTTCCCAGCAGTCTCCCAGACTATAAGACAGCGACTCCGATGCCCACAACCGAGCCAACCACGAAATACCAATGCCCCGGCGAACGGGGATTGATTTCACAATCGGTGCATCTGGCGCGGCTGTCGGCGTTTTATCCCGCTTGCCGCGAATGCGTGCATCGTCACGATACGGGACAAATCCCACCGCGAACCGTCGTGCATCTCAAGGAAACGGAAAACCGTATTCATCGCGACAGCTTGCTCACCGACGAAGGCGTTCGCGGTATTTACCTCAACGAACTCAACCGCGAACGCGCAGCCGCCTATGCAGCCGGGTTGGCGGGACTGTTGTGGCGCAGCTCACCGCTCAAAGCCCGCGAAGGACTGCACGCACCGATGGACATCTCGTCGGTGAGACTCGGACCAATGGTGGTGGTGGGATTCGATGAGCGGCCCAGTTCACCCGATATTGCAGTCGGCGTGGTGCGGGCGCTACGCACAATGAGCTGCCGCGTGATCGACGTCGGTCAAGTAACACGGCCCTGTTTTTCGTTCGCCGTCAATCACATGCAAGCCACTGCGGGCGTCTTCGTCACCGGAGCAGGCTGCAGCCCGGTCTGGACCGGATTGGATTTTGAATCAGCCGGCGCCGTCCCCATCTCTACCGGGACGACATTAAACGAGATCGAACAATTGGCCGACGGCCCCAACCCGCGACCAAGCCGCCAAGCCGGACAACTGCGCGCCTTTCATGCTGCCCTCCCTTACGAAGCCGCACTGGGAAAACATTTTCACGCGCTACGACCACTCAAAGTGGTCTGCGGTTGTTGCAGCGACTTGGTCGGAGATCTGCTCACCCGCACCTTTGAAAAACTCCCCTGCGAATTGTTCTTCACCAAGACCTCGCTACGGCAACGCGGTTCACTGGCTGCCGGGGATGCCGACCATAAATTGCTCGCCGATGAAGTCCGGCTACACCGCGCGCATTTGGGACTCCTTATCGAAGACGATGCCCGCACCTGTCACGTGTTGGACGAACGGGGCGAAATCATAGCGCCGCTCGACATCACCCGCTTGCTCCTCCGCTATATGCAAACGCAACATCCCGGCGAACCGGTCGTTGTGGAGGAATCTGTTGCCGCACAAGTCCCCGGCGCGATTTCTTGCGACGCAACGTCCGAGTCGATGTCACGCACAATGACCGACAACTCAGCGGTCTACGGCGGCAGCGCTGTGTCGGGCCGTTACTGGTTCCGGGAATCTGCTCCCACCTGCGACGCCGTCTTAACGCTCGCCCGATTGCTGCAGCTACTCAGTCGCAGCGACGCCGAGTTTTCGCGCGTGGTGGAGTCACTGGAACGCAGCGCTGCCGGTTAGCTTATCCCGACGGCGGACTTGGCGACAAAAGCAAACAGCGTCGCTCATATTCCAGTTCCTTTGAAACTGTTGATTTTTCTTCACTTTGCGCTTGAACTGCACCACCAAGTGTTGTAATCTCTTCACTTAGATGTGTTGTATTTTCTTCATGTTGGGCCGCCAACTGCAAAAAGGATCGCGCGGATGAAGTCGCTGACCCCCGGTGAATTGGAAGTCATGCAAGTGCTGTGGCAACACGGCTCGCTGAAACCGGCCGAAATCCTCGAGCATGTCGAGCGCCCCCTCACCAACCCCGCATTGCGGTCCGTGCTCCGCGTCTTGATGGACAAAGACCATGTCACCCGCAAAAAACAGGGCAAAGCATTCTATTACAGCGCGAAGAACTCCGCCCCCACCGCGTTTAAGAAAATGACGCAGCGACTGGCGGAGATTTTTTGTAGCGGTTCTTCGGTCGAATTGATCGCACAACTGATCAAGAACGAAAACCTGTCGGAAGAGGAAGTCCGGCAGTTGCAGGAACTGGCCCAGGAAAAAGTGGCCGAACCCTCCCCGCCTCGAAAATCACGTCGGAGAAAATCATGACACGCGCTTGGTCAGAATTTTTTATCGAAATGCCACTCCTCTGGGATCTCTGTTTGCGACTCTCAGTCGTATTGATCGCCGCTTGGGGTTTGCACGCCGCCCTCGCCCACTGCAACCCTCGCTGGCGCGTCCAACTTTGGCGATTCACATCCATTGCCGTGCTGATTGTCATGGCGGCGACCTGCTTGCCAAAAATCGCTGTTCTAGTCGAACAACAAGTAGCAGCAGTGGAACCCGTGGCCGAAGCCCCCACCATGGTCGCCATGACGCAACCCCTGCTCAGGGGGGCGGGAACTGTCGCTGACATTTCCAAACTGCCGCCAATCAACTCCGAGACCGAATTCCCCCTCGAATTGTTTTTGCCCGTGGAAGAGGTAGCCACCGCCGCAGCGGCAATTCCCGCAGAGCCCCCTCAATTGGCGGCCAAGAGTCCGTGGGCCATGTGGTTGTTGGCCAGCGTCTGGGCCGTTGGCACGAGTTTGCTAGCTATGCGTTGGACGTCGGCACAACTCCGGATTCGGAATTTATTATCCCGTAGCATCCCGGCTCCAAAGCAATCGGCGCGACGACTCCGCAGCGTCGCCGACCGACTCGACATTTTCGGCGACTTCGACTTACGGCTCTCGAACGAAACCGATGTCCCCTTCGTCGCCGGGTTATTGCGGCCGATCGTCGTGCTGCCGGCGCGAATGGCGAAGAAACAGTTTGCCCAGGAACTGCCGGCGATATTCGCGCACGAACTGACGCACGTGAAATCTCGCGATCTAATCTGGATGGGCGTTTCGCAGTGGATCACGATTCCACTCTGGTTTCATCCACTAACGTGGAGAGCCACCAGCGCCCACTCCATGGCTTGCGAAGAAGTCGCCGACGCCGTCGCTGCCGATAGTGTGGGGGATGTGGCACGCTACTCCGGCACGCTGGCCCGCGTTGCGCTGGCAGCCGTGTCACATCCTCCCGCGACGGCGGCAATCTCAATGGCCCGTTCCTCGCAGATCATGTCGAGGCTAGCGCGGTTAAAACGGGGCCTGTCCAATTCGCCACTGGCCCGACGCTGGGTGATCCTCTCGGCGCTGGCCGGTCTGCTGGTTGTGGTCCCATTGGCAACCATCAAACTCGCCTACGCCGATAACGAATCCACAACCGCAGCAACCAGCAATGACCAAGCGGGTCGCGTACTGCATTTTCCCAAAAACCAATCGGTCGGCGTACTGTATATCGCCACCGAAAAAGAACTCGAATGGTGGGATACGTACTTCAAGCGATTTGACTATCGCCGCGATTGGGACTGGAAATATCTCGGCCAAGCTCAAGGAGCTGTGGAGATTCCCCCCGGTGCTCAAGTCAAATTGGAAATCAAAAAAGCGGGGGCTGCCAATACATCCTGGATCACCAACCTCCACCCCGACGACCTGTATGAGGTCTTTGTCTATCCGGAGCCTGGCAATGGCGATTCGTATCGTTTTGGGAATGCACAAGCGCGGCATTTGGGCCATCTGACGGGATTGACGGAACTCACGATCCAATACACACATGTCACCGGCCCCGGCCTGCGAGCCTTAAAGCCGCTCCGCAAATTAGAAAAGCTCATGTATTTTTCAGAGCAAGCTGATAACGACAGCTTGCGGAGCATCGGCGAGTTGACATCGCTGGAAACATTGTCGCTCGGCAAAGCAAAATGGGACGATGCGGGGTTAGCGCATCTGTCCAACCTAAACCAGCTAACTGAGCTCAACCTCCCCTTTGCCGGCATACCGGGCCGCGGATTTGACGCCGTCATGCGGCTCCCCAATTTGAAATACATTTCAGGCGGAATATTCTTTAAAAACGCGCATCTGGCGCGGCTGAAGAAATCGAAGTCTCTCGAAGCACTGGATCTTAGTGGCAATACGTTGATTGACGACGACAGCATGAAATATGTGGCGCAGTTGCCTCAATTGAAACATCTGAATCTGTGGCACACAAATATCAACGATGCCGGGGTCAAACGACTCCGACCGCTGACATCTCTCAAGCAACTCAAATTGAGGGTCTCCCGTCAGAGCAAACGGCCTAGAATCACCAGCGCTGGAATGAGCGGACTCTCCGAAATGTCATCGCTGGAGGTACTAGATTTTGCCGATGTCGGCGATCCCGATGGAATTCTCGAACAAATCTCGAAGCTGAAAAACCTCAAGAGTGTTTCAATCGGTGGACGGCGCGATACCGGATTCATCAGTGATGACGGCCTGAAGCACTTAGGCAAGCTTTCAAAACTCGAGCGTCTCACGACATACGGTTCGGAATTCACCGATGCCGGTGCAGCCGAACTTGCCAAACTGGACGGACTAAAATGGCTTGCCGTGCAGACCAACAACATCACCGACGATGGCTTGGCCCAGTTATCGGCCCTCAAGGAATTGCGTTACCTCAACATTTATCACAACAAAAAAAACGCCGGTATCACATTCCAAGGGGTCTCCCGCTTGAACGGACTGACAAACCTGACCGAGCTTTGGTACCAGGGACCGATGCGGCCCACGCCCGGTGAGCAAGGGCTGGATTTTTCGGGTATGCCGGCGCTGGAAAAACTGGGCATGAGCGGCCTGCGCGACGAGGATATTGTCGGACTGAAAAACTGCGAGAATTTGAAGTGGCTGCAGGGGAGTTCGCTCACCAACGCGGGAGTCGAGAATCTCGCTGGATTTCGTCAAATGGAGCGCCTAACCATTACCGGCGAAGAGATCACAGACGATGCCTTAGTCCATCTTGGCGACATGCCGAAATTGAACATGCTCACGGTCAACGCCCCCATCACGGATGAGGGACTCCAGGAGATCGAAAAACTAAAATCGTTGGAGTACCTGACGGTTGAAACCACAAATCGTTTAAGCCCCGCAGCCGTACGAAGTGTGCAGACCAACCTTCCCACCCTGCGGAGGATCAGCATCAACGACAATCGGGCCAGCGTAAAACGCACCAAGAAAAAATCGCTGCGATTTGGCCAAGATGCCCCGGCCTTTGATTTCACGTCACTGGACGGAACAAAGCTGAGCCTGAAAAATCATCGCGGCAAAGTCGTGCTGCTCTACTTCTGGTCGACCAATTGCAAACCATGCGTTGCCTCAATGCCTAAGCTAAAAAAGGCCTATGCCGAATTGAGCGAGTACCAGGATTTCGCCATGATCGGGATCAGCGGTGACGAGAACGACACGATCTGGAAAGAGTTTATCCGCAAGCAAAAACTCACTTGGCCACAAGTGCGCATCGGCGACAAATCAAAAATCGCTGCCGCCTACGGCGTGACCGGTTTCCCCAAGTACATCCTCATCGGCCGCGACGGCAAAATCCTCGCCACCAACGCCGGCGCCGTCGGCGGCGCGCTAAAGAAAGCACTGGAAGTCGACGGCGAATAGCCGCCTGCGAAACGGGACATTACGATTTCTCAGTCCCCAGCTGTTTCATCTTCGAGGGACGCACGTAGCGGATCTCGCGGCTGCCGGAGAATTGGATTTTGGCTTCTCCGTCCGAGCGGCGTCCTAAATAGATTGCGCGGAAGTGTTGATTCATCGATTCATCGTAATAACCAACAGCAGTCCCCTGACGAGGCAGGCGGTCTGCGGAATAGGATTCGCGATACGTTGAAGCGAGCGGTTTGCGCATTGCTTCCACCGGCAACGCAGCGCTGGGCATCTCTTGCATATTTTGCTGTGCTGTCGTTTTGGCTTTCGCCAACCCTTCGCCGTAGAGCCGCTGGACATGGATGGAAACGGTCAGCTTCTGGCCACCCTCAACAACGGTATACGTCCCTCGTAGCCGCTCCATCAAACCGCGCGACTTGTCAAAGATTCCACTGGACGCATAAACCGCGGAGAAATTGTCCGCTTTGTTTTCAAAGCCACGACGAGTGTCGAGTTGCACACTCGAACCTCCCAACGGCTTGGCTGTGACCGACGAGAATGATTTGCCTTGGCTCCCCGAGCCTGTGAACCCGCGCCAGATTGTCGGCCCATCCGCAGAGTGCGTCAGTACAGCATTCTCGGTCTTGCCTTCCTTACCGTCCTCCGCATAAGGCAGATGCGGGATGACGAGTTGCCGCAGGGTCACGAATTCATCCATCAGGTAGGGCAAGTCCACTTCTCCGACCGCCTGATGTCCCCCCGCCCCCAGATTTTTCGATTCCAAATTTTGCACGGACTCGAGCCAATAATCTTGCCGAGCGAGATGCCGAAAGTTTTCCTCGCCCGACTTTTTGCGCAAGTGTCGAAATCGTCCCACGACCAGCATGGTCGATTTTTTCCCGTTTCGATAACGCACTTGGTACAGCGGTTGCCCCACAATCCGTTTCTCCACTCCCCCCACCTTCCAAGCCAATTGGACGGAGTACGCAAACTTTTGTCCCGTCGCGACTCGATACCCAAACGCTGATCTTGCTGTGCTGCGGCCGGAGGACGACCGTTTGCGTGTCGACCGGCTCCGTGTGGACCGCTTCCGCGTGGATCGACTGCTCTTTTTCGAACGCGACTTCTCCATTTCGCGATGTTTCTGTTCCATTTCGCGCCGCGCCTTCTCAATCTCCGCGCGAATCGCGTTCCGATCAAGCTTCTTGCCCGCTCCGCCCAGACCTTTGCCAAGTTGTCCGGGCAGATCTGCTTGAACGCGCACGTTGATCGTGAGCGTAAGCACAATCGCCATGCAAACCGATAGGCTCACTCGACGGATGCACAGTTTCCGCGAAGTCTCGGCGTGTCGTTTCACAGCTCATTGCTCCCACTCTGGAAAGTTGAGGGCCCGACAGCATCAACCGCTTGATCCGTTGCCCACTAAGCAAGTATCAGCCGAGATTCCACAGCATCCCCCCATGAGCCAGAGACTGTTCGCAGATCGGATGAAGTCTCAACGGATATTAACGGCATTACTGGTTCTACGGCGCCGGAGAAGGCGACCGAAACCACGAATCGCCACCAAAGACAACCCAGAGCAGCGGAGCCGCAACCAAAACGACGATATTTTTTAGCCACAGATCAAACACGGATCAAACACAGATTCGCGGGCGTAAAACCGCAAAGTCCCAAACCAACGGCTTGCCGTCGTGCACGGCGATCCTTGTCAAGCACGGTGACCGAATGGCTTACGGCTTCAAACAACCAGTAGGATCGTTCAGCATCGATTTTTAAATGGTCGCTATGCACCGGAACATCAAAAAGCCTCGCCGCACGAAAATTTGCGCAGCATGCAAAACTTTGAAACGTTACTAGCACGAATTCCATCGCCTGCGAAGCCAGAGCGCAAGGTGTCATGACGTTCGACAATAAACCGTAACCATCCTGTTGCTTATCATTACGGTTCAGGGTCAAAACTCATGCCATCGCCATCATCGACAGAAAACGTTTCCGTATCGGCCGCGGGATCACAATCGTCGCGCTCAGTGATTTTGATGACAACCTCATCCCCGACCTGCAGGGGTAACTTCTGCCATCGGCGCATTTCGCCGACCTTATGTACGCCGAGCACATCCACGTAATTTTTCTCGACGAATGTCGTACCTTGATCTTGCAGATGAATGTGATGCACCGTCGCCTGCAAAGCCCCCGCATCGCCGATGCCGGCCGTGTATTTGTGAGTTCCATTCACTGACACTTCAAAAACGACCATGAGCTGCTCCGGCATCTATGTCATTGTCGAATTGGAAGGCAATTCGCAAGGACGCCCAAACGGTAACGGCCGGTGAAACCGGTCCTACGCATCGTCTTGCAAACTCTCGACAACCGCTGCCACAGCAGCGGCGTATTCGGACGTTGTCGCGTTGCCGCCTAAGTCACCGGTGATCGTCTTGCCCTGGGACAGAACCGTGTGCACTGCCTGTTCGATGTTGGCAGCTGCTTCGGGCTGTCGAAGATGCCGCAGCATCAACGCCGCACTCAAAATCAACGCCGTTGGATTCGCGATACCTTGCCCGGCGATGTCCGGGGCGGAGCCGTGAACCGCTTCAAAGACAGCGCAGTGGGTGCCGATGTTCGCGCTGGGGGCAACCCCCAACCCACCCACCAGACCGCTGGTCAGGTCCGAAATGATATCACCGAACAGATTCTCCATCACCAACACGTCAAAACTCTCCGGCCGCATGACCAGCCGCATTGCCGTCGCATCGACGATGTATTCCTCCAATTCGATTTCGTGGTAATCCTTCGCCACCAGCCGCGCGACATCCAAAAACAACCCGTCGCTCAGCTTGAGAATGTTGGCTTTGTGAACCACCGTCACTTTTTTGCGGCCGTATTGCCGGGCAGTCTCAAAAGCGAACCGCACGATTCGTTCCGAAGCTTCGTAGGTGATCACCCGCAAACTTTCGATCACGCCGGGAATCACCTCGTGCTCCAATCCGCTGTAGAGTCCTTCGGTATTTTCGCGGATCACGATCAAATCGACATTGTCATATCGCGATTTGACACCCGGCATCGTCTTGGCGGGGCGATAGTTCGCATACAGCTTCAGTTCTTTGCGGAGCTTCACATTCACCGACGAGAACCCCTTTCCCACCGGCGTTGTGATTGGGCCTTTCAGGGCGACGCCGTTCCGGCGAATCGATTCCAGCGCCGGTTCGGGCAAAGCCGTTCCGTACTTTTCAATCACATCGCCGCCCGCTTCCTGCACATCCCAATCGATGGTAAAGCCGGTCGCCTCGATCACAGTGCGAGCAGCCGCGGTCACCTCCGGCCCAATGCCATCCCCCGGAATCAGTGTCACCGTATAGCTCATCGTTTGTGTCTCCAGCGCGAATGCGGAATCATGAAATCCTGATTCCGTGCAAGAAAGGGTCGCAGGCAACATTGTATGACGGACCGCGCGCCGCGTCGACTAGGCCGTCACGGTTTTATCGGACGATACTGCCTGTTATGCACCGTGACGTATGACGACACATACTCTGAGATTGGCCGCCGGGTCCGATTGTGTCAGGTTCGATCGACACGTATAATCAAACTTAGATTTGTTCTCGTCCCCTATCGACGCTGAATTGCCCAAGGATTCTTCATGGCGAAGTCGCAAAAAATCGCTCCCTCGATCGGCGGGGGCTGTACGCCGGTTGTTTCACGGCGGCATTTGCTGCAAATCGGCGGACTGGGCCTGGCGGGACTGTCACTGCCACGGTTGTTGCAAGCCGAAGCGGAGAGCGTCGACATCCCCCCTCAAGCCGATGCCTGCATCCTCATTTTCTTAAACGGCGGCCCCAGCCATCTCGACATGTGGGACATGAAGCCGGATCAGGCAGAAGGTATTCGCGGTGAGTTCTCCCCGATCGCCACCAGCGTGCCGGACGTACAATTCAGCAACATGCTCCCTCGCTCCGCACAGTGGATGCACGAAGCAACCTTGGTGCGGTCCATGCACCATAGCGTGAACAATGCCCATGCGGCGGCCGTCTATTGCTCGCTCACCGGACATGATCGCGGCGAAATTGGCGGCGGTGCCAAACCAGACGACTACCCCGCCCCCGGTTCAGTGATGGCCATGCTGCGTCCTTCGGATCGTTCGATCGTGCCGCAAGTCACATTACCCTACATCACCAAGGAAGGAGCCAAAGGTCCGCCACAACCCGGATTTTTCGGCGGCTTCATCGGTCGCGGTTACGACCCGCTGTTCGTGCTCAAGGACCCCAATCAGGCAAACTTCTCGATTCCCGAATTGACATTACTGGCCGACGTTTCCAACACACGTCTCGACTCCCGCCGCGATCTATTCCGGCGTTTGGATGACACGGTCGGGAAAACCGTCAACGACCGCGGCGTGATCGGCATGAACGACTTTCAACAAAAGGCGTTTGACCTGCTGTCGTCAAAGGCGACACAAGCCGCTTTTCAAATCGCCGACGAACCCGCCACGGTCCGCGACTCCTATGGACGCAACATCTACGGACAAAGCGTCCTACTCGCGCGACGTCTGCTCGAAGCCGGCACGCGGATGGTCACCCTCTCCTGGGCCCCCGATGCCAATGCCACCTGGGACACGCACGGTAACAATTTCAATAAACTCAAAAACACGCTACTCCCCCAATTCGACGCCGCCTACGCCAGCCTGTTGGATGACCTCAAACAACGCGGCATGTTAGAGCGGACCATCGTCGCCGTCTTGGGCGACTTCGGCCGTTCCCCCAAGGTCAATGCAAACGCCGGCCGGGACCACTGGAACCACTGCTATTCCGTACTCATGGCCGGTGGCGGATTTCGCCGCGGTTATGTGCATGGCGCCAGCGACGCGATTGGCGCGTTTGCCTCCCGTGCGCCGCTCATTCCCGGCGATATTATCGCCACGATCTATCGACTGTTGGGCGTGCAACACAATCGTATGATTCACGACCTACTCGGACGTCCACATCGCCTCGTCCCATCCGGTAACGTGACCAACGAGTTGATCGCGTAATGCATCCCAGTGCGCTGGTTGCCAGGCCTCTCAAATATCCAGGGGCGAATGCTATTTTCGTCTCACTACTGATCTGAATCCCTATCAACAACTTGAAATATCTTTGCGTATCCACCATGCATCACTTTTCCCGTCTGATACTCGCTGTTCTGCTCGTTACCGCAAACTCTCACTTCCTTACCGCAGCTGAGCCAAGTACCGGTGAGATTTATGATCCACCGGTAGCCAAAGCCTCCAACGCAGGGGCCGCGGCGATTGAGGGTATGGAGATCCCCGCAGGATTCCGCGTCGAACTCTTCGCCGCCGAGCCACTGTTGGCCAATCCAGTTGCGTTTTGCATCGACGAACAGGGACGATTTTACGTCGCCGAAACCTTCCGGCATCACGCTGGCGTGACTGATACCCGCGGACACATGTATTGGCTCGACGATGACCTCGCCTGCCGCACCGTCGCGGATCGCGTGGCCATGTACAAAAAACATTTCTCCCCCGAGGTCTTCGACAGCTACGGCCTTGAACATGACCGCGTGCGGATGATCGTCGATAGCGATGGTAACGGGCGTGCCGACAAAGCCACGGTCTTCGCCGACGGATTCAACGACCGCGCCGTCGGCATCGGCGCCGGAGTCCTCGCTCGCGATGGCAAACTGTGGTACGCCTGCCTGCCTGACCTGTGGCAATTGGAGGATACCGACGGCGATGGCCGCGCGGATGTCCGGGAATCACTGCACACCGGATACGGTATTCACGTTGGATTTTTAGGACACGACCTGCACGGATTACGATTCGGTCCTGACGGCCGTTTGTACTTCAGTATCGGCGATCGCGGCATCAATATTCAGACCGAAGGACGGCATCTGTTTTATCCCGACACCGGCACAGTCCTCCGTTGTGAGCCGGACGGTTCCAACTTAGAGGTCTTCGCCAGCGGGTTGCGGAATCCACAGGAATTGGCGTTCGACGATTACGGAAACCTATTCACGGTCGATAACAATTCCGACTCCGGCGATAAAGCGCGGCTGGTGTATATCGTCGAAGGGGGCGACAGCGGTTGGCGGATTGGTTTTCAATTCATCACCTCCCCCACGTCGCGCGGCCCCTGGAATGCGGAAAAACTGTGGCACCCAAAATTTGACGGGCAAGCTGCGTACCACCTGCCGCCATTGGTGAATCTGGCCGATGGCCCATCCGGACTGACCTATTATCCGGGCACGGGTCTGCCGCAGCGTTACAACGGCCACTTCTTCCTCTCCGACTTTCGCGGTTCAACAGCCATCAGCGGCGTCCGCTCGTTCGCAGTCGAACAGGACGGAGCGTCCTACAAAATTGCCGACGAACACAAATTCCTCTGGCAACTGCTAACGTCTGACGTCGAATTCGGCGACGACGGAAATCTGTATCTACTCAATTGGGTCAATGGCTGGGAAAAAACCGGCAAGGGCCGCATCTATAAAGTCTTCGACCCCAAAACCCGCGACGAGCCGATCGTGGCGGAGGTCCTCGCCCTGACCCGCGCCGGCATGTCGTCGCGATCGGATGAAGAGTTACAAACACTGCTCGGCCATCCCAATCAGCGGATTCGCCAAGCCGCACAATTCGAGCTGGCTGCTCGCCCCGCCGCAGAAGCGGTACCGGTTTTCACAACCGTCGCACAAAACCCCGCCAATCGCCTCGCGCGGCTGCACGCGATTTGGGGACTCGGCCAGATCCTCCGCGTTCAACATCTCCAACCGGCGTTCGCGACCTTGGTTGCCCTGCTGAGCGACGACGATACGGAAGTCCGCGCACAAGCCGCAAAGACGATTGGTGACGTCAAAGACAACACCACCGCCCGCAGCGCATTAATCCACCTACTCAGCGATAACGCACCCCGCCCTCGTTTTTTCGCAGCACTGGCACTGGGGAAAATGCCGAGTGAAAGCAAGACGATCCAACCGCTGCTGGAAATGTTGCGAGCCAACAACAACCAAGATCGCTATCTGCGGCACGCCGGTGTGGTTGGCTTGGCGGGCCTCGAAGAAGCGGATTTATTGAAACATGCCGACGACAATTCAGCAGCAGTGCGGATGGGAATTCTCTTAGCGCTGCGGCGGTTAGAAAGCCCGGCGATTGCCAGATTTCTGAATGATGCCGACCCTCTACTGGTCGTCGAAGCAGCTCGCGCTATCAATGACGTGCCCATCAATTCCGCCCTGCCGGAACTGGCCGCTGTGGCGGGATCGCAGCGCCCCGAATTCCAATCCGACGAAGCGCTGCAAAAGCGAATCATCAACGCGAATTTTCGTTTAGGCGAGCTGTCAAACGCCAAAGCACTTTCCGGCATCGCTTTGAACGAATCGCTACCCGACGTGATTCGCACCGAAGCCCTCTTGGCCCTGGCCGATTGGCAATCTCCCAACGGCAAAGATCGCGTCACCGGCTTGTGGCGTCCATTGCCTCCGCGTCCCGTCCAAGACCTGGCAGCCACGATCGATACGGACCTTAGCGCGCTATTACAGAGCAGTGCCTCCCCAGACGTAAAAGTCGCAGCGGTGAACGTGCTGGGTAAATTTGGAAGCCCGACATGGGGACCGCAGCTCCTGGCTATCGTCAGCGACTCCGCACAGCCGGCACAGCTGCGTGCCGAATGCCTAACGGCGTTGGCAGCCATCGATGCCCAGGAACTCCCCGGCGCCGTCGACTTGGCCATTGAGGACAAAGACGCAAACGTGCGCAACACCGGCCGCGAACTATTGGCCAAAACCGACCCCGACCGTGCCGTGCCGCTACTCGCTGAGACCGTCAAAAACGGCTCGCTACGGGAACAGCAGTCCGCCTTGGCGACACTCGGCCACATCAAATCCGCCGCTGCCGATGATCTGCTGCTGAACTTACTCGCCGAGGTAGCAGCCGAAAGCATTGCCGAGAACATCCGCTTAGACGTCCGGCAAGCCGCCGCCCAACGACAGCGCGCGGATGTCGTTGCCGCAGTGCAAAAGCACAATGTAGCACTCGGCAAAGAGGATCCAGTTTCCTTCCATCGCGACGCACTCACCGGGGGCGATGCGGGGCGGGGTAAAAAAATCTTCTTCGAACGCACCGCAGTCTCCTGCATGCGTTGCCACAAAATCGGCGGAAAAGGAGGCGACGTCGGCCCCGATTTGTCGGCACTCGGCCAGCAGCAAAAGCGGCAATATATTCTCGAAGCGCTCGTGAACCCCAATGCGGCGATTGCCAAAGGCTATGAAACCTCGATTCTGGTCCTGGAGTCGGGCAAGACGCTCGCCGGGATCGTGAAGGAAGAAGATGCCAAGCAACTCAAGCTGATGACCTCCGATGGCAAAACCATCACCGTGCCCATCGCCCACATCGAAGAGCGCGTGAAAGGCAAATCCGCCATGCCCGAGGATCTGACCAAGCAGCTCACCCCATTCGACCTGCGCGACCTTGTGGAATTCCTCGCGACTCAGAAGGACAAATAGGCGGCGTATTTTTTTCAAAAAAACGCATTCCGGCAACATCTTCTCATTTGCCGCGCCGCCAAACGTGGCCTACGGTTTAGTTAGACAAGTCTGTCAACTCTCTAACTTCACTTCACGTTTATTTTTTACGGGCCACACTTCGAGGCCAGTGTCAGATAGGAATGCTCTCTTTCAATAGTGAGTGTTCTGATCGGCCAATACGTTTTGGTCGCTAATCTCACCACTTGGCATCGGCCTCAACTATTGAGGAGCAACTCCGATGAGAGCATTCCGTTCACGTATTCACCAAATGGCGGACTGGCGCAGGCAGGGGGTCGTCCATTGCGTACTGGCAACCAGCTTACTTCTTGCAGCCACGTTGTGCAGTCTCTCGCTCGAATACTGGTCAAATCGCACATTCCATCTCGTGGCAACAACATTCAACGGGATGACTTGGGAATCATATCGCAACTTGGCGTTAATCACCGTGTTTTTAGGTTGGGTTTTATCGCGGACGCCGGAACGGCAAACGACTCATCGTCGCCCGTTCCGCCCCTAGCGGCGATAAGTCGCTAGGGCATTGTCGGAATGCTATTTCCGACGGTGTCCGGTGGTCGGTCGAAGTCTGCACCGGTCAAAAAACCGGGAGCCTGCTACGGTCGTCCGCCGGCCATCCTCCGCGCTCGGATAAGCAACATTGATTAACAACAGTGGGTGCCACGGGCGGTTCGTCCGTCGATGGCATTGTCACCCAAACTTCAGGGTGGCTGGGGGAAGGATGCAGTTCGTCCCCACAGGCTGGAACGGGACGCGCAAGCGATCCTCTCCCGCCGCCCGTCGGCGGACACGCCGCTCGTGGCACCCACTCGGACGGTTCCGAAGAAACCGTCCCTTGCGTCCGGCAACCTCAGGCAGATCACCAATCATCGCCTGCAGGTGAGCATGGCGACGCCCTCCAACTGAAATCAGCCCAGCCGGTCTAGTATCCCTCCCTCCGCGTATGGTAAAGTGATTCCAGACATGCCGTTCACGTGAGGCGGCCCCAGTAAAGATTGCTATGAAAGCCCGGCCGCCGTTGTGTAACGGCTACCGGGCTATTTTCGTATCAGCGAGACCGCGAGCATTACATTCCCCGCGATCCGAGAACCGGACTGGAAGGAACACCCCATGCCCAAGCCAGCAAACCAGAACATCTTGGCTCAGGATATCATGCAAACCGATGTCATCACCGTTGCCCCGACGGACAGCTTGCAAGAAACGATGACCATCTTGACCGAGAATCACGTCACCGGCCTGCCGGTCATCGATAGCAAGAGTCGTTGCGTCGGCGTTGTGACCGCTGGCGACATCCTCAATTTTGAACAGGAGCACGCGGAATTTGCCCAGGAAGCCAACTCCGACATGGCCCGGCATTTCGACCCGGAACGCCAACGCTGGGAAAGCGTGCGGGTCAGCGCCTTTGCATTGGAAGAATTTGCTGAAGTCCCCGTCAGCGAAGTCATGACCCGGGAACTCATTTCGGTGGGTCCCACAGCAACCGCCACCGAGGTCGCGCAATTGATGCTCGACAAAGACATCCACCGCGTTTTAGTCCTCGATACGAATCAACGGCTGTTCGGAATCATCGTGGCGTTCGACTTTGTCGGTCTCTGGGCGGACTTTAAATCGCGCACGTGACAAAATCACAGTCCCGCGGATTAAAAATCAGCACGGCAAACACTCGAGTTTGCACTCGTCAAATATTCGAGTCGTGACTCGGTCTCGCCGGTCGCGGAGGGTGGGGATCTGCGGCAATCCGGTCGATCCTTCCATCGCTCAAATCCGACACGATCGTCATCATCCGGTCCGACTGTCCCTCATTGCCCACCAGATCACCAGCAACCAGTCGCCAAGCCCCCATTTTTTTCCAGCCCCCCGGAAAATTGCCTGCCCCAGCCCATTTGAGATGCCAAACTAGTTCTGGAAGACCGGCGTTCTATGCGGATTGCCTCGCCTGCACAACGCGACCTCACCCTGTGTGTGGTCAATCGGTCATGAAATCACAATTTCTGCATGGATGTTGCGACCTCGACCCCAAACTTGGTGAAACCATGTTCGATTCCCCTGGCAAACTATTGTTCCTTGTGGCTGTCTGTCTGGTCTTTGTGTTTTTCTTTGGGCAGATCTTCAACATCGATGTTTTCGGTTCGGCCATTAAGTACATCAATAAATGGACGAGCTAGGGCTCTGCCTTAACGCCCCAAAGCCCCTAGGGCACCGTGCCCTCCCTTCCGTGGGACCTCCCGCGCAGGATAAAACGGCACCGCTGCCCCACCGCGCATTTCGCTGATTTGGGGGGAGCAGGAAGTTTTCAGGGAACAAAATTGAACCTCTTCCATCTTAGAACAGCATTTTTGCCAAAAAACCTCCCCTTTTTCCGCAAAACGTCTTAAAAGCGGGGTTGCAACGAATCCCGATTTTTAGTTTTATCCCGACCGGTCTTGAATCCTCGACTGTGTCGTTCAGGATGCAAGAAGCATCGTCCACGTTTTGGACAGGGTGGCAAAAACGGGACATGGAAAAGATGCACACTAGTATCACGGACGATTCGAGTGCTAAACCAGGAGAAACAAGGATGACGGAATTCCAGACGGAACTGGACAACGCCTGGCAAATGTCAGACGAACTGTGGCAACAGATTCACCCGCTGTTGCTGGAAGACTCGCCCCCCAAACGCACCGGACGCAAACGCGCCGATTGGCGGCGGATGATCAATGGCATCGTCTACCGCGTACAAACCGGATGCAAATGGAACAAACTGCCCAAACAGTTTGGTGACGACAGTACCGTGCACCGCTGGTACCAGCGCTGGTGCAAAAGCGGTATGATTCATAAGGTTTGGTCGAAAATCACGACGCACTGCGCCGAATTGAACGACCTGACCCCCGAATGGGCTGCGATTGTTTCCGCTCCGCCAGCAATTGCCGGCGTAGTGGGTCAAACAACAACGCCCGCTGCGATTCCCACCGTGACACCGGCAGCTGCCCAAGTCACTCCCGAAATCGCCGCCAGTGCCCCTTACGCACCGACTGTCGCCATCGCCCCGGAAACCGTTTCCGACAGCGAACCCTCGACACCAATTCCCGCGCAAACTCCTGCAGCGGAATCGACCCCACAACCGCGTCCGCAAATCGCGGAAGAAACGCGACACGACTACCAACCCCCGGGCTATACGCCCGCTGCGAGTACTCCGGCTCAACCGCAACACCAGCCCTACTCGCCAGAAGAATCCGATCGCCGCGCCGCTTAATCGGCCCAGCAGTCGGACAAATAAAAAACCAAAATCCCACGCAAGCCCCTGCGGCCTGCGTGGGATTTTTTTATTGTAGGATGCGCCACGACGCACCTTTCTATGTAGGACAACAGATTCCCCCAATCAAATCAGCCCCCAAGTGCCTACGATGGCTTGAGTGAACCAATCTAAAAGAAAAACCTCACGCAAAGCCGCAAAGCTCGCAAAGAGATATGCAATGTCAAAGCAGCGAGCAGCGGTTTAAATAGCTCACGCCCTACCTGCTCAAGCAATTTCTTTTTTTTAAAAGTTATCCCCACCACGCAGCCGTCGTTCCTAAATCAGTTTATCCCGGTACCTCCTTGGCGCCCTTCGCGACTTTGCGTGAGGCTTTTTTACAACCAATAGCAACACTTCCCTATTGGGACGATCAATGACGCACGTCGTCAGGCAGTTGCAACATCGGACGATCCGCTTTGCGGCGGATCCAACAAATCGGTCGCCAAACAATCGGGTTGCGCAGCAAGGCAATCTCAATCCGCCGTTTGCCCGGAAAGTTCAACAGGCTCAAACCAATGAACATCGTCAACAGCCCCTGCCCCGGCAAAAAAATCATCGCCATCCCCGCCAGCAACAGCACAAAACCCAGCACGTTCTTGAGAACCAACAATGTCCAGCGGACCGCCGGGTGTTCGGCCCGCCAACTTCCAGCGGCTGGTTGATCGGAGACAAAATAATCAGCCCGCATCCGCGTCACCAACACCGGAATGATGAGCAACGCCCCCACAAACGACACAACGGAAAGTGCGCCCAACCACCACCACAGTTGTTCGTGGGCCGCAATCTGTTCCCACATAAAAATGACTCCCTCGATCCAAACGATTGCGCGTTCAGCTGCCGGAGTGTGACGTCTGACGCTCCCCTAAAATGATTCGTACGGCAGGCTATTTCATTTTGTTGAGTTTTCGCGTTCCGGCTTCCAGTTCCAGACGCGGATTTCGCCGTTCGCGCAGCCCATCAACAGACTGTTGCCGGTCTTGTTGAAACGGAGAGCCGTAATCATGCCAACAGGAATTTCGAGTGTCCGCAATGACTTTCCACTCGACTTTTTCCAGACGTCGACCTGCGCGACGGCGTTTGGATCGTTTATTTTATCGCTCTCAATGACGGCTGTCGCCACGTGCTTCCCGGAGTCGTCAAAGCAGGAGGAGAATAAACCAACCTCGCCGTTCAGTGGAAAAGACTGTGTATTCGCCCCTAACTTTAGATTCCAAATCTTAGCTGTCGCCAGTTTTCCCTTGTTGTAGTGGTTCGAAATGATTTCCTCACCATCAGGGCTGAAAACGGTGCCGACCAATGAAAACCCTGTTGAAGAGTCGAAATTGATTTCCTGTTTTTTTTCTGAATAGCGACGCGAGACGTCCATATGATCCCCCGTCTCTAAATTCCACCAGGTCACACCTAAGAGTTGGCCCAGGCTGACTAAGTATTTGCCGTTCGGGCTAAACGTCAATGCAACAGTCCAATCAACACCTTCCGTAAGCGGTGGCTTTAACGACTTCAAAAGCTTCCCGGTGCGATAATCAAAAAGACCAATCGAACCATCGTCGCGAGGCGCTGCCAGCATCTTGCCATCCGGTGAAAAATCCATCGCGATAAGTGGAGCGACCGGTTCTTTCTGAAGGCTTAGTGTTCGTAGCAGCTTCCCATGATTCGTATCCCACAGTGCAATATTACCACCCGCTGCACACGCCAATTGGCTGCCGTCCGGCGAAAACACCGTCTTGAAAACCCAGGAATCGTTGCCCGCAAGTTTGTGGCGTTCTGCTCCCGTTATGGCATCGTAAATCCACACGACCTCACTCCCTTGTTGAGCAGTCGCCAACAGTTTTTTATCGGGCGAAAGCGTCAAGGAAAGATGTGGACTCCAAACTACGTCGATTTTCTCCCACAGCAGTTTTGGGGTATTGCGATCCCATGCCCGAACGCAGCCTTCAACATCTAACGCAAGAATCACATTGCCCTGATCCACTTCCTGGACATCGACAATTCCCGCATTCTCCCCATGTGTCCTGATGGTAATCGTCTCCGGCTGATTTTCGGGCGGAGCAAATCCGTGAATCAGAGAACACAGCGCGAGTACGGACGTTGCAGGGGTGACCATTGGGTTGATCCTCCATGAAAGGTGAGCCGAGACTTTCCAGTGGAATCCGTTATCAGCTCGAACTGTAATTCCCGCTTACCGCGATCGCAAACCCAAAACCATCGTCACTCGCCTGACGCGACGGAATGAAACAACCGCCGCCAAATGAGCTAAACGCCTACTGTGCCGTTCCACAAATCGTATAAAAAAACCTCACGCAAAGCCGCAAAGTTCGCAAAGAGATCTGCATTGTCCATTTGATTTTCATCCGCGCTTCGCAAGCCCACACGGTCGGTTGAAAACAATTGGATTGAAGTCTCCCCAACCATGAACCATCCATCACGAACACCTGTCCGTCCCAGCCAAAACCTCTGCGACTTGGCGCCTTCGCGTGAGGTTTTCTTTTGCAATGTTGTTGTGCAAAGTTGTCCGTCTGTTGTCCTTCATAGAAAGGTGCGTCACGACGCACCCAACATTGATCACAACTGAAATCCCATGGTCCGTAATTCGTCACGGACCTCCGCATCTTGGAGCAGTTTACTAAATGCGCGAACGGCGGCGGTTTGCGCACGATTCTCCGGCACGGCGAAATCGTAGTGTTCCTCCTGTAGCGAAATGAACGCTAGATCGTACAGACTGGCCACCGTCTCGATCGCCACGCCCCAGTCGGCCGATTCACGGGCAACAGCGGCGGCGACGGCGTTGTGGGACTTTGCCTGAATGCCATAGCCTGCAGGCGGCGCCTCGGCTTCCGGGCGCACCTTGGCCAACAATTGGTCGATCAAAATCCGCGTCCCGCTGCCGGTGTTGCGATTCACCATCGCACACGCCGCATCCGCACAGGCAGCGGCAACGGCTTGTTCCGCTGTTTTGTTTTCAAACCGCGCATCGCCCGGTCGATAGACAATCCCCTGCAAGCGGCGGTAGCCTTCGATCAGTGTCAGTCCCGGTTTCAGAAATGGACGGTTATACGCACCGGTCGCTGCATCCATCAGATGAATTCCCGCAATATCACATTCCCCGCGCGCCGCTGCCGTCAATCCTCCCAGGCTGCCGACGTTGAGCACCTTGACCGCAAACCCGCGCTCTTCCATTCGCGACAACAAATAATCTAAGCCGACACAATGGCTGCCAATGGCAACGAAATCAGCCGGCCGCAATTCGCGGGAGAGCAGTTTCACCTCAACGCGCGTGTCCGCATCCAACATTTCCGTCTGCGAATCAATCGTGAGAAATCCGTCCGCTCCACTGAACGTCGTCACCGACCCCGAACCTTTGCCCATCGGATACGCCGCCAAATCGTCGCCGCGGCGCACCAGACTGACAAGCAGGTATTCCGTACGGCCCCGTTCAGAGTTCACCCGCAGTGGCAACGTCGCCGTGACCGTCGCCGCTTGGGCATCTTTGCGAGCCGCCAGCGCGCGAATCACGGGGGCGACGAATTCGTGAAACGTGAAAATCGCCGACGTGGGAAATCCCGGCAAAATCACAACCGGTTTGCCGCCGGTGACCGCGAGACAGATCGGCTTACCCGGTTTCAAGGCCACGCCATGCGCCACGATACCCGGATCGGTCAGTTCGCTGACCACGCGATACGAAAGATCCCCTGCCCCTTTCGACGTTCCGCCCGAGAGGACAATAATATCACAATCAAGCCCCTGTTGGACTGCCGCTCGCAATTTCGTTTCATCGTCGGCAATCACCCCCAACGGAACCGGTTCGCCGCCCAATTCTTCCACAGCAGCCGACACAATCGCAGCGTTGGAGTCGTAGACCGCGCCGGGCGTACTCTGTGCCCCGGGAGGAATGATTTCGCTGCCGGTCGAGATCACTGCCACGCGTGGTTTGCGAAACACCTCGACACGATCCCGCCCAATCGCCGCCAAGACACCGATCTCCCGCGAGGTGAGCAATGCCCCGCGACGTATAACCGTTTCTCCTTTGGCGATGTCCGTACCGGCAAACGTAATATGCCCGCCCGCTGCCACAGCGCGGTTGATTTCCAAACTGCGATCCGTAGCATCAGCGACCATATCGGTATGTTCGATCATCACAATCGCATCCGCACCGCGCGGCACAACGGCGCCAGTGGCGATGGGCGTCGCCGTCCCCGGTTGAACCACAATCCCCGCTTGCACGCCGGGGGTGATGACTTCGTCGTTGAGCGAGACGGATCGCGGTGCATCTTCGCTGGCACCGAATGTATCAGCCGCCTGAACGGCAAAACCATCCACGTTCGCCCGGTCAAATCCCGGCACATCAACCGTCGCCCGGATTTCATCCGACAACACACGATTGAGCGCCCCGCTGAGAGTCACTGTTTCCGTCCCCAACGGCTGCAGCGTCAAATGGGCATGGAATCGCGCACGGGCTTCGTCCCGATCAATCACATCCAAAAACTGCTGCTGCCGTGCGGCCTCATCAATATTGTGCAAAGACATGTCATCCGCCGTCATGGAGATTCGCAAAAACACGAACCCGTTTAGTTATTCGCCCGGTCATTGGCGTCCCAAGGGTACTCCAAACATCGGATGCCCGGAACTTTAACGCCAAAGGCGTTATACATCATAGCCTAGGGTCGCGAACGCAGTGAGCGCACCCTAGGTGGATGATCGATTCTCAAAATAAAACCCTGAAAGGGTTTCACAATCATCGAATGACCTGAAAATTGTCGCACCGCGAATGACCTTACGAAATCAAATCATACTGATAAAACAGAACCTCACCCCCCGGCGCGACGCCTTCGCTCGATTCGGGAATGATCACAAAGCCATCCGCCCGCGTGGTGGAGGACAAGATCGAAGCCCCACCGACGGCCAATGGTTCGACGCAACCTTCGACAATGGCCACGCGGACATAATCCATACGGCCGACCGCCGAGACGATTTTACGCCCCACCGGCACGCTTCGACTAGCATACGGCCACTCGGCACTGCGGCCGCCCAACAAACGGATTGCTCGGCCGGCGAAAAAATCATACGCACAAAGGCACGAGACCGGATTGCCGGGTAATAAAAACACCAACCGCTTGCCGATTTTCCCCATGCCGGCCGGACTGGAGGGCCGCATGGCAATGCCGTGAATCGCCAATTCGCCTTCAGCTGCCAGAACCATCGGAGCATGATCCTCCGCACCGACACTCGACCCGCCGGTGACCAGCACCACATCGGCGCCCGGAGCGATCATCGCGTCTCGAATCGCCTCGCGCGAATCGGCAAGCGCGGAACAGGATTCCAGCACGCCGCCGTCACGGGCAACCAGTCCGCCGAGCATATGCGAATTGGCATCGAAGATCTGATGCGGTTTGCGTTCGTCTCCTGGTTGCACGATTTCATTCCCGGTCGCCAGAATTCTCACCCGCGGTTGTCGAATCGCCGGCACCGTCGCGCAGCCCACCGACGCCAATAAACCGACATCCTGTGGACGCAAGCGGCGACTCGCGGCGGCGATCGTTGTGCCCTGTTTGACATCTTCGCCACGGGGGGCGACATGCTTCTGCGGAGCGACGGCGGTGCTGATCTCGACCCGGTTGTCGTTCTCGCTGGCATACTCCGCCGGCAATACGGCATCGGCGCCGTCGGGAATCGGAGCCCCGGTCATGATCCGCACCGCTTGCCCAGCTTGCACACGGCCCGCGAACGCGCGTCCCGGCAACGATTCGCCCACGATTTCAAAAGCCAGCCGGTTATAATCCCCCGCCCCGGTCGTCTCCGCCCCCCGCAGCGCATAACCATCCATCGCCGCACGATGAAATTCGGGGACATCGATGGTGGAGACGACATCCGCCGCCAATACTCGACCATGCGCTTCAGCAATCCCCACCTCCTCGCCGGAGAGCGGAATGGACTCTTCATCGATCCACTCCCGGACCTGCGCAACGAGTGCCCGTGCGGAAAAGCCGCGCATGCGGACATCGAGATGGGAGGAAGAACCGCTGGTCATTGTTGTTCCATAGCCAAGCCTGCCGCTACCAAGGCAGCTTGATAGTCTTCAGGGGTATTTGTATTCCGCAGGGAGTCCAATTCGGGATCGATGCGGCGCAGATCCTCGACGTCTATCTCACAAACATCTGACGATTCCAACAAATAAAACGGCCGCAAGCGGTCTTCAGCAATCAAGGCACGGACTTTCGCTTCAACGCAACGGCGATAAACGGCCGCCAAGGGATGATAGTATTTCCCATCGCGGGGGATCGCGATGTCATGGTATTTCAAACGCCCGATGATTTCGACGACGAATTCCGGTTTGAGCAACGGGGCATCACAGGCGGCGGCATAGACCGCCTCGATCGACTCGGGCAACGCGCTCAATCCAGCAGCCAATCCCCCCAACGGACCGAGCGCCGGCTGTTCATCGCGGGCAATGATCACGTCCGCCGGCAATTCGGGAAGTTCCTGCCCCTGAGCTGCTACGACGACAACAGGCGAGACAACGGTCGACAGCACGCGCACGATACGTTGTAACAACACCTCCGGCCCGAAAGACAACCAGGCCTTGGATTGCCCCATCCGGCGACTTTCGCCCCCACAGAGGACGATTCCAGCAACATTTTCGGTCGTTTCAGCTTCCACGCTTTTGTCTTTTCACTTTCGGCAATTCCAGCTGGCGGTTACCCTGACACAGGCGGTCACTCCGCCTGCGCTCATTTCAAAAGTCTATCCGTATTCTTTCAATTGCATTATGGCCGGTCGGTGATGTCGAAGAAACCCTGGTACAGCGATGGTTTACGATTCGAGTGCACAGGTTGCGGCAATTGCTGCACAGGAGCCCCCGGTGTGGTTTGGGTGACCGACGAGGAGTTGCACCAAATCGCCGAATTCATTGATGAGCCGGTCGGAGCGGTCAAGATCGAGCACACGAAGCTCTTCGCCGGTCGCCGCACGCTCAAAGATTTTGCCAACGGAGACTGCACCTTTTTCGATCCGGAAAAACGGGGCTGCACAATCTATCCGGTCCGCCCCATCCAATGTCGCACCTGGCCCTTCTGGGAATCGAATCTCGAAAGCGAAGCCGAGTGGGAAGACGTGAAGCGAGAATGTCCCGGCGCTGGGCAAGGAAACTTCTTCAGCCTCGAGCAGATCGAAGCGGAAGCAGCAAAGATCCAGATCTGATTCTGCCGGTCGCGCACAGCCGATATCTTTTTAAATCAAGAGGTTGTGTCACGCGATTACAACGACATTCAGACCAATGTCGGGCTAAGCTGGCAGGAAAAATGGCGAACTTCTGCCAATTTTATCGGTTTTGTTGATTATGCGTCGAGCGCCTGGCCGATGATCAAGACAAGGGTGAGTCGATCCTCTCTCAACGATCCAGAGAGCCTGGTTGACGAACTGTGAAATACGAAGGGCATGACAGACAATGCCGAACTCGTAAATCACTATAACCAACTACTGAGAAACGAGTTAAACAAAACACACTATTCATGAACGTCGTCGCCGACAGAACCAAACGGCACAGCAACTTTTCTTGCAGTGTTTTCAGTCACAACGTTGTTTCATGTCAAATACAAATACAACTTTTGGGTAAAATTAGCAGCAGATACGGGCCGAAGCGTACGGTCCACAGAGAATCCACTTGACACTAAGTCCGTTTTGGCATTACAGTTGAGACATATTCCTTTGGCTCAATGTGAGGCCGGGACCGTCCGGCGGGCACTCTTTCGGGAGACTTCAGTCGTGACCAAAAAAGAAATCGTCAAAGCCATTTCCGAGGAAATCGGACTGACACAACTGAAGACGAAAGAGATCGTCCAGAAGACCTTCGATGCCATCGTAGATACCCTGGTCCGCGACGGGCGGATTGAGTTACGAAACTTTGGCGTTTTCGAAGTCAAGAAGCGGGCAGCGCGTAAAGCACGCAATCCGCGGACCGGCGATAAAGTCTTTGTGCCTGAGAAGTTCGTTGTCACATTCAAACCGGGCAAGGAAATGGAAGAGAAGGTGTTGCAGTTGGAAGTTGAAGCCGCGCAATCGGCTTTGGCGCAACAACATACGGCACAAGCAGCGGGCGGAGAAACACCTCCCGGTACGAATGCGTCGAACACCGAGTCCGGCAATACAAATTCCCTGCCGGGCCAAACGACCTATCCCAATTCGGTGGCCTCGGTCAGTTCGCACGATTCGCACAACCCGGGCTAGCAAGCCTACTTACAAACAACAACACATCGGCGGTGAGACGAAAATCCCCCCAGTGATTCTCAAAACTGGTTTCATCTCAATTACGCCCGCCATCCGCGTCCCTAATTTGACCCAAAACACGAAGACACTTTCATTGGAACACCCACTGGGCCGTTCCGGCAAATGATCGTAACGAGTCGACTAGTACGGCGATTAGTTCCCGTGTTAGCGAAATGGATTTCAGCCGTGATGCTTCGTCAGTAGCAAGCACGGAGGTTTTGTGTCATTCAGGAGGTTTGACATGCGGAAGGCAATTCTTGGTGCGGCTGTGGCCGTACTCTTTGTGGTCAGTGTGGGTTGCGTCACCCCGATTTATTCGTCAAGCCCCGACCGTCGGGCCCGCGAGTTGATCTATACGTCGGAAAACTTGCGTCACATTCCGAACACCTGGGAACGTTTTTGGTTCCTGGACATGCCCGACCACACGACACCCTACCGGACGCACGGTGGTGTGCTCTAAGACACGCAGCAGAACATCCCGCACACTTTCTGTGTGGGACAGAACACGGGGCCCCCATTGAATTCACGGGGCCACACAACCGGGCAGAACCGTTCTGGGATTGCCTGATTGTCCGCGGACAACCATGGATCCAACCGGCATTTCGCGCCACCTGCGCGAAGTGCCGTTTTTTTTTGTGCGCAGACCGATATCGCCGCGCCGCACCCATCATTGCCCACCCATTCGTTGGTAGCTACGATGAGCAAACATCCAGCAACATGGGGTGCAATCTCACTTCGCCCCTGCCCTTAAAATAATCCTGTACCACAATCATCGAAACTCTCGTGCCTCAACTCAGCGTCCAACTCAACCGCCTCAAATTAGCAAATCCGATTCTCGTGGCTTCCGGCACCTTTGGTTATGCCCGCGAAATGGCCGCGTTTGTCGATTTCAAACAATTGGGCGGCATCATTCCCAAAACGCTCACAGCCGCCCCGCGCATCGGCAATCCCCCCCCACGGACGGTCGAAGCCTCATCCGGGTTGCTCAACTCCATCGGCCTGGACAACGATGGGATCGATGCCTTTCTCGCCAAGACGTTGGATTATCTTCTTGGCTTAGAGACCGCCATCATCGTGAACATTGCGGGGCGGAATACCGAAGAATTCGTGCAGATGGCCGCCAAGGTCGGGCAGCACAAGCAGGTTGCTGGCTTGGAGCTGAATATCTCCTGCCCCAACGTCAGCGGCGGCGTTGATTTTGGCACCGACCCCCGACTGGCAGCTGAGGTCGTCTCGCAGGTTCGCAATGCGTGTGACTTGCCAGTGATTGCCAAATTGACCCCCAACGTGACGAGTGTCGTCGAAATCGCTCAAGCCGCCGCCGAGGCGGGTGCCGATGCGGTTTCGTTGGTGAACACCTTTCAAGGCATGGCCATCGATTGGCGGCGTCGCAAACCGATTCTGGGAAATGTCATCGGCGGGCTGAGCGGCCCGGCAATTAAGCCGCTGGCGCTGCGGATCGTCTGGCAGGTGGCGCAAGCCGTTAATGTTCCCATCATCGGCATCGGCGGAATTCAATCGATCGACGACGTCATGGAATTCCTGATCGCTGGAGCAACGGCGGTTCAAATCGGCACAGCTAATTTCTACAATCCAGGACTGGCTCAGCAATTGGTCACCGAATTATCCGAAATCTTGACCGAGCAAAACTGCCAATCCGTCGGCGACATCGTTGGCACATTGCAGATTCCCGCGCGTTAAACGTATCGGCATCGAACCATTCTTTCCCAGCCACCGGCGATGCTGGAGGCCGATTTCAAACATTCACCACCGCACACGACATCGAGACGTAATTCATGCGAGTTCTCTCCGGAATTCAACCGACCGGCCGCCCTCATTGGGGTAATTATTTCGGCGCCATCGCTCAATACATCGCCCTGCAAAACAACGAGCAGTCATTTTATTTCGTCGCCGACCTGCACGCGCTGACGACGATTCGCGATGCGCAGGTCTTGCGGGATAATTCGCACAGCGCCGCCGTTGACTTGTTGGCACTGGGCCTTGATCCCCAACAAGCAACGTTGTTTTTGCAATCGGACATTCCCGAGGTCTCGGAACTGACGTGGTTGCTGATGACGGTCACGCAAATGAGCCTGCTGGAAAAATGCCACGCCTACAAAGACAAAAAGGCGAAGGGGCTGGCCGCCGATGCGGGGCTGTTCAACTATCCCGTGCTGATGGCGGCGGACATTTTGCTCTACGACAGCGATGTGGTCCCCGTCGGAGCCGATCAGGTACAGCATATTGAAGTCACGCGTGATATCGCGCAGCGGTTCAATGTGATTTACGGCACCGAAGCCTTGACGCTGCCCAACGGGCAAACACTCGACGCCACGGCCAAAGTTCCCGGCACGGACGGCGAAAAGATGTCGAAGAGTTACGGCAACACGATCGAAGTCTTCGAAGCGCCTAAGAAAATGCGTAAAAAAGTGATGTCGATCAAAACCGATTCGAAGACGGTCGAGGAGCCCAAGGATCCCGAGACGTGCCCGGTGTTCGCCTTGTACAAACTCTTCGCCGAGGAAGCACAACAAGCGGAATTGGCTGGGCGGTATCGCGCCGGGGGGATGGGTTACGGTGATGCGAAACAAGCGGTGTACGAAGCAGCCTTGGCTTACTTTGCCGAGGCGCGTGAGCGCCGCGCAGAATTGGAGAAAACCCCCGACACGGTCCGCGACATTCTGCGCGACGGCGCGATCGTGGCGCGGGCCAAGGGACAAGAGGTGCTGGAACGCGTGCGATCCGCTTGTGGGCTCAGCGCGCATCAATGATCGCCCCGCCAGCGACTCCTTGACCTGACAAGGGAGATGGACCATGGACAAGCCTCGCGAGTCGGCGACAACAATCGCCGGGCGTTTGACGACGTGGCTGATGCTGTGCGTCGTCGCGCTGTCGGTGTTGATGGTCGCAGCCGCTTACGTACCCGCACGACTAAAATTGCTCGGCCTGTATAGCATTGTCCTAGGCTTGGCTGCCGGTTGGGTGATCGGACAAATCGCCCGCCAATGCCGGATGCACTATCGGCGCGTCTTATTCCCAGCCGCGCTACTCATGACCATCATCGCCCTGTCCGGCCAGATCGGCGAGAGCTACCGAGTGTGGCGCAATTCAAAACGCGATAGGCTGGCCGAGCAATCCCAGGCGGCCCTGATTTTCGACAACCCCGCATTCGGCGAAACCCCACCTCCCACCGATACATTCAACGATTACCTGACCCTCCGCTTTTCGCCGCTCACAGAATCCTCATGGTCCCTGTTGCAGTCGGCAGCAAACTGGCCGCGACTGTTGCTGGGGTTGGAAGTTTTATTGGGCGGCCTGGCCGGCGCATTCGTAGCAGCACGTTTGGTCAGCGCCCCGTTTTGCGTGACGTGCGAATCGTGGCATGAACCGCAACGGTCGGTCGTACTGGGATCGACAGCAGGAAACCGTTGTTTGCAGTTGCTCACCAACAAAGAGCAGCCGGCGATTCCCGAAGGGGGCCGACTCCATTTGGAATACACGTCCTGTCGCTGTAGCTCAGCCATCCCAGTCATCCGCTGTACCCGCGAACAACCAGGACAAGCAACCAGCGTCGTGGTCACCGTCCAACCCAATCGAGAAACGTTGGCGCAACTGACTACCCTATTGGACGGCAACGACAACGCACAGTAAGCTAAAAGAGGGGACAACTATCCCCCGCAGGGTGCGTCGCGACGCACCTTTCTAAGTAGTACGAACGATTCGCAACCATAAAAAAACGCATCCGCAAAAGCATCGCCCCCCCGGGTATACCGCAGGGGTTTCAACGTGTCGGACAGATTGAGTGAAGTGGATGATCGCTGGTTATGCGAAAACCCTCACCCCGGCCCTCTCCCAGAGGGAGAGGGGGTATGTTTTGGATGGGTATGGATCACAAAAATAAAAAACGGCTCCGCAGGAGCTTCGCCCTCCCGGGACGCGTGATGTCCATCGAGAGACCGACTTGCAACGAATTACCATTGAGGCACGTCATGCACAGCATGACCGACACAAGCTATGAACATCTTGGGCATTGGAACGGACATCACCGAAATCGTGCGGATTGGACGTATGATCGAACGGCATGGTGAGTTGTTTTTGAATCGCGTTTATACCGAAAACGAAATTCAATATTGCCAGCGCCGCAAAGAATACCTGCAGCACTATGCCGCGCGGTGGGCAGCCAAGGAAGCTGTGATGAAAACACTCGGCACCGGTTGGGTCCGTGGCATGAGTTGGCGAGACATTGAAGTCAGCAACCACAAGTCCGGTCGACCGGACATCCTTATGAGCGGCGGCGCGAAAGAAGTCGCTGACGGCCTCGGCGTGACGCAAGTGATGGTGACGCTCTCCCACTGCCGCGCCTATGCCACAGCCACGGCAATTGCCGTGCAAGGATAACGCGCGAATCGGGACAGCCCCCTTCCCTCCTAACAAAATACAACAGACTGCGGAGCAATGGACGCGATGACAACAACTCCCGGCGCGCGATTTCGACAAGCCTATGAAAACAGTCCGATCATGATTCCCGGCGTGTTCAATGCGCTGGTTGCGCGGATGGCGCAGCAGGCGGGTTTTGCGGCAGCCTATCAATCCGGCGCTGCGTTGTCGGCGGGGTTGGCGGCGGTGCCGGATGTCGGTTTGATTTCGCTGACGGAGTTTGTTGATCAAGGCCGTTACTTGGCGCAGGCGGTCGACATCCCGGTGATTTCCGATGCCGATACGGGGTTCGGCGAAGCGCTCTCCGTGGAGCGAACCGTGCACTGTTTTGAATCGGCCGGGATTGCGGGAATTCATCTGGAGGATCAGCAACTTCCCAAACGCTGCGGACACCTGAGCGGAAAAACCTTGGTGAGCGAGCGGGAAATGGCGGGAAAAATCAAAGCAGCCGCAGCGGCCCGCAATGATCCGTCGTTCGTGTTGATCGCCCGGACCGATGCACGGGCCACCGAAGGATTTGATGCAGCGGTCTCCCGCGCACGGGCCTATGTCGAGGCAGGGGCCGATATGATTTTCCCCGAAGCACTGCAAACGCCGGAAGAATTTGCCCAATTTGCCGAAGCGGTCGAAGTCCCATTGATGGCCAATATGACGGAGTTTGGCAAGAGTCCACTGTTGTCCTTCACAGAATTATCACAAATCGGCTACCGGGCAGTGCTATTTCCTGTGTCGATGTTCCGTATCGCCATGAATGCGGTCGAATCGGGACTGCGGGAACTAGCTGCAGAGGGGACGCAACAGGGACTGTTGGACCGGATGCAAACGCGGGCGAAGCTTTATGAACTTTTGGAGTACGAGGGTTACGATCAACGGGATCGCTCTTACTTCGGCGGTTCAGCGACGGAATAACGAAAAAACCAGACCGTTCATTTCCCGCACCGCTTGAATTCCCCGCCAACTCGGCGAAAATGATACCACGCGAAACGCAACGGGAGCCTCGCCCTCCCGGATTCCTTTTTAATTCTTTGAGACCTTGAAATTGAACTGGTCGTGGCTGTGACGAATGCGGCGATGAGCACTGAAGATACTCCACACAAAGACGCCGATGAGCGGTCGGTCGGCTTGGTCTCGACGCAGTACGTCGACCTGTTTGTCCCCCCACACAGCTTGAAGGTGGCCGAAGGAAATCTTCTGGGGCCGGTCCATGTCGCCTATGAGACCTACGGCACGCTGTCGGAAAAACGGGACAACGCCATCTTTGTCTGCCATGCTTTGACCGGCGATGCCCACGTGGCGGGACGGCATTCGGCCAAGGATGAGAAAACCGGTTGGTGGGATGAATTGATTGGACCGGGCAAGGGCTTGGACACCAACAAGTATTTTGTGATCTGCGCGAATGTATTGGGTGGCTGCCAAGGGACGACCGGACCGATGTCCCCCAAGCCGGGCACAGAGACCCCCTATGCTTTGGAGTTTCCGTTTGTCACGATTGGCGACATGGTCGAGGTGCACGCCGCACTGGTCCGGCACTTAGGCATCGAGCGATTGTTGGGAGCGATCGGCGGTAGCCTGGGTGGGATGCAAGCCTTGGAATGGGCCGCACGTTTTCCCGACATGTTACGCACGGCGGTCATCTTGGCATCCGGTCCGCGCCTCTCGGCGCAAGGCATCGCCTTCAACGCGGTCGGGCGGCGGGCGATTGTGACGGATCCACATTTCTACAAAGGGAACTATTACAACCAAGACGACGATCCACATTTTGGACTCGCGCTAGCGCGAATGGTGGCGCATATCACGTACTTGTCCGAAGCCTCCATCGAAAAGAAATTCGGCCGCCGCCTGCAACACAGCGACCAGTTTGCTTATGAATTGATGCGTGAAACGGAATTCCAAATCGAAAGCTACCTGCATCACCAAGGAAAACGCTTTGTTGAGCGGTTCGACGCCAACAGCTATTTGTACCTGACGCGGGCGATGGATTATTTTGATTTGGCCAAATCCTACGGCTCACTCCCCGAAGCATTTTCCGCCACACAATCGCGGTTTTTGGTGACGAGCTACACGACCGATTGGTTGTTTCCGATCGCGCAAAGCCGCGAAATCGTCAGCGCGTTGATTCAAGCACGGCGGCATGTCACAGCGGTGGAACTCGAAAGCCCTTACGGTCACGATTCATTCTTATTGGAAGTCGACCAACTGGAAGAGATGCTCAAACCATTTTTGGCCGAAGCGTACGCCACCAAATGACGCGACATTTTGATATTTTATCCTGTACGACGAACGTCGGAATTTTTGCCCTAAAAGATAAACCACGAAAGACACGAAACACACGAAAAACACTAAGTTGTTTTCATTCAAATTGTTTTTGATTTCGAGTTTAACGCGGTAGGTCTTTGTCGTTTTCTCTATATTTTAATTTCGTGTATTTCGTGTCTTTCGTGGTTAATTTTTTTCCCGATAGCTTGTCCATGGTTGCGGCAAAAGTCCGAGCCAAGTAGAGACCCCGTGATGTCCACAAGTCGCCCCAAAGAAAAACGTCGCTACAAGATGCCGAGTCCCTCGGCTGCGCTGACGGACCGTGTGATCATGGAGCACATCGACGAAGGGAGTCGTGTGTTGGACCTGGGGTGCGGGGATGGGCTACTGCTCTCCGAATTGCGGCGGATCAAAAGCGCCGAGATATTGGGCGTGGAAATGAGCCGCCGGGCGATGATTCAATGCATGACCGCCGGCGTGCCGGTCATCCAAGCTGACTTGGATCTCGGTTTGGAAGACTTTCCCAGCCAATCCTTCGACTTCGCTGTGCTCAGCCAAACGTTGCAACAGGTGCGGCATCCGCACGTGATTTTGGAAGAGATGTTGCGTGTGGCCAACCGGGCATTAGTGGTGGTGCCGAATTTTGGACATTGGCGTGTCCGCTGGAATCAATTGCTGTGGGGCCGCGCGCCGGTCTCCTCCTCGGAACGGTATCAGTGGTACAACACGCCGAATTTGCATTTGATGTCGATGCCCGATTTTCGTGATCTGGTGGATGTGGTTGAGGGGCGGATCGTCAAGGAGTTGGCGATTATCCGCGGCCGCGCCGTCGAACAGGCCTGGGCGGCCAATGTCCGTGCAGATAGCGCTGTCTACATTCTGGAACGCAAGTCGGCCGACGCGCATGCCCCCCTGCCCTAGCCCGCGGTTGTCAGGTCCCCTTGTCCGCACACGCCGGAAATGCCAGAATGACCTGGACCGTGGGTGCGGAATTGTTGTACAGACGCATTCAGCGGTGCGCCGGAACGTCCGGTGCTGTCTTGCCCTTTGCGGATCATCAACACAATCTGAGCATTCATGAACCCATTGACGGCTGCCCTCGGTAATCTTTCTGCCCTGTCGACGTTCGTCATCGCAGTTGCCTGCGCGGTGCACGTTGTGTTTTTCATTTTGTTGTGGATCTGGTTTCGCCGCGATCTGAAAAAAATCGCCGCCTCCTTAGACGAATTCACGCGGGGTCTCAAACACCGCAGTCTCTTCGACGGCACCAGTCATCTGTCGGATCAGATTGAAGCTTTTTTGGCGGACGTCGACGAAGTGTTACAAGACCCCAATGGCGATGCGGACCGGCGGATGTTGATTGCGCGGATCAACGTCTTGGATGAACGTCGGCGGTATTTGCATTCGATGGCATTTGAAACTTCCTACAACATCTGCCGCACCATGATCGAAGCCTATCCGTTGGCGGGCGTGTTGGGCACGATCCTCGCCATCGGCGCCGCTCTGCAATCCGGTGGCGATGCCAACACCGTCGGCGCAATCGTCAGCCGCTTCGGCGACGCGATTTGGTCGACCTTCGCCGGACTCTCAGCCGGAATTTTGCTGATGTTTTTAAACAGCGTGCTGGAAACGCGATTCGAACGTCTGGCGGAAAACCGCGAGCATGTGCGGGATACGATCGTCCGCGCCAAACGGGAACTCTCGCTCGTGCCGGAGGAACCGGCATGAAGTTGTCGCGACGCAAACTCTCGTTTCAATTGACACCGCTGCTGGATCTGCTGTTGATCGTGATCTTTGCGCAGTACATGGAAGTCCAAGAGACGGCCGAAACGCAGGCGGTCGAAGTTGCTCAAAAACTGAATGCAGCGCAAGACACGGCGGAGTTGGCCCGTTTGCAACTCTTGGCCAAACTAGAAGTTGCCGAGCAAGAGCGGAACCAATTGCAGATCGAACGCAACCGGTTGCAATCGACCATGCAAGAACGCGAAACAGAAATCAGCGACGAGTTGCGACAATCGCGGGAGGAGATCCAAGAACTGGGGGAAATCCTGTCGCGGCTCTTTCGCTTGCCGCAGGAAACCATCAAACGCGTCTTGGCAGCCCGGTCCGAGGTGGAACGCGACGAACTGCGCCGCGAAATCGAAACCATGGCCGGCAGTCGCGCCGCAGAGATGGTCAAACACCTGCGGACTTGGCGGGAATTACTCAAACGTTGTGACGTGTGGGACATTCATATCGGCGACGACAACTTGACGACCATGACCGCTGCCGGAAAGACGTTTAAATTTCGCGCCGAAACCCCCGAGCGTTTTAGCGCCGAAATCTACGCCCGTTATAAAGCATTGCCACAGCCAAAAAATCTGGTCATCTTACTCGTCTCATGGTCCGACGCGCAGTTCTCCGTGCGTCAGGCAGCCATCACGGGCGTCGCCGAGGTCACGCAAAAGATGTACGATGACAGTGATCGTCGCACTCGTTTTGAATACGCAATCCTAGGGTTTTCACCACCACTGCAATAACGCCTTCATTTGAAAAGTTGG
Source organism: Symmachiella dynata (assembly GCF_007747995.1). Taxonomy (NCBI): domain Bacteria; kingdom Pseudomonadati; phylum Planctomycetota; class Planctomycetia; order Planctomycetales; family Planctomycetaceae; genus Symmachiella; species Symmachiella dynata. The sequence goes on along the minus strand of NZ_CP036276.1, from coordinate 2,824,025 downwards.
ATTGAGGCCAAAGTCCGATGACGATTACCAAGAAAGTCACCCGCGGTGTAAAGATCAGTAGCGGATTGGTTCTGTTGGGAGTCGTTGCTGGAACGTTCCTCGGCAATTGGCTCCCCAAATTTGATGGCGGCGATGGCGTGATTCCCGTGCAAGGCTCCAAACCAGACCTCAACGAGAAAGAACCTCCCCCCGCCGAAGCGGACCCCCAAACCACCCCGGTGAGTCCGCTCAGCGATCTACAGATTACGATCAAAGACCGTGGATACTGGATTGCTGCCGAGACGGATGGCACGCTTCAGGAAATCACCTTAGAGCAGGTCGTGGAATTGGCCACCGCAACCACAGGTGATGAAAATGGAATTCGCGTTCGCGTCATCCGCGCCCCGTCCGCTCGTGCGCGTGCAGAAGAAAATCTGGAGCAGGCATTGCTCGATGCCAAGATCCCACGGGATTCCATCGTCGGCTTAGGCCCCACGCTCCCATAGCACGTCTCTGCCAACAAACAAACTAGCCACGGTTGCCGTCGGGTGCGTCGCGACGCACCATTCTGCGTAAAAGTAGTTTCAAAACCCTCTGTCGCGTCTCACTGAAACTGATCTGAATGTTTCTAGAACAAGCGCAACCGGGTTTTAAAACTGGTTGTAGAACGATTGCTGCCCACCATCGGAAAAGGCCTCACGCTAAAAGACTTAGAACGTGAGAACCTGATCGAGCTTGAAAACCCTCACCCCCGGCCCTCTCCCAGAGGGAGAGGGAGAAGTCGTTCGTGTGAGGGGCGTTTATTTGCAACCTGGCTTAATATCCGTTGTCGATCACGGGTGCGTCGGAGAAGTTGACCTTCTCGTACCCCGCGGTCTCCTGGTCGCTTTCCGTTTCGAACAAGGCTTTGGCTTGCTCTTCGTCGAAATCCGCGTTCCAGTCGATGCTGACATCGCCGTCATAACTTCCCTCAGCGGGCGGCAGGGCCGGGACAGGCTCGCGAAAATCGCTAGAGCCGGCTCCTTCCAGTTCCCCATCCAGCGGAGGGGCGGGCGGCGGCGGGACGATACCGTTCGGATCGGTCAGCGGAATCTCCATCGACTCACTTCCGTTGGCCGGGCCGGGCATGTTGACCGCTTCGGAGGTGAATTCCACCGGTCCCATCACACGACCGTCGTTGACGAACGGTGCCGGTTCGGTGTGCATCAGATCCGACTCAAAGGCGTAGCTGCGAGCCCAAGCACGACGTAGGGCTTCTTCATAAGCTTCAGGACTCCAGGCCCCTTCAGCCAAGTGAATGTTGTTGTATTCCAACAAGGTTCCTTTGCGGAATTGAATGTTGGTGATCGACTTCGTGTATTCGATGATGGCACTGTAATATTCGATTTGGGCGCGGGCCAAACGCGTTTGAGCTTGAAGTAACAAGTCCAACGTTTTGGTACCGACCTTGTACTCCGCTTCGAAGGCTTGCAACTGCAAGTGAGCAGCGCGGCCTTGGTTAAAGCGAGTTTGGGCCGTTTGGTAATTGAGATTCAACGCTTGGAAGCCGTTGGCCAGTTCGTGGCTAATATCAACTTCCTGCGTCGCCAACAATTCGCGGGCCTGAGCCAATCGCAACTCAATGTTGCGGACTTGTGCCAAGGTACGCCGTAAACCGAGCGGCATCGAGAATTGGAAGCCGAGTTGCCAACCGGTTTGGCTGCCTTGTGTCAAACGTTCATAGGCACTGTTGAGTCCCTGGGCCGTTCCAACACTGTCATTATCATTGTTCCCGAAGAGGTTGTCACCAAACATATTCACCTGGTAGGCCGACACAAAGTCCAGCCGTGGATTCGCCAGGTTTTCTGCGGCAATCAACTGCAGGTCGAGACTCTTGATATTCCATTTTTGTCGTCGTAATTCCGTCCGACGAGTGAGTGCCTCAGCCAAGGCCACGTACCAGTCGGGAATGAATTCGGCGGTAATCGGTACATCGGAGGGACGAATAATGCGACCGTCATTGACCGGCAGCCCCAGCATCCGCCGCAATTCGAGCTCCATGGAGTAGATGTTGTTCAGCTCCACTTCGGCACGGGCTTTGGCGTCGAAGTATTGTTCGCGTGCTTGAGCTTCGTCAGCGGCACTCCCCCCTCGTGCTCCGACTTCGAATTTGGATTTGACTTCCCGCCAAGTTCGCAGGGCACTGTTCCGGGCGACGACTTCAGCGTCGTAACGGCGATAGGCCAGATACAGGTTCCAATAAATATCCTCAACATCTTTGATCATATTGCGGACTTGGATTTCGAAGTCGGCAATCGTGATGTCGTTATTAATCCGGGCGATGACCACACCTTGGCTCACACCGCCGATCCCTGTAATGTTTTCCGAAACCGGACCAGCGATCCGCGTGAACTCCGTCCCCGAACCAGCCCACATCGGCAAACGATAGCCAAGTTGCACGTTGCCGGTATACACCGACGGGAACAGGTTACCGGGAGAGTTGTTGTAGTTGTAGTTCACCAAGTGGCTCAACGACAGTTGTCCACCGTTTGCTTGAACCTTCGACAACTCCGCTTGCATCTGAGCGGTGTCGGACTGCAAGGTCGCCCCGTCGGGAATACCACCGGCGAGGAACAGGTTGTTTTGAATTTGTTCGTCACGGCCCCAGACCATGCTAGTCGTAAACTGGGTGTCAAACTCGGACAGGGCGGATTCAACACCGCGACTGCCAAAGAGCACGCCCGTTTCCTGAATGGCTGGATCATAGACCGATGCCACTGCTTGCGGTGAGCTCACGATCGTGCTGGTGGATGTGCCCCCAGCCGAGCCAGCCGCGATGGCGCCGGTTGCTGTGCGGCTGGATGTTCGTACAATTTTGTTGTTCAGCAGCGCCAAGTGAATTGCCTCAGCCAATGGCATATCCCAGGCTTCATCATGGTTCCGGTCCCTCACGTTGCGGGGCGGATTGGCAAACGTTGCGGATTCCGGGGGGACCTCGCACGAATCAGGATAGGCAATCCGTTCGGCGTCGGCCCGATAATCTGTCAACTGGGCGTTGCCCAGGTAGGACAACGTGGGGTTGCTCGCACAGCCGGTGAATAGGCAGCTGATTAACAACAGGCTGACAAATTGCCGGAAAGATTGCTTTCGCATGGTGCGTCCTTGCCGCAAAAGTACCGATGAATCTGCTTCTCAGTTGAGGCGAACGAGCCAGGTCCCCCAAAGCAATCAGGACCATCTCGTCGCTGACGGTTGAAAAGCCCCGCCACATCCCGGATGACGATCCGGAATACGGAGAGGTCCGCGCATGCGTCTCAATAAAACGACACATCGGGCGCGCTAAAACCGTCATAAGCAGTATCGGCGCACTAATCGTCAAACTTTGACTCTTTTGAACGAGGCACGACCGCAATGTACGGCTTGCCCAAAAGTTTTTTGACGACGATCATCTCCCCCGCGTCGTTGCCTTCGATGGCATGACCCAGGAATTGCAGTGCATAACCGGCAATAAATGCCCCCAACGCCCACTGCCAATTGTGATGCACTAAAAAGTACACCGGCAGGGCGAATGTGATCGGCAACCCAATGAGATGCAGAAATTGGTTACCGGGATGCTGGTGCCTTTCGAGATAATTCTTGAAAAAATTCACGATCGGCTCACCTGTCCTTCAGAAGAATTTCGACCAGCGACCACTTCGACTACCCACTGCCAAGCCTCGTCTCACAACGTTTCAACATGGCAGCAGCACAAACATCGTCTCACCCTTGCTCGGCTTCGAAACGCTTCATGAATTCAATCAACGCGTCTACGCCGTCGGTGGGAAATGCATTGTACAGGCTGGCCCGCATGCCGCCCACGCTGCGGTGCCCTTTCAGACCGCTAAATCCCGCCGCTTCGGATTGCGAGATGAACTGGGCATCCAAATCCGCATCGCCCGTGACGAATGTCACGTTCATTTGAGACCGGCTTTCCAGATCAGCGGTGCCGTTAAACAGACGGCTGTGATCCAGGTACTCGTACAGTTTGCCCGCCTTGTCACGATTCTGTTCACCAACTGCTGCCAAGCCGCCGCGGGCTTTGATCCATTTGAAAATCAGCCCCATGATATAAATCCCGAACGTCGGGGGGGTATTGAACATCGAGTCGTTGTCGGCGTGCGTGCGGTATTGCAGCATCGTCGGAATGTCGGTCGGTCCCTGCTGCACTAAGTCGTCGCGGATGATGACCAACGTCACGCCGCTGGGGCCGAGGTTTTTCTGCGCACCGGCATAAATCACGCCATATTTTGAGACGTCGATCGGCCGGGAGAAAATATCGCTGCTCATATCGCACACCAGCGTCTCGCAGGCGACATCCGGCACGGTTGCGAATTGCGTCCCGAAGATTGTGTTGTTCGACGTGTAGTGCGTGTAGACGGCATCGTCGCTGTAGGAACAATCGCTGGGGATATAACAGAAATTGCGATCCTGGCTGCTGCCGGCGACATGCACATTGCCAAATCGCTGCGCCTCGGCGACCGCTTTTTTGGCCCAGGACCCCGTGACCAAATAATCAGCCGTGCTCTCCTTGGGCAGGAAATTCATCGGCAGCATAAAGAACTGCGACGAGGCCCCCCCTTGTAGGAACAGGACGTGATAGTTGTCGGGAATCGCCGCCAACTCCCGGCAGAGTGAAACCGCCTCTTCATACACGGCCACAAACGCCTTGCCACGATGGGAATGCTCCATGATCCCCACACCCGTATCGCCCAAGCTGAGCAGATTTTCGCGGGCTTCTTCCAAAACCTCCACCGGCAGAACCGCGGGACCGGCGGAAAAATTGTAGACACGTTTGGTCATCAGTACAGCTTCCTAAAGATATAGAGTCCCACTCCCGGCGGGAGTCGGTTTTCGACGGTAAATTACGCGTACAGGGGGTGATTGAGCCCGCCTGATTCAAGCGGCGCGCGAAATGCCAAAATGTCTCGTTAAAAAACAGCCCATTGCGTATAGCGATTGACAGGGCGACTCGTCAATGGTTCGCCCATGTTGCCACGGCCGCCCAAAGACTTGCAATTCTGCAGGCAAGCACTGAGGATTGACGCCTCAACAGAAAAATTCGCCTCATCGCCAGACCACTGGCGAAAATATATTGAATTTGAGTCAGGAAAACCATGACAGAGCGGGAAAGCAGCGGTCTGCCGAATGCGTTTACCTTTTCACCCCAGGCATGCACCCCGGTCGAGACGCCGTTTCGACGGATCACCACCGCATTGCCTGCCCCCGAAACAGCTCCCGTTCTGGCCGATGCGGTACGGTTTTTTCCGCAGGTGAATTGCTATCAGCCGCCGATTGTCTGGGACCGTGCTGAAAAATATCAGGTTTTCGACGCGGCCGGGAACTGCTGGATTGATTTCAGCTCCACCGCCGTCGCCTGCAACAGCGGCCACGGACACCCGGCCATTCGGGCCGCCTTGGCAGCACATGTGGAAGAGGGCTTGTTGGCGCAGTTCAGTTTTGCATCCGAAATCCGCGTGCGACTGGCCCGTCGCTTGGTGGAATTGGCCCCACCCGGCATGGACAAAGCTTACCTGTGGACGGTCGGCTCTGAAGCCATCGAGGCCGCTTTGCGAGTGGCGCGGGAATGGGGACAGAAACGGGATCCACGCAAATATCATCTCCTCGCCTTTAGCGGCGATTTTCACGGATGGACGCTGGGAGCGCACCAACTCTCGGGCACATCGGCGGCGAAACCCTGGCTGCAACATCCCGACACGGCGATCCACCACATTCCCTTCCCGACCGACAACCGGGACGGACCCACGCAACTCGACGAATCAATCGCCGCACTAGCCGAACGTGACGTCCACTCCGGTCAGATCGCCGCCGTGTTCATCGAAACCCTGCAAGGTTGGGGCGCTCTCCCCTTTCCGGTGGACTATATGCAAGCTCTGCGTCGCTGGGCAGATGCTCATGACATTCTATTAATTTTCGATGAAATCCAAACAGGATTCGGACGAACGGGTAAACTGTTCGCCCATGAACATTACGATGTCCGCGCCGATCTGCTATGTGTGGGGAAAGGAATTTCGTCGTCGCTGCCCTTGGCGGCGGTGTTGGGACCAGCGGCGATTTTGGATACGCTGAACCCCGCCGACATCACCACCACACACGCCGGACATCCTCTCTCGTGTGCAGCGGCATTGGCAAACTTGGATGTCATTTTTGATGAAGGATTGATCGAAAAAGCGGACCGAACCGGACAGATCGCCCGCGAGGAACTGCGGAAACTGCAGCAACGCTTTCCCAAGCACATCGCCCGGGTCAGCGGATTGGGCCTGCTCAACGCAATTCACCTCCGCGATCCGGCCACCGGCAAACCGGACAAGGCACTGGCACGCGATTTGGTCTGGGAAGCAGTCAAACGAGGAGTGATGTTATTTCATACCAATCGCGAAACCGTTAAGGTCTGTCCACCGTTGGTCATTCCCCCCGAAGCTGTGGTTGATGGAATTGCTGGAATAGGCGAAGCCTTAGAAACATTGGTGTGACCGAAATAAGACCACGAATGAGTGCGAAGAGGAACGATATGACAAACTGGCGAATTCTAACGGCGAGCATGGTGGTGGCCGCGTTGTCTGTTTCCCCATGCCGAGCGGATGACAGCCGCATCTCGGTGATCGAAACCGATCCGCAAACCGGTCTTGCCGTTGCCGTCAGCATCGACGACGTGGCGTTGGCCCACACCTCACAACTGTTGCCTTTGGACAACGACGGAAAACTGATCGGTCCAGGTGATGCGGCAGCCCAAACACAGGCGCTGCTCGCCCAACTGCCGGACGTCCTCAAACTGGCCGACACGGACCTTCAGCACGTTGTCAAACTGAATTTCTATCTCGCAGATGACGCCCAGGCAGATGCGGTTCAAACGGTGCTAAAAAAACAACTCGCCCCCCATGCCCAACCGGCGGTCACGTTTGTCTCGGGGACCTTGGCACAACCGGGCGTCTTAGTCGCCCTGGATGCCGTCGCAGCCATTCCCGGCGACGGCCCGCCACAGGTTTCACACCGTTCCCTTCCCGGCGCTACACAGGAACACCCGGCAACGGTTTCGATCCTGCCGCGCGGCGGTGTGGTCTATATCTCGGGACAAGCAGAAAAAGGGGACGACCTAGCTGCACGCACGCGTAACACGTTGGTGAATCTTGAGAAGACCCTGAAGTTTCTGGGCCTGAAACGCGCACACGTCGTTCAGCTCAAATCATTCTTAAATCCCATGACCGACCTGGCCGTCGTCGACGGAGAAATCGCCGCTCATTTTCAAGGCGACCCCATTCCCGCGCATGTCCCGGTCGAATGGATGGCGACCGATAGCATCGAAATCGAGTTGATCGCTTATCTCCCCGCAGTTGAAGGCGATGCGGAACAAGCGCCGCTGACATTCTCCACACCGTCCTGGATGACCTCCTCGCCGGTATTTAGCCGCGTTGCAACAGTCGGAACTGGACGGCGGGTCTACATTTCCGGGCTGTACGGAGACAGTGCAGAAGCGCAGGTGCCTGCAATCTTCAAACGTTTAGCGAGCATTCTGGAAAAATCACAGAGCGACTTCGACCATCTGGCCAAGGCGACGTATTACGTCTCGGATGCGGCGGTCAGCAAGGCATTAAACGAATACCGTCCCCAGGTGTACAATCCCCAGCGTCCGCCCGCGGCTTCGAAGGCGGCAGTCCGCGGCGTGGGCCGTACGGGGCGAACGATCACGCTCGACATGATTGCCGTCCTTCCCAACTAACCAATACCACTTCGGTCCGTAGGCCTTCTTCGCCGATCGTACAGCCGTGAATGCAACCCGCTCATCGACAACTGAAAACGCCTTGGCCACGAACGCCTCTTCACCGTGGGGCGGATGGACCGCCGTTTACCGATTGGGGATCGCGGTCATCGGCGTGTTGATTCTTGTCGTTTCCTTCACATTGCGGGACCACATCAGTGCCGTCCTGTGGAGCACCGCTGCGGCAATTGGCATCTTGATGGTCATCTCGTGGCTGGTCCATTTTTTGGTGGAGCGCCGCATGCGCCAACCACTGCAAGACTTGGCGCTGGTGCTGGAAAAAATGACCGAAGGCCGCTTCGATATGCCGCTTCCCGCGACAACAGCGGTGGCCTATCCGGGCTTGGCGGAATCTTTGGCCAAGATGTCGATGCTCGTCGCCGGTCGTATGCGACATCTGAAGACCGAACGGGACCAGTTGCGGATTGTGATCGACAGTCTGGCCGAAGGTGTGATCGCAGTCGATTCGGAACAACGGATTATTCTTGCCGGCGGTGCGGCGTGCCGGATGTTCGGACTGACCGAAGGAACCGCGCTGGGCCGTCCGATTTGGGAGTTGATTCGCAATCCGCAATTGCAGGAATGGATCGCAGCTGCGCTCAAACAATCAGCTCCCATTCATGGCGAGATGCAAATCCATACCCCCAAGACACGAATCTTGGCGATGAGCGTCGCTCGCTTGGCCGGAAAGCCGGCACCGGGAGCGGTGGTCGTCGCGCACGACATCACAGAGATCCGTCGCTTAGAAAAAGTCCGGCAGGAATTCGTCGCCAATGCATCCCACGAACTCAAAACGCCAATCACCTCGATACGAGCCTATGTGGAAACGTTGCTCAATGGAGCCATTGATGACGAGAACCATCGCATCAAGTTTTTGAATACCATCGACGAACAAGCGGGTCGATTGGATGCGACCGTGCGGGACCTGTTGACCTTGGCTCATATTGAAGCCGATGATGCGAATCCAACTCCCGCGCCCACCGACATTGCTCATATCGCCCAGCGCTGCAAAGAACACCATCGCCCGGCCGCTGACCGCAAGAGTGTGACTGTCACGCTGCACGCGCCCGAAACCCCGGTGATCGTTGCCATTGGCGACGAAGCCCTGGATACGATCCTTTCCAATCTGGTCGACAACGCCATCAAATACACGTCGGAAGAAGGTTCCGTGACGGTCTCTTGGTACGCTGACGATTCGCAAGGAGTGATCGAGGTCGAGGATACAGGCATCGGCATTCCGCAAAAACATCTCAACCGCATCTTCGAACGCTTCTACCGCGTCGACCGTGGCCGTTCGCGCGACCAGGGGGGAACCGGCCTGGGACTGGCGATCGTCAAGCACATGGTGCAGTCGGCCGATGGCCAAATCGAGATCTCCAGCACCGTCGGCCGCGGCACAACTTTCACGTTACGGTTTCCGTTGGCACAACCCTCGTAAGCACTCAGCCAGACCCGTTCGGTCTCAACAAGACCGGGTGCCACTGCTGGCTTGTCCAGCAGTGCGAGCGAAAACAGCGACTCATAATAAAAAGCAAAGCCTCCGCCAAACCAAACCACGGCATCCAGCAGCTTAAGTCTTCTTACCCGACATGTGGTTGGTGACTGCTAAGATAAGAAACAACGCCGCCCCGGCTGTGGTCATCAAAATACGGACGGTGTTGAAGGCGGGATCGTCGGCGGCAATTTCGACTTTGTGCGGGGCCAATAATAGCACCGCCGCCGCTAAGACGCCTGCGCGGGTTGGGTCGTTGAACCGCTGAAACATGAATCCGGTAATCCCCGCTGCCAGGGCAACCGTTCCCAGCACGGCTATCCCAACTTCGACCACCACCAGCCCCCAGTTTGCCGGACCGCCGTTGATATTCATCAGCAACAATTCCGGGCGATAGATGAACATGTAGGGGAGCACAAACCCGATGAGAGAAAATCGAAATGCGGCAAAGGCCGTCTCCATGATCGTCGAACCGGCGATCGAAGCACTGGCATAGGCAGCCAATGCCACCGGGGGGGTGACCATGGACATCATGCCAAAATAGAAGATGAACATATGAGCTGCCAACAACGGCACGCCCAATTCCCCCAACAGCGGCCCCATGAGCGTCGCCATCAGCAAATAACAGACGGCCGAGGGAACTCCCATGCCCAAAATGATCGAGACCGTCATAATGCCCACGAGCGCGAAAAACAGATTGTGCTCGACCACCTTGGCGATCTGGCTGTTGAAGTCGCCGGCAACACCGGTGGCTTGAACAATCCCGATGATGATCCCCACGCAGGCACTAGCGGCAATCAGCGAAACACCGCCGCGCGCCGATTTCACCAGTGCATCGCGAATCTCACCTAACGTGATCCGGTTGCCGGGGTGAATGACCCCCAAGACAAGAATGACGCCTAGTGTATACGTGACCGACCGGAATGCTGAGAAGGGGACAAGTAAAAACCCGATCAGCGATGCCAAAGCGCCGAAGAATATCATGCCTTCAAACGAAAACAGCAATTGCCAAATTGTACGGTCTTTGCTTTCAGAGTCCTTAACCTCATGTGCACCGATGCGTTTGGCTGAGAAATGTACGATCATAAAAATCGAGAAGTAGTACAGGATCGCCGGCACAATGGCCGCCTTCATGATCGAGACGAATCCCCCTTCGGGATTGACGATCTCCAGCATCATATAAGCGCCCGCCCCCATAATCGGCGGGACCAATGCTCCGCCCGATGCAGCGGCAGCCGTGATGCCACCGGCAATGTGCGGCTTAAATCCAGCATTGCGCATCATGGGGATCGTGAATGTCCCAGTGGTGACGGCATTGGCAACCGCACTGCCGGACAACGAACCCATCAATCCGCTGCCCAACACAGCGATTTTGGCTGGACCACCCGCGCTGCCGCCGAAGACTTTCTCTGAAAAGTCGATGATGAACTGCGTGCCGCCGGTGATTTCTAGAAACGCGCCGAAGATCACGAACAAGAACACATACTTGAACATCACGTTCAGCGCCACGCCGAAAATACCGGTGCTTTGCAGGAATGTACTGGAGGCCAATCCGTCCAAGTCCAAACCGGAGTGCGGAAACGCCCAATCCGGCAATGCGCGGCCGTAATACGCGAACAACAAAAATGCGATGGCGAGAATCGGCAAGGCCAAACCGATCGAGCGACGGGTCGCTTCCAACACCAACACCAGACCGACCAGTCCCACGTACATATCGACCGGAAGATTCATGCCGGCGCGATTGCCCAATGACTGTCCGTCGATCCACAAACTCTCGAAAACCGGCTCCATTTGCACGACCACATATCCGCAGCATGCAACGGTCCCAGCCGCCAACACGAAGTCGAACAGTTGCGAGATCTTCGAATGTTCAAGCTTTTTGTGCAGTGGAAAGGTCAGGAAACAGAGCACCATTCCCAGCATGGCAAAGACGGCCAGCTTGGATTGTTCCTGCTGTAACAAGTGCGTGAAGCTGTTCACTTCCAGCAACGTGAACAGACACAACACGACGGCTAATGTCGGAATTAGCGCGCCCTTAATCCGCTCAATCATCGAGTGCGTTTCCTATTCAGCGGATTCTTCTTTGGCAGCGGGTTCTTCACCGGCAGGCTCAGCAGCGTCCGCATTGGGCCAAATGCCGATTTCCTTGTAGTAGCGAATCGCTCCAGGGTGGAACTCCGTGCCGGTGTTCCGCACCACAACCTTGGGATTGATCGCTTTCCCCGCAGCGTGCTTCTTTTGCACTTCAGCGGCGTTCTCGTAGATGGTCTTGGTGACCTGATAGATCATGTCCTCATCGACGTCGGCGTGTGTGATGAGTTGCATGCTGCCGACGTTCAAGCCTTCAAAATCCTCCGTCAAATCGGAGTAAACGTCCGCTTTGATGGTCGCCGGATGGAAGAAGGGATACTTTTCAATCAGCGCTGCTTTGGCAGCTTCGTCAAACGGGATGAAATGAATGTCGTGCGTCGAACAAGCCTGTGTGATCGACGATGTGGGAACTGCTCCGCCCAAGAAGGCTGCATCGACAGCGCCGTCGCCCAGTTCGTCCACAGCGGCCGATTGGGTGTTGTTCGAGGGAATAAAATCGTCGTAAGTCACGCCGTGCTCTTCCAGCAGCGGTTTGATAAAGAATTCAAATCCCGCCCCCGAGGGACCAACCACAACGCGCTTGCCTTTGAGATCAGCAATGGTTTGGGGCCCGCCATCTTCTTTGGAAATGAACATGGCCACGTTGGGGGCCAGCGTCATCACCGATTTGATGGGATATTTTTTGTCCCACCCCTCTTCGCCGCGGACGGCAAAATAGGTGATCGCGGCATTGGCCAGTCCCAATTTTAACTTGCCGGAATCAATCCCGCGAATGTTTTCCTGTGTCCCTTTGGTCCCTTTGGCGGTGACTTTCCAGTCGTTGTCCCCTTTTTGCGAATTGAGCACTTCAGCCAGCGCGTTGCCGACGGTGAAAAATGCTCCGCCGGCCGGGGCTGTGCCCATATCCAAAAATTGACGTCCGCCCCCGCTGCCATCTCCTCCGCCCGTCCCATCGCCGTTGCCACCACCTCCGCAACCAGCCATAAAGAGCGTCGCCGCCATCGTGAGACAAGCGCCGACCGGGACGCACCATTGGGTCAGAATACGTTTATGATCTGTCATACAGCCGCCCGTATTTTTTTAAGGGAAATTTCGTTCATTCGACCGCTTTAAACTAGCAACTCCCCGTGCGACTTTCCAGCAACCCGCAGTCGAGTTCGCCACGCAACGTGTTTTCCCAGGCGCCTCGTTTGCCATTAAGTCCTGCCCAGATTCCGCCGTCAGCTTCTGTCGATTGCCGCCCGTCCTCTCCCCTGCACTGCAAACGGTCAAAGCGCGTCTGCGATGTACGAAATTATTGCAAAGACTTCTGTTGATCCACCCAAATACGTCCACCCAGGCAAATCGCCCTCCCACAAAAAACCATATTGTTTCGTATCACAAATCACACGGGCACGTTGTCCGGTCGGGATCGCACAGTGCGACCGCAAGCGGTCGGTTTGGGATTTTTGATCTCACCCCGAAAAAATCTGTGTTTAATCTGTGTTCAATCTGTGGCTAGAGAAAAAACAGCCACGCCTGGTTGGGGTTCTACCGCACTCAGGGTGGCTGCGGCGGTAGCCTTTCGAGCACGGTGACTATAGGATACAGATCGAAACGTCCGACTTCTCGTTTCCGCACATCTTGTTCGCGGGTCCATTCAATTCTATTTGCCCGAAATACTCCCCCATGCCCACACAGACTTCCATGAGTAATCCCCAGACTGCGCCTGACGAAAAAACAGGCCGCGTTGTCGCCGTGATGCCGGCCTACAATGCCGCATCGACGCTTCGCAAAACCTTAGCCGATATTCCCGCCGGGACCGTCGACGAGATCGTGCTGGTCGATGACTGTAGCAGCGACAACACCGTCGAACTCGCCCGCGAATTGGGGCTGACGGTGATTGAGCACGAACACAACCTGGGCTATGGCGGGAACCAAAAGACCTGCTACCGCTACGCCCTAGAACAACAGGCTGAGTTTATCGTGATGATCCATCCCGACTATCAATACGACAGCCGCGTGATCCCGCTGGCGGTGGAGATTCTGCGGCTGGGAATCTGCGATTGCGTACTCGGCTCGCGGATTCGCACGCGAAAAGAAGCTCTGGATGGGGGCATGCCGCCGTACAAGTATTTCGCCAATCGGCTGCTGACGATTGTTGAGAATATCGCACTGGGGCAGAACCTGGGCGATTTCCACAGCGGCTTTCGCGCCTACCGCCGCGAAGTGCTGGAGACCATCCCGTTTGAGCGCAATTCCGATGACTTTGTCTTCGACAGCCAATTTCTCGCGCAGGCTGTCCGCTTTGGATTCAAACTGGGAGACATCCCGGTTCCGGTCCGCTACTTTGCCGAAGCCTCAAGCATTAACTTTCAGCGCAGCCTCAAATACGGCATCACTACGTTGGGCGTCTTAACGCAGTATTGGGCGCACAAACTACGACTCAGCCGCAACCCGCTATTTCAACCAACCGATCGGGTATAGACCGCCCGCAGCCTGCAGAATCGGAATTTCCACTGTGTCGAATAGGTTGATTCGCAATAAGTCAATGAGCACACCAAAATCGTGGGGTGCCACTGGCGGCTCGTCCGCCAGTGCGGTGGAAGGGCGAGTTGTCCATGCGAATCGACGACAAACGACAATCGACAAACGCACTGCTGGGCAAGCCAGCAGTGGCACTCTAAACGTGAACGAAGAGCGTACTAACCCGGCGCTGTCGCATTAGTTAAACACACCGAAGTAGAACGCGAACAGCTGTCGGTCGTCGTACGGTTGGTCGGCCACAGGTACAGCCCAGTCGAGGGCCAACGGCACGGGGCCCAAGGCGGGAACTGTGATTCGCAGACCGGCACCGACCGAGGCTCGGAAGTGGCGGAAGGTGACGTTTTCTTCAACCGTACCAAAGTCGGAGAAGACGACCGCTTGCACGCTGTCGTTGGCCATCAACGGCACCATGTATTCCACCGTTCCCAACGTCAGGAACTCGCCACCGACCGTTACGTCGAACTCACGTGGTGAAACGCCGCGAAAACGGAAACCACGAAAGCTTTGGTAACCACCGGCATAGAACTTCTCGAAGATCGGCGTATCTTCGCCGGTGTATCCAAATTGGCCCCGCAGAGTCACGATTTGACGACCACTGCCATCGGCACGCGATCCGACTTGAAAGTACTGACTCCCTTCGAGTTCAAATTTCGGGTAACTGTAATCGCCAAACGCCTGCTCATAGGCCGCTTCGACAAAGTGCCCTTCGCTCGGCAAGAATGCCGCATCACGTGTGTCGTGTGAAATGCTTGTGCGTACGGTCGACAGAAAATTGTTGCCCACTGCTTCTTCCAACGAGGGGGGTGTCGGTACGTCGGGATTCGAGATTTCCACATCTTCCAAACGAAACGCCGTCCCCAGGGACCATTCGCGATCGAGCTGCATCCCCAGTGTGACGCGGCCCCCTAAACGTTGTTCATCCCAGTCGTCATAAATCCGATTGAAGAAGAATCCGCTGACTCCAAAGCTCACATCACGGTCCAGAAACGTAAACGCATAAGGATCACGCCAGTTGGCCAAATACCGATTCACGACCGTACCAGGCACAGCTTCCAAACGGAATTGCTGACCCGCTCCCCGCCAGGCCCGTCCGGACCAGATGTCATCCCAACTGGTGGGGGGACGCATAATATCGAAATTGCGTTCATCCAACACCACGGATCCAACCAATCCGCTGTCACTGTTCACACCAGCACCGATCATCAACCGGCCGGTCTGTGCCTCTTCTACGCCCACTTCCAAGTCCAACATCCGAGGATTGACCCAGTTTGCCGGGGGAAGTGATAACGATTCGCCAAAGGGATCCCCTTGGGGGCTGTTGTTGATAATTGGATTCTGCGCCGGCGCGTCGGTGTATTGGGCGCGAATCACCTCCCGCGCAGCGGTTTCGGTCTGTTCATCGTCAATTTGTTTGACTTCCAACGAGGGAGGAGTCCCCGGTTGGCCTCGGCCGGCAAACAACTGAGAGCCTTCTAATCGACTTTTTGCCAATTTCAACACGGCCGGATCGGCCAAGTCGCCCGGTTTGATCGGAATGCGATCTAAGACGGTCGATTCCTTGGTGGTCGGATACTCACCTTTGAATTTGACAATAATTTTATTGATGCGATACGGCTGATCTTCGTTGACGTCAAACACCAAATCCATCTTGCCCGGTTCGTCGTAATACTTCGACCCGGTATTCACGACGGCAAAAATCCGGCCCAACTTGCCGTAGGCCGCCTTGATCATGGCGATGTCGGCGTTCAGTTTCCGTTCGTCGAACTCATCCCCTTCGCGCAGTTTCAGTTGTTCGCGAAAGGTCTCCTCAGCAATCACGCGGGGTCCGTTGAAGCGGATTTCGCCGACTTTGTAGCGAATGCCTTCATCGATCGTATAAGTGAGCTGCACCTTCGAGCCATCCTTGGACTGCTTGACGTCGTTTTCGATTTTGACATCAAAGAATCCCAGGCTGAAATAGTATTCCTTCAGGGCGACGATATCGTCGGGAATGGTGGCCGGGTCAAATTTGCCGCCGAAGAATCCCAACTTACGTGTTTTGGTCACGACTTTGGTTCTCAACAACGGTCCGGAAAAGAAATCGTTTCCTTCGAATTTGATTTTGGTGACAACCACCTTGGGACCTTCATCGATCAGAAAGATCACTTCGCGGTCATCCTCGTGGTCCCCCTTCTCCAAAGTCACTTTACAGTGAATGAATCCTTTTTCATGGTAATATGATTCAATGGCCCGCACCGAATCACGGTTCAAGCTAACGTCGAAGGCACTTCCTTTGCGCAGATTCGTAATCGCCGCAAGCTGCTTGGTTTTGATTTCCTCGTTGCCTTTGTAGACCACGTCCTGCAAGATCGGCCGTTCGCGGACATTGAACACCAACACGTAACCATCGCCATCGTCTGTCTCTCGGAGTTTCTCCTTCACATCGATGAACCAGCGTGTTTTGTGTAATGATTGTACTTCGGCGCGGATTTGTTGCGCGGTGACCTCTTGGTCCGGGCGGATCTTAATTTTGCGGGCGATCGCGTCGACGGGAATGGTGCGGTTGCCTTCCACTTCCACGCGACGAATCTTGAGCAGAGTTTCGCCACCCACGGTCCTAACCACTTCTTCTTGTGCGGCGGCGACGCGCAATCCCAAATCCGGCGAGACCGAACCCGCCGTAACAAACACCAGCACAGCCAGAGCGCACAACCCAGCGCACCGTCGGCGCCCTAAAGTTCGCCTGCCGTGGGTGTCAATGTGGACACCGTTCATTTGCTATATATTCCCACAGGGCGGACTAGCCGCCAACCAAACGAGCAGAGACCGCACCGTAGCTAAAACCTAGCTATGATGATGCCGCTGATGCTTGTGAAGATGTGAACTCGATGTGAAATCGCAGAAGTGTTGAGAGAATCAGACTGTCGCGAGGCTTGAAAAATGCGAGACCGTCGCGTCCATTTCACCATGCGGACCGAGCCGTCATGGCAAATTGCACACAGGCCCCGCGCATCAAACCGCGGAGAGTGGAAGGTAAATACTCGAATCGGACGATACCGGCAAGCCGAAATCGGCGCTAGCTGAGCCAATTTTTGCGTCTCAATTCGAGATTGCGAACTGAGATAGGCAAATCGGTTTGTGCGAACTCAGCACGCACGATTTTGAGAGGCGCGGGCCGCCATTTGCCAGCGAAATGAGATGCCGGTCGAGACATGCGCAGCCCCCGGCGTCGTCTCCCAATGACCTCCCGCTTCCACCGGTTTGGCCGGTTGCAATTTGAGAGGATCTTGCGCGTCGCGGCGGACCGGACGATCCAATAGATGGCAGACGTTGCAAGATAGCACCACTTCGTAGGCGCTGATCTCGCGGTTGGTTTCATCTCGTTTAGCGAGCATGGCCACGCTGGTCCGGGTACAGGTCCCCAGTGCCGGGCCGCTGGCACGGTATTGCCGTGGAGGTTGTGCATTCGAGGTGTCGTCTTGTTCGGCCAGGAACATGGCCAGGGCGAACATCGGTGCCAACAAGGCGACCGCCAACCAGCGATTGCGACGCGTCCGCTGCTGCCGATTGCTGCGCGCCGATAACCCGCTCGCCGCCTCTTCCGCCACACGCACCGCCTGCTCGGTCAAAAACGGCTGCGACTGTGTCGCCGGGTTGGTGACGTTTGTGGAGAACTCCCATGCCGACGTCGACCAATCTTGCGCGGCATCGCCCGTGACAAACCGCAGCGCCGGTTCGAGAATCTCCGCCATGTCACGACAACGCGGACAGTGATCGAGATGATCCTGCAATGCGGAATCGTCGCCGGTTTCAGGATCGGTCAGACATTCAAAGGCTTGGTCACAATTCATCGCTCTTACACCGCTCAATGATTTCGGTTGGGAAGCACTATCTGTTTCGAGATGTATTCTTACAAGTCGTTTCAAAACCCTCTGACGCGTTTCACTGACACTGATCTGTACGTTTCGAAAACAAGCACAACCGGGTTTTGAAACTGGTTCTATTCAATTGAAAGGCCCGCGCCTCGGCGGACCCTCGTCGTCGTTTTGCAATTGCCGCGTCAATTCCCGCAGGCCATTGCGGACACGCACCTTGGCTGTACTGACTGCACTCTCCATGGCCGCGGCGATCTCGTCGAATTTCAAACCGGCAAAAAACCGCAAACGGATCGCGTCTCCTTGCGGTTCGGGCAGTTGGGCAATCATCCGTAGCACATTTTGACGTTGCTCCGTCTCCAACATCTGTGCCAATCCGCAGTCGTGCGAAACCGGTTCCCGAACTCCGGCGGTCCCTGGTTCGCTTTGCCCCCGTTCGGACTGAAACGCTTGTGTCAGTTCCTGCCCCTTCGCAGCACGGCGTTTCCATTGCCGGCGGCAAAGATTCAGCAGGATCGTCCACAACCACGTCCGAAACGCAAAATCAGGATTATAGGTCGCCCGCGCGGCATAAGCGGCCAGAAACGCCTCCTGCACAACATCCTCAGCCCACTCGCGATGCCCCAGTTTACTCCAAGCAACATGCAACAGCGGCTCGCGATAACGGCGCACGAGTTCGTCAAACAAGGCGACGTCACCCGTTTTCACCCGCTGCATGATTTCCGCATCATCAAGTCGCACAGCCACACCCGCACCGCTTGGATATTTGTCAATTCCACAACACATCCAGTCTAACATCCCCCCCACCCCCCCGCCAGCCGAAGCCGCCGTGACAGTGGTTTCTCGGAAATTAGCCACAGATTGAACACCGATCAAACACAGATCCTGGGAGGTCGGAAAAGAAAGCCCAAACCGACGGCTTGCCGTCGTACACAGCAATCCACGCCAAAAGTCGCAGAATGAAATCCAACACAAAAATACAAACTTTCAATTTGACGAATGACGAAGCCGGTGTCGTTGCATTTCGGACTGGAACCTGCCCGCTCATTGACGTGAGATTTTTTCTATCTCGGAATCTGTGTTTCATCTGTGTTCAATCTGTGGCTAAGAAAACCCCTCGGCTAACGTCAGGCTTTCGCAGCGACAGAGGTTGTGCGATGATTACCCTCCTCTTCGACAAATAACCACAGACCGGACCGGTGGAACGCGGATGATTTTGGAAGGTATTGTTACGACGTTGGATCAGGCGGGGCGACTCAATGTGGCTCCGATGGGGCCGATTGTGGATGAGGCGATGTCCTCGTTCGTTTTGCGGCCCTTCAAGACGTCGCAGACTTATCAAAACCTCCGCCAACGCCCGCAAGGCGTGTTCCATGTGGTCGACGATGTGTTGTTGCTGGCCGAAGCCGCCATCGGACTCCCCACCGCTCCGCTCGTCACGCGACCGGCCGAGGTGATCGAGGGAACGATCCTAGAAGACGCCTGCCGTTGGTATGAATTCGAAATCGACGACTTCGACGATTCCCAAGAGCGGACCACTCTCCGAGCGCGGGTCGTGCATACAGGCCGCCTCCGCGATTTCTTCGGCTTCAACCGCGCCAAACATGCGGTTTTAGAAGCAGCAATTTTGGCAACCCGCGTACACCTGTTGCCGGCAGCAGAAATCGCCACACAGATGGACGCATTGGCCATCCTGGTCGAAAAGACCGGCGGCGACCGAGAACGAACGGCCTTTACGCTGTTGCGGGATTACATCGAAGGGGCGGAAGTCTCCGAGGATAGTTGATCAGCGGCGTGTAAGCGACCAGTAGGTCATGCTGTGCATGACGAATCGCGAAAGAGCGACGTTTCTCCAAGCATCGTCATGCACAGCATGACCTACTAGGACTGCGGAGACAGCACACGGGCTTACCAATCGGGGAACGCCTTCTTGACCCATACATGCGCGATATGGTCGCGTTCCTTTTGAAACTCATCATTGGTCACAGGAATCGCGCGCACCTTTTTTTCGAGATTCGTCAGCCAAAACGCGGTTACGCCGTACAAAGAGCAGACGAGCATCGCGATGAAGAAAAAAATCCGCCCGTAGAGAATGGTGCCGGCGACCGTGGTCAGCAGCGTCAGACCGATCAAGGCTAAACCCAGCAAAGCCCCATGCATCTGCACGCGCACTTCAGCCTTGAGATCATACAAATCGTCGTAGGACTCGATACAAGGCACGTCACGCAACAATCGCTTGAGTCGGAGGCCGAAGACGATCGCCAAGATGTTGGACATGACCATCAGACCACTCATCAACGCGACCAAGCCAATCGCTAATCGTAAGTCCGTCATCAAGTGACCTCCGCGGAAAAGAAACGCGACCGCCAGCATCGGTGCATACGGCGATGACCGTATTCTTCAAGATCCGCCTCCCGAACGCAAATTAATTCTGCACGAAGGCGATTATTTCTCCGCCTGCCCCATTGCCCGCAACTGCGGCAAATCAAAGTACTCCAGCAAACCGAAGCAATACGTCTCCGGTGTGCGATTGTATTTGCGGCCTTCGCGGAGATAGGCTTTGAGCGTTTCCGGCAATTCAGCGGCCTCCACGGCGGCGATCTGGTTCTCTGCATCCAACGCGTCAGCGCAGAGTGCGGCAAGACTGCTGCGTGGGCCGCGGGCCAGCACTTGGAGGCTTTGGGTTTCGAAATGCTGATTCGCTAAACGGACGGCAGCCAGAATCTGACTCGCTTGGATACCCAACGGCCGCGCGCCGACCGTGGCGATCAACTGAGCATGTTGATAAAGCGAACCCGGCGGCTGCGCCGCTCCCATCAGCACCGGATCGAAACTGACAACACGCTTGCCCTCGCCGGCTAATTTTGCAATCTCGTCCGCATGATTGGCAAACCCGCTATCGGCGATGAACATCACCGACTCGGTGAAGTTTTCCGGAGCAACCATGACAGCGGGCAGACTCCAGTCATCGTCGCGGACCAAAACACGGCTGACAGTCAGTTCGCCCACGGTTGTCGGTTCCCCCTGAGGTTCAGCCGAAATATTGCGATCTTCCCAGCGGAGAATTTGTTTGAGCAGTTGCCGTCGTTCGTCCGCTGTGCCGGTCAATTCGCGCGGCAGTCGCTGCGCGACCTCTTCGGCCAAGACGCGAAAATTGGTGTTGTTCGCCGGCACACCGACGGTCAGTTCCTCGGCGGTCATAATTTCATCGTTCGAAGCAATCTCCGCCGCGTCGCCGTTCTCCAGCGACCAATGTTTGGTCAAAAATCGGTACAACTGCTGCCGGTTGTCGAGTTCATAATTGTGTGTGCCGGGGTCGGTGTTTTCATAATACTCAAACGCATCTGCGGCCCCCGCCTGCTGATAAAACGGGACGACCGGTTCATACGTGTTTGGGCGGACGGTGGGGGACTTGAAGCAACAATTGTCGGTGCGATTATAAATCAGCAGCGCCGGCCGCGGCGTGAGCAAGGCGGTCAGGTGCACGTAGTCAGCATACTTCACCAGATCGGTCGGGTTTTGTTCCAAATCACCGATGCTGTCGTGGTGGATGACGCGCTGCGTCAATGAACTGTATCCGGCAACCGGGATCGAGACTTTGATCCGCGTGTCGAGTGAACTGAGGATGATCGTTTGCCAACCGCCGCCAGACAGCCCCGTCATGGCAACGCGATCGAGATCAGCGTGCGGTTGACTCGTCAGCACATCCAAGCCCCGCGACATCGCCAAATAGAACACGCTCAACCCGCTCACGCCGCACAAATCGAGCGTCGCCAGATCGTCGTGCGAATAGGCCGAACCCCGCAGCTCTCCCATTCGCAGCCATTCGGTGTTCAGCGCCAGGATGCCCCGTTTGGCCAGATTGATGCAGCGGAGCTGTTTGTAGTCGGCCGACTTGCCGTTGCTGTCGTGCCCATTGACGTTGAGCACCGCCGGCACTTTTCCGTCCAACTTGTCCGGTTCATACAACAACGCCGGGATCCACAGCCCCGGTAATGCTTCGTAGCGGAGCTTTTTGATTTTATAACCGTGGCCCGTTTCTATCACATCCAGCCACTCCACCCGCGGCTGGCCCTCCCGCCACTTGGCCGGCACCCCTTTGAACACGACCTCCTCCAGCACCTTTAGCCGCAATGCCTCGGCATCGCGTTGCCAAGCCTCAGCGGAATCCGCCTGCTGTAACTTGGGAATGCGTTTGACTACAAAATCTGCTGCTTGCTTTGCCGATTGCTCCGACGTAAGAATCGGCTGCTTGAGCGCCGTTGCCAGATCATCCGCCGCACAAACGTGAACAGATTCCAAAGCCACAGCCAGCAGTACCAACAAAGTCAATCGCATAACCACGTTCCCCTGTTGTAGGATGCGTCGCGACGCACCTTTGCATGTAGGACGAGAGACGCATCTGTTGCAAAAAAAGGCCTCGCGCAGAGACGCGGAGTCGCAAAGAAGAAAAGAAGGAAACCATCGTAAACCCGCGATTATGAATCAGCAGTACCAGTTCCCAACTAATCCGCACACGACCAACCAGCGTTAAACAACACCTTCCCCTCTCAAGCCAACTCTCTGCGCCTTGGCGTCTCTGCGCGAGGCCTTTTCCTTAGCAGAATTAGCAGAACGCGCCGTCCCGAAACCTTTTACTGCCCGAGTTCTCGTCCAATTTCATAAATCGCCGCCGTATCCAACACGTGAGCATTGGATTCAAACAACCGTCGTACAGCGGCTTTGTGGATTCTCATTTTGAGGCCGCCTACGCCGATCGCGCCGTAACAGATCACGCCGTCGACTTCTTTGCCCGTATCCATCATGTCGACGCCCTCCAATCCGACCGGCGGCACGGCGTTGAGGTCGATGGCAACTTTGAGCGCATCGAGCGAACCGCGTTGTTCGGCGGAAAGGAATTGTACGCCTGCTGCCCCAGCGGCGATGATCAGTCCGGCCCCGTCGCAGGCCTGTATGGTTTCCGCATCGTTCCCGGTAGCGACCGGCGTGAGTTGTGCGTCTTCAACCTGCGCGCGAATTGCCGCACACGCTTGTTCAGCCCGTTCGACCGAGCGCGATGCTAAACGAACCTTCGCCCCCAAGCCAGCCAAAATTTGTGCCGCCCGCAATCCCACCGGACCGGTCCCGCCCAAGACCAACGCCTCACTGCCTGCGGGGTTCAAATGCCGTTGGGCACACAGCACGGCGGCGGCGGCGGTCGTGTTGGAGCCGTTGGAGTCCATCATCACTGAGACCCGTACCGGCCCAAAATACGTTTTTTGCACCTTGGCCAACACCGCTTCTCCGGCGGACACGTCACTGCCGCCGACAAAAATCGCCGTGCTCTTCAGGTCCTTCGGTCCACGAGTGAACATCGCCCCATGCACGAGTGGTTCGGCATTGTCGACGGTGATGCCGCCATAACTAAACAGCTGGTCAACCTCGGAATCAACGGCAACCACGCGGTCAAAGGTACTCGGCTGCGGGTCGGTATCAAGTTGGATCAGAATGCGTTTCATGGTGAATAGCAAATCGTATTGTCGAGTCGAAAAGGGGTGCCACTGGCGGCTTGTCCGGCAGTGCAATACGCACGGCCAAATGAAACACTGCTGGACAAGCCAGCAGTGGCACACGGTGAATGGAATCCACTCGTCTTTGACCGCGCAATTAAAAAGCGGAGCACCGCGCCAAGGCGATACTCCGCTTCGCAGAGTTTTCCAATTTACGCCGTGACCGCGTTACACACCCGAGAACGGATGGCTGGCGGCGCCTTTTTTGGCGACCATTTCGTCGGCGCTCGGCTCATTTTTCATAGCGCGGGCGATCGATTCCTTGGTGGCGGCGTAGTTGTATTCGTAGATCTTCTTGTCGTCTTCGGCTTCCCAGTGGATGAAGACACCGCAGACAATCACCAGATCTTCGCATTGATCTTTGGGGATCACACCTTCTTCGACGCTATCAGCCACAGCTTTGGCGACGGCGTATTGGGCGGGGCCGAACATTTGCACGGCTTGCTTGGCACCCTTGATCGTGACCTTGGTGATCATTACGGTCGAAGGTTTGACGGCCAAGTTCGGTTCGAGCACGGCCAACAAGTTGCTGTGTCCCATCGACTGATCAGCCAATGCGCTGGCAAACGCCGCACCGACCGGACCGGTTTTGTCACCGATCAACAGATCGATATGGGCCACTTCATTTCCTTCGCCGACCAGCGATTCTCCAACGTACATCGACATAAGCTTCTCTCCTAAATTTGACTGTGGCGTCGTATCATCAGTTTCGTACAACTAGAAACAATAATCCTAGCATGGCGCGCCAATCTTGCGTTCGACAAACGAAAACAGCTGTGGTGACAACCACAATCCGGCGAGACCGGGCTTTCGAAAGAAAGCAAAATCTTCTGCTAACGCAGTGACGACCTGACATGAATCACAAAAAAAGCAGTGTTACTCCGGCATCTATACCAATTCAGACCCCGGAATTCCAGTATCGCAGACCGCCAAAACCACACCGATGCCCAAAGAACGTTCCCCAACCAATCCACAGCCGCTGCTGATTTGCGGCGCCAGTACCCGTGCAGCCGCTTTCTCGGCTCTCCGCGCGGGCATCGGGCCGGTCTGTGCGGACCTGTTTGCCGACACCGATCTGGCCCGCGCCGCCACGGTGGTGCGCATTCCCCGTTACCCCGATGATATCGCCGCTACCGTTGCCCAATTACCGCCGGCAGATTGGCTCTACACCGGAGCATTGGAAAACTTTCCCCAAACCGTCGCCGACATCGCTGCGCAACGGACGCTGCTCGGCAACAGCCCCGCCACATTGGCCCGCGTGCGCGATCCGCTCGCCTTGTCGCACCACTTGCAGGAACAGGATTTCCCCGTGCTTCAGGTCCGCGCTCATCGAGATCAACCGGAGCCGGACGGAACATGGGTCTGCAAACCGCTGTTCAGCGCCGGCGGCACACGGATCAGACGTTGGAACATCGCTGCCGCTGTTTCGTTGTTACGGCACCCCCCGGTCTATTTTCAACGCCGGGCTGACGGAGAGGCCTATTCCGCACTGTTTATGGCGTTTCCCAGCGGAGCGGAACTGATTGGCATCACACGGCAATTGGTCGGCGTGGCGGAGTTTCATGCCACACCCTTTGCCTATTGCGGCTCGATCGGCCCCACCACGCTGCCGTACGCCGTGGAACGACAAATCCAAGAGATGGGACAAACGATTGCGCAGTTTGGAGAAATGCGAGGCTTGTTTGGCTGCGATTTTTTATGCGATGGAGCCACCGCCTGGCTGACGGAAGTGAATCCCCGTTACACCGCCTCGGTCGAGGTCTTTGAGCGGTGTTGGGACCTCCCCCTGCTGGGATGGCATTGCCAGGTCTGCCGTGCGGACGCAGCTTCTGCTGAAACGGAGAAAACGACCCGCGACGATTTTCGCCGGCAGGTTGCCGTGTCCCGCGTTGAACAAACGGGCGTCGCCGCCAAGGCAATTGTTTTTGCCCCGAATGCTTATGCGGTCCCCGACCTGGAAAGCCGTTTCGCCGTTTCGCCACTTCCCTGGTCACCCCAAATCGCCGACATCCCAGCACCGGGTAGCACGGTCGAGGCGGGGCATCCTATTTGTACCGTTTTCGCCGACGGGGCAAACGATGACGATGGTTTCGCGCAACTTGTGAACCTTTCGAAAGCAATCTATTAACGAGCGATGCACCTAAGTCAGGCGGAAATAGCTGATTCCGTTAACATTTCTTGATCATCCGCGCGCCTGTGGTTAAGATCAGACAGTCCGATTTCCCCAATTCTCGCTGAGTTTGATTTCACCCGCATAGGAACCATGTCAAAGTCCACCGACGTCAGGATTCTTGAAGCCCGTTGTACATTCGAATCATTGGACTTCCGCACGCCGCTGAAATTCGGCGGGCGCGTCGTGGAATCGACTGAGTTGATCAATGTCGAGGTCGACGTGGAAAGCCGGGACGGCCGGGTGGCCACCGGGTTCGGCAGCATGCCGTTGGGCAATATCTGGGCTTGGCCTTCGGCTGAGGTCACGCCGGATCAATCGGCGGCGGCCATCAAAAAAATGGCCCAACAAACCGTCGAACTGGCCGAAGCCTATCCTGAGTTCGATCATCCGCTCGACACGATCTACCGTCTGTCCGGCGAATACTCGCACATGGCCGGCAAGATCGTCAAGAAAATGGACATCGCCGGCGAATTCCCCGAGCTTGCGCAAATGGTCGCTGCCAGCCCGCTCGATGCCGCCTTGCATGATGCCTACGGCCGTGCGGCGGACATGAATAGCTACGACATGCTCTCCGAAGAGTTCATGAACTACGACCTCGCCGAATATCTCGACGAGCAGTTCGAGGGAGAGTATCTGGATCAATACACGCTCCGCACACCCAAACCCAAGATGCCACTGTACCATCTCGTGGGCGCTCTCGATCCGCTGACCACAGCCGACGTCCAAGAACCGATCGGCGATGATCTGCCGGAAACCCTTGAGGAATGGATCGCCGCCGACGGGTTGACGCATCTGAAAATCAAACTCAACGGCGACGACCTCGATTGGGACGTCGCCCGCGTGGCCGCCATCGATCAAGTGGCGGCACAGGCGCAAGCAGCACGGGGTTGCAACGAGTGGTTTTACTCGCTTGATTTCAATGAGAAATGCGCCGACGTGCAATACGTGCTCGATTTCCTGGCCCGCATCCGCGACCAACGGGGCGAAGCCTGGGACCGCGTGCAATACATCGAGCAACCGACGCACCGCGATCTCAAAGCCAATCCCGAAAATCGGATGCACGAAGCGGCCAAACTCAAGCCGGTCGTCATCGACGAATCGCTGATCGACTACGATGCCCTGCTGCTCAGCCGCGAACAAGGTTATTCCGGCGTCGCGCTCAAAGCCTGTAAGGGGCACACCGAAGCCCTGTTGATGGCCGCAGCGGCACAGAAAATGGAGATGTTCCTCTGCGTGCAGGATCTCACCTGCCCAGGTTTCTCCTTCCTGCACTCCGCCAGCCTGGCCGCCCGCATCCCCGGTGTCGCCGCCATCGAAGGCAACGGCCGCCAATACTGCCCCGCCGGCAACAAACGCTGGGCAAAACTCTTCCCCGCCATGTTCAAAATCACCGACGGCACAGTAGCCACATCCGAGCTGGACGGTCTGGGACTGGGGTTTTGAGAGACCCTCTAGCTGCTACGTATTAGGCAGAAGGGCATCATTGCAGGTGACCGTGCGCCACGAATCCGCGCCGCAATAAGCGCATTCGTTTCAACGAGTTCCACCCCTGAAAGTGTCGCAATCCCTAAAGTCCCCTCGCGAGAATGACGAAGTATGTTCCTGTCAGCAACGGTGACTTCGACACGGGTCGAACCGAAACCGTGTGACCCAGGTCCTTACTGTTCCTGGAGAACTGTTGATACCGGCAGCGGACTTTGCGGTGAAGAACGGGGCAGAAACAGCCCTCTAAACTACCCAGGTTTCGCAGCTAACGTTTTCAGAAAATTTTGCCTGCAACAGGGTTGACCCAAAACGGGAAGAGTTCCTATCCTGCTCGGCAGATCGCCCTGAAGAGAAGACGACCCAAGAAAAAAACGACTCAGAACGATTCAACAAGGCGCCGTAGCCAAGTGGTCCAAGGCAGCGGATTGCAAATCCGCCATTCGTCGGTTCAAATCCGACCGGCGCCTCTACTTAAACCCCTGCTGCAATTCATTTTGCGGCAGGGGTTTGTTTTTTTGTATCGGCTGATATCGTCCGTGCGTACCCAAATGCGTGTCTCTATCGAATCGCGAAATCCAGCGGTGCCCTCGACCGATGTGGCCTCAGCACCTAATTCACTATTGCTTCAAATGGCTGTACGCTGGCTCTTGCAACAAAGCCGCAAATCTCAAGTTCCAGTCCCCAACCCAATCCGGTGCCTTTGCCTGGTCTCGTAATCCTGGATCGCAGGCGAGGGCTGCCTGAACTGCATCCGCTGCTGGTCGCAGTAATTCCGGATGCTTGATTGGATCACCTGGAATCCACTTGTACTCTTCTATTTCCTGCTCGCCCGAGGCGATCTTAATGAATGCACCCGCTTTCAGGAGATGCCAAAAGGCCGCCGGCCCGATCGCTTCGGCGATGCACGCATCACACGAACTGAGGAACCGTGGCAAGTCGTCAAAGTGCGCGTTATGAAGGTATAGGCGAGCATCGGAGAGCCACTCGCTACTGTGCGGTGTACGCGTGAGTCCAAGTTTTGCCGTCTCCAATGCCTTTTCGTTCTGCCCCCACCAGTTGTAGCCCTTGGCAAGCAGGAGCAACTCCTCGGATGATAGTTCCGAGGCATCACGACCGGCCAACAGGACTTCCACGACCCGTTGCCCTTCTGCCCTTGTGTCACTGGACGAATGATCGAATATCCAGCGTACGCGGTCCGCTGGTGTTGCATCCTCAAGTTCTTCCGGCAGCATTTCAGGGCGATCAAAGCCCACCAAAAACACGATGCTTTCGGCCTTTGAATCGACATACACTTCACGGTGATGGTGACGCGGGCCACAAGACATGCCGATCTTCAACAGCCGCTTTCCCACATAGGGTTCAAAAGCGTCACGCTTCGACTGCCACCATTGCCTTGCGGCGTCTGGCAGCTTTCCCGAGGTCAAAAAAACATCGATAACTTCCAGTGTGTTTTTCGTGATCTGTTCTTCAACCAGATAGGTGATCTCGCCGAGTTTGCCGACACGGACAACCTCCGAATCATTGCTCGTCACGAGCAGCCGTCGAACCATCGACACGTGTTCGAGCAGGATGTGCGCGTCTGTCATCCAATCAATCTCAGTCCAATATGGGGTAGTAACTTGCTGGGGAAATACTTTGGTGTATCAGGAAATCGCCTAATCTGAAATGATCCATCTAATCGTCTGGACCTGCGTTAACATCTATTACGAGACGGTTCAGTCAATTCTAACTTGCCCCAGTATAACCGACCACTAAAAGCACGGCGTTCCGTCAAATGTTCATTTACCCCAATCACATGAATTCCCGTCAACCAATTTCGCCAAGTGCTGACCACCCTTCTACGCGAGAAACGCGCCCAGCTTCCTGGTGTGCCAGCGGGCAATCTTCTAAATTGTGGATGCCCTAAAACCATCCGCGTCAAATTTGTAAGCCCCCATGACCATAGCTGATTCTCAAACTGGCGATGCGGTGGTCAAGGCGACCGCTGCTCAGACTTCGACCGTGATCGATATCATTGCTCGTGCCTTTGATGATGACCCGGCTGTGAATTGGTTTGTGCGGCAGGATCATCGGCGGGCGGCGGCGGTTCGTCAGTTTTTTCAGATGATGGCCGATACGCTCTATGTGCGGCACGATGAAAACTACCTCATGAGCGACGGCACCGGGGCGACGATGTGGTTGCCGCCGGGGATCAGCACGCAGGTCGGCTTGCTGGAAACGCTCCAACAACTCCCCGCGGTGTTGCGCACCGTCCGTTGGCGGGGCTTGCGGCGGCTGCTGCAAGTGCAAGCGGTCGTCGACGGAAACCATCCGCACGAGCCGCACTACTATCTCTTCGCCATCGGCACACTCCCAGAACTGCGCGGCCAAGGGATCGGTTCCAAACTGATGCAACCGATGCTCGAGCGCATGGACCGCGAGGGCCTGCCCGCCTATTTGGAGAACAGCAAAGAACAGAACCTACCGTTTTACGAACGGCACGGCTTCGAGGTCACACAGCAGATTCAATTCCCCAACGGCGGCCCGCCGCTGTGGCTGATGTGGCGTAAGCCGCGCTAGTAGAGCGGTTGAAAAACTAGAAAGTACTCGATTGTTGGGTGCCACTGCTGGCTTGTCCAGCAGTGTTTTTGCAACGTCGGTCCGACGCCTCATAATTTGAAGCAGTCGATGAGCCATTAACCCTGGGCCACTACACTTAGAACCTGACTCTTTGACAATTCACTTCAAACGATCATAATTACCCTGCAGACCACCTCACGCGCAAGGTATCAAACGGTGATCGACGACGAACCACTTGCAATTGCAACCGATGATTTACAATTGCTCGGCAGCTTCTATTCTACCGATTTTCCCTTGGTGGTCGAATCGGTCGAGGATGAAATTCGAATCGTCCCACCCAAAACACCATGGTGGTCACTTGCCTTCTTGGCCGTCTTGAATTCAACAATCTTCTTGGCAATGGTCGCCTTCATTGTCACAAAAAATGAAGGTGAGAGTTTGGAGCCACTGATCTGGGGAGGGATCGGATTAGCCGGGGTGCTTGCGATTACTGGGCCGGTGATCGCATACAAGCTAAGACTCAACTACCTTGTGCGACAGAGTCCGTTGCTGTCATTGAACAAAACTTCGAATACAATCTCAATTCTCGCTGGTTCCAAGCAATTTATGCTCGCCGATGTCTACGCCTTAGTCGGCTTGTCCCTGCCCGACAAGCAAGGAGAGGTTGTTACCGAATTGCAGGTATTCGTTTGGGACGCTGATCGATTAACGCCCCATTTAATCAACACGTCTATCTTCAGCTTTCCGAAACAAACTTACGGTAAAACATTACGAGAGTTTGGTGAACATTCGGGTTTGCTGACACTTGTCGCGAATTCGAAGAAGATCTCGATCATGACACCTACGAACGGCGAATCCTCTGACGTCTCCAAGCAGTGAAGTCGAGCGAATTGAAGTGGCGACCCGCTTGCGATTTTCATCGAGAATGCGTTACCGCGTGGGTTTGTCATCTCTAATGACTGTCAAATCGGAACATGTCAGGTTTCCACGTCATTCATCGCAATGGGAAGAATCGAATCCGGCTGGAAGTTCATTTGTAGCAGAATAATTCATGGGGCCCTTAGCAAAGACTTGGGGCGTCGCTCTGTGGCTAATCCCTTTCGCCCAAGCGTGTGCGGCGTATTGGTCCGGGGGATCATCAATCGTCCTACGCGAGACAGGTGCGTCGCGATGCTTCCTACGGGCTGGGCGAGACCATTGGCACACCAATGTTGCTGTTGCCTTGTTGGGGGATTGGGCAAGGCATTAGAATCGCCGCCGTCGATTCGTCGATATCAGCATTCTCTTATCCCAGGCGGATCATCGCCGCAAGAAAGTCCCCCGTATGTCACGCCGTACCGTTCGTGAATTAGTTGACGGAGAGTCCGTCGAAGAAATCTATGTCATCGCCGACAAACAGTTGCGGGCCAATCGCAACGGCAATACCTACCTCTTAGCCAATCTCCGCGATAAAACCGGCGCGATCAGCGGCTTGATGTGGAATGTCAACGAACCGGCGATGGCTCACATTGATTCCGGTGACTTCGTCAAAGTGCAGGCCAAAGTGCAGATGTTCCAAGGGACGCTGCAAATGATCCTCACCAAGATCGAAGGCGTCCCGGCCGACGGACTCGACCCCGAAGAATTCGCCCCGCAAGCAGCCTGCGACGTCCAGCGTCTCACCGTCCGGTTGACGGAACTGGTCGCCGACTTGGACGATGAGAACGTGCGGTCGCTGCTCCAACGTTTTCTAGCGGACGAAACGTTTATGCAAGGCTTCACGCAAGCCCCCGCCGGCACCAAAGCGCATCATGCGTACTTGGGGGGATTGCTGGAACATGCGGTCAATATGATGGAGGTCGCCGACCGGATCGCCCCGCTGTACCCCAATGTCGACTTCAATCTGGTCAAGGCGGGCGTCCTGTTGCACGATTCGGGAAAAATCCGTGAACTGGGTTACGAGGACAGTTTTCTCTACACCGACGCCGGACAACTGCTGGGACATCTGGTCATCGGTGTCGAGATGCTGAATGAAAAATTGGCTGAATGGAACGCCGAAAACGAGACTCCCTTCCCCGAAGAAACCGCCCTGCGGATCAAACACCTAATTCTCAGCCATCATGGCACGCACGAGTTTGGCAGCCCCAAAGTCCCGATGACGCCCGAAGCGGTCGTGCTACATCACATCGACAACCTTGATGCCAAGGTGAACGAATTTCTCCGCGACATCGACGACGATCCCAACGTCAAATCCCGTTGGACGGCCTACAATCAACGATTGGGACGCAAATTGTTTAAGGGGTCCACGGACGAGGCGAACGAATAGTTCCCGGTCGCCGGTCCCGTTGTTTCCCACTGAGCTATCCACAAACGATTCCTACATCCCCTTGATATTTCCGAAGTCTTCCATGAGCTACACCTCAGCTGAGAACGATATTGCTTGGCGGCATTGGCGGCGGGAATGGTCGTTGCCGCCCGATGTGATCTATTTGAATCACGGCTCCTTCGGTCCCGCTGCCCGCGAAGTCCAAAACGTGCGGCACAGTTGGACCGACCAATTGGAAGCTCAGCCGTTCGACTTCTTCGTGCGGCAGATGGAATCGGAACTGATGCATGCGGCGGAATACCTGGGCGAATTCGTCGGGACTTCGGCCGACAATTTGGCGTTCGTCGACAATGCGACGACCGGAATGAACATCGTGGCCAAGTCGTTGAACCTGAAACCGGGCGACGAAGTCCTTACCACGAATCATGCCTACGGCGCGGTGCTCAGAATCTGGCGGACGATTTGCAAACAAGCGGGCGCGAAACTCATCGTCCACACCTTGCCCGATCCCCTGACCGACACCACAGAACTGGTCGACTCGCTGTTTACCGCCGTCACGGAGAAGACGCGGTTGTTGGTCGTGGACCACATTGCCTCGCCGACAGCGGTGATTTTTCCCGTCGCAGAGATTTGCAACCGCGCGCAGAAAAAGGGCGTGCCGGTTTGTATCGACGGTCCGCACGCGTTGGCCATGTTACCGCTGGACCTCGATGCGTTGGGTTGTGAGTATTACGTTGCCAGCGGGCACAAATGGTTGGCGGCACCGTTCGGGTCCGGCTTTCTGTATGCCCATCCGCGGGTTCAAAAACAACTCGAGCCGTTGGTCATCAGTTGGGGCGGCAGCTTGGCGGGGGCCGAGGCGCGGTGGCAGGACGAATTCCACTGGCCGGGGACCCGCGATGCAGCAGCGCAATTGACGATTCCCACAGCCATCGATTTTCTGTGCCGGGCAGGTGTCTGCAATTTCCGCCGGCGTTCGCATGATCTGGCTCAATACGCGCGGTATCGCATCGCCGAAGTAACGGGATTGTCCTGCGACCTACCCGACAGCCCCGCTTGGTACGGTTCGATGATCGCCCTGCCCCTCCCCGCGGGCGATGAACCCCCAATGAAAAAAGGGGTCCGCGATCCACTACAAGGATTGCTCTGGAAGAAACACCGCATCGAAGTCCCGGTGATCCATTGGCACGGGCGACGCATGTTACGCGTCTCTTGCCACCTCTACACCACCGCTCGCGACATCGATGCCTTGGCCGACGCATTGCGCGATGCGTTATAACACTGAGGACACAGAGACTTTAGACTGTAGGCTTTAGACCGTAGGAAAACGCCCAATTTCCGAATTCCCAACCCTACAGTCTAAAGCCTAAGGACTAAAGCCTTTTTTCTCTGTGTCCTCTGTGAACTCTGTGGCTAATCCCCTGACTGCGAAGCGGGTGCAGATAAAACTCACCACGAAAGAAGCGAAATACACGAAATATCCCAATGCCAACGACTAAGACTTGCGGCGCTGTATTTCAACTCAATACAACAGCTTGGGATGAAAACAACGCAGTTTCTTTTTTCGTGTCTTTCGTCTTTTTCGTGGTTAATTTTTTTAGGGATAGAAAGTAGCACGCCGGAAAGGGATACCATGCCGTTTATTGACATCAATACCATTGAGGCCATCGAACCGGTCCCCGGTTGCCGTATGCGGACGCCTTATGGCGAAAAGCTGATGCTCTCGTATCTGGAAATGGACGAGGGCGCCGTTGTCCCGCTGCACGACCATCCGCACGAACAAGGGGGCATGCTGATCAAGGGGCAAGTGGAACTGACGATCGGCGACGAGACGCGGATTTGCGAAGCGGGTTCGCTGTTCATCATTCCCCCCAACACACCGCACAAAGCCGTCGCGGTGAACGGCCCCGCCGTGGTGCTGGACGTCTTTAGCCCGGTCCGCGAGGACTATGCGGAGTTGTTTAACAAGTACATTCCGCCGGTGTGATTTGGGTAGGATCAGGGTGATCTGCTGTAGGTGGCTTGGCCTTGGTTGGATACAGTCCGTCGCAAGCAGCGACATGCGGCTAGAGTTTTGACCGGCAATTTGAACTCCAACCGTCGGCGCGGGGGCGTCGGCGGTTTTTTTGTGCGCTGTGTGCCGAATTGCGGGCCGTTTTTGTGCCGTATTGCCGCTCGGAGAACTCGAATCGGGACCGGCAGCTGTACTATTTTGGAATTCTTGTCGAATTGCAGCGAATTTGTATAACAACTCGTTTTGCCATGCGTTAATCTAAGTGCCTCAGAAGTTAACTTGGATAAGAATTGCCCCGAGGATACCCACGAATGAAACACCTTCTTCTTGCCGGCATGGTCGCGCTTGGTTTGGTAGGAAACGTCGAGGCTGGAATTATTGCTTCCACGGATTTTGACGGACGTACGGTCAGCGGAGCAACCGCTTCGAATCTGACCTGGACGGTCAACGGTGTCGCTGATCCTGGGTCACTGACGGCCTCCGACAACCTGTTTGACACGCCTGATGCTCAAAACATCTTTGCCGTGAATAAAAACTTTGCTCCTGCGGGGCAATGGACAGTCGACATTGCACTCAACGTGGGTTCGTCCGCGTTGCAATTGGACACGGTGACACTCGATGCTTACATTCTGGATCGGAACGGGATTTTTCAGCCGAAAAACCGAGATCTGGACCTGCGGATTGATCTGTTGAACGGCGGGATTCTTGATTCCGACTCGGTCAACAACATCTATCCACAAAACGATAATCCGCCAGTTCAGCCCCAACCGGTCTCCTTTGACTTGTCGGGGAACATACTCGCCGCGAATACGAACTACATCCTACGCATCACGGCCAGCAACACCCCCGGTAGCTTTGGCAACAACGCTGGTTTTGACAACCTGGTCGTCAACGGGATGGTCGCCGTCCCCGAACCCAGCACCTTCGCCCTGCTCGGCATCGGTGGCCTAGCCTTGGTCGGATACGGTGTCCGGCGTCGGCGGCAACAAGCGGCCTGAGGCTTGAACTGCTCAATAAACCTTCCAACCGTCGGCGTGAAAACGTCGGCGTTTTTTATTGGCTGTTGTGCAAACCATCGCGTCGTCTTATGGCTATGAATGGGCCAGCGAGTGGGACACTGCGCCACCAAACCACCAAACGTCCTGTGCGGTTGCCCTAGTCGTACTGAGGACGACACGACCATTTCTTTCGCAAATACGTTTGCCCGCCGTTCCTCTGCTTGAAGGACGGAATCGAAGGTTGTAATTTGCTGGTATGTTGCACTTGGCCTCCCATTTCGCTGTGCCGTTAATCGTAGCGCTCACCTTCTATCGCAGCCGCTGGCGATATGTCTTTCTGATTCTCATCGCGACGATGCTGGTCGACTTGGATCACTTGCTGGCCGATCCCATCTACGATCCCGAGCGATGTTCAATCGGCTTCCATCCACTGCACTCAATCCCCGCGATTGTGGTCTATGCCTTGATGTTTGCACTTCCTCTGCTTGTGGCACAGAAGGAAAGCTCTTCGGGTTGGCGACGTGCAATCGACTTGGTGCATCTCGTGGGACTTGGTCTGCTGATTCACATGGCGCTGGACGGGATCGACTGCCTGATTTAGCGCTGCGTGCGATTTTCCACATCAACGTTTACGTCTGGTTGAGTGACGGCTGGCAACGGCTGCCAATTCGCGGGCTGTTTCTGTGCTGCACGACATTTCCCAACATGCTGGCCAGCATATGTTGTTTGGG
The DNA here is from genome assembly GCF_007747995.1 of Symmachiella dynata. Classification (NCBI taxonomy): domain Bacteria; kingdom Pseudomonadati; phylum Planctomycetota; class Planctomycetia; order Planctomycetales; family Planctomycetaceae; genus Symmachiella; species Symmachiella dynata. The sequence continues at coordinate 2,788,477 of NZ_CP036276.1, read as the reverse complement.
AAGTTTGCAGGAATTGCAATGCTTTTTCTTGAAATGCGGGTAATCCTGGGGCACAATGGTGACTTGGAATAGGCAAGCGACTCAATTTCACCATTACCTTTAATTCTGAGATTCTCCCCATGAAACACATTCTCCTAGCCGGTTTGGTCAGTCTTAGCTTCGTTACGTCTGCTCAGGCGGGACTGATTACGTTTACCGACCGTGCGACTTGGGAAGCACAACTTTCCGCATTCCAAACAGAAAGCTTCACCCTCCCCGATACCGGAACGCTTGCCGCAAATGTGACACATACGTTGGGGCTTGTGACATTCTCTTACCCGGGGGTTAGCTCTCAGGGTTTTCCTCAAGTGAGTTCAAATCAGTTCGTAGGTGATGTTTGGAGTGTCTCCTCAGGAGGCGGAACTTCAGAAACAGGACCGCACACGTTTGGACTTCCTAGTGCGGTGACGGCAGTCGGTGCTGATTTCTCTAGTGCAGAACGATCAACTCTGACTGCTGGTGGCATGACAGTCACAGTACCTACTGATTCTGGAGTCCAATTCTTTGGCGTTATTTCAGACACACCATTTTCGAGCTTCGTTCTGGATCACAATCAGACCGCGACCACTAATAATGATTTATTTATCATGGACAATCTTAGCTTCGGCAATACTGCTGCCGTCCCCGAACCGAGCACTTTCGCTCTGCTCGGCATTGGTGTCATCGCCTTGGTCGGATACGGAGTCCGTCGCAGTCGGCAACAAGCAGCCTGAAACTTGATTTGCTATAATTGAACTTCAAACCGTCGACGCGGGTGCGTCGGCGGTTTTTTCGTGCGCTGTGGGGGTGGTTGTTGATGCGCGGGCCGGATTCGATTGTTTCCAACTTCCTCTCTCCTCCGACTCATCCGTCCGGATAACTCACTTTGGAATTATTATAGGGATCATGCCGATTTTTCTTGATATTCTGATTGTGGCGGGGCACAATGGCAAATTGAAAGAGGAGAGCGCGCTGTAACAACGGTTTCGACTCCCATCAGCCCAAGAGGTAGCTCATGAAAAAACTCATTCTTTTAAGTCTCGCTCTGATTGCAATGTCTCTCACCTCAGCGACTGCCAACGCCGGTGTGGTCTCAGCTTGGGGTGGAGCTGGAACATCCGGAACGGATCCTTTTGGAAATCCCTGGTTATTGAATTCAGATGGTTGGGGAATGCCCGGTGTTGGCGAAGGGAATATTCCTTGGGGAGGCAATGTGCCGGTCAGTGATTTTCATATCACATTTGACCTGCCGACGGGGGTTGTCATTGATCAAACTGGATTCAATGACGTCTTTCGACTCGCTCCATTCAGCGGTGGGCAAGATGATTGGGACATGACCGTCATGAACGGCAACACGATTTGGTTTGAAGCTCCCGATCCTTCGCTGATTCTACAGCCGGGGCAAAACTTCTTTGTGAATGTCAGTTTTTCTCAGCCGCTTTCTGTCATCGCCTTTGAAGCAACATGGACCGACGATCACGTCGTCGTCCCTGAACCGTCCACCTTCGCCCTGCTCGGCATCGGTGGCTTGGCCTTGGTCGGATACGGAGTGCGGCGTAAGCGGCAACAAGCTGCTTGAGGTTTGAATCGCTCAATTGACCTTCCAACCGTCGGCGTGAAAACGTCGGCGGTTTTTTCGTGCGCGAGCGCCGCTGGTCAGTTTTGGGGAAATTATAGGATTTGGGACGTTTCTGCTTGATATGCCGGTTTTCCTGGGGCACAATGGTGACTAGGAATAGGCAAGTGGATTATTTTCATCACCACATTCGGTTCAGAGGTTCTTTCTCGTGAAACACGTTCTTATTGCCGGTTTGGTCACTCTTGTTTTGGTTTCCTCTGCTCAGGCGGGGATGGTCACGATTGACTTCGATGTTTTTGAGACCCCCGATCCCGATAGCATTATTGTACCCAGCCCATACGTCGAAGACGGATTCCAAATTGTGGGCACCCATTTACGTGCTCGAGGACCAGCAAACGTTTTCTATGCAGGGTCGGCCAGTCTTCTTCAGGCGATAGATGGCGGAGTAGCGACTTTGTCGAATGTCAACAACATGCCCTTTAATTTATTAAGCATCGAACTCTCATTTGGTCATTTTTTAGGCACTTCACCGCCGGTCACATTTACTGGCAACTTGTCAGGCGGGGGTACAACGATGCAGACCTTCACGCCAACGGTATTCGGCTTTACGCAATTCAATTTCAACAGCACGTTTTCCAATCTGACCTCGGTCTCCTGGGTACAGGGAACACATAACGAAGAAGGCCACCAGTTCGACAATATCGTCGTGCAGACCGTCCCCGAACCAAGCACGTTTGCCCTGCTTGGCATCGGCGGCTTGGCCTTGGTCGGATACGGAGTGCGGCGTAAGCGGCAACAAGCTGCTTGAGGTTTGAATCGCTCAATTGACCTTCCAACCGTCGGCGTAAAAACGTCGGCGGTTTTTTCGTGCGCTGTTGTTTTTTTAATAATCTCCGGGAATTTTTGGTCAGCTAAGGGATAGTTCCTACTTATCGTTTCCAAACCTGCTGATACATCCCTGAGACGTGGTCTGCGGACACAAAATTGCAAGCCTTTGGTCCAAGCATCACCCGTTTTGCAAACCGGTTCAAAGCCTCAGGGAATCCCTGCGTATTGAGTAAATTTGACACGTGGAAATCCGTGGACTACGTTTGTATTGGTCGTTCAAGATGGACTGTACCGGGCCTTTTGAAAACCGACTGGGCCGTTCGAAAACCGACTGGCCCTTTCGATGACAGACCGGTCACGCTGCCTGGGCTAAAGTGGTGACCACGATCTTGCGGCGCTGAGGGTTCCCAATCCGCGGTTCATCATTCCATCCCCAACCAAATACGGGAAGCAAGGCGATGGTCATTTCAACGCTGAGCTATGGCGTCAAACAGGTTCTGCGGCAGGATGTGCCCGCTATTCAACGTTTGCTCAAACGCATTCGTCACGACGAGCGTTTCGCCGACCTGTCCCTCTTCAAGCGGCGCTGCCCGAATGACCAATTGCGACAGGATGAACGTCGTGCTCGGGATCGCTATCCGCTGTGTTGGCCCATCGAAGTGCTGCCGGTGAATTTCGATGAAGGCGTGATTGAGTACGTCGATTGCCCGCTGGGCGATATCCAAGTCTACTCGCAAGACGTGACCTTACGGGGGATCAGTTTTCTCCACTCCGAGCCGCTGCAAACGTCACATGCCGTCCTCACCTACGCTCCGGCTGAGGAAGAAAGCATTTCGCTGTTGTTGGAAATTTGCTGGACAGCTGCGGGCTGGGAACAGCCCTTCCCCGGTTGTGGAAAGTTTCTGATGAGTGGCGGCAAGTTTCTGGGGATCGTGGACTCCCTGCCGGGCGAATGACTTGATTCTGCAGGCCCGACTTGAAAGCCAACCCCTTGGCCGGTCTCCCGGGCTCCGCCGGCGTATCACTGCTCGTGGCGGCACAACCGGTGTCAGACTGCGCGGAACAGATTGCAACTTAAATTTCCAACCGTCGGCGTGAAGCGTCGGCGTTTTTTTGTGCGCATTCAGCTATTTTCTGAAACTCAAGGATTTTCGGAAGATTGTGCATACGCTCGCCGTACCTTTATACGTCTAGTTTAAATAGGCGGCTTGGCTCGGGCCGGAGTTGGCTGGCGACGCAAACGGCAGCAGTCCGTCTAGAATAGCTGGTCAAAGAACCTTGTGGGGCAGGGAAACCGTTGACGTGCATACGTCGGCGGTTTTTTTTGTGCGCTCAACTAAAAGCTACTTCCCTGCCCGCAGTCAGACGCGGTCGGCGGGGTTTGGCTCTCCGGTCTATCTCGGTTTCTCGAACAGCGCCCGCAAGGACGCTTGCTCGTTGGGCGGGTCCACGACCTGCTGAAATGTGCACTGGAGCGATTCCTTGCGGAATTCATCGATGATCTCTTCCGCTTTCGCGAAATACCTGACTGCAATATCGCCCGAGAATGCACAACGTGATTTTGGATCGTACCCAGCACGATCTTTTCCTTTTGGCTCACCACACATTGTGAAGACAACGATTCTCCCGCCCGGCTTCAGCCAGTAGCTAAGATTAGAAATCACGCGATCACGGTCTTCTCCGATGATGCAATGCAGACAGAGACCGTCAATGATTAAGTCGAAAGACGCGGGAGCGAACAACTCCCGTTCACAGATGTTCCCTCGGAGAAATGTCACGTTTTGTTGTCGACACCGTTCCCGAGCCCAGTGAATTGCCACATTCGACACATCGACACCGGTTACAGACCAGCCGCGATCGGCGAGAGTATCTGTCAGGTTTCCTGCTCCGCAGCCGATCTCGCAGACGTCCGCTGTTGAAGCAACCTCAAGCGGTTCTAACAGCCCATTGAGTGTTTGAATGCAATCGTGGACTTCTTCCGCAGAATTCCACCCAGGCCAACCGGCAGCTTTCTTACGCCTGTAGGGAATGTCGTGAGCTTCGTAGTTGGTGCGCATGATACGAAACCTCATGGTGTAACAGCCGAAACGTGATTCGGATTGGGTACGATGAGGCTTGGTCCGAGAATCCGTGTGTTTTCTGGCGTGTCTCATGCGCAACGTTTTATTGAGAGCCACAAGCACGCCTACGCGCTCGAAAGCACGTTAGCGAGTCGGATGAAAGCTCGCAAAAGGCCGCTGTCACTCGTTGAGAGACCATCATTTCGGCATGGGGAGCAGAGCGGACTGCCGACGTATTTTGGCTGCCCCCATTTTCAAGTCTTCAGACTCCGCGTGGCAGTCAACGTTAGGCGTCGTCCACAGGTTGGCGACGATCCATTTGCGACTCCAAACCGGCAATCCGACTTTCGAGTCTGATGACATACACTCCCAAGCAACAGATGGTTGGTCCCAGTATAATGAGCCATAATTGTGTCTGAGAACTGGCATCCTGAAAAGCACTCGCGATTGCTCCGAACAGGACCATGCCGAACACGATGTAGAGAAGGTAATTCGCGGAACCAAGACGCTGGGGAGTTCGCGTCGGGTCAACATCCGCATGAATTTGGGAAGCCATCTTCAACCTCGTCGATTCGTACAACACACCCGACGCCGCCCCTCAATGAGGCGGAAAACGTCGAACAACCGTTCAATAAGTTTACCAGACAAAAACCATGTTTAATAGACCGAACGGTCAATCAAGGACCAAGGCTGCTTCGACCTCGGTGAACTACTATATAACCGTAAATTTTCATATTGCAGATAGGTATTTATAACATTGAACAACTGGGGAGCTGAAGGTGAAACCTCGTATGTCACAAAACTTTCCATTCGTGATCTCATCGCGCGTCGGCTGATCACATTGCCATTCGGCACAGTGAGAAGTGCGAAAAACGTAGCTTATCAATCAACGTGCCATCGTCCCGTGCCATGGGCGCGATTTGGCTCAATGGAACTTCTAAACGTCGGCGATGAAAGAAGCGAACGGTGGGCATGCCCTAGTTCAGCGATGCCGAAACAAACGACCAAGGCGATTCATCATCAAGGGAAACCAGTCGACTTTGTCTTGATCCCGTTTTGCATGAATCGATTTGATGACTTCAGCGCCAAGTTTGATGTAAAAGAGTGGAACCAAGTAGATGACGGCAAAGCAGGCCGGAACCAGCCACCCTGAAGATTCGGAATCACCGCCTTGGCCAGCCCAATGGAGGTAAAACGGGGCATAGGTTATCGAGACGCCGGTTAGTGCTGACACTACCCAGAATAGCGGTGAGTTCACGCGGCGCTCCCACTTCGAGTCAAGTTCGACAGTGATTTTCTCACTCATCTGGCCACTCCCTAGAGTTTCGTCCGTTAGACTCCATGCCGAAGAATTCAACTCGCGTCGCGACAGGACGCGCTCGCCTGCCGGTTGTTGAAGATCACAACGACCAGCCATCGAACGGGAAGTTTTTACGTCACCGCCGCAACCGAAGCGAGTCCCACTGAATTCCCAAGCAGTGTACCATCGTGATCGTCCGCTGCAAAAGAGCAAAGATGATCCCGAAGGGACCTTGCGTAAAGTCATGTTGTCCGTCGTTACCAAGCAACAAGCGCCACAAAGGCAGGACAAAGCATCAACAGCCAGCCGCCAATTGCAACAAAGTCGCCGGGCGTCTTCTCGGTGATGACTGGCCGCCCAAGGCCTAATGAAATGCCGGTGAGGTTGCCAATTCCATCCGCGAACCAAATGCACAAGAGGGGTAACAGCAAGAAGCGGACCAACTTCAGAGCGACCTCAGGGGTGCCAAAAACAAGCGCGCTCACCAAGTAGAGGACGGCGACAAAACCAGAAACAAAACGGGAGCGGAGCAGTTCGCGACCGAATAGCCTTCGGTTGGCGTCTTTGATGATATCGATGTGGTTCGCAGCCAATCGATTGACGGTCGGGGTGCCCACACCATATTGCGCAATCTGATCGAATTGGCCGCGTGAAAGCCAGACTCCCAAACAACGGTTGCAGCGGTTGATATCGATTCCCGAGTGGTATGCGTAATCAACGACAGGCATCTCAGTCTGACATTTCGGGCACGGCAGGGGCGTTGCGTTGATTTGTGATTTTGGTCCAGCGGGCGGCGGCGAGGTTGCCCGCTGGAGGGCAGTACGAAGTTCGTCAGGGTCGAACCACATTCCGTCGCATGTGGTGCAACTGTCGATGGTTACTCCCTGAAACAACGAGCGTTCCAAAGGAGTTTCGCAGGATGGGCAATGCATGTTATTTTCGAGCGGACAACAGTGTTTTGGCAGACAAAGTGCCGTAAAGAGAGGAGTGACCATCCGGTTGTGCGTCTTCTCAGACACGTCATATTCGCCTGATTATCCGACTCTCTCGTTGGGGATGCAAGAATGATTCGCCGAAACACTGATCTCCGGTTAGTTTGCAGCTGAGGGCTTGTTTTCAAACTGGGAGGGCGAGGCTTCGGCCGAACCTCGCTGCACCCTATCGCTTGCCCCCAGCACAAATATCTTCAATCGCGGGACTGACTCAAAGCAGTGATTTCCTCTTTCATCTGGCCACTCCCTAGACTTTCGTCCGTTAGACCCCATTTGGTCTGAGAATCCGGTCGGTATGTGACATTGCCAAAAACCTCGCCCGGCCGATACGGTGGTGATACAAATTCGCTGGGATCGTTAGTCACGAGGGCGCGTGGTTGTGACTGTCTTGCGTCCTTGCCTGGTTGGCCGACACTTACTGACTCTTGGATGCCTTGTCCGTACGGTCTTTGATCGCCTCGAAGAACTTTTGATCACGATCGAATTCACTTGAAACCGGGAACGAGAGCACCTGGCCGTCTTCTAAGGAAAGCGTGATTTCGCTGTCCTCAAAAAATGACTCGTTTCGATAGAGTTCGACCTCACGAATGTCTTCAAACGGGATTTTTGTCAGTGGCGTATCGGGGGCAGCCTGCAAATAGATGACGACTTTTTTATCGCTGACAAAGTAGAAACCATTGCGAATGTCCGTGATGCCGTCGGAATAGAAAAAGAGAATTGTCTCACCATCGTCCAAAGCGCCGACGCTTTCGATTGTCTGCAAGAATTGAGACGGAATTCGGTTGCCGGTATAGACGGATGTTTCTGGAGCGAAGACCCCCAGATAGGCAATGCATGCAATGACGCCGCCGCAACAAAGAAACGTGACGGCAGCGCCCCCACCCAAGAGCCACCAAATCGCACGCGACCGTCGAGGTGGTATGGCTGTCTCGCGGCGATTCTGCGGTAAATCACTGAAGTCTGACATATGACTGTTGCTCTGAAATTACGATATTTGGCTAACGGGGTTTTGGCTTCCTCATTGTCGTCACATCAGGGGCAATCATTCGCTTATGCATCTTCTCAGGCACCTGACTAATTGATGATTGTCTGCTGCTGCGCCCGGGAACACAAGAAGATTTTGGTGAAATGGGGATTCCTTAAGCGCTGCGATCAACGAGCTTTCATCCATGACACGTCCTGAGTCTGTGGTAGATAACGTCCCCGTTCACCGGCTTGCGGCTCCGGTGCAGCGGATTGTTAGGCGGTTCTATGGACAGCACTTTGCCGCAAGTTTTGTAAGTCCCAATTCTTCGATCCACCATTTCGGCTGATTGATCGCCTGCCGATCAGCGAAGTGTTCACAGAGTTGAGTCACTTCGTTCCACGAGCCATCCAGATCACCCAGGATGTAGAGGATCTGGGCATTCACTGGCTTTGGGCGAAACTGATTAAACCACCGATGAGTGCGGTATGCCTGAAGGCCGTCAATTGACTCAAGGTCTTTGGCCAGTTGTTCAATCGCCGAATTCAGGTGCTCGGCAATGGGACTCGAATCCTCATTGGCGCGTACTGACCATCGGTCAGGCACATTGTCCAAGAGTCTTTCGAGACGCTCTCGCGTCCCCCGGGAATCGCATTCGTATTCTTTGGGCTTTTCGAGGATCTCGATACTGGCCAGTTGGCAAACAGCGTCGAACGCAAGGCCAACGTTGATGTAGAATAGCTTCTCGTCCCAGGACGAACTGTGGCTGGATTGAAAGTTGACAACCTGAACGACGTCATTGTGGCGGCGATGAAAGTTTAGCGCGGACTTGCGGAATCCCAGTGGTTTAAGGACCGATGTCACCGCACTTTTGATGATGTCGTCGAAACGTGTTTGTGCTGGAGATTTTTCACGAGCCATATGAGACGCGACCTTACCGCAGAACGTCCTCGTTCACCGGGCCGCGGCGAACGACATTGAATTTAGACCCCGCGCGGCCCGCAGCTCCTATGCAACGCATTGCATTATCATGCTTTTTTCGTCTTTTTGAAGCCAACGTCCGGCTTTTCTTCGCAGGCTAGCATGTTCATGAATTTTTCAAATCGCCTCTGTCTGGTTTCGGATTTCTTCGCACTTGTCAATCCGTAGGCGATGACATAACGGCTCGATTTATTGAGCGTTTCAAAAAACTGTTTCGCCTGCGGATTGCTCTGCAGTGCTGCTAGGAAATCCGCTGGTACTTTCATTTCACTGGCCGTATAGGCGTTCTCCCACCGGCCATCCGCTTGGGCGGCATGAACATGCACGAGTCCTGACTCCCTCATCCGGCCCTCGCTGATCAAACGCTCCGCATGCTCTCTGTTCCTTTTTGACCAGTTGCTTCGCGTTTTTCTGGGAGTGACCCGCTGGAGATAGGCTTGGTCATCGATTGACTTCTTGATGCCGTCAATCCAGCCCCAGCACAGCGTCTCAATCACGACATCGTCCCAAGTCACGCTCGGAATCCCAGACTTCTTCTTGAAGATCTTCACCCACAATTCACTTTCGGTGGCGTGATGCACCTCGAGCCACCGGCCGAGATCTTTCGGCGATGCAAAGGTCTTGATACTTGCTGGATCGGGTTGAGGCATGAATCTAGATATGCTCTGGCGGAACGGTTGAATTCACCGGGCACGCGTGGTGAACGTTGTCATAGCCAATTTACCTTAATCGCGTGCTTCGGTGCAATTCGTGGTGTTCCGCCGTTTAATCCGACCACACGGTGAGCACTGCGCCGCCGCCACCCCAATCAGCAAGATCGTAGCAGTCTTGCCGAGCCTGAACGCGTGGAATAAGTGCTTCGGTTAAGGTCTCAACGGTGTCGGCAAATGCGAATCCAGAGTCATCGTAGTGAGATAGAGATTGAGCGATCGCAGCGGCAACAGGTAGATCACCCTCTTTGCAGGCAGCAAACAATGCTTGGTCTGCAGCGTGAAGATCTTTTCGATAGCATTTGCCACCCGACGATCGACGTTCGTATCGAACGACAATAAAACGACATGTCTGATCGGCGTCGAGTAGTTCGGCCGCCCATTGCGAGGCAATGAGGCGGGAGTCTGATTCCGTTCGCGGATTCATCGTGCGAACTCCGGTTTGGATAACGTCATTTTAGATTAATCGACGTCTCACTTGAAGGCGTTAGGTACGCAGCCCAACGCGCAGCCACTCGATCGTCGCTTAACCTCTCCCCTTGGGTTTCATGCCGCCACGGATGGCCCCGGCAGCGGTGCATGCGATTGTTACGCAGTTCGTTCGCAGGCGTGGATAGCCGATTCGTGAGCCTCAATCCTCATTGACAGGCCGAAGTTCAATCGTGAGGCGGAGATCATTCACTCGGTCCATGAATCTGTGAAGGTCAACCGTATTCGTCCGAATTCCAAGAGGCACGATACGACGATCGTTCGAAGTTATTTCCATCTTTTTCAACTGAATGACATTGTAATCTGAGACGAGTCGCGACAGTCGCAGGAGGAAATCACTGGAATTGTCATTGACCGCAGTCGCTTCAAACTCCGTCTCATAGGCAATCTCTTCTTGTGCTACGTCGCACACCGTTGCTAATGATAATACTCCGCAGTGTTTGCAATACCCCATCTCGCTGTCGCCATGCCACCAGACTTTGCTGAGCGTGACTTCACATTGAGGGCATGAGCGTATCATGAAGTGAGCTTGGTGGCATAACTTGTTTTTAAAATGATCAACGTATCACTTGTATACTATAGGCATGCAGCCCGACGCGCAATCACTCGATTCTGGCAGATCATATTGCAGCAAAACATTTTTCGTTTGGGCGGCAGCGTCGCTGAACTTCACCCCTTGGGTTTCATCCCGCCACGGATAGCGCCGGCGGCGGTGGCGCCGTAGTTGGCTTCGAAGAGTGGGTCGAGGGGGCGGCTGTTGGGGACGGCGAGCCAGATTCTTAGTAGGTGCCGCCGCAATTCCAGTTCCTCTGCGTCCTGGAACTCGTCGCGGCGATGAAATGTGACCCAGTTGTTTAAGAACAACAGGTCGCCCGCTTGCTGCCGGAACGTGACGTGCAATTGTGGGTCGGCGGCCGTCTCCTCTAAATAGGCCAGCGCTTCGTGTTGTTCGTCGGTCATGTCGGGTAATTCGGGCAGTGCGTAGGCGCGGTCGATCAATACGCGTAGATAGGCGGCGGCGAAATATCCCTCGTGAAAGGCGAAGATTGGTTGCCGGCAATAAGGGAGTTCATTGCCCTGATCGACATTGTGCCGCGCGTAGTAAAACGGCTGCATCAACACCCGTGCTAGGTCGGGACGCTTCTCGCGGATTACGTTGTACAACGTCACCGAGCTGACTAGTTGATTGTCGCCCCCCTGTGCAGCTGGTTGCAGGCAGAGGAATCCGATGACATCGCAACGATCGGTGTGGAAGCTGAGCCGCTTTTTGGTATTCGGTCCACGGGCCTGCGGTTGGCCAACTTTGAAACCCTCATCGCGAACGCTGAAAATCCGTTCTCCCGCGGCGCTCTGCGAGACCGGTGTCCCCAAATGCAGGGCGATGCCCCAGAAGATCCGGCGGAGTTGTTCTTCGCTGAATTTCTTAACCGGCAAGCCACGGATCATGCACCCGCCCGACCCGTGTTCGAGTTGATCTTGGACGCGGGATAAGAGTTGTCCTAACTCGGGCAGCGGGAATTCTGCGATCGTCCCCTGCTCAACGGGACGTCCGCTCGCTTCCGCACTGCTGAGCGCCGCTTCGATTTCGCCGATGTGGCCGGCGGTCAATTCGATCAGCCAGTCGTCGCGCTGCAAGAGCTCTGCGCCGCGCCAAGCGGCTGGAATGGTGAATGGCCCCGGCAATTCCCCGGGCTGCGGACTGCGGTTGCTGTTCATTTCAGTAAGCCTCTGTAACGAATGCCTCTCATGTTGTGCTCATTGTAACATTGCTGGAATTCGCTGTATTTCCCTGTTTTTGGCTGTTTTTCACTCAATTGGACGTTATTTCGTTTTTTCTGAGGAAAGGGTGTAACAGATCTGCGGTTCTCGCGCTTGGGTTCGTGCGAGCGAAATGTCTGTGTGACACTTTCGCCATTCACGGTAACGATCTGAGACGCGTCCCAGCCGGAGTAATACGGTGGGAATCGGTTTCAGATTCAAAATGAAACGAGTACTACGGATGAAATTATTTGGGAACAAGACCGACAGAAAATTATCGAAAAAGCAAACCAAGGCCAACCTGGGCTTTGAAAACCTAGAAGACCGTCGCTTGATGGCCGGATCAGTCGACCTCGAGGGTGGTACGCTACGAATCGAAGGAACTTCGGCCAACGATACGGTTCAAGTTCAGTATTACGAAAACGACAGCAACTATATCCTGGTCATGAGGACACATAGCGGACATACGCATACCCGCTATTTTCGAACTTCCGACGTTGATCTCGTTCAATTCGTGGGAGGTGACGGCAACGACTACTTCCGTAATGACACGAGCATCCGTTCGTACGCCTACGGGGGGAATGGAAACGATACCCTGGTCGGTGGATTTAATGTCGATATGCTCGCCGGCGATGCTGGCAACGATAGAATCTGGGGCCGAAACGGTAACGACTCCATCTACGGTGCCTCCGGTGACGACCAACTGGTCGGTGGAACCGGGAACGACTTGATGTATGGCGCTGCCGGAAGCGACACCATCTACGGATCGAACGGTAACGATACGCTCTACGGAGGGTACGGTAACGATTACCTCGTCGGAGGGGATCACAACGATAACATGTTTGGCGGGTCCGGCGACGACGAGATGTGGGGCCAGGACGGTAACGACAACATGTACGGCGATGCCGGAAGCGATATCATGCAAGGGGGTGACGGCAACGACTTCATGCGTGGTGGCGCTGACCGGGACGTGATGTATGGCCAAGCCGGTCACGACAACATGTATGGAGATAGCGGAAACGACTACCTCTCCGGCGGGAGCGGCAACGACAACATGTGGGGAGGAGCCGGCCGTGATTATTTCCACGGCGGTAGCGGTTTCGACCGTGCCCGCGACTGGTACTTTGAGGGGATTTACAGCATCGAGTTGAAGTATTAGATCTGCAAAGCAACTCGATTTGACGTTTCCGACGCCTCGTCCCCGTGCCTTGCGGTGGCGGGGCGTTGATTTTTCATGACAAACCAGGCAAAACCGAACCGTCCCGGTCGCCCGCATTACGCGGCACTGGGGCGGTTTTTTTGTCGTTCTGGCCCCTGCCAATTGTGCCCGAAAGACTGCTCTTGCGGCAAAATCTGCCGATCGATTACAACACCGCTCTCAAAATCTGACTCAGAACGTTTTGAAATCATCTTAAAATCCGTGCAGGCAGGGGCTTTCACTCTGGTGATACTGTTAGACCAGTCGTGCCGCACGTTGCACATTCGCCGAATTCTCAGTTGGCAAGGACGCCATGATCATCGGTCATCTTAAGAAGTTCGCTCGCGCCGCCGTCTCGCCGGGTTCGCTCTTCAAAGGAGCGTGTCTCCTCGTCGGTGGCATTTCCGGGGTTTTTCTGTGGGCTTGGCAGGCACAGTTTGCCGCACTCTTGGGAAATACCCCCGCCGTCTCCTCGGCCGTGTTGTTGGCCGCCGCAATCACGATTGCGATTGGGTTTCGTCTCAAAACGGGACCGGCGCAGGATACGAAACTGTTAACCGTGGCCGGGACTTTGTTGTTCGCCACGGCGACTTGGGCGTGGGCCTTTCCCTATCTCATCCAGCGGATTGGTTGGGCGGGGCATCGCTGGGGAACGTCGTTGATCGATTCTCCGACAGCGGCATTTACCTTCACTTTTTGTGCGGCGCTGGTCGCATTGGGCATTCCCTGTCTCGCCTTGGCCAAATCATGGTCCATTCTGGCCGAATCAGCCGGCAGTGATGCGGCGTTTGTGAAACAGGCGGGCCAATTGAAATTTGTCGGTTACAGCCGGGTGCCGCTGGCGTGGCAGGTTGGTGGGTTTGGGTGTGGATTGCTGGTGGCAGGTTGCGGATTGGCGCCTTGGCTGGGAATTCAAACCACCGCCATGACGGCTGCCGTGTTTGCGGGCGTGGCCGGATTGTACTGCCTGTGGCAATCGGTCCATCCGGTCGAATTCAATAATGAGGCGACCACGGAACATGATGCCGATGTTGCTCCGACGTTTCTGACACTCAACCTAGTCCGCGTCGCCACCTGGATTGCGCTGGCGGTGTTTGGATTGATTACGGCGAACTGGATGCGGATGACGGGGCAGTTGTTTTTGATCTCCGCTGAAATGCAGTGCATTGCCTGGGGTGGAATCGCCCTGGGGTTGGCCTCGGGAGTTGGCTTGGGCATTTGGCACAGCCGTCGACAGGCGGGTCAAAGTCGTCTCGGCGTACATGCTTGTTTTCTGTTTGCTGCATGGGCTGTCTGTTTGACGGCGGCGTTTCCGCTGTTGGTCAAAGGCTCATTGTGGATGAACGCTTATCAATCGTCGCGGTTCTGGTTAACGGCCGGTCGCGGCGGCATTCTCTGGCTGTTCTGTCTGCCGGCCGGGCTGACCTGGGGTTTGGCCATCGCCGCCCCGGCCCTGACCCGCAGCACACGGACGGCGTTGTTGATGAAACGTTTCGCCTTGATTCCCGCCGCACTGGGATTTTGTTGTTATCGCTGGTTGGATCTCCCGGAGCTGGGTCCGGCGGTTTTGGCGACTTTCACGGCTGGATTGCTCTGGCTGGCAGCTGGGATCGCTGCTGTTTCGGCGGGAAATCTCTTCGCCGGGTGGTGGCGACGCGGCATCATGGTGACCAGTCTGGCGGTTATTGCCATCAGTCCGGTTTGGCGAGCGGCCTACGATCCGGCTCTTGCGGCGCGGACGTTGTTCTCGACCGAAATCTTTATGGCGTATCGCAGCAAATTCGCGATTGACGAGTTGAGCCAATTTGATGACGCGCGGCTCCATAAACTTGTGGAAGGAAAACAAGGGACCTATACGCTGTGGAAACGGCGGGGGTCGCAATGGCAAATTCGTGAAAATGGTCTGTCCAATACGGTCCTGCCTGGCGATACGGAACTGCACCCGCAATTTTCAGCAGAGGTTCTGCCGGGCATTGTACCGTTTCTGCTGCATGAACATCCCCAGACGGCACTCTTTTTAGGAATGGGGGGCAGTGGTGCTCTTTCGAGTAGTCTGCACTTTCCCTTGACGGAAATCGTCTGTGTCGAAGCGGACGGGGCCTACTTGGATCTGATGCAAAATGAGATTCTGCCCACAACCACTGAAAACCCGCTGGACGATGACCGCGTGTCCCTGCGGCAGGCCGACCCGGCCTTAGTCGCGCTGGCCGGTCGCAAGTTGTATGACGTGATTGTCTCCGAACCGGGATACAGTTCCCGGCCGTACAACGCGGCTTATTTCACCGCTGAGTTTTATCAAAACTTCGCCAGTCAATTGACGGCGGACGGAATTTTTGCCCAACGTTTTCGCTACATCGATTACGGTGCTGAACCGTTGCGTGTTGCCGCCAAAACGCTCTCGCAAGCATTTTCGCATGTGATGTTTCTGCAAACAGCTGCGGGAGAAATGCTGCTGTTGGGTAGCAACTCCGAGGCGGGTTTGGTACGTCCTGGTCTGCTGGCGCGTGTAGATCGGCCCCACGTGCAAGCGGCATTGGCGGGCTGTGGTTGGGATTGGTCGATCGTATTGAATCTCTCGACGCATAGCCAAGAACAACTAACAGAATTCGTGTCCGATACCCCCACCGTGGCCAATACAATTTCCGGCGGCCATTTCCACTGCACTTTGCCGCGGGAAGTGATTCGTTGGGCGAATAAAATGCAAGAAGTCGGCGTCGCCTTGATGCCCCGTACGGGGCGGTTGCTGGAGCAAATGGGTGAGGATGCCGACAATCCCGAAGTGTTAGAGCATCTGGCAGAGGTGACCGGTAAGCAAAAATTGATTCGCGATTATCCCGACCAATACTGGGCCTATCGCGCTTCGGTCCGTGAACAAGTCACTGCCGGGGCCTCCGGGCGGTCGGTGATTCAGCAGGTCAAACATCAACTGGCGGGGCACGACTTTCATCCTCGCGACCAGCGTCGCATGCGTTATTTCGCCGCATTGGGCCAAGCGCAGAAAACCAAATCGCCGTCCGATATTCGGCAGTTGGAGAACTTCGCCTTTCCGTACGATCCGATGATCACGTACTTCTTGCATGGCGAAGCGGCCGAGTTGTACTCCCGCGCCGGCGAGCAGCGTGTCCCGGCGAATGAACTGCGACACCGGTTGTACTCCACCTATTACAGCGTTCCGGGCGATCGTTCGGTCCGCACCATTGTGGATGCCTTGAACCTGTTGATCGAACACCCCGAAGCCGCGCCGGATCCGCTGGCGCGTTGGGACCACATCAACGGACTGTTACAGATCCTACAAACTCGTTGGTACGATCGCGGCTCGGTGCAACCGAAATCGTTTACGGTGATGATCAGCGATGTTTCTGAAACGCTCCTGACTGCTGACCGCTCACTGAAGGCGATGCGGACTTTAACGACCGACGCTGGTCTCGACCCCGCAGTCTGGACAGAGCGCGAACGGGTGCTCAAACGGACGTTGGTCAAACCGCTACGCGATTATCGAGCGGCGCTGAAACCGGAATATGAAAAGGCGAAAGCGACCGGGCAATTGATTCGTGACCGTGTGGAAGGTGGCGCGGGGGAATGAATCACGGGCAGACAGCGCCTTTCAAGCACGGCCGAAAGCTGATCAAAACGGCGCTATGAAGACCCGGTACAAGTCCGGTTGCTGCAAAAATGCCCTTCCCATACACTCCCGCCTCGATCTGAAAACTGATGAGACTCACCACGGATAGTCAAGGATGACCCCGTGAATAATACTACCATTGTCGTGCCCTGTTTTAATGAAGCTGAGCGGTTGGATGTCGAACGGTTTCGGCGTTTTGCCGTCAATCAGCATGCGCTGCGGTTCTTGTTCGTCAACGATGGCAGCAGTGACCGCACGTTGCAGATTTTGCAACAACTCCACGAGGAAGAGCCGGCGCATTTTGACGTCCTCAACCTTGATGTGAACTCCGGCAAAGCTGAAGCGGTGCGGCGGGGGCTGCTGACGGCTCTCGACTCCGAGGCGGACTTCGTGGGATTTTGGGATGCCGATCTGGCGACGCCGCTGGAGGCGATTCCGGTGTTTCGCTTTGTAATGCTCCGCCGCGATGACATCGATATTGTCGTCGGCACACGGATTCCGTTGCTGGGACGCTCGATCAAACGACTCGCCAAACGCAAGTTTCTCGGCCGCGTTTTTGCCAATGTGGCGTCGTTGGCGCTGGGCATCGGCATTTACGACACCCAGTGCGGAGCCAAGCTGTTTCGCACCTCGCCCGAATTGGCCAACGTCCTGCAGGATGCGTTCATTTCGCGGTGGATCTTCGATGTTGAGATCTTGGCGCGACTGATCGACCGCCGCCGCGGCACGCAGCCCGCTGTGAAGGAATTGATTTACGAGCAACCGCTGGAGCATTGGGAAGACGTCGCCGGCTCCCGCGTGAAACCGGCCGATTTCTTCAAAGCAGCAGGCGAATTGGCAGCGATCTATTGGCGGTACCTACGTCCCGGATTGCCCAAATGGAAACCGGCCAAGAAACCGGTCGCCCAACCCCGCCCGTCCCAGGCCCCACGACGGGCTGCATAGGGATGCCTGTGCAAAAACGGGGTGCTTGTGCTTCGTCACACCTAGGAGCCTGCCTACAAAAATAGGTTTTCGCAATTGTTATCCCGCGTCACGGGAGGGCGAAGCTCCCGCTGAGCCGCTTTCAGTTGGTCCCGCGATTGAAGATTTTCGTGCCGGTGGCAAGCGATAGGGTTCAGCGCGGCTCGGCAGGAGCCTCGCCCTCCCATTTTGAGGACACACTCTTAGCATGGGAGCGCCCGGTTGATGTGGAGTGGTCTGGGGCGTGTGCTTATTTGAATTGGCTTTCTCACCAACTGGGTTCGTAGAGATCAGATTCACCGGGCGTAAAGAGACTGACTCTCACGCCCCGCACTTTAGCTTCCGCCCAGCCCAACGGACCGAATACAATCCCCAGTATTTGGTAATCGAATTGACGGACAGTGACGGGGCTAGTGTCAAATGGACTTTCTGGGACCGAATCATATCGTCCTAGCAAGAAATACCCGCCCACATACGGCCCGAGCGTCAGTAGCAGCCCGATGAGCGCGTAGACCATCCAACTCTGCCACCACTTTGGCTTATCTGTTGTCATGCGTTACCTCGGTGCAGCGTGTTATTTTATATGGTCATTCTCACCAGCCGGGTTCGTAAATATCAAGATCGCCGAGGCCGGACCCACCTGGTCCCCAAACTATGACGGTCTCGCCACGAATCTGGGCTTCAACGTAGCCCATTGGGCCAAACAACTTTCGCGATACGACAGATTCAAAATCACGAAAGTGCCAACCCAATTCCCTTGAGAAAAACTCGTGCTCCCCCAACAGAAAATACCCGCCCACATACGGACCAAGCGTCAGTAGCAGCCCAATGAGCGCGTAGACCATCCAACTCTGCCACCACTTCGGCTTGTCTGTTGTCATGGGGTACCTCGGGGTCGCGTGCTACTTTGAATGGACTTTCTCACCCGCCGGTTTCGTAGTCATTCGAGGCACCGGGCGACGAGAGCCTGACACGCTCGCCCCGCAGTTTAGCTTCCGCCCAACCCAACGGACCAAACGCAATCCGCAGAAAGCCGGAATCGAAATGACGAAAATGGCATATCTCCAGATCTGGCTCAACAATACTAGGGCCTTCCATAAGATAAGACCTACAGTCGCCCAATAAATAATACCCCCCTACGTACGCGGGCAGTATTAGCAACAGCCCGATGAGTGCGTACACAATCCAATCCTGCCACCACTTCGGCTTGTCCGTTGTCATGGGTTACCTCGGAGCGGCGTACGAATTTGAAGTTGGCGGGTCGACAGGGAGCGTCCCCGTTCAGTGCGTGTACCGAATGGAGGCCAACTGCTGAATCTTCAAATTATGACGCACGCAGAGGTCGCGTCAATACGTGGGGCGGTTGCGGCCGGCGAGGCGTTGGGGTTGTTTGCCCAACAGGAGGACGGTTCCCTGCTTGGGAAACTGTGGGCGTTGCTCGAGAATGACCACGTCGGCCGGCAAGAGTTCTTTAATCGACTCGTGCTTTTTGGCGGTGGTGATCATGACCGCATGCTCGGAACTGGCGAAGAAATCCCGGATGTCTTTGGGGGTCTTGCAGGGAGCTACGGGGCGGCGGGTGTAGTAGATCAGGCTGGGGCGGAAGTATTTGTATTGGGCGACGGGAACTTCCCCTTGCCGGTCTAAGAATTTGATCGTATCGGCGATTTCGGCGCTGGTCTGATGGCGATCCGCACGCACGGCGACAACGGCCAGCACGCAGGTGACAAAGACCACCGAGGCCATTGCGATACTAGCGACTGCCTGCTGTGGGCGGCCCCGTTTGGCCAACATCATTGCGGCAATCCCACCAACCAGTGGGCCGATGCCGAGGATCAAACCGGCCAGCGGCAATTGTTCGCTCACTGCTGTGGAAACACCGACCGTGGTCAGCAGCGGCACACCCTCGACGCGCCACAGGCCCAACACGGGGCAAACCACGACCAACAGGACACCGACGGCGGTGAAGGTGCCCAACGCCGAGCGAATCCAACCGACCGGCACCGTTGCGGTTTGATGAATCCAGCGATGCAAAAATACGGCTGTCAGCAGCGCCAAGGCGGGATAAGCGGTGAGTGTGTAGTTGGGCAGTTTGGTGCTTGCCAACGAAAAGAAGCCGATGAACACGCTGGCCCAGCAAGCCAAAAACAGGCACGGAATCCGCCAGTGGTCCCGACTGCCAATCCGCTGCGCGGTATCCCGCAAGGTTTGCAGGGCGAAAATCGACCAGGGGAAAAACCCGATCATGATCACCGGCAGGTAATAGAAAATCGGTCCGCTGTGGCCGTCCATTGAATTCATGAACCGGCCGAAATTGTGAATGCCTAAGAACTCCAGCACAAACGTGCCACCGGTTTGCATACTAACAGCCAAGAACCAAGGCCCGGCCACCAGCGTCACCATGGCGATGGCCGTGAGCGGTTTCATCTGCCAAATGGTCTTAAAAAACAGTCGCGGATGAAAAATCGCCAAAGCGGCGCCGAGTTTAGAAATCCAGGAGGAGCTTTCGCTGAGTGGTTTGCCGGGCGATGTGCAGAGCAGAAACAATCCGATGGTCGCGGTCGGCAGCAGGACACCAATCGGCCCTTTGACCAACACGGCCAGGCCCATGACGGCGTACATAGCGGCGAACGTCCACCAGGTGCTTGGCAACAATGGGTGCGGTCCGTCGCTAGGCGTTTCGGGATCGTCGCCGGACCAGACCGCCGGGTTTCGCTGTTGGCTACCCACGACGAAGGCATACAGCGACAAGGCGGAAAAGAAGACGAGAAAGCTATCGGCGGTAGCGGCGCGGGCGACGACATCGAACATCAACGACGACGTCATCGCCAGTCCGGCCCAGAGTCCGACTTCGGCATTAAATAGCCGCCGACCCAGGTAATAGGTCAACAGAGCGGTTGCGGTCCCGAAAATCGCGGACCAGAAGCGAACGGCGAATTCGCTATCGCCGAATAGCTCGTACCCGACGAGCATCATCCAATACATGAAGGGGGGTTTGTGCGAGAAGAGTTCGCCGTTGAAATACGGCACAGTCCATTCCCCGCGCTGGTGCATCTCAGCAGCGGTGGCGGCAAAGAAGGACTCATCCTCGTCCCACAGTCGCGTGGCGCCCAGGTTGGTAAAGAAGGCAATCAGGGCGGCGATGAGAATCCACGTCTCGTGGCGAAAAATGCGTTTCATGTTGTGGCGTGTTCCGTCGTTGATAACCCCAGCGGCGCAGGTCCGGCGGGACACCATTTGGAATGAAGAATGAGATGGCTGATGAGCCAACCAACAGCGGCGCCGATGAAGGCGTCACTGAGAAAGTGGGCACAGCTTTGCACGCGATGCATCCCACACATCACGGCCATGGCGATAAACAACACGCGGCCGCGGGGATAAAACTGGCACAGAGCGATGGCAAAACCGACTCCGACCGCGGTATGAGCCGAAGGAAAGCTTTGAAATTCGGACTTGGCCCCCATCTCGGGCAACCAGCCGTTAAAGGTTGCGGCAACGTTGGTGATGTTCAGATTGAAGCTCTGGGGCCGCGTGCGGCTGACGAGCAATTTGACGACATCGGCCGCTAATCCCGAACAAAGCCCCGAGGCGATCAGCCAAGGCACGGCAAAGCGTCCAGCGGGATTCAGCAGGAACAAGCCGCAAACAATCAACAATAACCCGTACGCATCTCCAAACGGTTCAGCATTATCGAGAATATGTCGTATAAAACCGGGATATTCGCGCGCGTAACAGAACTTGGCCAACGGCATATCGACGTAGAACGCAGCCGCTCCTGCCATCAGTAAGGTGGCCGGCACGAGGAACCAGCGCAGGAACTGCGCGGAACATAACGGAGTGCCCCCCTGCTCTTTTGAGAGGGAGACCGGTGATGCTGACGCACCGGGAACCGGCCGCACGATGTCACTTTCTACGGGCATACTCATAGGATCATTGGCTCAGCAAGAGTCGGCAATAGCGGTTTGGAGACGACCATATACACACTCTCTCCAAGAGGGACAACCGCAGTTCCGGGGTCGATGGATTTCACCTTGACACGATCTTGAAACTCTGTTGGACTTACCGCCTCAAAACGGTTGCGGAACGGATTCCCACAAGGCCGCGGACGTCATGCACGACTCTTCACAAACCGCCGACATCAAACGCCCCTTCGCACGGGCGACGCCGCTCGATGCGCAAATGACTGCGTATTCGATTGTGATTCCCGCCTACAACGAAGCGGACAATATCGAGCCGCTTTACGCCGAAATCATCGCGGCGATGCAGGAGGTCGAAGGGACTTTTGAGATCGTATTTGTTGACGACGGCAGCCGGGATTACACCGGTTCGGTTCTAGCACGGTTAACCGCCGCCGACCCGACGGTCCGCGTTGTGCGGCTGGAGACCAATTGCGGTAAGACCGCCGCGCTGCACGCCGGTTTTACGCTGTCCAACGGCAAGTGGGTCATCATGATGGATGCCGACCGCCAGAACGATCCGCGGGACATTCCCCGCTTGGTCGAAGCAGCCGCGACCGCCGACATGGTTTGCGGCCGCCGAATGCGCCGCCGCGATACGCTCAGCAAGCGGTTCTCGTCACGACTCGCCAACGCCATTCGCCGCGCGGTGCTGGGCGATACGTTGCGCGACGTGAATTGCGGATTCAAACTCTTTCGCCGCCGCTGCCTGAAGTCGGTCAAACTGTATCGCGGCATGCATCGTTTTTTGCCGGTCCTGTTTGCGATTGAAGGTTATCGCGTGGTGGAGGTCGATGTGACGGACCGCCCGCGCGTGGCGGGCCAAAGTAAGTACGGCTTTTTCAATCGTCTTATCGGCCCTTTTTTAGACATGTTGGCTGTACGATGGATGCGATCGGCTCGACTGAGTTACCACATCAAGAGTTGCGACGACTGACGCATCCCTATTGGCTGGTGCTGTTATTCGCGGTTGCGGCGATGCTGCGCCTGTCCGCTCCTAATGATTTTTTCGAAGGCGATCAAAACAAGCAGGTCGGCTACGTGATGGACCTGTTGCATCACGGACATTGGGAGACCCAATTTGAAGTCAACGGCCTGATCGCCACCAAACCGCCGCTCTACAACTGGATGGCCGCCGGTTTCTGCCGCGCGGCCGGATCGACGGCCCCGTGGGTGATCAAACTGCCCTCGCTGTTGGCAGCGGGTTTGTTGCTGGTGTTACTGTACCGGTTGGCCTCGCAATTTCTCGGACAGCCGGCGGCGTTCTTCGCTTGCATGGCCTGCATTGCTTCGCATCATTTCACCAAATTGATGTGGTTCGCGCGGACCGATATGCTGATGACGGCGACGGTCTATGCCGCGATTTATGTCTTGGTGGCGGTGAAGGATGTGTGGTGGAAATCGTCGGTGCTGGGAATCATCATGGCTGCCTCGGTGCTGGCCAAGGGACCGGTTGGACCGTGCTTGTTTGGGATTTTTCTGGTGCTCTGGGCGGTTCGTGAAGGGCAACGTCCGTCGGTGGCCAAGCTGCGTGTGGCGCTGCCGGGCCTCATTATCTTTTCCATTGCGACAGCGACTTGGCTGCTGATTGTGATGCGCCTGCCGGAGTTTCGGGAATCGGTACTCAATAACGAATTGGCGCGGCGGTTGCCCGGTTCGTCGGTCAAGACGCAGCCGTTTTATTATTACATCAGCCACCTATTCACACGGATCGCCCCCTGGTCGCTCATTGGGGTGCTGACAGCGATTGCCGCGTATCGTCGCCAAGAGAACTGGACGCAGATTCGTTTTTTAGTGATCTGGGCGGCGGCGTATTTTGTGTTCTTCAGCGCAATCCCCTCGAAGCGACATGACTTGTTGTTGCCGGTTTATCCGGTGATGTTCATGTTGGCCGGGTTGGCCCTGGAGCAAATGGCCGTGCTGCTCGCGCGACGCGAGAGGGCCTGGTTTCCACTGGCGGCCGGAGCGGTTTTGGCGATTGGCGGCTTGGTCGTCTCTTTCCGGGCGGAGGGGAAGTTGGCGATCGCGATTGCCGTAGCCACAGCAGTGGCGGGCGGGTTGACGATTGCCGCGATCCGTTGGCGGCGCGATCTGGCCATGCCGGTGATGGCCTTGGCGTTTCTCGGCGCGCACGGCTTGTACTATCACTACGCGAATGTCGGACCGCGCGTGGATTACCAAGAATTCGCCACCTTCGTGCGAGATGTGAAAACAGAGACCGACGGGCAACCGGTCCTGGTCTATCATTCGCATCCGCTGATTTCCTACGAACTCGACCTGCACGAAGAATTCCCCGACCCCCGCGACCTGCTGGAGCGACGCCCGCAATGGCTGATCGCCCCGGCACCGGAGGTTCCGATCATCGAAAGCTGGACGCGGTGGAAATTAACCCCAGAGCGAAGTTTCAGCTTCCACGGCCTACGCGAAATCGATGCAACGCTGTACCGGGTGGAATCGACGCCGCTGGTGACGGCTACGGAAGCAGAAGATTCAATCGCCCACAGGTAACCGGCTTTCCAAAGGCGAGCGGGGGTGACCATTTGGCAAGGTCTGGAATCGCTCTCAGGAAATTGCGTCGAGAAGGGGGGACTCTTGGATCCCTGAAATCATTGGCGGCCTTTTTAGGAGGTCAATACGGCATCGGCACGCGGGATGGTCTGCGGCTGTCGAAGGCTTCGCCGCTGTAGAGTCGGGTTGTCAGGGCGGCTGCTTCGTCGAAGCCGATCGCCCGGCCGTAGGCGGTGTCGGCGTAGTGCTGCACGAACGCCGCTGTTGCGTCGAGGACGGTGTGGGGGTTGTCGTGGGTGTTGGGGCGGAGCGTGCGCGGGCTGGTTGTTGGGGGGGCGTCTTACGTGTGATGCTGTGGAGTAAACGTGCCTCTGGACCGACTTCAGTCACATTCCGTCTCACCGGACGTCACAACAGGGTCCAGAGGCTCCTTGTCTGCAGGGCGGGCGAACTTGTCGTCGCGGGTGGCCCCGGTTGATTCTCGCTGGGGCGACGATGTCGGTGGGTGGTCTTGCCGGAGCGTAGCAGGCTATTCGCAAACTGTTCCCGCGATTCTGGTGCGCCGAAAGAATCTTTCGTGACAAACCTCGAAAACTGATAACGGACTAGAATTTTACGCCGTGAGCATTTAGCCATGCCTCGACTTCTTCAAATTGCTGCCGTAACTTCGGAACTACAAGCAAACTTTCCTTGTCCTCGCTCAATCTTCGAACTTCATCTAGGAATGAATGGGGTTCGGTGTCTGCTGCATTGAAATCAGCGCCCGCGTCGAGCAGTAGAATCACGACATCGTAGCGTCCCATTCCCATTGCGAAAATCAAAGGCCGTTGCTTGGCCGCATTAAGGTAGTTTACGTCGGCACCGTACTCCACAAGCAATTTAGCATGGGCAAGAGTGCCACTGCTCGTTGCGAATCGCAGTGGCGGAAGATCGAACTTTGATGCTCGCGACATCGACAGCATATTTGGATCTGCTTTATGCTCCAATGCCAGTCGCAACCAGTCAGTCTCCTTTTTCGAAATAGCCCACGCCGTGATTGTTCTACCGTCGCTCATGGGAATATTGGGGTCTGCACCCAGTGCCAATAATTCTCCATAACTCGCGAGACTTCCCTTCTCCAACGCATGCATTAACACAGTTTCCCCGCTGGCGTTCTTTTGGTTGAGATTGCCGCCAGACTGCGCAAATACCCGCACGTCATCGATGCTGTCAGCTGCGACTGCGTTCCAGATGTCTACACCTCCGCTTCTGGCGTCGCATCCGATCATTGAAAAAGCTCCAATAGAGATCACAGGTAGAGCCAACAATTGTAGAAATCGCACGTACACTCCTCCAGATTAAGCATGGTCACGTGTATAACCGATCATAAAGTCGTTCCATTGCAGGGATGACTGAATCCCCAATGCTGTGTCTTCCGTAGAACGGTGTGCCATAGTCTTCCAACCAATACGTTGTGCCGTTCGAGTCGGGAGCGAGCTCACCTATAAGATTCAGTACTTTATCAAAGATTGCTTTGTTGAAAACTGACTAATTATGTCTCACCGCCAGCTAACGCCGCAGGGCGTATGCCAGGACTTTGAGGCCGGCTTCGATGAATAGGCTGCTTTCGGAGCGGGCAGCGAGCGCACAGCCCATCGTTCGCTTCAAGCCACTCATGAATGATTCCACCAGCCAACGCCGACCGTAACCGTTTTTCTTCAGCCGCCGTTTCGTCATCTGATGGCGATACTCGCCGCCAACGCTGCCGTCCGTACGATGCACCGCCGGCGGAATCCAACTTTGCACGCCCCAACCTTCGCGACAATACATATGAATCCACTCGGCATCATAACCCGCGTCAGCGAACAGGCGTTTGGGCTGCGTGACGTGCCGCACCTTTTCGAGCAATTCGGGCGCTTCGCATTTGTCGTTGCCCGGCCCCCAACCCACTACCAGGCCGGCTGGCAACATCGAACCGGCCACGATGCAGACCGAGAGTTTCACGTATTTCTTTCGCGTTTTTCCGCTCCGCACACGAAAATGCGCACTGGCGGAGGATGTTTCCAAACCGGTCGAATCGATCGACGCCTCGTCCGCATCGGCAGCATATTCCTTGACGATCTCCGCCAACATGGCGTCGGTGATTTCCAGAACGTGCGAGCGATCCGCGAAGTATTTCAGCGTCGAGTAGTGCGGCAAGCGCGTGAGTTCCATCCGTTCTCGCAGTTGGTCGGATGCGCCGAGGATTTCGATGATGCCGCGATAGGTCGTCTTCAAATAGGCTTTGAGAATCAGGATCGTCAGCAGTTGCGACTGCGTGAATTTCTGCGGGCTTTTGGGGTGCGAATAAGGTTGGACGAATTTCGTAGATAGTCGCATCGACAGCGAGGCGACTTCCAACAGCACGTTTGGTTGATGTGTCTTGCTCATAGCAGGTACATTTAGCGCGCCGCTAACAACAATTCAAGCGGTGTTTTCAACAAAGCAATCAAAGATCTGAAGCGATTTTCCAACATAAGGGATCTTACCAAGCAGCCAGCCAACTGGGGCAGGAGAGCCACCATAATCCTGTAGTGTTGTAAGCGGTTCACCACGAACCCGCCACGCGTTCACCAAGTGTGTCGCCATACTGAGATCATGGCCTGCTACCGTATGTTCATTGACCCCTGCAGCGTTGAATCTCGATGCAGTTTTACTGTGAACTACTGAAGCAGCGGTAGCAAGCCCGCCTCCGAGCGAGTGACCAACGAATATCACATTCTCTCCGTTCTTTCCGTAGGAGTCAATCACATACTTTGCAGTCTCAATTGCCTGTGTGTACTGCGCTGAAATCCCAAGGACGCCTTGACTAACGTTGTTGATAATATCGTTCCAGTCGGGACCATCTGTTCCACCAAAGGACAAAACATATTCTCCATCTTTGTGAAATAGCCCTGACTTGAATCCTGTAAAGTCATCAACAATTGATGCGTTCGTGTCTACTAAATACTTCCATCCATCAACTCCAGCTAATGGACGAGTTTCTTCATACACAGCCTCTGCCAGTTTAGCATGCTCCCGTGATTTACGGAGAAGTGGCTCACTTGGACCACGATATAGACCAAACACTTTCAGATTAGCATCGGGAAATAGAAAATCCAGCCAAGACTCCGCAGTCTTCCAGCGATTGGCCGATTTTGAGGCTGTGACTGACCCGACCATAGCTGCTCCACCAGGCACGCCCAACATTGAGGGAAGGGTAAACTCACGGCCACCAGGATCAATCCCATTCACCGGATCGCCGTGCGTATACAAGTACTTATGCAGCGACTGCGGGTCACTCAAATTGCCAGAGAACGGATCGAGGCGATTAAAACGCCCGGCATTCGGATCATACCATCTGGCCCGCAGGAATTGCAGCCCCACGCGGCTGTCGAACGCTTCGCCGCTGTAGAGTAGGGTTGTTAGCGCCTGCGCTTCGTCGAAGCCGATCGCTATACCGTAGGCGGTGTAGGCGTAGTGCTGCACGAACGCCGCTGTTGCGTCGAGGACGGTGTGGGTGCTGCCGTGGCTATTGGGGCGGAGCGTGCACGGGCTGGTTGTTGGGGGGCGTCTTATGTGTGATGCTGTGGGGAAAACGAACCGCTGGACCGGCTTCAGTCACATCCCCTCTCACCGGTCGTCACAACAGGGTCCAGCGGCTCGTTGTCTGCAGTACG
This sequence comes from Symmachiella dynata, assembly GCF_007747995.1. Lineage (NCBI taxonomy): Bacteria > Pseudomonadati > Planctomycetota > Planctomycetia > Planctomycetales > Planctomycetaceae > Symmachiella > Symmachiella dynata. The sequence continues at coordinate 2,760,874 of NZ_CP036276.1, read as the reverse complement.
GGCGAACTTGTCGTCCCGGGTGGCCCAGGTCGATTCTTGCTGGGTGACGAAGTCGGTGGGTGGTCTTGCCGTAACGTTGCTGCCTATTCTCAAACATCTCCTGCGGCTTCGCCGCCCCGAAAGCAGAATCTTTCGGGGCCACCCGCGTTGTTGTGGCTGTCGTAAAAGTACTTGAGCGTCATCGACACGACTGAAACAACTGTGACCGCATCTGGTCTAATTCATTGTTCTCATCGATCAAAGGGACGCCATTCGGGTCATGGAGGACGATGTCATTGAAAGACCCCGACCCGCCGTAGATGGAACGTATTCGACCTTTTGTCATTTCTGGATCGTACTTGTAGTCAGAGTGAAGCCGGCGAAAGGACTGAGCCCACTCGGTTTGTCCATGGGCGTCTAGCAGGTTGGCGATGTTCGTGAGCAATGATTCTATCGTCATATTGAACTCTCAATGAAGGGGATTGTTAACAACTACTTCAGATCTGGGAATCGCCCACGATCGAGGAATCGCTATCTGTTGTGTTCCACCAACGTAAAAGCCACCCTGTGTACCGGTTTCTCCAACATACACGTGAGTGGACTTCCCCATGAATAGTGTGCGATCGATTAAGAGCGTATCGTCGTACTCGGCCAGTTTCTCGTTGTCGGCCAGGTTCTCCGGCGTTTCGTCCGGCGAATAATGCGTCATCACGTCCAGCCGATTGAGCGCGTCGTACTCGTAGGTGGTGATCATGCCGTTGGCGTAATCGACGCGGGACAGGTTTCCGACGAGATCGTAGCTGTAGGTCGTCACCTCCGCTGTGGCCAGGTCGACGCCGTTGCGACGGACGGTGCTGACACATTGTGTGCTGGGCGGCCTCAGTGTGACGTCTACATTGGGGGTTGAGATTTTTCAAACGAACAACTGTTGTCCGGCGTCGCTGACACAGCCCCGCGGTCAGCGCATAAAAATAACCCGGCGAACAAACAGGCGCTCGCTCCAGTGATTAAACTGGACTGTTTGCTCTAGCCGGGTCAGTTAAATCATAGGCAGGCCAAATCAAAAAACAACAATTTCTTCGCAAATTTTTCACAGAAAATTAAAAAAGAGTTGTTTAAGAATTCTCGCCGCTCGAAAAAGTCGCCGCCATCCGTCTCCAGCGACGTTGGCGATGACGGTAAAAACAGCTTGCAAACAGCCAAACGCCCAGTGTCAGCCAGCCCGCGTTGATTTCGACTGTGTCGGAATAGAGGCAGGTCGATTTTTGGTTAGCCTCCTCACTAACGAATTGGACGCGAATCAGGTGGTCCCAACGGCGAATCATGGCATCGTGTTCGCGGGTCTGGATTTCGCGAGCCGTGTCATCCACCCGTTCGAAATACAATTCCCGCGTGCCTTGCGGTAAAAAACCGAACAAGAACGACCGGCAGCGGATGGTCATGCCTTGTTGCCAGATTTCCGGGAACTCCTCGCCCGGCAACGGACGCAGATCCACCATCGGCTGCGAGACGGCGACCAGCATGGCGCTGGTTTTCACGTGCTCCCAAGCGGTCTGGGCGGAGCAGTCCAGTTGGGATTCGACATGCACCCGCATGGTTCACTCGGCCTTTACAATCTCGAACGAGTCGGTGACTTCGGCCGGGATGCGTGCCGGGGCTCCGGTTTTGAAATTGATGAACGCCCAATTCGTCGTCGCTTCGACCAGTTTCACCCCGTCATGGATGCGTTCGATGACAAACCGTCTTTGCGATTGCACGCGCCGCATATCGGCTACCCAGGTGCGCACGACGATTTCCTCACCGGCGAATGCGGGTTGCAGGTAGTTGATCTCGTGACGACGCACGACCCAGCCGGTCCCCAATTCCTGATACCGCTCGCCGGTCCAACCTTGGGCAGCGGAATGGGCGACGGCGGCATCAATCATCCAATGCAGGTAGACCACGTTGTTGGCATGTCCCAATCCATCGATTTCCGCATCGAGCACAGTGCGATGATGTTCATAAACGGCCGGCATGTTCGATCTCCATATGCGACAACTGTCCGCCGGGCTTGGCTTTGACAGCGAATTCTCTCAGGCTGTAGACTTTAGGCTGTCGGCCGCAGGTGTGGCAAGGGGCGTTTGCCGAGCCGGCCTGCACGTTTTCTCAAGCCTGTCGTCTCAAGCCTCAAGCCTTAAGGGAGGCCGCGATGCTGAATCTGTTCCCGGCTGTTGGCGGTCTGCCGCGGATATCGCGTCGAGACCTATTGCGGATGGGTCCACTCGCCGTGGCCGGGCTGAGTCTGCCGAAGTTGCTGCGGGCCGAAGAGACGCCATCGGCCCACCCCCGTCCGGCAGCGACCGCTAAGAATTGTATCTACATCTTTTTGTGCGGGGGGCCCTCGCAGATTGATCTCTGGGATCCTAAACCGGATGCTCCGTTGGAAATCCGCGGCGAATATCAGCCGATCGATACCAATGTGCCGGGGATTCAGATCGGCGACCTGTTGCCGTTGACGTCGCAACGGGCGGATAAATTTGCGATCCTCCGCTCACAGTACGCCTACTCCGCAGCGCATGGCGTGGCGATTATGGACTCGTTGTTAGGGCAAAAGAACCCGCGTCCCAATGAGACCTTCCCCACCCGCAGCGATCATCCGGGGTTTGGTGCGATCTTGCATAATCTGTTGGGAGGCTGCGGGGATTTGCCGGCGTGGGTTACGGTTCCGCGGCCATTTACGACCGGCTCGGTATTTTTCAAAGGGCAAACCGGCGGATTTTTGGGACCGGCGTTCGATCCGTTCATGCTCAACAAACCAAAGCAAGATTCGCTGTCGCACGAGTTGTTCCAGGTGGATGCGATTCAACCGATTGTCCCCGCGGGACGCATCGCCGGACGGCAAAAGCTACTTGAGCAAATTGAGGGGACAACGGACCTGCACCAGCATTCGACCGCAGGTGCCGATCTGGACAAACATTACCGCAACGCGTTTTCGTTGCTGTCGGACAAAGGAGCTAAACAAGCGTTTGATCTGTCGCTCGAATCGGACGCGACGCGCGCACGTTACGGGCGCAATGAATACGGGCAAAGTTTTTTGATGGCGCGACGGTTGGTCGAAGCGGGTGTGCGGATGGTAAATCTGTTTTGGACCTTCTTCGGGCCGGATGGTTGTCAATTCAATTTGTGGGACAATCACGGCATCGACGGGCCGGTCTGCGGGGGGCCGAATCGGGGCAATACGATGTTGCGGCACGAGTACTGCACGCCGTCGTTTGACCGTTCGTTCACTGCTTTGTTGGACGACCTTGACGATCGCGGTCTGTTGGACGAAACGTTGGTGGTGGTGACGGGAGAATTTGGACGAACACCGAAGATCAATAAGCTGGCCGGGAGGGATCATTGGGCCGGTTGCCAATCAACGGTCTTGGCCGGCGGCGGAGTGCGCGGCGGACAGGTATATGGGAGCACCGATGCGCATGCCGCCTATGTGCAAGACCACCCGGTCAGCCCGGACGATTTGGGGGCGACAATTCACCACGCGTTCGGACTCTCACCGGACGAAGCGGTCTACAGCCAAGCGGGCCGCCCGACGCGCATTAGTGAAGGCCATCCGGTGGTGGAATTGTTTGGGTGATTTGCTGGCGAATTCTCTGTGCGGAGTGAATAACGCTGAGCGTTCGCGTTATTGATCATAGCTCCCCCATGGACCACCACCTCCTCGCGCATGGACTGGTCGCATGCAAACAGCTAGAAACGCGCTCCTACAGGCAGTTCCTTTCCATCAACGGCGCGATGCGGCCATTGCAATGGTCGCTGTCAGCGGGCTGACTTTGTTTCTTGTTGGCCTGTTTCTGCAAGTGGTTGTTTGGGAATTCCCGGCGCTGATTCACGCACGTTTCGGGTATAGCACATATCCCTCGATCACCGCGACGTTCTTAGATATGTTTGGGCATCGCCCGCACGGGTATTTGGCAGCTGTCGTGTTTTGGTTTTGGTGGCCGATGGTCACCGTGCTCGGCTATTGCCATCTCCGCTATCCGCAGCCTGAAAAGTTTTCGCACGCCTTCCTCTACGGATTCGTTTTTTGTTGGTTGATGTTCGTCTTCGCATTGTCATTCATGCTCATGATTCTGAGCATGTCTTTCATGCTTCTGTTGGCCGACCTTGCCGAACCGCCGTGGTACATGAGCGCTATCGAACCAGTTTCCTGGGTAATTCCCGGTTGCGTCGGCGGATATATGATTTACACGTACTGGAAGTTCTTTTTACGCCAGCGCACTTACAACACGTCGGACGCACAGGAAGCCTAATACCGGAAGGTGTTGGATCAGTTTAGCTGACATGCGCACTTAGTAACGCAAGCTGACCCGATCGAGGGCGATTTCTCTACCCCCTCCCCCTCATTTCGCAATTTCAAAGTGAATTCCTCGCCGAAATCGCGTTTCATTCTCCAGGACGCAACGCTCGGATTGCGCCGGCCTCTTTTTTGGTAAGGAGAAGACGATGAAGCGACTCGCGTACGGTTTGACGGCCATTGCTGCGATGGGTGTGATAGTGACCTGGGCCATGCTGCCGGCGAATGCGCAGTTTGGTGGCAAGGGGGCGAACGGATTACAAGGCAATCCAGCTCAAGGCGGTCGCGGCAGCGACTTTGGTGGTCGCGGTGGCGGTGGATTCGGCGGCGGTGGTTTTGGTGGGGCTCCGCCAATCCAAAACGGGAGCATGATTCAGTCGCTGACGACAGCGGTGGTCGTTTCCGAGGATAAAGCACGGATTGCCGCGTACAGTTCTCAGCTTGGTCTTTGGAGCATTCAACCGTTGGAGATTGAAAAGGGTGAGCAAGGGCCGATCACTCCCACAGTCGGTCTAAATATGGTGAGCTTAGCTGTTGGCAAACGGGTTTATGCCTATAGCGCGGTGACCGGAAATTGGGATGAACTCAAAATCCCGGTTGGCGACGGAATAAATCAGTCATTTGGTATGGAATACATCACGTTTATCCATGGAGATTTCGTTTCCACGTTCAGTGCTCAGTCCGGAAAGTGGGCGACTCTAGACCGGAAGTTGGCGAAGACGGTCAACTGGAAAGCGGAAACGTCGCAGGAGTGATTGCACTGAAAGCGACATCTGCATCACACTTTGACCGATTCGTCGCTGCGGGTCGGTGCTTTGATCGCTGCTAGGATGCGTTGAATGTTCTTGAGGGTTGCCGGTTTTTCGAGGATGTGGTCCGGTTTCACATTGCCGGTAAACCAAGCGTCGACCTCTTCGCGCGGCCATCCGGAAATAATCACGACCGGTACTTCTGGATTTTGGTCTTTAATACCTGCCAGGACGTCGGCGCCATCCGTATCTTTCATTCCCAAATCGGTGAAGACCACGTCGTAGTGATTCGTTTGCGCCATTTTCAAACCGTCGGCACCGGTGGCAGCGACGTTCAGATTCACACCGATTGCTTCGAACATTGTGGCAAATGCATCGCGGACGACGGCATCGTCCTCGATATACAAACAACGCAGCGGCGTGCCCTGCTCCTGGGGGACGGGTGTAACGATGGTGGAAAGCTGATCCACATCGGCAATCGGCAGCGACACGCGAACGATCGAACCGGCCCCGGCGTTGGCAGCGACTTCGATCTGCCCGCCATGTTGCACCACAATGCCATGGCAGACGCTGAGCCCCAGGCCGGATTTTTCGGTCTTGGTGCTATAAAACGGTTCAAAACAGCGTGCGGCCTGTTCAGCGTCCATCCCGATGCCGGTATCGATGACCTCCATGACGACGCACTCCCCTTGCCCGAAGAGTCTGAGCGTAATCAGGCCGCCGTTGGGCATGGCATCGACGGCGTTGAAGACAAGATTTGTTAGCACGGTCCGCAATTCAGCGGCGCTGCCCCGCACGGGGGGCACCTCTTCTAAATCCAGCCGTATATTGATCGTGCAACCGTGGAGTTGCGCCTCGTCTCGCCATTTTGGCCGGGTGAGTAGTGGAATTTGCGAGACCAATTCCTTGAGATGGACCCGTTTATTCTCCGCGGGCGCGTCCTGCCCCCGATGAAATTGTCCCAGCCGTTTGATCACAGCAGCCGCATCGGTGGCTGCTCGCAGTGCGCACTCGCAACGGCGGCGTTGCTCGGACGAGAGTGTCGTATCGATCAAAAGCAATTCGGTGTAGGCGACCACCGGGGCCAGTGTGTTGTTTAAATCGTGGGCCACGCCACTGGCCATTTCGCCTAAAGCGCTTAAGCGTTCCCGGCGAATATTTTGTTCTTGCGACTCGTGCAATTCGACGACGGTCGCTTCGAGTTTTCGCGTGGTTTGTTCGAGTGACCTGACCATCAAATAGACTAAAAACAAGCCGCTGCCAAACCACAGCCCGGAAAGGATTTGCTCGAAAAACCGACGTGTTTCGCTATTCTGCCCGACAATCGCCACCTCCTTCCAAGCGGCAACATCCTCAGTGACTCCGAAGAACATTTCCAGGGTGATACTGACAACAAACACCAGAAATGTGGCTCGAATCGCTGTCGAAATACGACGATTGAGCGAATTCTTCGCCAGCCAGGCAAAACAGACCACGCTGGAAATCAACCGCAACAGGCTGACGTTCATCGCAGATATCAGCCCAAATCGCTCGATGGACTTGAGCAAACAAATCCAACCTCCCAAGGCCAGGAAGATGCACATGGCTCTCCAGGCGAATTGAGTATCCTGTTTCGTCGAACTCATGTTTTGAACTTTGTATTAATCCCGCTAAATGACTCGAGCGCCGAATTGGTTTCCCCAGACTTTACACGATATTCTGAAGACCACAACATTCCGACATCACAGCGAACCCAAATTGGTGAAGCCCAAGCGATTGAACCGTTGTCTTACATTAGGCTTACATCGCAATAGCTTTTACCCGGCAGCGGCGCGGGGGCGTTCGCGCAGTTTGAATCGCATCGGTCCTGCTACAGTCTGCCAATCCCGCTGGTTGCGTGGTAGAAGTTGGACATTGGCAAGTTTTTTTGTTGTGATATAAGCCTGACTGTTTTTTGCCAATCCCCAATACGACATCCCATTTAAAGATCGCCGCAATGAGCCCTCGCCCGCGCGACACAAGTTTAGGATCCGGCGTTTATTTCAAGTCCGAGGATTACATCGGACTCGGGAAACGGCTGGTGATCTTGGTCGTTGATTTACTTGTCGTGGCTGCATCAATTGTTTCATCGTTATTGATGGGAGTGATTGCCTCCCTATTTTTCGGTGATGTCGAACCACTTTACGTGCTGGCGTGTTTGATTTGGATCTGGCTGTACTTGACCGCCATCAAGGCGTCTCCCACGCGGACGCTTGGATATCGCGCGGTCGGGGCCAAAATCATTACGCTCCGCGGGGAACAGCCCTCGATATTTCGGATGACGCTACGAAGCAGCCTGTGGATCTTGGGTCCATTTAATCTGCTCTACGACTTGCTGTGGACAACCGTCGACGATGAAAGCCAAACATTACGCGACCGATTTGCAGGAACGTACGTTGTCAAAGCCGGCGCTGAACCGATCGGAAAAGGCGAGATCCACATCGCACGCTACACGGTGCTCGGCTACAACTTTGCCTATGAACACGTGTCGCACATCCGCCCGAAAGCGCAAGCGGCGCAGCTGGCTCCATGACTTGTGTGGAGGACTCTTTCGCGTGCCCTTTGTGCGACATCACCTTGAGACCCAGATCGGTGACGCCCAGGCGATTGCGCCGTTATCTTGTAGCAACCGCACGTAGTAATAACTCTTGCCCGGCAGCGGCGCGGGGTCTTTGAAGGTGGTTTCCACCAACGGCGTGCCGGGGCGGAGGGTGTCGAGGACTTGGCCATCGCGAATGATTTCAATGTCGGTGATCGGAGCCGTCCCTTCGGCATGGATCGAAAGGGTCACGGTCTCCCCCGCGACTTGCGTTTCTTCTCCCATCAGGGCTTCACCAATACGGACATCTAAACCGATGCGGTCGGTGGCGGCATAGGTGCGTCGCGCGCGGATGGCGTCGAACAGTGCTTCCCGTGTTTTTTCTTTTGCCCAAACACAGGCGTAGGACATGTGCGTGGAAAGATGATCGCTGGAGGCGATGAAGCCGAGCTTGTATCCCTGATGCAGGGCATATTGCAACGAGGCTTCCTCTTTGACACGCGAATTGGGACGCTCGTACGATTCGCGGAGTCCTTGAAAGATCTCCGCTACCGGTTCGACTTGGGGATCGTTGTAGGTCCAGGTGCCGAGATTGGCTTTGCGATCGTATTCGGGGGTGTGCGCTGCCGTGAGGGCATCGCCGCGTTCGCGCAGCCAGGGGTAGAGCGTGTCGGTGGGGTTGTTGTCGGGACGTTTCAGTTTGCGACCGGCATACCAGTGATCGCTGCGGCTCACCTGGGCTCCACGGGTCAGGAAAAAGACGTTGCGATGCCCGCCGCCGTGCGTCATGTTGCTACGTTCGTAGGCATAGATTGGCACGTAGCGACCCGGAATATGAAACCGATCGGATGCCTTTTGCGTCCGCCACCAGGAGAAGGCGTCGACGTCGCGGGTGTGATCGGTGACTGCTAAAAAGTCGTGCTCGACCGCGTCCAATGCATAACGATGCGCGTCGGTCAGACAGCCATCCAGCGTGGGCATACAACGACTGATATTCGTGTGACGATGCAGGTCGCCAAAATAGACTCGGAACTCATCGCCGCCGCGGGTGATCGTCCAATCGATTTGCGGAGCGGGTTCGGCAGTGCCGGGCGGGTCGAGTTGGAGCGGCTCACAGGGAATCCCGGCGGCTGCTTCAGTGATCGGGGGAAGTGCACCGGCACGGACGGCGTATTTGCGATTGACGGAGGCAAAGCGATTTCCTTCGGCCCAGGCGCATTGCAACGGACCGGCGGTTCCGGCAGCGGTTGCCACGTGTTGGTTTTGTCGGCCTTGGCTGTGTGGCAATTGTATCGGTTCTAACCAACCCTGCTCGGTATACGTGGTGGCATAAATGTTCCACTGCGCTCCGAGCGGAGGATGTCGGCAAAAGCCTTGGCGGCAGATGCGGAACAACAACCACAGACGACCATCGCCATCGGTCGCCAACTGCGGCAAGTCGTAATAGCGCGACGGTTTGCTGGTTGGATCTCGGTCGATGAGGGCGATTTTTTCCGGCGGCAATATCTGCGGCAGCGGCTCGGTAGGTTGTTCAAGTTGCCCGTTGTGAACACAGCGTAATTCCATACGGCGCGAGGCGTGCAGCGGTTCGGCGTAGCGGCCGTTTTCGATGGTCGGCCCGTTGCGAAAATCCTTGCCCCAATTCGGCCCCGCTGCGTCATACGTCACCCAGACACGGCCGTCACGGGTGGCCAAAACATTCGCATGCGCTTCGAAGTCGGCGGACTGCGCAATGGCGATGCGTTCGCCGACAGAAACTTTGTCGCCGCTGGCGGTCAGGCTCGTCAGATAGACGTCATAGTTGCCGTTTTCATACGAATCAAAACCAACCCACGCCCGGCCCTCGGTATCGACAGTGATCGATGGTTGCCATTGATTGGCCGGATTGTCCTCCACGACAAAATCGTTAGACCAGGTCTCGCCGTTGCGGACCTTGGCGTATATATCGCCCTTGCCATTGCGGAAGGATTGCCAGGCCATCCAAACACTCCCGTCGGTTCCCGCAGCGACGGAGAGTTGAAAATCGGTTCCCGTTGCGGTGGTCAATCGTTGGGAGCGCCAACCCCGTTCTTCGCGGACAGCTGTGTAAAGGTCCCAGTTCTTGTCGGTCCCGGAGGAACTCCAGAACGCGTTGAGCGTGCCGTCGATATTGAGCAGTTGCAGGTCAGCGACTTCAACGGCATCGGTAATCAACTCCGGTTTTTCCCCCGGTTTGTCGATGTTTTGAATCCACAGTCGGTCGGTCTGTGCTGTTGTGTCGAACGCGATCCAGGCGACGTGGCGCTGCCCGTTGGCGTCGAGGGCGATGGCAGTGAAGTCGTCATCGGTTTCTGTTTTCGCAACGATTTTCTCGTTGCCCAACCGATGCACTTCAGCCCGCCCGTCAAGCAAAGACGCCGGCCGGCCAGCGGTGAGAGTCGACGGCGCGACCTCGAAATCCCCCTGCTCAGTTGTGATTCGCAGCAGCGTCTCGGGGGTGCACTGCAATTTGACGAAGATCTCTCGCTGCGGTTCAGCGAATGAAACGCGTTTTCCTTGACTGACGCCGGTTTTGATCTTCCAACTGCGTGTGTCGGCGTTGAGTTGATCAGCCACTTCCAGCATCGCCGCAGATACGTCTAGAATTTCGCCGCCAGACACTTCTAGTCGACCATCCCAGACAGCGGCCTGTTCATCAGCGCCGAAGACAATTTTGACTGTGATTGTCGCCGGACCATCGTCCGTTGCTTTGCTGGAGGGTGCAAGCAGTATCACGACGATCATGATCGCCAGACAAACGACGGCAATGACAGCACGCATGAGGAGGGTTCCTCGCTAAGGGGCGTTGGGGCTTGGGGGATTCTTTGATACTGAAATCGTGACACATCGGCCGCCTCACGGCAAGTCGCCGGGGGGGGTGAGGCTTGAGGGGTGAGGCTTGAGGGTGTTGGATTGGCGATTGCCTTGTAGTCTCCTCAAGGCCATCGATTGCCGCGCTGCTTTGATTGTGGGATGATCGTTGGGTTAAGACCCACTACGCACAGTTCATCCAATCGCTGGCACTGTCATGCAAGAAACGTTACCTGCTCAAAATCTGGTGCTGATTGGCGCGGGGCATACGAATCTGCATATTGTGCGCATGTGGCGGGAACAGCCGATTCCGTGTGTGAGCGTGACCTTGATTTCCGCCTTCAACCGCGCGACCTATAGTGGAATGTTGCCGGGTACCTTGGCGGGGTTGTATGAGCCGCGAGAGATGGAAATCGACCTCGATCGGCTTGCTGCGGCGAGCGGTGTGCGCGTGGTTTATGAAGAAGCGGTCGGTTTGGATTCCGCACAACAACACGTCCTGTTGGCCAACCGTCCGCCGCTGCGGTACGACGTGGCTGCGATTGGCATTGGCTCGGTGCCGAAGATTCCAGACCCGTTGCGGCAACAGCCTGCGGTACTGAGCATCAAACCGATGGCGACGTTTCACCATCGTTTGCAGGAACGGCTCGCGGAGGTGACGCAGGATGGAAATGAAACAGCGACGGTGTCCGTCGTCATTGTCGGTGGCGGCGCGGCGGGGGTGGAAGTTTCGTTTTGCCTTCATGAATATCTGGCCCAGCGATTGATCTCGGCCCAGCTGCATTTGATTGAGAGAGGCGAGACAATCCTTGGAGGTTCCCTGCCCAAAACTCAGCAACTCGCTCGGGAGGAATTACAGCGACGTGGTATTGTGCCCCATCTGCAACAACGCGTCGCGGATTTTGATGGCCGTCAATTGATCTTGGAAAACGGCCGGAGTCTCGCCGCGGACATCATCATTACCGCCACCACAGCAGCGCCGCCGCCGGTGTTGAGCGGATTCGATTTGGCCAAGGCGGACGACGGATTTCTGGCGACGCGCCCGACATTGCAATCGACAAGCGCAGAGAACGTGTTTGTCGTGGGCGATACGGCGACATTTCCCGCCAACCCCGTTCCTAAAGCGGGCGTTTATGCGGTCCGGCAAGGGCCGGTGCTTTGGGAGAATCTTAGGCGGTCTTTTCAAAACCAGCCGTTGCAGGAGTTTCATCCGCAGTCCAGTTTTTTGTCATTGCTGGCGACCGGGGATGGCAAAGCGATCGGACAATACCACGGCCGAGCCTTCCACAGCCGCTGGGCCTGGAAATGGAAGGATTACCTGGATCGCAAATTCATGAAGCTGCACCAAGTTGACGCCCCGCTGCCGGAAAAAGCGGCCAATACGGACTCCTTGCCCCCCAATGAGGCGTCGAAGGGCTAACTTGCGGATTCCAACCGTTGAGACGGCCGGTTTGCCAATGGCACAGCGTTGTCGTCGGGCGCACAAAAGGGTATTTTAGAGGAAATCCGCTTGGGATTTGCTACATCTCTGCCGTGGGCAGGGAGTCAGACATAAAGAAGACGAACAGACGGTCAGGGTGCGCACGTCGTGTCCTTTCATTCTCCGCCAGGGAATGGATCGCGGTGTGCCGTTTTCGAAGACCCGTGACCGTACTCGACGATTGAGGCTGCTAGCAGCCGGGAGCCGGCAATGATTTTTGGATTTGGAAAAAAAGACGACGATGAACCAACAGTTGACGAAGAGTATGACTACGTCAAATTCAAAGGGGCAACCAACGACAAGAATCCGAACTTGGCCAAAGCCCAGCGGTTAGTCGACGTGGGTCTGATTCCAGCCAAAGAACTGGTCACCGACGCCTTGCTAAGGCGTGCGGAAATGATGCGGATCGATCCCAAAGGTGCTCAGTCGCAGTTGACGTTATATATTGACGGCCTGCCCTACTCCGGCGGACGCTTGGGTAAACAGGAAGCAAACGCCATCACTCAGATGTTGAAAATGTTGGCGGGGCTGGACGTGAAAGTCCGCGACAAAAAACAATCCAGCGGTCTGCGAGCTGAGTTGGAGGGGTTTAAGTACGTCCTCGACATCGCCGTCACCCCGACAGCCAGCGGCGAACGGTTAGTGATCCGCGTGCAAGATTTGTCGCACGAACTGATCACGATCGAAGATCTGGGAGGGGACGAGGAGTTCAAACTGAAACTCCGAGAAGTTCTCTCTTCCAACGGCTTCCTGGGTATCGCTGGGCCACCGAATTCCGGAACCACCACGACCGCACACGGCGTGATGAGCGGCTTGGATCCGTATTTGAATCAGATGTTTTCCATGGGTGACCTGGGCTGCGATGAATTGCCGAACATTACGCCGTTCGAATTCAACCCCGACGAAACGTTAAAGGAAGCAATGACGCGTTGCTTTCGCAAAGAAGCGGACATCATCTATCTCAACAAATTGACCGATGCGGAAACCACGAAAACGTTCCTCAGTTTCCACAACGAAGGAAAACTGGTTTCGGAGTTCCCCGCCGCTAATGCTGCCGCCGGCCTGGTGCAATTGATTGAATGGACCCAGAGTCCACAATTGGTCGTCGATGCGGTGCGCGGCGTTGTCAGCCAGTTGCTGATTCGTCGCTTGTGCAACGACTGCAAACAGGTCTTTCGTCCCAATCCGACCTTCCTGGCCAAAGCGGGTTTGCCCAAGGATCTGACGCAATTGTGTCGACGGGCGCCGCAAGGAGAGGAGTTCGATCCCTGCGAAGAATGCGATGCATTGGGATTTCAGGGACGGGTGGGGTTGTTTGAATTGATTGAAATGACCGAGGGGATGAAAAAAGTCATTCTCGAAAACCCCACAACCGAAGCGATCCGCGCCCAAGCGAAAAAAGAAGGCATGCACAGCCTGCAAAAGGACGGTTTGCGGCTGGTAGCCGAAGGCGTGACCAGTTTGGATGAATTACAGCGGGCGTTTCGCGCACGGCGCTGATCCGCCACAAGAGTATGAACAACCGCTGACGACAACAGACTTTTAACTTAGGAAAACATCACATGATATCGCCCAAATCTCTCACGCGGATTTCCACTGCTTTGCTCGTCGTCACTGCGGCGCTCGCCTCATGGGGCTTGGCCGATGAAAAAGCGAAACCGGCCAAAACGCTCGATGGCTTGCCGCTGATCTTTGAAGATGACTTTGAAACAGGTGAGGCCAAGCGTTGGTTGCCGGCGAACGCTGAAGGTTGGAAGGTTACGCACCAAGGGGATAACCACGTCTATAGCCAACATAAAAGCATTAAGCTCAAGACGCCCTATCGTTCGCCCTACAACCGCGCGTTTATCAAGGACTTATACGTCAGCGACTTCGTGCTGGATGTGCAGTTGCAATCGACGATCAAGGATTATGGCCACCGCGACTTGTGCATGTTTTTCGGATACCAAGATCCGTCGCATCTGTATTATGTGCACTTGGGCAAGAAGATGGATCCGCACGCCAACAACATCTTTATCGTCAACGACGCCGACCGAAAATCGATTTCCACCAAAACGACCGACGGGACAAACTGGGATGACGATTGGCATCACGCCCGCGTGATTCGCAATGTCGAATCGGGCACGATCGATATTTATTTCGATGACATGGAAACGCCCGTGATGACGGCCGTCGACAAGAACTTCACTTGGGGCCAAGTCGGCATCGGTTCGTTTGACGACACGGGGAATTTCGACGATATCCTCTTGTACGGCAAGAAAGTCGACAAACCCAAGCAATAGCGAGTGGCGATTCCTGTGCCGACCGTTATTCCATGATCATCAAATATGTCAGCACACCCACTCCGGCTAGGCTGACTGCAGCAGCCAGATAGGTCATGGGCGTCGCGGGGTTTGACGTCAATTTCCCTTCGCCGCCTGTGACCGTGTCGATGTGTGCCGCATCGTCAACCTCCACCGCGCTCGCGCTACCCGACAGGCGGCGGGTTTGCCAGAGGATACCGAATAGACAGGCAGCGGTCAGCAGTGAAGCGGCGAGGATCCCCCCCGACAACGGTTCCTCAAGCGACTCTGCTTCCGCCGCGGTCAACTCGCCGGTGGCTTCCATCATGAGCAGCGCCAAGGAGTTGTTGGCAAGGTGCAACAGGACCGGTGCCCAAAAGCTCTTGGTCATCAAGTAGACGTAATGCATCGCCATGCCCAATGGGATGACGGCAATCGCCTGAATGGGGATGAGGTGTATCACGCCAAAGAGCACCGATGTGGCGAGCACGCCCCACCATGCCCCCCAATTGCGCACGAGCGTGTTTCCGATGATGCCGCGGAAGACCAACTCTTCACCCACCGCTGGGCAAACGGCCATCAACAGCCACATGATGACGAGCGGACCGGCGCCGAGGACTTGTTGCATTTGTTCCATGTACTCTTGCGAGGAGATGGTAATGCCGACCGACTCCAACAGGCCACTGGCCAAGCTCGACCAAGCATGCGCGAGAAACTGAACCGGCAACGTCAATCCGAGCACGACCAGCAAATGACCCAGCGACAAGCCCCGCAGTCCCAACGTGCGGGGAAATTTTGTGCCGAACCGCACAAAGACACCCAACGCCGCAAAGCCGATCAAAAAGACTTGTGAGCCAACCAACGCCGGCAACATGACCTGTTGTTCGATAATTGTGGGTGAGAACTCGCTGTTGGGGTGAGCCACTATCCAAACCACACTCACCACTATGGCCGCTGCAATAGAGCCGGTGAATATTGCAATCAGCGTACCCACCATCCAGCCAACGGCTTCGAGACCGGGAAAAACGGTCCGCATGAACCATGTCGGCTGCGGCGCAACGTTGATTTCGACCTTTTGATCCTGATCGGTCAACGCCGCCTCTGTCTCGCCCGCAGCGCCTGGGGTTTCTTCGACCGGCGGGTCAAAATTCACCAGCGGTGTCGGCTCATCGGTACCCTCGGGCGGTGTGTGCGACATAGATTCTGGGCCCCTTACCGGGAAAATGACCGTTTCCGGCGCTGTACTCCGGGACGGGACATAGTAAATTAAGGTGAGTACCGCGCAGCAAAAGGTGGCAGTCTCTCCGCTGCGCGTCTGGTATACCGCGCAATCCAAATGGGGTCAATTAGTCTCTCAGCAACCATTGCCCGATGGCGATGAAACTCCTCAAGATTCTCGCCTCGTCGGCGAATCACTCCATAAAGCAACACTCGTGATTCGCCAAAATTGTCCGTTTATTGGAATCTGCCGTCCATTCTTGTTGAAATGGAACGAATTGCGCTCCTTAATCGTTGGCACACTTTTGCTTCCCCAACCGTGACTGACTCGTGAATTCCATCACCGAACAATCCGATGCCGCTCCCAATGTCGTCTTTTGCCCGGGCTGCAATGAGCGGCTGGCCACTGTGGATGGCGAATGCACGCGATGCGGCGCGGCCCTGCCCGATATCATGGGTGATCAGCTGCAGGAAACATTGCTGATTCACGACTGGCACGGCAACGGCACGTATTACAAGGAGCCCTCGGAAGAATTCGACGACCTGTTGGGCAGTGCGCTGAGCGTCTACGAATTGGAATCGTTGATTGGCAGTGGGGGTATGGGACGGGTCTATCTGGCGAAGCACCGTGATTTGGATCGGTACTGCGCGCTGAAGATTCTGTCTCCCAAATCCGCGGAAATCGATCAAGACTACGTTGAACGCTTCGTCAACGAAGGCCGCGCCACGGCGTCATTGATCCACCCCAATGTGGTTACAATTCACGCGATTGGACAAGAAAACGGGTTTCATTTTTTAGAAATGGAATTTATCGCCGGGCGCTCGTTGCAACGATTGCTCCGCGATGAACAACGATTGACACCGATTCGGGCCACCGCTTTGGCGACGACAATTGCCAACGGACTCGCAACGGCGCATCGCGCAGGGATCGTGCATCGCGACCTCAAGCCCGACAATATCTTGCTGAACCATCAAGGCATTGCCAAGCTTGCTGACTTTGGATTGGCGAAACGGATATCCACACTCCGGAAATTTCCCAAAGATTTGGCCGGCACGCCGAACTTCATGGCGCCGGAATTGTTCCACGGCGAACCAGCCAGCCCCGCAAGCGACGTCTATGCGCTGGGGGTCTGTTACTTTTTGATGCTCAGCGGCCGCCTGCCTTATGTGGCCAAGTCGATTGATGAATTGATGGCACAGGTTGCGACTGAAGCGTTGCCGAACATTCGCGATTTCAATCCCCGTGTCAGTCTGGTCATGGGCGAAGTGCTCAGCTTGCTGTTGGCCAAAAGCCCGCGCAACCGGCCTTGCGACGGGATCGAAGCGGCGCAATTGCTGCAGGCGGTTTTAGGTCAGACGCGCGATTTGGAATCGTTGCTGACCGATGCTTTCCTCAACGATCCGTCGATTCGTTGGACGCGACAAGACCTGCGGTATCGTATCGATCATGAATTGCCCGATGGCCGCCGGCAGGTGTTGTTTGTCGAACCAAGCGACCATCATGCCGGGGAATGTTTGCTATTGATCTACAGCATCTGTTGCCCGGCCGATCCGGAATTTTTTGAAACGGCGTTGCGGCTCAATTCGCAAATTCCACACGGTAGTTTGGCGATTCGCGAAGTCGACGGGCGAGAAATGTTTGTGATGGTCAACTCACACCTACGCTCCACGGTCGATGTCGAAGAAATCCGCCGCAGCATCCTCGAAGTCTCCACCCGCGCCGATGAAATCGAAAACCGGCTCACCGGGGAAGACCATCACTGAGCGGATCGATCTCGGTTACGAAAGAAAAGGTCTCGCGCAGAGACGCGAAGGCGCAGAGAGTTTTTTCTGAAAGAACGCTGTTGTGTGACGCGGCTTGGCGAGGAACGAGTTTTCCTGTTTGATTGCCAAGGGTTTTCAACGGTTCCCTCTTTTACTTCTTTGCGGCTCTGCGTCTTTGCGCGCGTCTTTTTTTCAAAGGCGCATCTCTCGGACTACCTAGAAAGGTGCGTCGCGACGCATCCTACGCTGGGTCGGGATCGCGTTTGGGTAGGCCGACTAGTAATAATGTTGCTGCGATCCCTACGGACATGCCGACCCAGGGATTGGGAAACACCACCAGCGCGACTGCGGTGAGCAGGGCGACGCCTCGTTCGATGGGTGTTTTGGAAATGCCCATGGCGACATACGCACAGGCGAATCCGGTGAGGACCAGGGTCAACGATAGGGCGATGCCCATCAACGGCCGTAGTCCGTACAGCAGCGGCAGGATCATGTACAACAGCGGGACGCCAAACACGTAGTACGACGAGATGCCGGTGTACAGAGAGTCCATCGCCTGTCGCCCTTCTCGCCAACGCTGCACGATGATCACATGCACCCCGGTCCACAGGCAGCCCTGCGTTGGAAAAAACGGTGAAAACAGCGCCATCAAAGCGTTGCGAATGGCCAACGAAAAGTGGCTGCGGTTGACGTCGATCACGATCTTTTCATCCTGCCGGTCAGGCTGCGCCATTTGCAGGACTTCCGCACCGGTGATCAGATCGCCGAACAGAATCACATAGCCCATGATGGCCAGTGGAAGCCCGTCGAGAAACATCTCGGCACTGGGCCAACCGATGGCGAACGGCGAGACCTTTTGGTACAGCTCGGCAAATGGCGGGATCAAGATGATGTCGTCGAAGTTGGTTCCGATCGAATCAATCGCTTCTTTGTAGCTAATTTCGCCGACCAAGGGACCGACAATAGCAGCAATGAGGAATCCAGGGAGCAAACCCAACCCCGCGAATTTCGCCAACCACCGCCAGCGCAATTTGAGTTGCTGCACGGGCAGCGAAAACGTGAGAATCAGACAGATCGAAACCGCCACAGTGGTGGTGATCGGTTGTTTCAGCAGCAGTTCTTTTTTCTCATCCATCAAGACCCGCATTAAAGCGGCGATCGCAGCGCCCAAAATGATGCCGCTCTTTAGCGCATCGGGTAGCCAGCGGATGAATCGATGGCCTAGCCCCGTGGCACCCATAAATAAGAGGATGGCCGCAAAATTCAGCGAGACCGCCGTCATCATTTGGAACTTCGCTTCGGGAGTTCCATAAACCGGATTTCCGCCGCTATCGACTGCTAAAATAAAGGCGATGGCCAGCGGCAATGCGGGGGTGATCCAGCCCGGCGCGAACGGCTCACCGAATAGAATCGGCGCGCTGCTGATGAGCATCGATTGGATAAAAATACAAGCGACCGCCTCTTCAAAAGAGAGGCCGAAATAACCAACCAACAGCGGGACCAGTCCTAAGCCGGTGGCTCCGGCGACGAAGATGCCTTGCCAAAATTCCGGCCACGAGATGCCCGTATGATAAAACGGCAGGCGAAACGTAAAGGGTCCCCAACGCCAGCCCGGTTGTTCTGTCCCCGCGGTCCGTTGATGCTGCATCGTGCTTCCCCGCTAATTAGCGCCGCCCGTCATTGGGCGGCGGACACTGCGTTTTTTGTAAACACTCGCCCGGGATTTAGGATATCCCGCGGGTCGAGTTGCTGTTTGATCCGCTGCATCAACGCCCGATCTTGCCGTGATTGGCCGAACACCGGGATCGTCTGTTTCCACGTTTCATCGCAATCAAAAATCACCAGATTGCCATCTGCCTCATGCGCCAACGTCTGTAGTGGAGACAAAATCTTTACTGCCGCGTCGAGCGTGGTCACGGTGTCGGGAAGATGGCCTATCACAATTCCATTGCCGGCATGCGCGGCGAGCGAGACTCCAGCGGAGGTTGCCAATTCAGCAAACTCGACCAGCCGCGACGGTCGCAAGTTGGCTTGAAATGTGAGCGGTTCGTCGGATGAGGTGGCGAAATCGGTCAGTGCGAACCACAGCGGTTCCGCATCGGCCACGACGGCCACGTCGCGAATCCCCGCTGTCTGCAACTCAGCCGTCATGGTTTCGGTTTCCCATTCCGTTTCGCGCGTCGCTCCCTCGAAACCGATGCATAAGACCGGTCCGTCGGCCGGCAAGTCCAAGCGGGCTTCGGCGGCAATTTCGTGAGCAGCGTTGGCGTTGAGGACCTCCAAGGCAACCGGTCGGGTTGCAGAAGTCAGCAGGTTTTCGAGCGCGGTTTCCACGGCCTGCCAATCCGCAGCCGCACACCACAGTATTCTTGACGCTTCCGGTTGCGGGATCACTTTTAGCGTGGCTTGGGTGATGACCGCCAAGGTCCCGAGCGAACCGATCATCAACTTACACAAATCGTAACCCGCCACGTTTTTGACAACGCGTCCACCGGCGCTGAACGTCTTGCCAGTTGCGTCAATCGATGAGATGCCGATCAGATAGTCGCGCAGCGTGCCAAAACCGAATCGTCGCGGCCCACTGGTGTTGGTGGCCAAGACGCCTCCCAATGTGGCGCGCGAGGATTGCGGCACGTCGATCGGCAATCGCTGCCCTTCGGCTTTGAGAATCTCGGTCAGCTCGTCCATCCGAATCCCGGCTTCGACGGTGATTGTCATGTCCCGCGCTGGGTAATCGATGGTGCGATTCAACCGCAATGTGGAAAAGGCGATCCCGGGTTGCGTGGAGGCATAACCGTAATGCAGCGCTGTCCGGCCACCGACCGGAAAAATCGCCCGCCCTGCCCCAGCGGCATTTTCTGCGAGAAAGTCGCGGGCCTCATCGGTTGTCGCGGGTGTGAATTCGTCGGACGACTCGGTCGTAGTCATGATCAGCAGCAAATTCCGGAATGGGGGTCAATCGTCAGTATTGTGTTTAAAGAGCGGCCCGACGGGCGGGATGCGATTTTTCGATGTGTTCCATCCCACAGGCACCGGCCGTGGGAAGCATTTTTTGTGGGCTGCACAATCCCGTGGGATTGAAGGCGAGACGCACGGATTCCATGGTTTCCAAATCCGCTTCGGTGAAGAGTTTGTTCATGAAGTTGATCTTCTCGACACCGATTCCATGCTCGCCCGTCACACTGCCGCCCAGTTCGATACAGCGATTGAGGATTTCGTCACTGGCCAACAGCACGCGTTTGATTTGCTCAGCATCGCGTTCGTCGAAGAGCAAAATGGGATGGATGTTGCCATCGCCCGCGTGAAACACGTTGACGATACGAATGTCGTGACGGGCACTTGCTTCGGTGATGAACTTTAAAATCTCCGGCAGTTTCGTCCGCGGCACCACACCATCTTGCGTGCAGTAACTGGGGCTGAGCCGGCCGATTGCGCCAAACGCTTTTTTGCGGCACTTCCACAACAAATCGCGTTGCTGCGGCGAATCGGCTTTACGGACTTCGCGGGCGTTGTTTTGTTCGCACAACGCGACAATCTGCTCCGCTTCACCATCAACAGCGACTTCTAAACCGTCGACTTCGATCAGCAGAACTGCTCCGGCGTCGAGTGGAAATCCAAAATGAAATGCGGGTTCGACCGCTTCGATGATTCCCTGGTCCATCAATTCCAACGCCGCCGGCACAATACCCGCCCCGATGATGCCGCTGATTGCTTGCGTCGCATCTTCAACGGTTTCGAAGACCCCCAACATCGTGCGATAGGCGACCGGATCGCGGGTGAGCCGTACGATGACTTTGGTACAGACGCCGAATGTTCCTTCGCTGCCGACGAACAGGCCGGTTAAGTCGAAGCCGGGATTGTCTTCGGTATATCCGCCGAATTGCACCACCTCACCATCGGGCAAGACCACTTCGGCGCCGAGGACGTGATTGACTGTCACCCCATATTTCAAAGTGTGCGGGCCGCCGGAATTGGTGGCGACATTGCCGCCAATCGTACATGCCCCTTGGCTGGACGGATCGGGGGCATAATGAAATCCGGTTCCCTTGAGGTGCTGCGTCAAATGCACATTCACTGTGCCGGGACCGACTACTGCGTAATGATCCCGCAAATTGACGTCATGGATTCCCCGCATCCGCGTTAAAGCAATCATCACGCCGCCGCCCACGGGGAGGCAGCCGCCGGCGAGACTGGTTCCCGCACCACGCGGGACGAAGGGAATCTTGTATTCGTTGCACAGTTTTACAATGGCGACCACGTGCTCTGTCGTCTCGGGAAAGACAACGCAGTCGGGTGTGTTTTTCTCAATCACAAACCCGTCGCACTCGTAGACCAGCACTTGCTCGTGGGCGCTGAGCACACTGGATTCTCCCACGATGCGACGCAGGGCCTCTAGAGCTTCGGCGGGGATTGTCGATATCGTTGCTGTTTCAGGCATATTGTTTTTCGCAGACACAAACTCAAGAACTGGACGAACCGCCGCTGTTAATAGTTGAAACCGTTTTTGCGGATGTGAATCATCGGCGACTCATCCGCCAGGCGGGGACCACTGCCAGCGGCGATGACCTTCAACAGATAGACGCGATGATCTCCAGCGGCAAGGCTCTCGACGACTTCGCCTTCCAGATACCCCAGGCCGTCGGTCAAAATCGGCAATCCGGTTTCGCCGGTGGTGATTTCCAAACCTTCAAACGCCGGTTGATCCGGTTCGAAACCGCGACCGAAATGGCCCAGCAATTGTTTCTGCGATTCACTGATCACATTCACGACCGCTTGACCGGTTTGCCCCAACCAATCATTCACGTAGCGTCCCTCTTTGACGACGACGGAAATCATGGGCGGCTCAAAGGCCGCCTGTTGAACCCAACTGGCCAGCATGCCGGTTGTGTTGCCGTTGTCGTCGCCACAAGTGAGGATGAAGACCCCGCTGGGAATTCTCCCCAACACCTGGGCCAGTTCGCTGTTTTTTTCGTCTGCCATGATACTCCTTGAGAAACGCATCGCTCCAGGCCATGCCGGGAGAAGATGTCGAATGTCGATTGGGTTTAGGATTCGGAGGTCTTGAGATCGCCGGCGACTTTATCTTCGATGCTGCGGACTTTGGAGACCAACCGACCGCTGGCACCGCGACGGGCATCGATTTTGACTGAACAGGTCACGCGGTCACAGTCGACGCTCATGGCTTCGTAACACTTGGTCACAACGGCCATCACTTCGTCCCATTCGCCTTCGATGACCGTCCCCATGGCGTGCAAGCGATAGTCCAGACCGCTCTGCGAAATGATTTCCACAGACCGCGCCACATAGGGACTCACACTTTCGCCTTTGCCCAACGGCGTCATGCTGAATTCTAATAAAACCACGCTGAGGATTCCCCGAAGAATAAACGGTAACCGCAATGCTTCTATTCTAGGGAGGCAGCCGCACCTTGCAATGATCCACACTCGCTGAGCGAGGAGTTGCCGATAAAATGTGGAGCGTCGCGAAACGCCCTACGAAAGAAAGGCCTCGCGCAAAGACGCCAAGCCGCGAAGAGTTGTCTTGAGAACGTGTCGTGTTGTATGACGCTGATTGGTCGCGTGCGGCTTGGTTGGAAACGGGTATTATTGTTTTATTTTCAAGATTTTAAATGGTTTCTCTTTTCCTTTCTTTGCGGCTCCGCGTCTCTGCGCGAGGCTTTTTTTAGAGGCTCGTCTCCCGTCCTACATCGAAAGGTGCGTCGCGACGCACCCTACATTTTGCTACGGAACCTATTTGCCGCGCGCGGCTCCTACGCATTGTGAACACGGTCGCTGGGAGGGCGAAGCTCCCGCTGAGCCGCATCGGTACCTGTAGGATGGCTGGCAACGTGTTGGGCAAATGGCGTATTGCGCTAGCGCGCGGCTCGGCAGGAGCCTCGCCCTCCCGGCGACCGTACTTGCAGTGTGTAGCGACCAACGGGAGCGGCCTAACCCCAACGAGCGGAAGCTCGCACCAAGCGGCTGTGCCGCTAGCGATACTGGCGGGGTTGGGTGGCCAATTCGACTTCGCGTTCGCGCAATTGTTCGAGCGTTTTTTTGAGGATTTGAGCTGCGGCGGGGGCGGCGATGGTTCCGCCGTAATGGTTGGGACCGACGGAAGGCTCATCGACGACGACCAACACCAGCGCTTGCGGGTTCTCCGCAGGAGCGCCGCAGATGAAGGAACTGACGTGCAACTTGTTGGAATACGCACCGGTCTGCGGATCGGGTTTTTGGGCGGTGCCGGTTTTTCCGAAGACGGTGTAATCCTTCGACTTTGCGTTTCGGCCTGTGCCGCGTCGCACCACCTCGGTCATGGGACCTTGCACGATCCAATCCGCAACATTGGCATCGACCGTTTGCGAGACGATCACAGTTGCCGGCCCCGCGATTCCTGATCGCTGATTTTCCACCAAGTGCGGTGTGCATTGCCGTCCGCCATTGGCCAATCCCGCCATGGCTGAGATGAGCTGCAACGGTGTGACGGCGATCTCCTGCCCCATGGGAACGGAACCGGTCGAGTAGCTGTTCCACTTTCGCAACGGACGCAACATCCCTTTCAGTTCGCCGGGCAGTTCAATGCCGGTCTTGCGGCCGAATCCGAATTTCACAGCGGTGGCATGGATTCCCGGATTTGTCAGCCGCTCACCGATTTTGGCCATGCCGATATTGCTGGACTTCACCAGAATGTCCGTCACGCTCAACTCGCCATAGCCATGGTGATCGTGCAGAACCCGACGTCCCATGCGGTATTCGCCATGTTCGCAATCAAACATTTCGTCGGGCTGAATCAATCCCTGCTCAAGCGCGGTGGCGACGATGAATGGTTTGAACGTCGATCCCGGTTCATAGATCGATGCAATCGCATGATTTTTCCAAGCCTCATCGGGAACGTTGTCGAGTTGATTGGGGTCAAACGTGGGGCAATTGGCCATTGCCAACACGCCGCCGGTATGGGGTTCGAGGACGATGGCGCAAGCGGACTTTGGTTTCCAGTCCTGCATGACTTTTTGCAGCGCTCGTTGCGCATGCAGCTGAATGACCGCATCTAAGGTGAGCCGAACGGTTTGGCCGTGCTGCGGCGGGCGGGTAATGCGTTCGCTGACCTCGACCACATGGCCCCGCGCATCCCGCGCCACGGAGCGTCGGCCATCGCGGCCGCGCAGGGCCTCGTTGAGGTGCTCCTCCAACCCGCCGCGACCGATGCCGTCGATGTCACGTATTCCTAATACTTGAGCGGCAATTTCGCCTTGGGGATAGACGCGGAGGAATTCGTCGCGAAATCCGAAGCAATCGCGGGGCAGGTCCAAATCGCGAATGACGGCGGCTTGTTCATCGGTCAATCGCCGCGCCATCCAAAGGAATTGCTTGTCGCCGTGTGCGGAGATGCGCTGGAACACCCCGTCACGATCGCGTCCTAGAGCATCGGCCAATTGGGCGGCGAATTGCCAACGCTGCTCGATCCGCGCGGGAACGACAAACAGGCTCCGCACCGAGACCGTTGTCGCCAACAGCCGGCCGTTGCGATCGGTAATATCGCCCGGTCGCGCCGGCAAGACTTCGTGCGCGGCCCATTGCTTTTCGACTTGATGCCTGAGCCGCGGGCCTTGAATCATCTGCAAGAAGACCAACCGCCCAGCCAGCACCAACCACACGCTGACAAGCATCGAGCGCAACAGCCATTCCCGCCAACTGGCACGCACAGGATCGTGGGCGGCGTTGTGTTGTCGGTCTTCAGACATCGCTATCTTCTTCCCTCACACACAAAACAGACCACCTGGGTGCCACTGGCTTTGCCAGTGCTTTGTAAATACTTTCGAGATTTCGTTCAGCACTGGCAAAGCCAGTGGCACCCTCGAATCACAGTTAGTGCAATCGCCGTGCCTGCTCCGGGTCGCGGGCGATAAGCTCGTTGGCCGATTTTGTTGGTTTGCGCGGGGGGACCATGACTTGCAGTTCCCCCGACTCCAACGATTCAATCATTCGCGCCGGAGCCCCCAATTGCTGGACCTTCAAACGGTGCAGCGCATGGCGTCGCTCCAAGACCTCGAGCCGGTAGTGCTGCAGACTCACTGCGCGGCGCAGTTCGAGATTCTCTTTTTCCAGACGAATCCCGGCCAACGCGATCAGCACGATCACCACGATGGCGCCCGCGAATCGAACAAACATGCCGCCTCCGAAACCGCCCATTTTGGAAGAAAACGGCGGTACGCGCGCAGCGACGACCAGACGGTCGGCGCTGAATTCATCGCACGAACCCCACTAGGGTTATCGACTGAATGTGGGGCGATTGACGACCGCTTCCTGGCGGGCATCTTCGGGAAGTCGCAAGACTGTGCCGATTTTGAGGCGATTTGGGTCTGCGAGGCGGTCCTGGTTCAGCCGGTAAATCTCTTCCCAACGGGAAGCTTTCCCCAAATGCCGTCGTGCAATCGTGCCGAGGTTGTCGCCCGAAGAGACTCGATACTGAGGACGACCGTCTCTGGCGATCGAGTAACCCGAGGCATTGGCGGCTGCGCGAGAAATGGTTTCGCCGGTTCCGTAACCGACGCGACCGCGAAATTCCTCATCTTCCAAAAAGTCGCCCGAGGCGATCGGGGTCTCAACCGCCGGCACGTGCTGTGATGCCTGTTCGACCTTGCCGAGCAGTTCGGGATACAACTGTTCCAGCTCAGCGGCTGTAGGTGTCGCTATTTCGATACCGGGCCGCATGGCTTTGGGATTGGGAATCGTTCGTTCGTTGTATTTGGCCAATGCTTGAAAATATTTGGGATCGCCATAGGTCTGCCGAGCGATCGACCAAAAACTGTCGTTCGATTCAACGACGTAGCTTGGATTATTGTTGGAAACCGGTGTGTCAAAAGTTTCCTCGACTTGTTGCCGTT
Source organism: Symmachiella dynata (assembly GCF_007747995.1). NCBI lineage: Bacteria > Pseudomonadati > Planctomycetota > Planctomycetia > Planctomycetales > Planctomycetaceae > Symmachiella > Symmachiella dynata. The sequence goes on along the minus strand of NZ_CP036276.1, from coordinate 2,734,799 downwards.
GGTCGAAACCATAGGTCTGGTTGTCCTGTGGAATGGGGGGCGCCTCATCGGTCGATCCGACGTATCCCGATTCATCAAACTCGGATTCTTCGACCGTGAATTGATCGGGAGCGGCGGCGCGGTTGGTGCTTTCGATTTCGTTTTGGTAACTGCCGACAGCATGGTACCCGTTCACGCGGTCTTGGACCGGTGCCGGATTATCAAACGACTGTTCCGGTTCCAACGGCGATTCATCGGTCCGCTGCACCATCGTCGTGCTACTTGCCTGTCCGGTGTGTTGCGTCACATTCTGAAATTCACCGGCACGGGGATCGGCTTGCTGTGGCTCACCGAAATCGGTCTCGGTCATTTCTTCAAGCTGACCGCCCAATTCCTCATTCACCGGTGTGCGGTAATCGTTCATCTCAGCGACCTGAGGCTCAGCCAACTCACCAAATTCCTCGGTACTCTCTTCGAGTTCGCCGACAAGCGGTTCCTGATTTCCCATAGCCGGTTCATCCACGAACTGTTGCGTGTCGGAGAATTCTGAAGTTTCGGCAAATTCTTGTTCGTTGGCGAATTCTTGATCGCCGGAGAATTCCGTGCTCTCTGCAAATTCTTGACTCGAGAACTCGTCGAGCTGCGTTTCATCCTGAGTAAATTGCTCAGCGACTGGATCGGCGAAGGTTGACGAATCATCGTCGAACGAGGTGATTTCGCTGTCGTTGCCTGTCACTTCATATGGATTCGTCGTATCGTCCAGGCTCGTAATTTCGTCTGCGCTCGGTTCAGGAAACTCTTCGGTTTGAGAAGGTGGAAAATCCTGGGCAGGCGGAAATTCGTTATAGGTCTCAGCGGCAAGGTCCGCATTGTCGGACAACTGTCCCGCAGCCGGATCGGTCTCCCATTCATCGTTTTCCAGCAGGCCGGTGCTGGCATTGCGCTCATCGGCCAGTGCATCCGCTTCGGCCATCAGGTCGTAATCGTCTTCGGGCGGTTGCTGGTGATTTTGCGCAGGAGGATTCGCGGCATACGCAGCGGGTTGCCGTGCGGCGGGACGAGAGTTGCTTGCTGGAAATTCACCAGGCGCACCCGCGACTGTATTTGCAGGATCTTGGGATGTCTCTTCGGGCGGAATCGTACGACTCGCTTGGACAATACCGCTTCCCTTGGCAACAGGCGGAGTTTCCTCGTCTGTTTTTTGCTTGCCTTCAACTGCGACTTCAGGGATCCCATCTGTGGATTTCTTATACAGCACGTAGCAAAAGATTCCGCAAATCAGTAGTAAGATCGCTCCACCGATTTTGATTTCCTTGCCGATGCCGGATTTGGGCTTTTTTAAACCCCAATCGGCCGCCGCACTGGTCGACTGATCGTCGTCCATTTCAAAATCCATATCTTCATCGGGGCGTTCGTCGGCATCCTGCCGTTGATTGTCATCCGTCATAATCTTTCCACCGCTCGTAACTTGGCCGATCGCGACCGCGGATTCGCCCTCTGCTCCACAGCCGCCGGAATCACCGGTTTCGGTGTCAATAAACGAAAGCGGTGTTTATCACGAAACGCGTTTTTCACCAACCTGTCTTCCAGCGAATGGAAGCTAATTATGGCTCCTCGGCCGCCAGTTTTTAAAAAATCTTGGAGATGCGATTTGAGAAAAACCTCCAATTGCCCCAGCTCCTCATTGGCAGCGATTCGCAGCGCTTGGAACACGCGCGTCGCCGGTTGGCGGTCGGAGCGTTTTGAGGTAACCGCTGCGGTGACGACTGCCGTCAAATCCTGCGCAGTGAGGATCGGTTTTCGTTTCCGGGTCTCGACAATGCGTGCGGCAATTTGAGAGGCGAAACGCTCCTCGCCGAATTCCTTAAAAATCGTTGCGAGCTCTTCTTCGTTGAGCCGCTCCAACAGTTGCCAAGCCGGTTCCCCTGCGGAGGTATCGAACCGCAGATCCAGCGGGCCTTCGGCGGCAAACCCGAAACCCCGCTGCCGATCGGCCAATTGATCCGAAGACAATCCCAAGTCAAGTAAAATACCGTCGACTTGGGCGATCCCCAAATCTTGTAACACCTGCGGCAGCAGTGCGTAGGACGCGTGGATCAGATGGACATTGTCGCCTTGGACCTTCTGGGCGGCCAACTGCAACATCATCGGGTCGCGATCCAAGCCGATCAGCGTTCCGGTGTCGCCGATGCGTTTGAGAATCTCGCGACTATGCCCGCCGCCACCGGCGGTGCCATCGACGATGATTTGCCCCGGTTGCGGATCGAGCGCACGAAGCACTTCGCGCATGAGCACGGGGAGATGGACGGATAGCGGCGTTGAGTCGGAAGAAGAGGAGCTGGACATGCTGTGCAGTATGGGGAGCAGCGCTGGCGATCTCAAGTCGTGAAGCGGTGCCGCTGAGCAAATACGGCCAACTAGGGAAAAACCTGAGCAGATGTTCCTTAGCGCAGCGAGGGTGGCTATAATGCCAATAGGTTTAAAAACCAAATTCCTCGGCAAGTTCGAGGAATCATCCCCTCGGGCAGCATCCATGCTACCCTAGTGAGGCGAATGATCCGCAGTAGGGCTCAGTCTCGTAAACCACGCCGTCCCACGCCGGTCATGCATCCTTGTCGACCGTTCTCCGCACAGCCCGGTAGCCAGCGGAGTTTCCATGTGCATCGTTGGGGTCAGCAAGCTCCAAGCCTGTTGTTCCCAGTGATGCGGGTGCGAGCTGCCGGGTTCTGTTCCCTGATCTTGAAATTGGCATCCATGCCATTGTCGATCAATCGAACACGCCAGCCGCCATGCTGTCAAAATCTGTACTGTGTTTCTCCAAAAATTGTTGCCAGATCGCAGAGTCCCAGACCTCAACATGGTCGTGGACACCAATCAGGACAACCTCCTTTTGGAGACCGGCAAAAGTCACGAGACGTTCGGGAATCCGAATCCGTCCCTGGGAATCGAGGTCGACTCTTTCCGCTCGCCCATAAAACAACCGCTTGTAATTGCGGATGTCGGCCCGCGTTGGCGACATGGTAGCAACTCGATCCGCTAATTCTTCGAACGCTATCTTTGAGTAAAGATCCAAGGAACACTCTGTTCCCGGAGCCACATAGATACTGCGAAGTTCCTCCTCACCAAATTGTTCACGCAAACGCTTGGGGACGGCGAATCGACTCTTGTCATCCATGCTTCTGTTAAAAGTCCCGGTCAGAGGCATTTTTCACCACTTTTCCCCACTCGTCCCCATCGGTTGCCAAATCTACCAAGGGAATCTCATTGGTCAAGGGAAATTTGGTGAGTTTTATAACTCCTAAATCAAGAACTGCTCCTAAAACATTGCTAAACCATAAGTTGCGGCAAATGTAAATTTCTCAATAACCGGAAAAACCACCTGTCTACTTCCCAGCTTCACTCTCTGCGAGCGATGGAATGCCCACAATCTCCGCATACAAACGGTCGTACTCCGCGGCAACCTTGTCCCACGTAAACCTTTCCTCCACAACCACTTGTGCGCGTTCAGCCATGGACTGTGCGCCTTGGGGATCGGCAAGCAATTGATTTAGCCCCACAGCCAATGCCGAGGCCGATCCAGCTTCGACCACAATTCCATTTTCCCCACTGGCGATTTGCTCGGCGACGCCTTCGACAGCGGTGGCAAGCATCGGAATCCCAGCCGCCATGCCCTCCAAAACCACGTTGGCCATCCCTTCCCACAACGAGGCCAACACCTGGCAGTCGCACGACTTCAAAATCCCCGGCACATCCGCCTGCCATCCGGCAAAGTGCACGCACGCGTTCAAACCCAACTCGCTTGTCAATGTTTGAAGCTCCTCGCGCTGAGGTCCCTCGCCCACTAACAGCAAATGCGCATCGGGGTGTTGCGCGTGTACTTCTGAAAACGCCGGCAACAAAAACGTTAAACCCTTCTGCGGATCCAAACGTCCCACCGTTACGACAACGCGGCTGCCCGATGGGATACCGAACTGAGTCAGTGACACCGGTTGCGCGTGCGCGAACTTTTCGTAGTCCACGCCATTAGGAATCACGATCGTTTTTTCCGGCGACAGTCCGCCGCGAAGAATCGAAAAATCGGCCACCGCTTGGCTGACACAGACGTTACACGCCACGAGCGCGTTGGTCATTCGATCCAAACGAAGATGCAGGTTCGCCCGCTTCTCAGCCACACGGATGCCCGAAACGATGTGCGGAACGCCCGCCCAGCGTGCAGCGACCCGTCCGATGAGATTGGCATGGAACAGGAACGTCTGCAGCAATTGGGGTCGGTTCTGTTTCAAGGCGCGGGCCAGTTGCCGTATCACACCAATGCTTCGCAAGCCGCTGGCTCCGAAACAGGTCACCGGGATATTGGCCGCTTCTAAGACAGCAACCAGATCGCCGGGGGGAGACAGACAGTAAACGACCGGTGCCCAGCGGGTGCGATCTAAGCGGGTCACGATCTGCACCAACGCCCGTTCGGCTCCTCCCGGATCAAGATCCGTGATGCAAAACGCCAAGCGAATCGGTGGGGATGGTGGCGACACGTGTCAGCCTTTGTCTTGAAGGGAGTCATTTTCCGACTGCGAAAACTTCGCGCGGGCATTTTTTGCCGAAGGGGCGCTGTATATACTGTCGCAGCCAGACCGGGTAAAGACGAGATCAAACCGGCCGCCCACCAACAGATACGAAAACCATCCATGCAGCAGCTTTCTGATTATGACTACGATTTGCCGAGCGAATTGATTGCGCGACAACCGGCGGAAAAGCGAGATGGGTCACGGTTGTTGGTCCTGGATCGCAGTACAGGTACGATCGAACACGCGCACATCACCGATCTGCCGCGGTATTTGAGAGCCGGAGATACGCTGGTGTTGAATGACACCAAAGTGCTCCCCGCACGATTACTCGGCAAGCGGACCGCCACTGGAGGGGCCTGGGAGGGGTTGTATCTTGGCTGCGATGCCGACCAGCGGTGGCAGATACTGAGCAAAACGCGTGGCAAATTGCAGCCGGGCGAATCGATCACCTTACTGCCAGCGCATCCCGCGCAATCGACGACCGAGTTTCATTTGACGCTGTTGGAACGCGATGACGAGGGGGGGTGGTTCGCCCGCCCTGAGCGAGAGGGGGATCCGGTCGAGATCTTGCGGCAATTTGGAACCGTTCCCTTGCCGCCGTACATTGAACGCGAATTAGCGAACTCCGACGATTGGCAACGCTACCAGACCACCTACGCCCGCAGCTACGGAGCCGTCGCCGCTCCAACGGCCGGATTGCACTTTACCCCGGAACTGTTAGCGGAGTGCCAACAGCAAGGCGTGGGGCAGGAATTCGTAACGCTCCACGTCGGCATCGGCACCTTCCGGCCAATCTCCGTCGAAAACCTCGACGAGCACCGCATGCATGCGGAGTGGTGCGAACTGGATGAAACCGTCGCACAGCAGTTGCGAAACACAAGATCGCAAGGCGGCCGCATCGTGGCGGTCGGAACCACGAGCGTTCGCACGTTGGAGTCAGCAGCCCGCAACGGCGAAATCGCCGCCTACCAGGATCAAACAAACCTCTTCATCCGCCCGCCCTATACCTTTCAAGCGGTCGATGCCCTACTGACCAATTTCCATCTCCCCAAGTCGAGCCTACTGGTCATGATCAGCGCCTTTGCCAGCTACGACTTAATCCGCCAAGCCTACGCCGAAGCAATTGCCCAGCGGTATCGCTTTTTTAGTTACGGCGATGCGATGTTGATTTTGTAATTTTTTTAGGAATTCACCACGGAGGCACGGAGGCACGGAGGACACAGAGTACAAAAAGCTGTAGACCATAGGCCGTAGACTGTAGGATTGGACTGCCCGTGCTATTCCTACAGACTACGGCCTAAAGCCTACAGCCTCTTTCTTTCCCCGTGTCCTCCGTGCCTCCGTGGTGATTTTTTTCAACGTTCGCGCAGCGGGACGTTGCCGTCGAGGTAGCGCCAGTTTTTGATGAAGGCGATGAGGTCGGCCATTTGTTGCAGGGTGAGGTTTTTCTCGAGGCCTTCGGGCATCAGCGAGATGCCGTTGGAGATGACTTCGTCGATGTCTTGCCGCAGGACGGTCACATGTTTGCCTTCGGGTTGTTTGATGGTGATCGACGAAGCGGTTTCGGCGGCGATGATGCCGGTCACTGTGGTCCCCTGCTCTGTCACGATGGAATAGCTGACGTAGTTGGCATCGATGGCGCGATTGGGATTGAGGATGTCGGTTAACAAAGCGGCCGGTTGCCGTGTGCGGGAGTCGGCGATGTCGGGGCCGATTTCCACGCCGATATTGCTCACGCGATGACAGGTGCTGCAGTTCTTCTCAAACAACGCCCTGCCTTGTTGGGGATCGGGTTTGAGTGTCAACGCCGCTTGATATTTGGCGAGCACTTCTTTGCGATCAGCGGGGATCGCGCTGGCGAGCAACTGCCCGGCGCGGGTTTTCAGTGCGGGGTTTTTGTGCTTGGTCAGCCGATTGACGTTGGTGGCTCCCAACTCGGCGACCGCGATGGTTTGGGCTTCGATTTCATCGAGCAATAACGTGGCACGGGAATCGTTTCGCAAAAGCGCGTTAATTACTGCACGCCGCCCCGCTGGGGTCTGTCCGCTGAAGCCGGTCAGCAAAAACGGTCCAATCGAGTCGTCGTGAAATCCAGCCAGCACATCGATGCTGGCCAGGCGAATTGCTTGGGCCGGATCGTTTTCAATCAGCTCCATCAGCGTCGAACCAGCGTCCGCGAAGGTTGTGTACTGCAATAATTCGATGGCAGCGGTGCGGGCAGCGAGGTCTGGCTCCGCGTTGGCTGCGGTGGACTTGGCTTGCTGGAAGACATTCTGCACTGCCGCTTGTGTGCCGGCGAATTCTGCCGGGAGTTTGTTGAGCATGGCGTCCAATTTCACACCGCGTCGCCCGAGTCCTTGCCCGAGGCCGCTAATCAGCGCCGCTTGCAATTGCCTTTTCGCTGCGTCCGGCATGTCTGCAGGCAATGTGGTCAGGTTTTGCAACACGCCGCCGATTTCCTCAGGCTTCTGGCGAGAACCGACTAAGGCGGCGATTTCTGTAGCCAGTGGCGCTAGTTTTTCCGGAGCGACGGATTTGGTCCATAAGCGTTTTAACAATTCCTGTTCGTGATTCGGAGCGGCGCTGAAGACGGCCAGACGAGTCCAAGGGTCTGCCCCGCCAACGGCCAGGGCATCGGCCAGAGCGGTGAGACGTTCCTCGTTCGACGTTGCATCGCCGAGGCTAAGCGCGGTTTGAAAGCGCACGCGGGGATCATCGTCGTCAGCCAGTTTCATGACGGCGGCTTGTAGCGACTGCGACTTGCTCTGCCGCGACTCCGACAACCGGACCGCCTGTTCGCGGACACGGGGTGAACTGTGTGCCAGCCCCGTGGCGATGACGTCGTCGGACAGTAGACTGAGGCCGTTGAGCGTCCAGAGGGCATGCACGGCAGCCGTTGGTTTTGCGTCGCCGCTCACGAGTTTTTCGAGTTGTGGGTGTACGTTTCGGGCTTGGCGTTCGATGAGCAGTCGCTGCGATGTTTCGCGCCACCAGGCGTTGTTGTGGGTGAGGTATTCGACGAGTTTCTCGGACGTTGCTGACGCGAGTTGTGGTTGTTCGGTCGGACGCTTCCAATTCTTGGGCGTAATCCGCCAAATGCGGCCACGGTCGTTGCCGTACTCCAGGTCGGTGCGATCCCGTAATTCCTCCGGCATCCATTGCGGATGCTCGATGACGGCCCGGTACATGTCGACGACATACAACGCACCGTCGGGGCCAACGGTTAGATTCACGGGGCGAAACCAGGTGTCGGGGGAGGCTAAGAATTCGACTTTGTCGCGCCCCGGCGTCGAGGCAAACGTTGCTCCGCTGGGCGTGAGCACGTCGCGGTGGACGAGGTTGCCGGTCGGTTCGCAGGTGAAGCTATTTCCACGAAACGCGGCGGGTAAGGCATCGCCGCGATAGATGGTCACGCCGCAGGCGGCGGTGAATTGCCCTTCGTGCAGGGTCGAGGTCGTCCAAAAATTGCTGATGGGATAGACCCGCGAGATTGTCCCGGCAGGTGAAACGTCATTCACCACCGCCCCGACCGCCAAGAAGGGATTGCGTTTGATATACCGGTCGGCCAGTACGATGTGGATGCAGGGGTTGCGATTGCTGCAGGTGAAACGATTGCCGAAATCGTCGAAAGACAATCCAAATTGCCCCACCCCCGAAACCCCTTCGGGCTTTCCCGCCAACGGATCGAAGCGAAAATCCATGCCGCTGATCGAAACCGGTTTGGCGTCCCCGGCCCATTGCTGCCGTTCTGTGACAACGCTTCCGCCACGCAGGCCGTTGGCGACGTAAACGTGATTGTCGAGTGCCAGCGTGGGGTGATTGGCCCGCAACTGTGGATTCTTGGCGACGAAACCGGAGAACCACGTCTCGCGCAGGTCAGCGACTCCATCCCCGGTGGTGTCTTTGAGGTAGATGACTTCTCCGGCAACGGTGACAATCACGCCCCCCTGCCAAGGTTGAATGCCTGTGGCAAACAGCAAATTGTCGGCGAATACTTGTGAGGTTTCAAACCGGCCGTCGCCGTCGCGATCTTCGAGCACGGAAATCCGTGATCTAGGCGGCTCGCCTTCTCCCGGGCCGTTGGGATAGTCCCGCATTTCAACGACCCACATCCGCCCCTGTTCGTCAAAACGAATGGCAACCGGATCAATCACATCCGGCTCAGCGGCGGCCAATTCGATTTTCAGATCGGGATGCAACTGAAAATTCGCCAGTGAGTCGGCAATCGTCAGCGGACTTTTGATGGGCGTCGTGGCAGCCGGTTTTTCTGTGGCCAGCAGCAAATCGAGCTGAGCGGCGACGAATAAACAGCCGCAAGCGAACAGTGAGAAACGAAGTAGTTTGGCGACATAAATGTTCATCTGTGTTCGATCTGTATTTTATCTATGGCGAAATAATTGCGTAGCACCAACCAACGATCGCATCCCTCGGCAACAATCGTGTACACTGTTACCACTGGCTTGAGTAACACCGTCGGCGGATTTCCATTATCGCCGCCGATGCGGAGAATGGCAAAGCCCAGCGGTTGGCGAGACGAGATTTGTGACCGGAAAGGTGACGACGATGTGGGGATTTTGTTTGATGTTATTCCGGCTGTGTCCCGCTGCATGGGCGGGGGCAGCTGCGTTGTTTGTGTTGATCACGGTCGGACTGACCCGGTCACCGGAGGTTGATTCGGAGCTACGGATGCAACTGTCGCTGATCCGCTTTCCCTACTATTACGTGTTGGAATTCGGACTACTGGGAACCGCGCTGGTAGCCGGTTTCTTCGCCCGCAAGCATGGTGAACTGGGAACGATCCGCAGCTGGTTGGGACTGGGCTTGGTGGCACTCGCGCTGGCGGGAGCGATTGCGGATTACTTTTTGGTGTATCGCCCGCTAGAAAAAATGATGACGGACCGGACACTCGATGGTGCGTTTCGCTCGTTGCATGAAGCCTCGAAACACGGCAATTCCACCATTGTGGTCGTGGTCGTGATCGCCGCCCTGGTCATCAACTGGCCCAGCCGCGCGCATCGACGGACGAAAATTGTGTAAACCGCCGCTCACTTCTCGCCGTCGTCTTCGATCTCCGGCAGAATCCAGACGACTTGCCCATCGCGCCAGACGGGAATCTTCCGCCCCGCACGGGCGTGTTCCTGAACGGTCTTGCGGGCAACTTCGTTGAGGACTTGTTCGATTTTCGCGGCGTCCTGTGCGCGTGCGGAAATCTCCGCATGTTTTTCAGATCGACTTCTCGCATCATCAATCATGACTGGAATCGCTCCACCAAATAGTTCCAGACGGTTTCATTTTTGATGACCGTCGGACCATGGGGATTCTGAAATGCAATCAGGGCGGGTTTGTTTAGCAGTGTATTATCCAACATTGTCCATGAGTCGACAATAGGAAGGTACAAATTCATAAAGTTATTCAAACCAGAGAAATACCGACGTCGAATCGTCTCTTCGGGAATGTCATGCCCGCCTTGTTGAACCCGAGATAATACTCTCGCAATTGCCATTTCCGGCGTAGGCAGCCACAAGAAAATCAGATGGATTCTGTAACCATCTCTCGACAATTGCATGAGACGCCGCTTCAGCGACCTTGATGCTAAAGTGGTTTCAAAGGCGAAATCACGACGCTCCCTGGTAAGCTCATCCAATCGGCGCAACATAACGCGCCCGGCCTCTATGGCAACTCCTTCTGAATGAAATGCCGAAAGCCCCTGCGCAATGACGTCGGCATTTACGAATTCCGTTACCTCCATGTAATCCCGCAACAGTGCCGGCGCCGCCGTAGATTTTCCGGCGCCGTTGGGACCGGCCACCACGATGACATTTGGCGCGCTTGTCACGAGATGAAATCCTTACTTCAGGAATTAATGCTCTTCCACACTACAGTTTATCACGCAGGTCAATCTTCGTCCCCGTGCGTGCTGCTTCGCGGGCGTAGAGGGTGATGCGGGTGGAGCGGAAACCGTCTTCTGGGAATAACTCCGCCTGCTGAGCGCCGCGGCAGAGGGCGACGAAATCGGCGAAGGCGGATTTTTCCGGCGGCGCGGGGGCCAATTGGGTCCGCTCGGCGTCCCAAGCGTCGTAGTGGATGGTGCCTTCTCCCAAACGATGGATGTCGGGCGCAGCCAGGATTTCGAGGGTTCCTTCAGTGCATTCAAAAAACTGTCGGCCGTCGCCGTGCGCAGGAAAGCCCTCGGGGGTGAGCCAGTCGGCGCGGAGCATGGCTGTTGAACTGTCGGCGAATTCTAAGAAGACCTCCGCATGGTCGGTGAACCGGTCGTACTGCGTGAATCGTAAACAACCTTCGGCGGCGGTCACAGCGACCGGTTCCTCATCCCACATCCAACGGCTCAGATCGATGTTGTGAATGCAGAGGTCATTCAACACGCCGCCATAGAGTTCGGCATCAAACATCCATTCCGGACGCCCAGCCGGTTTGAGTTTGTGCGGCGCCAGGCCGGTGAAATTGACCATCCGGCCCAACTTGCCGGACTGCAGTAACTCCCGCACCGCCCGCGTCGGTCCGTTGTAACGCTCCATCAGCATCAGACCGATCTGCATACCGGTTTTGACATGCGCCGCTTCGACGTCGTCGAGATCCGCGAAGCTGGTGACCAACGGTTTATCGACCAGGACGTGACAGCCACGCTCAGCCAATTCGCTAATCACCGCTCCCTTTTTGCTGTTTTCGACAGCAACCCCAACGACCTCCGGTTCAGTCGCCTCGACCAACTCACCTACCGAGGCAAACGCGGGCACGCCGAACTCTTGGCTGTATTGGTCGCGCAGTTTTGGGTCGTCATCATAAAACCCAACGAACTGAGCATCGGGCAAAGCACGCATGCCGTTGACGAACGTCAAAATATGAAAGTGCTTCAACCCGGCAACGGCAAATCGAACGGCGGTCATGAGGTGTTCCGTGGGAGTTGTTAGTTAGGTTGGTTAGGATTCTTTGCCACAGATTGAACACGGATCAAACACAGATTTTCAAAGAGTAGACGAGCTTCCCTCGTTCCCAAACTCTGTTTGGGAACGCCCTCAGCGAAGCTCTGCTTCGCATTCCAAACGCGAGGCCCATACAAGTTCAACGATCCGAAGCAGAGCTTCGGGAAAATGGGTTCCAAACAGAGTTTGGGAACCAGTTATTTTTTTAGATCTGTGTTCAATCTGTGTTCAATCTGTGGCTTAATAAACCTCACACCGCGTAACTAAGACAGCGTGAATTCCGGCAGGCGGACGATTTCTCCGCCCTTGAGGGCGGATTCGTGGGCGCAGATGCCGACGCAGGTCCAGTTGGCTGATTGTACGGCATTGGGATACGGGTCGCGGTCTTCGATCAGGGCGGAGATGAATTCGTGGGCCAAATGCGGATGCGATCCGCCGTGGCCGGCTCCTTGTGTGAAGGAGAGGTGTTGGTGATCATCCGCATCATAGACACCGCCGGTGGTGAAGGGTTGGATTTCTTCCGGCAAGAGATGCGCGTAGTCGGGGACCTTGACCCGCTCGGGGATTTCCGGCTCTGGTTTTTTAGCGGTGTGCAGTACCGGGTCTTCGCCTTCGATCAATGGCCATTCGAAAGCTTGCTTGGTCCCGTACACATCGAAGCTTTCGCGGTATTGGCGGGCGACGTCGAATAGTGAACGGTGAATTCTGGCGGTCAGGTCCGAATTGCGGAACTTGATGTGCGTGGTTTCCACAGCGAAGGGAGAGTTGTATTTCGGGATCAACTCTTCGCGAATCGTGCCCGATCCGAAACAGGAGACGTATTCCGCCTCGTCGCGGGTCAGTGCCATACAGGGACCGACGCAGTGGGTGGCGTAGTGCATGGGGGGTAATCCGGGCCAATAGTCGGGCCAGCCGTCCATGTCCTGCACATGGCTGGCCTGCAGGAATTGCACTTTGCCCAACTCGCCCTTTTCGTAGAGTTCCTTGGCGAAGAGAAATTCGCGGGCATAGACCACAGTTTCGGCCATCATATATTTCAGGCCGGTCTCTTTCACCAGATTGACGATTTCCTCGCACTCGGCGATGCTGGTCGCCATGGGCACCGTGCACATGACATGCTTGCCCGCTTTGAGGGCGGCGATCGATTGCCGTGCGTGGTCGGGGATCGGTGTGTTGATGTGCACGAAATCGACGTCCGGATCGGCGAGGACGTCGTCGTAGTTGGTATAGCGTTTTTCGATCCCAAAAGCGTCGCCAATTTCGTTGAGCTTTGCCTCGGACCGTTGACAGATTGCGTACATATTGGCCTGCGGATGGCGTTGATAAATCGGGATAAACTCCGCCCCAAAGCCCATGCCGATAATCGCGACGTTCACCTGTTGCCGACCCATGGTCTATTTCCTCTCGCGTCGTGAGTGATGAAAATCTTGGATGTTGCCGCTAAAAATGCTAGGACAACGGCTTCACGATAACGGTTTGGCAGGCAAACGCCAATCAAACGCGATGGGTTTTGCGGGGAGGGCCGAAACCGCGCGTTGTGGTTTGTTCAGACAGATGCAAACTGTGCGATGGAAACAGACTGCTGGACAAGCCAGTCGTGGCACCCGGCGGGTTTTCTTCTGACGACAAGATAATCAAAGCGACATCGCAGACTGCCATCGAGCAAATTAAATGCGATCCTGCCAGTATTCCGGTTCACGGCTGGAATGAGCGACTGCCAAAACCAATACTCGATCCTCATCCGGCTGTTCGAAGATCAATCGAAACGGAAATTGCCGTACGCGTACCCACCGAAATTCGTCAAATTCGATCGGATGAGAAGGTGGGTTGGACCTGATGCGTTCGACGGCGTTGTCCACTGCGCGAAGGAATCGTGTTGCCACTGCGGAATCGCGTTGGGAATACCAGTCCCATACCTCACGTAGCTCTCGCTCTGCGTCGCGATGAAATTAGACGACCATAACGTTTACCGAAGCTGTTCCCGGACATGCTCCCATGATTTGGCGCGATTCCAGTCGCCGGAACGACGGCGGAGTTCGTCGGTAAACTCGGGATCGTCCGAAGAGAGACCGGGTGCGTCCTCGGAGATATCGTCCATCAGCCTTTCGACGATCTTTAGTCGCTCCGGCTCGGACAATTTCAAAATTGCATCTAACAATTCATTCGGTGTTTGTGACATTCGATCCCCTACATGATCTTCGCCAAGGACAACAAATCAATTGTACAGTATCCAGAGATAGGTCGCCAAGAGGGCATTTGTTGGTAAGTGATGGAATCTCGAGAGGCAACTTGCCGCAATGGTTTCGTAAGGCAACGTTTGCGCCGGTTTGTTTCGAGAAATCAACACCCCTCTTCATCCCGAATTCAATGAACCCGCCTTTACATGCATCGGCCGCGCGTGATAATTGAGGATCAAATTGACAAAATACTCGCTACAGGTTGTTTCAAAACCCTCTGACGCGTGCCGCTGATACTGATGTGTAAGTTTCCGGAACAAGCGCAACCAGGTTTTGAAACTCGTTTAGGAGTTGTGAGATGGGATATATTGTTAGCGCCTTGTTGATCGGACTGGCGATTTTAATTCATGAGATGGGCCATTTGGTCGCCGCTTGGTGGACCAAGATTCCGGTCACCCGGTTTTCCGTAGGGATCGGCCCCAAGGTTTGGGGCTGGCGGCGGGGCGAGACCGACTATTGGCTGTCTGCGATTCCGCTGGGAGGCTATGTCCTGCCGGCGGTGGAAGATCACGACGAGTTTGTGAAGATTCCCGTGTCGCGACGTTTGATCTTTGCCTTTGGCGGTCCGGTCGCCAATATCCTGCTCTCATTTGTCTGCTTGGCGATCTACAACGTCTTGCAGGGCGGGTTGAGCCTGTCGGCCATCTCAGTCGAACCGGTCGTGCAGATCGGCAATATGATCATGGCGATGATCGCCGCTATCGGGGGATTGTTCACAGGTGCCGGTGAAGTATCTGGCGTCGTGGGCATCGTGGCTGTGGGGGACAAAATTGTCTCCGGTGGATTTATCGGGATGCTGAAATTCCTGAACGCGTTGAGCATTAGTCTGGCTGTCTTCAACATGCTGCCGATGCCTCCGCTGGATGGCGGCAAGATTATGATGTATCTGCTCGAATCGATCGACCGTCGGTTGCTATGGTTGCACGAACGCTTGACGATTGCGGGCATTGTGCTGATCCTCGGTTTGATGGTTTACGCAACCTATGGCGACGTGCAAGCGTTGCTTCAATAGGCGTGAGGCGTGAGGCGTGAGGGGACAGGCGTGAGCAGAAAGAGGGACCGGATGGTTCATCAACGCTCCTGCCTATCTTTCAAGCCACACTAGACGTCCCCACTTCACACTGCGTCCCCCTGCCAACACTCAAGCCAGTCCCCTCAAGCCCCAAGCCTACTCCCAGAATGGATTCTCCATCATTTCATCGATGAAAACTCTTCCCCCCTCGGACACGACCTATTTGTTTTTGGTACGACACGGCGCGACGGATGCCAATTTGCAGCAGCCTTATATCTTGCAAGGGCAAGGGATTAACGGGCCGCTGAGCAAATTGGGTGTGCGACAGGCTGCCGCGTGTAGCGCGTTGTTAAGCGAGTTTCCTCTCTCACAAGTCTACGCCAGCCCCATGCTGCGGGCACAGGAATCGGCGGCGGCCATTGCTAAGCCGCACCAGTTGCCGGTGCAGACAGCCGGGGACATTAACGAATGTGACGTGGGCCGCTGGGAAGGGTTGGACTGGGGTTCGATCGAGCGGGATTTTGCCGAGGCGTATGCCTATTTTCGCGAAAACCCGGCCAAACATGGCTATCTGGAAGGCGAGTCGTACGGCGACGTCGCAGCCCGGGTGACGCCGGTGCTCAACGGGTTGTTAGAGAAACACCGGGGCGAATCGATCGTCGTGGTGGCTCACAACGTCGTCAATCGCGTCTATCTGGCGACCCTGCTGGGCGTTCCGCTGGAACTGGCTCCCACGATCCGGCAAGCGAACTGCGGCGTGAACATTATCCGCCACAATCCACAGGAGACGGTGGTCACCACGATGAACGCCGCGTTTCATCTCGATGGATTGACGGTTGGGTGATGCCGCTTTTTGAACGGCTCTGCTCGGAGTCGGAAAGCGATGAGTGCTTCCCACCGACACCATCTCACTAGTTCTGCGGCGGTTGTTGAATGGGTTGCGGCGCGCCGGGTGCGTTTCGTTGTGCCGCAGCCTCTTCGGCGGCGCGAATACGTTCTTTGTACAGCGACGTGAGATCGACGGGAGTGGGTGTTTCCGGCGGAATGAACGTGAACTCGCTATCGTCGATAACGCCGTTGAGTTCAATATCGCGAAACGCCAACGTGAGCATGGGCCGCGCGTGATTGCGTCCCGCCACTTTTTTCAGGTACTGGATTTTCAGGGGAAATCCTGTTTGCCGGTCGAGGTAGACTTTCACAAAATCGGGAACCAGCGATGGCAACGCCTGCGCGGGCTGCTGTCCCTCTTTTTGCCCACCTTGGGGACCAGCGTTGGCTTGTTGCGGTGGGAGGAACCGACTGCGAAATTGTTGGTTCCAGGTCCCTTGAATCATCCAGACGCTCTTGTCGCCCAGTGAATCGTCCTTGAGGTTGTCGAAGGTCATCGACTGTTCCATGGCTGCTAACAAGCCGGGAAGTCCTCCAAAGCCCATTTCAGCGATAAACATGTCCGCTGTCGCGACCTTGCTAGCGCTGGCGGCTTCTAAGATTTCACGCACATTGCGCCGCGTGAGTTGGACCTCTTCGCCGATGATGTGCCGAGTATGCAAAACCTCGCCGTCACAGACTTCCATCATCGCACCGATGGTCTGTCCGATTTGCAGGTCGAATTCCAAACGCAGCTTCATTTTGCCCCGCTGCAGGTAGCGTCCGGTGGCTGTAAATCCGTGATTCCCGATTTCGACCGTCTCGATGACGTTGGCACGTATGGATTGGTGCTGCGAGAGCAATTCCCGTGATTTTCTGAGGGCATCGGTCGCCGTCGCTTTGTTGCCCCCCTTCTCAGGCGGTTTCTCCGCCGGGGTTTCTGCGGGAGTTTCAGCAGGTTTTTCCGCGGACTCTTCGGGCGCGGTTTCCGCCTGAGCGAGCGTCAAATCGGCTCGTGGCTGTTGATTTTGCGGCCCGGTTGGCAAATCCGGAAGAATTGCTCGGTGCAGCTCTGGCGGTGCAGCATAACCGTAAGCCATTGCTGCAACGAGAGTTGCAGCCACACATAAAATGGGCAAGGTTTTTGTCATGTTACGAAAATACTGAATTCACCAAAGAAACGGGGCGGGTTATTCCGAAAAAACTGATTGTGATCGCATGCCGTACGGAAATTGCCATTCGACTGCGTGAACAAATCGGCGGTGATGCTGCCTGTTGGTACGTATGCCGCTTTTGGGCGATCTGTTTGATGGTTTTAGTGTATTCGCTAGGCCGCAGGTAGGTCGACCGCAATCCAGAAGAAACAAAATCGGGACAACGGCGCAGGAATACGATTGGATCCGGCGCTTGAGTCGCAGCGGGAGCGGGGTGTTTGGGAAACGTTTCACTGAGACGAATCCTGTTGGCACCAGTCACATTACTTAAGTACCCGAGGGGGTTATGATGAGATCCTACTTTTTGGCATTAAGCACTGTGGTCGTCGTGAGCGTCGGCTGCAGCTCTTACGACACATGTCCAGACGACTGTAATGGCGGTGGACCTGGAGGATCCGGAGGGTATCCTTCGGTCGATTCCAACCAATACCACGCGCCCCCGGCCCAACATCTGTTGCGTCCTGGACCCATGGTTGATGGCCCTGGCCCGGGCGTGCTGCCGATGATGGGTGGCATGGGCATGGGAGCCGGCGGACCGTTTTCGACGCAGACTTCGCAACTCCGCTTTATTGGCCCGGCCGGTATGGGCATTGGCTGGCAGATCAACGGCGGATTCGCCGAAGAGCAGTTGACGGCTCCGGGACGGTACAACTTCAATCAAGGCGCGACCTATCGCCTGAAGTTGACCAACGTTCCGGATCGCGCCGGCATGGTGCTGTATCCCACGCTGCAAGTTTACATGTCGCAGCCGACCACCGATGCGTACTTGTCGCACAATCCGATTCCGATCCAGCTCACGGATGAAGACATCGATCAAGTCGATGCCAACAACTTCGTGACCAAAGTCATCTACTTGCCGGATGCGGAACATCAAGAATTGGCGATTGCCGGTGTGGAAACCTTGGTCTCCACGCGACTTGACCCGGGTGTTGATCCCGTCCGTGAAGCCAGCCGTCGTGGTTCGATCATGGCTGTGATTCGCATCGGGAACATGGATCTGGAAATGGCCGATGGAATGCCCGTTGCGGGTGCCAATGGCCAAGTCCTCCCCGCTTCGCACATTCGCCACATCAGCGGTAAAAACGATCAGCACGCTCCGCCGATGCCGATTGGATACATTGGTGCCGATGGCGTGCCGACAGCGATGATGATGGGTGCCCCCCGCGCTATGGGTGGCGTTCCGGCCTACAATCCGGTCAGTGGTGTCAACGGAACTCCGATTTGGGGTCAGCCGATGACCAGTACGCCGATCGGATTGCCCGGTCCTCCGCACTTGCCGTACGGCGGTCCTGCTGGACTGCGGTCGCACACGGTTCGGAACTTGACCAAAACGCACATTCCGAAACCGACGCGTGACCTGCTGATTGATGTTAAGCACAAGCCGGGTATCAATCTGCCTGATCCCGTCAACTACGTGGAGTACGAGGAACGCCACTACGGTGCGAAACCGATCGAGCACCTCAAGCAACACCGTGCGAGCCAAATCGAGCTGCGTACGATCCTCGACGGCAACCAGTTGCAAAACTGCCCTCCGGGTGCCCAACAGTAAGCACTCGGCGAGCTATGTGACGACCGCTGCCAATCTAACCGGAACCGTGCCGCCAGCATTTAGGGCGGCACGGTCTCCGGCCCGCGGCGGGAACAGTATTTAAAACGCGAGACGTCGGAACGCCCCGAGCGATAAAACGCTTGGGCAGTGACGACACAATTTATCGGTCGCAACCACTTTTTCTCTATTGCCTGGAACGTCAATCGTGATGTGGCGCATTGAACAGACACGGCAAGATACGGCAAAGCTACTCGTCGGATTCGTCCGCCGAAACATGACTAGCCGGTCGTTGACCATCCTCTTCGCGGGACTGGCATTATGGGCTACGGGGTCTACGGCTTGGGCTCAGTCCTCAGGCCGCTATTACCCGTTGAACCAAAACACGCCGCCAGGTGTCGCCGGACGTTGGGCGGGCTTGATCGGCAAAGCCGACGGCCACTACTTTCAGCCGGTGCGGGTGGAACTTCCCGGAGACGGACAAGTCACCTTCTACGGAGCTGGCGGAGAGGCCAACGAATCCCCGGCCCCCGGACAGATCGGCATGCTTGTCGGGCATGTCTATCGCTTTCGAATCAGTCACATGCCGCAACATCCCGGAGCAGAGTTGTATCCCAGCATCGAACTGCTGGATCGACTGCATCCTCCGCGCGGTAGAGCGGCTGACTTCCCGATCCCCATTACATTCTCCGACAAAGAAATCGAGTTGGCGCTCAACGGCCGGATGGTCACCAAAGTGATTTATCTGGAACAACCGCAATTGGCCAATCCGATCAAATTCGACGCAAAGGTCCCGGTGGAAGTTTTGGCGCCGCAACAAAATGCACTCGCCGCCGCCGATTACTACGGACGGCCGATGGCCATTGTCCGCTTGGGAGGCCGTGTCCCCTTGATGCAAGGGAACAACAATGATTTCTTCGGCGACCAAGCGCCGATTGCTGTCTCGGCGACAGCCCAACCACCTGGTCAAGCGGTCGCCCCATCCGGACGGATGATTACGAAATAGAGTTTTTAGCCAGCGAATCAATTCAGTCCATTGTACACACTGCGATACCACACTCCGGGCAACATACAGAGACACGGGAACATGACAATTCAAAAAACAGACAGCGCAGCACAGCGATGGCGACATGCGGCAATGCGTCTGGGCTATGTTCCCGCCGCACTGTTGTTATTGGGACTGTGCTCTTGTTCCAGTAGCCGGAACCAAATCTCCGGTGATCCATTCGGTACCGACACCGAGACACTCACCGTCAATGCCATTGAGGAGACGCCCGCAGGCGTCACCGCCCCGGTGGAATCGGCCGTGCATGTTGAATCGGCTCAAACCGAACGTGTGAATTCGCGTCGCAACTCGACGGCGGGTGAAATTGTACAACTGTCCGGCCATAGTATGGGGACGGAGTACTGCCCTGAGGATTGCCTGGATGGAAACTCAGCCGGCGGCGTCGGCTTTGGCAGCGGGCATGCGTTGTTTCCGCCGGCGATGCCAACGATGATCACCGAGGATAACACAGCCTCGCAAGCGAAATATCCGGACGAATACATTTACGACGGCGGCGACCGGGCCACGTCGGTGCACTACACAGGTTACGGCTTGGGCGGTTTCGATCCTGAGGATGCGATTGCTGAGTACCGCGATGAAATCGGCGAGCGGCATATTAAAAAATCGAACCGCGTCGCTGTCTACTCGCCGCGTTTTGCAGCAGTGAGCGTCATCAGCACACTGGGTGAAGGAACGGACATCGATCAGGCGGTCGGTTCGGAAGTCTCGGAATACGGCGTGAACTACTACAACCGCACGGCGATCGTCGAGCATCAAGAAAACCTGGGCACTGAGCGGGTGCGGATGCGTAAACGTGCCAGTGGCCTGGATCGCGACATGATTACGTCGTTGGTCGACAAGCCGGTCACCTTGGTCGAAAACACGAAGTTGATCAACGCCTTCGAGGATTACAAGTTTATCGTCGCTGGCGAGTTGATTCAGGACGAAGCGGCCGTGATTGGCAAAGCCGTGCAAGCAGCAGCGGTTTGGTCGCATCGCGCCTATCCGGTGCTGGCCGCCAAAACCACCGGCTCCAACGAAGTGTATTCCACCTGGACTGCACAAGAGTTGGCCGCTACCGACGATCCCGACAAGAGCAAGGGTCAGATTCGTCTTGTGAAGTTGGCTGACAAACATGTGGCTGAAAAAGGAGAGATCGTCACCTTCACGATTCGCTACGATAACATTGGCGACCTGCCGGTGAACGAAGTGGTCATCATGGACAACCTCACCGTGCGGTTGAGCTATGTTGAAGGGACTGCGACCTCGGACCACGCCGGCAAGTTTGTCACCGAAGACAACGGTGCGGGAAGTCTGATTCTCCGCTGGGAGTTGGATGAACCGCTTGCGGGAGGAGAAGGCGGCGCCGTGAAATTCGAGACACGCGTCGAATAGCAGACCAAGACTTTACAAGCATGCAACGTTAAGGATTCCCGCAAGTCCGGATTCCCGCCGGCTGTCAATTGGACAGCACGGCGGGATTTTTTTTTTGCGCTGTTGGCTGATTGCGAGTGTAGCAGCCAAACCCGGTTGACCCGGTTTTCCGCGCAGCGATATTAGCCCCGTCGTTTACGGCGGGGGATTGCGTGCTGCTAAAACCGCGCGGCCGTGGCTCAAGCCGTACAGCGAGAAGCCTCGTGAACGAGGCTCAGCGGCGCGAAGTGATGCTGTGTTCCCCGCCGTAAACGGCGGGGCTAATACTCGCGTTCCGCGGGGGAAGTCCCGTGAACGGGACTCTGTATCGAGCGCGCCCAAAAAACGTTCATTCATTTCGCGTTGCAGAGCGATCCAAAGTCATAAAATGCGCGCCGCTCAATTGCCATTCGGATATACAATGAGATCCAAATACTGTTCCATCTCCGGTAGCAAGAAAAGTGCAACATCGACTCGGTGACCTTGCAATTCAGTAGGAGGCAATGGATTGTTTAGCAATTGTTCGCCAATAAACGCCTTGAACGCGCCCATTGATCCCGCCGTCGTTTCAGACCTGACCAAAAACGTCACGTCTCCTGATTGGCCAACTCGGCGCTCACGCCACTCAGCAATCCAACGCAATGCTTCCGCCCAATCCGATTTGAATTGAATAATGGATGCGCAATCGATCGAAATCGTTGTAGCGTAGACTCCGCCGCCGAACCATCCCCCGCCAACTTCTTCAATGCTTAACACAGCTACACCTAAGGCGGTCACCATTCTAAGTGGGATACTAGCAAGACGGAATCATTTAGCGTCGTTGTCCGGTTTCGTCCGAGGCTCCCGCTTCGCCATCCAAAAGAAAATAACGGCACCAACACCCAACGACAAATTCGTATATCCCCCCATATTTCGCGTCTCTCGCGAAACAGCGGGTTCGAGATATCCCAGCATCAACCATACGGCAGACATGATCATCAGCATGATGGTCAGGAAATTAGCGGTCGATCGTGCACTCATCGTCGCGCCTTGGCTTGCAAGACGGCGATGAACCGGTTGGCCTGCGCGTAGCCTTCGTATTCGGCCCGCTCTTCGTCCGTCAGTTCACCCTCGTTCGCTTTGTGAGCAAGAACTTCGATGCGTGCCTGCATTTCGGCATCGGCGTGAAAATCAATAATCCGGTGCGCCTGGTCAGGACTGAGAATGCTCAGCAACGGATCAGTCGCTCGGTCGAATGCGGTATTGTTAGCGGTTGGGTTCATGCTGAAATTATAGCATATTGCGGTCCTAGGTGGCAAAGAGAATTTGAGCGAAGCGTTCCTCTCAGCCCGATCTCCGGCCAGCGCCTGAGGCCAGCCCGGTTGACCGGGTTTTCCGCACAGCGGTATTCGCCCCGTCGTTTACGGCGGGGGCTTGCGTTCTGCTAAAACCGCGCGGCCGTGGCTCAAGCCGTACAGCGAGAAGCCTCGTGAACGAGGCTCAGCGGCGCGAGGTGACGCTAGTTTCCCCGCCGTAAACGGCGGGGCGAATACCTGCGTTCCGCGGGGGAAGTCCCGTGAACGGGACTCTGATTAGGCGTCTAATGTAACTGGAATCCAGTCAGGGCGAATGATTTCTGAAACTGTTGTTCCCGGTGAGATGGCCCCAATCCATCAAGGCTGCAATGCCAATCATAAAACACCAGCGTGCCCGTGCGTGGGAGGCGGCTTTTTTTGGCAGAGTCAGTCATGGCATACGCTCATGCGTGTCGGTGTTATTCCGATGATTGTGTCCAACTGATACGACAATCGGGTAGGGCTTTCTGGAGTTTATCGACCCCTGCTTGCGTGACATATGTGTCTTCGACAAACAAGTACCCAAGGTTGGTCAGCCCACGGAGGTGCTCTAGGCCAACATCACTGATTTTAGTGTTGTCAAGAGCTAAATGTTGAAGGTTTGTCAGTCCTCGAAGATGCCCAAGCCCTGCGTCACTAATTTGCGTGTCGCCGAGCGCCAAGTACGCAAGATTTTTTTGTCCTCGGAGATGTTCCAGCCCAGCATCAGAGACTTGGGTATACCTGAGCTGCAAGTTCTCAAGATTTGTCAGTCCTCGAAGATGCTCAAGCTCTGAATCACTCACTTGGGTGCCAAGGAGATCTAGTACCTTAAGCATGGTCAGCCCCCTGAGTTGCACAAGCCTCAAATCACTGCCGTGGGTCTCAGATAAATCAACTATGCTTACTCTCTCGAACACGGTTAAATACTCATCACTAACCGCATCTGGAATCCAGGCGGGACGAAAGATCCTTGCTCCTGTAGTTCCGCCCAACCCTTGAAACTCAGCACTCACCCTCTGCTCCCGATGATACGGCAACCACACCATCAACGCTCCACCGCCAATTAGGAGCACCCCAGCAATGAGCACCAGTATGCCTGTGCGTGGTAGACGGCTTTTTTGGGCGGAGTCGGTCATGGTAAACGCTCAATTATGTCATTGATTTGGAGTCTTTTCACTCGGGGCGTCCAATTGATTATACAATTGGGTAGAGATTGGTGGAGCCTTTCGATTCCTGTTCGTGTAACTGTTGTGTTGCTGACGTTTAGGGAGCGAAGGTTGGTTAGTCGTTGCAGGCGTTCAAGCCCGCTATCACTCACTTGAGTGTCATCGAACGACAGGTACATTAGGTCAGTTAGCTTTCGGATATGTTCAATGCCCTCATCACCGACTAGAGTGCTGCTAAAGGAGATGTCGGCAAGATTGGTTAACCCCTGAAGATGCACTAGACCATCGTCGCTGACTTTGGTGTTGCCAAGCCATAGACAGTTCAGGTTAATTAACCCGCGTAGATGTTCAATCCCGACATCACTGACCTGAGTGCCATTTAGTGACAGTTCTTCGAGTTTCGTTAACCCTCGGATGTGCTCAAGCCCCTCATCACTGATTTGCGTATTGTTGAGATATAGGTATTTCAGCTTGATTAGCGGTCGGAGGTGCTGAAGACCGGAATTGCGAACCCGCGTATTATCGAGGACTAGCCACTGAAGGTTGGTCAACCCCCGAAGATGCCTAAGCCCTACATCCGTGATTTGGGTCTCTGAAAGGGAAAGGGATTCAAGGTGTGTGAGCCCATGAAGATGTTCAAGTCCCGCATCGCCGACCAGGGGATTGGAGAATTCAACAAAAGCTATTCTCTCGAACACCCCCAAATACTCATCATCGATCGCATCCGGGACCCAGAAAGGACGAACGATAGTAATTCCCGTTCGTCCACGAAGTCTTTCGACCTCAGCAATCACCTGTTGCTCACGATGATACGGCAACCACACCATTAACGCCCCACCGCCAATCAGCAACACCACGGCGATGAGCACCAGCGTGCCCGTGCGTGGTAGGCGGCTTTTGGGGGCAGAGTCGGTCATGGGGGACGCTCATTTGTGTCAGTGGTTCGGCGTTATTCCGATGGTGGTGTCCATTCGATTTCGCAATCAGGTAGGGCTTTCTGGAGTTTTTTGATTCCTGCATTCGTAACGTTGGTTTTGAAGAGGAATAGACGCTGAAGATTTGTCAGACCTTGGAGATGTTCAAGCCCAACATCACTGACTCGAGTGCTGTCGAGCGATAGGGATTCAAGGTTGGTCAATCCTTTGAGATGCTCCAATCCGACATCGCTGATCTGAGTATTTGTAAGCGAGAGGCGATTGACGTTGATCAATTCACGGAGATGTTCTAATCCAGCATTACTGACTTGTGTGTTGCGGAGCCACACGACTCTAAGTGTGGTCAGCCCTCGGAGATGCTTAAGTCCAGCGTCGCTGACTTGGGTGTCGTCGAGATCAAGGACCGTTAGCTTTGTTTGCCTTCGGAGATGCTCAAGCCCAGCGTCAGTGACTTGTGTACTGTCGAGAGATAAATAATCAAGATTATTCAGTTTTCGAAGGTGTATAAGCCCTGCGTCACTGACTTGGGTGTCGGCGAGCGAAAAGTCAACGAGGTTGGTCAGCGCTTGGAGATGCTCAAGTCCCGCATCACTCACTTGGGTGCTGTTAAGGAGCAGAGTTTCAAGGTTGGTCAGTCCTCGGAGACATTCAAGCCCTGCGTCAGTGACTTGGGTATCGAACAAATCAATCCAGCATACTCTCTCGAATACTGCCAAGTATTGGTCGTCTATTGCATCCGGTATCCACGCAGGACGAACGATCTCTGTTACTGCTCTTCCTCCCAGTTTCTCAATCTCAGCCATAACCACTTGATTGCGATGATACGGCAACCACACCATCAACGCCCCACCACCAATCAGCAACACCACAGCGATGAGCACCAGCGTGCCCGTGCGTGGGAGGCGGCTTTTGGGGGTGGAGTCGGTGATGGGAGCGCTCCATTGTGTTTGTGGCTTGGCGAGATTAACTCGCGGCCAAGTCTCGTAACACCTTGTGCAGGATTCCGCCGTTGCGGTAGTACTCGACTTCGACCGGGGTGTCGATGCGGCAGCGGGTGGTGAATTTGATGGTGCTGCCGTCGGCTTTGGTGGCGGTGACTTCGACGTCTTGGCCCGGTTTGATGTCGTCGGTCAGGGCGATGTCGAAGGTTTCTGTGCCGTCCAGTCCCAGGGCGTCGCGGCTTTCGCCGGTTTGGAATTCTAAAGGCAATACGCCCATGCCGACGAGGTTGCTGCGGTGAATCCGCTCGTAAGATACAGCGATCACTGCGCGGATGCCGAGCAGGTAGGTTCCTTTCGCAGCCCAGTCGCGCGAGGAGCCGGTGCCGTATTCCGCTCCGGCCAGAACGACCAACGGCGTGCCGGATTCTTTGTACTTCAGTGACGCATCGTAGATCGACATTTGTTCGTCGGTCGGCAGATAGGTCGTCACGCCTCCTTCGGTGCCCGGTGCGAGTTGGTTACGCAGGCGGATGTTGGCGAATGTGCCGCGGGTCATCACACGGTCATTGCCGCGACGGCTGCCGTAGCTATTGAATTCGCTGACGGGCACGCCTTCGGCTTGGAGATACAATCCGGCAGGTGCATCGGGTTTGATAGCGCCGGCGGGGCTGATGTGGTCGGTGGTGACCGAATCGGCGACGGAGACCAGGCAGCGTGCGCCGTTGATCGAAGCAATCGGCGGCGGCTCGACCGGCATGTCGACAAAGAAGGGCGGCTCTTGGACGTAGGTGCTTTTTTCATCCCAGGCGAAGAGGTTCCCCTCGGCTCCGGAAATCGCCTGCCACTCCGGCGGACCGTCGGCGGCATGCGCGTATTGGGTGGCGAACATTTCGGCGTCCAGCGAACTGGCGATTGTATCGATGATTTCTTTTTGCGTGGGCCAGATGTCTTTGAGGAATACGTCGTTGCCATCGGCGTCTTTCCCCAGCGGATCTTTGCTGAGATCGATGTCGGTCGTACCGGCGATGGCATAGGCGACCACCAGCGGCGGGCTGGCGAGGTAGTTGGCTTTGACCTGTTGGTTGATGCGGCCTTCGAAATTCCGGTTCCCGGATAGAACGGCCGAGACAACCAAATCGCCTTCGGTGACTGCTTCGGAAACGGCCGTAGGGAGCGGGCCGCTGTTGCCGATGCAGGTCGTGCAACCGTAGCCGACCGTTTGAAAGCCGAGTGCGTCAAGGTCTTCGTTCAGGCCCGACTTTTCGAGGTATTCGGTCACCACACGGCTGCCGGGAGCGAGACTGGTTTTTACCCACGGCTGACGGTTGAGTCCTTTGGCTCGGGCTTTGCGGGCCAACAAGCCGGCGGCCAACATCACCGAGGGGTTGCTGGTATTGGTGCAAGAGGTGATGGCGGAGATGACGATCGCGCCATCGGTGATCTGCGAGGTGCTGCCGTTGTCCTGCACGGTGACGGGCGCCGAGGGGGCGGACTTGCCGAACGTTTCCGCCAAGTCCTTGCGCCATTGTTGTTTCATGTTGGTCAGCAAGATGCGATCTTGCGGACGTTTGGGACCGGCCATGGAACTGACAACGGTGCTCAGGTCCAACTCCAACGTGCTGGTGAATTCCGGATCGGCGGATTCGGCCGTGTGGAACATTCCCTGTTCTTTGTAGTATCGCTCGACGAGATCGACTTCGGCGTCGGTGCGTCCGGTGCGGCGCATGTAGGCGAGCGTCTCATCATCGACAGGGAAGAAGCCCATTGTGGCACCGTATTCGGGCGCCATGTTGGCCAAA
Source organism: Symmachiella dynata (assembly GCF_007747995.1). NCBI lineage: Bacteria > Pseudomonadati > Planctomycetota > Planctomycetia > Planctomycetales > Planctomycetaceae > Symmachiella > Symmachiella dynata. Next base: position 2,707,826 of record NZ_CP036276.1, on the reverse strand, counting down.
GTCGCCCGGTCGGGGAGGCTCATTTGTTCCAGGCCCGGGCCGAAGTATTCGACGAACTTGCCGACCACGCCATGCGCTCGCAACATTTGGGTGACCGTCAGTACCAAGTCGGTGGCGGTGGTTCCCTCGGGGAGTTTTCCTGAGAGTTTGAAGCCGACAACTTCCGGCGTGAGCATGTAGATCGGTTGTCCGAGCATGACCGCCTCAGCTTCGATGCCGCCCACGCCCCAACCGACGACGCCCAGGCCGTTGATCATCGTGGTGTGGCTGTCGGTGCCGACCAGGCTGTCGGGAAAGGCAACGCCATCGCGGGTGAGCACGACCTTGGCGAGGTATTCCAGATTCACCTGATGGACAATGCCGGTGGCCGGCGGGATCACGCGGAAGTTCTCAAACGCCTGTTGGCCCCACCGCAAGAATTGGTACCGTTCTTGATTCCGCTCGAACTCACGTTGGACGTTGTGTTCCAGGGCGAAGCGGGTGGCGAATTCGTCGACCTGCACGGAGTGGTCGATGACCAAATCGCAGGGGACGAGCGGATTGATTTTTTGCGGGTCGCCTCCCATACGGACCATGGCGCTGCGGAGAGCGGCGAGATCGACGACAGCGGGCACGCCGGTGAAGTCCTGCAAGACCACGCGGCCCGGTTTGAAGGGGATTTCGTCGCGGGCGACGTTTTTAGCATCCCAAGCGGCCAATTTGGTGACGTCGCTTTCGTTGACGACAAAGCCATCGACGTTGCGGAGACAGGCTTCCAGCAGGACGCGGATGGAATATGGCAGTTTTTCGATATGGCCGATCCCATCCTCAATCAGCTTGCCCAGCCGAAAGATGGTGTATTCGCCCCCCACGGTTTTGATTTTCGTTTCTGCCCCAAACGGATTTCCGCCAGCCATCGGTACCTCTCCCTGTCTACGCTATTCCGCTAAGAATCCGGTTTTTTCCGGCCAATATTGTCTGTAATCAGCATTTGTGCCCCTGATGATATTAAGGTCTTGGGAAAAAGAGAAGTGAGCGGTTGTCACGGCAGGATGCACGGTTCCTACGGCCTGCATCGCGAATCGAGTGGCTGAGAGGAGCGGTAATACCCGATGGACACGGTTTCGTCCGTCAACGAGGCTCGTTATCCTGGTTGTTTCCCAAATATCTCAGCAACTCATGACGAGGTTGATATGCGACAACGCAACGCGCGAATCGGGATGGTGCTCTTCTGTGTGTACCTGCTGCTGTACGGCGGGTTTGTATTTCTGAACGCTTTTGCGCCGGAAACCATGGAAGTCCTGCCCTTTGCCGGTGTGAATCTGGCGATTTTGTACGGATTTGGCTTGATCATCGCCGCTGTGCTGCTGGCCTTGATTTACGGCTGGATGTGCCAACCGGACGATGAAGACGTCGCCGCGAAAGAGGTGGAGAAATGATTTACGAACCCTCCACCCAGGCTGTTGTCTTCTTCTTTCTGTTCGTCGCCATCACATTGGGGCTCAGTTTTTATCTGGGCAGCAAGGCGAAATCTTCACAGGGTTATTTCACCGCGCACGGTCAGATCCCCTGGTTCGTCAATGGTATTGCCTTTGCGGGTGATTACCTGTCGGCGGCATCATTTTTGGGCATCTGCGGGATGATTGCCTTTTATGGGTACGACGGGTTTTTGTACTCAATCGGCTATCTCGCGGGTTGGATTGTGGCATTGTTTGTGATCGCCGAACCGATGAAGCGGTTGGGGCGGTTCACATTTGCCGACGCGCTGGATGCGAAGTTTGAATCGCGAGGCATCAAATTGGCCGCGGGGATCAGCACTTTGGCGGTCAGTGTGTTTTATCTGATTCCACAAATGGTCGGCGCGGGCGTGTTGGTGCAACCGCTGCTCGGATTTCCACACTGGGTGGGAGTTGTTTTAGTGGGTGTGACGGTGATTCTGATCGTCGTCTCCGCTGGGATGGTCTCAACGACCTGGGTGCAGTTTCTCAAAGGTTCGCTATTAGTCCTGTTCAGCGCCATTCTGACGTGGATGATTATTGAGCGTGGATTTGAGGTCAAAGCGGGCGGAGAGGATGGTTATGAGTTTCAAACACTCGGTCCGGTAAGCAGCGGGGCGGAGTTTGCCGCACTCCCTGCGCTGAAAGGGACAACCCCGATTCCGCCTGAGGGGCCATGGGCCGACACGAATTTTCGCCGCTTTCGAAATAACGAAACGGGGGTCGTCTCTGTTTGGAGCGAAGCCGAAATCGCGCCGGGCCAATTGGTGCTGCGTGAAGCGCAGTCGGAAACGCATACCACGGACGGGGAAACGCTGGTCAACGGCCAAGTCAAAGGCACAAAAAAGGGTGAGGCGGAATTGCATCCGGTGGGGAATGTGACGAAGTTGCCCGGCGGGGAGTCGCGGACCGGGAAGCTCGGCTTTCTTTCGTTTTTCAGCACGCTGCAAAACAGCGAAGTCGTGCTGTGGGGCAATCAGAAAATCACCGAACCGGATGGGACCACGACGACGGTCTATTTCCAAAAACCGACCGCCGGCAGCCAAGTGTTGCGTCCGGGCGAGCATCCCACGTTTAGTGGTATCCGCAGCACCAAACTGCTGGACAAATTGAATTTTCTGTCGCTGATGCTGGCGCTGTTTTGCGGGACCGCTTCGTTACCGCACATTTTGATTCGTTATTACACGGTCAAAGACGCCGCCGCCGCGCGGAAGAGTACGATCGTGGGCATCGGCAGCATCGGATTCTTTTATGTGCTCACGCTCTATATGGGACTGGGAGCGATGACTAGCGGGTCGATGGATGTCACCAACAGCAACATGGCAGCGCCGCTATTGGCGCGGAGCATGAACGAATGGCTGTTCGCGGCGATTTCAGCGATTGCTTTTACGACGGTGCTGGGCACGGTCAGTGGATTGATTTTGGCCTCTGCCGGAGCAGTCACGCACGACTTGGTCACACATGCGTTTGGTGTGGAGTTGAACGACGGCGAAAAAGTCCGCGTGGCAAAGATCACTTCGGTCTTCGTCGGTGCGATCGCGATTGTGTTGGGCATCGTGTTCAAAGAGATGAACGTCAGTTATCTCGTCGGCTGGGCCTTTAGCGTAGCTGCTTCGGCGAATCTGCCGGCGCTAGTGATGTTGTTGTTCTGGAAAGGGACGACACGACAAGGAATCATCGCCGCCGTCGTGGTCGGCATGACCAGTTCCCTGGGGTGGATTCTGCTGAGCGCGGATACCTACACCAAAGTTTATGGCCTACCGGCTGGTGACGCACTGGTGCCATTCAGCCAACCGGGAATTGTGACGATTCCGTTGGGATTTTTGACGTTGATTGTGGTGTCGTTGATGACTCAACCGAAAACGGTGGCTGAATGATAAGTGGGAAACGTGTTTAGTTAAACAGCCTACGCCCTCCTACAGAGTCGAGGTTGGTAGGGGTTCATTGCGTCAAACCGTGACGGTGATACCGACGGGATTGATATTCACGTCGGGTGAATGCCGAAAATGATACTGGACACCCCACCAGCAAAGTGTACACACGACCACCCTTGGCCAGGATAAACTGGTCAGGATGTCTGGGCAAAGGGTGTTCATCAGGATATACTAATATCTCAATTCGTACGGCAACCGGAGTTAGCGAAAAGACTTTGATTGAGGATTCTTGAATGACCGTTTCGACCAATTGCGAAGGATTTCGACGTCGTGACTGCCTGAAGTTGGGCTTAGGTGCACTGTTTGGCGGAAGCTTTGTTGACGCATTGCGGATGCAAGCGCACGCGAGTGATGCTGTGGCCAACGGTCGCAAGAAGGCGACGAATTGCATTTTGATTTGGATGGACGGCGGACCGACCCATTTTGAGACGTTCGATCCCAAGCCGGAGGCGCCGGCGGAAATTCGCGGCGAATTTGATCCGATTGCCACGTCCGTGCCGGGGGTCCACTTCTCGGAGCACATGACGAAACTGGCGAGCAATTTGCACCGGTTCTCGATGATTCGCTCGATCCGACACAACCAAGGCAACCATGGTGCGGGCAACCACTACATGATGACCGGTGCGCCGCCACGGATTCCGGTTGGCTGCGGTGCGTTTGTCAGTTTTCATCCCAGCATGGGTTCGGTGGTCTCGCACGAATTGGGCCAACCGACCGGCTTGCCGCAATACTTCTCGATGCCGCGTATGGCGCGTTCGGGCGGCCCCAACTTCTTGGGTGCCAAGTACGCTCCGTTTGTTGTGGCAGACGATCCGAACAAAGAAAAATTCCGCGTCCGCGATGTCGCCCTGCCCGATGGGTTGGGCACCGGACGTTTTTCGGGACGGACCGATATTCGTGCGCAGGTCGACAAAATGCGGCGGATTGCCGACAAGGCGGCCGGCGACCCGATCGGCGGATACGACGAATACTTCTCGCAAGGATACGATCTGGTCACTTCGCAGCAAGCCCAAGAGGCCTTTGACATCAGTCGCGAAACGGACGAAACGCGTGAAGCGTATGTCCGCGACGGTTTTGGGCAACGCTGTCTATTGGCTCGCCGTTTGGTCGAAGCGGGTGTCCCTTTTGTCACCGTTTACGACGGTGGCTGGGACCATCACGGCAGCATCTTCCCCGCTTGTAGCAAACGTTTGCCGAAGTGGGACCAAACCGTGTCGGCGCTGATTGAAGATCTCGACCAGCGGGGCATGTTGGAAACGACAATCGTCGTCGCCTTGGGCGAATTCGGCCGCACGCCGAAGATTTCACAACTCGCCGGACGTACGGCACCGGGACGTGACCACTGGGCCAACGCCATGTCGGTCTTGATGGCCGGTGGCGGTACGCCTGGGAATACCGTAGTCGGCGCCACGGATCGCAAAGGCTATACGGCCATCGACCGTGTCCTCTCTCCGGAGAATTTTGTGTCGACCGTGTATTCGAAGTTGGGGATCAACCCCGACAAAATGCTCTACACGCCGCAAGGCCGCCCAACGCACTTGGTTAGCGATCCGACGCCGATCAGCGAAGTGATGGCCTAACAGTCCGTTGTCGAAGGGTGCCACTGGCGGCTTGTCCCAATCCTGTTCGGCTCGATTGTTGCTATTGTTGGGCGTGATGGCAAGGTGGCGGTGTGTTTGCTTGTTTTTTGGGGGAGGGCGTGGCTGCAAGGGCTGCGGTTGGTGGGGTGGGGAGTTGTCTCAGCGCAGCGTTGAGCGGCTCGTCATCTGCGGGGAGTCGCGGAGCGAGTGGGGTTAGACGCTTGTCGTGGCGTGCGGCGGCAAACGGTTTATGTGGGCCAGTAGTTCTTCTTCATCCGCCAAACCTTGGAAGTAATAACAAAGCATTTCATACGTCCGCAGCGTCGGCTTGCGGCCGGTCACTAGGCTGATCAGCAGGCAAGCGATGATCGCACAGTACGTTTGAATTTCGATTCCGTTGTCACAGTCGCTTAATAACTTGCGGCAGCCCAGCACATGTTTCAAAAACCGAAAGTACAATTCGATCATCCAGCGACTGCGATAAATCAACGCGATGATTTCCGCCGGCACGTCCAGCAAGTTCGTCACCAGCACGACGTCGTGCGTGGCAGCGGCCCGCTTGCGTCCGCCTCGCTTGGGATGCGTTTCGGCGCGAATCACCACCCGCCGCACGCGATGCTGCGGATGCTCAATCCGTCGCGATTTGGGCGAACCGAGTTGGCCGATGGCGTCTTCCAACACGCCCGCCGCCCGCGCCTCCTCGTCCAGTTCGCGAACCTCGTCAGCCGTAAACGCGCGGTCGTTGCGGATGCGGCAAACGTAGCTGCTGCCGACATCGACGATCGCGTTGAACAGCGAAAATTGTTCGTAACCGCGATCGATCACGTAGCAGCGATCCGGTTCCAATTGGCTGCGCAACACGTTTTTTTCATTGGCCGGTCCTTGGCCGCTGGCGTCGGTGACTGCCGATTTGACAGGCACGCCTTTGAGGATTTCAAAGTGCGCGTGCAGCTTAAAACCGCGATCGTTGCGGGTGGCAAAACAGGCCTGCGTGATTTGCGGCAGCTTCTTCAGCAGGCTGCCGTCGACGGCGGTCAAGGTCTGCGCGAAGTCTTTCAGCCGCGGGTCGCAGTCGGCGCGTTGCGGAGCGCGCTGGAGCAGTTCACCGGCGATTTCCCGCAGCAATTCCGGGTCAAACACACGTGCCGCTTCGGACAACGAACCCAGCGAAGCCCGTTGGCAGCCCAGCAAGCGCTGCACTTTTTTGAGTTGGCTGGTTTGTTGCATGCCGCGCAGCGAAGTGACGATCGGGTTGAACATGTACAGCAGTATCAACCCGCAATACTGATCAAAAAACAAGTCGCGATTGCCCGCTTTGTCCCGTTCGCAGCCGACGGGCCGCAAGCGTTTGAGCAGCGAAGAGATTCGTTTCAGATATTTCAGTCCGGTCAAATCCGCATCGGAAACCCGCTTCGCTTTCTTCCTGGCCACAGGGCGCCTCTCCGTCAAATTGGCAGTTATGAAAGACTACCAAAGCCCATGGCGCAAATTCCGTGCCGAACAGGATTGGGCTTGTCCGCCAGTGAAAACCGTATTGTTGGCAAAAGCACTGCTGGACAAGCCAGCAGTGGCACCCAGCTTAGTGAGGTTTCTGATTCTTCAACGGGCTGCTATCGCATTCGGCGCTACGCTTGCCTGTGACCGGCGGGGATTCTACGATCGCGGTGCGCGCCTGCGTTTGTTTCACCACGGAGAATTTAGGCTGTAGGCTCTAGACTGTAGGCCTTAGGATTAGGCTGCCAATGCTTTCCTATGGACTACGGCCTAAAGCCTATAGCCTCTTTCCACTCCGTGGTTAATATCCCGACTCACTAAAATCCCCCCCCTGCTCTTCTTCCACTATGCCTGATTCTACGGAAAACGAACGTACGCTGAGCCGGTTTGTCGTTGGTATTGATTTAGGAACGACGAATTGCGCGGTGGCATTTGTCGATACTGAGGATGAGAGTGGCACGGTTTGTACGTTTGAAGTTCCGCAACTGGTCGCTGCCGGGGAGGTCGAAGCGCGCGAGACATTGCCGTCGTTTCATTATCAACCGGCTGCGGGGGAATTTGCCGCTGGCGCACTTCGGTTGCCTTGGGGCGATGAGAATTGCTCCTACATCATGGGGGCATTTGCGCGAGATCATGGTGAGACGGTTCCCGGACGTCAGATTGGTTCGGCCAAGTCGTGGTTGTGTCATTCGGGAGTCGACCGTACCTCGCCGCTGCTGCCTTGGCATGGGGCGGACGATGTTGAAATGCTTTCGCCGATTGATGTCAGCAGCCGCATTCTCGCGCATATCCGTGCGGCCTGGAATCATCGGTTTGCCGAACATCCGTTGGAACAACAAGACGTCGCCATCACGCTGCCTGCGTCGTTTGATGAGGTGGCTCGTGAGTTGACGGTTAAGGCGGCGGCGCAAGCTCAGTTGCCGCGGATTGTGTTGCTCGAAGAACCGCAAGCGGCGTTTTATGCGTGGATTTACCGGCATCGCAACGATTGGCAAAATCATGTGCAACCGGGACAGAAGATTTTGATCTGCGACGTCGGCGGCGGAACCAGCGACTTCACCTTGATCCGCGTCCGGCCCGGCAGTGCGGGGAAGGTGCGGTTTCATCGCGTGGCGGTGGGCGATCATCTGATTTTGGGCGGTGATAACCTAGACCTGGCGCTCGCGCATCATGTCGAAGGAAAACTGACCGCAGGCGGTAAGAAACTTTCGCCGCGACAATGGGGCGTGCTTGTGCGGACCTGTCGCCGCGCTAAGGAAGCGCTGTTGGGTGCGAATCCGCCGGAGACGTTTGTCATCAACCTACCCGGTGGCGGTTCGAAGCTGATTGGCGGCGGATTGCAAACAGAAGTTTCCGAAGCGGATGTGCGGCGGATTTTGTTGGATGGTTTTTTGCCTGCTGTTGAACTCGATGCGCAGCCCTCGCGACGCAGTTCGGGATTTCAAGAATTCGGTCTGCCCTACGCGCCCGACCCGGCGATCACGCGTTACCTGGCGGCCTTTTTATCGGCGCACCGGCACGATGCGCGTCCCGACGAAGATGATCCGGTCGACCACGATCCGGCGCGGCCTGACATTGTGGTATTCAACGGTGGGTTGTTTGAATCGACGACGCTGCGCGAGCGGATGTTGGATCAATTGTCGCAATGGTTTTCGCCTGCAGCGGGGTCCGATTGGCAACCGTTGGTGCTCAAGAACGACCGGCTTGATTTGGCGGTCGCCTATGGAGCGGCGTACTATGGCATGGTGCGCCGCGGGGTGGGTGAAAAGATCGCCGCCGGGTTGCCGCGGACATATTACGTGGGGGCGGAATCGGCGGAGAACGACGAGACGACGGCGGTTTGCCTGTTGCCTGCTGGTATTGAAGATGAACAAGGGGTCGATCTCACCGACCGCGCGTTTCATTTGCGGATCCGCGAGCCGGTTGAGTTTCCGATTTTTGTGTCGAGTACCCGCCTGACCGACCAACCGGGCGATGCGGTGCCGTTTGACCGCGAACAGATGTCGGCGCTGCCGCCCATTCGGACAGTGCTCAAGTCGCGCAGTTCCGACGCCAACATCTTGCCGGTGCATTTGCACGCGCGGTTGACGACGATTGGCACGATGGACATGTGGTGCAGTGAGGTCGACGGTCCGCGGACTTGGAAGTTGCAATTCGACGTCCGCGCTGCCACGCACACCGACCGCGAAGCGCACACTGGTGGCGGCGAATCGGCGGGGTTTGTGGATGAACAGACCATTGCCACCTGCCGGGCCTTGATCCAAGAAACCTTCACCGATGCGGGTGATCCTAAATCATTGGTCAAACGGCTGGCGGCCGCAGCGGGGATGAGCCGGCATGAATGGCCACCGTCGTTGTTGCGGGAGATGTGGGAATGCTTGATGGAGGTCGAAGCGGGCCGCAAGTTGAGCATGACACACGAAGCACGTTGGCTGAACCTGCTGGGCTATTCGCTGCGGCCCGGTTTCGGCATGGCGGTCGATGATTGGCGGGTCGCACAGACGTGGCGGCAATTGCAGGGCAAGTTGATTCATGCCAACCCGACTTGTCAGGCGGAGTTTTGGATTTTGTGGCGGCGGATTGGCGGCGGCTTAGCGGCGGGGCAACATTGGACATTGGCCGCTCCGTTACTCTCGGCCGTTCGCAATCGTCCAAAGTCGTCGAAGAAAAAAGGCAAGCCCTCGGGCGGCGCGGGGATCGTCGAAGTGCTGCGGCTGCTCGGTTCGCTCGAGTCCTTAAGCCTCGACGTCAAAAAGGAACTCGGCACGGTCTTGTTAAAGATCATCAGCAACGAGGGCGCGATTGCGATTCGTGAAGCAGCCGCATGGGCCTTAGGCCGCGCCGCTGCCCGCATCCCCTTGCACGGTCCGCTCAATGGCGTGTTGGCGCCGACGATTGTGGAAGCTTGGATCGACAAGTTACTCAAAACCCGAGATCCCGATCCGGTCCTGGGCTTCACGCTGATGCAACTCACCCGCAAGACCGGCGACCGCTATCGCGACGTGTCGGACGAGACCCGGCAGCGCGTCGTCGACTGGCTGGAAGACCACGACGCCCCGTCGCACTTCGTGACGCTGGTGCGCGATGGTGGGGAGTTGGAAGCGGACGAACAAGGGATTGTATTCGGTGAGAGTTTGCCGGCTGGGTTGCGGTTGGGGTAGTGTGACACAGTCTTGCAAGGCAACGCGGAACGTGCGAATCGCCGGCTTCTCGCGTATACGGCAACAGCACTCTGCTTGGTATCCTGCATTGACGCTTTCTTGCATTTGATTTATAGGTTTTTCTGCTCCGGCAGGCATATTCCCCGCAACTGGCCGTCATCGAGGACATCGCCATGAGACGATCTATTCTGTTTGCTCTAGTGGTTCAGCTTTCGTGTGTGGCATCGGTGTTTGGGTGGGACGACCCGGTGGCTGGCCGCAAGCCTTTGAGGTACTGGGTCGATCGATTAAACGACTCGGACGCGGAGGTCCGCGAACAAGCGGTTAAATTCGTGAGGATCGAGGTAAGTGAGTTTTCGGATTTGGTTTGGGAGGGCGAGCCTCTTGATCTCAAGGGACTCAAGAGACGCGGCAACTTTCGACAGGAAGCAACGCCGCTAATTCCCGAGTTGCTTAAAGCGCTGAGGAACACTGACGAAAATGTTGTCGGTGTGGCGGCCGAAATGCTGATGCTCTTGGGACCTGAAGCGCAGGTCGCGTTGCCCGATTTGGAACGAATCATCCTCAGCGAATCATCTACCGCATCCACGCGAACTACGATGTTCTACGTGCTGCTGTTTGCCACGCCGGAGGACAAACCCGTTGGGCCGATTTTGCTTAAGCTGCTCAACTCCTTGCCATGGGAAACATATGAAAACCTGTTGAATTTGGTGTACGGCAGCCTGCCTAGCGACGACGACCAACAATCTGAAAACGCACAGAAGCAGCGAGGGACCATGGTCGCTTTGTCCATTCCTGCCTACCTTGGTCCGATGATCTCTTCTGGTCATACGAAGATTGAAGTGCCTTATCTTGTAAAGATTGCAACGGGAGAATATCCAACAACCATCCGAGCAATGGCAATCGGAATTCTGGGAGGGTTGGAATTCGATGCGAAGTCTGCCGTACCAGCGCTACGCAAGCTGTTGAAGGATGAGGACCGCCTCGTCCGCAGCTGGGCAGTCAATGCGCTGAGCGATATTGAACCGGACCCGCAGCTCGTTCCCGAGTTGATCGAAGCACTCGGATTGAAAGGTGAGAAGCGAGACGAGGCTGAGCAAGGGATGCGCGAGTGGCTTAAGCAACAAGAACAGGAAAGAGAAAGCTTACGGGAACTCTATAAGGATGGAGACGATCTGACGGACTTCGTCCAGGCGATTAAACACGGAAGCGGTTACCAACGCCGCCAGGCCATTCAGCATCTGGGGCAGATCGGGCCGGGCGCGAAGTCCATTATTCCGGAACTTCGCAAAGCACTGCAGGACCCTGACGAAGATACCCGCCGGATGGCCGCCGAGGCGATCAAGCAGATCGAGACGACAGCGCCGACATCTAACAACGATTGAGGCTGCTGCCCCCGCAGGTAGCCCAGAGCGTTTCTTTCTGAGCCGCGAAGTTGGCAAAAGCTGTGCCGCAGAGTTGCTGATGATTCGCAACCCTCTCCTGCGGCTGCGCCGCCCCGAAAGAATCTTTCGGGGCCACCCGCGAATAATGAAAAATGGTGTTGAAATGACAAACAGAGTTCCTAGCCCGGAAGATTTTGAGCGGGCAAATAGAGAATCTCGAGAAGAATTCCGTAACCTTGACCAGGTGGAAAAAAATGTTAGTCAACATTTCCGGAGTACTTGCCCTCTTCATCATTTCGCCATTCTCCCCCAAAGCGTGCCAGAATTCCGAGCGTATGTATTCTTTGAGACTGACATATACCTCAGGCTAAGTAATACAAACGGAATTCAGCCAGACATTGTCGATTTTGTATATGATGAATTAGAAAAGGCGGGACGTGGAAAAAGGGGAGAAATCAAAGTCGCATTTGAATTTGATTCTTACGAAAATGTGATTGAAAATTATAAAGGGAATTATTACCTGCGGTTACTCTAGTGCAAATTAGGCGCAGGTCGGACAACGGCCCTCCCGTTTTGTGGGGTTGGTTACCAAACTTGATTCGCGTCAGGCGGGAGCCTGACCTACGGGGTTCCCGCCCTGCCGCAATACAGCGGGAGAGGCGGCAGCGCCAAAATCATTCAAGCGGTGCTTCCTCTGCGGAACCTGCGAATTCCGATTACGGCTATCCCGATCAGAATTGCAAGACTGATGGCAATCAACGTCTTGGCCCAGGCAGTTAACGCTTTCGGGGTAAATCCATCAGCTTGATTGGCATCGTGACTCAACACCGGAACAACATTGTGAGCCGCCACATATCGTTCCTTGGATTGGGCCTCATCGATTGAGCCATCGGCCACGATGTAGCTCATTTTGCTGATGTTGTCGTTGACCATCGTCCCCATTGGCATTTCGACGCGAAATTCTTTTGCCTCCACATCCTGCCGGATTTTCCTTTGCGTGAGTTTTGCGCGACTTCCAAATCCGTTGAGCCAGTTCACATAAGTGATTTGCGCAGGCCCCCAAACCCCCGCTTCCCATTCTCCCGGCTCGATGAGATATTCCTCAATCGCGTGCGGCAGTCCGGCGGAGAATTTTGAAACTCGAGTCAGCATCCCTCCGTGGCGTTGATCGAAAGTGAATACGATCTTGTCAGGTTTTGTGGACTGAGGACTTGCGTTTGGAGATTCAAACGAGAACTCAATGATACCGTCTTTATTTTCGGTGACAGCCAAAACGCTCTTGCTTGAAATGCGCGACGCGATGAACTCTTTTAAGTTTGTTGGCAGTGGTTCTTTGCCAAACAGATTGACAAAAGGAGGTAAGAAACAAGTACCCGACGTCGAGAGATAGGCCCGGTAAGTGTCTGTCGAGGGGACGGTCTTACTGATTTCCCCTTCCGCTATGCTACGAGTACCGTGATTACTGTCCGCGGGAGTTATTTCCTGCGGTGGTAGACTGGTTCCCTGTCGAGATCGGGTCCACATGGAATAGGTCTCGCCATCAAAACCCCAACGAACTCGCGTTGCGATATGGGGAGCAGCCCCATTCACCCATTTTGATACCGATTCCACGTTCAGGTAGAAACGTCCGGCATTGCAGTCGAACAACGCATTGCCTGAGGTATATCCCTTTTCACCAGTTTTCGGTTGTTCTTTGAAGCTCGCTAAACCATTCTGGTGCGCTTCTTTGAGAGCTGCTGCGGGACCTTGACGGGCTATGTCAGGGAGCTGCCCCTTGAGTGCCAGCAACTCGAAGTCCCAGGCATACACGCCGGTGATGGCTGCACGCTCATTCAGAATGGCCTCAAGCCGTTGCTGGATATCGGATTGTTTGTCGGCTGCATTGGCAATACTCGACAGACCCCAACATGCAAGAACCATTAAAACGAGAACGCATCGCTTCTTTGTCATGGGTCACTCCAGAAGATTGCAATAAGGCGAGCAGTGAGCTTGTGAGCAAGTGGCGTAAATAGTCACCGATTCAAGTCTGAAAAGCAATACGTATGGCACAGGGGTCTGGATCAATGGAATGTGCGTTGTTTTTGGGGTAGGCGTATCTACCGTACTGCGCGAGAAAGGTGCGTCGTGACGCACCCTACGGGTGCAGTGGTTGGGGCTTGTTTGGGGGGCGGCTTTCGATTTGACGGGGGTGTCTTTGTTGGGATATGGTATTTGTTTCTAGCGGCCCCACTCTGTGGCCCTGGCAATTCTTCTGCATACGTTTGTATTCGCCTACTTACCCCTGAGACGAATTCCTCGAAGGAATCAGGCAATGGCCATTGTTGCGGAATGTTTTACGTGCGGGCAGACGTACAAGCTCTCGGATGATAAAGCGGGGCGGACGTTTCGTTGTCGGGGGTGTAGTGCGACGGTCGAAGTTCCCGGCATTCGAAGTCGTGCGGCTGGCAGTTCGCGACCACGGTCGTCGTCGGGCGGCGGAGCGAGCGTCGACAAACGGGTCTTGTTGATCGGCGGAATTGTGGGCGGGTTTGTGCTTCTGTTGGGCATCGGCACGATCATCGGCATGGTGGTCTCTTCGCGGAATCGAGCGGAGGAGCGCATTGCTGTTGAGGGTGAACCAGGGCTGTCGGACGAAGGGATCGCTGCAGAGGATTTGAGCGACGAGGAGAAAGCGAAGCGGCAAGAAACGTATCAGGCGAGCTTGAAAAAGCGACGCCAGGCACGCGGTGATCGCGACAAAAAGGCGCTCATTTCCAATTTCGGCAAGGAAAAAGTAGCGACGGTTGTGATCAACAACGTCGTGGGGGATACAGCTGCTGCTAATCGCTATTTGAATCGGAAAATCTTCCGCGCCGCTTACAGCATCTATGCCGGGGCACAGGAGCGCGCGTCGCAACAAACCAAACAGAACAAAGACGCCGCTGCACAAAAAGCGTTGCAAGAACACAAAAAACAGTGGGGCAAAGCGGGTCCCGGATTTGTCCGCTTTGAATACAAGGTGATCCGCTCCGACTTGCCTTATCCACGCGTCCTCAATATGGGGCGGCAGGACAATACGTTTACGTTTCTCGTTGGCCCGGCGATCAATCTTCGCGAATTTGCTGAACAAATTGGTGTAGGGTCCGTATCGGACGTGCAGGGTCGCGAGATTCACATTCGCGCGCAATTGCCGACGCCGATCCCGGATCCCGATATTGAAGAACTGGTGCTCCAGCACGGCGACGAGAAAGTGGTGCGTGTCGAAGTCCACGGCGCCGAGGGGAGCCCGGAGTTGGTGCAACTGTACCTGCAGAATCAAACCGAAGCGCTCGACAACGGCGGAAATAAACTTTCACTCGTCGCCATGGAGGCTTTGGGGAACGGCCGGTATCAGTTTGTGGTAGCACCGGTTGAGAATGCACAAGTGTTTGCCGAAAGCCTGGATTGGGGGCAACCGGAAAACGTCGATGCGGATGCGGGGTTGGTGACCATAGCCGCCCAATTGCCGGAGCACCTGCCCAGCCGAGCTGAACTACGAGCGGCCGAGGAAAAACTGCGGGCGGAGGAAAGGAAACGACAAGCGGACGAAAACGCCATTCGCAGCGCCGACATTTCCGGAAAAGCTCGTCCGGGTGAAGCGGAATTAGACTGGGCCCTTCGCGTTCTGCAAGAGGAAAATGTCAGCCGTCCCGAAAAGGCTCTCAAAGCATTGGCTCGGATGGATGTGGATGACGAGCGGCGCGAGGAGGTTGCCAAGGTGTTGCAACAAACCATCGGCAAGCCCTTCTTTCGTCTAAAGGATCAGATCCCGGCGATCCTGCATTGGAAAACAGACGACACCGAACAAATGATTCTGCAAATGGGCGGGAAACATCACTCGCCTGACGATGGCGCCGCCTTGATGCAGGCCCTCGTCGAGCTGAACACGCCCACCACCGCGCGAGCACTGGCCACCGCACTGACAGACTTCTTTTCCGGCGACGATTCGGTGCGGTATTTGATAAAAATGGGACCGCTCGCCGAAGGCCCGGTGTTGCCCTATCTAAAACATAAAGACGCACGCATCCGCCGACGAGTCTATGCGGCCCTCATTGAAATCGGCGGCCGCAAGTCTATGGGCAGCGTCCGTTCCAACGTGAAGCTGGAAAAAGATCCCGTGATGAAAGCCCTCGCGGAGGGGTGCGACGCGGAGATCCGTGCGCGGGTGGCTGCTGCGGAGGAAGCGGCAAAGGCGGGTGCGGAGGGGGGAGATGGGGAGTGATTGGGCGTTGTTGTTGCGCGTATCCATCGCTAACGATGATAAATTGGCGGGGCTGTTTTGCGTTGTCATGAGTTGCAGGGTGGAGTGTTCAGAACAATCCTTCGGAAATGGCCTGCCAAATATGCGGGCTACGAGGAACTACAATGCCGAACCGTGAACTTCAATTCACCGAAGGAAAGTCCCAGAAGTTTTGGAACATTACCTTGAAAGGGAATTCTCATAAGGTCGTCTATGGCCGCATTGGTACGTCTGGGCGCACACTCTCGAAGACGTTTGATACGCGGTCCGAAGCGAAAGCGTCTTACACGAGTTTGATAGATTCCAAGCTAAAGAAAGGCTACCAGGACGTTTCGCAGAAGAAAACACGTACCACGAAGAAGCAGGCTGCGAAAAAGCTGGCCCCCAAAAAACAGACAATAAAAAAACATCACGTAAAAAAAGTGAGAAAGGTCTCATTTCCCTCGACGATTCCCAAGAAAAAACGAGCGCAACCTTCAAATGGTTCCGGAAAAATATCCATCACTTTGAATGATCTCACGCGTCGCAAGAACATGCATCACTGTCTGTTCGGTAATAAGCGAGATATGGCGGATCGTTGTCATTACGTATGGATCTGGTTGCTGCGACACATGCGACTTCAAGATCCATGGATTGATGTGGCCGTCTGGGAGATCGGTCCCACGGTGCTCGTGCGCCCCGCCTGCACCGCCTTGGATGAATCGCACCGCTCATTCGTCCGGCCGCAACCCCTTTATTTTGAACTAAAGGGCTACAAGCAGGAGAAACGGAAGATTGAGAAACAAAAGGGTGTTGACGAGGCGACCATTGAAAAGGAGCGACGGGCACTTGAGCGTGAACTGATGGAACGGATGCAAGAGGCGATCGTCAAGGGATTCCAGCATAAGCAGGCACAGAAGAATTATGCGATGTACAATCCTGACGATCGGCCGTTTACCGTGCTCGTCACGTTCGACGATCAGGGACTTCATGCGAGCGAGTTCACGGTCGTCTGGAAAAATAGGCGAGGATCGAGCGCAGCTCAGATTCGCAAACAGGTGGTCGCGGTCAAAGGCAAGAAACCCGTTATCGAGAAGCAGGGGAAGTCGATCCAACGGCAGCACCTCGACAATCTGGCTGTGAAGCGAAAGCAGGAATGGAAGGAGTACCACGAGTACTGGGATCAAGAGAAGCAAAAGACCCAGGCGCGGAAACCGGCCATCCACAAGAAACTGGTCAAACAGATAGAACAGGCTGAAGCAGAGTTTTTAAAACGACCACGGAAAAAAACAAAACAGAAATCAGGCTCGTCGAAGGAATTCTTGTTCAGCCTCGATGACGACAACCAGCAAGAAAGAATCCTCGTAGCGACGGTCACACTCGACACACTCGTTGAAATTAATGCCACGTATCCATGGGCTAACTTCGACGAGAATGACAACCGCATCTGGGAGTACGCTACGGCCTTCATGGATCCTATATACAAGAAATCAAAGTCGGGTCGCCGTGCGTTGTGGAACAAACTGAATCGGCGCCAGAAAGTGTTCTATGTTCTGCTCAACTTCATCGGTGAAACTGATAACGGCGGTGTGTGGCAGTTTTTGTTCAACTGGCCCGAGTTGTCATTGGCCGCCCTCGAAGCAATGAACGAAATCGGCGCGATGAAGCTAGCACGCGATTACCGGGCCACATTGGAAGAGTTCTTGGGAAAGGGGCGCTCGCTATCGGACCTGCGAAAACGGTTCGGCGACAAGAACCTCAGCACGAAAAAACGCTGGCAGGCCTTTGCCGAAGGTTACGCGGAACTGAAAACAGCTCAGAAGATCCAGAAGTATTTCTACACGGCTGCATTTAAAAAGGGACTTTACAAGAAACTGTCTGACTACATTGAGGAATCGTATCACCTGTTCGCGAACGTCAAAACGTAACTCGGCATGTCGCACGTTAGGCGGAGTCGATCGGGAATGGCCCGCTTTCGAAATACCGCCGCTTCTTGCAATCTCCTCAAAGGCTCCCAGGCAATATGGCGTTCGATCTACCGAAAGTCACCGACGTTGAAATCGAGATTGACGACCGCAAATCAATGGGCAGCGTCCGCTCCAACGTGAAGCTGGAAAAAGACCCCGTGATGAAAGCCCTCGCGGAGGGGTGTGATGCGGAGATCCGTGCACGGGTGACTGCGGCGGAGGAAGCGGCGAAGACGGGTGCGGAGAATTCAGATAAGTAAGCGTGTCGTGAAATGCTACTTGGATCGATCGGTCTTATGTTGCTGCCTGACCTACCGCTCTTTTATCGTTAATAGGAACGGCGATGGAAACAACAGATGTAAGTGACAGCAGCCCGACGAAATCAGGTGTCGGAGGAATCTTGCCTTCATTGACGACGTTATTCTTATGTGTTCTATCATTTCTCTCGGGACTTGGAGTCTATTACTTTTATGGGCAGCCGAATTTAACAGCTAGAGGGGTGACACGACGAAACCTAGCACGTATGGGGCGCACGTTTGACGCCTTTTTTGAAGAAAATGATCGATTTCCGGATCCCGATCAATGGCAAGATGAAGTCAGACGAGGTGTTGGACCGGTTTTTGTTGAACAAGAATTATTGGACGGTTGGAACAATCTTCTACAGTACAAACTGGTCAAGCTAGGAAAATGTGAAGTGTATGTACTGTACTCTATAGGGCTCGACGGCATAGATTCCAACGGAGCAGGAGACGATATGGTATTTCCAGTCGGCGGCTATGATTGAATCTGGAGGATGTTCTCAGACGCCAGTCAGAGTCGTGTGGCGGCTTGGCATTCGCGACGCTACGCGGTTCAATGGAGGCTTACGTATCCTGCCGCCGTAACATCGCGAAGCGCATCGAGGAGCTGACTATGACGTTACCATCCCATGAGACACATATTCCGCGACGCACATTACTCGGCTCAATCGGGGCGGCGGCCGGGGCGGCGTTGTTTGCTGGAGAGGCTCGGGCGGCGGATCCGGCGGGGGCGGTTTTGGATCGGACTTCTTCGATTCGGATTACGCGGTTGACGCCGCATATTTGTCGGGATCGGGTGTACGTAAAGATCGACACGAATCATGGCATTAGCGGGTGGGGGGAGATCAAGGGGGTTGTGCCGACGGTGGCGGCGGCGTTGGCGAGTTCGATGTTTGAGATGTTGGACGGGCAGAATCCGACGCGGATTGAGCATCTGTGGCAGGTGCTGTATCGGGCGGAGCGGAATCAGCGCGGTGGGGCGTTTATGCTGCACACGATCGCCGGGATCGATATGGCGCTGTGGGATATCACCGGGCAGTTGTGGGGCGTGCCGGTGTATCGCCTGTTGGGCGGACCACTGCGGGAGAAGATTCGCGTTTATCCCACGGACAAGGCGATCAAGGTGGGTAGCGGGCCGCAACCGCAGTCGGGCAATCCCGATCAGATTGAACGCATGGTGCAGTCGGTCCGTAACGCCCGCGAAAAAGTCGGACCTGATGGCACGGTGATGTTCGATGCCCACAGCGCCGTGCCGCCGGCGATGCTGATTCAATTCGCCGCCGCCATCGAACCGTACAATTTGTTGTTTCTGGAAGAGCCGGCGGTGCCGGGAAATATTGAGGTGTTCAAACGGCTGAAACAGCAAATCCGCATTCCGCTCGCTGCCGGGGAACGGGACCGCACGATTTGGGGTATCCTGCCGTATCTGGCGGAGAAGGTGTTGGACATTGTGCAGCCCGACTGCGGATATACAGGGGGCATCAGCCAGATGAGAAAGATCGCTACGCTGGCCGAGGCCTACATGACCCCCATCGCGCCGCACTGCACGCAATCGTATCTGGGCATGACGGCCAGTTTTCACGTCGCCGCCTCGGTGCCGTTATTTTTGATCCACGAAGCGTACGACGATGAACTATTAGGGACAATCGTCAAGCCGCATTGGAAGCGCACCGACGACGGGCATGTAACGCTGCCGGAGGGGACGGGGCTGTGCGTGGATGTTAACGAAACCGCGCTGGCGAAGGTGGCGGCGGACCCAAATTACAAATACCGCTGGCGGGGTCCGAAGTTAGATGCGGATGGGGGGGTGGTGGATTATTGAGGTTCCACCGGGAGGGCGAAGCTCCTGCTGAGCTGCATTGATGCGATGGGCGCGGCAATGACGTGCCAAATCAAAGATGTTGCATGAAAGTTATTCGCCAAACTCGATTGTCTGAAAAATTGTCTCACCAATTTCTGGAGGAGCGCCGTTTAATTTGACAATCATAGTCAGTTTGGTAGTCATAGGCTGTTTCGGCCCCCCGTTGACATCCGGAAAGTGGACTCCGATGAGTTCCTCGTTTCGAGCGATACGAGCACGACGTCCGTCAATCGTGGTCCAGAATCCGTCGAACCCCTCCCTGTCGAGCGGATCAGAGTAAGCTCCATAGTCAAAAGATAACGTCAATGTCGGACTGACGAATTCTCCGACCAATGAATCGACTCCCTGTACGTCTTGTTTCTGGAGGTCGGACGGCGCACGGAATCGAAAATAATTGTCAGCTTTGATCATCTCCCAACCCGTCGGGATTTCATGGGCTAGGTCTTTGGTCGGCACGGACTCTGCGCACCCCAGAACCGAGGCCACGCTGAGCAGAATTGAAAGTCGCAAGACGGACATAAAGAAACTCCTGATTCCGTGCTCATTGAGATCTTCTATTCGCTGTACGCGAATCCGCACCAGGACTGGGTTGTTGCCCGTCGCGCTACCAGATAAAGACGGCCCATTCCTCGGATTGGTTCCCGAATTCATTCCAATTCGGCAAAAAAAGTTCGTCAATTTGATGCATCGCCGTCAGTTGTAGGAGATTCCGGACGGTGGAGTGGTGGCTTTTTGAGGTGGGGGGCGGCAATTTTTGGTAGCATCGATTTGACGATTCCGAAAAGACGCCTTCTCCTTTTTTACATGCCTCGCAAATATTCGGACTTTCCTTGTCTCGGAGAAACACGATGAAACGACTCTCGATCGTGAAGGTTAACTTAATCTGCTTTTGTCTAGTGAGTGGACTTCTGTTTTCTGTGAACGTTGGGCATTGCGATGATTTGTCGGCCGGCACAGGAGAGATAGTTGCAGATGCCGAAAAAGCGATCACGAACCGTGAGTTGTTCGTAAAATGGAATCGGGAGCTTTGGAATTGTTCAGAGAATGATTTACGTCTTTTGACGATGGACGACAACGATACGGTAAGCCTCTCAGCGGCATTTGAATTGTTTGTTGTGAGGCCGGCCCAGAATAGAACCAACCGCGATGAACTTCGGACGCCAGAAACCACAGGGCTCCCCGCCAAAAGAGATTATCAAATTGACAGGGCTGATGCGGCGAGGTTTGTGGGATTCTGCGAGGGACGTCTTAAGATCCCGTTGCCTGATTGGTATTTGACCGTGTTGGAATTTGGATCTGTGCGTCACGACAGAGTTTCAACGTATTTTGTGTTTCGCGACGGCATGCACGGTCTGGCCATTCAAAAACAGCACGTAACAATCAAAGGCGACGATAATACGGAACTTGACTGGACGGTGCTTAGTAACGCCCCCAATGAAGTCACGGTCTCCGGAGACAATGTTGTACTAGATGGCACATCCGCAGAGTCGGTGATTCCTCTGAGTTCCGTGAAAACTAGAGGCGCTCTCCAGAAAGGTTTTGCGTTCACAAATGATGAGCGTCGCTTTTGGGTGACGATTTATGATCGCAGCATACTTAGCGAAGACGATTTACTGAGATTCTATGTTGGAGATAAAGTTCGGTGGGAAGCCGATGTATGGGGAACGATTCCTCCGTCTTCTATGAGTCTGCCCTTGGGCAATCACTATGTGTCCGTTGTACGCAATGACAACTTAGTATATGTCGTCGGTGCGGGAAATTGTGGAGCCTATGTCGAAGGGTTCGACGCAAACAGTGGAAAAGTTGTAATGCGATTCACGGCATTGGCTTTCTGATAAGCAGTGTCGACTAATCAATTCCCAATAACTGCCGGATCCCTTCCAGCGGTTGGATGTAGGTTAAAAACGGCAGACCATCGACGGTTGGTTCTTGGCGGCGGGTGACGCCGTCGACGGCGGGGCCGTGGTTGCACATCCATGTACAATCGTTGCTTGAATGTCATTTGGTAAATTTGATTGTCCGGAAGATCATTTCACAGAACTCTGCATCAGCAACATCCATCTCGATACTCATCGTCAGCGAATTCCAGATCTTCATGCGACCGAGCTGTTTTTCAATACGCTGGCTCTCTTCATCCAGGAGCACTCTCTCCTCTCGGGAGGCTTTTTCCTCCGCGGGTTCTTTCACCCCAGGGGGATCTTTTGCTTGGAAGGCTTGTTTCACCTCAGGAAAATGGACGCCACAATAGTTCCCTCTCCGAGCGATGCGAGCACGGAATCCGTCGATGATGGTCCAATTTCCGTCAAACTCCTCTTCAGACAGCGAATTCGAAAACCGTCCATAATCGTAGCTCAATGTCAAAGTTGGACCGACGAATTCTCCCACCAACGAATCGAAGCCTTGCACGTCGACCTCTTTCAAATCAGGTGGCGCACGAAAAGAAAAAAGGGCATCCACTCTGATCGTTTGCCAATTAGCGGGGATTTGCTTTGTGGACTTCTCCGTTGAAATTTTTCGTGTGACATCTGGTTGATCTGGAGGTTTTTCGCACCCAAACAGGGCACAAGTGAGGAGAAAAAAAGGCAATGGAATTCGCATCTTCAGTTTGCCCTTAGGTTTGTATTTCATGGCGTTCAATTTGTGTAAACGACATTTTGCCCTATAAATTCACCAGAGGCCTATTAAAGCGATCAATCACTGCATCTAGTCGATCCCCAACAGCTGCCGGATCCCTTCCAGCGGTTGGATGTAGGTCAAAAACGGCAGACCGTCGACGGTTGGTTCTTGGCGGCGGGTGACGCCGTCGACTGCGGGGCCGTGTTGGACGAAATGTTCGAGCACTCCGAATTGCTGGGCGGCGTCGTAGGGGGCGAGGTGTTGCGGGGCGTCTTTTAGATGGGCGATGGCGGCGGCGAGGGCGTAGCCGCCCCAGTTGCTGGTGCCGGTGACGATGGTCCAGTCGGTGGCGATGCGACAGGGGACACGGCCGGCGTGATCGCCTTCCAGTCGCCGGTGCAGGTTTTCCCAGGGGATGCTGCCCATGCCGATTTCGTTGGCGCCGTCGCCGATGCCGATGGTTTTGATGCTGGGACGCGATTGGGTGGCGAATTCGAAGAGGCGGTGCAGATTGCCGGAATAGGCATCCATCGCTTCGCCCCGCATGTTGTGGCAGCGGTCATGGGCGGTCGGCAGGACGAGTTGATGGAATTCCTCAAGCGGAACTGTCCCGCTGCGGCGTTGACCGGTGAGCGAAGTGGTGGTGTGGCAGGGACCGACCCGTTCGAGGGCGATCAGGTGCGTCAATTGTTTACCGGGGGCGGATTGGAAAAACGTCTCGCCGGTTTCGTTTATGTTGACCACCGTTTGATGCACGCGATCATTGGGAAATTCCATGGCCTCTGCGGCGGCTTGGAGGGCCGGATGACAGTGATTGTCGGTGATGACGTGGGACTCGACTCCCAGTTTTTCCAGAACCGCTGCTAGAAACAGGGTGCCGAGCGGTCCGTCGGTCTCAGCGGCTGGAGGTTGGCCGCCGGGGATGAAAAAGCCGGTGACGATTCCCACCGAACGGGCATTCTCGGCGAGTTCGGCGGCAGCGGCGGCGAGGTGCCCAGGACACAACGCTCCAAATTCTCGTTCGGTTCCGATTAACCCGCGTTGTGCGGGATCGCGACGAATAAGTTCGTCGAGCTGTGCGATCAATGGCGATGGTGGAGTGGAGGGCATGCTCATTATTGTGCATTGAATTGCTAAACGATTCAATTCGGTCGACGCGTCCTGGAGGCCCGAATCGAGGCGTCAGGAGGGCCTGGCATCCCCCGTGGCGCGCGGGGCAAGCGGGCCGTTTTGTAGTGGGCTTGGAGTGAAATCAGGTGCTGAAACGATTATCCAGCGCTGTGGGCTCCTGTCTGCTTCTCGTGCCTGGGAAACGACTTGAGTGGCATTCTTGGAACTGAGAAAACGGTGCGGAAACGGAGCTTCTCGGTTGTCAGCCGCGTTTCTTCATGCCAAAATCCTTTACTTATCGAAGAAGACCCGTCAAACAGGAATTCTTCCAGCCGCCATCAACGTTGGCTGTGAGAATACGTTGAGGCTCCTCAAATCATTGTGAGCGACCCGGCATTTCATCGATGCGGGACTCACGATGCGCCTGAATCATCGAGTCGAATTTTCAAGCAATTGTCAGCGATTGGCACAATCAACAAGCGATAAGGTATCGCGCTGTTTTGGTTGCGTCTCGTCTGCCTTTAGGGATTGGTTTGGAACCGCATGGCAAAGATTCCAGACAGGAAGAACATGACCACCGCGGATATCTTGGCGTTTTGTCGCGCCGAGGCGTCCGCTGGATCTTCATCGGACGCTCCGGCTGAGGAGGTTGTCGAGGCCCCTGCTCCGGAAGAAACAACCGCCGAAACGCCCGCAGAGGAAGCACCCGTGGCAGAGTCCACGCCGGCAGCTCCAGCGAAGAAGCCGACGTCGACGAAAGACATTCTAGCCGCGGCTCGCGCAGCAGCGGGTGGCGAGAAATCAGCGGCTCCTCCTGCGGCAGAAAAGCCCAAGGCAAAGGCCGCATCCGGCGCCAAACCGACATCGACCAAAGATATTCTAGCGGCCGCCCGTGCCCAAAAGGCGGGAGGCGCCGCAGCAGCGGCAGGTTCCGCAGCTCCGGCGAAGAAAAAAGAAGCTCCCGCAAAAGCAGCAACAACCGCCAGCGGCGACAAACCGTCGGTCAAGGAGATGCTGGCCGCGTTTCGCAGTGAGAAACAAGCAGCGGGTGAGAAGGCGGCTCCGGCTGCCACGACTGCGGACGGCAAGAAGTTGCCGCCCAAAATGCCGGTCCCACCTCGTAAGCCCAAAGCCAAGCCGGTGCCGGCGCCTGTGGATGAGAATCGCCGCAGCTTTTTGGCCGCACTGCTGGTAGTGCCATCGGCTTTCGCGGCAGCGTGGGTCATGCTGGCTGGTTCGGCGAGCGCGTGGCTGTTAGCACTGGTCCGCTTTGGTTTGCCCAATGTCTTGGTCGAACCCCCGAGCAAATTCAAGATCGGTTCGCCGGGAGATTACGACTTCGGCACGGTCTCGACCAAATGGAAAGCGGAACGTGGCATCTGGGTGGTGCACACGGATCGCTACAAAGGTCAAAACGTGATCGTCGCCTTGTCGACGGTTTGCACGCACTTAGGCTGCACGCCGAACTGGTTGGAAGGGGAACAAAAATTTAAGTGCCCTTGCCATGGTTCGGGATTTTACATCGATGGGGTCAACTTCGAAGGTCCCGCACCGCGACCGTTGGAGCGACATGGTATCGTCGTCGCCGCTGACGGCATGCTGGAAGTCGACAAAGGCCTGAAGTTCCAAGAAGAGATGGGGCAATGGGAAGATCCCAAGTCCTTCGTCAGTGCCTAAGGCTTGGCTGACGGGAAAATAATTGAAGTCACGGCAGTAAGATTGAGTTTCACTAATTCACAACGGCGCAATCGAGGTCTCCGATGAAAATCGGCGAATATATTCGCGAGTCGCAAATTTGGAAGAGCGTTTTTCGGCATCCGGCGCCGTACGACCGTCGCAACCGCGTGGTGGTGATGCTGACCAACTTCTTCCTGCATCTCCATCCGGTTTCGATCAAAAAACAGGGAATCGCCCTGTCTTACACTTGGTGCATGGGGGGGATTACCTTCTTCCTGTTCCTGGTGGAAACGGTCACCGGCGTGTTGCTGATGTTCTACTATAGACCCACGCTTGAACACGCATTCAATGACATTCTCGCGCTGCGGGACGTGGCGACGCTGGGCATCATGCGGGAAATTCACCGCTGGGGCGCCCACGGAATGGTGATTACGGTGTGGCTACATATGTACCGTGTCTTTCTGACCGGGAGTTATAAACCTCCACGCGAATTCAACTGGGTGGTCGGCGTATTGCTGCTGGTGCTGACCCTATTGCTATCGTTTACCGGCTATCTGTTGCCTTGGGATCAATTGGCCATTTGGGCCATTACGGTCGGTTCCAACATGGCCCGCGCGACTCCGTTTTTGGGGAGCGAAGGTCCGGGTGCTCAGATTTTGAATATCGGCGGTTTCGACCTGATTACTTCCGGTAGTGACGCACGGTTTGTGTTGCTGGGCGGTCGTTTTGTCGGCGAAGCCACTTTGAATCGTTTCTACATTTTGCACTGCGTCTTCATTCCGTTGGTTGTGGCGACATTGATTGCCATCCACTTCTGGCGTGTTCGCAAAGACGGCGGCATCAGCCAACCGCTGTAACGGCGTCACCGTGCCGTGTTAGGCGGCGTATTGCGTTGCAGTGAAATTAAGTCACACAACTGGTTTGCTTGCGAGTTAATCGTCGATGCATCATCCCGATCTCACGTCCGAAGTGATCTTTGGTCTCGGCTGGCTGTATTTGTTGCTCTTTGCAATGAATGCGGCTTGGGCCTTTCGCGCGTATGTCGAAGGTCCCGGCAAGCATGACCACGAAAGCGGCGACAAAAGCCACGAAGGAGAGCATTGGTCAGACGGGCCCAGCTTGGCCTACACGACGTTCTGGGCGATCGTCTCCATGGGCTTCTTTTTGCTGGCCATTACGCACTTCACAGGAACAAGCGATCCAGCTGCGTTTTTGATTCGTATGCCGCAGTTTGTCAAAACGGGCATCGATGCGTTGGCCAACCCCGTGCTGTACTTCTTCGGCACTGTCGGCCTATTTGTCTTGATGATTCTGCTCCGGCGCGTGTTGGCCAATGTCACCGTAGCCTGGGTGTTACTGAATCTGACGATCGTGTTCATTGCCTTGAGCATGACCGATTACGACTTCCGTCAAATCGTGGGCAAGCCGGACAACGTGCCGATTGTCTCGATGTTGTTTATCGTGGGGTACTTCACTTGGCTGTATTTCCGTAAAGCCAATGACAACGACGATCGCATCGCCGCTGGGAAACCGCTCTACGGCGAAGACGATAACGACAAGGTTTTGGTCTGGCCGGATCTGGTTTATACCGAATTGATCTGCATGGTGGCTTTAACCGCCCTGTTGGTGCTGTGGGGATGCGTCCTACAAGCCCCGCTGGAAGAACCCGCCTCAGCAGTTAAGACTCCCAACCCCTCGAAAGCTCCGTGGTATTTCCTGGGTTTGCAGGAAATGCTGGTTTATTACGACCCTTGGATGGCCGGCGTGGTGCTGCCGTCTGTGATTCTGGTGGGTCTGATGGCGTTGCCCTACATCGATTTCAATAAGCGGGGTAACGGTTATTACTCATTCAACGAACGCAAATTCGCGATTCTGACCTTCATGTTCGGCTTTTTGCCGTTGTGGATTGGGCTGATCGTGTTGGGGACATTCTTACGAGGTCCCAACTGGAACTTTTTCGGTATTTACGAACCTTGGGACCCTCACAAGTTAGAGGTGCTCAATAACGTGAACTTGTCTGAGTATTTTTGGGCCTGGATGGGTCGGACTCCTCCCATGGCAGCGCCTGGTTCCGATGGGTTTACGCAATTTGTCACCATCTTGTGGCGGGAATCGGTGGGACTGTTGTTGGTGGGTGCCTATTTGCTGGTGCTACCGCCGTTGATGGCAGTGACCATTTTTCGCAAGTTTTTCCGACACATGGGTTTCATCCGCTACTTCGTGTTGGCAAACCTGTTTTTGTTCATGGCCTGTTTGCCAATCAAGATGTTGTTGCGTTGGACCTTCAACCTGAAATATATCGTCGCGATTCCGGAATACTTCTTCAACATTTAAGCCCTTTGGGCAAGTTGATGTTTCCGTGTCCGTCGTGATAGTTGTTGCTTTGAAAACGACATGAGGTATCCGCGGCACCGCCCACTGGGGACGGGCTGTCGGATTGTTGAAAACGAAAGTCTGGAAGACCATGCCGGCTAACGAAGAATTCTGGCGACGTCCGAGTCGAATGCACGTGGTGTTTGCCATCAGCGCGCTGGTGCTCACGTTCGCAACGGTATTGATGCTCGTCAAAGATTACGACGACGAGTGGAGGGTCTATCAACGCAAATTCTCCAAATTAGACGCCCAGCGCGCCGAGCGCGAAGAAAAGGCGATTGCCGACAAGGCTTACCTGGAAACCGAAGCGGATTTGAAAGGCAAACTCAAAGACGCTGAGGATGATGTGAAGAGCCGGCAGGCAGAAGTTGAGGAGATTGAAAAAGAGATCTCCGAGCTGGAGACTGTTACGCTGGCTCTGAACCGATCCGTTAAATTCAAACGGGCGGAACGGGACAAAGCGCGGGCCGATTATGACTTGGCGATCAGCAAAGATGCTCCCAAAGCCCGTCAGGATCAATTGAAAGAGATTTTCGACAGCAAGCAGGCCATCGTCTCCGATATGGAGCAAGAGCTGAGCGAGCAAACAGAGGCTCTGAACAACAATACGGCTGTCTTGAAGGAACTTCGCTCCGCCCAGTCGGCAGCCGAGGAAGAACTCAAGGATCACACCAAAGATTTCGTCCGTATTCAGGGCGACCGGTTGGCCAAAGAGCCGGAGTCATGGGTTGCTATTACCAAGAAGACTTTCGTCAATATCCCGCTGCTGGATCTCAATCCCACGAACAAGATCCAACAAATTTGGCTACCGGATTTGACGATCAACCTGGGAGGGATGAAGGACGTTCCGCGGTTTGATCGTTGCATCACCTGCCATCTCGCGACGGATCGTGTGGCAGCTGGAAACGTTGCCGAATTTCCCGAGAGCGAATACGAACACCCTTTCGCCACGCATCCCCGGACCGATTTGTTCATCACAGCATCCAGTCCGCACTCGCAGGCAAAGTTCGGCTGTACGATTTGTCATGACGGCCAAGGCTCTGGAACCAGTTTTCACAATGCCTCGCACACGCCCAACAATCCGGTCATCGCCGCAGAGTGGAAGAAGGAATACGACTACTTCCACAACCACTTTTGGGAAAACCCGATGTATCCCGATCGCTTCAAGGAGTCGACCTGCTTGAAGTGTCACCATGGCGTGACGGAATTGGCTGAGCATCCTAAGTTTGGTGCCAGCGCCCCCAAAGTGGTTGATGGTTGGGAAACGGTCGAAAAATATGGTTGCTTTGGCTGCCACGAAATCCGTGGTTATGACGGTTTGAAATCGATCGGGCCGGACTTGCGTCTGGAGCCCAACACCCCTGAACAGGCGGCCAAGATTGCTGAAGATCCCAACGCGGTTCCCGGCAAACTGCGTAAGGTCGGCCCGTCGTTGCGGCACATCAAGTCGAAAGTGACGACTGGATGGACACAAGTCTGGGTCGAAGAGCCCAAGAGCTTCCGCCCCTCAACGCGCATGCCACAGTTCTTCCATCTGTCGAATCAACAGGATGAAGTCGCCAAGAAATACAGTCCCGTCGAAATTGCTGGAACGGTTGCTTACTTAATGAGCCGTTCTGAAGATTTTGAAGAGTTGTCCCCTGCGGAAGGTTATACACCGGAGGCAGAACGGGGCAAAAACACGTTCGCCACACGCGGATGTTTGAATTGCCACAATCACGCTGATTTCCCGGACAGTCATTCCGACTTTGGTCCGGATCTGACCAAGGTGCATGAAAAATTGCTGCCGGGCGAAGCGGGATTTCGTTGGTTGTATACCTGGATCCGCGAGCCAAGCCGTTACCATGCCCGCACAAAGATGCCCGATCTGTTTTTAGATCCGGAAGTCAAAGACGGAGTCACGATCGACCCGGCAGCGGACATTGCTGCTTACCTTCAACAAGGGGGATCGAAGAACTTCGGCAAGCTCGAATGGAACGGTCCGGGTGTGGACGCGGATAAATCGGCGCTGGACGAAATGGTGCAAATGTTCCTGGGCAAAGCCATTTCCGTGCGATCAGCCAAGCAAGCAATGATTGATGGAAAACTTCCCGCAAACATGACGGAAGAGACCATCAAAGGGGATGAAATTGAATTGTTCGGTGAAACGATCACCGAAGAAATGAAGCTGCGTTACGTCGGCCGTCGCACGATTTCGCGCTATGGCTGTTACGGTTGCCATGACATTCCCGGCTTTGAAGACGCGCGTCCGATCGGAACCGCGCTGCAGGACTGGGGACGCAAGGATCCGTCGAAATTGGCCTTTGAGCACATCGGCGAATATCTGCATCACTTCGGTGAACCCAACGGGTCCAGCACAGCAGAACGAGCCAAACTGGCGGTGATGAATGCGGAGAACGAGAGCTTCCCCGCCGATGAAAACCCTGAAACGGAATTGGCAGTCGCCTATTTCTACGACCAAATCAATCACCACGGCCGTCCTGGTTTTGCGTGGCAAAAACTACGTGCCCCGCGGAGTTATGATTATCGCAAGATCGAAACCAAAGGTTACGATGAGCGGTTGCGGATGCCGAAATTCCCCTTCAGTGAAGAGGAAAACGAAGCGGTCGTGACCTTCGTGCTCGGTTTAACAGCCGATCCTCCGGAACCGGAATATGTCTATACACCGACCGGACCGGACAAGGACCGTCTGGAAGGTGAGAAGCTGCTGAAGAAGTACAACTGCACCGGTTGTCATATGCTCGATATGCCGGAGATTATTGCGGCAATCGACCCGGATGAGTTGCTGGCCACCGATACCAGCGGCGAATACCCAGAAGCACTGGAACTGCTTTACAAATTGAAGCCGATTCATAACGGCGAAACCGGCGAGACGATGCATCTGCCGGCCACGGAGTACGACGAGGCGCGGGACCTGCCGGTGATCAGTTTCCACGGCATGGCCACGGCGACTCCCGATCCGGACGATGCCATCGAAGATCAAGAATACTCATTCCAGCTTTGGGAACCACTGCAGGTCGGTGAAACATTGATGCTCCCCTCGGAGCCGATGTTGGTTCCGGCCCAACAACTGGTGTCCAACAACAAAGGTCGCGGCGGAGAGTTCGCGCGTTTCTTGGTGAAATATTTGGTCGAACAGGACAACCAATTGCAATCGGCCGACGCGTGGCAAATGTCACCTCCGCCGCTGTACCAGGAAGGGATCAAGGTCCAAACGCCTTGGCTGTATAAATTCCTCAAAAACCCGGACAAGTTGCGTTTCTCGACAGTGTTGCGGATGCCCAAGTTTAATATGAGCGATGAAGAGGCCCTGGTTTTGGCCAACTACTTTGCCGCTGTCAACGGGGCAGAATATCCGTATCAGGACATCCCAGAGCGGGAACCGGAGTACCTGTCGAAACAAAACGCAAAGTATCCGCACTATCTCGAGGAATCCTGGAAGCTATTCAACATTCCTCGTCCGGATGGTTTGTGCGTGAAGTGTCACCAGTTCGGTGGCATGGAATATACATCGACCGATCCCAAAGACAAACGAGGACCGAACCTGAATCGGGTTGAATCACGATTGCGACCTGATTGGACGTTGTTGTGGATTTCGAATCCGAAATGGATCACGCCCTACACAGCGATGCCGCAGAACTTCAAAAAGGCCACTCCCCAGTTTCCGCAGTTTTTCGGAGGCGAAGGAGATGTCCAGACGCGGGCCATCCGCGATGCGTTGATGAATTATCATCGCTTGATGGAACAGAACGAAAAAGTCGCCGGCAGCGAAACCGCTCCGGGTCAGGCGGGAGGCGAGTAATATGATGATGTGCAACCGTTTCTCATTCCGAACTCGGACGCTGTGTAGCCTACCGCTGTTGGGTGCATTGCTCCTTTCGGGCTGCAAATTCCCATCCCCGCCGGTTGTCAGTGTGACGATTAAGTCCGCCGGTGGCGAAGACGAAGGAACCGCTGAAGTGGATCCGGATGACGCCGGGGTGTCAGGCTACGGCACTCTCACCGGTCGGGTTACGTTTGATGGCACGCCGCCGAATTTGACGCCGCTGGTCAATCAAGGGGATGCCGGAGTAAAGGATTCCTCGGTTTGCTCGATTGAGGCAGTCCCCGATGAATCGTTGGAAATCGATCCGGCGACCAAGGGTATTGGGAACGTGGTTATTTACTTGGCCAAACCTCCCAAATACATCAATCCTGATCTGGCCTCAGCGGAGACGGATGTCGAACCGGCGGTGTTTGACCAAAAGGGATGTAAGTTTTTTCCGCACATTTTACCGGTCCGCGTTGACTTGGACCAACCGTTGGTGGTCAAAAGCGACGATGGCATTGCCCATAACACACATACGTATCCGCAACGGAATTCGCAATTTAACCAAGCGGTCAAAGCTAATGATCGTGACGGGATTCCGATCAAGTATTCCCGTGCAGAAAGCGAACCGCTCCGCGTGACCTGCGACTATCACAGTTGGATGAAGGCCTACCATTTTCCGATCGATCACCCCTACTTTGCAATCACCAAGCCGGACGGGACGTTTACGATCGAAGGACTGCCGGCAGGCAAACATGAATTCAAAGTCTGGCAAGAACGTGGTGGACTTATAGACCGAAAACTGGAAGTTACGATCAATCCGGATGAAACCACAACGATCGATCCGGCAAAAACCACCTATTCTCCAGACAAGTTCAAGCTATAAATCTGAAGAGCCATCCGTCGCTGCTCCAAAGTGAGTGGCAATGACAAACGTGCAACACACAGGAGTCTGAACATGACAATGAACTTCCACCGACAAATTCGTGCCCTTCGAGTTTTGGCAGTCTGCGCCATTTTGATGAGCGGTCTGTGCATGATCGGCGGCTGTAACTCGAATGAATCGGGCGGTCAACATGTGGTGCTGACCGACTTTGGAACCGGTCAAGAATCAACCGCACTGTTCCCGCGGCGAGATGTCGGGCCGGAAGCCACCGTCACCGTCACCACTCCAGCCGCCAAGGCTCCTGAGGTCAAAAAGCCGGCCGCCCAAAAGCCTGCTGCTGAAAAACCGATGAAAAAAGTGGCCGCTGTTTCGAAGCCCGCAGTCAAATCGCCGGCTGTCAAGAAGCCTGTTGTTAAAAAACCGGCCGTGGAAACGCCTGTTGCGAAGAAGCCAGCGACTGAAACACCTGTTGCCAAGAAAACTGTCGAGGCAAAACCGGTTGCCAAGAAGCCGGCTGCTAAGAAGCCAGTCGCCAAGAAACCGGCTCCCCAAAAACCGGCCCCTAAGACTGAGGTGGCATTGGCTCCCAAGCCAAAACCAACGCCCACTCCGGCCGATGATGCCGGTGATGTCGACGACAAAGGACGTCCCGTATTGGCTGATGGCACTGGAGGATTCTCGGGGGTCATCACATTTGATGGCAAAGCTCCGGAACCCAAATTTTTGTACCAAAAAGGTGGAGCTCCGAAGGACCCGGAAGTGTGTGGTCTGGAAGCGATTCCCGATCAATCACTGATCGTCAATCAAGAGAATAATGGCGTGAAAAATGTGTTCGTCTATCTCCGCAAAAAGCCCCGCGGGTTTAAGCCCAAACCGCCGAAAGAGGCGTTGGTGTTTGACCAAAAATATTGTGTCTTCCTGCCGCACAACCTGATCGTCTATGCAGGTCGCGAAGTGTTGGTTAAGAATGGCGACCCGATCGTACACAATACGCACACCAATCCAGTTCGCAATCCCGGGTTCAACTCGGCGATCGGTGCGGACGACCGCGTGGGTGTCAAACTGCTTTATCGCCGTCCCGAGAGCTTGCCGGTCAAGGTGGTGTGCGACTTGCACGCTTGGATGTCGGCTTATCATTCGGTGCTGGACCATCCGTTTTGTGCCTCCACCGATGAGAATGGCAAATTTGCAATCCCCAATCTTCCACCTGGGAATTACACCTTTACTGTGTGGCAAGAAAAGCCGGGTTACTTGACCAAGTCTTTGAAAGTCACCGTTAAAGCGGGCGAGTATACCGAAGAGCCGTTGAAATACGCGGCCAAAGACTTCGCTCAGCACAATGGTCCCACCGCCAAGGTCCTGGTGCTGAACACCGGTCGCTAAGAGTATCAATTACGTTTTGTTTTGTAAGGCGGTGGATTTGGTCCATCGCCGGGCAATGAATTTTTTTGAGGTCGTTGTTGTGAAACCCAGATTCGTTATTCTCTCGGCTGCCTCGCTGCTGGCTGTGACCCTCGCTGGTTGCGGTGACTTCAAGTCCGTGTTTTCGTACAACAAAACGACGGATGAGTTGATCGAACCGGCACAAACGGTCGTAAAAACCGAACTCCAAGAGAATTTCGGAACTCCTGAAGCCTTGGTTGCCTGGCTGAAATTTCAGTTCGACTTCGGCGATGAAGAGTCCGTGACGGTCAAAGTTAATTCTTTTGATACGGCCGCGAAGGGAGTCGTCGTGGTGGACAACACCGACGACTTGGGAGTCGACTTGGAGGGAGCAACGCTCAAGTTGTCTACCGACGCCGTGCATGACATTGTCAGCTACGACTCGGAGTCGGGTCAGTTACATGTCACTCCTCCGATTGCAACGGAATTGACCGACGAAGACAGCGTGACGATTGTGACCAAGCCTCAAGGCTGGAAACTGGTCCGCGGTCGCAATTTGTATATGATCCATTGCGTGCATTGTCACGGAGTCAGCGGAGATGGTGCCGGACCGACGGCGCAATATCTCAATCCGCTTCCGCGCGATTATCGCAAAGGCATCTTTAAGTTTACTTCTACAATTTCAACAGAAAAAGCTGCGCATCGCGACTTCCGTCAGACACTGTATGACGGAATCCAAGGCACGAGCATGCCCTCTTTCAAGTTGAAATTGATCGGTGACGACATGGATGCGGTCATCGCCTATGTGTTGTTCTTATCCTCGCGAGGCGAATATGAGATCAATCTTGGCAACGAATTAAAAGTGCTTGGTGGCAGTAAACAGGAAGTCGACGATCGTCTTCGGGAAGAAACGGGACTCACTCGGCAACAGGTTTTCAAAGAATTCAATGAACAAGAAGAGATCAGTACGGGTTTAACCGAACTATCCGATGAAGTGGCGCTGATTCTGTCTGAGGACTGGGAACGAGCCAATTCGCCGGAAGTTGAGGTCTTTCCGAAAAAGCCGCGCCCGGAACCGACGGCTGAGTCGATTGCCCGCGGCCGCGCCTTGTTCATCTCCAAGGATGCCAAATGCTCGGACTGCCATGGCATGCAAGGTAATGGGAACGGTCCGCAAACAGAGGCTTATCAGCAACTTCCCGGCTCTTCACTGACGTACGACAAGCCGGGGCTCTACGACGATTGGGGACACCCGATCAAACCGCGGAATTTACACACCGGTATTTATCGTGGCGGACGACGTCCGTTGGACATTTACCGCCGGATCAGTGCTGGAATTAAAGGTGCGTTGATGCCCGGCTTTGGGACGTCACTGAGTGATGATCAGATTTGGGATCTGGTGAATTACGTTATGAGCATCCCTTACGAGAATAACTTGTCCCCCGAGTCGGTACCGGCTGAAAAAACGGTTGCCGAACATATTACAAAATAATTGTCAGCGGCCTGCCCGCTTTCGGAAAATGATCGTTTGGCAATTCGCCATGATCGGACTGGGCCCCCCAGTCAGGGAGCATGAGACGTGAGAAAGTTTTGGTGCCTATTTTTTATGTTCTGGCCGACGTTGGCCATCGCCGTGTGCGTGGTTGCCCCCACGAATGGTTGGTGGTTTCCCAGCGTCGCTCCGTGGGAACTGGGCCAACAGATCGATGACTTGTTCAATCTGTTGCTGATCATCACAACGGTCGTGTTCATCGGTACGCAAGTCGCGCTGGGTTATGTACTTTGGAAAGGAACGACCGTCAAAAAAGGCGGTGCCTGGTTCAGCCATGGTAGCCACAACCTGGAGGTGATTTGGACAATCCTGCCGGCGATCATTCTGTTGTTCATTTCGTTGTACCAGATGGATGTGTTGGCACGGATTCGTGTGATGAGTCAGTTTCCCGAACAAGCCCGCGATGCTCCGGTGGCGGAGGTTTCTGCTCGGCAGTTTGAATGGCGGATTCGTTATCCGGCGCCGGGCAAAAAACTGATGCCGCAACCACAACCGACAGATCTGTACACCGTGAACGACCTGCACGTGCCGGTCGGTAAGCCGGTCATGATCCGTCTACGCAGTGAAGACGTGCAACATAGTTTTGGCCTTCCAGAATTACGATTGATGCAGGACGCGGTGCCCGGACTCGTAATTCCCGTCTGGTTCCAATCCAACACAACTGGCAAATATGACATTGTGTGCAAGGAACTATGCGGTTGGGGGCACTATAAAATGCAGGGCGAGCTGACGGTTGAGTTGCAAGAAGAATACGACGCATACCTGCAGGCCCTGCAGGCAAAAATGAACGACGACGGCTTTTCGGCCGAAGCGAACAATGCTGTGGCCCAAAGCAATGAGGAATGATTCATGAGTATCGCGACGCACGACACGGCCGGCGCCCATTCGCACGACGACCACGCACATGGGGGTCATCCCGAGATCGGCTTTGTCCGTAAATATATCTTCTCGACCGACCACAAGGTCATCGGCATTCAGTTTTTGATTACCACATTACTGATGCTGATGGTTGGGGGTGCGCTAGCACTGGCGGTCCGCTGGCAACTGGCGTTTCCATGGCAATGGATGCCGATCGCCGGCGACCTGGAAGTCTTCAAAGATCAAGGGGGGATCATCTCTCCCGAGTTTTATACGATGCTCTTCACCATGCACGCTACGGTGATGATCTTTTTGGTCATCATTCCTGTGCTGGCAGGAGCGTTTGGTAACTTTTTGATTCCGCTACAAATCGGCGCCGATGATATGGCGTTTCCGACGCTGAACATGCTCAGCTATTGGTTCATGTGGCCAGCGATCGCCCTGTTTGGCTTGAGCTTTGTGATCGGCGGTGTCACGGCCGGCCCCGCTGCGGGCTGGACTTCCTATCCGGTCCTTTCAGCCATCGCCTCGGCTGCCCCTGGTTCCGGCTCATCCCAGACGGTTTGGTTGTTGGCCGTCACCTGCGTGGGTGTTTCCTCCATGATGGGTTCGGTCAACTACATGACCACGATCATCAACATGCGAGCTCCGGGAATGACCTTGTTCCGCATGCCGATGACGATTTGGGGAATGTTCATCACGGCCATCCTGCAATCTTTTGCTCTGCCAGTATTGACGGCTGCGGGTTTCATGGTGCTGTGTGACCGGACATTGGGAACCTGCTTTTTTGTGCCAGCTGGACTGGTCGTGAACAATGCTGATCCCACAATTGGTGGTGGTCAGCCGCTGTTGTGGCAACACCTGTTTTGGTTCTATTCGCACCCGGCTGTGTACATCATGCTGCTGCCGGCCATGGGCATGGTTTCGGATATGCTGTGTGCATTCGCCCGCAAACCATTGTTTGGTTACAAGCCGATGGTGTATTCACTGGCGGCGATTGCCGGACTGGGCTTTATTGTGTGGGGCCACCACATGTTTACCTCCGGCATGAATCCTGCGTTGGGCATGACGTTCATGGTTTCGACGATGATGATCGCCCTCCCCTCGGCGGTGAAAACCTTCAACTGGATTGGCACGCTGTGGGGTGGCAATCTGATCTTCACGACACCGATGTTGAATTCGGTGGCATTCATCTCGATGTTCATCGTCGGCGGCTTGAGCGGAATTTTCATGGCAGCGGTGCCGGTCGACCTGTACATTCACGACAGTTATTTCATCGTGGCTCACTTCCATTACGTCTTGTTTGGAGCCACGTTGTTCGGTGTGTTCGGTGGGATTCACTTTTGGTTCCCCAAAATGTTCGGCCGCATGATGAACGACAATGTGGGCAAACTGCACTTTGTGTTGACGTTCATCGGATTCAACGGCACGTTTTTCACCATGCACCTGTTGGGTGTGGCCGGAATGCCGCGTCGATTGGCCGATCCGTTTAACTACCCCTACTTGGAACACCTGTTGCCGTTGAATCAGTTCATGACCTATTCAGCCATGCTGATGGGATTCGCGCAATTCCTGTTGCTGGGCAACTTCTTCTACAGCATGTTCTGGGGTCCGAAATGTGGCCGCAATCCTTGGAATGCCAACGGGCTGGAATGGGATGCTCCGTCACCCCCGCCGCATGGCAACTTTGATTCGATTCCGATCGTCTATCGCGGACCGTACGAGTACTCCTCGCCGCTCACCGACAAGGATTACTTGCCGCAGACGGAATACATTCCGCCGCGTCCGCAGCCCGGAACCACTTAGACCGATTCGACCGCCGTATACGAACCTACTGTTTGCAATATAGAACCGCGACAACCAAATCCTCACAGCACCATGAAACCAACCGTCTATCAACCCTGGGTCTTTCGATTCGCCGTGTTTACGGCGTGCGTGGCCCTGTTGCCGATTGTGATGGGCGGGTTGGTGACCACGATGAAAGCCGGCATGGCGTTCGCCGATTGGCCTTCGTCGGATGGGCACGGCATGTTTGCCTATCCTTGGCTGCAATCGGCCGGGGACAAATTCTTCGAACATGGACACCGCTTAGCGGGGATGTTGATCGGCTTTGTGAGCATCGTGCTGGCGGCAATCCTGTGGGTGTGTGAAAAACGCACCTGGGTCCGTTGGTGCGGAGTGGCTGTGCTGTTGTGTGTGATTGCTCAAGGCCTGTTGGGTGGCCAACGCGTGTTGCTGGACCAACTCGGACTAGCATTTTTACACGGTGGATTCGCGAATTTGGTCTTTGCATTTATGGCAGCGGTAGCGCTGTTCACCAGTCGTGGTTGGCTGAACGCCGCGGAAAAGACCGTCCCGAATAACATTCACCGCATTCGCACCTTTGCAGCGGCCAGTACGGCTGTGTTATTTGTCCAATACATTCTGGGCGGGCTGCTGCGGCATCTGGGTTGGTGGCCGCATCAACACCTGGGTTTCGCTGTGGTGGTCTTCGTCGTGGTCTCGATGACCGTCTGGGTCGCACGGACCGACAAACAGCCTTGGATTTGGAAACCGGCCCACTGGCTGGCATTGATGTTAGTCGCGCAAATCGCCTTGGGCCTGGGAGCCTGGGTAACGAAATTTGGCTTTGGCAACTATTTGGTTGTCGAGGGCTCACTGTCACAAGTGATCTTTCGCACAGCGCATTTCGTCCTCGGTTTGCTGACGTTCATGGTTTCGGTGAATCTTCTGCTCCGTGCCGCACGCCTTTGTGCGGTGAACGACGGTTCGCGGAACAACGCACCGGTTATGGAAAACTCCTTTGTTTCGCCCAATCAATTCAGTTTGCAAGGAGGCGCCCGATGAGAAGCTCCACCGCTCAAGCTTCGACCTATGCCTCCACGGAGACAGTCGCAATTCCGTTACGCCGTCACTGGACCGATCGGATTGCGGATTATGTCGAAATCTCCAAACCGCGGATTTCATTTTTTGTGTTGATCTCCGTCGCTGCCGGATTCTTACTGGGCGGCAGCGGTGAGTTTCAAGTCTGGACCCTCGCGAATGCGTTGCTGGGAATCGCCCTGGTGGCGACCGGTTCCAGCGCATTGAATCAGTACTACGAGCGGGACACCGATGCCCGTATGGAACGGACGAATTCCCGCCCCATTCCCTCAGGACGCTTGTCCGCAGGTGAAGTTTTGACCATGGGGCTGGTCAGTGGAATCGTAGGTTGCGTTTATTTAGCACTGTTCGTCAATCTGCTGACCGCCGCGTTGGCAGCAGCGACCTACTTAGCCTACACGCTGATTTATACGCCACTGAAACGCATCTCGACGGTCAACACGGCTGTGGGAGCGGTGCCGGGCGCCTTGCCGCCGGTGCTGGGTTGGACGGCTGCCGGGGGAAGTTTAGATTTCAACGCATTCATGATGTTTTCGATTTTGTATTTATGGCAATTCCCGCATTTCATGGCGATTGCCTGGTTGTACCGCGATGATTATCGTCGCGCCGGATTGAAGATGATTCCCGCAGTCGAAGACCGCAAACAGGTCACGGGTTTTGTAGCAGTGGGCTACGCCTTGGCGCTGTTGCCGGTCAGTCTGTTGCCGGGACAAATGGGACTGGCGGGTGATATTTACTTTGTAGTCGCCTTGGTTTTTGGTGTGATTTATCTCTGGACGGCCGTTCGATTCTGCAAAACCGAATCGGTCCACACCGCCCGGCAGTTGCTACTGGCTTCGCTGGCATATTTGCCGGCCGTTTGGTTGGCGATGGTGGGAGAACACCTGCATTTGTTGAATTAAGAGAACGGTGCTTCCACGACTTTGGTAGCACACATTTGCCGTCCCTACATCGTGTTTGTTCAACGCAATATTTTTGAGAAACCGTAGGGGTTTTTGGAAACAGTTCAGAACGGTTTAGAAGAAGAACTCATGTCGCATCAATCCGGACACCCACCACTGAAGATGGGGATCGACATTCCTAATGGAAAATTGGGGATGTGGTTGTTTCTGGGTACGGAAATCATGTTTTTCACGGCCTTCATCGGCAGCTACATCGTACTGCGGATTGGATCCCAAGGCTGGCCCGAAGACGCAAGCGTTACGCACATTCGCATTTGGGCGGGGGGTACGAATACGTTTGTGCTGATCTGTTCCAGTGTGGCGGTCGTGTTCGCCCTGGAAGGCATGCGGAGCAAGGATTTCCAACTCGCCCGCAAATGGTTGTTCGTCACCTTAATGCTTTCGTTCGTGTTTTTGGGCATTAAAAGCTACGAATACTACGGAAAATTCGACCACAACATCCTGCCGGGACGAATCCCCGAAACCGAAAGCCAGGCCTTGGCCTTCACCGCTCGCGACCTCCGCGCTGCTACGGGAATTGTTCCCCAAACAGAAAAGCTTAAGCGGTTGGAAACGCAAATGGCTGAGTTGCAAAAGAAGGGACGTAGCACCGAGGCAGTCCAGAAACGCATTGATGCACAACAAAAAGTGGTCGATGAGATCACTCCGATCGCGAACAAAGTCGTGGCGATCAACGACCGCGTGAAGGCAGGCACCATCGAACTCGGACTGGCTGCGGAGCATGGCGAAGATGCGCCACAAGGGCATTCCGCTGCTGAGACCTCGACCACTGAAAAACCGGCCGCTGAGCATCCTGCCGAAGAAGCGGGTCAATCGACCATGGTGACCGAAGTGGCCCGGCTCCAAAAAGAAAACCCAGACGTGTTTGGTTCGGTTCAAGTGCCACACCCGATTCAGTATGGCAACCTGTTCGCATCCTGTTATTTCATCATGACCGGTTTTCATGCGATCCACGTGTTGGTCGGTATGTTCATGTTTGTTTTGTTGTTGTCTTACGGCAGCAAGCTCAGCTCGCAACATGAAGTGTTTGTCGAGAACGCGGGGCTGTACTGGCACTTTGTCGACTTGGTCTGGATCTTCTTGTTCCCGCTGCTTTATATTATCTAGCCTTTCAGTCGCAAATTTATTGACGACATCAAAATGGACACCTGGGCGGATCATGGCGATCTTCGCCTCTGCTGTCGAAAGAAATCAAAGTTATGACCGACGAACATAATGACCATCCTCACGTCCCCTACTGGCGGATTTTTGGTTACCTGTGCATCTTCACGGTCGCATCGGTGATCGCCGACGTTATGGATCTCAGGAAAATGTACAACTTGACTGTGCTCGCCGCTGTGGTGTTGATCATTGCCTGCTTCAAGGCGTCGTACGTGATGCGGTATTTCATGCACCTGAAATTCGAAAGGGGTTGGAAGTACATCATCCTGCTTCCCACCGTGGTGCTGGCATTGGCGATTCCGTTTGCGCTGGCCTCGGATATCGGCATTCACTACTACGATGTCGAGGTGCCGCAGCAAAACACGCTGCTGGAAAAAGAAATCGAGCAGATCGCCAAAGAAAAAGCTGAAGCGGAGCACCATCACGGCGACGAACCAGCGGAGCATGGCGGCGGTCACTGATGTCGCATCACCCGGCGGTTGAGATCCACGGATTGGCCCATCGGTATGGAGACCACGCGGCGTTAAGCGACGTTTCGTTTTCCGTGGCTGAACGCGAGATCTTTGGCTTGCTCGGCCCCAATGGCGGCGGCAAGACCACGCTGTTTCGTCTGCTCTCCACATTGCTGCCGATTCAAACCGGCACCGTGAATATCTTAGGCGCCGACGTCGCCACACGGCAAAGCGAAGTTCGCACGCAAATCGGTGTGGTCTTCCAATCTCCCAGCCTCGACCGCATGCTCACTGTCAGCGAAAACCTGAAACATCAGGGGCACTTGTACGGACTGCGCGGGTCGGAGTTGCGGCAACGGATTGAACTGCTCTTAGAACGACTGGGCATCGCCAACCGCGCGCGGGACCGTATTGCCTCACTATCGGGAGGCTTGCAACGTCGTGTGGAAATCGCCAAGGGACTGTTGCATCGCCCGCGGTTATTGCTGCTCGACGAACCGAGTACCGGACTCGACCCAGGGGCCCGCGACGATTTGTGGCGGTATCTACGGGACTTGCGGGACAGCGACGGCGTGACGGCGGTTGTGACGACGCATCTGATGGAAGAAGCCGAGCATTGTGACCGCTTGGCAATTCTGGACGAAGGTCGCTTGGTCGCCACCGGACCGCCGGCTGAATTGCGGGCGCATGTTGGCGGCGATTGCATCACGATTACATCCGCTGTACCGGCCGCGCTGGCAGAAACCATTACGGCGCGGTTCGACCTGGATGCCACCGTCGTGGGCGGCAATGTGCGGATCGAACGGAGCGGCGGACATGAATTGGTGCGGGAATTGGTCGAGGCCTTTCCGGCAGAGATCAACACCATCACGTTGGGCAAACCGACGCTGCAGGATGCGTTTATTCACCTGACAGGACATCAATTTTGGGCCAAGGAGGAGGCATGAGTACATCGACTGAGGCGGTCGCCCCCTCCCCTGCTTCGCCCACGATCAATGCGCAGCCGCGCGGGAACTTTTGGCTGCCGATCCTCACGTTGACGCAACGGGAATTGGTCCGGTTTTTTCGGCAGCGTACACGTGTGATCGGTGCGCTGGTGCAGCCACTCCTATTTTGGATACTGTTCGGAGCGGGCCTGAAAGGCTCCTTCCAACCGCCGCGTTGGGCGACTTGGGAGATGAGTTATCAGGAATACTTTTTCCCAGGCATCGCCGTGATGATTGCGATGTTCACCGCGATCTTTTCCACGATCTCCATCATCGAAGACCGTCGCGAAGGTTTTCTGCAAGGAGTGCTTGTCGCTCCGATTTCGCGACTATCATTGGTATTAGGCAAACTGTGTGGCGGAACGGTGTTGGCAGTGTTGCAAGCGG
Source organism: Symmachiella dynata (assembly GCF_007747995.1). NCBI lineage: Bacteria > Pseudomonadati > Planctomycetota > Planctomycetia > Planctomycetales > Planctomycetaceae > Symmachiella > Symmachiella dynata. The sequence continues at coordinate 2,665,339 of NZ_CP036276.1, read as the reverse complement.
CGCTGTTTTTGTTGTTGGCGCCGACGATGGGAATCGACTTGTCGCCCACTGCGGCGATTTGCACGCTGGCCTGGTTGACGTTGTTATCGTTTACGCTCACGGCGCTGGGATTTGTTATCGCCTGGCCGATGGAATCGACGCAGGGGTTTCATGCGATCATGAGCGTGTTTTTAATGCCGATGTGGTTGCTGTCGGGCGCATTTTTTCCCGCCGGCGAATCGGGTTGGCTCTCCTGGATCATCGCTGCCAATCCGCTGACCTACGGCATGGCTGGACTGCGACGGCTGTTGTACTTCAATCGTGAGATTCCCACAGGCAACGGGCTGCCGGGTCTCGGGATATCACTGGCCGTTACCTGTTTATTTTGTTGTGTCTGCGTGGGGCTGTCGGTTTATTTGGCAAGTCGTCGGGTCTCTAAGGATGCCCGGTGATTGGTTTACGAATTTTCGAGAAACGTACGGTTTTGCCATGATTTTTGCTCATCAACATACGGTTCGCGGGATGGCGAAGTTCCGCCGGTCGCTGTGGCTGGGACTGACGGCTGCGATGATGGTCTGTGCTTCGATGCCCCGCGCCGGTGCGCAAGATGTCGATGTGGAAGTCATCGTTCCCGAATCTCCAGGCGACGAAGAAACGATCGTCGAAGACTTTACGTTCACCGAGCGGAGCGGCCGGACTGTGACGCGGGCGGATCTGTTGGGAAAACCGTGGCTGGCTTGTTTTGTGTTCACGCGCTGTGCCTCAACCTGCCCCAAGGTGACGGCGGCGATGTCCGAGTTGAGCCATGCATTGAAAGACAAGGACGTGCAGTTGGTCACGATCACCGTCGACCCCGACCACGATACGCCCGAGGTACTCTCCCGATACGCTGAACAATTCCGCGCCGACCCCGACCGCTGGTGGTTCGTCACAGGGGATAAAGCGGATACGTTTCATCTGCTGCATCACAGTTTCGGTGTTGCCGCAGCGGACAATCCTAACCCGAATGCTCTACCCGGCAACCAAGTGATCCACAGCAACAACATCATGCACGTCAATGCCGAGGGAGAAGTGGTCGGCAAATACAACGCCGTCGTGCCCGACGATGTCGTTGCGTTGCGCCGCGTGCTGGTCAACGGCATGGAAACACCGGAAAAGCATCGTTTCGTCAAACCGAAGCCGGGGATTCGGATTGGCGAAGAACCGATGGCGGAGGATTTGGCGACAACCAAGCCCCCCGCGGCGGAACCGTCAGAGGAGCCGGTAGCGGATCTGGAGGACGCGGTGGCCGATGTCCCCGAGTGGGTCAAATCGCTGCCGGAAGTAAATGCCAGCCTCAACAGCTTGGCAACAATCCTGCTGTTATTGGGTTACGGTCTGATTCGTGCCCGAAAAATCACCGCTCATCGCAACGTGATGCTCGCGGCGTTTAGCGTCTCGGTCGCCTTTTTGACCTGTTATCTGATTTACCATTACCACCATCTTTCCAAACCGTTTGGAGGGACCGGCTCGATCCGAATGGTCTATTTCGCGATCTTGATCACGCATATAATTCTCGCCGTCCCGGTCCCGTTTCTTGCGGGAGTCACCATTTACCGTGGATTGGCTGGACAGGTTGAAAAACACCGCCGCATTGCAAAGATCACCTTCCCGATTTGGCTTTACGTCTCGATCACCGGCGTGATAATATATGTTATGCTGTACCAATGGCCGGTTTGATTTTTCCGGTCGTTTATTGAGAAAGAGAATCCCATGTTCCGCAAACTATCATTCATCGGCCTGTTCGTTCTGGCTGCGCTGTTCGCTGGTCCCGTCGTCGAGTCCGCCCAAGCTTGCCCCAATTGCAAGGAAGGGATCAAAACCGACAACCAAATGCCGCGTGCCTACCAGTACAGCATCATCTTCATGCTGACCGTCCCGGCGACGATCTTCACGGGATTCAGCTACACGTTCTACCGCCTCAGCCAACAAAACGCCGCCAAGCAACAAAGCCTGGATCCGGAAGTTTTGGCGCAGTACGACGAGCGCGTCATCACCGCCCTGAAGCAGAACGACCAAGAATAGCTCCCCAGACTGGTACCCGCTGCCCGTAGGGTGCGTCGCGACGCACCTTTGCGGGTAGGGCGATCGGTATCCGAATCTAATACGGCGGTAAAAGGCGACGGAAACCATGTACGAGCACAACCGCCGCGAAGAATAGATTTCGCAAGAAATGCCCGGGCCAGTTGTGCGGTCGAGGGCGCACCATTTCGCCCGTGCCTTGTTGTTTTGCTTGCTGATTGAGTCGCTCGGCCAATTGTCGCATCCAAGCGATCGAGCAAGGCCACTCGATGATGCCGTCCAGCCAATCCTGCGGGATGCCCTTGCTACCAACGGTTGCTCCGGCCAGCGCGCCGACGATTCCCGCAACCGTATCGGTATCGCCTCCCAAGCGAATGGATTGTTCCACGCTTGCGCGAAAATCGCCACGGTGCCGTAGCCAACAAAACAATGCGATGGGCACCGTGTGATAAATGTAACCGGTGACGCCCCGATCCAGTCCCAGATCCCGCGCGAATTCCGCCGCTGTCGAATTGCGAGCGAGATGTTCGGCAACTTGATCCAGCAGGCTCAACAGTTCGGCGTCGTCAATAACCGCACGAATACTCTGGATCGGCTCGTCGGGCTGATCGATCGTCCCTCCACAGCGCGCTGCACAGGCAGCTGCGACGGCAATTGCCAAAGCTCCTTGTTCGGCGCGCGGGTCATTGTGCGTGATGCGTGTGGAGGCGCGGACGAATTCCACCATTACGTCGGGAGTCGCTTCCAGACAAACGCCCAAGATTGGTGCCCGCATTGCCGGCCCATTACCAGCAGACCTGACTCCGCTCCGACTGGCGGGAATCCCAATCCACAATTTGAGGATGGCTTTGAGCGTCCCCATACCGATACCCGCCGGCAATCCCAACAGCCACCAACGCAGACGCCAAGCCAAGCAGCGGCGAAACCGGGGGACGTCCCCCTGTGAGGCCAACCACGCCTGTGCCGTCATGCAGGTGTGTTCCGTATCATCGCTGACCATGCCGTAGCCGAAGAAAAACCGATGCCGCAATTCGTCCGTGCCGAACATTCGCTCCGCGCGGCGTGCGGAAAGCCCTTCGCGGGGAAGCCCCAACGCGTCTCCCACGGCCATGCCTAGGAGAGTTCCCTCAATGGCAACAGATCGGAGCGTCACTTGTTGTTGCTGCACGAACCCGCCTCAACTTCATGAAGATGCAACCTTGTAACGACAGATCAAGCCTTGCTGAACTGCTCGGTGAACGGATTGATGAAGCGTCCGTTGTCAGTACCATCAAGCACGGCGAATACGACCCGTTGAAAGCACCCTGGAAACAGGTTGTGGGCTGTTAGCGCTTCGTGAAACCACGCAGCGACGTCGCGCGGCTGATTCCGAAACACTCCACAGCCCCAAGCCCCTAATACGAGCGCGGTCTGTTTTTGTTCGGCAGCCACGGCCAGTACTTTTTCAATACGCCGCCGCATGACAGGTTCGATTTGAGAACTGCGCTGCGGCTCATTTTTCATGACCGCTCCGGCATTCACGGCAGGTGCAGTGATAATGGAGGTCAGATAGGGTGCCGCCAGCAAACGATCGTCATCGCCGCGAAATACCGGGACATTGGGGGAATAGATGACATGATCCGTATAGAGCGCCGTTCCACAACGTCGGTTAGACTCGTAATAGGTCGCAGCATCGCGAATGCAAGCGTACAGCCCACTCGCCCGCGCAAGGCATTCTTCTTGCGCTTGCGCGCCCTTGAGGAAACCGCCGCCGGGATTCTTCGCTGAGGCAAAATTCAGACAAGCGACACGTTCGGCTGGATGATCCAACAACAATCGCTGCGCAGCGGCAAAAGTTGTTGTATTGAGGACCGAATACTTTGTTCCTTCAGACGCAGGCAAGTCGTCGGCGGACGCTTGTCGGCGTGCGAGAAGCTCATCGCCATCCTCTGGTAAATAGACCACGGTTCCATCAACTGCTGCACGTAATGAGGACTCAATGGAAATCTCGTCTCCATCGGGACCGCGATATGTCCCACGACTTAAGATATCGATCGTCTCATTCGCGATTGAAGCTCTGTGGCTGCGCCCCGCCATAATGACCTTCTGAGCGTTGGAAAAGTAGCAACTGCTAATCGTCAAGCTATTCTAAACACGTAACACCACCAGGACCAAGTTTTTTCGAAAAATTGTGCACTCCGTTGCGGTGGGGTGCGCCGCCGACAGGTCCTACTATTTTTCGCCCATATCGATTGCGTGTGAAGCGGTTTCGATTTTGTCTGAAAAGTTACGCAGGCCGAGGACCATGACAAACCCTACCGCCATGATGGCTGCAGCGACGGCGTAGGGGAAGAACATGTCGTCGAGAAAGAGTGAGATGCCGAGCCAGGGGCCGAAGATGCGGGCCAGTGCGGAGAGGCTTTGGCCCAGGCCTAAGATTCCCCCCTGCTCTGAGGCGGACGTGCCTCGCGAGAGCAACGACTGCAGCGACGGGGTGAGTGCCGAAAATCCCACAACGCTTACCGGCAGCACGGCAAACAGCATGCCGGTCGAACCTTGTTGCCCAGCCAGGCCGACCAACAGCAGACCGACGGTCATCAGGATAGCGCCGGCAACGCTCATGCGATATTCGCCCATCCGCGGTAACAAGCGACGGACTAAAACACCCTGTGCGATGGTGAGCACCAAGCCAACATAGGCGAAAATCCAAAAGTTGCTGCGCGGCGACATGCCCAGGTTTCTCGTCAGTAGTGACAAGGTCGATTCAAATTGGGCGAATGCAAACGTGGTGATAAAAATCGCCAGCAAAATCATGCTGATCTTGGGCTGAGTTAAGGCGTGTCTCAAACTGGAGCGGTCGAACCAGTGATGCCGGGTCGTTGTATTGCCGGGCTCAAGTGACTCTTTGAGAAAAAAGATCGCCGACAACAGTGCCAAGCCCGACATCACCGCAGCAACATATCCCGGCGCCGCACTGGGCGGAGCGTCGACTTGATCGGAAACAAACCCGGCGCCAATCAAGGGACCGAACGTAAAACCAATTCCAAACGCGGCTCCGATCAGGGCCATCCCGCGCGCGCGTTGTTCCGGACCGGTGACGTCAGCGATGTAGGCCTGGGCGGTGGGAATTGTCGCCCCAGCGATCCCCGCGCCGATTCGCGAGATGAACAACCAAGCCAGCACGCCCAGCCCGAGCAGCGTATCGTCTTTTCCCAACGACGTGGCATAGCCGAACATGAAATACGATATCGTCGATCCGGCCAGTCCCACGATCAAAACCGGGCGACGTCCGATGCGATCGGAGAGGCGGCCCCAGGCGGGGGCGAACAGAAATTGCATCGCCGAAAACGATGCCATCAACGGACCGAGCAGATGGTCCGCTTCAAAAAACTTGCCGTAACGAGGCAACAACGGCAGCACAATCCCAAAGCCCAACAGGTCGATAAAGACTGTGACAAAAATGACACCCAGAGATGCCTTGGAGTGTTTCGACAACGTTTCGCCTCGTGCGACAGAGATCTTTATTGAACCACGGAGGCACGGAGGACACTGAGAAGGAAAAAGGCTGTAGGCTTTAGACCTTAGACTGTAGGACTTACGTTGGCAGCCCAATCCTAAAGCCTACGGTCTAGAGCCTACAGTCTTGAAAACTCCGTGTGCTCCGTGCCTCCGTGGTGAATTTTAAATAACAGCAGGCAATCCTAGCCGCCTACGTACCAGACCGCTAGCCAGCATAGCAGGGGAAAGATGACGACGATCAGGATCACGGTGGTGATCGTTGAGCGGGGATTGTCGGGCCAGCGTGCCATGGAATTCGAACAGTCCAGCGGGTGAAAGCAAACGGACCGGGATACCAACGGCGATATCCCGGTCCTATAGGCCATAAACGTATTTTTGATTAGCCGATGATGTCCGGATCGGTTTCCGGCACGGCGTCGCTATTGGGATCGAACCATTCGTCTTTGAAGACGATCCGCTTTTTGTGTTTCATCGCCAAGTTGGCCGTGAGGGCCATAATCGCGTCTTGCATGGCAACCACGCCGTTACAACGCAGTCCCCCTTCTTCACGCGGCTTGTTGATGTTGTTGCGGACACAATAGGCGAAGTGTTCCATCTCTTCGGTGTAACCGCGGCTCACCTCGCCAATGTCGGCCGTCGCCGCTTTGGCGCTGGGGGCTAGGCTGGCACTGGCATCCATGACCGGTCCGCCCCCTTTGTTGAGGACTTGCAGTCGCTGCTCTGCTCCACCACCGCCGGTCGCTCCACCCGCTTCTTTGAACAGCATGACGTCTTGTTCCAACTCCACGATCATCGTGCCGCGGCTGCCGAAGATGGTTTCACCATACGGCTCCATGCGATTCGTGTTGATCGAGGAATAGGTCACAATCACGACGTCGTTTTGGTCTTCGGCGTAGTTCGGTCCGGGGAACTCGAAGGTGACGTAGACGTGATCATCGATCTCGCGATTGTCCTCCTGCTTATCCTTCGAACCGACCCCTTTGACACCGTAGAAATTACGTCCGCCATAACCCTGCACGGCGATCGGTCGCACCTTGCCCAGAAAAATGCTCGCAGCATCCAACTGGTGGCTGCCCAATTCGGCCATCAAACCGCCACCGGTGCTGTTGTACAACCGCCAACGACACAGCTCTTCGACCGAATCGTAACCATATTTGGTTACCGTTTCCTTCAACTCGACTTCGTCTTCGCTGGGAATCGGTTTGTGCCAGCTATCTTTGTTGGGAAAGCTGTTGTTGCGATGCCATTGGGCGCGGATGAATTTGATGTCACCCAACAATCCTTCTTTGATCAGCTCATAGGCATTTTCATAGAGCACGTTGTAATGCCGTTGATGGCCGACCGCGTAGAGCAAACCTTTTTCATTAGCTTTGCGAATCAGGTTTTTGCACTCGGTAATGTTGTGCGCCATCAGCTTTTCGCTGAGCACGTGCTTACCGGCCTCGAGTGCAGCGATGGCCAGTGGCTCGTGCTGGTTCAGCGGAACGGCAATCACGACCGCTTCGACGTCCGGATCGGCTAGCAATTCGGTATGGTCGTTGTAGACCTTGATCGATTCGCATTTTTCGCGGCCCAGTTTTTTGTACAGGCCGACGCGGTGATCGTTTCCGTCACCGGTGAAGGCCCGTTTGCGGTTGCTGGGACGAATGTCGGCGATGGCGACGATGTCCATGTATTCCGGGGGATGTTGCGTGAGCAGTACGCTCCCCTCGTCACCGGTGCCGATGAATCCGACTTTGACCCGATCAGCGCCAGAGAGTTCATCGTAGCCGTAGACGGCCGCTCCGAGGCCCATGCCGGTGATGGCCGCCGCTTTGATGGCGTCGCGACGTGTGAGTCCTGCGTCATCGCCCGATTTTTTGGCTTTTTCTTTTTGCAACAACTGCACGTCGGCCGAGGCTTCGTGAAAATTGTCCTTGCCGATCTGTTTCTCTTCAGGAGTCATTTGCATGACTAAACCTCACATTAAAAAGCGGTATCAACCGGGAAATTGCGATTCGAGTACTACTGTACGTACGTCAAACAAAGGGAAATTGACGGCGCAAACTTAGTCTTTCTTGCGGAGAATCACGCGGCGAAAGAACCCATCCACACCAAACCAACGTCCCGTTGGTAGACTAGCCAAAGCTAAACAGGCGATGACTTCGATTAGGTTTTTATTGACAATCAAACTATGTTCCGGCCCGGGAGCGGGTGGGACACCCGGTAGGGGCGGCATTGCGAAGTAGAACGACAACAACAGCAACGCAGCCCCGAAAGCCGACACACGGCTAAATAGGCCCAAAATCAGCAACGCGCCCAAGATCAACAACGCCCAGATGGTGCGCTGATTGGTCACATCGGTCTTTGTGACTTGCATGGGAACGCCACCACTGGTGAGTTGTTCCGGAGTGAGCATTTCCTCCCCATAGCGCATCAGTTCCGCCGTCCAGGCATTGACCGGGCCGACCAGTTCGCCCCGTTTTTGTTGGAGTTCGGTCCACTGCTTGGAGAGGTGCTCCTGCGCGAAATCCGGGGCCCCGTTTTCGGTCACATTTTTGAGTTTCTCTTCATACCGCGCCAAGGCATGGCGGTAGAGTTCAATATCACCCGGACGATGTTCGTCGAGTGTGCCGACCACATCGGGATAAAGCTTCTTTTGATTCTCTTCGGTAATGGTCACGCCGGCGCGGTCTTTGTCCCACAGCAACGAGACCTCGAGTTGTTCTTTCAGGCTCAACCGACTGCAGACCAACCCCAGTTCTTTGACCGATTTTTGGTAAGCCTTCGCCAGATCGTTTGCCGGTTTTTCTTCTTCAGTCGGATCCTCTTTGACCTCCACCAAGGCCAACAGTTTGTTGACTTCCCGGGGCAGTAACCGCCGCGTGGTGACGAGCCGCTTTTTCTCGGGATCGTAGGTCACGAACTTGTAAGTCGCCGTCACATCGACGCCGGGAGGCAATTCGGCCAAATTCCGTGTCCATTGTTGCGGCTCGGGGCCGTTGAGGAACACGTGTAGTTTTTTCTTATCGCCTTCGCTCAGATCGGAATGTTTGGCGACGAACCGTTTTTCCCAATCGTCCCACATAGCGGCGACTTTGTCGTAATCCAGTTTTTCTAAGTCATCCGGATCGTGGACGAGACTGCGATAGTGGTCGCGAAACGGGCCTTTGGCGTTTTTCAAATAGCCTGCGGCGGACCACGGTTTTCCCGTGAATTGCGATTTGTACTTGTACATTCCCTCGTACAGGAATTGCCAACCGATGGCGACGCGCAATATCACGAGGAACAGGCAGGCGAAGAATGTGACTTTACGGATTTGGGATGCGGACACGCTCAGTTTACCTTCTGCTATGAAAATCGGCTCGGAATCCGGTTCAGTTCGCGACCTCGGTCGGCCACCGGCATGTGATTCACCATGCAATTTATGCGGACGAAGCTGACGGAACGCGAAACGCTCCGTAGTCTCGGACGATGTCAGGCGGGATTATCTTCTGGGGTGAGAAACAGGATGTCATCGTCCATGCCGATATTGACCGGCTCCAGACGGCGGCCATGGGCCGGCGGGGGAATCAGTAAAGCACTGACACCAGTCTCATTATGGCAATATTGGGCGGCCTTTTCGAGTCCGACAACGAAAAATGCCGTCGAAAGTGCGTCCGCCAGGGCCGCTGTGGGGGCTAAAACCGTCACAGAAAGCATAGATTCCACCGGCCACCCACTCCGAGGGTCCAGAATATGGCCGTAGCGCTTCCCTCTGTGCCGAAAATACTGGACACCTGATCCACTACTCGACATTCCGCAATCTTTGAGCAAAATTGTCCCCAAACGTTGATCAGGAAACAGCGGATTGCGAATTCCCACCGGCCACCCCCCTAGCCCGCCATGAGATCCGCGGGCCAACAGGCTGCTATGACCGCCGTGGAACAACCAATCGTCGACTCCATTTTCCGTGAGCACTTCTGCCGCCTTATCGAGGGCATATCCTTTGCCGATTGAGTTGAGATTCAACTCCACGCCCGGTTTGGAAAAGCGGACCGTTCGCTGCTCATCGTCGAAGCGCACATATTGCAATCCGACAATATCGAGCGCCACCTGAACTTCAGCCTCCGTCGGTGCGCGGCCTGCGGCTTTACACCGCCGCCACAAATCGACAATCGGACCGGCCGTCGGGTCGAACCCGCCTTCGGTTTGACGAGAAATGGTTTCCGCGCGCCGCAACAAGGCATACAACTCCGCTTCGACCTCGACCGGTTCGTCGGCAGCGCGGCGATTGAGCTGCGACAATTCACTGTGGTCACGATAAACGCTCATTTGATCTTCGAGAAGATCGATGACATCCAGAGCATCGGAAGCGGGACGGATTGCGCCCGGTTGGCCGGGGTTGAGGATCACATCAAAGTCACAGGCCATCGCCTGCTTGCCCAACTGCACGGTCTCGCTCGCGACGGGGGCTTGCCGCGCAGCAGCATCGACCAACTCGTCGGCGATACGTTCCCCGACCTGTTCCACCGAGCGTTGAACGGCGCGGCCGGTGAGAAAATCGCGTCGAGAACTTCCAGCAGCCTCATCTGACATCAGCGTTTGTCCCGAATGGTTTGCGGTGATAAATGTCCGCAGCAAATCATATCGGGAAAGACGAGCCCACGCCAAGGGGGGATGGGGTAGGTAGATCCGGTTTATGCAGTGCCTGCGTCTCCCGCACCTGCACACCGCCGACCCGAGATGTACTAATTTCGTTAGTCCCGTTTACGGGACTTTTCACGCGAAAAGCGTGTCATAGCCCCGTCGTTTACGGCGGGGTCGCAGGTAAGCACAATTCAGACATTGAGCCTCGTTTACGAGGCTTCTCGCTGGACCGGCTTGAGCCTTAAGACAGTCGGCTAAAGCCTCGGCAGCGAGAACCCCCGTGAAACGGGGGTAGATTTATAAGGAGAGCCAACGCCACACCCCGCCGTAAACGATGGGGCTAATACCGCTGCGCGGAGCGCCCGGTAAACCGGGCTTGATTGTCCGCAAATTTGAAATCCGATTATTACAATCCGCAACAAATCCCAATGTTCCAGGTCGCAAAGCGTTTCGGTCAATTGGATTTCGCTACCTTCATTGATTTCGGAGTTCGCGTTATGGCCCTAATTCATACACACCTTTCGGCGTTGCCTCTTATCTTAACCCTAAGCAGCGGGGCGGGCGGTTTCTTGGGGTGGGAGGGTGGTCGTTATGGGCTGGTCGAGAATACGATTGAGGACGTAATCGCTGCCGGTGTGCATCCAGGAGAGCAGCGGGTGATCGGCGGCCGGTGCGGGGGTTTCGAGAAGCTTGTCGAAATTCCAATCGGGTACCGAACAGGCGATCTTGGCTTCGTGCAGTTGGAACGCGTTGACGGTTTGTTCCCATTGACGAGGGATCGGTACAACGACGAGCGGTTTGCGGAGTAAAAAGGCCTCGATCGGTGTCGACAGACCGGCGGTCGTGATCACGCCCCGCGATGTGGCCATGTCCTCCAAAAACTGGCCGGGATTGGGGCGGCGGAACGACACGAACCGTTCCCCTTCGATAGCGCATTCGGGAGCGAAACCGTAGGCGATCACGCGTTGCCGGTTTTTGCGTGCCCAGGCGACGACATCGGCCGGCTGTGGTTGGAAGGAGGGTAGTCCGCTATAGAGCAAAACATGCTCGCCCATTTCCGGTCGGCGTTGTTTGGCTGCGGCGCGAATCAATGGCGGCACGCAGCGAAACGATGCCGGCTCGTAGTGGTAACCATATTTGCGATCGGCTCCGCAGGTGAACACGCGAATCACCGAACGGGTCATCTTACGGTCAAATCCACCCGCCGGGGGCATCGGCACATCGGGATCGAGCAACGAAACTTGTCGGCTGATGGAAACGACTTCGCACCCCGGTTCGACAAGCGGGCTGGCGGTCATCGGTTCAAAATCGCTGATCACCAGTTCGGGCTGAAATTCGCGGGCAATCCCACGGATCGCCCAAATCCCTTTGAACAATGTGGGCAGGCGGCGGCTCCATTGTTGGAAGGAGGCCAGGTAATCGGTCCGGCCGTTTTTTGCGACGTAGGAGATTCCGGGAAAATGTCGGTGCCAATTGAACTGGTAACAGCTCGTGGGGGGCGGACCGGAGGTGATCACGCGGACCTCGTGCCCGCGGGCTTCCAGCAAGGGAACCAAGACCGACGCTTTTGAGAGATGCCCGTTTCCCTGGGAGAACGCGCCATAAAGAATCCGCATTGCCGACGTGCTTTCCTGCTCGCGATTTCGGTCCGCGCAAGAAAATTCGAGCCGTGGCGGGTCACGCGGAACACCGTCACGGCTCGATTGATATCGTCGCAATGGGTGAAACAACTACACCCCAAGCCATAGGCCTGAGCACGTTGTTTCACGGAATTTGACTGGCTGGCATCTTAATACCGGTAGTAATCGGGCTTGTACGGTCCGTCGACCGGAATGCCGAGGTAGTCGGCCTGTTTTTGAGACAGCTTGGTGAGTTTGACACCCAACTTGTCGAGGTGCAGCCGGGCGACCTCTTCGTCGAGTTCCTTGGGCAGCATGTGCACGCCAACTTCGAAGTCGGCTTTCTCGTCCCACAGCGCCATTTGGGCCAAGACTTGGTTTGTGAAGCTGGCGGACATGACAAACGACGGGTGGCCGGTTGCGCATCCGAGATTCACCAACCGTCCGCGTGCCAGCACAATGATCGCTTTGCCGTCGGGATAGACGAACTTGTCGACCTGTGGCTTGATATTGACTTCTTCAATATCGTCGCGGCCTTCGAGGTAGGCGATCTCGATTTCTGAATCGAAGTGACCGATGTTGCAGACAATCGCTTCGTGCTTCATCGCATCCAGGTGTTCGCCGCGAATAATATCGCAGCAGCCGGTGGTGGTCACGAAGATGTCTCCCAGCGGAGCAGCTTCTTCCATCGTGACGACCTGATAACCTTCCATGGCAGCTTGCAGGGCGATGATGGGATCGATTTCGGTGACGATCACGCGGGCACCGAGTCCCTTCATCGCAGCGGCACAGCCTTTGCCGACGTCGCCGTAACCGCCGACAACAACCACCTTGCCGGCAATCATGATGTCGGTGGCGCGTTTGATGCCATCGGCCAGCGATTCGCGACAGCCGTAGAGGTTGTCGAATTTGCTTTTGGTCACCGAGTCGTTGACGTTGATCGCGGGAATTGGCAATTTGCCTTCTTCGTGCATCCGCTCCAGACGACGCACGCCGGTGGTGGTCTCTTCGCTGATGCCGCGAATGTCTTTGACCAATTCCGGGAACCGCTCCAGGACCATGGCGGTCAAGTCGCCGCCATCGTCAAGAATGATGTTCAGCGGTTGTCCATCGGGCCAGAAGATGGTTTGCTCGATGCACCAATCGAACTCTTCTTCACTCATGCCTTTCCAGGCAAAAACCGCGACGCCGGTTGCGGCGATGGCCGCGGCGGCGTGGTCTTGGGTCGAGAAGATGTTGCAACTGGACCAACGAACTTCGGCTCCCAGTGCGGTCAAGGTTTCGATCAGCACGGCGGTCTGAATGGTCATGTGCAGACAACCGGCGATGCGTGCCCCTTTGAGCGGTTGTGCAGCGCCGTATTTCTCCCGCAACGCCATCAAACCGGGCATTTCGGTTTCGGCGAGTTCGATTTCCTTACGGCCCCAATCGGCCAATTCCATGTCCGCAACTTTGTATGGCAGTGCCGCAGCGGTCGACATTTGTCTCTCCTGAGGTGACGCAAAAAGTATGGGTGAGTTGTTTCGGTATTCGATTTGTAGACAGCAGTGCCGCGTAGGATAGGACATTTGTCGTAGGCAAACAAGATTGCCGCAATTTGTCCGCTACAACACACAGGGAAGCGGCCGGTCTCTACCCCAGGCGGTCAAGAACCCACGGATCGTCTAATCGCTCGGCAACGTAGTGCGCACGGCTGAAATCGTGGCTGCGGCTGTGCTGATGCGGAACGGAGACAATCACCGCCTCGGCGCTGGCAGCGGCATTTGTCCCCGCTTCGGAATCCTCTAAAACCAGCATTTCCGACGGATGAATGCCCAATCTCTGGGCGGCTGATAAATAGATCTCCGGATGGGGTTTGCCGTGCGTGACATCCTCGGCAGTCAACGTGACGTGAAACCGCTCCAGCAAGTCGTGCCGCGACAGTAAGTCCTCCAAATAGGACCGCGATGACGAAGTCGCCACCCCTTTGGGCAAATCCCGCGATTCGAGGTGCTCGAGCAATTCGTGCAATCCAGGCATCGGCTGCAGCATGCCGGGAATCAAGTCCGTAAAAATGACGCGAGATTCTTCCAGCAGGTCGGGAATCGGCTCGGTTAATCCATGCATATCGACCATGAACTGAAAGGCTTCCAGCGGACGGCGGCCCATCATGGTGCTCAAAAGTTGCGGCGTCATTTCCAGCCCGCGCCGCTGGAGCAACTCCCGCCCGGCCGCTTCGAAAATGTCTTCAGTGTTGAACATCAGCCCGTCGAAGTCGAAAACAACGGCCTTGATGGGGGGTTGTGTTTGGGACATGTTTTTTGAACGTTGTGAGAATAATTTGGGGGGCGGTTTGGCAGGCGGCCCCCCGGCAAAGCCGGGGGCTGATGGACGATGAAATTTTCGAACCAGCCCCCGGCTCCGCCGGGGGGGCACTCGGGGTGATCATTCATCCGGGCGGCGTAACACCGCGGTAACTGCAATCCAACAGGTCCATCGGATGCACCACGGCGATTTCATGTCCTGCTTGCCGCATCTCGGATTGGATCTGCAACAGACACCCCGCATTGCCGGTGATCACGGCGTCGGGCTGTGTGGACATGATGTTTTCATATTTGCGTTTGGCGAGCCGGTCGGACATTTCCGGCTGCGTGAGATTGTAACTTCCGGCGGCGCCGCAGCAAATTTCTGACTCGGGTAGCGGTACTAATTCCAAACCGGGAATCAGGCCCAACAAGTCGCGAGGCTGCGCACGGATCTGTTGTGCGTGGCAGAGATGGCAAGCGTCGTGGTAGGTCGCCCGCATTTTGATTTCACCCTGGGGAGCAATCGGGCCTAATTCCGCGAGGAATTCAGAGATGTCTTTGATCTTCGCCGTCAGTTTTTCCAACGTCGCCCGCAAGGCATGGTCCTCGGATGCGACTTCGTGGGCGATCTCTGGATAATCCTTCAGCATCGCTCCGCAGCCGGCGACGTTCACAATCACCGCATCAAGTTGATCGAGATCAAACGCCGCCGCGTTTTGCGACGCCATTTCCATGGCCGGTTCACCGGCGCCACTGTGATAGTGCATCGCGCCGCAACAGCCCTGACTGCGGGGTATGAAGACCTCGCAGCCGTTGTGTTGCAGAACTCGCGCGGTCGCCCAATGCGTTTGCCGAAACATGGCATCCGCCACGCACCCCAGAAACAGTCCCACTTTGGCCCGCGGCGGACCGATCGCCGGCAGATGCTCCGGAAGAGCGGGCAGGTTGGACTGGAGTCGGGGCAATTGTTTGAACATCCGCTGCAATTTGCCCGGCAACAATTTGGTCAGGCCGACAGCTTCCATGGCCCTATCGAGCCGCAAGGCTTGCATGATCCGTGCGGGAAAGAGTGCGATGCGGGTTTTGCTGCGACTGGTCAGCAAGCCGTAGAGCACATATTTGTGAAACCAGGATTGCGACGCATCCGCTCCCGCAGCAGCGTCGGCATGCTCCATGTCCATGCGAAACGGTTCGATCAAGCGGCCGTATTGCACACCCGAGGGACAGGCGGTTTCGCAGGAGCGGCAATCGAGGCAAGTATCGAGGTTTTCCCGAACGTCGTCGGTCAGTTCCAAACGCCCGTCGGTGACGGCCCGCATGAGGTAAATGCGTCCGCGGGGACTTTTGTTTTCATCCCCGGTTTCCAAATAAGTCGGACAGGCCGCCGTACACAAGCCGCAATGCACGCAGTCGAGGTACTTGCCGTATTCGATATTGGACCCGAGGGTTCCGGTCGTCGTTGTTGTTGTCACGTTGTTATCCATGCAGGCAATCTTCGGCGTTCTCAGCAAAAAATCAATCGAACTAGAAAATTAAAAGAAGCCTCGCGCAGAGACGCGAAGACGCAAAGAGGTACAGATTCTGCCTTTCCCTGGTTCCCAAACTCCGTTTGGGAACCCACTTCTCCGAAGCTCTGCTTCGGCCGGTAGCATTGGGCCAGCGAAGCAGGGCTTCGCGAATGTCCGTTCCCAAACGGAGTTTGGGAACGAGTGCGATTCATGGCCGCATGATACCACACAGGGGGGGATCCCAATCAAGTTGGTCGTGCTGGGCTAATATGGCGTCGAAGGGTTCCGTTACGATCGGGGGAATGGGGGAAGTTCGACGGCGGGTCATGTCGATGTGCGCGCCGACGAATTCGGCCGTGGCGGCGATGCGGTCGTCTTCTTCGATCACCATAAAATGCATGAAATGCCACCGTTTTTCGGAGCGGCCGACCAGCCGGCTATGAATCCGCACCGTCTTGCCGACCCGCACCTCAGCCAGATACCGCAAATGGCATTCCAGCGCAAACGCCCCGGAATTGGTGCGAACGCAATAGTCATCCGACAGCCCGAACAGGTCAAACATCTTGCCGGTGGCATTGCTGAACAGATGCGTATACCACATCACGTTCATATGCCCCATCTCGTCGAGGTAGTCCTCGGGAATGGTTTTGTTGCCGGTGATGGGGAGCGGTTGGAGGTCTTCTGGGGTGATCACGGTTTGTGCGTGTCCGTTGTGAGTAAGTTGTTTTGTTTTGCTCGAAGCCCAACGGAAAAGGTCGGGGGAATTGTAAAAATCTGGCGTTAATCCGACGGCGAAGTCCAATCAATTTCGCAATCGGGTAGAGCTTTCTGGAGTTTCTTGACCCCATCATCACTGACTTGGGTGTTCTTGATCAATAGGATCTGAAGTTTGGTCAATCCCCGGAGACGCTGAAGCCCTGCATCACCAATTTGAGTGTTGTTGAGATGTAGGGACTGAATGTTACTCAGCCCACGAAGGTTCTCAAGTCCAGCATCACTGACTCGGGTACCTTCGAGCTCCAGCAATATAAGTTCGGGCAATCCTCGGAGATGCTTGAGTCCGGCATCTCCAACATCGGTGTATCCGAGCGATAGGTTGTATATTTTGGTCAATCCTCGGAGATGCTCAAGCCCAGCATCACTGACTTGGGTGTTATTGAGATATAGCTGTTCAAGGTCAGCCAGCCCCCGGAGATTCTCAAGCCCAGCATCACTGACCCGGGTGTTGGTGAGTGACAGGGACCGCAGGTTGGTTAGTCCTCGGAGATGCTCAAGCCCCGCATCACTGACTTGAGTGTTGTCGAGCGATAGATACTCAAGGTTGGACAATCCTCGGAGATGCAAGAGTCCAGCATCACTAACCTGGGTGTTGGTGAGTGACAGGGACCACAGGTTGGTCAGTCTTCGGAGATGCTCAAGCCCAGTGTCACCGACTTTGGTGCCGTCGAGTATAAGATCAGAAAGTTCGGTCAAACCACGGAGATCTTCTAGTCCAGCATCATTGACCCAGGTGTTTCCGAGAAGCAGGGAATAAAGATTGGTCAACCCTTTGAGATGCTCTAGCCCTGCATTGCTGACATTGGTGTTATTGAGAGATAGGTACTCAAGGTTGTTCAATCCTCGGAGGTGTTCAAGACCCGCATCACTGACTTGAGTGCCGTTGAGATTTAGTGCAGAAAGCTTGGTCAGCCCTCGGAGATGCTCAAGCCCCGCATCACTGACTTGAGTGCTGTCGAGCGATAGGGACTCAAGGTTGTTCAATCCTCGGAGGTGCTCAAGCCCCGCATTACTGACTTGAGTGTTGTCGAACCTTAGATCTTCAAGGTTGGTTAGCTCTCTAAGATGTTCCAGCCCAACATCACTGATCTGGGTGTTGTCGAGCAACAGCTCCCGTAGGTTGGTCAGTTTTCGGAGATGCTCAAGTCCGGCATCATCGAACTGACTATCAAACAACCAAATTGTGGTCACTCTTTTAAACGCCCATAAATACTCATTCTCCACCGCATCTGGGATCCAGCCAGGACGAACGATCTCTGACTCTTTCGCTCCTCCAAGTCGTTCGACCTCGGCAATTGCCGCTTGATTGTGATAGTACGGCAACCACACCATCAGCACGCCACCGCCGAGCAGTAGCACGACACCAACGAGCAGAACAACGCCCGTGCGCGGTAGTCGGCTTTTTGGGGTGGGTTCGGTCATGCTGAAGGCTCAATTCTTCGCCGCGATCACGACTCCGGGAAGTTCAATTCAAACCACTCGGTGGCCGATGCGGCGCGGTGGTTTCCGAACGCCTTCGCTTCGATCCTCTTTTGCATCGCCTTGATGCGTTTACTGACCAACGGACTGCTGATCGCCTCGTCTGCTTTCATTCCCATCTGTTCCAGCATCGGCTCCAGCCAGGCGCCGGTGAAACGTTTGACCAGTGGGTCCTGCAGGGATTGATGATAAGCTACGCGGCAGCGGCAGGGTAGTTCCCCGGCGAATTGCAGGAGTTCGCCGTCAACGGACCACAGCGGATGCCGGTCCGCCACGATCAGGTCGATCGTTGCTGTCTGTTCCATTCTCCAACGAATGGCGATATCGGTCGAGAGGTCTTGTGCGAGGATCGCATGCACCGGGACGTTAAAATGATCTGCCGCCGTGATGGCATCCAGCTGCGCCAGTGTCTCGTCGAAATGCGCGATGAGCAGCACCCCCGCCGAGTCGCCGGTTTCTGTAAGCTGCCGACCAATCCCATGAAACTTTGCTGCGTGCGACATCCAGATGTGGTCGCCCGAGACGTCGACCGAAGCGGGACATCCCCCGCCAAACAACATGTCCCACAGTCCCATGGTTCCGTTCTCCGGCTTCAACTCAACTGCACCACAACAGGCCACAGCGGCTTGAGCAACGGCCTACCGGTCGTTGACATCGTCCCGTTTTCCCGGCGTCACCCCATCACGCAGCTGCTTGATCACACTCTCAGCGACGGCGGCCCCCTGTGCGGTTTTGCCGCGGTCGTTAAAGTGCACGCCGTCTTTGGAATGCCAATCGGGGTGCGGCTCCACCAATCCGTAGAGATCGTTGGTGGGAAGTCCTCGTTGTTTCATGACCTCAGCGGCAAGGCGGTTTCTGGCAACGACGCGCTGGTTTTTTTCGTGGAATTTCTTCAGGTCGCTTGAGGCGCGCATGGGAGTCGAGGTGGCCCAGACGATTTTGGCGTCGCCCGCTTCTTTGGGGAGGGCCGTCAGGAATTTTTGCAGACCATCGCGGTACTGGTCTTCGCTATAGCCCCAGCCATGCAGTCCGTTGTTGAAATGAATCACGTCGAACCGGTATTGCTTGAGCAGCAACCGGACTTCGTCGAGAAACAGCGGATCAGCGACACATTTGGAGGTCGCCAACCGGGCACAGCGTACCTTTCCTGCGAGTTGCTTTTCCGCAGCGGAAAAATATCCCTTCACAATCGAATCGCCGATAAACAGCACGCGCGGCAGGTCGTCTTTTTCCGCATCGGTGACCCAATAATCCGCCCATTCGATGCGTTCCCGCACCGGTTCAGCAGCGTCGGTGCATTGTGCAAGTGCCAGGAGTGCAACGAGCGTCGCGAAAAACCGTAGCATGTGTGTTGTCCTTAGGAAAACCAAATTTCGGTGATCAGCTTAGGACAGTATAAACAGTTGCCACGGCAATTCGAAGTTGCGGTGGGTGACCGCGAGTCGGCGGCGCGCCACCAACGACGCAAATCGTAACCAGCCAATGCGATTTCCTCACTGACAAGGGCATCAAAAGGTATCAACTGCGTAGAGGGTGCCGTCGGCCCCATCCAATGCAGATAATGCAGCAGCATCAGGACCAATATCTTTTAAAGCGGCAGAGTTGTTTCGAAGCCACGCGACACCCGACGGTGAAAACTCGAAGATCGCCAAGCCGTTCTCTTCGTCAAAGACAATTGGTTCATTGGCAATCCAAGCGGCCGCTTCGTCACACAATTCAATCAGTTGGAGCGAGTTGAGACTTCCGAGGTCGCAGTGCGTGAAGTCTTGAATTGCGTCGAGCGACTCTGCCAGTTGATACAGTGAAATGGGGTTGTTCGTCTTCAGCAGATACATAATTCGCGATCTATATTCCATGAGGACCGTATCCAGAATTCACTTCCTCTCAAACATCTGCAACATCTGCAATTTTCTTTCTGCCGTCAAGCTGATAATGCATATTTCGCCTTACCCCCCGGTGTTCTGACATTCCGAGTTGACAGACATGGACTATGCGCCGCGGGCCTTTTTCGTGACCACTTGGCATTCGCAGATTAAGCATTAGCCACAGAGAGCACAGAGGACACAGAGAAAACTGTAATGAGCGGTCATCGCAGTTTTAGTTTTTTCTCTGTGAACTCTGTGGCCTCTGTGGCTAATTGTTTTCAAAATCTTGGCTGCAGCCTAGCCGCGCTGGGTAAATCTGTGGCTGCGAAAATCGACATTCGCTGCGCCGCAGAGACTCACTCGGGGCTGACGCGGACGAGTTGTTTGCCGATGTTCTCGCCGTCGAACAGGCCCAGGAAAATTTTGGGAGCGTTTTCCAAACCTTCCTCGATGTTTTCGCGGTACTTCAATTGGCCTTCTTCGACCCAATGCGCTAAGTCCACCATGGCGGTGCGGAATTTGTCGATGAATTGAAAGACCAAAAAGCCTTCGACGCGGGCCTGTTTTTCGATCAGTTTCCACAACAGCCGCGGACCTTGTTCCAGCTTGGTGGCGTTGTACTGCGAGATCTGTCCGCAGACGGAAACCCGTGCGTGTTTGTTGAGCAGCGGAAAGACAGCATCGGTGATTGGGCCGCCGACGTTGTCAAAATAGACATCGATTCCCTCGGGACAAAGTTCGGCCAGTTTGGCGACGTAGTCCTTGGTCGTTTTGTAGTTGAATGCCGCATCGAAACCGAGTTCGTCGGTGAGATAGGCGACCTTTTCATCCGTTCCAGCAATGCCTACGACGCGGCAGCCGCGGATTTTGGCGATTTGCCCCACTGTGGATCCCACGGCCCCGGCGGCGCCGGAAACGACGACGGTTTCCCCCGCAGCGGGGTCGGCGATTTCCAACAACCCAAAATAGGCAGTCAGACCGGGCATACCCAACACGCCCAGTGCTGCGGAAACCGGTTGATTTCCAGTACGGACTTTGCGGATGTCTGTGCCGTCGGTGACGCAATATTCCTGCCAGCCGATGCTTCCAGCGACGATGTCTCCCACGTCGAATTTGGGATGCTTGGACTCAACGACCTTGCCGACCGCTTCGCCGACCATTACGTCACCCAACTTGACCGGTTCGGCATACGACTTGCGATCGTTCATCCGCCCCCGCATGTAGGGATCGACTGACAGATAGGTCGTATGAATCAGGAATTGTCCCTCTTCCAGTTCCGGAATCGGAGTCTCGACAAGTGCAAAATCGGACTCCTGAGGTCGGCCAACGGGGCGCGCTGCGAGGGTAATTTGACGGTTGATACGTGACATAATGCCCTCGTGCAGGAGATGAAATTTGCGTCGCGACGGTTGCGGCGAACGCGGGAAACAATGATAGTGAATTGGACCACAACGATAGTCGTTTGGACTGCTGAAGTCAAAGAGTCAGCGGCTTCGCCCGTATCCCTACCGCCGATTCGTATTCGTCGCCAGAGAGAAATATCGCAATGCACATTCGTCAACAGATTTTGCTCAGCATCATTCTTGCGGGAGTTAGTTTTTTATTCGACAGCGGCGAGGTCCATGCACAACGCCGCCGAATGCGCGAAGTGAAACCAATTGAAGGGGTCAAAGTTGGCGCCTTTGATGCCGAACAGCAAGAATTCTTTAACAAGGAGACGGGGCTCCCGGATGAGGACGTGCGCGGTGTCGCGATTGCTGGAGATGGCAGTGTCTATGCGGCGACGGCCGCAGGGCTGGCGCGATGGAACGACGATAGCTGGGCACCGGTTTCCGGTCTGAAAGGTCCCGCTTTGCAGGTGGCCACTCATGGCGAAGGAGTCATAGCGATTGCCGGCGGTGGAGTGTTTGAAGTCACCGGCACAAAAGCCAACCGCTTGGCCGACGCTCCGGCGGAAGCTGTGGCGGAGGACGCGGCGCCGGCACTGCTCGGCGGAGCTTCGATTGGTATCGGCACACCGGATGGATTGTTCCGCTTGCGGGACGGCAAATTCGTACGCGATGACGTATTGCAAAAGCTACTGGGCGATGAAGCCGACGTTCGTCAAATCGTCCGAGCAACCGACGGACGGATCGCCTTGGCGGCCCAGGCGGGATTGTTTCTGGGGGGTGAGGACTCCCCCTGGGTGCAACTTTTTCCCCGTGCGGGCAATCGCAGTTGGGCGCCGCACGACGTGCGCGGAGTCGCGTTCGATCGCCAGGACCGGTTGTGGTTCGCTAGCCCGCAAGGCGTGGGCGTGCTGGATGGAGAGGCATGGACGCTCTACACCGGTAAAGATGGGTTGCCGTATAACGATTTCACTACGGCGGCAGCCGGCGAGGAAGGTGTGGTTTGGTTTGGTACCAAAATCGGTGCCATTCGTTTTGATGGCGAGCATTGGTCCTACCGGCAAGGCTTACGCTGGGTGCCCGATGATCTGATTCGCGGCATTGCGGTGAACAAGCAAGGCGATGCGTGGTTTGCCACCTCCGCTGGGGCCGGCGTGATTCAGCGACGTCCGGTGACCTTGGCTGAAAAAGCAAAGTACTTCGAAGAGGAAATCGACAAATACAACCGCCGCACCCCCTACGGATTTGTGGACCGCGCCGGCTTGGATGTCGCTGGGGACAAAAGCAGTTTCCGCAATCTGGATAGCGACAACGATGGCCTGTGGACGGCGATGTATGGGGCGGGAGAATGCTTTGCCTACGCTGCGACGAAAGATCCCCAAGCAAAACAACGGGCTAAGGACACCTTTGAGGCATTGCGATTTTTGACCGTGGTCACGCGGGACAGTTCGCACCCGCCGCCGGCCGGTTTCGTCGCACGAACGATTCTGCCGACCTCCGGTGAGGATCCGAATGCCGAACACTACACGCCGGAGAAGGACCGCAGGAAACAACGCGAAGATCCCTATTGGAAAATCATCAGCCCCCGTTGGCCCACCAGTGCGGATGGCAAATGGTATTGGAAATGCGACACCAGTTCCGATGAATTGGACGGCCATTATTTCTTTAACGCCTGCTATTACGATTTGGTCGCCGAGACAGACGAGGAAAAGGCGCGCGTCCGTGACATCGTGTTGCCGATGACCGATCACCTGATCGACAACGGTTTCCGTATGATCGACCACGATGGCAAACCAACCCGCTGGGCATTTTTCGATCCGCAGACATTAAACCACGAACAGACAATGGGCCGCGGACTCAACTCATTGAGCATTCTGTCCTACCTCAAAGTCGCTGAACACATCAGCGGCGGCGACGAAAAATATCGCAAAGCTTACAACGACCTGATTGAGAAACATGGGTATGCGACGAACGTTGAATTTCCCAAATGGCAAAACGGTCCGGGATCGGGCAACCAGTCGGACGATGAGATGGCCTTCATGTGCTACTACACGCTGCTGAATTACGAAACCGACGAAACGTTGCGGCGTAAATATCTGCGATCCATGTGGGACTATTGGCGTTTGGAAGAACCCGAGAACAACCCGTTGTTTAATTTCATCTTTGCCGCCCGTTTCGATGTCCCGGAGCGTTGGCGACGGTTCTGGTCGCCGCCACAAAGTGTCATCACTGATTCGATCACCACCCTGAAGCAGATCCCGCTCGACCGCATCGATTGGAGCTACAAAAACAGCCACCGGATCGATATTGTGCCGCTGGGCAAACATATTCTCCGCTCGCGCGGCACCGGACATTTGCGCAACGGCAAATGCCTGCCGATCGACGAACGGCGCGTAGAACATTGGAATCACAATCCCTTTGAATTGGACGGCGGAAGCGGCGGTCGAATCTTGGCCGACGGCGCTGTCTATTTGTTGCCCTACTACATGGGACTTTATCACGGCTACATTCTCGAAGATGCTGAATAGAACACGATGACACAACAACAGAAATGGGACCCGCAACGTTACGCGCGCAACGCCGGGTTTGTAGCAACGCTCGGAATGCCGGTCGTGGAACTGCTAGCCCCTCAGCCGGGAGAACGGATTTTAGATCTCGGGTGTGGCGATGGCGTGTTGACACAAAAACTCGCCGAGATGGGTTGCGACGTCGTGGGTGTCGATGCGAGTGCGGATCAAATCGAGGCGGCGCGCGAACGCGACTTGGACGCTCACGTGGTCGACTGCCACAACTTAGAATTCGATAAGGAATTCGACGCCGTCTTCAGTAATGCGGCGCTGCATTGGATGAAGCGTCCTGCCGAGGTCATTGCCGGAGTCCGCCGCGCCTTAAAACCGCAAGGACGTTTTGTCGGAGAGTTTGGCGGCGCGGGAAATATCCACCAAGTGCAGGTGGCACTTTCCGCCGCACTGACCCGTCGCGAGATTGATATGGAGACGCTCTGGCCCTGGTATTTTCCCACACCGGAAGAATATCAGGCCGAATTGCAAGCGGCCGGGTTTGGGGTCCAGTCCATCGAACTGATTCCGCGTCCCACTCCGCTGCCTGGAGCACTGACCGATTGGCTGGAAACATTCGCCGAAAGTTTCTTGCCGCCCATCCCCACAGAGGAGCATGCCAACTTCTTTCAGGAAATTCAGGACGCGGCCCAAGCCTCCCTGTGCGACGAGCAGGGACAATGGACGGTGGACTATGTCCGCCTGCGTTTTGCAGCGATTCAAGAATCGGCATAACCGGCATCCTTGCCACGACCAAACGCGACTGAGTCACCGGCCGTATGGTTTGCAGGGTCCGTGATCAGAAGTGTCAGGTAAAACCGCCAACACATCAATGTATTCAAATGCGATTGACTCGACGTACGATTTTGCAACGGCCCCTATGCCTTTCGGCAATCGGCAGCGGCTGAAACCTGCAGAATGTATTTTATGTCGGGCTTAGACATTGATTATGATGTCACGGTACGAGTACTGTGAAGTAGACTAGTAGCAGGCTCTCACATGCGTTGCGGCTCCCGACTTTCGTGCGTGCTCGCTTCGGTTCGTGCGAAGAACGACATCAATTTGATTGCAATTTTGAGCGGGTGCGATGGACAATCGCTGGCTGTGGCCGTTTGAACTCAAAGAAAAAATCGGACAAGGCGGCATGGGTGTCGTCTACCGGGCGCGGTACGTCAAGAACGACCGCGAAGTGGCAGTGAAAATCTTGCCGGCCGAGATTGCCGCCGACAAAAAAATCGCCACCCGCTTCGAGCGCGAATTGGAGGTGCTCAAAAAACTCAAGCACCCAAATATCGTGTATTGCTTTGGTGGAAAGTGCGAAGGGGACCAGCACTTTTATGCCATGGAACTTGTCGAAGGCGGGTCGCTGGAACGATTGCTCAAAAAACGGGGCCGACTCCCTTGGGAGCAGGTGATCGAATACACCTTGCAATTGTGCTCTGCTTTGTATTTTGCACACGAACATGGGTTCATCCATCGTGACGTCAAGCCGGGCAACCTGTTGTTGACGAACACGGGGAAACTCAAACTCAGCGACTTTGGCTTGGCACGGGCCCGTTCGGACGTCGGTCTGACGGAACATGGCAAGACCATGGGCACGTTCCACTATATGTCGCCGGAGCAAATCCGTGGCAAACCGCCGCTCACCGGCAGTGCGGATTTGTATGCGATGGGTTGCGTGATGTACGAGATGATGGCCGGTCGGCCGCCGTTTCGCGGACATTCCCCCGCTGAAATTTTGCAAAAACACCTCGAGAAACCCGCGCCGCCGGTTTCCACCAATGCCATGGATTGCCCGGCTGCACTGGAGCAGATCATTCTTGACCTGTTGGAGAAACGGGTCGAGGATCGTCCGCTGAGCGCCATTGATGTTGCTCGGCGGTTGAAACAAGTGACACAAACGACCTCGTTGGATGCGACGACACGGGACATCACCATCCGCAACACGCAGGCCGCTCAGGCCGTCCAAGAAGCGATGGGGACATCCGAGCGCAGTTTTAGCGGACGAGCAGTCACGCCCAAGTCCTGGAGCATGGTGCTGGCGGTCGTTGCAGTGATGCTGATGGCATTGCTCTTCTGGAATGGCTATTCCAGCAACAGGCCACAAACTGCCGGCAAAGGGGGTGAGCTGTGGGTCGAAGCGCTTAAAAATTCTAACAGTGATGTACGCATTGCCGCGGCCAAAGCGCTGGGAGAAATTGGTCCCTCTGCCGAGGGAAGCGTCGAGGCGTTGACTCTCGCACTCTCTGAAGATTCCAATCGGGAAGTGCGCCGTGCTGCTGCGGAATCCCTGGGACAAATTGGTGCTCCCGCGGCGTCAGCTATGCGAGAACTTGACAAGGTCTACCAGACCGACGCCGAACCGCAAGTCCGTCAAGAAGCTGAAGCAGCTAGCAATGCGATCCGCAATAGCAAGAAGGAAGACAAGAGCCTGGGAGCATGGCCGTTTTATCTGGCGGGGATTCTGGTCGCGCTGGCTGGAATTGGTGCTGTGGTCTTCTCGCGCATCGCCCGCACGATGCGAAACTAAGCTCAGCCTTTGCCGATTTGCTGCAACGAGAGTCCGATCTTGCTGGCTAATTTTAGAAGCACCGAACGCGGGACGGTGATCTCGTCTTTCATAAAGTCCCGGAGTTTGGCGTAGTCCATTCTGGCTTCGTGTGCCAAACGGTATAGGTTCTTATGGCTCCGCTTGATCTCTTTGCGGATTTCATCCGCCAGTCGCAACGGAGCGTCGTTGCCATCAAAATGCATTGCGTTCTCTCTTCCTGCGCCACCTTGCGGGCAGCATCCTATCGAAGTTTCTCAGTCGCCGTTTTGGCCCCACCATCAGCGTGACCGTCTCTGCCACCGTAACCGGGCGCTGAACCCCTGGCAAGTTCGATTCGACAGACGAATTTCCTGCGGAGAATAACTGGGGATGCACACCGCCGCCAAACCGCCGTAGAATGGGGATATTGTCGGCAAACCCGTAGTACAGCCCCAAACAGGGACCACAACATGGGCGACCTCAAAAATCCACGCTTAATCTACCTGAAGGGCCTGCTGTTTTTAGTCGGCGCAGTCCTCTCAGCCGGGTTGCTGCTGGCCTTCAACCCCACTCTGCAAACCGCCGCCCTGCTCGCGGTCTGCGTCTGGTGCGCCTGCCGGTTTTATTATTTCACGTTTTATGTAATCCAGCACTATGTCGACGCTGAATACCGCTACGCCGGTCTCTGGGCGTTTGCACGTTATGCCTGGCGCGAACGATTTGGTTGGCGACGAGATGGCAAGCCAATGAAATAATCGCCAGTCAAGTGCATGAGAGAATGTAAGGTGCGTCACGAGGCACCTTTCTCACGTAGAACAACAGATCGTCCCAACCACTCAATCCGCTGCACACGCATTGACGAAAAGAATTAGCCAGCGAGGTCACAGAGAAAAAAAGTGTCGTCAGCGCTGACGTTTCCCTCGGCGCTTCTAGGCTGTGTTTTTTCCCGTCGGGGTGTCGTCTGCCTTCAGAGCTTCCTTGCTTCTAAAAGAAAACCTGTGCTCGTAGCCAGAAGAGTTGATTGGTTTTTGAGCGCTCGTCTTTTTCTTCGTTGAGCACCACCGGGGAGCCGTACATCGAGATTTGCCAATCGAAGTAGAACTTCACGTACCGGTTGGGGTACCAGTTCCAGCCCAGGTCGACCATTGAGATTTGTCGCGTCCAATCGTCTCCGTCGGCGAGTTGCTCTTCGAAGATTTGCTCGCCCAATTGCAGATAGCTGTAACGGACATAGGGTTCAATCGCTCCCGGTCCAGTTTGCCCGGACCCCGGATTGAACGGACGGTCGGGGATGACGATTTTGCGACCGGTGACTTCCTCGCCGGTGATGAAATAACTCAGGGCAATGTTATATCCAACAACAGGCACTTTCGTGGCAACATCCTCTTTTTTATATCCGAATCGCCCGACTTGAAATTCGGATTCGAAGGAAAGTTGCTCGTAGTACCAAGCCAAATGCAGCGCTGCCTGTTCGCGTTTTCCTAAGACTTCGACATCCTCTTCATATTCTAGAAACACGGACGAAGCGGCTTGGGCGGCATCGTCGTTCTCCGAGGACTGCAGCGACGTTCGTAGCGGCAACGGTTCGCCGGCGAAGGCCTGATCCCCATAGGCTGCGGACCCACCGAGGTTCAGGTTTTCCCACATCGTTGAACCGGTGTTGCGCAGCGGTCGGAAATTCAAATAGCCGACCAAGTCGCGGGTGGTGTTCGTATCAGCCAGTCCGGACAATTGGCCGGAAAAACCACCCAGTGCGTATTGCATTTCTCCTTCGTTAAGCCGCCCCCAGAACATCACGCCTGCTTCGCGCGACAAACCAAAGTTCAACGGATACAGGCCCCGCTCGGGTGCGATAAAAAACTGCTCCAGATGGTCGTACCAGTCGTAACTATACGGCACGATGAACCGGCCGACCTTGATTTGAAATTCTTCAGACGGCTGGAAATTGATATTCGCGTCTAAGATGTCAAACGCCCCTTCGACGCTGCGTTGCAGGGACAACTCGTAGCCATAGCTGCTTGTGACATGTCCTTCGAAGTAGGCGCGGAAGCGGGGGATATAGACGCCGGGTCGCGCGGGCATTTGATCGCGCGGCGAAAAGTATTTGAAGTCGGTCTGCTCTAAAATACGGATCGCCAACTCAAATTCGTCGTCGTCTGTTTTGAGAACGACGCCATCTCCAAATTCGGCCACCAATGTACGGTGGTGTTCATTGAACTCTCCATTCCCCTGGCCTTCTGCCGACCACGACTCTTCGCTGCTTTCATAGGCCACTGGGAGAACTGTGCCCGGGTTAGTTGTAACCAGTCCATCGGGCTCGGCCGCGTCGCATAGTAAAGCGCACGAACACGCGAATGCCGTGATCGCACTCGCATAGGAGCGTGCACGCATGGCCAGAAATTCCGAAGAGAGAGAGGCGTGGAACTATAGAAGAGAGAGGCGGGACTTTATGACGAACTCAATTGACGGTCAAGATGGGAATCTGCCACTCGGAAAGCGAGACGGACTTGTGATTTCACCACCTCGGCAAGATTTTCCATTAGGATCCAAAGTAATTCTGTCTTAGAATGGGTCACGCGACTTGGTGACGATCCCTTTCTCATCCCAGAACGACCACCGTGCCGGAGCCCTCATGCAACAGGACGAAGAACATCTCAACCTGCTGGCCATCTTTTTCTATATCGTCGCAGCGATGTCGGGACTTTTTGCCTGTATGCCGCTCATCCACTTGGTGATCGGGATCATGCTGATCGTAAATCCCGAAGGCTTTCCCGAACCTCAAGGCGAAGAAACGCCGGCATTTCTAGGGTATTTATTCGCAGGCATCGGTGGATTATTTTTCACGTTGGGCTGGGCGGCGACGATTTGCATATTTGTTACGGGCCGATTCATTTCCAAACGAACGCACTGGATGTTCTGCGTGGTGGTCTCAGGAGTCGCCTGTATGTTCATGCCCTTTGGCACAGTCCTGGGCGTCTTCGCGCTGATCGTACTCAACCGCCCCTCAGTCCGGGAATTGTTTGAGAATGGCGGAAAACTGCCAGCGGAGCATGGCGAATTTTCCACCTAACAGCGGACGTAGAAATTACGTTTTGCAACTGCCAATCAGCGTCCCGGAAGGGCGAAGCTCCTGCTGAGCCGCGCTGCCAAGCGGTGCGTAGATAGCAAGAATCGAGTTACCTGATCACGTGTTCTGGTCGCGCGCGGCTCAGCATCAGCCGCTGCCCTCCCATTTTGAAAACACGCACTCAGTGCGGACGTTCCCCGGCTATCCCGTCCGCACGCGAGTGCATTGCACCTTACTGAACCAAACTACTCTTTGGGCGGTTGCGATTGTTGCGGCAATGACTTGGGTACCACGTTTGATGTCGCATCGAGGGCCGGTGAGAAATATCCGCCGCCGAAACCGCCACCACCACCACCGCCAAACCCGGTCTGCTGCGTATCGACTCCGATTGGATCACCGGTGCGAACTCGATTGATGACTTCAGCGATTTTTTTATGGTTCTCCCGCGTCTGACGGATCACTAACACGGCCCGTGAAATCACCGCGGTTCGCGCTGCATCGGCAGCCGGTCCAGCAACAGCAAGCGACAATTTGCCTTCCGTCCCCTGGATGTCGGGCACGGATTCGACCAATGAAATCTCACCAGGCGCGTCGGGGTGGTCTTCGTTTTCCCAGGAGTCGGGTTCGACCAAATAATGGAGATGGAGAGAGAGGCTACGTGCCACATTGGCGTGCAACCGGTAGTAGACCGTGACGACTTCCTGCGGATCAACCGCTTCGACCGCACGCGGTTTCGAGGATCGTAAAGCTGTCCGGTATGTTTCTAGTAATCGAAGCGCATCCTGATGCAACTGGTCCTGGGCGTAGATCACCATGGTTCCCGGCTGTGGAAAGCTCAACTGTCCCGGTCCACCGACTTCGGCCCACGCATCGGGCTGTGCTTGCGATGTAATCGCATCGGCCAAGGAATCGGACTCGCTGCCGTCACGGCATAAATCTCGCACGTCATAAATGGCCGTCTTGGAGATGCTTTCCGCTTTTTCGGTACTAGTGATCCACAGCACGCCGTCTTCAAGCACCCAGGTCAATTTCAAATCCAACAACATGGCCCGCAAGACTGTTGCCAAATCGCGATCGGTCAGCGACAGCGTCACTGGCTCCCGGTCGCGAATGCGTTTTTCGCGCAATTCCGCTTTATCGAGCCGCAAATCGACCTTTGCGTCAGCTGCTAATTTTTCTACGGCGACCACCAGCGGTGTGTCTTCGAAATTGACGCTGACATTCTCCGTTAGTTTTTGCTGCAGTTCCAGATTAGCGGGAGGATCGTAGGTGAAGGTTTGTCGGCCGTGCTTGCGGAGACCGGCAAGTAGCCCTTGGACTTGACGTTGAATATCGTTCGTTTGACGTACGAAAACCACATCGCCCAAAGTTCGATAGACTCCTGGGCCGCCAACTTCCTCCCAACTCTCGGGTTTCACCGAAGTCGTTATGGTTTCGTTTATGCTGTCCTCATCATAACCGGCATCCAACAAATCGCCGATATTGTACGACTGCAATTGCAACTGTTCCTCAGCAATTTCCGCAGTTGTAATGTGCAGAATCTCATTTTCGAAATACCAGTCCAGCCCCAGTGACCTTAAGCGATTGAGCAGCAAGTAAATCGGGGCATCATTCAAGTGGTCGGACAGCGGTTCGCTGAGTGAAATCCCTTTTTCCGCGAGTGCGTTTTTCTCCAACAATACCACTAGCCCTTGTTCGTCTCGCAGCCAATCCAGGACCTCGCGCAATGACGAATCAGAAAAATCGACCGTGGCCCGCGCCGCTAATTTTTTGGGCATCAGTGTCGCGGGATCGACGGTTTTTGGTTCGTCGGAAATCTCGGGGATTTTCTTTTCCGTCGCTGCAGCAGCCGGTTTGTCCTCGGCGGCTTGAACCCAATGAGCAGACAGGCCCAAGAGGAGGCAGATGCCACAGCAACGTAACAGGGATCGAATGGACATAGCGCGTTCCTGAGTGAAATGATAGTTGAGATAGCCCGCAGCGCAGGGGGGCCGAATCGTTTCGACCTTGCCAGCATTCGACAACGGACTGGACGTCCGGCCGGTTGCCAATTCGATTCTACCGCTGTTGAGCAGGCGAATGCAAAGAATTCTTGCCAGCGGTCGCCATTAGCTGCCGCGCGCTAGCATTGCTGCGACGCGAACCGCCTGTTGCATGCCGTCCATGCGGGCTGTCCCTTGCCAGGCAATATCGAATGCGGTGCCGTGGCTGGGACTCGTGCGGATGATCGGTAGACCCAGCGTGACATTGACCGCACTTTCAAAGCCGAGCAGTTTGAGCGCGATGTGCCCTTGATCGTGATACATGGCGATCACACCGTCGAATTCTCCGCGACAGGCGCGCTGCATCAACGTATCGGCTGGCAGCGGACCGGTGACGTTCAGCCCGTCTGCAACAGCCGCCACGACAGCTGGGGCGATGATGCCGGCTTCTTCATTCCCGAACAGTCCTTCCTCCCCGGCATGAGGATTGAGGGCACAGACGGCCAAGCGGGGGGGATCGCAGCCCATCGTCTGCATGAACTGCTGCATTAGACCGATTTTTTCGCGGATCGCTGTCGTGGTCAATAAGTCGGGCACACTGCGGATCGACGTATGCAGCGTGACATGCACGACCCCCAAACCGTGAGGCGATAACACATTTTCGCCCGGCGGCATGTAGAGCATCATGCCAAAATCGCTCACACCGCACTCTTGAGCAAGAATCTCCGTGTGTCCGGGATAATTGAGCCCAGCGGCGCGAAGGGCTGCCTTGTTCAGTGGTGCGGTGACGATCGCATCGATCTGGTGATCCAAGGCCGCATGGGTTGCCGCGACCAAGTAGTCATACGCTGCGCGGCCAGCGCGGGCATCGACGGTGGCCGGCGCGACATCAACTACGTCGTCGCTGCCGGGATTGTAGCAGGTAATCGTATCGTCGGAGGTCTCGGCATCACCGACGTGATCGATGGGTTGGACCGAACGCCGCAATTGCAACAACTGCACTGCGCGTTCGAGCACGTCAGGATGACCGAACACGATTGGGTTGACGGCTGCAAGGATTTGGGGGTCGACACAGGCACGTGCGCAGACCTCCGGTCCAATGCCGGCAACGTCCCCCATGGTGAGCGCCACGCGCGGCCGATCCGCCGTCATTCGTCCGCCTCAACGCGTTCGTATTCCTGGGAGACCGGCCGAAAGCCATACGCAGCCATCACGGCGATCAAGCCACGATCACTATTCGAAGCCGCGACTTCGCTGATGCAATGTGTGGCGTTGTAGATGGCTTCGAGCGCCTTTTCGAGTTCTTCGATCGCCAATTCGTTATCCCCATCTTTTTTAGCCTGCGCGGCGGCGCGAAGTGCGGTGATGGCGGCAAAGTAGGTGACGGCGAACTCGTGGCGTTTGGCGTGATACAAAATGTAATTTCGACCTGCTTTGCCTGCGCGGGTTTGGCTGCGATACATTTCGACCATCGCCTCGTTATATGCCGCGTTCGCTTCCTCCCACCAAGCGGGAACCGGGCCGGACGCGTAATGCTTCATGACCATGCCGGGCACGGGAAAAGCAAAACCAAGATCATGCTCATCGATGATCGCCGTCGCCTTTTCGATGGCATCAAAGGCCAACGTCATCCGTTGCGCAACCCCGGGGCCACAAATCCCGTCAATCAATTCGACGTTGGCTTGCTGGGGAGTCACGCTGGAATCAAACGCGGCCAGCGCCAGGTAGTTGAGCGTGGGGTCCAAGTCGCCCACCATCCAATACCGCGTGGAAAAACCGGCCCAGCCGAGTTTTTGCGTTTCATTGAGCAGAGCATGAATGTCGGAGGTCGCCAATTGCGGCAAAACGCCGACGTTGTCATCAGCCAACGTGAGAATGATCATGCTCCGCTTCGCCGCCGATTCGGGAAGCCCAGCCAACAACTCTTTGTTCTGCACCACACGGCGAGCGGTGTAATCCACGAAATGCAGTAGCTCGATGTATTCCGGCACCAACTTGTCGGCGATGGGAAACAGCGCCGGATCGAGCGCCGTGAGCACGCCGCCGATTTGCCGTCCATCAGGCGCTTTCAGCATGGTGCCGTCGGGATCGAGGTTGTGTAGAAAGTCGAGCGTCGTGATATTGCCCTGCACTGCTGATTCGCCACGGTCGCCATTCGCCACCGTCTGACGTTCACGGGCCGCTTGAACCACAGCGTCGTAGTCAATCACGCTTTCCAGGCCCAATTTTTCATCCAACCGTTGCCACGACGTTTTCGCCGGCGCGTTCCAATTCGGAAACTCGGGCATGGTGAAATACATGTGATCGATCGTGGGATACGTCTCGACATAGGCGCGAATCTTGGTGCGGACCAATTCGCGGAACAGCGGATCATCGGGCGTTTGTTTCGGGCCCGGACCGATCACCAGATTCCCTATACCGTGCGGCTTGGGCGCATCGGGTAGGACAGCGGCAAATTCTTTGGGGAATTCCAGCGGCGAAATGCTCAGCCCGACCGTCATGCCCAAACGATGCGCTTCATCAATGATTCCCGTCAGCAGCTTTTTGCCGGCGGCGGTTTTTTCGTCATAGGTTTTCGCAGCAGCGAAATCGGGATTGGTAAAAACCGGCGCCCGGTCCAGAGCTGTCCGTCCCGGTGTATCGCTATCGATCGGAAACGTCTCATCGAAAAACAGCGTCGCCGTCTGTTTGCGCGTGCCACGGAATTCGTAATCAACAAACGGTTGCCAAGGCCAGAGGCTGATCATGATGCGGTTGTATTTCAGCTTGGCCAGTTGTTGGAGCATCGTTTTTTGCTCCGCCAAGCCCCACGATTCGGGACCGACGGGAAAGTCATTGACCGTCCGCCAAATCCGCTGCTGTTGTTGCGGCTCCAATGTTTTGTCGATGCCGGTGAAATCAAGTTTTGGTTTGACCGCCGGAATTTTGTCGCCGTGCGCCGTATATCGCATGCCGAAATGCCGCCCCAGTTCATAGACGGCCCACAACGTCGCCACCGGGCTGCCGCCGCCGACCACCAGTGCCTCCTGCCCTTTCAGTTTCCGGCTGCGGAGCAAATGCCCTTGATCGCTGAGTTCGGGCCAATCGGCGCCCATGGCATCCGCCACAGCGGAATTCGTTTTCGGGCTGCCGATCAACACGACAGGATTGTCACCCGTGGGACTCTCAACAATTGCGGCCTCAACATCAAACAGCGAACGGACCTGCGCCACCCATTCCGTCGCAGCCAATCGTTCCAACGGCGGAGCATCCGCCCCCACAACCACCTCCACCGCCGGCCCCGCCACAGCCAACGAAGAGCCCCCGCACAACAACAAACACGCAGCCACGATCCCCGAAACCCAACAACTTCGCATAACCACCTCCCCCGATATTATTCTAGCCACCGGCCACTCTTTTCTGCCTACTGCCTACTGCCTACTGCCTACTGCCTACTGCCTACTGCCTACCGCCTACTCACCATTCCCCACAACAACAATCCCATTCCGCGTCCGAAAAAACAGCTTGCCATCCGCGATCGAAGGCGTTGCCAAAATGCTGTCGCCCATGTCGTTTTTCTTCGCCAGAAACTTAAGCTTGGGACCAGCTGCCAAGACGGCAACTAAGCCGTTTTCGCCAGTTAGATAAATCTTGCCATCGCCGTAGACGGGTGACGCATAGTACTCGCCGAAGTTGTGAACGCGTTTGAGTTTCCAGACCGTGGATCCATCATCGGCATTGAAGCAACTCGACAGGCCGCCTTTTTTAACAACATACACACGTCCATCGACAGCCAACGGCGAGGACAAATTCGAGGGAGACCGGTTGTCGAGATTCCACTGCAGGTGGGTTTCGGTCACGTCTCCCGTACCGCCGCCGCGAACCGATTGAATCGTCCGACCACCGCCGACCATATTGTCGGGCGATTGAAACGCCGCATCGATTTCCGTATCGACCAAAAACTGGTCTTTGTTCTTATCACCTTTAT
Organism: Symmachiella dynata; assembly: GCF_007747995.1. Classification (NCBI taxonomy): domain Bacteria; kingdom Pseudomonadati; phylum Planctomycetota; class Planctomycetia; order Planctomycetales; family Planctomycetaceae; genus Symmachiella; species Symmachiella dynata. Next base: position 2,630,168 of record NZ_CP036276.1, on the reverse strand, counting down.
CAAATTTTTTCCAAAACGGTTTCGGCACTTCCTCGCGGCTGAGCTTGCCGTCCTGGTCGGTATCTTTCCATTGCAACAGCGCCGGTTTGAGATGACGATCGGTGTCGCCGTAACTTTGGATCGAGATAAAAATACTGTCATCCACCACAACCGGAGAGGTCATGACGGTCCGCAGCATCGTATTGCAATTCCAAAGTTCCTTGCCGTCACTCGGCCGGTAACCTTTGAGTTTCCCCGATCCGGCCAGCACAATATCGGTCCGCCCATCAGCCGTGCACAACACCGGAGCGGCATAGCCGCCCAGCATTTCGGGCCGTTCCTTACGCCAACGCACGCTGCCGGTTTTAGCTTCATAGGCGGCGATGAAGGGATTGAGATCGTCGTCCTGGGCAAAGATGACCAGATCGTCGACCAAAACGGGAGAAGCAGCTGCCCCCCAGCCCAGCAGGAAGTTAGGCGGCTCAATCGCGTCCTCCCAAACGTCTTTGCCGGTTTGGCAGTCGAGTGCTTTGAGTCCCAGCGTAGAGAAATAGACGTACACACGTTCGCCATCAGTGGCGGGTGTCGAGGAGGCATGGCTGTTTGGGCGGGTGATGCGTGGCAAATCACCGGTGGGGAATTCCCGCTGCCAATGCGGCTTGCCGGTCGCCGCATCAAAACAATACACCACAAAGGTGCCTTCGGTTTCGGTGTCGCCCAACAGGCCGGTGCAATAACAACGGCCATCAGCGATCACAGCCGAAGCGACGCCGTCACCTAATTCATGCGTCCAGAGAACGTTCTCCGTGGCGGAAAAATGCGTCGGCAGTGGTAAATCGGATTGCGAGACGCCGCTACAATTTGGCCCCCGAAACTGACGCCAATCATCGGCTTCGCCTGCGGTGGCCAGTGAGGTCACACCGATTCCGAGATACAACACCGCTGTGCCCAACAGTGTCATGAGGTGGTCTGGTCGTGGCATTCCGATCTCCTGAGTCAGTCCGGTCCTAAAATTTGCCGGAGTTTGCGGACGTTGGTATGAGAATTGATGATACCGGTGGCAAACGGTCGAAGCAATCAAATGCCGGTAAAGTACGGCGTAAGCTGCTAAGTTCTAAGAACTTTTGACGTCATTGCTGCTATCGCACGAAGACGGGGATTGATTTCGACGAGCGTGGCTGCGAAAATCAAATCCAGACGATGTAAGCACAACGAATCAGGGTCGGAATACCGCAAAACCTATGGCTGAAGAATTCATCTTGATCCCCGGACGCACCAGCAAACAAGGGACAACGCTCAACGAGGGCAAATATACCGACGGCTATTTAGAAGAAATCAGTACGCTGCAGATTTGTGATCAGGACATGCAGCGTTTAGGACTCAGCGACGGCGATCAGGTCCGTATGTGGAACGACGTCGGCGAAGTCACCGTCCCCTGCAAAACCAGCAAAGGGGACGAACTGCCGCCGGGACTGCTGTTCATCAGCTACGGCATGTGGTCCAGCGCACTGATGGGAGGCGACACCCAAGGCAGCGGCATGCCGGACAGTAAAGGACTGGATGTCTTTTTAGAACCGGCTTGAGATAGTTAACATCAGGGGAAGAAAACGAAATTCACCACGGAGGGAAAAAGAGGCTTTAGGCTATAGTCCGTAGACCTTAGGAAAATAAGTGATCGAACATCCCTATTGCCTACAGTCTAAAGCCTACAGCCTTTTTCCTTCGTGTCCTCCGTGCCTCCGTGGTGAAATAACACAAAAACACGTAAAATATCGATTCACCGCCGTAAGGCCGCGCCCTCAGGAGGGCGGATGTTCGTTTGCCGGGGTTTCTGCATAGCTCCGGCCCTGTTGAAGGGGGAACCGATCCCCATGAGTATTGCCGAATTACCGGTCGACAAGACCGATGAGTTGAAGATTGTTAAGGATGCCACTTGTACGTTTTGCGGCTGTGTCTGCGACGACATGGAATTGACGGTTCAAGGCAACAAGATCACCAAGGCCAAAAATGCCTGCGTGCTCGGCAAGTCTTGGTTTTTCAACCACCACATCGAAGACCGCCCCGAAGCGACGATCGCAGGCCAACCGGTCCCCTTCGAAGAAGCCGTTGAAAAAGCCGCCGACATTTTGTTGGCCGCCACCTATCCGATCACCTACGGCCTGTCGGATACGACCAGCGAAGCGCAGCGCGTGGCTATCGCCATCACCGACTGGATCGGCGGCACGATTGACACGACAACATCGGTCTGCCACGGGCCATCGGGAATGGCCTTTCAGGGAGTCGGCGAAGTCACCTGCTCGCTGGGCGAGATCAAAAACCGCGCCGATTTTGTATTGTTCTGGGGCTGCAATCCGGCCGAGGGGCACCCGCGACACTTCACGCGTTATAGCTTGATGCCCAAGGGACAATTCCTTCCCAACGGCCGCAAAGACCGCACAGCTGTGTTGATTGATGTCCGCAAGACAAAAACCGCTAGAGCAATGGATTACTATCTGCAGCTCAAGCCGCGGAGCGATTTTGAACTGGCCTGGGCACTGCGGGGAATCGCCGCCGGCGTGGAAGTCGATCCGGACATCGAACAGATCACCGGCATTCCGTTGGACATGCTGGAGGATCTGGTCTCCAAAATGAAAGAGGCGAAATTCGGTGTTATTATGTTTGGCATGGGGCTGACCATGACACGCGGCAAACACATCAACACCGAAGCGGTCCTGGCCCTGGCCCGCGATATGAACAAGTACACCCGATTCGCCGCCAAGCCGTTGCGCGGACATGGCAATGTGACCGGAGCAGACAACATCGTCGCCTGGTCGACCGGCTATCCCTTCGGCGTGAATCTCAACCGCGGTTACCCACGCTTTAACCCGGGTGAGTTTACAACGTCCGACACACTCGCTCGCGGCGAAGCCGATGCGGCGTTGATTATCGCTTCGGACCCGATGTCGAATTTCAGCAATCCGGCACGGGAACACCTCTCGAAAATCCCCACCGTGGTCTTAGACCCGAAGCTGAGCGAGACGGCGAAAATCGCCACGGTGGCATTCACTTCGGCGACGTACGGTATCAACACGCCCGGCACGGTCTACCGCATGGACGATGTCCCGATCCCCCTGCGACCAGCATTCGAATCTCCCTATCGCAGCGACCAGACGATTCTAACGGCGATCGAGACGCGGATTCGCGAAAAGCAATTGGCGGCCCTCTAAGCCCCGCCTGTGGAGGTCATCCCATGAGCAAACCACAATTGTTCATCACCGATGCGGACGCAGGTCTGGAACTCTCCGCCGAGGAATACGCCGAAGCGGATTTTCAACCTCCGTGCAAATACGAACGCGCTCAACGGAGAATCACCGTGCTGCCACCGCCCGGTCATTATCATTTTTTGATCGTCGAACGAATCCATGAATTACTGGTGACATATAAGTTTGCTCACAAGCACGTCATACAACACGTCATTCAAGAGTCATGGATCGCTATTAACAAGAAAACGGATCGACGCCCGGATCTCGCGGTGTATCTCCACAACCAAGACGCACAACAACAGATCCCGCAACGCATCCCCGAGATTGTTTTCGAAATCGTCAGTCCTGGCAGCGACGCACACGATCGTGATTACGTGGAAAAACGAAACGACTATGAGCAGGCCGGCGTGCAGGAATACGTCATTGTCGACCGCTTCGAACATCGCGTGACGGTCTTGCGGCGCGACGATGAAACGTTTGTCGAATCGACGCTGCAGGATGGCGACGATTACACGAGCCCCCTATTGCCTGGATTACAGATACCCCTAAAAGGGATTATTTAAAAACTGCGATGAGAGTTCCGATCAATGGGACCCGAATTATGAGCAAACCACAATTATTGATCACCGGTGACGACGAGGGCCTGAAACTCTCCGCCGAGGAATACGCCGAAGCGGATTTTCAACCTCCGTGCAAATACGAACGCGCTCAACGGAGAATCATCGTGCTGCCGCCGCCCGGACATTATCATCACGTGATTACCAACCATTTTCGCAAGTATCTCGGGGCTTATGAACTCACTCGGCCGGATGTGGTCGAGTTCGTCTTTCAAGAATCTTGGTTACGCGTCGGCGACGATACGGATCGTCATCCTGACATTACCGTCTATCTACTAGCGAATTCGCCGGGCGAAGAGATTCCTGCTCGCGTTCCGGACATCATTTTTGAAGTTGTTAGTCCCGGTCGCCCGGCGCATGATCGCGACTACATCGCCAAACGCAATGACTACGAAACAGCCGGCGTGCAGGAATACGTCATCGTCGACCGTTTCGAACATCGTGTGACGGTCTTGCGGCGCGACGGTGAAAAGTTTGTCGAATCGACGCTGCGAGAGACCGATGACTATACAAGCCTCTTACTACCTGGACTGCAGATTCCCCTACAAGGGATTGTTTGAAACGGCGATAAGTGTTCCGATTGATGGGACCCGAAATATGAGCAAACCGCAATTATTAATCACCGGTGACGACGAGGGCCTGGAACTCTCCGCCGACGAATACGCCGAAGCGGATTTTCAACCTCCGTGCAAATACGAACGCGCTCAACGGAGAATCATCGTGCTGCCGCCGCCCGGACATGACCATCATGTGATCGCGGGAATTCTTCGTGATCATCTTGGCGCCTACCGTCTCGCTCACCCGAATGTTGTCGAACACGTATTCCAAGAATCGTGGCTGCGTGTCGATGAAGATACCGATCGTCATCCAGATATCACCGTCTATCTGCAAGCGGATTCGCCGGGCGAAGAGATTCCTGCTCGTGTCCCGGACATCATTTTTGAAGTGGTTAGCCCCGGTCGCCCGGCGCATGATCGCGATTACATCGCCAAACGCAACGACTACGAAACGGCCGGCGTGCAGGAATATGTTATCGTCGACCGCTTCGAACATCGTGTGACGGTCTTGCGGCGCGACGATGAAACGTTTGTCGAATCGACGCTGCAAGATAGCGATGAGTATACCAGTCCGTTGTTGCCCGAACTGCGAATTCCACTTAAAGGGATTCTCTAACACACTGTTGCGCTGCTGCCCTGCCCTACCCATTCGTTTGACACAGCTCCTTTAACACCAGATGTCCCTCTATGTCACTTTTCAAAATCAGCGGCGGCACGGTTTACGATCCTTTAAACAACATCGACGGCGAAGTCCGTGATTTATGGATTGATGACGGTCGATTTATCGAGCCGCCCACCGACTCCAGTATCATCCCCGACCGCACACTCGATGCCTCGGGACTGGTCGTGATGCCCGGTGGGGTCGACATGCATTGCCACATCGCTGGGCCGAAGGTGAATGTGGCTCGTAAAATGCGGCCTGAGGAAAAACGGCTTGCCGACAAGGTGACGCGCACGCCGCTCACGCGTTCCGGCACAATGGGCAGCGTCCCCAGCACATTTGCCACGGGATACAAATACGCCGGTCTGGGCTACACGACCGCCTTCGACGCCGCCATTCCTCCGCTCGGAGCTCGGCACGCGCACGAGGAATTCCACGACACGCCGATTCTGGACAAGGGATTCTACATCCTCGTTGGCAACAACCATTACGTCATGCGGCAGATTCAGGAGAAGGAACCGGAGCGGCTGAAAAACTATCTCGCTTGGCTGCTCAATGCGACCAAAGGTTACTCCTGCAAGCTGGTCAATCCAGGCGGAGTTGAGGTTTGGAAATCGACCGGCGGCAATGCCACCGGGTTGGACGATCCGATCGATTATTTTGATGTCACGCCGCGACAAATCATTACCGGCGTGGCCCACGCAGCCGGTGAATTAGGACTGCCGCACCCGGTGCATATCCATTGCAACAATCTTGGTATGCCCGGCAATTGGTTGACGACGCTAGAAACGATGAAAGCGCTCGAAGGCCGCAAAGCGCATATCACCCACATCCAGTTTCACAGTTACGGCGGCAATCCGGACGAGCAAAGCACGTTCTGTTCGCAAGTCCCCCAATTGGCCGATTATGTGAACAGCCACGAAAACCTCACCGTGGACGTCGGCCAAGTCATGTTTGCCGAAACAACCTCCATGACGGGCGACGGTCCGTTGGGTTACTTCCTGCACAAGGTGACCGGTCGCAAATGGTTTTCCGGCGATACCGAAATGGAAGCCGGTTGTGGAATTGTGCCGATCGTCTACAAAGACAAATCGATGGTGCACGCGCTGCAATGGGCTATTGGCTTGGAATGGTATCTGCTGGTCAATGACCCCTGGCGGGTGGCGATGAGCACCGACCATCCCAACGGCGCTTCATTCATGGCGTATCCCGAAATCATCGCCCTGCTGATGGATCGCGAACGTCGTCGCGCGGTGTTGGACCGTGTCCCGTCCGGTGTGAAGGAGCGATGTTCGCTGGCTGATTTGGATCGGGAATACACGCTCAACGAAATCGCCATCGTCACGCGAGCGGCACCGGCCAAGATGTTGGGGCTGACACAAAAAGGCCATCTGGGACCAGGCGCCGATGCCGACATCACGATTTACACGCCCGACAACGACATTCAATTGATGTTCGAATTGCCCCGCTTCGTCATTCGTCGTGGCCGGGTGATTGTTGAACAGGGAGAAATCCGCGAAAACGTCAACGGCGAAACCCTGCACGTGGCACCGTCATTCGACCCGGATGCCGTGGACGACATTCAAAACTGGTTCGAACAACATTACACAATCCAATTCGCAAATTACCCGGTCCAAGAGGACACTGTCGAACATTTACGGGCTATCCCGACAGAGTAAACGTCACTTTTACGGGAAAAATTCACGAAATCGGCATTGATACTTTGCAACGCAAAGAGGAAAATGTACTCTTGAGACGTACGGCACCTTGATCGGGAGGGTGAAGCTCCTGGTGAGTCGTGTGGCGTCGCAAAACCTACCTGCCTGAATCGTGTTCAGCGGAAACTTCGCCGTTCCGCAGCGCAACTAACCAAAGCGAATCCCTGTGACTGTTGCATCCCCTCATCCCACCACGACGGATTCCCCTCCGGTTCCCGCTGAACTGCTGCCCAAGCATATTGCCGTCATTATGGATGGCAACGGACGTTGGGCGCAAGGGAAAGGGTTGCCTCGTATCGAAGGGCATCGCCGCGGCGTGACCAGTGTCCGCAAAATCGTCGAGGAATGTACCCGATTGGGAATCGGGCAGTTGACGCTGTATTGCCTGAGTAGCGAAAACTGGAAACGGCCCAAACACGAATTGAGCATGCTGATGACGCTGCTGGAACAATTTGTGATCGAAGAGCGGGCCGAAATCATGCGGCAGAACATTCGCTTCAGCACCATCGGCCGCCGCGACGGGCTGACCGACAGTGTGCTGGCGGAGATTCAAAAAACAATCGACCTCAGCAGCAGCAACGACGGCATGAAACTTTGCCTGGCGCTGAATTACGGCAGCCGAGGCGAAATTGTCGATGCTGTCAAACAGATCGCCGCCGACGCGCAAGCGGGAAAAATTGCGGTCGAAGACATCTCTGAAGCGACCATCGACGAACATCTCTACACGGCTGGTAGCGACGATCCCGACTTGGTGATTCGTACCGCTGGGGAAATGCGGGTCAGCAATTTTCTGCTCTGGCAAATCAGCTATGCTGAATTTTGGGTCACACAAAAGTGTTGGCCCGACTTCCGCGAACCGGATCTGCATACGGCGATCCGCGATTTCGCCAGCCGCGACCGCCGCTACGGCGGGTTGAACGAGCCGACCACATCACCATAACGGCGCGATCCCCCGGCAAAGCCGGGGGCTGATGGAAAAACGCTCTTGTTGATTCCACCTCTCAGCCCCCAGCTCCGCTGGGGGGTTGTTTTTTCACCGCACACGCAAAGAATTTCATCCATGCTTGGTTGGCGATTGTTCCTCTCGGCGATCATGATCCCCGCCTTTATTGGTGGGTTTTACTTCGATGCCCAATTCGGCCCGACCGCGCCGTTTTTGTGTGTATTGGCTATTGCCTTGGCGGCGCGATCATCGTGGGAAATGGTCGACCTGTTGAAGACTCGCAGCTTTCGGCCTGATGCACGGATCGTGATCGCTTGTGCGGTGATCGTCGTTGCCGCGAACTGGATTCAGCGTTGGTCCGGGAGTGAATCGTCCGCACCAACCGGCGTGGGGGCATTGGGGCCGTGTCTATTAGCATTCACCATCGCGCTATTAGCGCTCTTCTTGCATGCCGCCCTGCGGTATCGCGAACCGGGCAACAGCATGGAGTCACTCGGTGCCGAAGTCCTGACGGTCGCCTATGTCGGCATCTTGTTGAGCGTGACCGCACAATTGCGGTGGGTGGCTGGAGCCGAGGCCGGTTATTTGGCGTTGGGTTCTTTGATCATCGCCACCAAATCAGGTGACATTGGGGCTTATACCCTGGGACGGTTGTTCGGCAAGCGTAAGATGATTCCTCGCCTCAGTCCCGGCAAGACGTGGGCTGGTGCCTATGGCGCGGTTCTCGGCGCGGGAGCTGCCTCCTGGGCTTGGTTTACCTTTGCAACGCCGCTGCTGATCCCCGGCACCAAGCCGTGCGCCCCTCAATGGGCGATTTTGTTTGGGGTGGTTCTGGGGGTGGTGGGATTGATTGGGGACCTGTGCGAATCGCTGATCAAGCGGGATGTCGGCCGCAAAGATTCCGCCGTGTTACTCCCCGGATTCGGGGGCGTGTTGGACATTCTGGACAGCATTCTCTACGCCGGTCCGGTGGCATATATCCTTTGGCTGTTATTGCCTTTAGGGCCATAAGGAACCTGTGCGATGTGCCGCTTGTCCTGCTGATATGGGAAGCGGAACACCAGGACAAAATGGCCTCCCTGAGAAACCGTAATCCACGACCCTCACTTGAGTTGCCCTGCTTCTTGGCTATTATGATAATTATCTTGCACATGCGATCTTGATTGGCTTGGCCATGCTGAATGGGTCGCGCGCGGCTCAGCGGGAGCTTCGCCCTCCTGGAGAAATGGACCGCATCGCCGATCCGTAGGTCAGGCAGCCGCCTGACAGAATGGACCTATCCGCGTCAAATATACGAACCCGTCAGGCGGCTGCCTGACCTTCATTTTGCTGAACAACTGATTCGAGCCTGTTATGAGTGATACACGAAACCTGTTCAATCGCGTTTGGGACAACCATGTTGTCCGGGAATTGGCATCGGGCCAGTCGCAAATTTTCATCGGGCAACACCTGATTCATGAAGTGACCAGTCCCCAAGCGTTCCAAATGCTCCGCGATCGGGGCTTGAAGGTCATGTATCCCGAACGGACTTTGGCGACAGTCGACCACATCATCCCCACCGAAATCCAATCCCGGCCGTTTGCCGACGGGTTGGCCGAAGAGATGATGACCGCCATCGAAAAAAACTGCGACGAATTCGGCATCACGCTGCTCGATCTAAACGACGATCGCCAAGGGGTGGTGCACATCGTCGGCCCGGAATTGGGTGTCACGCAACCGGGGATGACCATCGCCTGCGGCGACAGCCACACGAGCACGCACGGGGCGTTCGGCTCGATCGCCATGGGCATCGGCACCAGCCAAGTTGCCGCTGTGTTGGCTTCGCAGACATTGCCCATGAGCCGTCCTAAAGTACGTCGCGTCGAAGTGAACGGCGAGTTGGGACCGGGGGTGTATGCCAAAGATGTCGCTTTGTACATCATTCGCAAATTGGGCGTGCAAGGCGGCGTGGGTTATGCCTATGAATTCGCCGGCACGGTCTTCGATGCGATGACGATGGAAGAACGGATGACGGTCTGCAACATGAGCATCGAAGGGGGTGCTCGTTGCGGTTACATTAATCCGGACCAAACGACCGTCGATTACATCCGCGGCCGTCCGTTTGCTCCCCAAGGTGCTGCGTTTGAAAAGGCGGCTGAGTATTGGCTGAGTTTGGCATCCGGCCCCGACGCCCAATACGACGATGTTGTCGTTTATGACGCGGCCGACATCGAACCGACGGTCACTTGGGGTATCAATCCCGGTCAGTCGATCGGCGTTAGCGAAGAAATCGGCTCCGTCGATAGTTTCCCGGAACAGGAACAGGCCGGCGTCCGCGAAGCATTAACGTTCATGGAGTTGGAAGAACATCAACCGATCAAGGGCTTGAAAATCGATGTCGCCTTTGTTGGATCGTGCACCAATGGCCGCATTTCGGACTTGCGTGAGGCGGCTCGTGTTGCTGAAGGTCATAAGGTGGCCGACCACGTCCGCGCGTTGATCGTGCCTGGTTCGCAACAAGTCCGCAAACAGGCTGAAGAAGAAGGTTTGGACAAGATCTTCGAAGAGGCTGGTTTTCAATGGCGGGCGGCGGGGTGCTCGATGTGCCTGGCGATGAATCCCGACAAACTCTCCGGTCGCGAACTTTGTGCCTCCTCCAGCAACCGCAACTTCAAAGGTCGGCAAGGCAGCCCAACCGGACGAACGTTGTTGATGAGCCCCGCCATGGTTGCCGCTGCGGCAATTGCCGGTGAAGTGGTTGACGTCCGCGAAGTCGCCGCCCCGGTCGGTGTTTAGCGCACAAGGGAAACGGTTACCACTGACCCAGCCGGTGCCCGTTCGAATACACCGGTTTTCTGCAAAGCACTGGCGGAGCCAGTGCCACCCGAATCAATACGTTTGGCATTCCACTAGATTTTGGTTTTGATCATGAAAAAAATTGTAAAAGTCACCGGCCCCGGCATGCCGCTGTTGTTGGATGATATCGACACCGACCGCATCATCCCCGCCCGCTATTTGCGCTGCGTCACCTTCGATGGTTTGGGCGATCACGTCTTTAAGGATGACCGCGAACAACATGGCGATCATGTTTTTGACCGCGATCACCATCAAGACGCCAAGGTGCTCGTCGCCGGTCGGAACTTCGGCTGTGGCTCCTCCCGAGAGCATGCCCCGCAAGCGTTGCTGCGTTGGGGGATTGAAGCAATCATTGCCGAATCGTTCGCCGAGATTTTCCACGGCAATTGCACTGCACTGGGTATCCCCTGTGTGCATGCGACGCCGGAGCAATTGAAGCAAATCAATGCCGCTGTCGAAGCCGATCCCACCTTGCACCTGACCGTCTGTCTGGAAACATCGACCGTCACGCACGGCGACACCAAACACGATTGCCACGTGCACGAAGGCACACGCACCGCACTGGTCAGCGGACAATGGGATTACCTTGGCGAACTGCTCGAAGGCGAACCACAAATCCGCGAAACAGCGAGCCAGTTGCCGTATGTGACGAACTTCGCGTGAGTGCGCGAAAAAAGGTTCACCACGGAGGCACGGAGGGAATAGGCTGTAGGCTTTAGACTGTTGGCTATAGGGAACGTGTAAATGATCATTTCCTATAGTCTAAGGTCTAAAGCCTACAGTCTTTTTTAGTCTCCGTGATCTCCGTGCCTCCGTGGTGAATACTAACAACGTTGGTCATTGTCCGACGGTCAAAATCCCAGCATGCGGGGGCTGACGAACCAGCGTAGGAGGCCGTGTTCCGCACAGGGGGAACCGTGGATTTCTAGGCTGGCGATGTTTGCGCGTCCGAAGGATAGCCAACCGCCACCGGCGAAAAAAGATGTGTAGACTTGCACGTCCGGCGCATGGCCCACAATCGCCACAGATTGGGCCGGCGTCTCTTGGAGCAGTTCGCACAGTTTTTGCGGGTCGGCTCCGGGGGCCATAATATTGCTGATGAGCATATCCTCAGCGTCCAGACCGACACCATCGCGCAGAATTTCTGCAGTTTGTACGGCACGCACGAGCGGGCTGGAGATGATTTTCTGTGGGATGGTCCCCTGTTTCGCTAGCCAAGCGGCCATCTGCCGCATTTGCTCTTTGCCGGGCGGGGTGAGGGGGCGCTCGCGGTCACTGGGGGCCAGATCGGCGGCGATTCCGTGCCGGATGATGTAGAGGTCCATCGATTGCGACTTCGCTTAATGCATGAGGGAATCAGCTCCCCATTTCGGAAGCCGCAGAGACTTGAGTCTATGTCGCCCCCCGCAGCAAAGTCAAGAAGTTCGCTCAGCGGCCGAGCAAAGCTGGTTTCCACAACTGCGACACCTTAAATCAGGGGTCGGGCAGCGATTCGCTGCTGTGATGAACTGGCCGGAGCTACCGGTATGAGCGCTGCTAAGGACGATTCCTCTTGACGCTGCAACGAGAATTCCGGCATGATTCCCGGTATCAGGCCCCGCTGGGGCTCCGCTCCCCCGTTCGTGAAAGGATTCTCCATGCGCCGCTGCATTCCATTTTCCGTCCTGCCCTTGATGGGTCTGTGCTGGTTTTGTCTCACCGAGTCTCGGGCCGATGATGCCACACTGAATCCGCCAGCAACTGCAAGCGAGGCGCCCGCCTCTCAACCGCCGACCCAAGTTGCCGCTGAAAAGGAACCAGCGGTTCCTCGTTTTGTGCTGCTGTTAACGCGGCAAGTCGCTACGGACCACGCGCCGGTCGATCGCACTGCATCCCCAGACTATGGCGATGACTTTGCCCCAACCCAAGTGATTCCGAAACGGCTAGTTTCACCAGCTAAGTCGGAACCGAGACGCTCCTCGAAACATCCCGCTACTCGATCGAAAAAAAACGAAGACGAATACTACATCGAAGCGGTCCCGGAGCCGGGCATTTCATCGTATAAGCCGGAGCCCAAACGGTCCTCGAAACGTCCCGTCAAACCTTCCAGCTCACAGGAAACGTTGCGTGTGCTCTGTGCGGATGTCAAATTATCCGGCAGTGCTGCTCCGGAAAAGGCGGTGAGTTACACCGTCCAGTGCACCGGTCCAGTGACGCTGGAGAACGGCACAACGAAGATCCATGCCAGCAATCTGCATTATGCCGAAGGCGCACTGACGCTGGACGATGTCACCATCCAGCAGACCGGATCAACGGCCGGTTTGTTTGAAGAGATGCAGTCAAAACAACTGATCATCAAATTCCCATTAGAAAGCCTCGCCATCCAGGACGCGGACAAATACATCGCCCCCAAACCTCGGGACGACCAACGGCGAGCCCCCGACGAATTCGATGACTTTGACGACTTCAGTGACCCTAAAGCTTAATGAATTCCAGCAAGCGGGGCTGTGGACATCGGGATACCATATCCGGTTCATCTACAGTCCCGCCGTTAGAATCCGCACAACCACATCAAGCATCCCGAGGCTGTTGAAGAAACGCACCATTTCTTAGTCATTTCCCCTGTTTAAGTGCGCACTGCGGGCTACATTTAGGCAACCCTCGAACTGCGCCGACTAAGACTGGGATCATGTTCTTCTTCAAAAACCGCCGAAAACGCAACGAAGTCAACGCCTTTATGCGGCGACTTGCCGACCGCACGACGCCCTCGCTACGCAATGACTCTGAAACGCGACAGGAGTTACGGGTCAATCGTTCATTGCCCGTCTTATTGATTCCGTTCATCGACGAAAGACCAAACGTCGAACTCACTGCATTTGGTGTGACGAAGAACCTCTCCAGCCTCGGAGCTGCCATTCTCACGCAACGGCCGGTGACCAGCGATCTTATCGCAGTTGGCTTCTGGAACGAGGATTACTGCGACTTCATCCAAGGCGAAATTCGCTACCGCAAACCGGTCGAAGGGGGTTATTGGCAATTCGGCTTGCAGTTGCGTGAAGTGATTCCCCGCGGCGAATACCGCGTTCTCACGCTTCTGGGTGACATGGCTGACCGACTGACCGCCGACGAAGACCCGGCGGCGTTTGAATCGGTTTTTGCGAACATCTAACGTCCCAGTCCCAGGGGCTGCATTCGTTCGAATGGACGCTACCACACGGGAGCGTATCCCGACATTCGCCGCAATAGTCCGATTTGCCCGGCGTGCACCATCTCGTGCTGCCCGCAGAACAGCAGCGCTTCGAGCTTTGTCTTAGCGAACCGGTGCGGCTCGGTTAACGGCATGTCCAATTCCTCGACCGGCAGATTTTGCATGCAATTCAGAGCCGCCACATGCACCCGGTCTAACGTTGCCCGCAATTCATCGGGCCCGGGATAGTCGCCCGGCTTACTCGATGGAATCGAATTCTTACCAAACAGTCGCAAATAATCCGGCGGGATCAGCTTTTCGTCACCCGGCTGCGCACCACGGATCCGCGCCAACGCTAGGCGGTATTCAGCGACCGCCAAATGTCCCACTTGCCACCCTACGTGCGTGGTGTGCTGCGCCGGTGTTTGATACCAATCAACAGTGTCGATCGTATCCAACAGGTCCAGCGTATAATTGCGGGCGAACAACAATTGATCGACGGCAAGCTTTAAACGAATCATCGGTGAGACCTTTTGTTCATTTTGCTGTCGCGGGCGATTTTTCGACACCACGGTTGAGCAAGACCCAGGTGCCTGATTTTCCCGAGACGGCGATGTCGAGCTTGCCATCGTTATTCAAGTCGGCCGTGCGAATCTGCATGCCGGTGCCGATGCCTTCTCCGGCACTGATGAGATGCCGCTCAAATTTTTGGTTGGCCTGATTCCATTCGTAGTAATACAGACATTCCGGTTCGACGCCTCCCGGATCGCGACCGGCATGACCGCGCACCCGCTTGCCCGTGATCAACTCCCCTGCTCCGTCGCCATCGATATCCGCCCAGTGCAAACAATGCGTTTGCGAATAGGAACGATCGATGAGGTGTTCTTTCCAGGCGGTGTCGTCTTCGTCGGTATCCAATTGCTCCAGCCAATACAGGCCGTAGTCATGGCCATTGCCCCAAATCACGTCGTTCCGTCCGTCTCCCGTGAGGTCCACGACTAGAAATGGGCAACTGCCGTGCGGACGATTCCAACTCGCGTGATGTTTCCACTCCTTCGAGAGCGGATCGCTACCCGGATGTTCGTACCAGCCGACAAGCGTCAAAATATCATCGTGACCATCGCCGTTGACATCGCCGAACGCCATACCGTGTCCACAACCGTTATTGCCCAACACATGTTGTTCAAGTGTCGGCCCCTCCTCAGAAGAGATCAACTTCCAAGCAACGAGCGGCGCTTCGGTTTCCCAACAATCAACAACGATTTCGGGCACATCGTCTCCATCCAGATCCTGGAGAAAGTACGCCTCATTACGACTACGGGTTTTCTTCAGTAGATGAGGCTTCCAGAGCAGCCCCTTGGTTAGGCCCACTTTGCCTGGGTTTTCGTACCAGAAAATTTCTTCGCCGTGCCAATCGCCGGAAATCACATCGATCCAACCGTCACCGTTGACGTCGTAGACGTGGTCGCCGTTGTTCTTCAAGTAATCTTCACCAAACTCCTCAATATTACGCAGAGGGCGCGCCGCAAAGTCCGGAGCTGCAAACCAATTGCGGCCGGCAATCACGTCCAACTTCCCATCTTGGTCGACATCAGCGACCGCGCATCCTTCGTTGGGACTGACACCCAATGGGATTTTTTGAAATGTCACCGAGGACTGTTCCGCAGCAACCGCGTCCGCCCCGGGTGTGACGAATTGCCCACATGCAGCGAGACAAACAATGGTAAAAGCTTTTAGTGGCATGGTATTTCGTAGCATGATCGGCTCTCAAGTTTCCTAGGTCTTCAGTAGGAGCAACGGCAATCCCGAACATCCAGCATAGAGAATTCTGCGTGATTCGTGAATCGCGACGGGCCGGATCATTGAAAATATCTCGGTCGTAGCCACAATCAAAGAAGGGGCGTCGGCACCGGGTTTTCAGGTCGAAATTGACCGTAAGCACGTCAGATGGTTGAAAAATCGCTTGCGGCGCCTGTTATTGCGGTGCAAAAACGGGGATACTGTTTCTGTGGACAGTTGATCATCGAATCAGGTCATGCAGTCAACAAGGCTGTCCCCGTCTTTCGCATGCTAGAATTTGAATTCACCACACCAATCCGATTAAACTTATTGTGAACGGGTGTGTCCTGCCCAATTTGCGTCATTCAAAACTGAGGTGACTCGTGTCGACCATTGCTGCTCGATGCCCCAAGTGTAAGTCCGTATTTCGGCTCAAAGACGCCAGTCTAGCGGGCAAAAAAATCAAATGCCGGAAATGCCAGGCACCGTTCGTGGTTCAGCCGATTAAGTCCAGCGGCGGTGGGGGCGCTCGGCGCAAAACCAGCAGCAGCGTTGATCCCTATGGACGAGAGATCTCCTTCTCGAAGACCGGGGAATTGCCGGTCAGCGGACGGAAGATTAAAAAGATCCAAAAGGTGGCCGAGACCGTAGAACCGGAAGAAGAAGACGACACCGAAGAATTTGGCCAACCAACCTCCGCCCCGATCAGACGCAAGCCGCGCAAAAAAGTCAAAGCAAAGGCGGCGGACACGGGCAAAAAGAAAAAGAAATCTCAAACGACAACACAGCAAAAAATTATTGCCGTCGTAGGGGGTGTGTTCCTACTGACAACGATCATCGTCGGTGCAGTCTTTGGTCCCACGATCGCCAAGCGAATCTCAGAAGCCGGTAAGCTCGAGCCTCCCAAGAACTACGTCCTCTATGACCCTGATGATAGTGGCGTTAAATTTGAATACCCAGAAGGGTGGGAGACAAGCCATGGCGGCGGCACTGGCGGTCAACCGAAATGGGCTCGCATCAAGCATGACAATATCTCCATTAGCATCAAAGAAAACCAAGCAGCTTCCGCTTTGGGTGAAGCTGCACAGGCGATGGCCAATAACGACCCGAATGAAAATGATCCAGAACTACAACCGGTGCATGGTGCACACATGCAGCGTCAAATGATGTTGATGAGATCGGACGAGGGTTATCAAGAAACAGGCGTTGAAATTTTTGAAAGTGGTTTGGGAGATTCACGGCTCTCCAAATTCGAGGAGAAAGGAACGTTTTCCACAACCGTTGGCTTTCGTGCGACTCTTATGGCGGGCAGGTTCACCTTCTTTGTGAAATGTAGTTGCAGCCCTGCACAATTCGAAAGCGCCGCACCGATCTTCCGCCGCATTTTGAAAAGCATCGGCCTCGGCAAACGCATTTAAACGGTCTGTCCGAATGTCGTTTGTCTGCAATTGCCGCAGCTTCGATTCACAACATCAAAAATTCAATCCTGGGGAGATGCGGCGGGCCGCTGATCGACCTCGCTCTCATTGCCAAACGGCCTCTCCCCCAAAAAGGAACGACCCGATGAGACAGTTGTTTGGTTTCCTTCTCCTATTTGCCACCGCCGCGCCGCTATCAGCAGCTGAGATTCATGACGACATCGACGCCGATACCGGATGGCAAGTGATTACGGCGCAGGCCGGGCAAACGAAAATCCGGGTGGTCCCCGCTGCGGGGTTCAACGTTTTCTCCATCGAACATGCCGGGCGGGAATTACTCAAAACGCCCCCCGCACTCGCCGACTTGCCTGGGGTTTCCTATGGCGTTCCCCTGCTGTATCCCAGCCCCAATCGCGTCCGCAATGCCCAATTTACCTTCGATGGCAAAACATATCACTTCGATGCCAATGACGGGACGAACTTTATTCACGGTCTGGTTCACAATGTCCCCTGGACGGTTCGCCGAACGGAAGTCGACGCCCACCAGGCTGTGATCGAAGCGGAACTGGTCTTCGCCCCCGGGACCAAACATTACGCAGCATTTCCGCTTGAGCACACGCTTCGTGTGACAGTGACCGTCCGCCCGGAAGGCGTGAGCTGGAAATATGAAGTCGACAACACGCACGGCAAATCCAAGGTACCGTTCGGCTTTGCGCTGCACCCTTGGATTCTCTATCAAGGCGAGCGCAAAAATACATTCCTCACAATCCCAGCTACGCAGTGGATGGAAGCCGAAAACCTACTGCCCACGGGAAAACTGGTTGACCTAGAAGGGACGCCCTTCGATGCCCGCGCGGCGAAGTCGTTAGAGGGGTTTGTCATCGACGACGTCTATTCGGGGATGCAATCGGATCACCCCACAGTGGCCGATTTCCGCGACGAGGGAATTCAGCTCTCCCTAGATGCCAGCGACGATTTCACACACTTGGTGGTCTATACACCGGAGAACAAAAACTGGTTCTGCGTGGAAAACCAAACCTGCTCGACCGATGCACACAATCTCTACCAACAGGGGTTGAAAGCGGAGTCACATTTGCTCGTCGCCGAACCGGGTGAAACGTTAAGTGGAACGGTGAACTATCGCATTCGCGATGCCCGCGGACACAAATTCAGCCGTTGGGAAAAGGCCATTCGAAAGTTTGAAGCCCAAGACCGCCAACACCCGCCGGCAGCAGGCGGGACTTTATTTGTCGGGAGTTCCAGCATCCGCTTTTGGGACTTGCCCAAATATTTCCCCGACCGCCCAGTGGTCAATCACGGCTTCGGCGGCTCGCAAATGATCGACAGTTTGTATTTCGCCGATCGAATCGTACTCCCCTATCAACCGCGCACGATCGTCGTCTATGCGGGCGATAACGACATTGCCGGTGGACAATCGCCGGAAACAGTCGCCAAGGATTTCCAACGTTTCGCCCGCAAGATCCATGCAGCGTTGCCGGAGACGAAAATTGTCTACATCGCAATCAAACCGAGCTTGCGGCGGTGGAACTTGTACGAACAAATGGCAAAGGCGAATGATCTGATTGCCGCATTCGCCGAGACTGACGAGCGAATCACCTACGCCGACATCGCCACGCCGATGCTCAATGAGCAAGGCACGCCTAAACCGGAACTGTTCATCAAAGACGGTTTACACCTCAGCCCCGCTGGTTACGAATTGTGGACGTCGGTGATCGAACCGCTGTTACCACGTGCGAATTGAATCACCCTAGCCTGCAATTTATCTTACATGCCCCAGCTGCCCGTTCTTGAAAAAATTCGTGAGTTCCTCACAGCCGAGCAGGTCGCTTATCGCGAAGTGCATCATCAACCGACGTACACATCGGAAGAATCGGCTCAAGCACGGGGTGAAGAGATACGTATCGGGGGCAAAGCACTGCTGTTAAAAGTTGGGGAGAACTTTCGCCTGTTCGTACTGCCGGCAAATTGCAAAGCCGATTCCGCCGCCATTCGCAATGAACTGGGCGTACGAAAAACCCGATTCGCCACACGGGACGAACTGCTCGAATTGACGGGATTGGTCCCCGGTTGTGTCCCTCCCTTTGGACACCCGATACTCCCCTTCGACCTGTATATCGACACGGGTATCGAGCGAAACGACAAGATTGCCTTCAACGCAGGCTCGCTCACCGATTCAATCATCCTGGCCACTGCGGACTACTTGCGGATTGCCCGGCCTACCAAAAACTTTGCGTTTGCCGCCCAGTAACGACGGGACCAAGTAGCCGCTGGTTGGCAATTTCAGTCAGAATCGTGAATACTACTTGTAACACTTCTTGGCGCTCGCCACCTTCACCTCTAAATCATCTCACTTGATCAATCTCTTTCAGGACGATTCTCTGTGCTACGGATTCTCTTCATTTTAGTTTTGCTGACCATTTCCTCACTGCCAGTAATCAGCCATGCGGCTGACCCGAAACTGCCCAACACGGCAGCGCTGAAAAAAATCGGGCAGCAGATGCATGCGTTCGTTGAAGGGCAACAGGTTTCGGGGGTCGTAACGCTCGTTGCACATCAAGGCAAGGTGGTTCATTTGAAAGCGGTTGGGTTAGCCGATATGGCCCAGCAGCGCCCCATGCAAACCGACTCGCTGTTTTGCATCGCCTCGATGACCAAACCGATGACGGCGACGGCGGTGATGATTTTGTGCGATGAGGGCAAACTGTCTGTCGACGATCCCGTTTCAAAATACCTCCCCGACTTTGCAGACATCGAGCTCAGATCCGGTCCACCCGCACGGCCCCTGACCATCGGTGATTTGATGACGCATACCTCGGGAGTCTCTGGGAATCAGCAGAACCAAGGCACGCTCGAAGCGACCGTCGAACAGTTTTCGAAACGGACCTTAAAATTTCAGCCGGGCACGCAATGGGCCTATAGCCCTGGGTTGTCCATCTGTGGCCGCATCATCGAGATCGTCTCTGGACAACCTTATGAAAAGTTCTTGCAGCAACGCATCTTCGATCCGCTGCAAATGACGGACACCACGTTTTCTCCCAATGCCGAACAACAGACGAGGATCGTCACGCTGTATAAGCCAAGCAAAAATAAATCCGCGCTCGTCACAGAACCCAATTGGTGGTGTAACTTAAAAGCGGGTCGCTCGCCCAACCCATCCGGTGGTCTTTTTTCGACAGCCAAAGATGTGGCCCGGTTTTATCAAATGGTTCTTGACGGCGGTCGATACGGCGACGTCCGGATCGTATCCGAAAAGAGCGTGCGCGAAATGACCACAGTACAAACCGGCGAACTTGAGGCAGGATTTACCCCCGGTTGCGGTTGGGGCTATGGGTGGGGCGTGGTTCGCACCCCTCAAGGAGTGACCAGGATGCTATCACCCGGCACGTTTGGTCATGGCGGCGCGTTTGGCACACAAGGCTGGGCTGATCCGGCTCGGCAAACGATCTACGTGTTGATGATTCAACGGACCGGTTTTGGCAATGGCGATGCTTCGGATATCCGCGCCGGTTTTCAGGACTTGGCCGTCAAAGCGGTGGACGGAAATAAATAATTCCGTCAGGCCGGCGACTTACATCTCCTTCGCACACAGCGCATAAAAAAATGGCCCGGCGAACGAATAGGCGCTCGCCCCTGCCGAAGCAGGGCTATTCGCTCAAACCGGACCGACCGTACGCTAGCAAATCCGCGGCGTGACCTCAAGGTCGAACGCCCCAACCGCTAAGGGTTTTCACCCAATTTTATAGTTTTTTCCGTATTTGACTCTGCGTTGCTAGCGGAAACATGCGGGTATTCCCCCACGACACTGTGCTGTAGTCAACATACAATGGCCCGCAAACTGACCTCTTGTCAAAATGTGACGAAGCGTCAATAATAGTGGTATGGAGATCCTCACACGCAAACAACGAGAAATTCAAAAACGCGAAGCCGATATCCTTTCTCTTTCCCGACCTATGCTTATTGAGGGGGGATACCACGGTCTGAACATGGATCGTATTGCGACGGAGTTGGAGTACTCCAAAGGGACGATCTACAAGCATTTTTCCTGCAAGGAAGAAATCATCATCGCTTTGGCGATTGAAACGCAAGAAAAACGCTCGGAGTTTTTTTCACGGGCCGCAGCGTTCCAGGGGCGTTCGCGGGAACGGCTTACAGCAATCGGAGTGGCCGGTGAATTGTTTGTCCGTCTGTTCCCTGACCATTTTGCTGTCGAACAAATCATCAATTCCCGCTCTATTTGGGAAAAAACATCTCATAACCGGCGGGAACTGATGCAAGTTGCCGAAGGTAAATGTATGCACTTGGTTTCCGGGATTGTCCGTGATGGAGTCGATTGCGGAGACGTTGTACTCCCAGCGAAAACGACGCCTGAGGAGCTGGTGTTTGGTCTATGGTCGCTGACCTTTGGGGCGTACTCGATATTGAGCACCGGTGAATCGTTAACCAACTTGGGTGTCGAAGATCCATTTCGGTCGGTGCGGACGAACGTGCACCACATTCTCAATGGAATCGGGTGGCGACCGCTTTCCAGCGAACATGATTACGATGCTGTCGCCGAAAAAATTACCCACGAAATCTTTGCCGAAGAATTCCAATCGGTATTGGGATAGCCCGCTTCCCTGGGGACTGTAATGACGAACCGTCAAAAACCAACCCGACGCACTGTCGCCTGGAGTGCTAGTGTGATCGTCATTGCAGCTGTGGCTGTGGGGATTGCAGCCGCTGCCAACAATCCACAGTCGGAACAAGGAGCGGCTGAACAAAAGAGCATCCCGGTGAATTGTGTCGTGGCACAACAAGTGACAGAATTCGAGGATGTGAAGACATATACGGGAACGATCACAGCGGCGCGGGTGAGTGAGCTCGCATTTGCGCGAGCCGGACGTGTGACCAAGGTTTTCGTCGACGAAGGAGAAGACGTCTATCAAGGAAAATGCCTGGCACAACTCGATGTCAGACACTTAGAGGCAAGACGTTCGGAACTGCAAGCACAACGTGCACAAGCGGTGGCGTTGTTGGAGGAGTACCTCGCCGGCCCTCGCAAGGAAACCATTTCAGCAGCGCGGGCCGATGTCACTGACATGCGTTCGCAATTCGAACATGCACAAGCCTCGCATCAGCGCAACGAAGATTTGTACCGCCGCAAGGTGATCTCTAAAGAAGAATATGATCGCTCGAATTTCGGGGTACGTTCCGCCAAGGCCAAGTTTGATTCCACTCAGCGAAAACTGGACGAATTGTTGGCCGGTACGCGGAAAGAAAAAATCACCGCACAGCGCGCCGCGGTTTCGCGATTGGATGCAGCTTTGAAGGACTTGGCGGTTGATGTCGACGACGCTCATCTGATTGCTCCGTTTGAGGGACGAATCGCCATACGGCACATAGACGAAGGGACGTATGTTTCGCCCACGACGCCGGTCTTCCGCTATGTAGAGATCACCAGTTTGGAAGCCAGAATCGGTCTACCGGTCGATATTGCGCGAACGATCCATACTGGCATGCAACAAGACGTGTTGATTGGTGACCGGACTTATTCGGCAAAAGTGAAAACCGTGTTGCCCGAATTGGACAGCACGACCCGTACGCGCACCGTGGTCCTGGCGTTGGATGCCGATGCGGCTGAGACAGTCGTTCCAGGTGAGGTCGCGCGTATTTCTATTCCCGAAACGGTTCGTACGGCCGGGTATTGGTTACCGACGGCGGCACTCAGTCGTAGCAGTCGCGGTCTGTGGTCGGTCTTGGTCATCGACAAGCTGGACGACACCGCGACAGGCATAGCTGCGCGGCGTGACATCGAGATTCTACACGTACAAGGAGAACGTGTGTTGGTGCGCGGCACCTTGCAACCCGGCGATCACGTCATCACCGGGGGTACGCATCGCGTCGTAGCGGGCCAGAAAGTCCGCGGCATGATTCAATAAGTCTTTTCGACTGTTTTTGCTCCAGCGAACTTTCAACATGTCCAATCTGTTTCACCGCAATCGACGCTTGCTGGCACTGACGATCGTATTGATCTTGGTGTCGGGACTGTCGTCGTATGCCGTATTGCCTCGCATGGAGGACCCGATCCTCGTCGAGCGGGTGGCGCAGGTGCATACTGTTTTTCCCGGCGCCGATCCCGAACGCGTCGAGACGCTCGTGACGGAAAAACTGGAGGAAGAACTCCAAGACATCGACGAAATCAAGGAACTGCGTTCCATCTCCCGCTCAGGAATTTCGGTCGTAACCATCGAACTTCGCGACGACGTCTACGAATCGGATCCCATTTGGTCACGCGTGCGGGATAAATTAGGAGATGCGACACCGCTGCTACCGGCCGGTGCGACGGCTCCGAAATTTGAAGACGTGCCGATGAAGGCATACGCTCAGATCGTGGCGCTCACCTGGCAGCAGGATTCGCAACCCAACTACGCGATTCTACGACGACTCTCCGAGGATCTGGAGGACCAGATTCGGGCGATCCCCGGCACCGAAGATGTCGAAACCTTTGGCGATCCCACGGAAGAAATCACCGTTGCCATTGATCTGCAGCAACTCGCAATGCTGGGGCTGACGACCGCCGATATCGCACGACAAATTGAGGCCAGCGACGCCAAGGTTGCTTCGGGACAATTTCGCGGACATGGATCGGACTTGTTGTTGGAAGTGAACGGCGAATTGGATTCGTTGGCTCGCATCGCCCAGATGCCAATTCACTACGCTGCCGACGGCCAATTCGTCCGGCTGGGTGATATTGCCGAAATCCATAAGGGGATCGCCGAACCGCCCGAGAGTTTAGTGCTCATCGATGGCTATCCGGCCATCGCATTGAGCGTCCTCATACGTGAATCACAACGTATCGATCATTGGACACAGCGTTCCCGTGCGACATTGGACGCATTCTCCAAACAATTGCCGGCGGGGATCGTCCTGAATACGGCTTTCGAACAAAGTCAATACGTCGAAGCGCGACTCAGTTCGTTGTTTAACAACTTACTGCTGGGAGGGGCAGCGGTCATTGTGGTGATCTTCTTGCTCATGGGTTGGCGCAACGCGCTGATCGTGGGCATTGCCTTGCCGCTGTCGTCGTTGATCGTGCTCACGGGGATGCGGATCCTGGGCATTCCCATTCATCAAATGTCGGTCACCGGCTTGATCATCGCCTTGGGACTGCTGATTGATAATGCGATTGTGATTGTCGATGATGTCACGTCGAATTTGCGCGCACAGATGCCGCCGGGGGAAGCGGTTTCCGCGAGCGTCAAACATTTGGCGATTCCGTTGCTGGGATCGACATTGACCACAGCATTTGCATTTGCGCCGATTGCCTTGATGCCGGGACCGGCGGGAGAATTTGTCGGTTCCATTGCGGTCAGCGTCATCTTGGCCATCTCCAGTTCGTTTGTCCTGGCAATGACCGTGATTCCCGCATTGACGGTCATCGGCCATCGTTTGAGTCATGCGCAGCGAGAATGGCGTTGGTGGCGTGATGGATTTTCCCATGCGGGACTGGGCGCGCTGTATCGCCGTTCCTTGGACCTACTTTTCGCACACCCACTTTTGGGCATTCTATTGGGTCTCATTTTACCGGTTGCCGGTTTCGTGCAATCGCGGACGCTCTCGGAACAGTTTTTCCCGCCCGCCGACCGTGATCAATTTCACGTGGAAATGGAATTGCCTTCACACACATCGATGGAACAAACGGTGGAGATGGTCAAGCAAGTCCAAACCCATCTCTTGGCACGTGATTCGGTCATTTCGGCCGATTGGTTCATCGGCGAAAGTGCGCCGGCTTTTTATTACAACCTGATGCCCAAACAAAAAAACTCGTCGCACTATGCACAAGCGATGGTGCAGTTGAAATCGGCGGAAGGGGCACGGGAATTGATCCACCAATTGCAGGCGGAGTTGGACGAATCTTTTGCCTCCGCGCGGATCCTGGTGCGACAATTGGAACAAGGCCCCCCGTTTAGTGCTCCGGTTGAAGTTCGAATCTACGGTCCCGACTTGTTAACACTGAGCGAATTGGGTGAGGAACTCCGCACCTATTTGGCGGCCGTTCCCGATGTCATTCACACGCGTTCGGAACTCGCAGAAGCTTTGCCAAAGTTGTCGTTGACGGTGGATGAAGAACAAGCACGATTGGCGGGCTTGGATCATCAAGCCATTGCCGACCAACTGCAATCGACTCTCGAGGGTACGACCGGGGGATCGATCATGGAAGCCACGGAGGAGATCCCGGTGCGCGTACGCGTTGCCAATGAGACCCGTGCGGACCTCAGCTTGATCAATTCATTGGAACTCCTGCCTACGACAGCCAATGCGGACGGGGAGCGACCGCGCGTGCCGCTGTCGGCGATTGCCGATGTCGAAGTCACTGCGGAGATCTCCGCCATCCCCCGTTTTAATGGCCGACGGATGAACGAAGTGCAAGGCTTCATCTCCGCTGGCGTTCTGCCGGCCACGGTTTTGGAGGCATTTCAACAACGGTTGAAAGAGGCCAATTTCGAAATGCCACCCGGTTACACGTATGAGTTTGGTGGAGAAACCGAAAAACGGGACGACGCGATTGGTAATCTCATGGCCAGCGTCGGTGTGTTGCTGGTACTGATGATCGCGACATTGGTGTTGTCCTTTGGGTCGTTCCGCGTCGCAGCCTTAGTCGGAATGGTGGGCATGCTATCGGTGGGCTTGGGATTGGGCGCACTCTCGGTGTTTGGACACCCGTTCGGTTTTATGGCAATCATCGGCTCCATGGGACTGGCCGGTGTCGCGATCAACGATGCGATTGTCGTGCTGGCCGGACTGCGTGAAGATCCGGATGCACGTCGAGGAGACCCTATTGCTGTACGAAATGTCGTGACCCACTCCACCAGACACGTGGTCGCGACGTCGCTGACGACGATGGCGGGATTTGCACCGTTGGTGATCGCCGGTGGAGGATTTTGGCCTCCCATGGCGATTGCAATTTCCGGAGGGGTAGGCGGCGCCACGATCTTGGCGTTGTACTTTATTCCCTCGGCCTACGTGCTAGCGATGGGCTCAGGACGGCGTCACAAACGGCCTCCCAGCACGTCCCTCGAATATGAGGATCCCGCCTTACAGGCACCGGTAAGTGAGGACTCACAAATTCCAGCGGTTGTCGATTCTGTGTGACGACATGCCCCAGGACCAATCCTCCCCCTGCCCCGCGCGAACATCCGCTCGCGTGGGAGGAGTTGGCCCGTGGTCCCTGCCTCTTGCTATTCACCCCACAGTCACGCCCAGACGACGGGCAATTTTTCCCCGGAGTTTGCGCCGCATGCGTTTGCCCTTGTCGTAGGAGTAGCCCGCATGCTCGGACGCGTCTCGCAAGGAATCTCCGGCGAGTAGGTGCTCCATGAACTGGCAAGCGGCCGTGTCGAGGCTATCTAAGAAACGGCGTAATGCCGCATCCATCTCGCGTCGCTGCGACATATGGACCGGGTCGTTGCTTTTCTTGGGACAAGCGAGTCGGCTGTTCGCATCCACTTTGGACGTGCCCTCCGTTTCCTTGTGCTCGTAACTCTGCAATGACCGTCCAAAGCGAGTTTTGATGCGGTACAATTTTTTGACGAAGTCCTTAAAGCGATCCGTCGCGACACGTCCGACAAATGCTTGAAAAGAACAGCCTTGAATTCTGCCCATCTGCCGCGTGTCATAACGCTGTACGGCTTTGAGAATGGAAAACACGGCATCCTGCGCCGCATCCTCAATCTCATGCAAGTTTAGCCCGCGTTTGCGTCCCAGTTGTACGATCAACCGATTGGACCACATGCGATACCGCAACAGCAACTCCTGCTCTGCCGGTTGGAATTGGCATTCCTTGGCCAGTACCACAAGTGGTTCGTCGGCCATTTGTGACAGATTGAGGTCATACGCAATATGAACAAATCTCATCATAGAATTATCTCTGAGGTGTTTTGGATTCTGTGTTGTCTGTGGTCATCGGTGCGGTCGTCGCAGTGACTCAGTCATGCACTGAATTCCCTGTTGCCGCTCAAGCGGGATGGGAGTCAGTGAGCAAGGATCAATTGCGGCCAAAATTGTTGGGATTGGCCCTGCGGACTCGAAATGCGATGCGGCGCACCTTGTCGCGACATTAATAGGCAGGCTTCGCCTGTCTCTGTTGCACGATGGATTTCGATTTCGTTCAGCGAAAAAAACTGCGAAATGTAACATGTTGGATCAAACCGCCTTGCCCTGCGAAAGATGACAAATTTTGAGAGAGGCTAATTTCGTGCTCCTAACTGCTTATCGCAGAAACAAGTTACGAAGAATGCTCTCATGTTTTTTCTGTTGCAATTCCTTCGTCTCACAATCTTGTACTTAGGGATCACAGATTGTGACCAAAAATCGGCAACTATTTTGGGAAAAAATTTCTTCCCTGTTTACGAACGCAAAGGGCACGGCAAATGCATGAACAGCACCCGGCGCGAACTAGGATTCGTCGGCCAAGGGCCGACAGTGCGCCTTAGACTTAGTGACAGGCGTTTTTTTGAAATACTTGAAAACTGCTATCCGGAATAACGGCGCAGACGGAGAGTTGAGGCAAGGAGGTCATTGTTATGAAAACCAATCGCACACCGTACGCACGGCAATATCGTTATTTGTTTTTACCTCTTGAGCGCGCGCTGGCCGCCGTTCCGCAGACTGCATCCTCACCGCTCGGAAAACGACGGACAGAGGTCGTAATCTTGTTTGGGATGTGTTTGCTGATCAGCATGATTTCGGCGTACGACACATATATGCTCGTCCGCTTTCAAGAAACGATCCATGAACTCAACCCCATCGGCTGCTGGCTGATGGATCTCGACAACGGATCGGTCGCCCTGTTCGTGGGCTGCAAGTTCATCGGGACAATCGTTGTCCTGACGGCGATTGCGTTTCTCTATCTCTACCGCGAAGCCATGGCCATGTGCGTCGCCACGACGCTGAGTTTGGGGCAACTTATTCTGTTCTGGTTCGTCACCTATTCTTAGTACCCGCGGCGATTGAACTGCACAGCAAATCCGCAACCTTCTAGCCATCGGTGTGAGAACCCCGATGGCTATTTCTTTGCGCCACGGTGCAGACTGACAGTGGGCACAAACAGGATTTTTGGTTTCCCAGGTGCAGATCTCCATTTTTTTCCCTCCGAAGTGTCACAAAGATCGGATAACCTCGTACTAGGGGTTGACGCTACCCCTCCGTCCCAGCTTGAGGGGGAGGCCAAAAATCAGCATTTCTTGAAAAGGGAATTATTGATGCCCGAGCACCAGATGATTGACGTTCCCGAAGTCGACTTTATGTCGGTTACGGAAAACGTCTCCGATTGGCGGATCGGCAAGCGGGTTGTGATTCAGCGCCCCAAACTTTCAATTGCTCTGGGATGCGGTATGTTGCTCGCGGTGCCGCTCATCGGTTTGGTCATTGCCGGCTTTGTGATGGGCTACTCGGAAAACTTCTATCAGGCCTTTTTCATCGCTGCTCTGATTGGTGCCGGGCTGTTTGCGCTGGTTGTCATCCCCTTTAGTCGCTCGAACCGCTCTCGTGAAACGGTGATTGACTGGAGTGATGAAACGATTCGGTTTCGGCACGGTCTGCGCTGGCAGACATTTCCGTTCGCCGAAATTCAACGCATCTGCGTGCAGACGAAACAGATCGGCAACGAGACACCCACGTATGATGGAATCGTGGAGATTGAAGTCGCTGGCAACCAACTTCCACTGTTTGAAATCTTGTCGTCAACTGAAGATCCCAGTCAACCAGTCGATATTCTGCTTGACGTTGCGCGGCGATTGGCCGATGCGTGGTCGGTTCCTTGTGAGGTGTACGTTCTAGGAAAACGGTTGGAAGAGCAGGAACTCGAGGGCCGCGGTCGCTCGCCGGAGGAGATTGCTCAGAAATATATGACGTTAGGTAGCTTGGCCAGTGGAAGCGCGATGTCGGCCGACTATCGAGGTCAGTCAGACGAAGCGGCTGAGCACCGCGAAGAAGCGATTTTTTACTACATGCAGGCGAATAAGCTCGACCCGACGTTAACAGAGCCGTTGTTGGCTATCGGCCGGTTGTCGCCGGACGAGGCGCACCGAGAGATGGCCGTCCAAGCAGCGCTGCAGCTCAATCCGGACAGTATTCCCGCGCTGATCGAACAGGGACGCAGCCTATTAATGGAAGGGCTAGAAGAGGAAGGGTTTGCCGCCCTTTCGCAAGCGGTCGAAAAGGAACCGTCAGTCACCACGTTTCACGCTCGCGGTCAGTCCTATTTGTTATTGGAGCGATATCGAGAGGCCCATGCCGATTTCAGCAAGGCCATCGAGCTGGATCCGCAAGACGCCGACAATTATAGCAAACGCGGAGAATGCTTGGCCGATTGGTATAAGGATGCTCGGGATGATGATCTGCTTAAACAAGCATTGGCCGATTTTGATCGTGCGATTGAACTGGGAGGCGAAAATTCGACCTATCGCATCGAACGCGCGAGAGTGTTGTTGACAGCAGACCGCTTTGATGAAGCGATTGCTGATTTCTCCCGAGGGGTCGCGGTGGATCCGGATTCATTTTACTCCTATAGCCAACGGGGACAGGCGTACCTAGACGCCGGCCATTATGCCCAGGAGGCAGAACGAGATTTTACTAAAGCGGTCGAACTGCTGGAGAAACAACCGCGCACGACCGACGCGATCATGCGACGTACGCAGCTCATGGGTATCGCATTTGCCTATCGCAGCCGCGCCGAAGCCCGCCGACAACTGGGACGCCCTCAACAAGCCGACGACGACATCCAACGTGCCATTGAACTTGAAGTCGAGGCGGACGAATAAAGGCTCCTCGACTCGCAGCTGCCGCATAATCCGGGCCAGCCGCTGTATTGCGTAAAAATTGAAACAAAGGCCAAATTGGCTGTCCGGTTTGGGGACGCAAATGGAATCAACCTGGTAGAGAGACAAAGTCAATCTCCGACCAAACAGCATTCCAGGGCACACCGAAGTCCACAGGAATCGTATTTTTCGGTGATGTCGCAAAGGGGAATGATGGCCGCAACGGCATGATGTTTTTTGACAACAGCATCAAAACCGTTCATTTTTTTTGATCCACGGCTCTCTCTTTTTCGTTGTGAATACAGGCGGGCGTTGGGGCAAGCTTATCGCTTAGTTTCGCAGACTCACACATTGGTAACGCCGATAGAGATGCGCAGACGAGGCACCAGACTAACCTTTTTTTAACACGAGGAGAACTCAATATGGCTGATTTCGGACAAGCATTGTTGGCACAAAGCGAAAGTAGCAGCGGCGGATTATTGGGGCTGATTCCCCTATTCGTGATGTTGGCGATCGGTGTCGCAGTGATTGCCGGTGTTTGGAAGGCGTTTGAGAAGGCGGGGGAACCGGGTTGGGCGGTGCTGGTCCCGATCTACAATGCGATCGTATTTTTGAAAATTGCCGGCAAACCGGCATGGTGGTTCATTCTGTTGCTGATTCCGGTGGTCGGCATGGTCGTGGGAATTATCGCTGCGATTGATTTTGCAAAGGCTTATGGCAAAGGGGCCGGATACGGCGTGGGCATCGCCTTTTTGGGTGCGATCTTCGTCCCCATACTGGGCTTCGGAGACGCCCGTTACCAACGCGCAGCCGCCTAAGGATGCAGCGGAAACACAAAGCAGGTTTCCTATAAAAACAACAGCCCTCGGCGCAATCCGCCGCGGGCTGTTTTCGTTTCGATGTTATGCCAGTGGTGAACGACTTCCAGAAAAAAATCTCACGCAAAGGCGCAGTGCCGCGAAGAAAAAAGAGAAACCGCTGTTGAACCATCTTGCAGGTTGATTACCTCGCAAATCATTCGGTCACTGTGCTGGACGAGGAGCGCCGTGCACGACGGCAAGCCGTCGGTTTGGGGATTTGGGCTGCCCGTTTTTCGTGACGACTTGGTCTTGCAGACAGGGGATTAGCTACAGAGCGGCTGTGTTTGTTGTCAATTGTTTTTTAGGCATATTTGGGGTTCCACATCGAATTGTTTTTGACGAGCGTATTGAGGATGACGAGGAGTTTTCTCATGCAGGCGGTCATCATGATTTTGAACGGCTTGCCCTGGTCTGTAAGCCGTTTTGCAAAGTCTGCAATGATGGGATTGCAGCGTTTAGCATTGAAAGCGGCCATGTACAGGGCGTTGCGTACCGAGGCGCGTCCGCCGCGGATGGAGCGTTTGCCATGAAAGCGTCCGCTATCACGATTGAACGGTGCCAAGCCAGCCAAGGCGGAAATTTCCTTGCGGTTGAGCAGCCCCAGTTCCGGGAGTTCGGCCAAGAGCGAGCAGACTGTGACCGTGCCGACGCCCGGAACGGAAGCGAGGATGTTGCCTTTGTCTTTCCAATGGTCGTCGGATTCGAGCAGTTCGGCGATCTGCTTGTCGAGGGTTTTGATTTGTTTGTTGAGCAACGTAATCATCTGTTGCATGCTTTTTTGAACGATCTTCGCGACGGGAAATTCCTGCCGGTTTGTTTCGGCCGTTCTGAGGTCGATCAGTTGTCGTCGTCGAGTGACGAGTTGCTGCAATTCCTCTTGTTTTTCGTGGTTTTCGGCAATCGTTCTGGGGCGGACGTGCTGCCCAAAGCGGGCGATGACGCGAGCGTCGATGCGGTCGGTCTTGGCCAGGATGCCGAGACCTTTGGCGAAGTCGCGAACCTGACGGGGGTTGACGACGGCGACGAGATGTCCGGCGGCAGCCAGTTCGGCGACGAGCCGTTGCTGATATCCGCCGGTGGCTTCGAGGACGATCAAACAGGTTTCCGGTTGGGGCAGGAGTTGATGCAAATGCTCAAGGTCCTGCGTGTCATAGGTGAGGGAGTGTTGTGTTTCCTGCGGAAGGAGACACAGATCGAAAGAGTTTTTGGCGACGTCGATGCCGACAAAGGAAGTAATAGAGCTGTCCATGGAGCGGTCCCTGTCTTGCAAATGCGAGCTCGATGCGACGCGAGGTTGCGATCGGCTCTTGCGGCTGTTCGGGCTAAAATCCACAGGCCGACGACGACCTCGCTCTGTGACGGTCTCTGGGGACCTGGGCACGATCGATCTGCCGCCGGCCGCCGTGGAAAAGCCTGCTTCGCTACGCTGCGCAGCCTTTTCCACGGCAATGTCCATTACATCAATTGTTTCAGTTAAATCCAACATACAAGAGCACAGAGTTCACAGAGAAGTTCTCTAAACCACGATGAACGCTGAGGACAGCTTTTCTCGGTGTTCTCTGTGAACTCTGTGGCTATTTTTTTTGTCAATGCGTGTGCGACGTATTTGTTGGTTAGGTTCATCAACACGTCTTACGTGAGAAAGGTGCGTCGCGATGCAGCCTACGCTGGGGTTAATTGTTTTTGTTGCGTAGGTGTTTGTCGGCGAAGCGTACGTATTGTTCCCAGTCGTAATCGGTCACGTCGTGCTTGCCGCTGCGGATGTGGTAGCCGATGGTGTTGGCGATTGGTTCGTTGACCTCCGGCATTTCCGATGCCCCTAAACCATTGGTGCCGAGCAGCTCGTACACTGGGCTGCCGTACTTGGCGGAGAGGAATTCACCGTGGGGGTCGGCCCACTTATCTTCTTCGGCACTGGCGATATAAACGGGGCGCGGGGCGATTAAGGCGATCAGTTGATGTTGATCGACTGGCAGTGCTAATTCGTTGTCGTTGTATTTTTTGAAGTTCCCGCAGAACCAGTGGGGAAAGGCGGTGTTGATCCGCCAGACGTTTTCGCCGATCCCCCGCCGGCTCAACGCGGCTCCGCCGCAGCCCGAATCGTTGGAGATCACCAAGGCGAACCGTGGATCCTGCGCACCGGCCCAAAGGGCTGTTTTTCCTAGCCGCGAATGCCCCATTACGGCGACCTTGGTTTCATCAACGTCGTCGTCGGTTTCAAAATAATCGAGTGCCCGGCTGAGGCCCCAGGCCCATGCGGCGATTGTGCCCCATTCATCGTCGGCGGGTCGGGTTTGTCCCGGTTTGTAAAACAAAGGATGCACGCCGTTTTGAAATCCGTCGTCGACGTCAGGATCGATATCGCCGTTGTAGATCGTGGCAATGCCGTATCCGCGCGAGATAATCTTATCGACCGACCAGCGCTGGGCGCTCGTGCCGCGTGATTTTTCCGTCGCTCGATTATCGACGATGCCTTTTGACTGATTCGGCCGCATCCACGCCACCGACAGAGAAATTTTGGGGTCGTCGTCAATTGAATGGTTGCCGTAAAAATTCAGCCCCAGAAATGTGGGCACCGGGCCTTTGACATTGTTGGGCACGTACAGCAAGATCCGCATGCTCGGCCCCTTTTCGTCTTTCGAAAACCGCACGACGATTTCTTTCCGGGTCGCCTTGCCCTCCATCGCCTTGTCATCGACGCTGACAACCTCGAAGGTCATCTCAGCCGGCGGACCGGGAGAACGACCGTACACGTGGGTTTCGAACAATTCCATGATTTCCGGCCGCCGTTTTTCAAACCACGTCTTGGCATCGGTGACTTTTTCGCCGTCGGCCGTGACCAACGGGTCGGGGAGTTCGTAGTCGGGGATCTTGGATTCATCGTAATTCGCTTCAAATTTGCGAACTGTCTTTTCAGGCAAACGAACTACCTGGACCCAGCCGATGCCGGGGCCGACGTCGTATGTGGCGAATCGGGTTAAGCCGCCAGTATTTTCATCGATACGAAACGCAGCCAACTTGCCATTCCCTTGCCCTCCGGCGTACATAAAGCGACCGGACGGATCGATGTTGAACGAACGAGGCGTTTTTTCTGTGGGGGTCTGACCAATCGATGTCAGCAGTCCCGACTCGGGATCAATCGCAAACCCGGCAATGCTGTCGTGCCCGCGGTTTGAGGCATACACAAATCGGCCCGAGGGCGCGACTTCGATGTCAGCACAGTGGCTTCGTTCGGTGAAATCTTCCGGAACGGTTGATACGGTTTGCTTAGCGGTGAGAGTTCCCTTGGCCGGATCAAAAGCAAAAGCGGTGACGCTGTTCCCTTTTTCATTGTCGACGTAGGCCATATCCAACTTGGGATGAAAGGCGATGTGTCTTGGCTCGTCTGCGTCGGGTGTTGTCACCGTGGGCACCGAGTTCGGGACCAGCATGCCACGTCGCTCGTTGAATGCGAATTGAAAGATTTTGTTCGGTCCTGTGTGCGGAACGAACACAAAACGGTTTGTGGGATCGGGAACAATCGCGTGTGCCTTGGGAGCTGTCTCGACCATTTGCAGCGGTTTCTCGCCGAGGGACCCATCGTCGTTGATCTTGTGCACGGCCGCTTTGCCGGCGCCATAGTAGGCTGAGAGCAGATACTTGCCGGTCTTGTCGGCTTTGACATAGGCGGCGTTTTCGCCAACCGCGGTGGAATTGATGGGCGTTAAATTGCCATTGGCGGGATCGATGGCGAATGCCGCTAATTCTTTGTTCGACCGCAGACTGACGAAAAGGAACCGTCCTTGTGGATCGACATCCATCGCTCCGGGAGCGCCGGCCACGTCGACATCGGCTTGATGCGTCAGTTCGCCGGTCTTGTCGTTCACCTTATAAATCGCAATCCGCTTTTCGCCACCTACGGAGAGATAGACATACGAATCGGCATAGACGACCGAGGACGTCCAAATTGCAATCACGGCAACCGCCGCACATGCCCGCACCAGCAATAAACGCAATCCCTGAAACATGGCCTGATCCCTTGAGTTGAAAGTATCGTTGTCAGTGTCGTTTTAAGATAGCTCAGCCCTGTCATCAGTGTAGCAAGATCGACGGCCGAATTGCAGTTGACCGATTATCTCAAATCACTTAGAAAACCGCCCCCAACACGCATGCAGCGCATATAAGGACGGAATATGAAGGTGGTTGTATTGGCCGGCGGGTTAGGAACACGCTTAGCGGAGGAGACCGCGCGGATTCCCAAGCCGATGGTAGAAATTGGCGGACAGCCGATCCTCTGGCATTTGCTGCGCTATTATGCGGCGTATGGTCATCGCGAATTTTTGATCGCAGCCGGATACAAATCGGAAGTCATCAAGGATTATTTTTATAACTTTGACGTGCGTCAAAACGATCTATTCGTCAATCTGAGCCAGGGAACGCATCGCGTCGTGCGGGAGTCGCCGCCGGATTGGGAAGTCGGCATTGTCGACACCGGAGCGGAGACGATGACTGGGGGGCGACTGGCGCGGTTGCGAAAATATCTGGACGACGACACCTTTATGGTCACTTATGGGGACGGCCTGAGCGATGTCGACATTTCGCAGTTGCTGGAATTTCATCGACAGCAGGGACGCTTGGCGACCGTTACCGCAGTACGACCTCCTGCGCGATTTGGCCATCTGGAATTGGATGGCGACCGCGTGGCGACGTTTGCCGAAAAGCCACAGACCGGGGAAGGTTGGATCAACGGCGGCTTCTTTGTGTTCGAGCCGGAAGTCTTGGACTACATCACCGGAGACGAGACCAAGCTTGAGGCACATGCCTTGGAACGAATCGCTGCTGACGGACAATTGGCGGCGTTTCGTCATGACGGATTCTGGCAGCCGATGGATACACTCCGTGAAAAACAATTGTTGGAGTCGATCTGGAAAACCGGCACCGCTCCCTGGATGGTGAATGTGACCTCCGGGGATGCAGGGGCGTCACAACACGTCCCCCCGGCGGTACAATGGTCGCGAACCGCCGGATGAATTTTTTGCCGTCGGCCAGCCCGACTTTCAAACCCACCCTTTGGATCAGGAGAGACACATGCGCCGCGTCTTAATCATTGTTGTTCTCACCATGCTTTCCGCATTTGGGTTTTGGCTCTCGGAATTGTCGGTCGCTGAAGATGCAGCAAAGAGGGCTGCTGCTCCCACGCTTGAAAGCTTGTTCGCGGGGGATATGGAGATCATCGACTTGACCTATCCGCTCAACGCCGAAAGTCCGTATTGGCCGGCGGATGATTATATTCCGTTCTCGCTAAAGACGATCGCGACGCTCAAGAACGACGGGGTGTTGTCCAAAGCGTTCACTTCACCAGAACATCTTGGCACGCATATTGATGCGCCGAATCACTTCGAGCCGAATCAGCCCTCGGTCGACCAGATTCCCGTCAAGCAGTTTTTCGCTCCCGGCGTGGTGATCGACATTTCGCCACAAGCGGAAGTGGATGCGGATTATCGCATGACAGTTACTGACATTACGGATTGGGAAAAAGAGCACGGCAAAATCCCCGAGGGGGCTGTGGTGCTGGCGAAGACCGGTTGGGGACGATTTTGGACGAACTTTGCGCGCTACAAAAATCAGGACGTCCGCGGCGGACTGCATTTCCCCGGTTTCTCCGACGAAGCGGCCCAGTTTTTGGTCAAGCAGCGCAAGATACGCGGTATTGGCATCGATACGTTGAGCATTGATCATGGACCGTCAAAGGACTTTGCCGTGCATCATACGATCAACGGCGCCGGGAAATATGCCCTGGAAAACGTGGCTTATCTCGACAAATTGCCGGCTCGCGGGTTTTATCTGGTGATTGCCCCGATCAAAATCGAAACCGGCAGCGGCGGGCCGACGCGAATCTTCGCGATTCTGCCGCCGGGAACGTCCGAAAGCGAATAAATTCGGCCGGTCAACGGAAAAATCCGTTGTTTCGAGGTGGGGTTCGGTTTATCGTAAACGGAGCGGGCTGCGATGCTCGACAACCGCATCGCCCATTACTCTGCCTTTCTGAAAAACTGTGCGCCGTGACGACTCAACCTCGCCCCAAATCGAGATTCAAAAAACTGCTCGTGCGGTTGGCCACGCGTGTGCTGATCCTGCTCGTGGCCTACGTTCTCTCCATCGGTCCCATGTATTGGAAATGGGAAGATGCGATGATGACAGGCGACAACGACACGCTGTTGATCTTCTATATGCCGCTGATGGTCGCCTCGGAATTGTCGGAGACGTTTCGCACCCTGATCAACGGCTATATCGAGCTGTGGGTTTATGCGTGACGGTTCGTCACAACAGCTTATCGATCGCCGCTAACGTCTCACCGATGGAAGCATGAATCACGGCATCGGCGGAGCGGTCCTGGTCGGTGGGGTCGCGGTTGATGATTACCAACCGCCCGCCCGATTCTTTCGCCAAGCGAGGCAAACTGGCCGCCGGTTCGACGACCAACGAGGATCCGATCGCAAAAAACAGATCAGCGCCGCGAGCCAGTTCCATTGATCCGGACAGGACTTCCCGCGGAAGAGCTTGCCCGAACGAAACCGTTGCGTGCTTCAACCAATTGCCGCATTCCGGGCACGGGGGGACTTCGTCTCGCTCCTGAAAATACAACACCCATGGGTCGACATCGAACCGCGCTTCACACTCAAGACAGGCGACGAAGCGGGCCGTTCCGTGCAATTCCAGCACCTGCCGACTACCGGCCGCTTGATGTAGTCCGTCGATGTTTTGTGTGACCACCCCGTCTAAACGACCGGCCGTTTCCCAATCGGCTAGCACCGTGTGGCCGACGTTGGGTTGGGCGGAGGCGAATTCACGGTGGGCGATCGACTTCTGCCGCCAATATTTGTAACGCGATTCGGGATACCGCACAAATTCGTCGTAGTAAACCGGCGTCGACTTGGACCAGATCCCATCGGGCGAACGAAAATCAGGGATTCCGCTTTCGGTACTAATTCCCGCACCGGTGAAGGCGACGATGGAATCCGCCTCGCGGATCCATTCGGCAATTGTGGCTAGGTCCGTCAAGGTCGGGGATTTCTTTCGTTATCGGCAGATGGAATTTTTACGGTGCCGTTTTTTGAGTTGACAACAACTCCCCCCTCTCCCTCTGGGAGAGGGCCGGGGTGAGGGTTTTCAAGCTACAATAAAAAGTGTTACCCATGTGTCCGAACGACTGTTAACTATCTGTCCGGTCTATAACCCTACAAATAGTTGCTCTGTTATTGGGGGCGCGGCATTTTTGCTAGCATGCGTTTGGCATCGCGGACCCAGCGGGCGCTTTGGCGTCTGAAAAACTTGGGGCCGCCGCTGACTTCCAATATCATGCCTTCAAGCATCTCGCGGGCCGCGTCGGTCTCTCCACGCTCGTATAATAGCTGGGCATACACAACTTGCGATTCGGGAGTCTTCCAGCGTTTCAGGTGCTCGGTGAGGTGAGCGAATGCAGCATCTTGGTCGTTCAGCTCCAATAAGCAGCGGCCATAGGCCAACGAGACATCGCCAAATTTGTAACTGGGGTCGACGGCCAACACGGATTCGAGGCGGGGACGGGCTTTGTCATATTGCTTCCAATGCATTTCCACCTGTGCCAGACCCCAGAGCGCTTGGATGTTTTCCGGTTCCTTTTCCAGAGCTTTAAAATACGAATCGCCCGCTTGCTCATAGCGACCGGTATCGCGCTGGGCGTCGCCCAACTGGACGAACTGGTGCGAATTGCCGATTTGGCGGGCGGCGATCTGCAGTCGTTGCAGTTCTTTTCCTCGGGAAATCCGGTTGAGAAATCTTGGCGGCTTCAGCCGTGCCTGCGGCAGCCAACGAGCGAAAAAGTAGACCAGAGTGCCGATCGGCGGGATGATGATCAGCACCCACAGCCAGACATTGCGCTCCGGATCATTGCGAATGCAGTAGATGAGCATCCATAGCCACACACCCGTCATGATCAACATCAGCGGGCTGGTGAGCAGCAGTTGCGGGTCACTTAAAAAATACAGCGGACCGAACACGATAGGAATGATCCCCGGGTGATGAACAATCAAAACTAGCCAGCGCCGTGTCTGCCTTTGACCAATCACTCCGCAATTTCGAATAGGACGATCGACTGGCCAAGGCAAACGAGTGCCCCTAGTCGCCGGCCGCAATGAGACGCAAACATCGCGAGGCCGAAGGTTGGCGTATCATCTCACAACCTGCCAAGTTTTTCAGCTATAAATTGTGATTTTTTTGGCGAGAAGGGGAACACGACAGTAATTCCCATTTGATTCCATGAGCACATGTTCCCTGCGTGGCCGGTCACTATGCCGCGCGTCGTTGCTCGCCACCAAGCGGTTCATCGGCAACAGCCTGGACGGTCGAGGTGACGACGGCTTCCACAAAGGCGCGAATTTCCTCGGCAAACCGTGTTGGGGAAAACGACTGGGCGTGTGCCGATGCCAACATCGCGGAGCACTTATGGGGTCGACGCTCGTATTCCAGCATCGCTGAGGCGATTGATTCGGGAGTTGACGGTTCATAGAGTAATCCGGTCCCCGGCCCTTCTTGTTCGGCATCCAATATCAGTTCTTCGATGCCCCCTCCGGCAGGCACAATCACCGGCGTGCCGCAGGCTTGCGCGCGAATCACATGGACATCAAAGTCTGCGGATGAGAGGCATAACAAGGCCCGGCATTCGCAGAAGTGTTGGTACAGTACGGAGTCATCGTTGGCTGTTACGAATTGCACATGCGATTGCTCGGCTTGCAAATCGGGCAATTTGAAATTTGGCTCGGTCACGACCAACAACTCCCGGCCGGCGATCTGCGAGGCAGCAATGGCCACTTCCAAGCCGCTGATGTTCCCTTCGTCAACGATTGTCAAATAATGCTCCGACCGTCGCAACTTTTGGGGCCGGAAGAGTTGAGTATCGACAGCTGGAGGAATGACTTTTACCGGGCGGCCGATTGACTGTCGCAATTGGTTGGCAGCGATGCCGTTGCCGGCCAAATAATGTGTGATGCCCTGATGGCCGGGACGCGCCGTTGCCTGTGTTTCCGTTTGCGTCACAGAAACCGCTGACATTTCCAAGGTGCTTGGATTGAGTCGTGGCGGCGACTGGGCCATCGAATGGGATTGTGGGGTGTTATTTGTCTCTGCCAGGTAACAAATGTGCGGCGAACCGAGCGGTGCGGTCACATTGCGAGCAGCGGCGCGGCTGGTACTGATGACGACATCGGCCGTTTCGAGCGGACTCATATGTCCGGTAAACGCCTCCCGCAGGGACTCGGCGATGATCGTCTCGCCAGCGGAGTGGGATGGGTGGTCGGTTACGATTGCAACTCGCATACTTCCTCCTTGAAGCATCGAGCGGATAGTCCGCTTGCTCGTGCCGATGGCACTTTTTTTGTGGCCGCCGCATTGACGATTTTTGAGGCGGAACATTCTGCCCCTCTGCACTCTATCGCCGTCCGTGACGCACGCCGGCAACGGTTTTGCCAACGATTCTGAGATGGGCGGCGGAAGTGTCGCAGAATTACAGAAACCGGTCAACAACAATTGGCCCCGATAATTCGGACCAGGGACCTGGTACACAAGTCACCAGATCTACGAGAATTCCGCCGTTTTGGTCGGTTGCTCGACCTGGAAAATTATCGACTGGCGTTCCATTTTTTTCTGGCAATTTTGCAGACAGGCTGCGATACTACGTGAGAAGTTTGAGGTGCTGATTCATTTCGTCTTCCAACCGGAGGAATGGTTGTCGCGACAAATGCTGGCCCGCTCTTTGTGGCCGCTAGATTCCGGGCAACTCTGACCGTCCGACTGCAGAAGAGTTTCGTATCGTACCAATTTGGTAGAGACATAGGAGGCATCGACCATGCAAGATCCGCCCTACTGTTTCCGCTGAGAAGTAAACAGTGCCCGTTCAACGGCACGACCGCTTCTCAAGACGACCGCGTTCTCTGACTAATCCCTTATTAACAAACAGCAGCCGCCCCTCGGTACGCCGAAGGGCGGCTGCTTGCGTTGATGGGTGATGAAACCCCTTGTAATTGAACCTGTGGCGGCGATTATTTCACCTTCACGCCCAATTGATCGAAGAGAAATCCCAGCTCATAGGCCAAATCTTCGATCTGCGTGCTGACCGGACGACCGCGGGAGTGTCCCGCCTTGGTGTCATAGTGCAAGAGCATCGGACGGTCGTCCGTGGCGGATGCCTGCATCAACGCCGCCATCTTTCGCGCATGCAGCGGATCGACACGTGTATCGGAGTCACCCGTAATCAACATCAGGGCGGGATATTTTGTTCCCGGTTTCACGTTGTGATAGGGCGAATACGCACGGAGCACTTTGAATTGTTCAAGGTCCTCTGACGAGCCGTACTCCGGCACCCAGAAGCGTGCAACCAAAAACTGATGGTAGCGGAGCATATCCAACAACGGATAAGAACAAACCACGGCGCGGAACAACTCTGGATGCTGCGTCATTGCCGCACCAACCAAGAGCCCACCATTGCTGCCGCCGGCGATTGCCAATCGATCTGGATTGGTATACCCGCGGTCAATCAGCCACCGCGCTGCTGCATAAAAATCGTCGAACACATTCTGCTTGTTTTCCAGCATTCCGGCTTCATGCCATTGCTCGCCCAGTTCTCCGCCGCCGCGAAGGTTGGCGACCGCATACACGCCCCCCTGCTCGACCCAACTGACGGCCCGCGCCGAAAACGAGGGAGTCAAACTGACATTGAATCCGCCATAGCCATACAGCAACGTCGGGTTCTTGCCATCCAGTTTCGTGTCTTTGCCATACAGCAAAAACATTGGCACGCGGGTACCATCCTTGGAGGTAATAAAGACCTGCTCAAGCTGGAATTGATCACTATCGACCGGCACCGCCAGCCGCGCCCACACCGACCGCTCTCCGGTCGAGACGACATCGCGATAGATGGTCGAGGGGATGTGAAAGGAACTGTAGGAGAAAAAGGCCTCGTCGCTGTCCCATTCGCCATACACTGCGCTCACCGATCCCAATGCCGGGAACTCGACGTCGCGCACATGCTCGCCACTGGGTTCGTAAACGCTCACGCGCGATTTCACGTTGTCCAGATAGTTCACGAAGAGTTTCCCACCACACAGCGAAAAGTCCTCGATCACGGCATCGCTGCGTGGGATCACTTCCCGCCAATTGTCGCGCTTTGGGTTTTCGA
Source organism: Symmachiella dynata (assembly GCF_007747995.1). Classification (NCBI taxonomy): domain Bacteria; kingdom Pseudomonadati; phylum Planctomycetota; class Planctomycetia; order Planctomycetales; family Planctomycetaceae; genus Symmachiella; species Symmachiella dynata. Next base: position 2,588,384 of record NZ_CP036276.1, on the reverse strand, counting down.
GGTCGATCTCTAGAATTCGACCGTTGGAGGCTTCCCAATTCGTTCGGACGAACAAGCGGTTGTTAATCGCCGCTCCGAAGAAGCGTGCATCAATATCATTAACGATCGGCCGTACAGGTCCGTCATCGGTTAGATCCTTAAAGTATAAGTCCGACTTGGGGGCTGCCGATCCATAAAGCACATGAAAGATCAGATACTGCCCGCCGTGCGACAATGTGGCATAAAGGATTTTTCCACTGTCGTACCCGTCGCCGAAAATTTGCTTGTCGTTTGCGATGTCGTCGCCAACCGTGTGTTTGAATACCCGCGGCCCGTTGTCGTCGTGCTTGGTATAGTAGATCGTCTTTTTGTCCGGCGTTAACGTCGCACCAAAGTACCGCGCTCGCGGCAATGCGTCCGCCATGTCTTTGCGGGCGTCGACATCGAAGAGGTGGATGGCGACTTCGTCTTCGCCACCGGTGCGAATCGTGTACATCAGCAATTTGCCATCTTCGGAGATGTCTTCAATGCTGACCGACTTGCTACCGTCGTCGCTGAGATTGGCCGGGTCGATCAGCACTTCATCCGCACCCTCGACACCACGGCGGAGGCAAATGACCGCGAGGTCCTGATCAGCGCCGCGCTTCATGAAGAAATAACGCCCGGCCCGTGCTTGCGGCAAACCGACGGCGTCGACCTTCATCAATTCCCCCAAGCGGGCAGTGATTTTTTCCTGCCCCTGTAGGTCTTTGAGCATGGCATCGGTATAGATGTTTTGCTGCTTGATCCATTCGCGGGTGGCTGGACTTTGTTGGTCTTCCAACCAACGATACGGATCGACGATCTTTTCGCCGTGCAGTACATCGGTCACCGGTTCGCTCTTGGTTTGGGGACGTTTCACCGGCGGACGCGTGGAATTGGCGTCCTGGGCCTGGCATTGATCGCTGGCTGTCATCAAACTTGTCACCACATAGAGAAAACAGGGCGTAAAGAATAAACGTCGCATATCACTCCTTCTCGCTTGAGCAGCAGCGGAAATTGCTTTAGAAAACAACACGGCTTTCGGCCAAACGCCCCGCAGCAGCGCCCCAGTGCCGAAACGTCTGACCTTGACCTATCCGGCCGAGCGACATATCAAAAAGTCAGTCGTCACATACGGCGAATTATTACAACGCCCCCTATGATTACAAGAGAATCGGCCGAATTCCGCTTTGAAGACGAAAATCCTACTGCTGATTCCCACCCTGGACCGCTCCGGAGCCGAGAAGCAACTCACGCTTTTGGCCACGGGATTGGCGTTTGAGGAATTCGACGTCCGCGTCGTCGCCTTAACGCGCGGCGGCCCCTATGCCAAAACGTTGGCCGAACAGGGCATTGATGTTCAGGTGTTGGGAAAACGCTTCAAATTCGATCCGCTGACCCTCTCGCGTTTGCGGCGAATCATTCGGGAATGGCAACCCGACATTTTGCATTCCTGGCTATTCGCCGCCAATACCTATGGGCGGCTGGTTGCCGGTAAGGGCAAGACTCCGAAAATCATTGTTTCGGAACGCTGTGTCGATTCCTGGAAATCGCGGTGGCAACTGTGGTTTGACAAAAAACTGATTCCGCGGACCCACCTGCTCGTCGGCAACTCGCACAGCGTCGCTGATTTCTATCGTCAGCAAGGAGTCCCCGATCGCAAATTACGGGTGATCTACAACGGCATTGATCTTCCCGACGCTCCGGTGGTGACCCGCGAAAAACTTTTTGAGGAACTCGGTCTACCGGAAGAGGCGCGTGTTGTGGGATTCATCGGGCGACTGGCGCCGCAAAAACGTGTGCGGGACCTCGCTTGGACTGTGGAACTCATCAGCAATTTGCAGCCGCACATTCATTTTGTGATTATCGGCGACGGCCCCGATCGCCAACAGCTAGAGACGTTCGCTCGCGAAACGCAAAACACCGACCGTATTCATTTCCTTGGACATCAACCCGACCCCGCACGGTTTTTCCCCGCGATCGAGGTCTTTTGGCTGGCCAGTGATTTCGAGGGACTTTCCAACAGCATCATGGAAGCGATGGCGGCCGGAGTGCCGGTGGTGGCCAGCGACATTCCGCCCAACCGCGAGTTGGTCGTCCCCCAAAAAACCGGCTACTTGGTTCCGGTCGGCGACAACGTCGGACGGGCGAAGTATACGAACATCCTCCTCGAAGACAAAGAACAACGAGCGGCATTCGGACAAGCGGCCATTGCACGGATCCGAGACCAATTCAGCATCCCCAGCATGGTGGCCGCCTATGCGAAGTTGTATCGTGAAGTCTTGACCGATTAACGCCGTAGGATGCGACGCGACGCACCTTTCGATGCAGGACGAGAGATGAACCTTTCCTAAAAAAGACTCGCGCAAAGACGCAGAGCCGCAAAGAAGTAACAGAGGGAAAACCATTGAAAACCCGCCTCATAAATCAGTATTAGCAATTTCCAAATGAGTCGCGCACGATCATGCAGCGTTACACAACACCTTCCCGTCACAACATATCTCCTTGGCGTCTTTGCGCGAGGCCTTTCTTTTGCGGAGTAAAACGACTCAGCATGAGCTTCGCCCTTCCGGTCACGTAATACATTAAATCAAAGAAACGACCTTCCCCCCATGTGTGGAATCACCGGAGCTGCCTGGACTGCCGGACAACCGCCGTTGGACATCGATATCCTGCGGCGGATGACGACTGCTCTTGCGCATCGCGGTCCGGATGATAACGGCTACTACCGTTCCACGGATTCATCCAATGCATCTGGCGATCTCTCTGCCGCCCAACCGCCCGGCGCGGCTTTGGGACACCGTCGTTTGTCGATCATCGACCTGGGAGGGGGGCATCAACCGCTCTCGAATGAAGACGGCACGGTTTGGATTGCTTTCAACGGGGAAATCTACAACTACCGTGAACTGCAAACCGACCTGGAAAAACGGGGGCACCAGTTCCGCACGTCCTGCGACACGGAAGTCATCGTCCACCTCTACGAAGAATACGGCCCGGACTGCGTCACGCATCTCCGCGGCATGTTTGCCTTCGCCATTTGGGATGATCGTAAAAAACAACTGTTGCTTGCTCGCGACCGGCTTGGCCAAAAACCGCTCGTCTATCGGCATGATCCGCAGCGACTACTTTTTGGCAGCGAACTAAAAAGCTTGCTACAGGTCCCCGGTCTGCCGCGTGACATTGATCCGATCGCACTGAATGAATATCTGACCTATCAATACGTCCCCGCCCCCCGCTGCATGCTGGCCGGTTTTCAAAAGCTTCCGGCCGGACACTTGGCGATTTATCACAATGGCGAATTGAACGTACGTCGTTACTGGAAGCCGGGGTACGACCAAGGGGAATTGCACGGTGCCGGGCTCGATTTCAGCAAACCGGAGAATGCACCTGCCCAGGAAATTCGTGAGCAACTTCGCACGGTGCTCACCGAAGCGGTCCGGTTGCGGATGCGGAGCGACGTGCCGCTTGGAGCGTTTCTTTCCGGCGGTGTGGATTCGACGATTATCGTCGGGCTGATGCAACAACTCTCCGAGCGCCCCGTACAAACCTTTTCGATCGGGTTTCCCGTCAAAGCGTTCGACGAACGCGCCTATGCCCGCGAAGCAGCGGAGCATCTGGGGACCGAACATCATGATGCGATCGTGACACCCGATGCGCTCAAGATCCTGCCGCAATTGATTTGGCAATACGACGAACCGTTCTCCGATAGTTCCGCAATCCCCACAATGTATCTGTCGGAGATGACGCGGCAAAATGTCACGGTGTCGCTGTCGGGCGATGGGGGTGATGAGTTATTTGCCGGATACGATCGTTACAAAGCGGTCCGCATTGCCGAATGGTTCGACGGCTTGCCGCGGCCGCTGCAAAAAATGGCAACGCTGAAATTGTGGCAACACTTTCCGGCATCGGTCCGGCAGAAATCGCGGCGGCGACGGCTGAAACGACTGTTGGCCGCACTGGGCGAACCGCGGGAGCGGCGCTATTTGAAATGGGTTAGCATCTTCGACGACCAACGCCGAGCAGCTTTGCTGACGGATGACTTTCGCGCCGCTGTGGGAGAGGCCGACGCAGCTGCGCCGTTGCTACGGGCGTATGAAGAATGTCCGAATCGCGACTTCGTCACCCGCACCACCTGCGCCGATGTGCTGACTTATCTACCGGGTGACATTCTTAACAAAGTCGACATTGCCAGCATGACCTATGGGTTGGAATGCCGTAGCCCGTTTTTGGATCACCATGTCGCTGAGTTCGCCGCCAGCCTGCCGATACACGCGAAACTTCGCGGTCGGCAAGGGAAACGGATACTCCTGGAGACGTTCGGCGACTTACTGCCGGAATCAATCCAGTCGCGGCCCAAGATGGGTTTTGGCGTACCGTTGGACCATTGGTTTCGGCATGAATTGAAACCGATGCTACAAGAAACGCTGCTAGATGGGTCCGCTCTAAACCGGGGTTATTTCCGTCCCACAGCGGTCGAGCAATTGGTGAAGGAGCATCTCGACGGCCAATGGGATCACAGTTACCGACTCTGGTCGCTGCTTTGTTTGGAGTTGTGGCAGCGGATGTTTGTCGATGCGTCGACAATTCCCGCAAACGCCCCGGCAACAACCGTCTGAGTGGTCAGATTTTTGTTGAATTGTTTTCCGTGGTGTGTCAGACTGCCGTTTCAAACGTTCGGCCGATTTCCATGTACATCTGGATCATCGGTAGCATCTCGATCTCTCAACAGCTGTATGGAGCGAACAACCATGAAAGTTGGTTGGAATGAATTGACGGTCTCTCCGGATGGGATCGATATCGACGAACTGCTCAGCGATTGGCGATGGCTAGTGGATGACTCGTATTCGCCAGTTGTCATCACTGCCATGGGCGACCTTTTCTTACGGGATGCCGAAGGCCAAATTCACTGGCTCGATACCATGGAGGGGCAATTGACCCGCGTCGCTGCCAGTGCCGCGAATTTCAAGAAACTGATGCAACAACCGGAGCATGCCCAAGAATGGTTTATGCCGCAACTGGTCGGTGACTTGATGACGCTCGGCATCTGTCTGGATGAAGGAGAGGTTTACAGTTGCGAACATCCGCCGGCTCTTGGCGGGGAATTGGTTCCAGAGAACATCGAGCCGTGTAACATCTATATGCATATGTCACTGCAGGGGCAAATCCATGAGCAGATCAAGGACTTGCCTCCCGGAACGGAGATCTCGGGAATCACGATGAAAGGCCCCAGTCTCATGGATCGCATTCGGCACAGCTTTTCTTCGCTATTCGGCCGTTAGTTATTTTCATGCGGCCTCGCTTACCTGCCATTCCGCTAAGTCCTGCGGGCAAAACGAATACGCCGGTCCGTTGCTTAATGTTCCCGAAGTAACAGTTGTGTTGACACCCACGCACCGATCGACTACATTTGTAGACAATTGATTCACGGAACGACACAAGGACCGCATTACATGTCCAACCCCCAACCCCTGTCCGAGGCGGAATGGAAGGTGATGAAGATCGTCTGGGAACGCAAAAGCTGCGCTGCCCGGGACGTTTACCAGACCGCTGCCGAGACCGAAGGCTGGGCTCCCAGCACCGTCAAGACGCTGCTTAGGCGCCTGGTGGAAAAGGGACACCTCAAGACCACGCAAGTCGGCAACAGTTTTCTCTACCGCCCCGCTCGCCCCGCTTTGAAGTCATTGTTCTCCGCCGCCGACTCTCTGCTGGACAACGCACTGGATGGCACAGTCGGTCCGCTGTTGGCCTACATGGCAAAAAAAAGCAGCATGACGGCTGAAGAACTCGCAGAGCTTCGCGAACTACTCGATCAAATGGCCCCCCCCTCGGAGGACGAAGCATGAATTTCGTCAGCGCTCTCAACGAAATGTCTCACGTTTGGTTCGACCAAATGCGCAACAGCTTGGTCGACACCACCATCCTGCTCGGCGTTGTTTCGGCAGTTTGGCTGCTGCTGCGCAAACGCCTCTCGGCGCAGGTGGGTTGCTGCCTGTTTTTACTGGTGTTGGTGAAAGCAGCCATTCCCTTGGAAATCCCCGGCCCCAGTTGGCTGGCAGCGCTTTCGCCCCGACAACAATGGCAACAGTGGGTAGAAACCTCTCCGCCCGCATCCACAAATCACGTCGCACCGCCCCCGGTGAACCCCCACGATCTACAGCCAATAGCATCCACAACAATAGACACCGTGGCTTCTACTCCGGGACTCGCCACCACAACCAACACAGACACCCAGCCGACAACCATTGCTCCCGCCGCTACCCCATTAGCGATCAATACGCAGCAGCAGCCCACGCTGACGACCGCCGCTTGGTTGATGATCCTTTGGGGGAGCACGGCCTGTGCCATGCTGATGCGATTCGCCTGGATTCACATTCAATTCCACCGCCGTTTGCGTTCAGCGACGCGCGTTGTTGACGATGTAATGCTGATCGACTTAGAGAAATTGCGCCGCGCCGCCGGTGTGCGACAAACCGTGCGGTACTTTGTCACCAATGAGATTTCTTCGCCAGCGGTTTGGGGAATCTTGCGGCCTTGCCTGTTGCTGCCCAGCGGTTTTACCCAGACCTATTCTCCCAAGCAGATTCAGTGGATCGTACTGCACGAATTTGCGCATATCCGGCACGGCGACTTGTGGATCGCGCTGTTTCAACGGCTGGTGCAGATGCTGCATGTCTTTAACCCGGCCGTTTGGATTGCCAACGGTATGATTCACCGCTTGCAGGAATACGCCTGCGACGATGCCGCATTATTGGCCGCCGATGTGTCGCGACGCGACTGTGGCAACGCCCTGCTCCGCGCGGTTGAAGCGGCACAAACGCGACCACCGGTTCTGGATCCCGCGCTGGGCATTTTCCGTCCCGGACGCGTCTTTCGTAACCGTCTGATTCGTATTTTGGACACCAAGCGTCCGGTCACCGGACGGATCACCTCTCGCTCCACGTTGTTTCTAATTTTGTTGGCCGCGATTGTGTTGCCACGTGTGCGTGCAAATGATGACCCGGCGGCCGAGCAACCGGCCCAACCACAACCTGCCGCACCGACGGAGTTTTTTGCCGAACTGCCGAACGGAGGAACCGTTGAGTTGGTCGGTATTTCCGAGCATCCCTCCAAAGACCGTCCGTGGTGGCGGGCGGATGGTTCGCCGCTAGAGACTGCCCCGTATGCCCATCCCGGCGGGAGATATCATTTTGGCCGCGATATGATCGGGCGTGAATTCGCTTTTCGCTTTCATGGCGTGCCGGAGAATCTAGTCCAAGCGACGACCATTACTTTGATCGGCTCCGGCGGTTCAGGCTCGCTGAGCGTCCCGGTGGACCAAGCTGGCCATCCCCTGGAAAACATGCGTGTCAAACTGGTCTCGCTCCCCCAGGGAACCCAACAATCCAAATTCAGAATCTCCGTTCCTAATGGCGACTGGCAGTTGATCGCCACCTCGAATGGAAATGAACAAAGTGCGAGTGCATTCACGTTTGGCGGCTTCAATTTTGGCGTCACATTTATGCCGGGTCAAATCAAAGGCAACGACATTGTTCTGAATTTTGCCCACAATGCGATCGGCCACGAGGTAAGAGTTGTCGCTGTTGAAGCCGATGGTCAAACCCGGCACGTGCAATCGCGATTTGGGGGAGTCGGTGCCGCGGGATTCTATCAAGCAACGGCCGAATTTGAGGATCTGAAGGGGAAAAACATCGTTTCCTTTCATGTCGAGGTCCGTAAGACACACAACATCACCTTTGAACACATTGCCGCTGCGCCCGGCGAACAGGCCAAGTTCAATGTGGTCGGCGCCGCCCCCGGCTGGGGGGCATTCAGCGGGCAATTTCTCTTCGACGGCCTGTGGCCGGAACCTAAAGTGCTCGTGGAAAAAGGGGACATGAGCGTAAAAGATGCCGCCATTTCCGCAGCTCAAACGATTCGCAGCGAAGAACTGATTGTCGATAAAAAAACGTTGGGCATTAAAAATGTTTTCGTCTACCTCAAAAACCCGCCGTCAGAGATTCATCCCAGTCTGATTCGTCGCAAGAGCAAGAAAGTCGTCTTTGATGCCATAGGCCGCCGCTTTCTACCGCACGCCCTCATCGCTCAGACGGACCAAACGATCTTGCTGAAAAACGCCGACCCCATTCCTTCTAATGTGCATACCAGGCCAAGCAAAAATAGCCCCTACAATCTTGCGTTGAGACCGCAGGACCGTTCAGGCGCAGCAGTCATGTTCAACAAACCGGAACCTGCTCCCTTCCCTGTCAGCAGTGATTATCATCGCTGGATGAAAGCGCATTGGTTGATACTTGATCATCCCTACGCTGCGATCACCGACCGGCAAGGGAAATTTGAAATCAACAACCTTCCGGCCGGTCAGCATGAATTCGTCGTCTGGCATGAGAAATATGGCTGGCTGGAAAAATCGCTCACAATTGAGATCAAGGCGGGGAAGACGGTCAAAATGGCGCCGCGAAAAATCGGTTCCTAGGCAATCTGCACAACGCTCGCTTACAGTTGGTGGTGGACAATAATCTCCAACTGCTTGAGTTGAACTAGCGCCGCTAGCAAACCCCAGCGCTCCGGTTAGGCAAACCCTGCCTGTTAGACAGCGGCGATTGCCGGTTCTTGTGCACAGTGGGCCGGGCGAACTCAACCGGTTGAAAGCATTCTTCCGATTTAAGGGATGGAATTGTTGGACAATTCCACACTCCTTATCCGGCGTTTTGAGTCAATTAGTCCACGGCCGCATCCTGCTACGGCCAGTGATCTCAAAACCGTCCGACTAGCTGCATTGGGGGAATCAATTGGCCGCCCAGGCCAGCTGACTCCCCATCTCGTCATGCGCGCAATCAAGGAAGATGGCATGCCACACCGATTCATTCTCTTCACCACATTGACCGCCATCGGGCTTGGAGTTTCTGCTGGACCCTCGAAGGCTGCGGAACCGCTTGTTGATCAAAACGCATATATGGCCGGCTATCAACAACAGCAGCAAACGGTCTATGTCCCGCCGCCCAAACCGGCGCCCCCGAAAGTGATCAATCCGTATAAGACGCTGTTTTATGACAACGACTTCACCTACGGGAGCAATCCCAACGACCCGCCACTGTTGGGGGACAGCCTCAATCAGATTCATCTAGCGGACGATTTCCTGGTACTCTCCGCCGGGGGCGAACTGCGCTTTCGCCCGATGGACGAACGCAACCGTCTGCGGCCGGGTGGACCGGGGCGGAGTACGTACAACTTGTGGCGTTGGCGGCAATACTTCAATCTTGAAGTGAGCGATTGGGGCCGCGCCTATGTGGAATTTATTGATGCAACCGCCTGGGGTGTCGACCTGCCGCTCTTGCCCATCGACGTCGATCGCTGGGAAGTGCTCAACGCCTTTGTCGACGTGAACCTGGAAACCACGTTGGATGTTCCCGGTACGTTTCGCGTGGGACGGCAGGAAATGCTCTATGGCAAACAGCGGTTGGTCTCGCCGTTGGATTGGAGTAATACGCGGCGGAACTTCCAGGGGCTCAAATACCTTTACAGCGAAGGGGATTGGGACCTCAACATCTTCGCCACCAACCCGGTCAACGCCGCGGCGCGCGGGATCGTTCCGGTGCAAGATTTTGACAATAACTTCAATCAGCCCGACTACGATCAATTTTTCTCGGGTGTCTACTCCACCTACCGAGGGTTCGAAGACAGTTACGTCGATTTGTATTGGCTGTGGTTGCGGGATACTCAACAAGTGCAGAACGTCGCCGACGGATTTCGGCACACCGTCGGCTTGCATTGGAATACGACCAGCGAAGTGACGGACGCGTGTGGCAACGTCACACGGGTGTGGGACCTGGATTTTGAAGGCGCCTATCAATTCGGCAGCGACAACAGCGAGCGAATCAATGCCGGATTCTTCACCGGTATTTTGGGGCACACCTGGAAGCAGGTCCCCTGGCAACCGCGTCTGTCCGGCCTGTTTTACTGGGGCTCAGGCGATCAGGATCCCGACGATGACCAGACGAACACCTTCAGCGTGCTCTATCCACTGGGACATGCCTATTGGGGGATCTTGGACAACCTCTCGGGGCAAAACCTGCTCGATTACAGCGCGCAACTCGATTTCTCTCCGGCCAAAAAATGGAAAGGGACAGCTGCTTGGCACTGGTTTGATTTGGCCAGCACCAACGACTTTCTCTACAACGTCGCCGGCGCGCCGCTGGGAACGCTCGACCAAGGCCAAAACATCGGCAACGAGTTGGACCTGATCGCCACGTATACCTACAACCCGAACTTCTCGGTCTCGGTTGGCTACTCGTGGTTCTGGTACGGCGAATACGTGCACAATGCCCTGCCCCGAGATACCGCCACGCAATTCTATCTGCAAACGCACATCCGCTATTAGGCGGACGATCGAAAACGGGCGCAGCCGGCATAGCAGATCTCAGCATGCCGGAAGTGGCGCGCGACTCGCATAAAAAAATGAAAGACCGGCGGGTGGTATTCCCGCCGGTCTTTTTTCGAATCGAATGATCAAGTAACACCTACAGCTTGATGTAGATGTTGTTCTTCTCTAGGACACGCACAAACAGCCATGTGAATAACATAAAGACTGCGAATCCCAGCCACATGTACCAGGTGGCCACATCACGCGGCATGAAGGCTTTGACAGCACCGCCGGTCAAGGGGTGCAAGGCATAGGCGAACAAGGCGTTGGTGCCGAAGGTGGTGAATAACCCCAATCGCAATCCCCAAATATCACAAGCGATGTAAAAGATCGCATACAAGAAAATCGACATCCCGCCTGCGATGACGGTGTAGGACAACGTCCCTTGGCGTTGGCTGACCATCCAATAATTCCACTCCCGCAACATCACCGATCTCTTGCCCACGCCCGGTGTGGTGTGCGGGGGATAGACAAACGGAGGTTCGGCCACGATCGCTCGCCAGCCTTGTTCGTCAAATCGTGCCTTGAGGGCATCGATGCGCGCCTGGGAAGGGAAAACGGGATCGATCGCGAGTTTGGGATCGCGGAAGACTCGCACCTGCGGCGCGTTGGGATCCTGGGGGTTCGCTTTGAGTTCCTCGAGTCCAGCCGCAGCGGCTGCATCCTCTTTGATCAATGCTTCCTTTTGAGCGGTTAGCTTCGCGCGTTGCTTTTCATCGACGACCTTATCAACGGTCTTGGAACCGTTCAGTTTCGCATTGATCCCAGCCAACTTGGCTTTGATTTCAAGTTGCTTGCTGATGAAGACCTCAGTGCCGTCGCGATACGCCTGAAATTCTACTTTGATGACATCGATCTTGTCGCGTAATTCACTATCCTTAGCGAGCGCAGCTTTCAGCTCTTGATTCAGTTTCTCGCGTTCCTCCGGATCGGTGACTTGCTCCACAGCCAGTACCATGCCGTCCAATTGCGCGCGAAGACCGGCGATCGTCTTACCGAGTTCGCCCAATTCTTTTTTCAGCGGCGCGATCCGTCCATTGATTTCGTCGGTGAGAAGCTTTTGCATCTTGGCGTCTTGTTCTCGCTCGGCGATTTGGGTTTCGGTGACGTCGTACAGACGTGTGCCGCAGGTCATCAGCCAGCCGATGCCCATCACCACGATCGACCAAGCAAACATTTTAAACAGATTGGGACGTCCTTCGGCGCCGGCGACCGCGTCGCAGGTCAGTGTTCCCAGCAGCGCGGGAATCGACCACGTCAAAACGCCGATGGGTCCACCGTCGATCACGTTGGGAGATGTGCTGCACCATTCAAAGTTGAATGAGTGCGACAGCAAAACATGCAAGGCGGCCGAACCGAACATGTAGGCAATCCGCACCCCAGCCGAGGATCGGATCACCGGCGTGATCCAAATGGCTGTGAGCGCGATATGCATCAAGGTTTGAAACCATTCCCGTTTCAACGGAGAATAGAGCGCGCCCCACAGGCCGATGTGTTGCAATTCTTCCCAAGATTCCGCCGCACGGCCCGAACCGTAAACGGCAATGGCGACCAACATCAAACCGAGAAATCGCGTCACGACTTTTCGATAGGCCGCTCCCACGCCGGCGGTGCTGATGCGGCGACCGAACGTCAGGCGAAAGGCGAATCCGACCGCGAACAAAAAGTGCGGCATGATCGTGTCGGCGTAACTCAGATAGTTGTGGCTATGCTTGAGCACTTGGGGGCAGTTCGTGAATCCCCCCAGAAAATTCACTAAAAACATGCCAGCCACGGTATAGCCGCGGAACTGGTCCAGCGAAGCAATCCGAGCCGGCTTGAGGGAAGACGATGACATCCGTTGGGTGACTCCCGTAGGGCGGTGGGGGGCGAAACAAACGACGAAAAAAGCAGACTCACTGAGACATCCGCTCAGCCAGCATCGATACGTTCCACGAGGGACGAATTTAGTGCGGTCCCCACACATCCACCGGAAAACATCCGCAGACGGCAACAGCAGAATACCCCGCCCGGTCAAAAGACACAGACACCCGCGCACCGACCAGCGTGAAGACCGAAAACATCTTCATGGATTTCACGACGGCTTGCAAGGGATTCCCGGAAAAACTGGGTGGGGTGGTTGCGACAACTGTGAATTGGGCGGGGGCTTTGGTTTACTGGTCACGAGGGGTGCACGCGGCAGGATGCACTGCCCCTGCCTTGAAGAAGGGATCAGAGATCTGCTACGTGTAAAACGTTCGGTTGTTCTCTACGACGCATTGCTGGATTGGGATCGAAATTTGCATTCGGGATGGGGTTTGCAGCATAATGGGTGAACTGGCCGTGGAAGGTGATCTTCCATGACTCAACTTCCCGCCGCACCGAGTTCTCTGGCAGCGCGAAACATCAATGACGCATCAAACGGCTATCCTCTCTACTTTCGATCTATACCTCGACACTGGCGGCGACACCGCCGCAGAGCAGCTTGACCAACAAACGAAACGCCACCAGACCCTTCAATGTTTCCCTTATCCCGTAATGCTCGAGTTGGCATTCCCGGAACTCGATTTCACAAATCGCTGGTGTTGGCAGCACTTCGGCCCCAGTCATGGTCAATGTTTCCAAAAATACTCAAACTACCGAATATGCACGACAGACGTTCCGTATTGCCACGTCGGGAAGTGGACCAACCGATGGTTCGTCAAAACAGATTACGACTTTGGGTTTAACGAATGGTACTTTTCAACGGCTTTCATGCGGGACCTATTCCTTAAATTTGTCCCCTCAATAAACTGGGGCGAGAATTTCCCAATTCAAAATTGAACCCGCACACCCAAAACGGGATGATAACGGTGCGAACCAGAGCGGCGAATCCTGCGGAATTTACAATCACCGCGTAACCTCGCCGCGTGGTTACGCCAGACGCTATCTGAAAAACATGTCGGACTCACTCATCAAACTGACGGAATTTTCGCTTGTTGGGGGGCCGATAGATCTTCCCGACCCTGCGTATAGTTTCGACGACAATTGGAAGTCTGAAATCTACACCCCAAAAGAGATCGCAGACGCGATCCTTGCGGTTTCACAAGTGAGGTTAGTGCATGACGCCAAGCCAGCCTGGAGTGCTTGGGTTGCACGTTGGGAATCTGGAGATCACCACATCGAGTTCGACATCACCGATTGCCCGTTCGACCCCGACAATGAAATACGGCCCGGAATTACGTCATATTGGGGCGGTTCCAAATTTGAAACGCATTGCACAATGTTGGAACTATTAAACGTTTGGCGTGGCATCCAAAAGCGTTGCCCCGGTGTGTGGCTACACAATACTGATTGCCGAATGTATTCCCCCGAATCTTTTCAAAAGACTTTCAGTGTAGTCGTATGACTTGTGCGCGATAAATCTAGAAAATAACGGGCCGAACCGAAGCGGCGCGAATCCAGTTGAAACTGAAATCAACGCGTAACCTCGCCGCCCGGTTACGCTGGCCCTCATGCAGCATAAAACATGAAATTCCCCTACCTCATCGCGTCACTGCTGGTATTAACCTGTGGATGTTCACCCAAGGCACCGCCAACTTGGAAACCCGTTTTGGATAGCGGACACCATCTAGGCTTTGGTGCTGTCTCCGTGTTTGCATTCGGTTATACCGACGTTCCGGAACATTCGATCGTTTTCTTTTTTCCGTTCGACGTCAATTCCAGCACCGAGCACACCAGCAACCCAGCAACTCGCACATTTGACTACTCAGGAAAGATCACTTTATCACCAAGCAAAGAAAAAGTGATGACGTACCACATTGCGTCAAGTGACGTGTCAAGAATCACGTGTAACGATTCAGACTACGAACTAAAAAACGGATCCGTATTCCATGTCTCGAAAGATGGCACGATAAAGCAACTTCCATTTGCGGGGCTACAACCGACAAGGGAGTACGTGCTTGATCTGAAAGACTACTTTGACTCACACCAAGGGAATGCGACCGAGCCCAAAGAGTGAGCTTTTCGTTGTGGCCAATCGCTGTGTAACCATCGCTTGCCACGGAGCGGCGAATGAGGCCGTTATTGCAATGGCTGGGCCTTTTGCCGCCGCCCAGTGGCGACGATCACAGAAAAATGCCCATTAACTGCCGCTCGCAGAGAACCCGCGCCCGATCCCCAAGCCCGGTTCTCCCATTTTTATCACCCGTCCCCCCCAACGATCATTGCTGTCCGCATCCACAGCGGTAAAATGCTAGAGGCCACTTCGTGTTTGCAAAAAGACCTGCTCCCGCCCCGCTTGCCGCAAGGCGGCGCGTTTGAGAGACATTTTTAAGCATTCCACCAAGTGCCGTGCGAAGCCACCCTCTTTTTAACCGCAATCTGCAGGACCAATTGATGATACTAAAATTTCGAGGTCACTTTCATCGATTGAGTCTTTGTGGCGTGTTCGCTGTGGTTCTCAGCACCATTTTTGTCGCGACTGCGAGCGGGGCTGATGTGGCTGGTGAATTGCCGATTATGGTTTCGCGGTTTGATCAGCAGGTTCAGGTTCCCTATACCACTGCCAACGGACTGCCGTCGAATGATGTGTTGCAAATAGCGCGCGACGACAACGGGACCCTCTTTGCCAAGACGAGCAAGGGGATCGCACGTTTCGAGGATCCTAGCTGGGTTGCGGTCGACGATTCCGTCGCTGCTGGGCTTTTTCCGGTCGATTCCCCTTGGTATGCGACGCTGGCAGAGCATGTCAGCCGCCGCGGGATGGTCCGTGCGGTCGCCGAGCATGAAGGCGAAATCGCTGTTGCTGCCGAGAACGGCCTGTTCCTTGGAGATGGAAAGAACTGGAGTTTGGCGCTTCCGGGAGATGAGCGGAGACGTTGGGCGCCGCTCGATGTCCGCGCCGTTGTCTATGATCGTGACGGCCGATTGTGGTTTGCTTCCCCGCAGGGTGTGGGATATCGGTCCGATGACGATCAATGGACGCTGCTGGATGGAACAGATGGCTTGCCGTACAACGACTTCACCTGCATCGCCGCAGGTCCCAAGGGAATCTGGTTCGGAACCAAAAACGGCGCCATTCGTTACTCCGATGGTGTCTGGGAATTTCGACAAGGACGACGATGGCTCCTCGACAACCATGTCCGCGACATCGTCATTACCGACGATGGCAACGCTTGGTTCGCCACAGCCGGCGGCATTTCATGCATCCAGTTTCGTCCGACCACACTCGAAGAGAAAGCGAAATTCTACGAAGCTGAGATCGAGAAGTATCACCGCCGAACGAGTTTCGGATACGTCAATCCAGCCGTGCTATCCGCACCAGGAGATAAAAGCACGGCGGTTCCCACGTATTCCGACAACGACGGTTTCAACACGGGACTTTATCTCGGCGCGATGAGCATGGCCTATACCGTGACCGGGGACGCCACCTACCGCCAACATGCTGAGAACTCCTTCCGGGCACTATCGTTTTTGAGCGAAGTCACCCAAGGCGGACCGCACCCGGCGCCTCGCGGGTTTATTGCTCGCAACGTGATCCCAATCACCGACCCCGATCCCAACCAGCGGTACGACTTGAATTATGACATGGGCCGCACCAAACGGGACTCGTTGTGGAAGATCATCCAGCCGCGACTACCGGTCGATGCCACGGGAAAGTGGTACTGGAAGTGTGATTCCAGTTCTGATGAGCTCGATGGTCATTTCTTCGGGTTGGCCACTTATTTCGACCATGTCTGCGAGACCAAGGCGCAGAAGGACGAGGTTCGAAAAGTCGTGCGGCGAATCATCGATCACCTTCTGGCAAACGGTTTGAGTCTCGTCGATCACGACGGTCTGCCGACACGCTGGGCGCACTTTTCTCCGGACGACCTCAACCGCAACTCCGCTTGGGTTGCCGAGCGCGGACTGAATTCCTACAGCATCCTGACTTATCTCTTGATCGCGCACCACATCACCGGCGACCCGAAGTACCGCGAAGCCTATTTGAAGCTTGCACTCGATCACGGCTACGGCATGAACGGCATGACTCAGATGCGATTGTTGGAAGGCCCCAATTCACCCGGCCATCAACCCGATGACAACATGGCGTTTATGAACTACTACCACTTGATTCGCTACGAGACGGATCCCAAACTGCTCAATATGTACCAGTACGCAATTCGCGTGAACTGGAAATACGAAAGGCCGGAACGTAATTCCTTCACAAACTTTATCTACGGCGCGTGTTCACTCGGGAAGACACGTACCGATCAATGGGGCGAAGTGGACCTGTCTCCTCCCTCGGAATGTTTCACAGGAGCCATCGACACGCTGCAGCGATATCCGTTGGATCTGATCGAATGGCCTATGTCCAACGCCCATCGTCTCGACTTGGTCCAAATGGGTGACCACGATGGGCATGGAGCTCCCATCGGTCGTCGCGTCGATGGCTATGTCTTTCCGATCGACGAACGTCAGGAAACCTACTGGGACTGGAATCCTTGGAAACTCACCTCCGGCGGGGACGGAATGCGACTCCGACCCGGCTTCCATTACCTACTCGCCTACTATATGGGGCGGGTGCATGGGTTCATTGCGGAATAGACGCCGCGGAATGCCTACCGTCTGCGGCTCCTCTTTGCTGGAACTTTTCAAGAAAGACCAGTGGCATCCCCGCTCACAAAAAACCAGCACCTTCTTTCCCCAACGCCCTGGTTCTCCCCATTTTTATCCCCCATTCCCCCCAACGATCGTTGCTGTCCGCGTCCACAGCGGTAAAATACTAGGGGCCGCTTTGTGTTTGCAAAAAGACCTGCCCCCGCCCCGCCCGCTGCAAGGCGGCGCGTCAGAGAGAAAAACGACCTGTTAGGAACATCACCGTGCGACAATCGATTGGTACCGCGTTACAATTTTGCTGCCTCGTGTTTTTGCCCCTGATGGTGATTTTCTCGATCAACTTCTACAACTTTCCGCTGATCGTGATGCCCGTTTCGCTGCTCATTACGATCGTCATCTTCAGTTTGGGACAGGTGTTGAAAAGCGAGTAAGCACGCTGGCAAAAACTTCGCCCTTTGAAACAACGGAATTGCTGTCCAACACGCTCGAAGCATAGTCGGCCCCTGATCCAACCCTTTCTTATCGATGGCCGCCCTCATGACGACCGCCCGCATCTTGGCGATATTGACGATTTCCGCAATCAGCCTTACGGCGATCGCGCCGGACGCAACTGCTCAGGCTCCGGCCGGGCGACTGCAGGAGTCGGTGTTTCTGGATACCGATTCGTCAGCCACCAAAAAACTGAGCGCGCTGGAGGAATACCTGCTTGCCGAACAGTGGTCCGAAGCAGTACAGCTCGCCAATCAGATTCTGGAACAACATGGCGACAAACTGATTGCGGCGGGAACCGGGCGTTATATCGGCCTGCGGACGCGCTGCCATGCGCTGTTGGCGACAATGAACGCCGACGGCTTGAAAACTTTGCGGCAACGGCTTGATCCTCAAGCGCGACAATGGCTGGAGGAAGGCCGCGCGAATCATGAGGAAGCGCCGCTGCTAAAGATCGTCAAGCTGGCATTTTTGAGCAGTCAGGGAGATGACGCGCTGGCGACGTTGGGAGAAATGGCATTCGAACGCGGGGCCTATGGAGATGCCCGCGGTTATTGGGAAATGACTTTACCGATCGAACCGCCGCAATCGGCCGGAGATCCGAGGACGGTCCTGACTTATCCCGACACGGACCTCGATCTGGCGGAATTGCGTGCCCGCCTGGTGATGTGCAGCCTGTTTCAACGGGACCTGCCCCGCTTCGAACAAGAACTTGCGGCATTCACCATGCGGCACAGTGACGCAGAAGGAACATTGGCAGGACGCACGGGACGGCTGAGTGAGATATTAACAACCTTGGCTGAGGAGGCGGAGCATTGGACGCAATCCACGGCCGAGAAGGACGTATCGACATTTGCTGGAAATACAAGTCGTAATGCGGTGCTTCCGCAAGCCATTGACGACATCGGCGCTGTGCAGTGGACGCACCCCTTGCCACCGGCAGCTCCTGATAAAATGTCACGCCGCGGCAGATTGGCGAAGCCGGTTTATTTGAGTTATTTCCCCGTCACCGTCGGCGATACGCTGTTCATCAACGACGCAACCACGGTGTCCGCATATGACCTGCTGACAGGAAAGCCGGCATGGCCAAGCCCAAACAGCAATGACGCGGTCATTTATCGGACATTGCCTCTATTCGGTAATCTACGCGGCAAAGAGAATGAGCAGGTCGGAATTCCGCGTTATACCATGACCGTTCACGATGGCCGACTGTATGTACGGATGGGCTCTCCGGTCACGAGCCGTAACAATGACAATCAACTCATGCGATCGGAAAGCCATCTTGTCTGCTTGAACATCGCCACAGGGCAAGGCAAACCGGTATGGACGATCGAGGCGGGCAAGATTTCTCCGGATCTTGGGAACTGGGAATTCGAAGGCTCACCCATTGTGACGGATGGAAAACTTTATGTCGCGTTAAGGAAAAGTTCACCGCAACCGCAAGCGAATGTCGCCTGCTTTGATGCGGAGAACGGTAGGCTGTTGTGGAATCGCAAGGTGTGCGCGTTTTTGGCGCCGGTCGGTGATCACCTGGAGGAGGTCAGCCATCAACTCTTGACGCTGGGTGACGGAACGCTGTTCTACTCCACAAATCAGGGCGCGATCGCCGCCATCGCTGCGCACGATGGTTCACTGAATTGGGTCGTCACTTACGAGCGAAACGCACAAGCCTCCTGGGTGTCAAAATTAAAAAACGGCTTGGTGCCTTGCCTCTATCATCAAGGAACCGTTGTGGCCGCACCGGCGGACTTGAAGAACATCGCCGCTCAGGGTGCCCGTCCCGGTCAATTTTGGCGGATGCCCGCGACGGGGACGGTCATGGGCATCGATGCGAAGACTGGTGTACTCAAATGGCGCAAGGAGCTAACCGGCGGCGTGCGACATCTGCTGGGTGTTCATCAAAATCGGCTCGTCGTTTCGGGAGACTTTCTCTGGGGCATTGATCTCGACACGGGACGCATCGTCTGGAAGCGGGGACAAACAGACGCCGAGTCGTACGGCTACGGGCGGGGCTTGCTAGCCGGGGATTTGGTGATGTGGCCCAAACGAGAATCGATTTGGGTTTTGAATGCCCTAACTGGAAACCCGCAAGCAGACATCGCCATCGGACAATGGCGGAGCGACTCCGGCCCGAAATTGACCGGGGGAAATCTGTTGGTTGCCGACAATATGTTGGTCATCGCCCAGGAGCAAGCGCTGGTCGCCTATGCACTCTGGGGACGTATGAAGAAAAAACTCCGCGAGGAAATCTCCGCGGCGCCCGATGACCCGTTTGTCCATCTGCGTCTAGCGCGTGCCGAGCATGCGTCGGGGGATTGGGACTCGGCAATCGCGGAGTATCGCCAAGCCGTTCGCCTGGCAGCGCCGCAGGACCAGTTTCAAAATCGCCCACTCAATTCATTTGCCACCGAACAATTGGCCGCATTGTTGATCCTGTCGGCGCAGCGGGCGGCCCAGGAGGGTGATCGCGATACCGCAACGCGAAATTATCGCGATGCGCTTCAGTTGTCGACGACTCCCGAAGTCCGCTTGAAAATCGCGAGCGGTCTGGCTGCCGCTTACGCTGAGTCGGACCAGCCGCGTGAGGCGGTCGAAGCGTGGCAGGAAATCTTAGATGCTCCACAGCTTTCAGAATTATACATCGATACAACACCAGGCCACTTGCGCCGAGCCGGCGATCTAGCCGATGCTGAAATCGATAATCTCCTTGCTCAGCACGGCGATGCGATCTATGAAACGATCGAAAGACGCGCCGTGGCTGAGATCGAACCGCTGCCTGCCGACATCACCCCCAACAGACTCAACGCCATTTTGACCCGCTATCCACATGCTCTGGTAGCCGCCCGTCGTTGGCTCGACATCGCTACGGTTCACAGCGAACAACATGCCTATGACCGCGCCATCAAGGCTTATGAACATTTGCTGGACCACCGCAACGATGAGATCCGTTTGTTGGCACTGTGGGGTATGGCCCGTGCTCTAGAACATTCAGACCATTGGCGAGAAGCGCAGCAATCTTGGTTGGAGTTGGCAGCCCAATTCCCAGAATCGATGATTCCCGATAGCCAGCCGCCGGTGACATTCGCCTCGTACACTAAGTCCCAATTAGAGCGGCCAGAATTTGAGCACCTGGCGCAAATCGATGCGTCTCCCGAGGCCATTTTACCCCTGCGCCGCAGTTGGCGACGCCCACTGGGAAGTCGCCGGCGACTGCTGATACCGGTCGGCTCGCCACCGTCACAACAATTGCAATCGGTGATCATCGCCGCCGACCGCCTCAACTGTTTCAACATGATCGACGGCAGCCTGCGCTGGCAGGCTGCGATCGCGGACCAAATCGAGTGGGCTGGATACGCGGGGACGCGGTTGCTGTTATCCGGACCGCGCGGCTTAGAAGGGGTATCACTGCGAACCGGCCAACGGTTGTGGCGGATGGAGTATGAATCGCTGGCAAATTCCTCCAGCCAATCAACCGGCGTCGCACCGAGGAAACCTCAACTGCACTTTGACGGACATCTTCCGCTGGTCTGCTTTCTCGCGGATAACGAATTAGTCTGCGCACGAGCTAACGACGGAAAAGTGACTTGGCGGTTTCGCCCTCCGCAAGGAATCATCAATCCTCATTGGTTTCTGCACCGCGACCGTTGTGTCGTGCAGACGACAGGCCCGCTGCGCGTTTTTGTTTTAAACGCCGCCAACGGTACGCCATTGGCCGATTTTTCCGTCCCCAACGAGCCATGGTCGGCCGATCCTCGCGGCTTTGAAAATGATTACTTGGCATTGGCCGTCAACTCCGCAGCAGAGACCACCTTCACTCGTTACGGGCTGAACGGTGAGATCCTCTGGCAATACCCACACGCCATTTCCCGCACCAACGCCGCTCCTGATTTTCTGACCAACGGTCGCGACGTCACCCTCGTCGTCGATGGCGACACTTTGATCGGCGTGGGCGCGGACGATGGAAAGAAGTTATGGCGAGTTGGCCTGGGACTGAAGATCCTGCCCCATGCCCGCAACCGTATGGGCATCGATGGGGAAGCGATCTATGTGGAGAGCGAGGGCATCCTGCGTAGTTACCAGATAGAGGACGGAGCCCTCCGCTGGGAACAGTTTTTGGGAGGCGACAACGTTTCCTGGAAGATCGCTAGTTGCGGACGTTATCTACTGGCGTCGCCACGTTTCCACAATCAAGCCGGTGATTTCCCGCTCCTGTTTTGCGATCCGTCTACCGGGGCGTTGGTCCAAAAACTGCACTTTAGCGGGCAGGGAAAAATCGACGTGCACTTCGCAGCCGGTGTGACGCTGGTCAGCTCGGCCGATTACGTTTATGCCTTAGCACGCATGTGACTGTCGATTTTAAGCCATCAATTCGGCAATCGGGTCCGCCTGGGCGATGGCGAGTGACTCGTGACGACCGCAATTGAGTTTGGCGGCAGCATCAATTCCCAAATGCTGATAAATCGTCGCGGCCAATTCCGAGGCGTGCACCGGACGGTCTTTGGGTTCGGTTCCGTGCCGGTCGCTGGCTCCGATCACACGGCCTCCCTGAACGTCGCCACCGGCGGCAATCGCCGTCCAAACGCCGGGCCAGTGATCACGTCCTCCCCGCGCGTTGATCTGCGGTGTTCGTCCGAATTCACCAACGGCCAAAACAAGTGTCGACGCCAACAAACCCCGCTCGCTCAAATCGTCCAACAATGCCGTATAGGCACGGTCGAACATCGGGCAAACCGTGCGGGAATAGTCCTCGAGCGTTGTGGATAAGTCGCCGCCGTTGGCATGGCAATCCCAACTCACTTGGCCGAAGACGGTCTCGAACATATTGACCGTGACAAAATCCACCCCCGATTCGACCAGCCGCGCTGCCGCTCGACAATTTTGCCCAAAGGAGGTGCGACCGTAACGCTCCACAGTCGGGGTCGGCTCAGCCGACAAGACAGCGCTGGCGGTGAGGTAATCCGGATCACGTTGCCGCCCCAATCCCCCTGCATCTTGCCCATGCGAAACGTTCACGCCGGTATTTCCCAAGCGACCTCCCAAGACGACGTATCCATTGTCAGCACGGGGACCGCGCAGCTGCTGCACCACCGACCCGACGCTGGGGCGTTCGATGCCGCCGCGAAACAGGAAGCCGGTATTGATCAATTGATGGCCGGTTTCGTGAATCGGCGATTCCTCGTGATAGACGCCGCGCAACAATGCATATTGATTGGCCCGCGCCGCCATCAACGGAAAATGTTCACTGAGCTGGATGCCGGGAACATTGGTCGAGATCGCTGAAAACGGACCGCGAATCTCCGACCGCGCCTCCGGTTTGGGATCCCACGTATCTAGATGACTCGGTCCGCCGTTGAGGAACAACAGAATCACTCGCCGCTCACCTTGTGCGGCGCGGGTGTGGTCCGTGTTGGCAAGGGAAGGTGTCGCAGCCAGTCCCATGCCAGCTGCTCCCAAACCGGCGCTACTGGTTCGCAAAAAATCCCGCCGGGAAACTCCACTGTCCTGCCCCATGTGGTTTTGCGTCATTGGTCTGCCTTGGATCTCAGAGGAGTGAGTCATTTCAATCAAAACGTTCAACGCCACTGCAGCGGCGCTGCTCTGAATAGCGTATCAGTGCGGAAGGGCCTTCGCAAGATGCGCGGTTGGACAACAAAAAAAACCGAGCAGCCGATTTCGAGAAATCAGCCACTCGGCCTGAAACACTTCTTCCATTGTCTTGGGCGACGGACTAGTCGCCGCTGACGTTAAGCGTCTTTGCCTTCCGTCGAATCGGCGGGCTTTTCTTCGGACTTTTCAGGGGATTGGTCTTTGTTTTTCCCCTTGCCCTTCTTGCCACCTTTTCCGCCCGGACCACCATCAGGCCGTCCGAAACGCAGTTCTTGACCTTCCAGAAAACCGTCGGAGTTTTTATCCATTCTTTCAAAATGACGCTTCAAGCGTTCGTCTGCTTCCTCTTTGGAGACTTTGCCGTCTTTGTCTTCGTCGAGACGTTCCAGAAGCATGCGACCTCTGCCGCGCCGCCCTGCTTCGCCAGCTTGCGGACGACGTCCCCGTTCCGGCCGCTGACCCCGTCGACCAAATGCCGGTCGATCTCCGCCCGGGCCGCGTCGTCCAGGGGCACCCAGCAATTCCGGCCCATCCAGCAAACCGTCTTCGTTTTTGTCTAGTTCATCAAACAATTCAAAGATCTTGGTCATCTCTTCCTTGCTCAATTTGTGGTCGTCGTTCGCGTCCAATTTCGCGAAAAACGCCGGAGGCCGCGGGGGACCACCGAAACGTCCACGCCCGGCGCCGCGTCCAGCTCCGCGTCGCGGTCCTGGTCCGTCTCCCTCGCCACGACCCGGTCGGGCGACACGGCGGAACTCATTCAAGTTGATGCTGCCATCCTCGTCTTTGCCGGCACGCTTGAGCATGGCCGCGAATCGTTCTTTGAAACCTTCAGGCACTTCATCAACGGTCAACTTGCCATTTTCATCGCCATCGAACCGTTTGAACATACGTTCGGGATCGGGTCGTCCCTCACGGCGTCCAGCACCGGGGCCGGGGCCTTTCTTGGCAGTTTTTTTGCCTTCAGCGCCGGGCTTTTTGCCTTCACCTTTGGCTTTTTTCTTGCCCCCTTTGCCTTTACCAGAAAACTTCTCAAAGTCCTCAAGCGTCAATTCGTCTTTATCCAGCCGCGTAAAGATGCGGTCAAAGCGTTTTTTTTGCTTCTCGGGAATCTCGTCTTGGGTCACTTTGCCGTCACCGTTTTTGTCGAGCCGCCCAAACAGCTTTTTGGGATCTCGTCCGCCCCGCTTATTCTTGCCTTTCCCCTTGCCCCCATCGCCAGCGGTTGCCGTCGGCTCGGGTTCGGGTTTGGTGGCATTGACGAATTCGTCTTTCGACAGTTTTCCGTCCTTGTCTTCGTCGCCCACACGGACCAAACGCTTGAAGAACTTGGCCCGCGCCTCGCCGACTTCATCCGCGTCGATTTGGCCATCGCTGTTTTTGTCCAACTTCTCAAACAGATTGGTCGGTTGAGAATCGTCCGCCGCATCATCTGCTGTGGCGACTAACGGAGAGAGCCCCAGACTGAGGCCAAGCACCGCGAACCACGGAAAAAGTATCGCTTTCATCATTGTGTTTCCTGAAATGGAGGGTCGAAAAATGTTCGCGGCCGCAGGATCCAAATGCCCCACGGCGGGGAGACTGGTTTTGTTCGTTCACAACCTATTAAACACCGCTTTGCCCCCCAGGTATCGCCCGCCTTGGCAAAAATTGCGAAAATCTCCTGAGAATCCTATTCCGATTCTCTGATAAAAAAACGGCCCGCGCTCCCTAACAGGGATCGCGGGCCGTTGACCATTTGCGTTTTCAGAACGGCGACGAGTTTCTCGGCACCGAGTTTCGATTACGGTGCTTCGGACTTCTTGGGCGTAAAGCTTTGCAAAAAGTACCCTTGCTCATCCGGCACCATATAGCTGCCGCGCGGCGGGAGGAATTTTGCAATCGTCTCGAAGTCCGGCAATTGGGAGAAATCAATATCATCAAATGCTTCGCCGAACGCGAAACCACTGTTCCCCGATTTGATGAACTCATATGCCGTTTTCACATCGGCATCGGTCTTGGTAAAAGTCACGGTCGAAGTTTCGGCCGGGAAATATTTGGCAATGGATTGATACGCTGCGGAGTCGGACAACTTACCGGCGTCGGCATCTCCCAGAATCACTTGCTCCAGCATGGTTACGTCCATGCCGATCATCAAATGATCTTTGACAATCGCAACTCCGATCAACTGCTCTTCACCACCACCGCCAGCTTGCCCTGGATTCAGCTGAACTGCCATTCCCGCTGGCACCGTGATTTCATACAGGGTTTCACCGCGGTACTCACGCGTTTCGACCGGAAAGCCTTCCATGTTCGCAATCTTGGCCAGAACGGCTTTGGCGTCCTCGCCATTCTTGACCTCCATGGCGGATAATGATCGTGTATGTTCGGGGTCGTCGACATCCGGCATGTCTGTCACGACCCGGATTTTGCCGGTCAGCAAATCAATCACATCGTCTTTCAGATGCACGTCCCCGTTGAACTGAGCTTCGGACAACTGGTCCAAAACCATCGTCAATGCGCCCGGTCCCCGGAAGGTGTCGACCAACATCTCAATGGAACGGTAGGCTTTATCGATGCCCCAATTGACGGCAAAGTAGCTGGTCGCATTTTTCGGGACCCATGCCGGCGGCACCTGTGAGTCGGGCGGGAAATTGAAGACCTTCAGCAGTCCGGTCGTGGGTTGTTCCATGTAGAACAACGTCCGCGAAACGGAATCGAAATCCCCTTCTCCCATCGACACAGTTCCACCAACAGCCTTGAGATTGCTCAAACCGGTCAATGGCAGGAAGCCGACGACCATGCCCATCTGCGGGTTGGAGGCGGCAAGCACTTGAACCAACCCGATCGGGTCTAAGTACCAAGTGACCAACGAAGGAGAGGTCTCGCCTTCACCGCTACATTTTTTGACGAGATACCGGAACACGTCATTGCTCATGAGCGTGCTGTCATGTTCTCCATCCCAGCGGGCCAAGACCGTCTGAACGACGTCGATCCCTTTGCCGATGATCAGGTACGAATCCTTGATGCAATAGGCGAGATCAAAATCTGTCGGCTGGGCTTGCCCCTCGGCCACATCCTCTTTCAGCGAGATGATCTCGTTGCCTTCATACTCCTCGGTTGAGCGTTCGATCCCTTTTTCCTGCATGCCTTCGGTGATTTTCTCCAGCACCGTATTGACGACATCGCCTTTGTCGCCGAAGTCGATCATGGCGACAGGTGCAATCGGTTTTCCGGGAGGCTGAACAACAGCGACTGTGATTTCGCCTTGGGGAATCGACAGGAATTCTTCCAAGCTCGTTCCGAGTTTCTCTTCGAATTCTTCGGATTTCCCTTGAATGACCTCGACGATGCTTTCGCGGACCGTGGCCAAATCAGGATGATTCAACATCTGCCCCGATAAGGACGCGTTGAATTTTTCCTTCAATTCGGTGGTATTGCGAACGCTCAAATACGCATAAACATTCGTCGGCAAACGCCGCACGCTGGAAATTGCCTCGTCCTGGGCGCGGGCCGATTGTGCGGCGGCGAAGACTAAGGTCGAGCCGACCACTACACTCAGGCAGAATTGGACAAGCTGTTTCATGGGTCTCGTTTGATCCTTTCTGGATTTCATCGACCGCGGCGGCGGAACCGCCCACCGCACATTCGCAGCCGTTTATAAGTCGTCGTGACGCGGCTATCCATTGCCGTTCGGCTAGAGAACGGAGAAGTCCGCCACAGCCTGACGAAATTCTAGTGGCCACGTCCAGCTAGTCTAGTCGACAAGCCCGAAATGTCGTAGCCCGAAATCAACTCGCGTCTGAAATCGCCGGTCGATTTTCATCCCTGACCTGCCAGCAACCGCTTCGCAGACATTCAGCACGTGACATCTCGACCATTTCCAGCCATAGATTGCGTGCAGGTCTCAAACCTCCCCTGCATCTTCCTACGACGAGAATTCGTCGGTCATTGAAGAAAGGTGCAGCATGATGCCCCCACCACAGGGGGCGCGGCCTAGCGGCGATTTTTTTACGGGGTGGGTGTCGATGATTTCTTACGCTTTGGCCCCCCGGCGGTTTTGCGGCGCGGCGCATCGAGGTAGCGATAGCCGGTATTGGGATTGTTCTTATTGAACGCAAAGGCCTCGCGGTTATTCAAAAACTGCTTCAAATAGGCCACGGGGATGGCAAATCCCAAACCTTCTCCGAACAAAAGCTTCATGTTGGTCACGCCAACCACTTCGCCCCGCATATTGAACAACGGCCCGCCACTGTTGCCGGGATTGATCTCTGTTGTGGTTTGAATGAAAACCAAGCCTTGGAAGTTGCGATTTCGATTGCTGACAATCCCTTGAGAGACCGAACGCTCCAAACCGAGAGGATTGCCGATGGCAAAGACCGGATCGCCACCGCGCAGTTCGTCATCCTCGGCAATAAAGACATGTTTGAATTTCAAATCCTTCTGAACGGGGATTTGCAACAACGCCAAATCCAAAAATGGATTCAGCGCTACAATCTTCACATCATTGATCTGACGTCGCTCAAACTCCCCTTCGCCACTGCGATGAAAGACAGTGGCAGCGATGCGTGTTTCCTGCTCGACGACATGGTAATTCGTGACGCAATATCCACGGTCGTTTAAGATAAATCCCGAGCCGAGTCCACCGGGCGTGGTGATCAAGACCACTGCTTCGCCGAATTGTTGCGTCAAATCCTTGACCGAACGAACCGGCAGTTTGGCGGAGCTGTAAAGGTCGTTCTCTTCGACCGCCTGCGGCGCAGCTTCTTTCGGTTTGTCGTCGCTGGTGTGGGTCTTAATCCGCGACTTGGGCACCCGCACGATGTCGACTCCCAGATCGAGAATCAGTTGCTCGCCGGCATCCTTGAGGACTTCCCCCTGCAGTTTTTGCCCCGATTTCAACTCAATCACATCGCAGCGCGCTGCGGGGACATCGGTTCCGATGATTGTCCCCACGACAACCGCCGCCACCATCATCAAACGACTGTGAGAAATCCGCTGCATCAGGCATCCTTTCCATTGATTGCTTTTCCTTTTCCGTTTGGAAAAGGCTCGAATTGCGAAGTGATTCAACACGGCATTGACCTGGTTGATATTAATAACAAACCCCCGCTCCCTCTGGGCCAAGGCCACAGTGAGGGCTAACAAACTTCCCTCTCCCTCTGGGAGAGGGCCGGGGTGAGGGTTTTTGCGTTCCGCACAACTCTCCTCCCCGACAACGCTGTAAACTTATAATGTGAATCAAGCATCCTACGTGAGACCTAAGCGAGAAAGGTGCGTCGCGACGCATCCTGCACTTAAGAACTCGCGTGTCGTTAACAGTTTATTCCGCGTCGAAGCGAAAGTCGAGGTGACAGGCAGTACAGGCTTTGGTCATCCGCTCTCGAGCTGCTGAATACGCGGCGAAATCGGTCTGCTCTGCGGCTTGCAATGCATCTTGGGCCGCCTGGATCAAGGCTTGTGATTGCGTCACATATTCCGGCTCATCAGCCAGATCATATTCCTTGCGCGCCGTCACCGTCGCCAACAATGCCAGCATCGACAACTCGTGTCGCAGTTGCTCGGACTGCGACCTGAAACTGTTTTCATCCCCGGTGTTTGCTTTCAACCACGCATCGCCAAGTTGCATCCGCTTCATCAAATTGTTCCGCGGCGCAAATTCGTCGAGTTGTGCATTCGGATTGGGCGGCTCTAAATCAGCCGGCTGATTTCCTGAAAGCAGTTGTTCTAATTGTTCATAAATTCTCGATGCCGGGTCGTAGTGTTGGCGTCCCAAGCCGGTCGCTGTTGCCGCGAGCTTTGCGGAAAGATCTCGCACCTCGGGACCGTGCGCCTTCCAAGTGATCGAGTCGGGATGCGTTTCGGCAATCATGCCCAGCACAGCCATCACGCTGCTTTGGACTTGCAAATCTTTGTAATTGCCGTTGTACCGCTGCACAGATTGAAAGGCCTGCCTGAGCGCTAACCGTATCGTCTTGGCTTCCAGTTGAATTCCCTCGCCGGACAACAAGGCCGCCCAGACGTCCGCCTCGTCGGAACTGCCCTTGGAGTTCGCTGGTTCCGGGGTTGAATTTGTCGCGGCGGGATTGGTGGAGAGTGCGCTCCTCGTCGCTCCCTTCGGCGTGCCAGTCGACGCTGTTGTGCCCACGGTTGCACCCGAGTTGGCAACCGCCAACGGGTCCTCGAACCAGACGTTGGGCCAGACATCGAGCGGAATTCCGTTGATGGTCGGCGGCGTCTTTGCTGGATCGTCAGCTGGTGGAGCAGCCTGCGCCGTGGCATTGCTCGGTGTTGTTTCGCTCGGTGTTAAATCGCTTGGTGTAGCGTTGCTCGGTGTGGACTGGGTATTCGCTGCGCCGGTCGGATCGTTGCTCGGCGTTTCCGTAGTCGGATCGCTGCCGGAGCATCCGCAGAACGTCCCGAAGACGACGAGCACAACCATATGGAGCGCGCGTTCGACAACCGATTGTTGGTCAAATTTCTTCAAAAACCTGATCTCCCCCTCCGATTTGTGGCGACAGCCATCGTCGTCGAATCATGTGGGGGCAACCTAAGAAATGACAGTTGCACAAAGTGTCCAACTGAAGACTGCAGCTCCCCCCATTTTTTTTGATAGCGACGGTCATTATGTGAGGTCGACAGTTCAGCTGCAAGACGAGGCCGACTGTGGAGTGAGGTAAAGTGGCGTTTGCTCCCGTGTGCGGAATCCCGTTTTGGGTCTAAGAATGGTGACTGGTAGGAATTATTCCCAGTTTGCGGAAAAGGGGGCCCAAGGAGGCTGAGTGACTTGCACAAGCAAGATTTTCCTAGTATCCCTAACCGGAAGAACTCACCCATTTTGTACGGATTTGTAAGTGGAATTTCAGAAAACAGACTGAAAGGGTTTGGATTCTGAGATATACTTCGCGTGTCTGAGCCAAAGTGATTGCGGCGGCTCGTGACGAGATCCCCAAAATGGACCCAGCGAATCTGGTTCGCCTCAAAAATTCGAGCAGTGTGACGACAAAACGGAGTGCGTCACATTGTGGGTAAGACAAACAACTCAGTGCCTAATCCAGTTACCCTTCGAACGTTTCGAAAGATTTGGCTTGAGCACGGAAGGTTCATCTGAGAAGGAGCATTTTCGATGAAAAAACTCATGGTTACGACGGCATTTGCCTTACTGTTCTGCGCCTCGACGGTCAGTTTTGGCCAAGAAGGTCCTGTGATTCTCGGTCCGGCCAGTGGTGGTGACACCCTTGCCGCTCCCATCGCCGAAGGCGAACCGGTTATCGAGCCGATTCCCGCCGGTCCGATGGAAGCCTATCCGGGTGGCGTGGTCGAATCTTTCTCGCTGTTTCAATGCGTGAAAGTGAAAGATCCGCATCACATTCACCCGTGTGCAGTCCCGACGATTATCCAAATCGCCGATCCCTGCCCGAAAAAGTGCTGCGATCCTTGTGGCGAATGCTGTGCCTCACCCTGTGTGAACGTGCAAATCTGCGTTCCCCCCTGCGGTTGCCCGAAGATCAAGACGCGTCGCAACGGCCACTACGTCAAATACGACTATGGCAAGTACCGCATCGAAGTCACTTCGCGAAACGGCAAAGTGATCGTCGACTACGACGATTGATCGAAACGACTGAACAACGGTTTCTCACCTTTTCGAGAAACTAACGTTTAAAAATTGAAAACCGGCCGCGTGAATCCATTTCACGCGGCCGGTTTTTTTGTGCGCTAGCAAGCAACTTGGTCGTGCAGCAGCCGTCAATCGAGCGGCAATTCGTGCTCGCGTAAAAACGCATCCAACTCCGGACGCGTGAAGACGCCTGCCGTGGCGCCGATTTGGCGGACGCAACTGGCACCCAGTGCGCTGCCCAGCCGCAAACACTCGGCGTTGGAACGTCCCTCGAGCATGCCCAACACGAATCCCGCATCAAAGGCGTCGCCGCTGCCAGTCCCGTCGACAAACGACACCGGAAACACGCCCCCTTCGATCAGTTCGCCATCGCCGGCTAAAACGGTCCCTGTCTCGCCACGGGTAATGACAACCGTCCGTGCGCCCGCAGAACGAAATCGCTCGGCTTGATCCCGCGCATTTTCTAAACCGGTCATCAACCGCGCTTCGTCTTCGTTGGGGAAAAATAGATCTGTGTGCGGCAAGACGGCGGCGATCCGCTCCCAGAGTTCTGCCGCGGGGGCAATCGCGACGTCCAAGACGGTTTTCACCCCCGCCGCTTGAGCGCGACGAAACAAATCCGCTACAGCCTCGGCGGTCAATCCGGGCATCAGCAAATATCCACCGAGATACAGAATCGGCGCGGAGGCCAACAGTTCATCGGTCACTTCGGTTCCGTCGAAGACCGCATTGGCGCCGAAGGCATGCACAAAACGGCGGTCCTCACCAGCCACGTTCACAATCAGCGTGCCGCTGGTCTCCGTATTGGGCGTTTCCATCAGATACTGCGTCTCGACGCCGGCAGCGGTGAGTGATTCGGAAACAAAACCTCCGAAGACATCGTCGCCGACACGTCCCACGATGGCGACCCGCAGGCCCAGTTTGGCCAAGTCAACCGCCACATTGGCGGCGCAGCCTCCGGTTGAAAGTTGCAGCCGGTCAGCCATTTGCAGATGACCCGCCGCAGGCAGCGACGTGATCGGCGTGCAGGCATGGTCAGCGACGACAATTCCAACGCAAAGACAGTCATATCGGTATTCGGTCATGTCCCCGTTCATCCTTCCCGGCGCGACAGAATTACCCAGCGGTCTCGGCCGGCTTGGTTATTGGGGGCACATTGACCGGACGTTCAACGACTTTCACCGCATTATTTGCGGTCGGTTCCACGGCATCCACAGGATCTGCCGTTTTCTCCACGTCGTGCGGTTTGTCCTTGCCAACGGCGCGCAGCAACCACCGCATGACGGGATATGTGATGACTCCGCCCACGGTGGCCACGATCGCCGAGCCAAATAACAACGGCATACCGACGTCAATAAAGACCGCATGAATCGCATCCAGCCATTCGCTGAAACCATGATAGGTCAACAACCGCTCGAAGTCCTCGTGGGTGACCGTGTCCTTAAAGAACAGCGTCCCCACTTTATAGTTGGCCCAATAGATGGGAATCATCGTCAGAGGATTGGAAATGTAGACCGTGATCAAAGCCGCTTTGCGGTTGAACCGCACGAACAAGCTGACCAGCATCACCAACACCATTTGGATGCCGACCGTGGGAGTCAGCCCTAAAAACATGCCGATCGCTGTCCCTTTGGCGATGGAATGCGCACTGTCATCCAACGACAAAATCGCCCGCAACAGCGTTCGCGGGCTATTCCACCAGGGGATTGACTTAGAAGAGGACATGCACGACCGACAATCAAAGAGCTGTTTTGACCAGACAAACACGGACCAGCCACATTGGCAGACACCCGTAACTCCACGAATCAATTATAGGGCACAGGATTCGCCGCGAAAACTAACACCGGCATAACCGGACCACTCATTTCCATCGAAAAAGGCGGAATCGACAACCAACAACGCACCGTCACGCGACAAAACAGGCCAGAACCGGCAGCTTCGCTCCGCTGCATGTGACTTTGGTTCGGTTGACTGGTATGATTCAGTGAGGAGTTGCGGCACTGTTGCCCACCCCCCACCCAATTATGGGACATTCAAGCACGTCCCGTATCAATTTCTTCGTCACGCCAAGGTTTCATCGATGAGCGAAAATCGCTGCGCACTGATTACGGGGATCACCGGCCAGGACGGGTCCTATTTGGCCGAACTGCTGGTCTCCAAAGGATATGAGGTGCACGGGCTGATTCGACGCTCCAGTACCACGACCACGGGCCGCATCGCCCATCTGATGAACGCCGCTCCCGGACCGGGAAGTGTCGAATTGCACTACGGCGATCTCTCGGACAGTATCGGGTTGAACACCCTGATCCTCGATATCGAGCCAGACGAAATCTACAACTTGGCTGCGCAAAGCCACGTGCGCGTCTCTTTTGACAAACCGCTCTACACCATGGACATCACCGGCGTGGGAGCACTGCGTATCTTAGAAGTCGCCCGGCAACTCGCCCGTCGCAAAGAGGTCCGGGTCTATCAAGCTTCGTCCAGCGAAATGTTCGGGGCGGCTCCCGATGTTCCGCAAAACGAATGCACCACATTCCGCCCACAAAGCCCCTATGCCTGCGCCAAGGTCTACGCGTATTACCAGACCATCAATTACCGCGAAGCGTATGACCTGTATGCCTGCAACGGAATCTTATTCAACCACGAATCCCCCCGACGAGGCGAACAGTTCGTCACCCGCAAAATCACCCGCGCTGTCGGCCGGATCATGCATGGTTTTCAAGACAAGCTCTTCCTCGGCAACCTCGATGCCAAGCGGGATTGGGGTTATGCGAAGGATTACGTCGAAGCGATGTGGCTGATGCTGCAACAAGACGAGCCGGACGATTTTGTCATCGCCACCGGCCAGTCGCACAGCATTCGCGACTGCCTGGAAATTGCTTTCGATCGCGTGAATTTGAACTGGGAAGATTACGTCGAAATTGATCCACGCTTCTTCCGCCCCACCGACGTCTCTTTCTTGCAAGGAGATTGCAGCAAGGCCCGCGAATCGTTGGGCTGGGAACCGAGCACGCCGTTCGATGAATTGATCCGCATTATGGTCGACGCCGATTGCGACCTCGCCGCCCGCGAACGCGCCCTAGAAGACATGAACGCCAACACCGACCCCCGCAAATAGCGGCGGGGCCGCTTGGTGCGAGCTGCCGCTCGGAATTGGAAAGGCCGCTCCCGTTGGTCGCTACGTTGAACCGAGACGGTCGCCGGGAGGGCGAAGCTCCTGCTGAGCCGCGGGCGGGACGCTGGACGACGTTTGCAAGTTCGTCGAACACGATGACACACTTGGTAAAGCGGCCCGTTAAAACGGCGCTTGCATCGCTCGGCGCTGCGTGTTTCAATGCTCTGCAACAGGCTCCACATTCCACCGGGCCGCTCGCACAGCTTGATGTCCTTCACGGCAGCGGAGTTGCGTCGTGAGGCTTGCGACCTACCAAACACAACGTCTTAAGTCTAAGGAGACACTAGCCATGCTCTGGGAAATGTATCAATACCGGGCGATTAACAATGCGAGTTCGAAGGCTTCAACTGCGGAAACGAAAGTCACGACGGTGAGCCACAACGTCCGGCGATTGGAAGACAAACTCGATTCCCTGTCGCTGACCTGTCAGGCGCTCTGGGAAATCCTGCGTGAGCGCACAAAATTGACTGAAGAGGATTTGATCGCAAAAGTCTCGGAGATCGACCTCCGCGATGGCAAGGAAGATGGCCGCATGGGAAACGCCGGCATCCCCTGCCCCCGCTGCAAACGCACCCTCAGCCGCCGCCACGACAACTGCATGTACTGCGGCGAAGAGGTCGGCAAATCGCATCTGTTTCAACAATAACCCGTGCTGTTGGGTGAGCATCAAAATGTAGGGTGCGTCGCGACGCACCTTGCTGTGTAGGACGACAGATCATCCCAACGAATCCATGCGTCGCACACCTATTGACGAAGAAATTTAGCCACAGAGGCCACAGAGGTCACAGAGGTCACAGAGAAAGAAATAAAGCCACCGCTCATTTGAGCAGTGCAAAGCTCGGTATCACAGACGTTTTCCCAGAGTTTCTTTGTGGTGAAATGCCCAATGCTAAAATGTGACGAGACGCGCCTTTGGTTGGCAGAAATCAGATCATCCCAACGCATAACAACGGTTTCGTATGAGTTTTGATCTCTTCCTGGTCACTTTTCGTGATGGCTCAAGCGCGCCAGCGGATGACGTAGCAGCGCGCGCCGTGCTCGATTCATTCGAATATGACTTCAGACCCAAATTCCAAGCTTACGAGATCACGGTTGATGACGGAAAGCATCTTGAGTTTTCTGCAGGCGGGCTACATGATGACGACGAGTTCAGCGGTGGAATGTTCGCATTACATGATTTTTCTCGCGACATCATGCAATTTATTTATGAATTCTCAAAAGCCGCCGGATCCGTCATCTTCCCAGCGATGGATCCCCCCTGCATATTGATTCCTCGTGATGACCTGCTTAAGCATCTTCCCGAAGATTTTCCTAGTGACTTCACGAATTTTCCAATTAACAGCGGTGAAGAAATGCTAATCGTGCTTAAGGAGGGATACGATGCCTGGAGTGCTTTTCGTGATCGCGTTCGTGATAGCGATGTCGGCGATAATCCTTCTTCAAATGACATTTAACCGGGAACTTAGTTTCGTAGGGTGCGTCGCGACGCACCTTTCGATGTAGGACGACAGATCATCCTCTCGAAATACGTGTCGTACTCGTTTTGACAACCAACCCTACTCGAGTCCTGGATGTCATCAAAATGGAAAAACATAGGGCGCGAATGATTTGGCCATTTTTAATAATCGCCACATTGTTGATTGCCGGTTCTTGGTACTTGCGGACCAAACGGCGGGCGACAGAGTCTCGTTTAACGCCTCAAGAAGTGATTGCCGAGATGCGAAAGCGTGCCGAACTTGCTGTGGCGGACGCTAAAAAGGAATATGACATAGACCTCAATTTTTCGCCAGAGTCCGTGGAGGACTTGGATGAAATACTTCTACAGATCCACGAATCGCACCAGTCAACCCCTCTTGCGTCAATCGAACTCCGGCGTCATTCGCTGAAGTGGGGCGGCTATATCGGCGAGGTCTCCAAACGAATCCGAGACTGCGAATGGTCAGTTGATTCCAAAATTGGCGGCAAAGGAGATTATCCAATCGTTTACAAAGACCGCAGCGAAAGCTTTCCCATCGGTTGGTGTTTAAGACGAATTGTTAACGGCGAGGAAGACAACGTGTGGCACAAGTTCACTTACTTAGTGGTGAATCGCGATGGCGATTATCTCGACGCACTGACTGAAGCTGGCGCTCAATTTTCGGAAGAGTCAGGCGAAGCGGAACCAAATAACTATTCTGAATGACATTAATGACTCTAGTCCGACCGCACCGGACAGTTTTGACGCGACTTCGCTTAATCAATTCCTGCCCACACAGAGCTGAAGAAGCTGATGGAATTGTACCTGAGTGCTGGCGCCATTCCTGGAGATCGGTTTTGCATTCCCTGATTACCATTTCCGGCCTCTCCTTCACACTCCCCACATCCTTGCCAACGCCCCGCCACCCCGGTTAAATAGACAGAGGCGCTCACAGCCCTCATCGCACGTACACCGGGACCGATACCATGCGACATTGTCCGCTGCGGAATTCGTTATTGTTGCTCGGGGTGGTCACTGCTCTGCATGTGTCGACGGCTGCTTGTCCGGCGGCGGAGGCGTTGCCGGAGCGGGTTGATTTTAATCGTGATATTCGGCCGGTCTTGTCCGACATCTGTTTCCATTGCCACGGGCCGGATGAGGAGCAGCGGCAGGCGGATTTTCGGTTGGATCAACAGGAGTCGGCGTTTGCGGACCTGGGCGATCATTTGGCGATTGCACCGGGGAAACCCAGCGAGAGCGAACTTTATCTTCGCATCACCGCCGAGGACGCTGACGAGCGGATGCCGCCGGTTGATTCGGGGCGGCAATTGACCGCGCGGCAGATTGCGCTGATTAAAAAATGGATCGAACAAGGGGCGGAATGGCAGACGCACTGGTCGTTCGCACCGATTCGTCGCCCGGCTTTACCAGCGGTTCAGAATGAAAACTGGGTCCGTAATCCGATCGATGCGTTTGTGTTGGCAAAGCTGGAAGCGCAAGGCTTGCCCCCTTCGCCGCCGGCGGACAAATCGCGGTTGATTCGCCGCATGACTTTGGACCTGACCGGCCTACCTCCCACGATTGCGGAAGTCGATGCGTTTCTGGCCGATGATTCGCCCGGTGCCTACGAGAAAGTGGTCGACCGGTTGTTAGCATCGCCGCGGTATGGCGAACGGATGGCGACGCACTGGTTGGATGCGGCGCGGTATGCCGACACCAATGGCTATCAAACTGACGGCGACCGTTCGATGTGGCGTTGGCGGGATTGGGTCATTGAAGCCTACAACAACAATATGCCGTTCGATCAATTCACGATCGAACAATTGGCGGGCGACCTGCTCCCCGAGCCAACGTTGGAGCAACGCATCGCCACGGCGTTCAATCGCAATCATCGCGGCAACGGCGAAGGGGGCGTGATTGAAGAGGAATACGCGGTTGAATATGTTGTCGACCGCGTGGAAACCACCGGCACCGTTTGGCTGGGACTGACCATTGGTTGCGCGCGGTGTCATGACCACAAGTACGATCCGATATCGCAACGAGAGTTTTATCAACTCTTTTCCTTTTTTAACAACGTCCCCGAGCGCGGCAAAGCGGTCAAAAACGGCAACTCGCCGCCGATGATGAAAGCGCCGACGCGCGAACAACGTAGTCAATTGGCCGAGGTTGAAGAACGCCTCTCCGTAGCTGAAACAACATTCACGAGACTCCAACCGGCGATCGAACAAGCGGAGCGTGACTGGGAATCGACGTTTGATTGGAACTTGGCAAAAGACTGGGCCCTGGACCGCGCGTTGACGGCGCATTTTCCATTCAATGGAACAGTCGAAAACACCCTGGCCAAAAAACCAGCGGAAGAACAAACCGGCGACACAGAGGCACCGCAAGAATCTGTTTTTGGCGCAGGGCAGCTTGGCGAGGCAGCGGTTTTTGATGCTTCACGTCCGCTACCTGTCGGGGATGTCGGCGATTTCAGCTACCTGGACAAGTTTTCGGTCACGGCTTGGATCTCTCCCCGCAATGTCGAACGGGGAGCGATTGTTTGTAAGATGCAAGCCGACGAGTATTCCGACGGTTACGAGTTTTGTCTGCATGACGGCAAACTGCAGGTCAATCTGGTCAAGCGTTGGTTGGATGATGCCATACGTGTCGAGACACGTGAATCGCTTCTGCCCGGACAGTGGTATCACGTGGCATTGACCTACGACGGTTCGCGGACCGCTGCCGGGGTCAAGATCTCTATCAACGGCCGCACTGCCGCGTTGAAGATCAATCTCGATGAGTTGAATCAAGACTTCAAAAACGACCGTCCGCTGCTGATCGGGGGCGGTGGGGACCCGCGGCATTTTGAAGGGTTGATTGATGATGTGCGAATTTACAATACGCAATTGACCGCTAAGGAAATCGATCTATTAGCAACGCCCGACAGGCTCCACGACATTGCAGCGATACAGCCCGCTCAACGGACGCAACGACAACTCAATAAGCTGCGCGCATACTTCATTCGTGAACAAGCCCCCGCTCCGCAGCAGGAAGCGTTTCAGGAATTGGTGACGGTGCGTGAAGAACGGGACCGGCTGGTTGAAAGTTTCCCCACCGTGATGGTGATGCAGGAGATGCATCCACCGCGGCAAGCGCATGTGTTATTGCGAGGTGAGTATGACAAGTTGGGCGACGCGGTCCAACCGGGTGTCCCGGCCAGCCTGCCCCCCTTCCCTGGCGGACAACCCAACAACCGTTTGGGACTGGCGCGGTGGCTGATCTCAGCCGACAATCCACTGACAGCTCGCGTGACGGTCAATCGGTATTGGCAAAACTATTTCGGTGCGGGATTGGTGAAAACGGCGGAGGATTTCGGCTCGCAGGGAGAACAGCCCAGCCACCCGCAACTATTAGACTGGCTGGCGGCCGAGTTCATCGAATCGTGTTGGGATATCAAAGCCCTGCAAAAGACGATCGTGATGAGCGCTGCCTATCAGCAGTCGTCGAAGGTAACCCGCGAGCTTTGGGAGCGTGATCCGGAAAACCGTCAACTGGCTCGCGGACCGCGACAACGTTTGTCGGCAGAGACGATTCGCGATCAGGCGTTGGCGGCTGCGGGATTGCTGGTCGAGCAAATCGGCGGGCCGTCAGTCAAACCGTATCAACCGGCCGGACTGTGGGAAGAAGTTGCCAATACCACCTACACTCCGGGAACAGGCGGCGATCTTTTTCGCCGCAGCATGTACACCTTCTGGAAACGAACCGTCGCCCCACCAACGATGATGGCCTTCGACGCTTCCAGCCGCGAAACGTGTATCGTACGGCAGTCGCGGACGAATACTCCATTGCAAGCGCTCGCGCTCTTGAATGCGACGACATTTGTGGAAGCGGCGCGCCATTTGGCGCAACGGGCGATGTTAGAAGGGGGCGATTCGAGCGAGTCGCGACTGACCTACGCCTTCCGCTTGGCCACCGCCCGCCAGCCTACTGAGGCAGAACTGAAGATCCTCACCGCTGGTTTCACCCGGCATTTGGCCGGTTATCAAGCAGACCGCACCGCGGCAGAGGAACTGTTAAAAATCGGCGATTCGCCGCGCGACACGCAACTCGACACGGCAGAATTGGCCGCCTACTCCGCTGTGGCGGGACTGATTTTGAATCTGGACGAAGTTGTGACCAAGGAATAGCAACTCAACCGCGCAACTTTTTCACCAAGGGTAGTCGTTGGTGAAATGCAATGTGGGGCGAGTGGCTGGGTATGCAAAAAACGATCGTTGTGCTGGGAATGCATCGTTCGGCGACATCGCTGGTCGCTTGTGGACTTCATCAAGAAATCAGCATGGGGGATGACCTCCTGCCGGCCAGCGGTTCGAATCCTCGTGGTCATTTCGAGGATCGGCATTTTGTGCGGATGAATGATCGCATCTTGTCGGCGGCCGGCGGTAGTTGGGACCGTCCCCCATCACGGCAAGGGATTCTCGGGGTGGGGGAGCGGTTTTCGGATCAAATCCAGTCGACGCTCGACCTAGCGTCCAGCGGCAAGGAGATCTGGGGGTTCAAAGATCCGCGAACGACGCTGACGGTGCCCCTCTATCTGCCATTTTTGCAGAACCCGCATTTCGTCTGCTGTTTCCGCGATCCGGATCAGGTGGCGAGATCGCTTCAGCGCCGCAACGGATTTCCTTTGGAAAAAGGGCTGCGGCTGGCGGCGATTTACAACCGGCGGTTGCTGACGTTCCTGAGCGACTTTACTGGACAATGGCATGAGCCACCCAGCGGCTCATAACCGTCAAGCGGCGCGGCTCAACGTTTGCCTTTTCTGCAATTGCTCCGCTTCGTGTGCCTGCAGGAGATCTTGAAAATCCTTGCCGGTCGGATCGATGAAGGGGAATTCGGAATCGATACTGAAGGTCATATCACGATTGAGATTCAGATTCACGTAGGGGTCGTTCATCAGTTGGTGCCCCCACTTGCTAATCATATATTGCCGTTCAAACGTTTCGGTGGCGCGGCCTCGTGATTGTGATTCCTCATGAATCAACCTCGCGTAAGGTGTGTAAACGTGCTCGTAGCCGCGTTGGGATAGTCGCAGGCAGAAATCGACATCGCCATACCCGTTGGGCAAATAGACTTCATCTAAGCCGCCCACCTCATGATATTTCTCCTGAGCAACCATTAAGCACGCGCCGGTGATTGCAGAGACCTCGTGGACGGTCTTGGTGATGTTGTTATACGCGGTCGTGTTTTCAGGAAACCCTTTGAAGGAGTGATTGGCGACCCTGCGGTCTTGGAGTTCCAAACCGGCATGCTGAATTTCACCGGTGGGGTACAACAACTTGCACCCCACTGCCCCGACCTCGGGGAATTGCGCGAGTCGCAACATCTCCTCGATCCAATCGGGCGTCCGAACGATGGTATCGTTGTTCAGCAGGACGAGGTATTCGCCCCGCGCGATTTTAGCCCCGCGATTATTCAGGCTCGCAAAATTAAATGGCTCGTCGACACGTTCGATGCGTAGCTGTTTCGGGTGCGCCGATTGAAACTGCCGCATGACATCAAGCGCGGCTGTTTGTGTGGTTGCGTTATCCACCAGTACGACTTCGAAGTTTGGATAAGTCGAAGAGGTGAAAATCGATTCCAAACATTTCTGTAGCGACTCGCCTTGGTCTTTGGTCGGAATCAATATCGAGACCAGCGGCAACTCTGCGGGGAGTTCGAATCGTACGCGGTAGTGAAATGATTCTGGTTCCCACTGCACCTCGGCAGGACGTCCCCGTCGCTGGCAGGCTTCGTTCACGGCTTTGACGCCGGCGATTGCCGCATACGGCTTGCTGTCGGCCGATTTAGCGGTGCTGGTTTCAACCGCCCGCCATTGGTAGAGACAAAACGGTACGTGTACGATCGGTCGCTCGGTCGCCTCGACAGCCCGCATCATCAGGTCGTGATCCTGCGATCCCTCAAATCCAACGCGAAACCCGCCGATTTCGCGAATGAGCGCGGTGCGATACAGCGATAAGTGTGTCGTGTAATTACAGGAAAGGTGAAAAAATGGCGACCAATCCGGTTTGCAATACACCAAAAATGTCGCCTTACCGTCCGACTCAATCACACGCTCGTCGGAATAGAATATATCGCATTGACCGTTGAGGTTGATGTGCCGCACCATCTCGGCCAAGGCATTGGGCGTTAACCGATCATCATGGTCCAACAGCGCCAAATACTCCCCGGTGGCCATCTCAATACACCGGTTCGAGGTTGCGCTAATGTGCACGTTTGTCGGATTTATCGCGAATTTCACCTGCCCTGGATAATCGGTGGCGAAATCACGCGCCATCTGCTGCAATTCCGGCATCCCTGAAGCGTCATCGACGATACACAGTTCCCAATTGGTGTAGCATTGCATGGCAACCGAAGCGAGCGTTTCGCGAAAGATCGCGGGGTCGACACGATAGACCGGCAAAATGATGCTGATTTTCGGCTGATCGGGCATCCTCTGCACGCGGATGGTCACATCGCGATAATACTTTTGCAATTCATCCAGCGCGGAGTCCCAAAACCACTTGGCGTCTCGACCATCGTGCAGAATAGCCATCACCTTCGCATGGAGGTGAAATGCTTTTCTTGCGTAAAGGAGCAAGGCCTCGAGCAAATGTATGCCCAAGAACAGAACCTTGCGAATTGGACGCCCCACGACGTGATAGAACAGATTAACCAACATTGCCCCAAACTATCCTTAGCATTGCACTTCGACGCAGAAATACAAATCCAATCCATGGATGTGGCGGGATATTAGCGGATCTTTCGAGATAGCACTAGACTATTTTTGTAGCCTAAAAACCAGGGCTTAGGGCTGCCAAATTGTGAAATTGGTCACAGTGGAATAGAATGAGCAGCACACGATGCGGCTGACGATTGCCTCCTCGTTTTTCCATCAAATCATGCTCTTAAGAGGAACTCACACATGAAATATTCGCATTCCCAACGCCGCGCGGGCATCTCCGCCTTACTGTGTGCTCTGCTGCTGGGCGGAGGGGTTTGGGTGCAAGACCTAGCCGCTGACGATGACAATTCGGAAACGGGTTGGATTGAGATTTTTTCCGGCAAGGATTTAAACGGGTGGACGAAAAAGACCGGGGATTGGAAAATCGTCGGCGATGTGCCGCTCAATCCCGACAACCCCAAAGCCTTCGCCCCGAAGCCCGGCACGGGAGTGATGGTCAATGGCAAGGGTGGTCGCGACACGAATATCTTCACCAAGAAAAAACATGGCGATGTGCAGGCGCACATCGAATTCACCGTCCCCAAAGGCTCCAACTCGGGGGTCTATTTTCAAGGGCGGTACGAAGTGCAGGTCTTTGACAGCTACGGCGTGAAAGAGGCCGAGTCGAGCGACTGTGGTGGGATCTATAAACGGTACAATGAAAAAGAGAGCTACGGTTTCGAAGGGCACGCGCCGCGATTGAATGCCAGTTTACCGCCGGGGGAATGGCAAATGTTCGATGTGACGTTTCGCGCACCACGATTTGATGAAAGCGGCAAAAAAATTGAAGATGCCAAATTCATCAAAGTGGTCCACAACGGAAAAGTGATTCACGAAAACGTGACGACCACCGGCCCGACCCGCGCAGCTGCCTTTTCAGATGAAAAACCACTCGGCCCGTTGATGATTCAGGGAGACCACGGCCCAGTCGCCTACCGCAACATCCGCATCAAACCCATTAAATTGGATTAGCATTAACAGCCGTTTCTTTGTAGGGTGCGTCGCGACGTACCTTTTTACAAAGAGCATCAGGTCCCCCTAATCCAATCAGTGCCAAGTTTTGATTGTGGGAACCAAATAGAATTCAAGACCTCACGCCAAGCCGCAAAGGTCGCAAAGGAATTACCGGGACAATCATCAGGCTCAAAAATCGATTTCTGATTGGGATGTCGTAGAAATCATTTTTTATTCATATAGGTCGCTTTGTTTAGACGTCGTCCCGATTCATCTCGACAAAGCAAACTCCTTTGCGAGCTTCGCGGCTTGGCGTGAGGATTTATTTTTAGAGTGCGTTGCTGCCGAGTTTGTCCTGATTTTCAGAGCGACTCGACGACCGACTTGGCAAAACCTGTTGATGATTCACATCACCCCCTAACGACAAACTGCGAGACCAATTCTCCGATGGAACCGGACATGGCCGCCAAGTGGACGTTGGCCTTCTATATGACGATTGCGATCATGACGTTATTCGTTCAGGGTGCGCGGTGGCCGGATGGTTGGCATGCCTGGGCACTTGCGATTGTCAATCGATTTTATGTCCGCGCATTTTTTCACTTTCGCACAAATCGCCCTTGTCCGTTTCCCACGGATGGGCCGGCGATCATCATTGCCAATCATAGTTCCCCGATGGATCCGATGTTCGTCTGGGTGGGACGCCGCCAGATCATCGGATTTATGATGGCTCGCGAATACTATGAAGTAAAATTTTTGCATTGGATCGCCGTCGCCATGCAGTCCATTCCGGTCCAACGCAACGGCAAGGACCTTGCTCCCACGCGTGCCGCTTTGCGGCGGTTGAAGGATGGCAAGCTGCTCGGGGTCTTTCCCGAAGGGGGCATCAATCGCGAACGAGACCTCAAGGCGGGAAACCCCGGTATGGCTTGGTTGGCTGTGCGATCTCAGGTGCCAGTCTATCCTGTCTATATTCAAAACTCGCCCGGCGGCGAAACCATGATCGATCCGTTTTATAACTTCGGCCCCGTGACCGTCTACTACGGCGATCCGATAGACCTCTCGGCGTACTACGACCGCAAACCGACACAAGAAGTACTGCAAGAAGTGACCGACATCATGATGGCCCGCATCGCGGAGTTAGGCGGAGTGGGGTATACGTCCTGCACATCGACGACGTGATTTCTCTGGGTGCACTGCGATGTAAACTAGTGTTCGCGGACCAGCATGTCGGGGCATTCGATCGAGACCCCTTTGACAGAGACGCCCAATTGGGGCCAGCCTTCCATGGGGCGCAGCGGTTCATACCCGTTTTCGGCGATCAAAATCGTATCGCCCAATTTGGCTGGACCGATCGTTGGATGCAAATGTAGAGCCATGTTGGCCGT
This sequence comes from Symmachiella dynata, assembly GCF_007747995.1. Taxonomy (NCBI): domain Bacteria; kingdom Pseudomonadati; phylum Planctomycetota; class Planctomycetia; order Planctomycetales; family Planctomycetaceae; genus Symmachiella; species Symmachiella dynata. The sequence goes on along the minus strand of NZ_CP036276.1, from coordinate 2,544,004 downwards.
CAGCGGGATGTGATTGGTGGAGGAGATTGACAATTCGCAGGCTTGATAGCCAATGATTTCCCCCTGATCGCAGAGTCGCCATTCCCGTTCGTAGCCGAATTTTTCGTAGATGCGGCTGATACGGCCGAAGAGTTTGCTGGCCAAGGTCTCGGGCCGTGAAAAGAAAATACCGGTTGCCTCGACCATAGCCGCGGCTTGGTACGCCTCGGTGAGGGAATTCGACGGTTGGCCAAAACAGACCGTGCGCGTCGCAGCGACGCAGACTCCCCAACGCGAACCGACTGCGGAGAGCACACACGATTTGCGCAACGGATCACCGCTGTAACTCCAGTGTCGATGACGTTCGCCACGACCATCGACCATGACTTGCATTTGCAGGGGGGTGACCTGCCGGTGCACCAAGCGGTGGGACAATTGGCCGGCAATTTCAGCCTCGGTTTGCCCCAATTCAAGTGTCCGCGCCGTTGCTTCGACAGCATGCGTCACATGCCGCCCCACGATCCGCATCCGCGCTCGTTCTAAACTGGTTAACTGCAATCGCAGATTACGAATCTCGGCCGATGCATCAATCGTCTCGCGATCCCCGGTATCGCTGGCGACTTTGCGTCCACGGCAGAGGTCATCGAGTAACACGTGCGGAGGTTCGGTCCAGGGACGTTCTTTGAGGCTGAACCCAAGTTGCGGAATCTCTTCCTCAAAAATTTGTGGCGAGTTGCAATTGTTGGCGATGACCAACCGGGAATCGGGTGTAATAAAGAGGGCGGCCAACGGTTGCCCCATACCACGTCCAGAGCTGTCACCACCAGAAGTCAGCCAAGAAAAGTTGCACGGTTTTTGGAGTAACAATGCATCCCATCCATTGGCTTTGAGCAGTTCTTTGACCAAGTCGTGCTTGTTTCGCACATCCTGTTCGCGGTCCAATTCCTGCAGAGGCATTTCATTTGCAACATTGTTTGGCGGCATTTCGTTTGCGATCTGAGTCATGCAGGACCTCACCGGGAGGAAATCATCGTCGTATTTGGATGGCGACTGTTACCCAACAGGGAAATGATGTGACGCGCACTCCCAGCGGTTGCCTTGTGCGGAACATTTTGCGTGGGCACCCGAGGGGCCAAATCCCAAGGGGCGACGCCGCCGATTCGCAATAGACGTCAGGAGGATTGTCGGCGTCGGGAAGGACGACGATATTGCATGGCCAGATGGTCGGCATTCGAACTGACGCGTGAACGATCGCGACGACGACGGTATTTATTACCCCAGAGCGTCGTTAGCAAGCCAACCAAAGCACCGCTCAAAATGGCTGATACACCGCCGATCGCTTGCAATTGCGCCTGTTCTGTATTTTTGGTCACCGCGGAATTATTCTCATTTGCCGTCTGGTCCGACAAGCCATGGGTTTTGGAGAATGTGGCGTAGGACATTCCGAGCAAAACAAATCCGGCCAACCAGAGGCTCATACACAGTATTTTAATAAATTTGATAAACATAAAACGGGCCCGCTCAACTCCAACTGTACCACTGCGTATACGAATTTTGATCGTGAATTGGTTCGGAATCTGTCCTGATGCAACAGGCTTCTGGGACGTCTGTAAGTCTCTCAACACCCCCAAATTTCTATCATGATGATAAAATGATGTTTGGGCAACAAAAAAACAGCTCTTTGGCGGAGATTCTTTATGCTGCCGACAATACTGAAACCGTCACAACCAATGACGCTACCAGTAGTTAAGCAATAAACCGCAACCGCAAACCCCATAAAAAGGAGTTCGGGACGCTGACAAAAAAGATCGTTCCAAAGACCGCTTGGTTTGATCGACCTTTTGATGGCTTGGCGGTTTCAGTCCTCACGCTACGATGGGACGCCTGATGATGAGCAGTTCTGGCACGATGAATTGATATTTGCCTTGGAGTTGTGGAGTACGTTGATGGCGGTGCATGAATCGGACCGTGAAGATCTGATGAAGGAGGCGACCGCGCTGCGACGGCGGTGTGAATTATCGCTCCCCAATGATGACAACACGGTGATTGCCGGGTTTCGTGAGGATGGACGATTCTCCTTGTTCTTTGGGGCGGACCCGGCCTTTCATTTCGATGTCGTTGGCCGCTTGCGACGCGGGTTTTGCAGCGGAGACCTTTATCGCACACAGGGCAACACGCTGGCACGACTGACGCGACATCGTGAAGCGGAGAAATCGCTCTTGTTGCGTCACGATTTGACACGGGAAGAGTTGGCGACATTTCTCGAAACCATGGACCAGCGTTTGATTCATCTCCACGAATGCCTGCAAGGCGATTGCGTAGAATTGATTCAGCAAATCCCTGCGACGCCCTCTTTGATTCCTGACATCATGGCTGCGCTGACCTTGATCGGCAGCAGTGTGGAGCGTTTAGCGCCCGCGATTAAAGGTTAATGGCTGCCCTGCGCACTTTGTCGTTGTCACGATGACGACGATATTTATTGCTCCACTGATTCGTGGCAATTTGCGTGAGGTGCGTGTTGTCCCAGTTTCGTATAGCCGGTTCAAAGGTGGGATGTTGCCAAAACACCACATGGCAAGAGCGATCACTTTTCTTGCCGCGCGGGTTTTTATGATGTAGGGTTTTAATGGAGCGTTAGAAAAAGGAATTGCTACGTAGGATGAAACGCATTGGCCATTCGGCTTCACATCATGTGACTCCTGCGATTTCGGGCCCCAAGGAAGCGCTCTTTGAAGGAGACTGCGATGTCTGACAATACCCATTATGACCGCCAAGCGATCAACTCAGTGCTGGACCGCGTGAACGAATTGCATTCGTTACCGCAGGTCGCCATTTCGATTCTTAATCTGACTCGCGATATCGACTACGACGTTCGCGAAGTCGTTGCTTGTCTGGAAAACGATCCTGGTTTAGCGGCTAAAATCTTACGGACGATCAACTCGTCGCGTTATGGATTGCGGCGCGAAGTCACGAATCTGCGGCAGGCCGTTGCGCTGCTCGGCCAGCGTTCGCTGCGTCTGGTCGCCATGACTTTTAGCCTCGTGGACGGTCTGTCACGCGGCTCCGCCAGCCGGTTGTGCCAAGAATATTGGCGGCGATCGATCAGCATGGCGACACTGAGTTCGCGACTGGCCAAACGGACCGAACTGTTGGATCACAACGACGCCTATTCGGGCGGATTGTTGGCCGATCTGGGCGTCCTGGTACTTGCACAAGTCAAGCAGGATGAATACGTCGACATGGCGTTAAAAACCCCACACGGTCCGGAGTTGTTGCGGGCCGAACAAGACAAGTACGGGTTTACACATGCCCAATTGGGGGCGCAGTTGTTAACGCGTTGGGGCTTCCCTGAAACGCTGGTTCAGTCGACACAGAATCATCACGACGACATCAACAACGACAATAAACTACAACTCGTGACACATGCCGGTTGCCTGATGGCCGAAGTGCTTTGGACGCCTGACTCGCCGCAATTTCCGGCTGCGCGCAAAGTACTGGAAGAACGATTTAACCTGACGACCGATGATATTATTGACTTGGTTGTCGGTACGAAGGCGGATGTGGAGTTCAATGCGGGACTTTTTGGCGTGACCATCGATGGCGAGATCGACATCGAAGCCATTCGTCAACGGGCGGCAACGAAACGCACCGAAGTCTTCGCCGAAACGGCTGCCGAACTCGCCAATCAGGCAACTCAGGATGAACAAGAGATCATCGATGCCGCCAGCACCACTGAGAAACGGCACCTGGGGACGATGGTGATTAAGCTGTATCGTGACAGTGACCCGATGCGGACGGGAATTATCTGTGAATTTGAGAATATTTCCCCCAGCCACATCGAACTGCGATTGCCGCTGCCGGTGAGTATGTTTGAACAGGTCAAAGTCCATCTGCACAATGAGGTGCAGGCATTTGATTCTGTGCTACGGGGCACAGTCCGGGAAACGTTCGAAGACGACACTGTCTTTTCGCGACTGGATATTGAATTGCACAATCGGATCAGCAGCTTTGATCTGACCGCCTTGGAAAATGCCGGCTTGCGAGACAAACCGGTCAAAGGCCCGGTCTGGATCTAAAAAGCAACTCTTTTCATTCCGCTGGCAACTACCGATCCGCGCCCCGGGAGAGAGAAGCTCCTGCTGAGCCGCACTTCGATAATCCCACGCGGGAAAAGATGGCAATCCTCATAGCCACGGCTATTCGACAGGATTTCCCACGGGTCGACTAAAGTCTCGCACAGAGGGCATCGAGCGGCTAGACCCTCAGGGCGTGCATGGGTCGACGTAGCCGGATAGGGAAAACTCAGCGCCGGATAGGGAAAACTTAGCCGAGTTAGGCACTGGCGGGCAAGACGCCAGTGGCATCCCCCCAAATCGTGGGACATCCTAAGACTGAACTAAGCGCTGTGGTCTTCCAACGTTTGCAGTTGGTTTTTTTGGGCAGACGTGCCACAGACCAGACCTTGGGCAAGCAGACGGCGCTTCGCGACTCCGCACATCACAACAAGGCGACCGGGCCGGTAGCGATTCATGTCATGGATGACCGACTCGCACGGAAAGGGCCTCGTTGATTAGCGGGGCACATAGACGGCTGAGCGGCATTCGCTGAAGCGTTCGAATTGATCGGTGATGCCAACGATGCTCTCAGCGGCACCTAGGATGAGATTTCCGTCCTGAGCCAGTTGATTCCGCATGCGTTCCAGCACGTTGCGTTTGTGCGCGACTTCAAAGTAGATCAACACATTGCGGCAGACGATCAGGTCGAACGGCCCCAGGTGAGCGAAATCGTCCAACAGGTTTTGTTGCTTCCATTGAACGCGGTTTCTCAAGTTGTCCTTGATCCGCCAACCCTGCGGAACCTGTTCAAAATTTTTGATCAACAGTGGAGTCGTCAACCCGCGTTGCACTTCGAACTGTGAATAGATCGCTTCCTGTGACCGCTTGAGCATTTTTTCCGCGATATCGGTGCCGACGATTTCAATATTCCAGGACTGCAATTCCGGAAACGAGTCGTCGATGAGCATCAGTAGTGAATAGAGTTCTTGGCCGGTGGATGCTGCCGCACACCAGATCCGTAGGCGTCGCGTTTCCCGCCGCGCGTTGATTAAGGCGGGTAACAGTTGTGTTTTCATTTCCTCGAAGGGAGTAATATCGCGAAAGAACGACGTTTCGTTGGTCGTCATCGATTCTGTGACGGCCGTTGAGAGACGTGAGTCGCGTCCGCGGCGGAGTTCGACGACCAATTCAGGGATGTCGGACATCCCGAAACTTTGCGCCAACGGAGTCAACCGCGCTTCCAACAAGTATTCTTTTCCGTTGCCCAATGCCAAACCTGAAGATTCGACTAAGAATTTCGTCAGGTAATCATAATCGTTGGCGTTCATAAACCGCTCCGTGTTCCGGGCACTGCCGACTGGGGATATTTTGGCAAGATCGAACGCATTCGCTTGCAGGGGTTTCTGTGACTTGGCCGTTAAGCAATTTCGAGCACGCCGGTCTCTTGTAGTTTTCCACGTACGATATCTTCCGTGAATGGTTTCATGACATATTCATTCGCGCCCGCCTGCATGGCTTCGATGATGCGTTCCATGTCGTTCTCGGTGGTACACATAATGACTGTCGGTTGCGGCAGTTCGTTGTCCGCTCGCAGAGCCTTGAGGAACTCCAGCCCGTTCATAATGGGCATATTCCAATCCAACAGAACTACGTCCACCTCATGTTCGCGAACCATATTCAGTGCTTCTTCGCCATGCTCGGCTTCAAGCACATCCAGCCCGATGGCCGCCATAATACGTCGCCCTGCCAAACGCACGGCGCGTGAGTCATCCACAAGAAGTATCGTTTTCATCGTTTGCACCTTTCCCTGAGAAGGGATTTTGATATTCACACTCAGAACTTAGGTCGCGGTTAGGCAACATGCAGGGTTTCCGGCAAGAATTGGCAGATGTTTTTCAAATCCAACAACTGGTGGCAAAAAAACAGCGATACAAACGGCGCAGTCGGTGCGACCATTCAGTTCTCTCGCTTAATAAATCAGCAAGATTCCTGCCCCACCCATCACCGACGAACAGATTCGACGAAACTCATCTCACAGAACGTTGCAAAAATCCCCAGCAGTCTGCGCGATATTTCCCTGGTCTGGATCACCGTCTCGATGGTCTCCAGGCAAACACATCCCATGCCTTGTCGCTAAAACCGGCGCAATTCCTCCACAAGGCATATTGACCTCGTGTCCCACTTTGTAGTATTACCCGCCGCGCTGCCGGGTCGGTGGCTACAGATTCCGCCTCTCACGGGATTTCACCGCCCCTCAGTCAATCGTCTCTCAAATCCGTCTCTCAAATCCATTGCGACAATTCGTCGGACATCGGCCTGCCGATTCAACGACGGATGGGGTTCTGTCCATGATGAATCCATTACGCGCAGGCGACCGCGCCCAATGCGTTGCGGCCCTCCTGCTGCCGACATTAGCCCTCCTGGCCTGCTCCGGGTGTCGGATGTTTGAAGCACCGGTTGCCGGCGCTGCGCAGCCCGCGCTCAATTGGTTTGCCAATTTCAGTAACGACGACGCACAAATGTCGCCACCGCTGGATATCAATTCCATTCGCCCCACACCACAGACCGCCCCAGTCCAACCGGGGGATCTGTTGGAAATCACCGTCTCAAATCTGTTCCAGCCGGAAGAGCCGCATACGTTCCCGGCCCGGATTCACACGGACGGTAGCTTAGAAATTCCGTTATTGGGCCAACCGGTCGTCACGGGACTGACCCGCGCCGACATCGAAAAAGGCCTGAAAGATGAATATCAGCGCCGTGAACTGCTGGTGAATCCGACCGTGATTGTTCGGGAACTGGAAGTGCCGCGCGTCAAAGTCTATGTCGAAGGAGCGGTCGAACGCCCCGGCATCATCGCCCTGCCCCGCGAAGATGCCAGCGTCTATTCGGCACTGGTTTCGGCGGGACTGAAGACAAACGCCGGCGGTCAAATCTCCGTAGCACGACCGCTCAACCTCCAGGCAACGGCGCCCATTGCGGAAACGGCGGCCTTGTTTGCATTAGCTGACGAGACACTCGATCCAATCCCAGGGGAGACACCCGGTGGAGCCGTCAATCCACTCTCCTTGGAATCAGAAACTATGAGTGAAGATCCCTTGGAAATGGCCGCGGATCAGATTGCTCCTGCAATTGCTGCGGCCCCAGAGGTCAACGCGGTTGCTGGTGATCAACCACAATCTGGTTCACCGGGAACGGAATATGAAATCATCTGGTTCGATGCCCAACGCGAAGAGGATCGCCGGGCGTTGATTGAACTCCAACTGGGTGAAGGGGATATCGTCGGCGTCAGCGAATTGGTGCCCCCCATTAAAGTCTTGGGTTCGGTCCAAAACCCCGGAGCATTCAATATCCCCAATAGCAATGACATCACATTGCTGGATGCCGTGCGATTGGCCGGTGGGGTCAAGGACGAAGGGAACGCTCTGAAAATCACGTTGATACGGATGAATGAAACGGGTTGGCCCGGTCGCAATTGGTCGCGATCGTGGGCGGAACTGGAAGCGAATCCACAACAATCTCCGGCCATTCAACCGGGCGATGTGATTCACGTCGAGCGTCCGGCCGGAAGTAAGCTTAAGCAAACAGTCGAGGGATGGTTGAGCAAATGAAAATGAAATTCAAACTAAATCTGCATAAAATCATCCGCAAACCATGGGCGGCCGCCATCGCTGTATTGGGCGTTTGCCTGATCCACTACCTGACGGCGACAACCGTGCTGGAAACGACGGTCAACGTCAAACCGCACGATCAACCGGTCGACCCCAAGTCGATGTCCGAGATTCCCGAAGCGGTTTTTGACCACGCGTTCGCCGCTCTCGATGCGCAGCGCACCAAAGCGGGCAAACCGCTGCTTGATCTCAACGCGGTCGCGCAACAGTTGTCGGTTTCCTTCAACGAAGAGAATCAAACGTTGCAGTTGCGCTGCCTCAGCCAGGATGCCGGCGAAGCAGAGTCGATTCTGAATGCTCTCGCAGACGGCTATGTGGAGAACTCACGACAACTCAAATCGAGCGTCGCTCTGCCCCGTATCGAACAGCTCAAAGAGAACAATCAAGAAGCACAGCAGCAACTGCAAGCCGGCAAGACAACCATTGCCGCTATTAAAAACCAGATGGATGAGGAATCACTGTCCGAAACGGCCCAAATGGCATCCATGGAACGGATCAAAAGTTTCTCCGCTCAAATCGTTGAAGCCAAAGCGGATCGTCTTGATGCGGAAAACCGTTATCACGAAGCGAGCCAAGAACTCGAAACCGGTTCAGCCGTGAATCTTGTAGCAGCCCAACTCTCGACCGGTTCCGCCAAGGAAATCGTCCAAGCGGTGATGAGCCATGCGGATTTGGTCGACGAATTGCAACAATTGCGGCAAACCGAGCGTGAGTACTCACAATACTATGGCGCGCGTCACCCGCGAATGATTGAAATTCAATCCAAACAAGCGGAGTTGCTGCGGCAAATCGATGACCTCTCAGAAACGGGTTCCGGAATCCAACAGATTTCGACGATCGACCAGCCGGACCAAAATGATCGTCGGGCGCTGTTACTGAGGACCTTGGCGATGGATTTGCGTCAAAAGCAAACACGGGAAGACGATCTGCAAGACCAATGGGACTTGGAGCAAGCCCGAATCATCCGGCATTCCGAATTGCAAGACCGTCTGCAGAAAGCGCAATTGGAAACGCAGGCAGCTGAGAACAAACTCGAGTCGATCAAAGCTAAAATCGCCACGACCACCACCGGCCATAAAGCACACGCAGTGATCCTCGCGCCGGCTTCTACAGCAACAGAACCGGTCTCGCCGTCGTTTTGGGGACATTTGTTGTGGGGCTGTCTTGCCGCTGTGGCCGTGGGCTTGTTGAGCCGCTGGGCCTTCAAAGACTTGAAACAGGGCACAGCGAGCTCTACGACACCGTTGAGTTCCAGCACGGAAACCGCGGAGACATCGACGCAACCTCCGTTGTACGCGCGACGGTTGATGCGTCTGGCCAAATTGAATCGCAATCAAGAAGCCACGTCGTAACGCCACAGATTGAGGTCGGAGGTGACGGGCTACGGACGTACGAATCGGTTATTGAAACAGTCAAGGTGCTGGTATGGTGCGGTAAAGTGTGTAGAATCATGACATTCATTTGCCACGATTCTTATCACCCCATACTGCGAGCCACCCGATGTCTAGCCGCGCTGAAACCGAGTACCGCTACGAAAAATTGACCTGGCCCGAAATCAATGATGCGGTCGATCTTGGTAAGGTCTGTATCATTCCCGTCGGCGCGGTCGAACAGCATGGTCCGCATTTGCCGTTGGACGTCGATTTGGTCTGCCCCGGTGGGGTTGCTCACGGTGCCGGCCAAGAAATGACGGATAAAATCCTGGTCCTGCCCACGATCCCCTATGGCTACACCGGGCACGTGATGGATTTTCCTGGAACGATCAACACGCACTACGAGACGTTCATCCGCCAAGTGCTCGACGTCACGAAGTCGCTGGCGTACCACGGCTTTAAGAAAATCATTCTGCTCAACGGGCATGGTTCGAATATGCCCAACTTGGATCTTGCGGCGCGGCGCACCAATCTGGAGACCGATGCGGAATGTGTGCTGGCGGCTTGGTGGCAATTGCTCACCGTCGATCCGGAGTTCATTCCCAGTTGGCGGGAAAGCAAGTTCCCGGGTGGTTGCGCCCATGCGGGTGAACTCGAAACATCGATGTATATGTATTTGGACGGCGATAACGTCCGCACGGACTTGATTAAGAATGGCGTCATTTCCTTCAACGAAGAAGAGAGCCCCTTTAACTGGGTCGACGTCTTCTCCGCCGGTCCGGCGACGCTTGTGTCTTGGACGAGCAGTTACTCCGACACCGGCGTGTTGGGCGAAGCGGAATTGGCCACTGCAGAAAAAGGGGAGCGGGTGTATCGCGAAGCGGTCAAACAACTCTGCGCCTTCGTGAACTACTTCGGCCCACGCCCCAAAGACCAACGCGGCCGCCACCAACGCCACGCCCCCACGATGCCGCTCCCGTGGGGACAACGCCCGATTGAGGATTGAGGTTGTTCATCGCCTCTGAAATGGGCGTGGACGAGACTGTAGGCTGTAGACGGTAGGCTTTAGGGTTGGATTGCCTATGCTATTGCTACAGTCTACGGCCTAAAGCCTACGGTCTTTCAGCGCAGCGGGAAGGCGAAGCTCCTGCTGAGCCGTTTTTTTTCCACTTCGCATGCAGCGACCCAATGGTTTTGTTAAGCGTCTTGGTTCATCTTGGCTCGGCGGGAGCCTCGCCCTCCCGGACGCTCTCAGTTTTACCATTCGTTCTACTCTCACTCTAAAACCTCACGGATGAAATCAAGCGACACGGATCTCCTTGCAGAGTTCGATGCTGATTGGCGGCAGCGGTTTCGTGGTCAGTTGCGGCGGTGGTATGCGCGGTATGGTCGTGAGTTGCCTTGGCGCAATAGCCGCGATCCGTATCGTGTTTGGATCAGCGAAATCATGCTGCAACAAACGACAGTCACGGCGGTTGTTCCCTTCTTCAAGCGATTCCTTGCACGCTTCCCCGACGTGTCAACCTTAGCGGCGGGCGAGGAAAACGACGTGCTGCGGATGTGGGAGGGGTTGGGGTATTACAGTCGTGCCCGGAATATCCATAAGGCGGCCCGCATCATCGTCGCCGATTTTGGTGGAGAATTTCCCAAAGATGTCGCGGCACTGGAATCGCTGCCGGGCATTGGACGTTACACGGCTGGGGCGATTGTCTCGTTTGCGTATGATCGTCCCGCGGCAATCGTCGAAGCCAACACCTTGCGGCTGTACAGCCGATTGTTGGGATACGAACAGGACCCGCGCTCAAGCAGCGGACAACGGTTGCTGTGGCAGTTCGCGGAATCGATTCTGCCGCGCAAACAACCGGGGACGTTCAATCAAGCGTTGATGGATCTGGGGGCGACGGTCTGTACACCGGTGGATCCGCAATGCCTTGCTTGTCCGGTCAAATCGGGTTGCCGCGCGTTTCAATCCGGATCACAGGACCGAATTCCGGTTCCACAAAAGCGCCCGGAGCTCACCGATGTGACCGAAGCCGCTGTTGCTATTGTGCACAACGAAGAATACCTGTTGTGTCGACGCCCGCACGGCGAACGCTGGGCCGGACTGTGGGACTTTCCACGATTTGCAACGTCTGAATTTTCCGCCCCTCACAATGGCCGTGATCTGCGGAAAATTCGAGGCGAACTAGAAGGCCATCTAAAAACGCAACTTGGGCTGGCTGCCCACGTCGAGGATCTACTGAAACAGTTCCGTCACAGCGTCACCCGGTACCGAATTCAACTGTTGTGCTTCACGGGCAGATTGGCCAACACAACCACGCAGCCAAATGCCGAAGAATACGCCTGGGTCTGCCCGTCTGACTTTCATGAGTACCCATTATCGGTGACGGGACGGAAATTCGCTGATATTTTGGTGAACAAACGGTCTGAACTCCCGTTTATCGATTAGGCGAACATCCGCAGCACCATCGTTAGGCGAACTGGCGCAAGTTGTTTTGTCCGCCGTAGTTGCCTGCAGGAACCTCTTCGCAGGCTGAAACTCGTGGAAATCCTCTACCCCTGTCCCGGTTCACAGCTATAATATCGATGTAGGGGCGAACACCGAGCCATCGTACAACGATGGATTTTGTGGTCGGCCCCAGGCTAGAAAATTCCGCATGGAGCTCAATGGCCACTCGTACACCTCATTCACCTGAAGAGACGCAACGGCAGTCGACTTCGACCAGCACAGCGTCAGCACGTCAGAGGCCGGGCGACGGAAAAACTTCCGTCCGTGCGCGTTTGCGCTCCGAATCCGCAAAACGGCAGCGTGCCCTGGGTCCAGTTGTGGCTGAGTCTCCGACCATCTGGGAAACAATTCGGACTTGGCGACGAGATTTGCGTCAATGGGCGACCGGTCCTGAGGGGCTGTCGTTGGTCGTGTCGGCTGGGGTGCATGTGCTGCTGTTTCTGGGCATCGCCTTAATGTTGTTCTTGTTTGGACTACGACTGGAGGACCACCCCGGCGATCGCGGCCCGATCAACGCGTTGTTTACGGAAACAAGCGTTGATAAAAAGCTGCCCTTGGAATCATTGGCTGACACGGAGTTTGAACTGACCGACACCCTTGCGGATGCCAGCGAACTGTCGTCCTTGAATTCAGAATCGATCACAGACAATGTGCGATTTGTCCCGGATACCGTGCTGAGCGATTTCGGCGATACAGCCGCCACATTGCCCGCGCTGCCTCAGAATGCGTTGGACATGGTGAATGAAGGGGGCGGCAACGGCAAGTCCTGGAAGCGCGGCGGATTTGCAATGCCGACCAACAAAGGCAAAGTGATCACCCAAGGCAGTTTTTCGGTCTGGACCGTTCCCGAAGATCCCGAACCGTTCAAATCCTATAAGATTGTGATTCAGCTGAATCGTCTCGTCCCCATTCGTGACTTACGCGCCGATGTAACCGGCACCGTGACCGGCACCGACGGTTATCGCGCCAGCATTGGCCGTGTGCAGAAGGGAATTCACTTTCCACGCCAGTTGGTGATTCCCAAAGCCCGTCAAATCGCCATCGAAATTCCACCTGCGAAGTTTGAACTGGTCCGGGACATCATCGAAGTCCACTCCAAAAAGCTCGACGAAAAACAACGGATCGAAATCGTATTTTGACGATCCGGAGTGCCCGAGTGCCCCGCACTGCTTGCTAACCTCGGTGCGTTGCGACGCTTGCTGTGTCGCTGAGAAAAACCTCACGCAGAGGCGCTAAGCCGCAAAGAATTTCTTGGCAAAGCGAATCTGTTGCGCGACAGCTACGAGTCTGCTTTAGAAATATGACTTCGGTTTTTTTAATTCAACGCAGCGGGAGGGCGAAGCTCCTGCTGAGCCGCTTTCTTCCCCTGGGCGTGCAGTGATCCGACGGATTTGTTCAGCGTTTTGATCCATCGCGGCTCAGCTGGAGCTTCGCCCTCCCCATTGATCACATACTCTAAGTGGTCGCTGGTCCGAATAGCTGCACGACATTCCCAAGTCTTCACGAACGCCGAAAGGCAACTTACCCTCTTTTGTCTTCTTTGCGGCTTGGCGTCTTTGCGTGAGGCCTTTTTTTGGCGCAGCCCATAAGCTAATGGGACGTCGCAACGCACCCAATGCATGCGAGGCGTAGCCGTGCAGGGCGTTATTGCACGAGGATTTCCGGGGGTGTTTTTCGCGATGCGTTGATTGCGCGGTCGACGTTGTTCTCAAGACCGTTGAGCACGGTTTCGTCCAACACCTCGACCATCAACCGCTGGACGTACTTGTAGACATCCCAGTAGCCGTCCTGCACGCCGTCCACAGCGCGATTGACTTTCGGAGCGCCGAGCACGGTGTTGCGGCCGACTTTGTCGGAGATCTTTTCGTCAAGCCGTGTCCCTCGATTTTGCAACCAGTCGACGACACCGTTTGCGCGGTACATATTCCCCGACGAGGTCAGGCTATAGTCGCTTAGCGAGACCTCTGAGACATTCAACGCGTGCGTCCCTTCGGCGACCCATTTGTGACGGGATCGCCGACCGCGACGTTCGATGCTGTCCACGGTTTCGGTTACAGGCTTCTTTTTATCCTTGCCGGGAGCTAAAGCGTCGTCCACCAAACGAAAGACGCTCCAATCTCCGACGGTCAAAGCGTTGTAAGCGATGTTGTTGACATCCCAGGGGCTGCCGGGGCGATTGACGGTGATCGGCTGCCGGTCAAATTCGGGGACCGGCGCATAATCCAGTTTGTCCCATGCCTGCAGATCCACGTCGCGCCAATGCACCGGCGTGTCGTCGGCGGACGGTTCCGCGGCAGCAGTTGCGAAGACGGTGCGACGGACAGTTCCTTCAAACCACTCCGGGCGCGTATTGACCGAAGCCATCGTCAATATCGTGGGTGTCAAGTCAGCCAAACGGGCAGGTTCGTGAATCCGCGCGCCGCGACGAATATTCGGTCCCGACAGATACCAAGTGGCCCGCACCGCATCGGCCAATGGGTAGCCGTGCGTCGTCCCGGGTGTGTTCTGCGTTCCGAAAAACCAACCATGCCGGGCTGTCACGACCAGATCGGGTGCGTATTCTTGCTCACGGACTTTGAGGTGATCCTGCCACAACATATGCCGGGTCAGCGTCACCACGCCATCAGGATACTCGGTCGGCGCCGTCAGTTGCAGCCACTTTTCCTCGTCGTGGTAATAAGTAAAGTACTGCGGCCAAACTTCCTGCAGCAGTTTGAGCGGATCGGTTTTGGGATTCTCTACGACATCGAATTCGGCTGCGCCATTTGCGCCAGGACGGACATTGTCAACGACCGTATAGCGATACTCCCAGCCTCCTTTTTTGCGTTGCCGCCGATCAATGATCGCCTGTCCGCGGTCCGCTGTGGTGATCAGGATCGAACGATCATCCAGTTTCATCAACGCCAAATCGACAGGGTTTTGTTCCTCTCCGGCATGGTTGACCGCTCGGGAACTGACGATGTATTGCGGTAAATCGACCGCCGGTAAGTGCGGCGCGATTTGGTAGGCCAGTAAATCGGCCGGACGGTTGGGACCGTTCCAATCTCCTGACTGATAGTTTCCTCTGGGCAAAAAGATGCGTGCGGCTCCGTCAGAATTTCCGTCGACGTAAACCATCTTGTCTTTCGTATCGCCTGTGTGCCAGTTTTCTAATCGGTGTTGCCGCACCGAGAGTCCTAACCCGCCGCCAACCCAGCGGCCATCGGCCGTGACTTCTCGTTCGCGAAAAAACAGTTCATGCACCAGATCGTATCGCGTCAAGTGAGTCTTGCGGCCTCCCAGATGCCCATGGTCGCTGACCAGCACGAGATACGTATTCTGCAACCGTCCCTGCGCCCGCAGCTCTTCGGTCACATCTCCCACTAATACGTCCGCCATAGCGATTGTTTTACGCGTCGTGCCAAATTGACCGCGGCAATATTTGTGACTGACGGAGTCGGTTTCCGGCAGCCAAATCACCGTTAGCGGTTGTTCGCGATTGAGCAAATGCCGGACAGCGAAGTGCGCGTTGGCATCGTCGATGTATTGCCAAGCCTGATGCGCCTGAAAATAGGGCAAATGCCGCGCGAGACTCCGCGTCCACATGGAAGGCGGCGCATCGGTCATGATGGGCAGAACACCGGTTGCCCAATCGTTGCCCTCGACGCGGAGGTAATCGTAAACCGCCGGAATGCCTGTCCGTTTTGAGGACTTCCAACGAATCTCTGCTTCGTTACCCTCAAAATAGCCGACCGTCGCAGCCTGGGCATTGTGTATTAATTTGTCCGTCCCGTGCGGCCGCAATAGCCGTGATGTCCGGCTGGGGCCCATGGGATCCAAACCGGACTCTGATTCCAGCCGTTGCCTGCTGAAGCGAATCTGCCCCTTGATACCGTGCCGATCCGAAAAACATCCGGTCCACATCGTTCCATTGGAGGTGATTGTATCGGAGGGAAACGCGGTAAAGGTGTTCCGCATATGCGTTCCGCCGTCGATGAAATGCTCCGTCAGATGCGGCACATGGTGCATGGCCGACATTTCCTCCAACACGTCGGGCCGCAGTCCGTCGACGTAAAACACGACCACAGAACACCCCGCCGCCGGAAGCCCTTCCGGTGCGTCGCGGCGAACATCCTGCCGGAACGACACGGGTTGCACGGTGTCGGGTTTGGAGACCTCGACATAGAACTCACCGGTATTGTCGCTGACATCGAAGTCGTTGACGCCCAAATACAAGCGACCGGTCGACTCAGCCGCAATGCTCATTCCGTCGCCGACAAAAAACGGACGTCCCTCGCCGATGCGGCCGATCAGGCAATAACAAGGCGCCGGTCCGCTGCCCGCTGCCGGCAAGGGGAATTCTTGATGCCCCTGAGAATCGTCGTAGAAAAAGGTCCCTGCCGGTCCCGCTTCGGATTTTTCGATTTCCTGCTCGGTTTGGGGGATGAGATGACGAATTCGTCCGTGCGCCACCAACGTCACCGATTCCCCCGACTGCACGTCCATTCCGCTATCAACCCATTGAGCATTGGCCGGCACGACCAAGGCATCTCCCGAAACACCGCGCATATCACACGTCAATTCAGGCACGGCAACATCGTGATGACAACCACTACTCAATGCGCATAACCACAGACAGACTACAACTCCAAGAGCTGCTGTCGTCTTATGCAAGAGAGCGCGTTCCGCTGCGTGGGTGAGTAACATGCGGGCTGCTGGTTCTGGGGAAAGGATCGCTTGACCGCCATCTGGGTCCGAATGACGGAAGACTCTTAAAACGCAAATACCGCATGACTGGCCGATGTCCTACGGCAGTCACGGGGATTAGGATCGTCATAGCCGGAATGACCGCATCACCGATTCGCCCCTGAACTGGGGTGCTATACAGGGGGTAGGAACGGGTCGTTCCAATTATTCCGTTTGTGCGGACTGATGCACTTTGTTGACCGGCTGCGCGCGGTTTTGGCTAAAGTCGCCCGATGGCAGCAGTGCTCTCAAAACGCCGCATCGCTACAATTTTAAGATGCCCCGCCTCCTCTACGGTAATTTTGATTTCGAACACCATTTGACCGGCGCCGGCGCTCCGTCTCCCGACTCCAAACTGGGCCGGATCAATGCGGAATTGACGCCCGCACTGATCGCGCTCGCGGATGAAGAGGACTACCTGTGGTGTCCGGCACCATTTGATGAATCCCATCTCAATGACCTCACTGCAGCGGGGATGCCGCGACCACGACTCGTGACCGCCGGGGCGTCCTTACCACGGGACCTGAGTCTGGTTCCGTGGGGTTGGTCAGACGTCGCTCTGAAGTTGGCAACACAAACCGGTGCATCCGCCGAGCATCCGCCGTTAGAAGTTGTGAAACAGGCGAACTGCCGCCGTGTCGCCTATGAATTGGAAACCCGCTGGAATTGCGGCCTGGATGGCGCTGCCGAAATTTGTCATCTCGATGAACTGGCAAGGGTGATCGAGCAATCAGCGAACTTCTCCCTCGGTTGGGTGCTCAAAGCACGCTTTGGCATGTCGGGCCGCGAACGGCATCTTGGAAGCGGCGTGGAGGTCGAGACGCCGACCATCAACTGGGCCAAAAAACGACTCGCGCGCGATGGAGCGGTGCTGTTCGAACCGTGGGTGCAACGCATCGACGAAGCCGGGCTGCAATTTGAGATTCCCCGGGACGGCGAACCGCAGTTGTTGGGCATCACGCCGCAATTGTGCGACGCAACTGGTCACTACCGCGGAAGTCGGCTCACGATTTCCGCCGCAGCGGCCACCGCTTGGCAAACAGCGGTCGACGTGGGACGGCGATTAGCAGTTCATATGCAACAAACCGGATACTTCGGCCCGTTGGGCATCGATGCCATGCGGTATCGCGATCAGCAGGGAGAAATCCGCATCCGTCCACTGCAAGATATCAACGCCCGCTTGACGATGGGCCGGTTGGCCTGGGGGTTTCGGCGCTGTCTTGTCCCCGGTGAAGCGGGCGCCTGGTTGCATTTCCCTTTTCAACCGTTGGAGGGATCCGAAGATTCCCCATGGGAGCACATTCGCCGGAAACTCCCCGCCGACTGCCGCATCATACCGACTTCACCGGCCACTATTGGCGGACAGCCGCCGAAGCTGATGCACCTGATCGTGGCAGCGCCTACGGAAAGCGCGCTGGCTGATGTGGAGCAGCTGCTTGTTTAGGAGCACACCCGACTCGCGAATGTTTTTGGGTTTTCAACGGGCTGTTAGCTGCCTGTGACTTCAGCCGCGCATAAAAAAACCCCGCTGGGTGAGCGGGGCGGGAGAGTTCACGCGGTTGGTGTGTTTGCGTGAGTTGTTGTCTTGTGTTGTATGACAGTCTCTTAATGCAATCGTGATGCCAATCGATTTGCCCGGGCATTATTCTGTATGAAACAGCAATACCGCACCACGGATAACTTCAATCGAGGGCAACACTTAACGCGTTTGGTATTTTCTTAAACCATCACGAAACCGTCTTCCCTCGCTAACGCCAGCATGTGGGCATTTGGCAACACCGCCGCCAGGGATTTGCCATAACCCGAATTCTCTCAAGACGATGGATCGCGCGCTGCCGTGCTCAGCCGTGTTGTATTTCGGCAACATTAAAACCGTAGCTCAATTGTGAATCGGGCTGCGCGCCATTTGTCTAAATTACAGATGTCGCTGCGCACGACCGCAAGCGGTCGGTTTGGGAGACGTGGTGCTTGGGACCCACCTGCCGTGGAATCGAGAACGTCCTGGGACGTACGGTTCAGCAACCGTTTATCGTGGGCCAATTTTTGATCTTGGAACTCTGCGGGTTTTGCGGTTTTGGATTTGATTCACGCCGGGGGGTTTGCGCTTCGCATCGGCGATGCGTTCTTTGAGTTGCTTAGACAGCTGCAGGGCCAACTCGGCGAACTCCGGCTTGTTGGCCAGATTGACCATCTCCTCTGGGTCCGTTTGGTGGTCATACAATTCGGCACCGTCTTCTCCGTCGGGCCCCCAATGCGTGTAGCGATATCGCGGTGTGCGAATGCTGTATCCGGAGTCGTACTGCGTGAGTGCGGAATCGCGGGGAGTTTGTGTCGGATCTTTCAGCACCGGCACGAGACTCACGCCGGGTAGATAGTCCGGAGTTGTCAAACCGGTCATTTCGGCCAGCGTGGGATAGAAGTCGACCATTTCGGCGAGTGCACTGGTGATGGCTCCCTTGGCTGTGACACCGGGGCCGGCGATGATCAAGGGGACGCGCGCCGCATTTTCGAAAAGCGTCGTTTTTTGATAATGGCCATGTTCTCCCATGTGATAACCGTGGTCCGACGTAAACAACACGATCGTATTGTCCGACAACCCCGCTTCATCCAGTGCATCGAGAATGCGGCCGACTTGGGCATCGGCAAAGGTGATCGAGGCATAATAAGCTTGAATCGCTTGGCGGGCGAGTTTGTCCGGCAGGTTTGAGTTTTGCTTTTTTCGTCGAATCGCGCGGACCGCTGGTTTGGGGAGTGTATCCAAGTAGCCGTCAGGGACAGTTGGCACGCGGATCTTATCCAACGGATACATGTCGAAGTATTTCTTGGGCGCCACGTAGGGCGTGTGCGGACGATAGAGTCCCACCGCTAGATAGAACTGCCGTTTGTCAGCGGCATACGTCTGCAGCAATTCGGTGGCGTTCGTGGCGGCGATGCCGTCGGTCTGTTCTTCATCGGTCCCCTCAGCGGCCAGCCAACTCATCGTTCCGCCGAACTGGCCTGGAATGAGACTGAAGATCAAATCCTCTTCGTCTTTGTCGCGACCGCGGGGATTGATGGTGTAATCCCAGGAGAAGGGATCATCATGCCCGCTGGTGCCGATGTGCCGTGGAACGCCGTAATGATAGATCTTGCCGATGCGCGTGGCGAAATGTCCCTCACTGCGGAACATTTGCGACATCGTTTTTACGTTGGGAACTGTTTCGCGAATATAAATGCTGTTGCGATGAATCAAGGTTTGGTCGGGATACAACCCGGTCATGAAAGACGCGCGGCTGGGTCCGCACAACGGGTATTGGCAATAGGCGTTGGAGAAACGCACGCCCCGCTGCGCCAATCGATCGATGTTGGGCGATTTGACTTGTGGATGCCCATAACAACCGAGGTCGCAGTTGAGGTCATCGCAAATCAAAAACAAAACGTTCGGCTTGTCGGCATCGGCGGCTGCGAGAGTTCCGGCGTCAGCCACAATCGCGAACAACACGCCAAACAGCAGAACCAGGGAAACGCGCATTGCGAGAGCCTTTCGACGAAGAATGACAAATGATCATTGAAGACCTTCAACAGAATCGCTCCTCAGTCTGTGCAGTCGTCGCCGGTTTGTCAAATCGCCGTTGCCTGCGGTGATGCAGTCCCGTCGCGGGCGGAGCAACATGGGGGACGAATATTTACTTGTGCGGAAATGCTAAAACCCCCGTCGCGACGAAGTCGCAGACGGGGGTTTGATTTGGAGTTGGAGTTGAAAAGAATCGTCACATTTATTTCAGAGCGGTGATTGCACTGTCGCTATTCACTTGCACCTCCGTACTACGGGCTTCATTGAGTAACCGGTCGATGAATTTCTTGGCAGCGATATAATCGGCGGCTGACATGTCGGCGACTTGAAACCGCAGTTGCTCCCTCATGTAGGAGGCCAGTTCGTTGACGTCGCGGTGCAGGTTGGTGCCGGCTCCCGATTCTTTTGTTGTGGGGTTAGCGAAGATTTGTTCAAAAGCGATACGGTAGTCTTCGAACTGTGTGTCGAGCAGGACTTCCGGCCATTCGATTTCTCCGGTCAGGCGATTGAACTCGTCATCATCCAATCGGTTCTCCGTCTTTGGGCGTGCTTCTCCGTCACGCGGTTGGGGACGGCGCCGTCGGCTAAGCCGGGCATTTTGACGTTCCCGCCATTGCCGTTTCAGTTCGTACCGCGTTTCAACGCTCAATCGATGGTTTTCGATGGCCTTTTGGCGAGCCTCTTCGAGGTTGATCAAGGCTTCGGACGTATTGCGGTTGAATTCGCCCAATGAACGAATCACTTCAGCTTCGCCGACCAGCGGATCGACAACGAATCCTTCGTCGATCGGGGCGAAAGGATCGCTCACAAATCCCCCCCGCGGCCCGTAACCATAATAATCACCGTAGTGACGACCATGATGGTGGCCGCGGTGATGGCCGTGATGTCGACCGTGGTGACGACCATGATGCCGGCGGCCGT
This sequence comes from Symmachiella dynata, assembly GCF_007747995.1. Classification (NCBI taxonomy): domain Bacteria; kingdom Pseudomonadati; phylum Planctomycetota; class Planctomycetia; order Planctomycetales; family Planctomycetaceae; genus Symmachiella; species Symmachiella dynata. The sequence continues at coordinate 2,523,221 of NZ_CP036276.1, read as the reverse complement.
GATGTCCACGCTGGCCGCCACCGCGACGTCCACCCGTTTTGGAATCGGCTTCGGCCACACTTGATAGTGTCAGGAGGCAAACAACGGCAGTCAGATGAATGAGGGTTTTCATGGCATCCCTTTAGGGTTGTGATCGAGTCTGTGTTTGAGTGGGGGAGAGAATGTTTCGTGTTTGCTCTACTCGGTAATGCCCAATTCCAGCAGCGACGCGCCACGGTTTGGCAATTTTTGGCAGAGAATTTTGATTTCGCCGGAGAAACCATCGTGTGGTTTTTAACCAGCTACATCTCCAAGCGGAGTTCCGTCGCAAATGTTGCAGTGCGATTCAAAATAAATGCTAGGGCCGGAAGTTTTTCGAGCATCAATTCGCCGTAACCCATTACTACAGAGTAACATAAAGAAAACCGCCCGAATCAGAATTGATCCGGGCGGTTGAAGTTTTCACAAGTTTTGCGGTCGAGATTACGCTTTAGCGAACAGCAGGCCCTGGGCACCCGGTTGGGCGTCTTTCATCAGGAATCGCCATGTGCCGTTGTTGTACCAAGTGAAATAGGCTTCCAATTTGTCCGTTTCAGTCATCAACAAGGTCAGACTGTTTCCAGCCAACGTGTAGCGGCCAACGGACTTGTCGGTCTTCGAGCCATGCACGTGGTAGAGCACAAAGCTCCCGTCGGCGTTTAGGGTTAGCTGAAACGTCGAGTTGTCCGGTGCGGTCGACCGCCATGTGCCGACGTGTGCCGGTGTCGGTTGCTGCTGAACCGGTGCTTGCGGCGTTTGTTGTTGAACCTGCGGCTGTTGAGCCGTTTGCCATTTGGTGTGGTTCCACAAGTCTTCGTTATTGATCGCCAACTCGGCCAAGACTTCGATGACTTTCTTCACTTCTGCCGGATTCAGGCCATCGTTTTCCAAGGCTCGGCAAACGTAAATCCGCCGGGTTTTTTCGCTGTAGGCAAAGTGAATCGGGCCGTATTGGTGGTTGAAATTCAACATCTTCTGCATTTTTTCGGCGGGAATCGAAACGCCTTCTTGCAGCGTGTTCAGCGACAGGGTGACCCAAAATTGAGCCTTGTTGGGGCTGATCACGAATGCGTATGGCAGATTCCATTCCCCTTTTTTCAAGGTGGTCTTAAAGACCCCATCGCCCAGGTCCTCGGATTGATACCCCATCAGCATCAGGAAATTCGGGATCTCAGCAGGATCCAACGCCCGGCTTGGTGGTTGCGTTTGGGTGGGCGGTTGCTGCGGAGGAACCGGCTGCACTGGGGATTGTTGCGGAGGACTCGGCGGTGTTGCGTTTTGTGGTGGCGCGGGATTGAAGACTTGTTTCAAGCTGTCGGAAGAAAACAGGTCGTCCGCCGCGGGAGTCGTCGTCGCCGTGCACAACAGGGCTGTGGCAACGCAAAGGGTGGTCGTCAGTCGAATGAAAATTTGTCGCATGGGGTTCACCTCGCTGGGGTTTGGGTCTGTCGGATTGATTGTTTAGTTTGTGGTGAGGAGCAACTGTTTGCTCCCTCTACCCAGTGAAGCGGAGTGACCCCGAATGCGTTACAAGACATCTTGAAACCGACGGATGCCCGAGAGGTGAATTCGCCGTAAGTGGCAATGCAGTAAAAGATTGCGAATCTCATACAAAATCAATGGGTGGCCATGATCGCTTCGCAATCAGGGCGGGCGCAGCCCACAAAAAGCCGCCGTTGTGGGGAGAATTCCCCGTGACCGGCATAGGAATGCTCTAAGCACAGTCGCAATCGCCGGAGACGCTATTTCGCTGGAGGCGTCCAGCGGATATCACAACCATGCAGAGCTAACCGAAGGGCCCAGTATCCGTCTCGCGTGACTTGGGTGTTACAGACAGAGAGGTATCTGAGGGTCTTCAGCTCACCGAGCGACTCGACCCCGACGTCGCCGATCTGCGTGTTATTCAGCGAGAGGGCCACTAGTTTGTTCAATCCCTTGAGATGCGCAAGTCCCGCATCAGTGACCTGGGTCTCATCCAGCGAAAGGAGTTGAAGTTTGCTGAGTCCTTGCAGATGCTTAAGCCCGGCGTCAGATACTTGCGTGTTTTTCAGGCTCAGCCATTGCAGGTTGGGCAATTCCCGCAGGTGCTCAAGCCCGGCATCGGTGACTTGGGTCTGATCCAGCGAAAGGTCCCAAATTTTTTTCCGTTTTCGCAGTCGAGCAAGCCCCGCGTCGCCGACTTGTGTGTTGTTGAGAATCAGGATCTGTAAGTTGGTCAATTTGCGAAATTGCTCAAGTTCCGCATCGCCGACCTGGGGAACTGACAGACTGATCGCATCGATTCGCTCAAACAGGACCAAATAACGATCATCGACCGCTTCAGGAATCCAGCGAGGACGCACGATCCCCGTCCGTGTCAATCCCCCCAATTCATCGATTTTAGCGATCGCCACTTGCTCACAATAATACGGCCACCAGACGGCCAGCACAGCACTACTCACCGCCAACAGCACGACGATGAGCAGTATCACGCGTTTGCGCGGTCGTCGGCGTTTGGGGGTGGTTTCGGTCATGGCGGCCGCGGTCTCGTGTCAGTGGTTCGGCGTTATTCCGATGGCGGTGTCCATCGAATGTAGCAAGGACAGGCTTGTTTGAGTTTATCGATCCCGGCTTGCGTCACGTGAGTGTTTTCGAGTGAAATCTGAATAAAGTGAGTCAACCCTCGAAGATGCTCAAGCCCCGCATCACTGATTTGTGTGTTGTTGAGCGATAGCTGATCAAGTTGGGGAAACCCATGAACATGCTCAAGCCCCGCATCACTAATTTGGGTGTTATCGAGCGTAAGTTGTACTAGTTGGGGCAATTTTTGAAGATGCTCAAGTCCAACGTCGCTGACTCGGGTATCGTTGAGATTTAGACTGTTTAGATTTGACAATCCTCGAAGATGATCAAGCCCAGCGTCGCTAACTTGGGTATTTTCCAGCGATAGAACTCTCAGGTTCTTTACCCCCCCGAGATGCTCAAGCCCCGCATCGCCGACTTGGGAATCGTCGAGATATAGATAAGCCAGGTTGGTCAGCCCCCGGAGAGACACCAGCCCCGAACCGCTGACCTGGGTGCCACCCAGCCGAAGTTCCGAAAGGTGATTCAGCCCTCGAAGCGACTCAAGACCTGCATCACTGACTTGGGTATTGTTGAGATCTAGATCTTCAAGGTTGGCCAACCCTTGGAGATGCTCAAGCCCGGCATTGCCAACCGGGGTGTTGTTGAGCTGCAGTGTTCGTAGTTGTTTCAATCCGCCGACGTGCTCCAGTCCCGTATCGCTGACTTGGGTGTTCGATAAATTGACAAGAATAACTCTGTTGTAAACGGCCAAATTCTCGTCGCCAATCGACTCTGGAATCCAGCGGGGACGAATGATTTCCGATTTAGCCATTCCGCCCAGCCGATCAATTTCAGCAATTGCCTGCTGTTCTCGGTAGGCCGGTCTTCGCAGCGTCAACACGACCCCGCCAATCAGCAACACCACAGCAAAAAGCAACATGATGCTCATACGCGGCAGAGGGCTTTTTGGGGTGGCTTCGGTCATGGGGTTGATGGCCTCCAGTGAATCTGGCATTCGGGAAGAGCAGCTTGTAGTCTCTTAAAACCTGTTTCCGTGACATGTGTGTGATGAAGCCATAAAACGTGCAGGTTTTTCAGTCCTCGAAGGTGTTCCATACCATCGTCACCGACCGGTGTGTTGTGCAACGATAATTGCGAACAGTCTGTCAACCCTCCGACGTGCTGTAAGCCTACATCGCCCACTTGCGTGTTATCTAGCCACAGGATTTTAAGATTCGTCAGCCCTTGGAAATTCCCGAGATCTTCGTCAGTGATGTGAGTCTCGGTTAAGTCAATGTGGTAGACCCTTTCGAACAGTGGCATTATTTCACTAGCCAACACGTCAGGAATCCAGAGTGGAGGTGCAAACTCCGACTCCGTTCTTCCACCAAGTCGTGCAATCTCAGCAATGGCTGTCTGATTGCGGTGATACGGCACCCACACCATCATCATGCCGCATCCGACAAGTAAAACGATGGCGATGACCACTAACGTGCCCGTGCGCGGCAGACGGCTTTTTGGGGTGGTTTCGGTCATAGGGCACGCTTAGTTGTGTTCGTGGTTCTGTGTTATTCCGCTGATTGTATCCAATCAATTATGCAATTGGGGTGAGTTTCCTTGAGTTTTTCAATCCCAGCTTTTGTAACCTGGGTATATTCCAGTGATAGACTCTTAATGTTGGGCAGTTCCCGAAGATGCTCAAGTCCCGCATCACTGACACGGGTATAATCGAGGTCCAAGTTTGTAAGTTCTGTCCGACCTTTGAGACCTTCCAGCCCCGCGTCAGTGACTTGAGTATTATTGAAGGAGAGGCAATGTAGTTGGACTAGCCCTCGGAGTCGTTCAATTCCCGCATCAGTGACTTGGGTATTGTCGAGGTACAAATTGTTAAGCTTGGTGAGTCTGCGGAGATGGACCAGCCCGGCATCGCTAACTTGGGTCCCGTCGAGTGACACCCAGTATAGGTTAGTCAGTCCTCGGAGGTGTTTCAGCCCTGCATCACTGACTCGGAGATCGTTGAGAGAAAGATTATAAAGACTGGTCAATGCTTGAAGATGTTCAAGCCCAGCATCACCAACTTGTGTGTTACCGAGCCAAAGGGTTCTAAGATTCTTCAGTTCTTGGAGATTCCTGAGCCCCGCGTTACTGACTTGAGTATCAGATAAATCAATGTAATCGACTCTCTCGAACACCCACAAATACTCATCGTCCACCACATCTGGAATCCAAGCAGGACGAATGATCTCTGCTTGAATTTCGCCTCCAAGCTTTTCAATCTCAGCAATTACCGTTTGCTCACGCTGATAAGGCACCCACACCATTAATGCTCCACCACCGATCAGCAACACCACAGCAAGAATCAACATGATGCCCGTGCGTGGCAGACGGCTTTGGGGGGTGGTTTTGGTCATGGGGCACGTTTAGTTGTGTTCGTGGTTCGGTGTTATTCTGCTGGCGGTGTCCAATAGATTTCGCAATCGGGTAGGGATTTTTGGAGTTTCTCGATTCCGGCTCTTGTGACTTGGGTATTATGGAGGGTCAGGAGTTGAAGGTTGGTCAGCCCTCTCAGATGATCTACACCAGCATCACTGACTTGAGTGTCGTCGAGCCACAGGTTTTCGAGTTTCGTCGCCCCTGGGAGTTGCGCTAGCCCTTCGTCACCGACTTGAGTATCACGAAGATCTAAATTCTTAAGCTTCGTCAATCCGCGGAGCTTCTGAAGTCCCTCCTCACTGACTTGGGTCATTGCGAGAGAAAGCTCTTTAAGCTTGGTTAACCCGCGGAGTTTCTCAAGTCCCGCATCAGTGACTTGGGTATTTCGGAGGTCAAGCTCCCATAGGTTGGGCAGCCCATGGAGATATTTAAGCCCTGCATCACTGACTTGGGTATTACCGAAGTCTAAACTTTCAAGATTTGTCAGACTTCGGAGGTGTTCAAGGCCAGCATCGCTGACTTGGGTGTTGTCGAGATGTAGGTATTCGAGTTTGGTCAGCCCTTGCAGATGCTTAAGCCCAGTATCACTGACTTGGGTATTACCGAAGTCTAAACTTTCAAGATTTGTCAGACCTCGGAGGTGTTCAAGGCCAGCATCGCTGACTTGGGTGTTGTCGAGATGTAGGTATTCGAGTTTGGTCAGCCCTTGCAGATGCTTAAGCCCAGTATCACTGACTTGGGTATTACCGAAGTCTAAACTTTCAAGATTTGTCAGACCTCGGAGGTGTTCAAGGCCAGCATCGCTGACTTGGGTGTTGTCGAGATGTAGGTATTCGAGTTTAGTCAGCCCTTGCAGATGCTCAAGCCCAGCATCACTGACCTGGGTATCGGATAAATATATTTCCGTTACTCTCTCAAGTACTTCCAAATACTCAACATCCACCGCACTTGGAATCCAAGCAGGACGAATGACCTCCGAAAGAAATAGGCCATCATGTCTCTCGATTTCAGCAATCGCTCGCTGTTCCTGGTGATAAGGCAACCACACCATCAATGCCCCACCGCCAACCAGCAACACCACAGCAATCAGCAACATGATGCTCGTGCGCGGGAGGCGGCTTTGGGGGGTGGTTTTGGTCATGGGGCACGCTTAGTTGTTTAAGGGGTTTCGTGGTATTCTGCCGTCGGTATCCACCCGATTTTGCAACCGGGTAGTGCTTTTTGGAGTTTCTTGATTCCGGCTCTTGTGACTTCCGTGGTGAAGAAGAGGTTCAAAGTCTCAAGGTTGGTCAGCCCATGGAGATGCTCAAGTCCTGAATCACTTACTTGGGCTCTTTCGAGTTTCAGTCCAGAAAGCTTGGTCAATTCTCTGAGATGCTCAAGTCCCGCATCGCTGACATGGTTGTTGGTGAGTGATAAATGCTGAAGGTTCGTTAGCCCTCGAAGATGTTCAAGCCCTGCATCACTGACTTGCGTATTTGTGAGCGCCAAATTTTCAAGGTTTGTCAGCCCCCGAAGATTTTCCAGGCTAGCATCGCTAATTTGCGTGTTTTCGAGTCTCAGTGTCACAAGACTTGTGATCCCACGGAGAGACTCTAAGCCAACATCACTGATTTGAGTGTCATGTAAATCAACTTGCCACACTCGTTCAAATGGTTTCAAATGCTCATCGTCCACCGCATTTGGTACCCAGAATGGACGAATGATCTTCGATTCTGTTGTTCCGCCAAGATTCTCAACTTCAGAAATCACCGTTTGATTTCGATGATAAGGCACCCAAACCATCACCCCTCCGCCGCCAATCAGCAAAACCACAGCAATGAGCATCAGCGTACCCGTGCGCGGCAGACGGCTTTTGTTGGTGGTTTTGGTCATAGTGAACGCTCAATTATGTCAGTGGCTACCCCCGGCAGATTACCGCCGGGGGATGGCGAGTAGGTCGTGGTAGCGGCGATAGGCTTCGTCCCAGGCGTCGACGTTGTCGGGTTGGTAATGCTTCAATTCGACCGAGCGGGCGACGACTTTGCGGATGTCGGACAGACTGCCGACGGCTCCGTCGGTGCGGGCTTGGATGAGGACGTTGCCCAAGGCGGTGGCTTCGACCGGACCGGCGACGACGGGGCGGCGACAGGCGTTGGCGGCGAATTGGCAGAGCAAAGCGTTTTGCGTGCCGCCGCCGACGATGTGGATCACTTCGGTCGTCACACCGGTCAGTTCTTCCAGCCAGCCGAGCACCATGCGGTATTTGAGCGCCAAGCTTTCCAGTGCGCAGCGGACGATTTGTCCTTCGGTTTCCGGCTCGGGCTGTCCGGTGCCGCTGCAATAGGCGGCGATGGCGGTCGGCATGTCGTCGGGCGCGAGAAAAGCGCTGTCGTCGGGATCGAGCAACGAGCGAAATGGCTGCGCGTCGCGGGCGAGGTTTTGCAGTTGCTCGTAATCCAACGATTTGCCCTGTTGAGCGAATGCCCGGCGAGATTCTTGCACCAGCCACAATCCGGCGATGTTTTTCAGCAGCCGGTAGGTGCCATCGATGCCTCCTTCGTTGGTGACGTTCAATTCCAGCGCGCGGTGCGAAACGATTGCTTCGGGAACTTCGACTCCCATCAATGACCATGTGCCGGAGCTGATGTAGGCCCAATTCGGTTGGCCGGTGTGTTGCGTGGGGATGGCGGCGATGGCGGCGCCGGTGTCGTGTGTTGCCGGAGCGACGACGTTGATTCGCCCCAAGCCGGTTTTATGCGCGACTTCTCCGCGGAGCGTTCCCAACTTCGTCCCCGTGGGGACGATTTCGGGAAAGATATTGGTCGGAATTTCAAACTTGCGCAGCAGGTCATCGGCCCAGGTGCCGGTGTTGGGGTCGAGGCATTGAGTGGTGGTGGCGTTGGTGAATTCGATGACCTGGCTGCCGGAGAGCAACCAGTGAAAAAAGTCGGGCATCAACAACAGTCGCTCGGCGGCATCGAGAATTCGCGGCTGCGCATGCCGCATGGCGACCAATTGGAACAACGTGTTGAACGGCAGAAATTGCAGGCCGGTTTGTTCAAAGATTTTGTGTCGGGGAACGTGGGACAAGGCGACGTCCATGATGTTGTCGGTGCGGGCGTCGCGATAATGGTAGGGAAGCCCCAGCAGTTCATCCCCCTGCCCCAGCAGCACATAGTCGACGCCCCAGGTATCGACACCGACCGAGACGATGTCTTTCCCAAATTTTTCGGCAGCGATGGTGAGTCCGTTTTGGATTTCATTCCAAAGCGCCAGCACATCCCACCGCAAAGTCCCGGCGACATTGACGGCGCCGTTGGGAAATCGGTGCAGTTCTTCCAGAGTGACTTGGCCATTTTCGACATGACCGGCAATGACGCGGCCACTGGCCGCTCCCAGGTCGACGGCGAGGTAACAAGGGGTGGACATGGTGTAATCTTTCCGCAGTGTAATTTGAGGCGAGCGGCGGCAAGGAATTGTGAATTTCTGACGCAGGTTTTATGAATTTGAAACGTTGATCATATCGCAGCCCGCAAAAGGCTGTCTAGCGCGTTGCGCGGTTTGTGTGTTGGGCGAATCGAATTCTTGGGGCGGATGGATTATCATGCCGGGGCGATGATAGCGGTGGGGACGTTGGATGAGCGTGCGGCCCTCACCCCGGCCCTCTCCCAGAGGGAGAGGGGGAAAAGAGAAAAGGAACGGCCTGGATCTTGCTGAACGGGCGTTGCAATAACTTGGTTGGAGAACATTATGAAGTTTGACGGAAAAGCGGCGCTTGTGACGGGGGCGTCTTTGGGGATTGGGCGGGCGGCGGCGATTGAGCTGGCGCAGCATGGCGCTAATGTGGCCGTGAATTACCGCAGCAGCGAAGCGGAAGCGCAAGAGGTTGCTGACGAAATTGAAAGCCTGGGTCGCAAGGCGTTACTCCTGAAAGCTGACGTCGCCGATCAAGCGGCAGTGGAAGGGATGGTGGCGAAAACGGTGGAGGCGTTCGGCAGTTTGGATCTGTTCGTCTCCAACGCCGCCTACAGCGACCGGCAATCGATGATCGATGCCGACATGGCGGGATTTCACCGCACGATCGATGTGACGATGTGGGGTGCCTTTTATGGCGTGCGTGCATCGGCCATGCAGATGATCAAACAGGGTGGCGGCGGCTCGATCGTGGTTGTCAGTTCGCCGCATGCGGCTTTGGCGATTCCCGATTCCATGGCCTACAACATGGCCAAGGCGGCCATCGATCACATGATGCGGACAGCTGCGATTGAATTAGTCGGCCATCGAATTCGCGTGAATGCCATCTACCCCGGCTGGATTGATACTCCCGGTGAGCGCAAATTCTTTACCGAGGAACAACTCGAAGCGGGTGGCAAAGCGCTGCCGTGGGGCCGTTTGGGGCGTCCCGAAGAAATCGCCAAGGGAATCGCCTTCATGCTGAGCGACGATGCCGAATACATGACCGGCAGCATCATGTCGATGGAAGGGGGCGTGATGTTGCCGTGGTGGTCGAATCGCGCGGATGGGGAAATGTAGTGGTTCGGTTGTGATGGGTGGCGGATGGGCGGGGTTGGTATGCGGCGCGACCCCCCGGCAAAGCCGGGGGGTGGGAGAAAATTATTCGCCGCAACCATCCATCAGCCCCCGGCTTTGCCGGGGGGTCGCGTGTACGTGGTGCGCTAAATCCCCGGCACGGGGAAATCGCTGGCGAATGATTGGATTTCGCCGCGGACTTTGGCGATCACCGCTTCGTCTTCAGGGGCTTTGAGGACTTCCAGAATCCAGCTGCCGACTTTTTTCATATCGTCTTCCTGCATCCCCCGTGTGGTGAGGGCAGCTGTGCCGATACGGATACCGCTGGGATCGAGCGGTTTGCGTTTGTCGAAAGGGATCATATTTTTGTTCACGGTGATCCCCGCGCGATCCAGCGATTTTTCGGCAATTTTTCCGGTCAGTCCAATGGCGGTCACGTCGGCCATCATCAGATGGTTATCCGTCCCCCCCGATGCCAACGAGATGCCACCGGCCATTAAGACTTCGGCCAGGACTTTGGCGTTGGCAACGATTTGTTGCGCATAGGTCTTAAATTCCGGCTGCGAGGCTTCGAGGAAACAGACCGCTTTGCCGGCGACGATATGCACCAACGGCCCACCTTGAATGCCTGGAAAGATCGTGCGGTCAATGTCTTTGGCGTTCGCTTCTTTAGTGAGAATAAATCCCGACCGCGGACCGCGGAGCGTTTTGTGCGAGGTGGAGGTGACGTAGTCGGCAACCTCGACCGGGTTGTTGTGCACTCCGCCGGCAACCAGTCCGGAATAGTGCGCCATATCCACCATCAACAATGCGCCGACTTCACGGGCAATTTCCGCGAATTTGGGGTGATCGACTTCCCGCGGGTAGGCGCTGGCCCCGGCAATGATCAATTTGGGTTTGTGTTCACGGGCCAAGGTGGCCACTTGATCGAAATCGATCCGGTGATCCGATTCCCGCACGCCATAGTGGACGGGGTTATAAAGTTGGCCTGAGAAATTCAGGTGCATACCGTGCGTGAGGTGTCCGCCGTGCGCCAAGTCCATGGCGAGGTACGTATCCCCCGGTTTGAGCACGGTGAGATAGACCGCCATGTTGGCCTGCGAGCCGGAGTGCGGTTGGACGTTGGCGTGTTCGGCACCAAAGAGCTTGCAGACGCGGTCGCGGGCGAGGTCCTCGATGACATCGGCGTATTCGCAACCGCCGTAGTAGCGACGACCGGGGTAGCCTTCGGCGTATTTGTTCGTCAGTACGGTTCCGGCTGCTTCCATAACGGCGGCCGAGGTGTAGTTTTCTGAGGCGATCAATTCCAATCCATCCCGCTGCCGCGTTTGTTCGTCTTGGACAGCTTGATAGATTTCGGGATCAGTGGTTTGTAGTGCGGACATCGAAAAAAGCTCCGTGGTAAAAAAACGACGAACGCCGTACGGGGCGTGAATGGCAGGGACCAAGCGTTGATTTTTAGCGAGCGAGCGCTAATCGTAGCTACGTACAGGCTGGTTTTCTACCCGTCGGGGCCGGTTTGTGGACGCAACCGGCACGCTGATTGGCAGGCGGTGCCGAACGGGGCGAAAAAACCTGTTGATCCGGCCTCTTGGGGCTGTTTTGAGTGCTAAGCTTACAATGGTCCGGCCCGCGCTGCCGGTCGGTTTCTTGACGGCATTTTAGAAGGTGAATGACGAATGACGCAGCCTAGCGTGGCAGAATTGCAGGCGAATCTGCAGGAATTGGCGGCAAATATGCGAATGATGTCGCTCAATGCCGACGAAGAAGCGGCCCGCTGCAACGCTGCGCTAGCATCGATACATCCGGAAAATGTAACCCCTGTGGCATTTGCGGAATTGAAAAACGTGACACGGGACCTGAGTGCGATCTACGTCACGTCGCTGGTAAATTTGGCCGACAATCTCGAAGATTTGGCCGCCAGCATCGGTTGGGAGGCCCAGGAGTAGGAAGACGCGAATTTAGGCTGTAGACTTTTGACGCGAGGCTGTAGACTTGAGTCCTTAAGCGGTCGGGTTGACCGGTGACCGCCTGCCGAGTCTCCAACAGCCGTTCGGTGCTCGAACACGATTACTTCCTCAAGCCTACGGTCTAAAGCCTAAAGCCTATTTCCTCCCATGTCCGAGAACTCCGCTGATCTCACGCCCACTCCCCCCGCGCACGATGGCGTTTTGGCCGAGGAACGGCTGTCGTTCACAGGCACGTTGGCCTCGATGACGCACCAGCAGGCGCATGAGCTGACGGAGAAAAACGGCGGCGTCGCCACCGCCAGCGTGAGCCGATTGACGACCATGTTGGTCATTGGTGAAGAGGGTTGGCCGCTGGAAGAAAACGGCAGCCCTTCGCTCAAACTGCAACAGGTATCGGAATGGCAGCACGAAGGGGCTGCGATCCGGATTGTGCAGGAATCAGACTGGTTGGAGATGTTGGGGCTGGATCGTCGCGACGACGAAGTGCATCGTCAATATACGCCGGCGATGCTCAGCCAATTGCTGGACGTGCCGGTCGGGGTGATTCGCAGTTGGGAACGGGCGGGATTGATTCGTCCGGTTCGCCGCGTTTTCCGTTTACCGTATTTCAATTTCCAAGAAGTGGCCGGCGCGCGACGGTTGGCCGAGATGATCGCCGACGGGGTTTCTAAAGCTGAGATCCAAGCGGGGCTGGCGAAACTCAAACACATTCTGCCCGACATCGATCAACCGCTGCTGCAACTGGAACTCTTAGCCCGCGACAAACATGTCGCTTATCGCGACCACGGCGGATTGGTCGAAACGGTCAGTGGGCAACGGTTGTTGGATTTCGATGTTCCGGAGACGTCGACCGCTAAACAAGAACCGACCACGGCAGAAGATGCCCCGCGGAATGTCCAGACGCATTGGACGGCAGACGACTGGTTCGAGGCGGCTTGCCGGCATTTGGAAGATCAGCAGTTGAACGAAGCGGTCGAAGCGTTTCGACTGTGTTTGATCGACGATCCGCATCGCCCGGATGCGAATTTTCAATTGGCCGAGGTGCTTTACCGGTTGGGACGGATTGACGGGGCGTTGGAACGGTATCACGTTGCCGTCGAGCTGGACCACAATTATCTAGAAGCCTGGACACAACTGGGCTGTTTGCATGCCGAACGTGGGGAACCGCAAGCTGCGCTGGAGGCATTCGATGTCGCCTTGGATGTGCATGCGGAATATCCCGATGCGCACTTGCACAAGGCGGAGATCCTGCAACAGCTGGGCCGGATTGAGGAAGCGATCGAACATTGGCAGACGTATCTCAAATTCGACACGCGCGGCCCGTGGGCGGATAATGCGCGGCGGCGACTGGAAGCCGCAGGCGTGCCGGTTGAGTGATCGGTGGTATTGAGATGTGGTGTTTGTCGACTTTGTGTGGTTGCGCTGGTATAGCATAGGGTTGAGGCAATCCCCATCTTTGATGACGCAACTAGCAGCAACGGATGTCGTCTATAATCATGAGACTTGCTCGTTTAGGTGCGTTTGAACTGCAGCTTCTACTGCCTACTGCCCACCGATTGCTGCTATCCTTTTGGGATTCAAGATAGTGAATCGTTGGTGACATTTTTTAATGAGATGACGCGAATCTTGATTGAATTCGGGTCGCCGAGCATGAGAACGGTATACCTGATCAAAAAGACAGTTGTTGATTTGCTTGGCGACCGTTATCTTTTGCGTCACCGTGGTACTGATGATTGATAAGCCACGGTGGTCGTCATGGATGCAAATTGCCTCGCGGTAAGTTGCAACGGAGTTTTTTCCGGAGACGATCACGGAGTTCACCGAGCAGGAATGCTCTCAGACAAAAGGTGCTCAAGGATGAGCTACTTGAAACTCTACAATCCCGACGCAGAAAATTCAGGCGGCAACAGTGAGCCGCGGATTCTGAAATTCGAAACATGCGTCCATCAAATTCGCAGCCCATTTCAATTCGACGTGCTGTCGCGGGCCAGCGTGATCTACAAAAATAAGAACTGCCGCCATTGCGGAGCCCCGGCGGTCACTCCCGTCGAGAGCGAAGACATCATGCTCAGCCGCGGCGGACTGCCGATTCCCGGTTCGGGCACATTGGTCGGTTTTCGTTGCGAGAGTTGCAGCAAACAATGGCCGGCCTGATTCACGCGTCGGCAATCGCCCAAGAATAAAATACGGCGTTTCACTTGCGGATTGAAATCGGTAGCATACGTGGAGACTTCCGCACGGTCGCGGAGGTCCATCCATTACGCACTTGCGCCGAGGAATTCCGCATGCCGCTGATCTTGCGCCGATTGTTTCTGTTCGCATTCACTCTGGGATTGTGCTGGCAAACCGCCGTTGCTGGAGATTGGCCGCAGATTCTCGGCCCGACGCGAAACGGCATCGCCCAGGATGAAAAACTGGCTGACAGCTGGCCCGCTAACGGTCCGCAGGTCGTCTGGAAACAAAAAATCGGCAGCGGCTTGGCCGGACCGGTGGTCGCCGACGGGCGCGTCGTATTGTTTCAGCGGATCGGTGACAACGATGTCGTCCAGGCCTACGATGCTCAAACCGGCAAACCGGGGTGGAAGAATCAGTTCCCGACCACGTTTCGCCCCTCGATCAATCCCGATGATGGTCCGCGGAGTATTCCGCTGATCCACAAGGACCGCGTGTATCTGTTCGGCGCTGCGGGCGATTTGCGATGTGTGTCGTTTGCCGATGGCCAAGAAATCTGGGTACGGCACACGCACAAGGAATTCGGTGCGCGGGAAGGTTACTTCGGAGCGGGCAGCTCACCGATTGTTGTGGATGGCAAATTGCTGTTGAACGTGGGTGGATTTCGCGGACCGGCGGTTGTGGCGTTTTCGTTGGACAAGGGAAAAACACTGTGGGAGGCTGTCAAAGATACGGCGAGCTATTCCTCCCCGGTGGTCGCAACGCTCAACGGCAAACAGCAGGTGATCTTCATCACCCGCATGAATCTGGTTTCGCTCGATCCGGCCGATGGGTCGGTGCAATTCGAAATCCCCTTCGGCCGCCGCGGCCCGACGGTGAACGGGGCCAATCCGTTGGTGATCGGCAATCGGGTGTTTGCGACGTCGCACTACGGGGTGGGCGGCTTGATGGTGGAAGTGGGCGACGCCGCTCCCAAAACGATTTGGGAAAACGACGAAGCTCTCTCCAGCCATTACCCAACGCCAATTTATTACGACGGAAACCTGTACGGCATCCACGGCCAAGAACGAGCCAGTCCGCTGCACCTGCGGTGCGTCGACGCTAAGACCGGCGGCGTGTTGTGGTCGGAAGACAATTTCGGCATCGGCACGTTCATCATGGCGGACGGGAAACTGCTGATCACCAAACTGGACGGCGAAATCGTACTGGTTCAACCCTCGCCCAAAAAATACACCGAACTGTCCCGCGCGCAAATCGGCCAATCGACGGCCCGCGCACTGCCGGCGCTGGCGGATGGGAAGTTGTATTTGCGGGATGAACAGTTTTTGTATTGTGTGGATGTGGGGCGGTAACGGGGGAGTTCGCACAAGAATCACCAGATATACCTAAGGCTAAAATTGTCCATCCAAATGCTCGACGATCCACGTGGTCAAACGGAAAGCCAATGGTTAGATGTACTCGATTATCTAGCGGCTCGGTTCGAGGCGGCAACATCATCAAAGTTGCATGTTGGGAGATATTGGTGTGATGATGCCCCCGGTGATCAGTCGGCATCAATCACAGCCCGCATTCGATCACGCAGTCCACTCCCAGGAGTTGAATCTGACTACTGGGAAGCAGCGCTTTGTTACACAGGTAGGAAAAAAGGTGGATATGCAAATATTTATGCATTTCCATTCTTAAGAGAGTCGCCCGTAACTCGACGAGGCCGGTTGGCGGACGGTTTGCCAAATGATGAGGTTGACGAGTTTCGTTTGTGGCAATTCGATGATAATGAATTCGCTGACCGTGGATGGTGCTATCCTGATGGGAACGGCGAATGGTCGTGGATCCACAAGCCAGGAGACGAGTATCGGCAAAATCTTGATGTTCAAACCGCAGCTGATTGTTATGAATTCGAATCGCCGATAATCGTTCGTGTGAAAAGAAGACTAGGAGTTGACTTCTTAGGCTTAGGGAATGCGGCTGCTCGATATTCACTTGTTCACGTCAACCGAAGTCGAGAACAAACGAACTTGGTTCCATGGAACACTCGTCCGCCAAGGCCAAACTCAAAAGACGTAGTGACAGCAAAGATTCCTCCGGAGCCAACGGATAGCATCGAATTGAATCTTCGAAATTTTCGGATTCGTGGTAGCTGGATTCCAGGACGGTATCACGTAGCCTTACGAATTCAGGGTGGCCAAGACTCTGACGGTTGGACCTATTGGTCTGAAATATCTAGTCCGTTTAGGCTCATCATCGAGTGAGGAAGACCGTAAATCACCGTAGGTCTACAATGTTTCGGCGATACATCGATGCCCGCCACGGACAATTGAACTTGCCATTACTCCTCGGCACTGAGCACCAAACGATTGCCGTATGGATCGTGCAGCCAACATTCCTGGTTCCCCCAGGGCATGGCCTGCAGGGGCGTAACGTCCGCTTGCATTGCTAATAATTGTTCGTGAAGTGCGTGGATGTTTTCCACAAACAAATAGCAATTGCACGGCGACGATAACGTCGCATCACCTGAGACGATTTTTGCCAAATGGAGCTGCGCGCTGTTGTTATCAAGCAGCGCATAATTCCAGGACTCGCCGGTTTCATCGGCAGCGTCACGGTTGATAAAGCCCGCTTTGAATCCGAGTGCGCGTTGGTACCAGTCGATGGCATCTTTGACGTTGGCGACGGCGATGACCGGGGCAACTTGTTGGATGTTGGCGGCGAATGACATCGTGGCCCTCTTTGCTTTGTCACAATCGGTCCGCCCCCATAGCTGCGGGTGAAACCGGCTCTGCGATTGTGAGTCGACGTCCTACCTAGAAAGGTACGCGGCGACGCATCCTGCAAAAGAAAGGCCTCGCGCAGAGACGCCAAGACGCAAAGAGTTATATTTCAAAAAGCAAAGTGATGCGTAACGCGGATCGGTTGGAATCTGGCACTTCTGATTTGTTATCGCGGGGTTTCGCTAGTTTCCTCTTTTTCTGCTTTGCGGCTCTGCGCCTTTGCGCGAGTCCTTTATTTAGAGGCTCAACTACCTTCCTACCTAGAAAGATGCGTCACGACGCACCCTACCTTGGCTACCCGATCAGTTCGGCGATTGGTTTGCCGCCGTTGGCGATTTTCATGGGGCGTTTGCGTTTCGTCGTGTAGACGATGTCCAGCGGGATGCCGAGGGCTTGGGAGACGGTGGCCCAGAGGTCGCCGGGGAGGTAGCTTTTGCCTTCGATGCCGATGCCGTCTTTGTCTGTGGCGCCGACGGTGATGCCGCCGGTTAAACCGCCGCCGCCGATGACGGCTGACCAACTGGCGGCCCAGTGGTCGCGGCCCACGTTTTGATTGATTCGCGGCGTACGACCGAATTCGCCCATGCAGACGATCACCGTATGCTCCAGCAGGCCGCGATCGGCCAAGTCAGCCGTCAGCGCCGCTAGGCCTTGATCGAGTGCGGGGAGACGTTGGTCGCGGAGGGCGTCGAAGACCCCCATGTGCAGGTCCCAGCCGCCGGAATTGACTTCGACGAATGGCACGCCCGATTCGACGAGTCGGCGGGCGAGCAGACAGCCGCGGCCGAAACCGTCGTTGCCGTACGCTTCGCGGATTTGTTCGGGTTCGTCATTGACCTTAAAAGCGGCCAGTTGCTGGGTGGTCATCAGGCTGACGGCTTTGTGGTAGACGTCGGCGTGATCTTGCGGTAATCCGCCGCGGCCGGATTTGATGAAATTGGATTCGACCACGTTGAGCATCGACAGCCGGTTATTCAGTCGTGACTTCGCCCAGCCCCCGCCGCCGGCGTTGCGGATGTTGCCGGAGCTGTCGACATTGAAGGCGGCGTTGGCCATGCCGAGAAATCCCGGTCCTTCGCTACCGCCGCCAATGGAGATGAAAGCGGGGATTTCAAGGTTGGGGCGTTGTTCGCCCAATTCCTTACTGACGACCGAGCCGAACGTGGGGTGCACGACGGTCGGATTGGGGACGTAGGCGGTGTGCATGTAGTAACGGCCGCGGCCATGGTCCGCTTCGCGGGTGCTCATTGAGCGGATGAGCGAAAGGTGTTTCATCTGCTGCGCGGTTTTGGGCAGTGCTTCGGAGATTTGCATGTCGCCGGTAGTGGCGATGGGAGACAACTCGCCGCCGTTTTTGCTACCCGGTTTGAGGTCCCACATGTCGATCGTGGGGGGACCCCCGCCGAGCCACAACAGGATGCATGACTTTTGGTTTTTCTTGATATCAGCAGCGTGCGCGTTGAGGTTGTTGATGAATTGCAGCGCGGGGAGCGTCATTGCCCCGGTCGAAAGGTGACGCATGAAATGCCGTCGCGACATGCCGCGGGGGATATTCGATTCGGAGCGTGCCATGGATATTCACCAATGAGAGTTGTGTGGATGTTTGATTGTGTTTGCTTGAAAATCGAGGGCACTGGCGGGCAAGCCGTCAGTGGCACCATTTTTGTGGGCGGTGTTAGTGGACCAAAATGAATTCGTTTGAGTTGAGCAGTGCCCAAAACAAGTCTTGATAGCCGGTCAGTCGGTCGCTGGAACGGTTGATCAGTTGTTGGGCGGCTTTTTGTTCTTTACCCAGCGGGCGGCGACCGAGTGCGGTCAAATACAACGTGGTGATCTTCTTAGAATCGTTATCGGAATTGGCTAGGACGGAGTGGAGAAAACTCCCCTCTTTTGCCGATACCGCATTTTCGATGAGTTCGCCGTTCATCATCATCAGGGCTTGTGGAATCGAACCATTGAACGATGTCGCTTCCTCGTTTTCGTCGGTACCGAATGTCCGTACGAATTGTTGCAGCCATTTTTGCCGTCGCTGTTTCGATTTCTCGAATTCGGTTTGCCCCGACTGGTGGGCGTTTGTGGCAACCAGTAGCGAATCGAACAACTGTTCGGCATTCATCTGTTTCATATAAACGTGGCTGAACAGCGGCATTTCACCGATGGCGGGGTCATCGATTTTATTTTGGGGACCAAATTTGCTGGAGAGGTTGTAAGCCTCGGTGTTGCAGATCCAACGCATCAGTTCGCGAACGTCGAAATTGTGTTTGGTGAATTCAACAGCCAGAAGTTCCAGAACACGGGGATGGCTGGCCGGTTGATGCGGGCCCATGTCGTCGACCGGGCGCGTGAAGCCAAAGCCGAGGAAATGCCCCCAGAGACGATTCGCCAAGGCATCGGCAATCATCGGCCGGGCCCCGGAACTTTCTAGCGACGATTCATCGACGGTGGTGACCAACTTGGCCAAGACTTCGCGACGATTGGTGTCCGCACCGGGATCGACTGTTTTGCCTTGGTACTTGGGATAGGCGACTTGCATCAGGCCGCTACGTTTCTCGAAATAGACGGGTCCTTCGACGTTACCCCGATTGACCAACTCGGAATAATCGTCGACCATCCGGCCGGTGTCGGGATCAAGTTTGCGGTGATCGATGCGACGGGCTTGGCGGAAGAAGCTGTTGAATTCCCAAAACTGGTCCTGTTTCCACTTGTTGAATGGATGATTGTGGCATTGTGTGCATTGCACCTGAATGCCCAAAAACAGCCGGGTGGTCTTGGCGGTCGCTTGCACCGCTTCGTCGCGGGCCGTCATTTGCGCGAGCAGGAAATTGACCGCACCGTTTTCCTCATAATGCCCTTCGGCGGAGATGATGTCGCGGACGACTTCGTTCCAGGGCCGATTCTCTGAAAATGCTTGTCGGTAGAAGGATTCCATTCCGGTCCGGCTGGTGCGGCGCGGTGTCTGGCGGCCAATGCTGAGGTTGGTCCAGATCGTTGTCCAATTGTCGACGAAATCAGAGCTATCGATCAACTGGTCGATCATTGCCGCGCGTTTGTTTTTGTCGCGATCGGCTAAAAACGATTTGGTTTGTTCCAGCGTGGGAATGTGGCCGACCAGATCGAGATGCACACGGCGGATCCATTCCGCGTCGTCCGCCTCGGACGAAGGCCGAATTTCGTTGTCGGTCCAGGATTGGCGGATCAGCGTGTCGACTTCAGCGGCAATGCGAGCGGTCTCACCGGTGGCGCCGGTTGTGTAGGGTTTCTTGCTCGTGGTGCGGCTGCGCAACTTTGTAGAAGTTGGCGTATCGCCCTGCTCCTGCGATTTATCGCGATCAGCCGCCGGGAGAGCTGCAGCGGTCGCAATGAGCACGCAGAATGAAAATGCTAAGCCGCGACGGCATAACATGCGGTTCGCTGATCGAAGGCAGTTCAGGATCACGAATCGTCTCACCTTATTCAAGGGTTGCTTGAGATCGCAAACAGAGAGTTCTGTTGTTTTATTGTAAGGGATGCGAGAGGCGAAAAACAGAGGAATTCGCGCCAGAGCTGACGCCCGGCCACATTCGTTTCCCCCCGTGCCTCCCGACGTTACAGTATACCACAGCAATCTACCGTTTTTTTTCAGGAGCTCCTCGACAAATGCCCCCCATTTCGAAACTGCGATATGTCAGCTTTACCATTTTATTGGCCCTGGTGACTTCGCCAGCAGCCGCTGCGGAGACGTTTGAGCCTACGCCGGTTGAGACGGATTCCAACGGCGTACGGTGGTTCGACGCGCGTGTGTTTGGCATCGAGGGTCAGGGATGGACGGAGACCAAATCGCCGTTTGACCGGCTACCGGCGAAGGCGGAAGGGGTGGTGCGGCCTGCCGTTTGGAATCTGAGTCGAAATTCTGCCGGACTGTGCGTGCGGTTCAAAACCAATGCCAGCACGCTCAACGCGCGGTGGGAGCTGACGTCACGATTGGCGATGCCGCACATGGCGGCCACTGGTGTCAGCGGGTTAGACCTGTACGTCAAAACCGACGATGGCCAGTGGCGATGGGCGGCGACGGGGATGCCCAAAGCGAAAAAGAACAGTGTCACGTTAATCACAGGAATTCCTGAGAAAGAGCGAGAATACCTGCTCTACTTTCCGCTGTACAACAGCGTCACCAAGGTGGAGTTGGGATTTCCAGCCGGGAGCACGGTCGCCAAGGCCCAGCCTTGGTCGCGCAAACCGATTGTCTTTTACGGCACGTCCATCACCCACGGCGCTTGTGCCTCACGACCGGGGATGGTGCACACGGCGATTCTTGGACGGCGACTGGGGTATCCGGTGATCAATCTTGGGTTCTCTGGAAATGGGACGATGGATCCTGAAATCGGCGAACTGATGGCGGAGCTGGATGCCGCGGTCTATGTCATCGACTGTTTGCCGAATATGCAGTCCAAACAAATTGAGCAGCGAATCGAACCGTTGGTAAAACAACTGCGGGCCGCTCGTCCGGAGACACCGATTCTGCTTGTCGAAGACCGTACTTATGCGAACGCGTTTCTCTATCCCGCAAAACAAGCACGGCATGTCGCAAGTCGCCGCGCGCTGCGAGAAGGCTATGAGCGATTGACTTCCGCAGGGATCAACGGTTTGCACTATTTGCCGGGCGAGCATTTGTTGGGGGCGGACGGCGACGACACGGTCGATAGTTCGCACCCGACCGACTTGGGTTTCTTTCGCCAAGCCAATGCGTTTGAGGAAGTGCTACGGCCGTTGTTGTCAGAAAAACAGTAGCCGAGAGTATCCATCGTTCCGACCTATTAATTGGGCTGGGTGCCACTGGCGGCTTGCCCGCCAGTGCTGTGTCAGGTTGGGTGTTGCGTGTCCAGGGACGTCGGTTCACGTGCGCACTGGCGGACTAGCCGCCAGTGGCACCCTCGTCCCTTAATTTGGCGATGGGGCGTTACGAGGTGGAGGGCTTCAGGCCGTTCTCGAGGTGTTTGAGGGATTCGGGAGTGTTGTCTCCACCGTAACGAACGTCGGCGTAGCGGCGGTACCACAGGGCGGCGGCCTCTAAGTTCTGATCGGTGGCGTTGCGAGCGACGCGGTCGGAGAATTGGTGCAACGTTTCCCCCGCGCCGCGCTGCAGTTTGTGTTTGCGCATGCGGGCGTCCATTTTTTGGAGCAACCGTTGGAGCTTATCGACGCGCGGGTCGGGGATTTTCCGACGGCGACTGGTCGGGGTTCTTCGGCGATAGCTGCGATACAAGACATAGACGAACAGACAGAGCAAGGTCACCAGAAACGCCCGTGATTGAAATAAGGCACGCAGGGCGATGCGGATATAGCCTTGTTGAAGTTGAATTCGCAGCGACAGAAACCCCTCGCGGAGATAATCAAGAAACTGTTTGGGCAGAGGAGCCGGGTTGGCTTCCGGAGTGCCGTCTGGCGGTGTCGCTTCGACGATCACCCATCCATGTTGATCGTCATAGGCTTCGACCCAGGCATGTGCGTGCCGGTTTCGGGCGACCCAAAACCCGCCGACGACATTCTTTTCAGAAACCACAAATCCGGTCACATACCGGCAAGGAACCCCCAGGTATCGCAACAAAATGACGGTGCCCGAAGCAAAGTATTCACAATGCGCGTCCGGCTTTTCCAGTAAGAAATAGCTGAGCGGCTCAACACCGGCCGGGATGGTGATGCCCACTTGGTATTTGTAGTTGGTTAAGAAATAAGATTTGACCGCGGCGATTTTTTCTGATGTCGTCTGATAGTCCCCGCCGATTTGTTTTGCCAAGATGCCGACCCGCGGATCAAATTGATTGGGGATGCGTGTGAGGCGCGTACGATCGGACGGCGAGAGCCGGATCAAAGGATTCTGCTGGGGCGTCGCCACGTGATAGGGAATGCCCTGTAACAAATCCGGCGAATGGAACACATCGTCTGCATTTCGGGAGACTTGTGAAATGGGAGCCTGCAAGAGGGCCGTGCCCAGCGGCGAAAAGACTGCTGGCGTCTGAGATGCAGCGGGCCACACCTCGTATTGCATCCATTCCTCTGATCCTGCTCCGGGGGTTAGAAACGACTCATATTCTCCGGGAGGTGTTGAAAGACCCGCTGGCAGCGACGACACTCGCGGAACATCGCTTTGTCCACGATTCGCCACCCATGCAGGATTGCGATAGTGATCAAATGCCGCGCCGCGGAAATAACCGGGTGACTCCTCCGCATAGACCCTGAGCGCAATTCGTGCATCATTGTTCGATTTTGTTGCCGCGACGCTCCCCAGATGAGAATTCCCTGAAAAGCCAGCCGTTGTCGGGGGATCGTCCGGAATTAAGTAGCGCGCTATCAGATCATCAAATTCACGTTCGTGTTGCCGCAGCGCCGCCGATGCGCCCCATCCCCCACCCAGCGCCAGTCCCAATGTCAATAACATCAAGACCGCTCGACTCCACCGAGGCGTGCCGGGTGGCTGGTCGCGGAAGCGTCGACTTGCGGAAACGAACAGTGTTGCTAACGCCAAAAATACGAGAACCGCAGCTTGGAAATACGGCATCTGCCTGTAGTCGGGCTGGACATCTCCGAGAAACACCAGCGTAGCGATTCCCCAGGCGGGCATGCTCAACGGCAGACGATCCTCTTCACGGCGAATATAGAACTGCGCCGTTTGCACCACGATAAAAAACTGTGCGATCGCATACGCCAGCGGAGTTCGAATGAACGATTCCGAGGGATTGAAGTCATACGGCGCGATGAAATTCTTGGCGACAAATGACAGGAACAGCGCCACGGTGATCCAAAACCCCGGTCGGCGGCTGATGGAGACCCGCTGCTTGACGAACAACCCGGAAAACGTGATCAACGCAATACAGACTGGGAACACGTACGTCCCAGAAAAATAGCCCAGCACGGTCACTTGGACCGCGATGCTCAGAAATCCTAATAGGCGTTGGACGCTCACAGTATTTCCAAGCCTCCCTTTTGGATTTGCTCCACGGAGTATTGCGAAACATCACCTTCCGCGGCATGCAACGGAACGGTGGTTTCGCCATCGCGGGCAATGATGACTTTGAGGCTGCTTCCTGCTTCGACAATTTGGCGGGCCAACTGCTGTCGCGACTCGTCCCAATCAAGGAACACGCAGATCGTGGCGGAAATGTTTCCGAGTTCTTCCGACACAGCGGGGGAGATTGTATCGAATGGATTATTGCGACAAGCATCGACGCACGCCAGAATTTCCAGCACGTTGTCAAAGTGCGCCGTATGACGCCCGGCGCGAAACACATACAGTTCCGGCCCAGCGGCGAAAATATCGATGATGTATTCTCCGTGCGACAATGCGCCTGCAACAGAGGCGGCTAGACTCACGGCGGCTTCGAGCTGTAAAAATCCCTCACGCGTTGGCTTTTGTCCGGCGGGTATGTAGGTATCGAGGATCAGCGCGATGCGGCAGTAGTATTCTTCGTGAAATTCGCGAACGACCGGTTTGCCCAACCGCGCCCAGGAGCGAAAATCGAGTCGCCGAATCGGTTCGCCCGAGACGTATTCGCGATTGCCAATGTACTCAGGGGATTCGCCGATGTTGGATGTCAGCGCAATACCGCCGGGTTGATAACGATGCCCCACTGGAACATCGATCCCGGCCACCGGGTGATAGCTGGGGAGGACCAACAAGGAGGAAAGTGGTTTGTGTGCTTTGCCGCTGCGAAAAATCCCAAAGGGAAAAAGCGTATAGGCCCGGACATCGGGCAACTCATAAAACCCGCGGCGATAAGCGTGCAAGGTGACCGGCAACGTGGCAGTCCCTTTGCTGGGCAGCGTAGCAAGGGGAACGTCGCGCTGGGTTTGACGCAGGGACTGCGGCAAATGAAAGACTCCCAGTGCGATGTCAAAAATCGGCCAGCGAGAACGATTGGTTACTTGGAACTGACCGGTGACAGGATTTCCGGCGGTCGTTTTTTCGGGAAACCGGCCTTGGATTGTCACGCGGGGGCTCATGATGATGCCACAAATCCACGCCACAACCAACAGCCCGACGAGGCCGCAAAAGACTTGGTAGATCGGGACCATGACCGAGATCGATCCCATACCGGCGAGCACCGAAACATACAGCAAGTACCGTGCGGATTGCGTGACCTTAAATTGCCAAGCTTCAAACACCCACGCCGGCACGATCAATGGGTCTTTCATGTGGGAACTCGCACATGTTTGAGGATCTCGGCAACGATTTCTTTTTTGTTATCACTGCCGTATTTGGCTTTGGAGGTCAATATCAGTCGATGCGGCAGGACGTGCAGAGCGAGTTTTTGCACGTCGTCGGGCAAGACATAATCGCGTCCTGCGGAAAAGGCGGCTGCCTGCGACGCGCGAAATAACATCAACGATCCACGGGGACTGACTCCCAGCTTTAAGCGACTGTCGCTGCGCGATTGGTGAATGATATCGACGATATAACGTGCGACCGATTTGTCGACGCGAATCTGTTTGACCGCCGACTGCAGTTGCAGGACGTCTTCGTGCGACAGCACCGACTCCAAATTTTCGAGCGGATGCTGTTCCGCTTGCGAGAACAAGATATCGACTTCGGCCTGTGCATCGGGATATCCCAGATCGAGTTGTACGAGAAACCGGTCCAATTGCGCTTCGGGAAGCGGATAGGTGCCGTGATAGTCGACGGGGTTTTGTGTGGCCAGAACAAAAAACGGTGCCGGCAATTCATGCTGCACCCCTTCGATCGTGGCCTGCGATTCGCTCATCGCCTCCAACAAGGCCGATTGCGTTCGCGGCGACGCGCGGTTGATTTCATCGGCCAACAGCACGTTACAAAAGACAGGCCCTTTTCGAAACGTGAACGTGCCATCGACCGGGTTATAGATCGACGAGCCGAGAATATCGTTGGGCAGCAGGTCGGGTGTGAATTGCACTCGTTGAAACGCAACGTCGATCGATTTGGCCAGCGATTTGGCCAGCGTGGTTTTCCCCACACCCGGCACATCCTCCATGAGCACCGAACCGCCACTCAGCAGGGCGATCACCAAGATATCCAGGACTTCGCTCTTGCCCTGAATGACAGTGGAAAGATTTTGATGCAGGGACTGGACCTTGGCGGACAGATCCGAACTCGTTTCCGTACTCATGCGTTTCCTCAACAGCAGGTGCAGTGGATTGAACGATCCGGACTACGTAGCACAGCTTCTTGGCACAACCTTAAAAAAAGTTGAACCACGAAAGACGCGAAACACACGAAAAGAATGCAGAGATAACGAACAAGACTTGCAGTGCAGCAGTAGAATTCAAAACAAAAGCTTGGATGAAAAGCGTAAGTCCTTTTTCGTGTCTTTCGTCTTTTTCGTGGTTAATTTTTTCTGTTTATTTTCTTTGTGGTTTGTCTTTTTGAATCAACTGAATACTGTGGCAGGCGCTTTGATTTTGGTCATTAATAATACGGACGCACAATTTGTGCCGGCTTGGGTGGTTAGCCTCCCGATACGGGCGAAAGGATGGTTACCACATCACGATCACGTAGAGTTACGGGGAGATTCCATGCGATTTGATCGTCGCCGACGAACAATAGGATGGAAGAATGCAAATTGCCCTCGCCATCAAGAATCAGTTCCGCCAGTCCGCCTCCATGTGTCTGTGCCACTTGGCGGACGACATCCTGCGCGGTCGCTGCATCAGCGACGTCCAAACTTTCCGACGCGATACCGGCCGCCTTTTTCACTTGAGCCGCATATTCAACGGTGACGTTCACGATTCAGACTCCGAAATCGATTGTCGGGAGACGGGACTGCGCGACGTGTCGTCGGCGGGTGAAGGCATGACCGGAATCGAAATATCGGTCGCAGCTTTTGTCGTATCCAAAACGCGGCCAGCTTGAAGTTTTAAGACATTGTCCGCCAAACGCTGCGCCTCACCTGAATGATGCGTGACATGCAACGTCGTCACGCCGGCGCTGGCTTTGACCGACTCCAACACCTTGTACATCTCTTTCCGGGTCGACTCGTCCAGCGCACTGAGCGGTTCATCCAAACAGAGCACCGTGGGATGAAACGCCAAGGCCCGCCCCAGGGACACACGCTGCGCTTCGCCACCGCTGAGGCCGTGCGGCTTCCGGTCCAATAAATGCTCCACCCCCAACATCTGCGCCAATTCATCGACCCGTTGGTTAATGGCCGCTTTTTTCCAGTGACGAATTCGCAAAGCAAACGCCAGATTGTCACGGACCGACATCGACATGAACAAGGCAGCATCTTGAGGAACATATCCCACGCCGCGGCTTCCTGGTTTGAGCTCGGTCACGTCTCGGCCGCCCAGGTCGATCCGACCGCTGCGGATGGATCGTAAACCGCAGATGGCTTCGAGGATCGTCGATTTTCCGGAGCCGGTTTTTCCCATAAGCACGGCGTAGTGTCCCGTCGGCACTTCGAAACTGATGTTCTCGAGCGTGAAATCGCCTTGTCGAATTGAGAGGTCGTTTATTTTGATCACAATCAGCTATTGGTCTATTACGTGAAACACGGGGAATTGTTTGCGCAGTTTTCAGGAATCGGGGAGAAGGTCGAGGACTTTGTCCTCCTTGCCTCCATGATGGGGGAATTCGTGGCGGGACGCAATTGATGTACATCGGCGGGGGTCAGATCGTAAGGTTTTTTGACCCCCACACGCGGGCAATTATCAGCACAATGATGGCAGCGAAAACCATAATCAGCGAAACCGCAACAGCGCCTTCGAGGTTAGCAATGCTGAATTCAAAATAGACCGTTGTGGAGAGAACCTCCGTTTTGTTGCGGGTCGCGCCGGCGAAAATCAGCAGCGGTCCGAACTCTCCCATCGCTCGCGCCCAGGCCAACGTTCCGGCAGTCAGCATGCCTTGCCGGGCCTGCGGGAGCACGACCATGCCGAATGCCTGCGCCCGCGTACAGCCAAGCGTGAGTGCGATGTCTTCCAACCGCGTGTCGATTTGATCGAATGTCGCCCGCATCGTTCGCACGGCAAACGCGGCAGCGACCATGAATTGTGCGAGGATCACCGCAGGGATCTCAAAGACCACCCATTCGGATATTGAACTGAACGGAGCAAACTGAAACAGGATCAACAGACTCAACCCCACCACGAGCGGCGGAAGCACGATGGGAATGTCCAGTAGCGCATCTAAAAAGTTGCGACCGGGAAAGCGGAAATGCGACAACAAATACCCGATCGGCACCGCCACGATTAACGACAACAAGGCGGTGAATAAACACGAGACGAGTGTGAGCTTAATGGAATATTGAATCGGCGGTTGCCGCAACACTTCGAGAATCGGCAACACGGGGCGCAACATGGGGCGCCACGGTTCTAAGGCGGGACTCAATTCGACCGCATCGGCCGAATCGGAGGACACCATGTAACAGACATCTGCCAACAACAAGCCCAATAACAGCAACACGTAGACGCCGCCGATCACCCCCAGCATCGTAAAAAAGGGGGCATCGGATCCAACGCGGTGTTCGTCGACAATGACCGGTGTTGCCGGTGGTGGAGTGGTGGAACTCATTTTGGGGATGATATCGTCGCGGGTGAGTCAAGAAAGTCAGTTCCTTGTGTTCCCGGCAATCGTTCTGCTCCTTCGATGCCGGTCACATCATCCAACCGCCAATGAAATCCCGCCTCTTCGAATTCGTCTTTGGATTGGGAGATGGCTGTGTATAAGCGGCGAGATAGATATTTTTGATCGCTGGAACGGGCAATACTAAAGGGCTGCACCGCCTTGCCGGCGGGCGATTCGATACGGACGACATCGATTTTATCCCCTTCGGCTAAGGTATCGGTCGCGTAGGCCAAAGCGGCATCCAGCGATCCGGTGGCGACTGTGGGGACCAACAATGCGGAGGTGGTGGTCTGTGTGACCACGTTGTCCATCACCCCCTCGTACACGCCCTCTTGTTCGAGCAGTTGCTTGGTCAAGACACCGATGGTGCATTGCTTGGGTTGCCCCACGGAGACCCGCATGCCGGGCTTGGTTAAGTCTTGCAGACTGGTAATATTTTTGGGATTGCCTTTTTGGACAGCAATGACCACTTCGGTGTCGGAGACGTTGACAGCGTCTTGAAACATTTCTTTGACCGTGTCGAGATAATACACGTCGCACGCCATGTACGTGTCGGGAAAACCTTTGCCTTGATCTTGATCGACAATCGTACGCATCTGACCGGTCAGAATCCCGCACCCGTTGTACACCGTGTTCACAACGACCCCTTCGCGTTTTTGAAACGCTTCGAGGACCGGTTCGACGGCGCGGCGATTGACTGATCCACAATAGAACGTCAACTCGGGACGGTCGGCCCAAACATCCCCTTCGACGACCTCCCAACCTCCCTCGGAGAAAACGGGCAGACCTTTATCCCGCGCAGCGACATACCGCGCGAAATGTAAAGCAGCGGTTGGCTGATTTGAACTGGTGAGCACACCCAAGGTGACATCAGAGGCCCCGGGATCTAATTCGGGCACAGCTACGTAATCCAAACCGGGGAATATTTTTGCGGTTGTATCCCAAATCACCCCTGCATCAATGGCGCCCACTTTGACCGCATTGGCGACAGCCGGAACCGTTGGCTCAAATACACCGGTCTCGGTGACACGCGCCTCTAATTTTTCCCAGTGGCCCGAATCGGTTAACAGCTTTTTGGTCATTTTTCCCACCGCTGCCTGCTCGGGATTGCCGAGTGCGGTTTTCACGCCGTCGCGAAACAGGTCGTCGAGACTCTGGATGTTTTTGGGGTTTCCCTTGGCAACGGCAATGACTGGTCGCATGACCGCCAACGGTAACATCTCTTGAACTAGCCCCGTGTCTTGCGCTTGCTTGATGTATAAATCATCAGCGGCGAGGTACAGGTCTCCCTTCTGATGCGCCGTGATCGCGCTGAGCAACGTGTTCGAACCATCGTAGGTGACGCGGACCGGAACGCCGAATTCACGTTCGTAGTCAGCGACAATTTTTTCAATCGGCACGCGCATGCCGGCTGCGCAATACATAAACAACTCGTCACCGCGCTTCGCCTGAACAGCTCCCATGTCGACCAACACCCAGCCCAGCCCCACCAGGACAAGCAACACAATGCCGGCAAATAGATATAAGCTATTCACCGCACCGGACCGGCTCGTTGGGAGATATTCCTTATTGCGACGCATGAGAGACCTCGGAAGCATAAGCAAGTGGTGTGAGACTCTAAGGACGGCCGACTGTTTTTATCGTGACCCCGGAAGTCAGGATCATGACAACGCCCGTTTGGGGGAGTATACCTGTTTCTGAATAGGTGGGAAACCGTTCGTGGAGGATGTTCACGCATCCGGCAAAACCGACTCCACTAGATGCCAGCATAGGCAATCACCAGCAACGATTCAACGGCATCGATTCTCATCAGCATCCCCGTTAACAGTCAGTCTATTGCTGGGTCAATTCCCGCGGCGTTGGATGCGGCTCATGCCCGGCTGCGCGCTGATTTTCCCCCGGATTCCCCTCATCACCAAGGTCCTTGCGCGCGGCCTCTGCCAATCTTTGCAGTTTCTTAACAATGCCGGGGTGCTCGTCAGCGAGGTTTGTGGTTTCACCCAGATCGGTAGCAACATCATAAAGAGCCATCTTGCGCGGTTGTTTTTGACGACGCGGATTGGGCAGTGCTAAGTGCAGTTTCCACTTCCCGCTACGGACCGCTTGAAGTTGACCGCGTTGATAGTAGTAAAACGCCTCGTGCGGAGATGTCGCGCCGTCGTCGCCAACTAAAATGGGCGCAATGTTTTTGCCGTCGATGATGCGATTCTCTGGAGCGGAACCTCCGGAGAGTTTTGCGAATGTTGGCAGCAGGTCCATGGTCGTGCAAAGTTCATCGCTGACCTCCCCAGCGGGAACCGTTCCCGGCTGGCGGACAATGCACGGTACGCGCATGCCCCCTTCCTGGGTTGTGTACCCCCACCCTCCCAACGGTTGATTGCTGCCTTGCGGCGGATTGCGTCGCGGCGCGCCGTTGTCGGAAGTCCAAACGACCATGGTCCGCTCATCGAGACCAAGTTCTTTGAGCGACTTGAGGATCTCTCCAGTCGACCAGTCAATCTCTTCAACAGAATCACCATAAGCACCATTCGCCGATTTTCCAGAAAAGGCTTCACTGGCAAATGGTTCCCGCGTACTACCCGGCATGGCGTGCGGCAAGTAGAGGAAAAAAGGACGATCCCGGTTTTGTTCAATAAACTCCACCGCCGCCTCGGTATAACGTTTGGTGAGTGTATTGCGATCGACGGGGGCTTCGATCACTTTTTCACCCTCCATTAAAGGCAAAGGCGGCCAAGGTTGGCCGGGTCGCTGGGTCATGTCGTCGCTATAGGGGATGCCAAAATAGCGATCAAAGCCTTGTCGTGTCGGTAGGAATTGCGGCTGGTCACCCAAATGCCATTTGCCGATGCACGCTGTGGCATACCCTTGTTGTTTGAGGACTTCGGCAATGGTGATTTCATTGGGATGCAGTCCGCGCTGACCAACAGGCCGCAAGACGATTCCGCCTTTTGCACTTTCGTGAAGATTGACGCGTCGCGGATAACAACCAGTCATCAGACTGGCGCGCGATGGGGTGCAGACTCCGCTCGACACATAGAAACTAGTGAGCTTCAAACCCTCGGCCGCCATGCGATCGATATTGGGCGTGCGATGTTGGGTGGAGCCAAAACAACCGATGTCGCCATAACCCAAATTGTCGCAATAGATGACGATAAAATTGGGTTTGTCTTCCGCGCAAGTCACTGCAGAGTTGCTCGCGAATAGCACGAGGACCGCAAACACAACGACCGTCGCTCTATTTATGAATGCCTGTGACATTGGTCATGGTTCTCCATTGCTGGTCGCTGTGAACGACGGCGGAGCCGTCGGTTTGGGGGCTTGGTTATGATTTTGTGTGGGCGGCGATTTCTTTGAGCAATTCCTTGAGTGCCGGCTTGGCGACCTGGGCGGCGCTGTCGAAGCGGATTTTGATCAGTTCTTGCCCGCTGGAGTGCAGGCCGATTTCGCGTTCACGTCCCAGTCCGGCAATTTTGCCTAGCGCAAACTGCCCGCGACCGACGAACAAAGACAGGTCGATTCCACCGCGTCGTTTAGTATGCACCGAGGCGCGAACCGTCTTACTGCCTGCTGGCTTGAAATAGACGACTTGTTTATTCCCCCAATCGACCTCGGCGCGCGGCAGCGCGCGTTCGAGCAAATTCGTCAACTCGTCTAGAACATCGACAGCCCACTTTACCCGTTTTCCGCTAGGAAATCCTTTACGGGAGAGATGCCATTTCTTTCCGAGGACTTTCCACGGGGTGAGGTCGTTGATGTTGGTTTGCTTGGCGGTGACTTTCTTGCCATAGGCTGTTGCGGCTGTATCGAGGAATTCACGAAACTCCGGTGTGTCGACTTCGCGCAACCAGTGAATGGAGATTTTGACTTCTTGCCAAGGGCCTTTGAGGTTTTTCACCCGCACGCGTTCCGAGCGGCCGTAGACCGGCAACTCGTCGAGGTCGTCGAGCGATTCCAGCGCCAACTGTTCTCGTAATTCATCCCGCGAAAAGGTGTTTTTGGGTACGCGAAACGTTAATGACAATAGCCATTCATCTCCGGTCAGTGCATGGAAAAACCAACCATGCCCGTCTTGCGGCCCGGCAATTTCCACGGTGCTCCGCGAATTCCAATTGACCGGTTTCAGTCCCGGGCGGCCTTCGAGCTGATCGATAATGTATTCCAGTGCGGCGCCGTCCCAACGGCACTCAGCTCCGGTGTGACTGATGCGGTCCCGCGTATGCCAACTGCGGCCATCCTTTTTCCACGGCATTTGTGCGTTGCGGCCGATTTGGGCAATATCAAGATCCCCAGCCCGTTTCTTCGCCGCCTCGCGGGCATTGAAGATCTCGCGTTCGCTCCGCTTGCCGGCGGCCAGAATCGGCGATAATAATTCGCCGGTAAACGAGGGAGGTCGGCGTGCACGTTTTTTAGCCGTCGCATACTTCACCACCGCCTCGGGCGTCCCCTCCGTGACGATCTCGCCCCCCTCGCCCCCCGCTTCGGGCCCCATATCGACGATCCAGTCAGACGTTTTGATCACATCGAGATTGTGTTCAATGACCACCACGGTATTGCCCGCCTCGACCAGACTGTCCAGCACGCGGAGCAGTTTGCGGATGTCGTCGAAGTGCAGACCGGTCGTCGGCTCGTCCAGGATGTAGAGTGTCTTGCCGGTTTGCGGACGCGCCAACTCCGCCGCCAATTTCACCCGTTGTGCTTCGCCGCCCGATAGCGTCGGTGCGGATTGACCAAGCGTCAAGTAGTCCAGTCCGATCGCGGACAGGGTGGCCAGATAGCGGCGAATTTTGGGGATGTTTTCGAACAACTCCGCCGCTTCGCCAATGGGCATCTCCAGCACATCGGCGATCGACTTGCCGCGATATTTAACAGCCAGCGTCTCTTCGTTGAAGCGTCGTCCGTTACAATCATCGCAGCGAACCCAGACGTCGGGCAGGAAATGCATTTCGATGCAGAGTTCACCGTTCCCCTCACACGCATCACAACGGCCGCCCGGTTTATTAAAACTAAAGCGGCCCGGCCGATACCCGCGCACTTTGGCGTCGGGCAAACGACAGTACAACTCGCGAATGTGATCAAACACGCCGGTATAAGTCGCTGGATTCGACTTGGGTGTGCTTCCCAGCGGTTGCTGATCGACGGTGATCACTTTATTGATTTGATCAATGCCGACAATCTTGTCATGCGCCCCGGGAATCCCCCCGCCATGATGCAGACGCCGCGACAGGGCGACGGCCAGCGTGTCTTCGATCAACGAACTTTTGCCTGAGCCTGAGACACCGGTGACACAGGTCAGTGTCCCCAACGGAATCCGTAGATCGACGTCGCGGAGATTGTGATGCCGCGCGCCGTGAATTTCCAACCAACCCCCGCCCGGTGGCACGGTCTCTTGATCTTGCATACGTCGCGTGGTGGGAATCGGAATTTCTTCACGGCCTGAGAGGTATTGTCCGGTGAGCGACGATTTTTTAGCGGCGAGTTGTTTGGGAGTCCCCTGCCCCACGACTGTTCCACCGAGCCGCCCGGCGCCGGGTCCAAAGTCGTACAACCGGTCGGCGGCGGTGATCACTTCGCGGTCGTGCTCAACGAGAATCAACGTGTTGTTCAATTCCCGGAGTTTTTTCAGCGCCTCCAACAGCCGTCCATTGTCGCGAGCATGCAGACCGATGGTCGGCTCATCCAGCACATACAACACGCCGGTCAAGGCGCGTCCCACCTGTCCGGCAAGTCGAATCCGCTGCGTTTCCCCGCCCGATAGCGTCGGCATGGGGCGGTCCAACGAGAGGTAGTGCAGTCCCACGTCGACCAAAAACGATAACCGGCCCTGCACTTCATTGACCAAATCGCCGGCGATGCGTTTTTCCGCTCGGTTGAGTTTCCAATTCTTGAATAAATCCAGGCTATCCCGTAGCGGCATCGCGCAGACTTGCTGCAATGTTTTATCAAGCAACCGTACCGCCGCCGCATCGGGTCTGAGCCGGCTGCCGTGACAAATCGAACAATGCGTTTCGCCGATCATATCGCGCAAACGCTGCCGGTAGACGAACGAGACCCGCGTCGATTCCTCGACCGCTGGATAAAGCCCCTTATATTGGATTTTGACTCCCGATTTGTCATCCAACGCGATCCAGCGCTCGCCACTGCCATAGAGGACCAACCGTTGGTGCTGCGGCGCGAGTTCCTGAAACGGCACATCCAACGGCAACCCGAATTCGCGTCCCAGAGCGGCGAGAATCTTTTGGAACTGTTTGTTGGTTTTGACTTCAGGCCAAACGGCGATAGCGCCGTCGTTGATGCTCCGTTTTGGATCGGCAATCAACGCGGCGAGATTGGTCCCTTGTTGCGTCCCCAGTCCCTCGCAGGCGTCGCACCAGCCTAACGAACTATTGAATGAAAAACTGTGCGGCGTGAGTTGCTCAAAACTGGTGCCACAATTTTCGCAGGCGGAATGCAGGTTGAAGCGATCGACGCGCCACTGTGGTTCAGTGCGGTCGTCGTCGCACACTGCGACCAACAACGAACCGCGTCCCAGTTCCAGTCCCGACTCCACCGAATCGGCGATACGTGAGCGGGTACGGCGATTGACGGTCAAACGATCCACAACGATTTCGACCTGCAACTTGCGGCGGCGATCCCACTCGGGCATGTCGTCCAAGCGATATGTCGTGCCGTCGACCCGTACACGGAGAAATCCTTGACTTTGTAATCGGTCCCACAGTTTCTCGAACGACTCTCCGACGCGGACCTCTCGCGGCGCGAGGACCAAAATCTTGGTGCCCGGTTCGTGTGCGAGAATTTTCTCGATGACCTCGTCGGTGGTTTGTCCGGCAACCGGAATTTCGCAGTCGGGACAAAAGGGCTGTCCAAGCCGCGCATACAGAATCCGCAGGTAGTCATAGATTTCCGTCACCGTGCCGACCGTAGAACGGGGGGTATGTCCGGTCGAGCGTTGTTCGATGGCAATCGCCGGCGGCAATCCGCTGAGGTGTTCGATTTTGGGTTTGGGCATCTGCCCCAAAAACTGCCGCGCATAGGCGGAGAGCGATTCGACGTACCGTCGTTGCCCTTCGGCATATAACGTGTCCATCGCCAACGAAGTTTTCCCGCTGCCACTGGGACCGCAAAAGACGCTCATGCGATTGCGAGGGACCTTCAGATCCACGGATCGCAGATTGTGTTGTGCTGCGCCGCTGACAATGATCTCGCGGTGCTGTTTGTTGCGAGCAGCCAGGTCTCCGTTGCGGCCTGCTTTTTTGGTCCGTTTACGTTTCGGCTTGGGATTCAAGATTTCGTCGAGCGCCTTACCGGTATAGGATTTTTTGCAAGCGGCGATCGTTTCGGGTGTCCCCTCGGCTACGATGGTTCCGCCCCCCTCCCCTCCTTCCGGTCCCAGGTCAATCACCCAGTCGGCCGTCTTGATGACGTCGAGATTGTGTTCGACGACCAGCACGGTATTGCCCGCTTCGACAAACCCGTGCAGGACCTCCAACAGTTTTTCGACATCGGCGAAGTGCAGCCCGGTCGTTGGTTCGTCAAGCAGATAGATCGTACGGCCGGTCGAACGTTTGCCCAACTCGCGTGCCAATTTGATGCGTTGTGCCTCGCCACCGGAAAGCGTGGGCGATGGTTGCCCCAGCTTTAGATAGTCGAGTCCAACATCGTGCAGCGTTTGTAACAAGGTGACGATCTTGGGAACGTTTTGGAAATGCTCCAGCGCCTGTTGGACATCCATGTCGAGCACTTCGGCGATGTTGGCTCCCTTAAAGCGGACCTCCAACGTTTCGTGGTTAAACCGGCGGCCTTCGCAGACCGGGCAGGTCACCCAGACGTCGGCCAGAAAATCCATCTCCAGTTTGTTCGATCCATACCCTTCACACGCTTCGCACCGCCCGGCGGCGACATTAAAGCTGAAACGGCCCGGTTTGTAGCCGCGGACTTTGGACTCGGGAAGCTTTGTATAGAGGTCGCGGATATGGTCGAGTAGTTTGACATAGGTAGCCGGATTGCTGCGCGGCGTGCGGCCGATGGGGGACTGGTCGATGTCAATTGCCTTGTCGAGATGCTGCAGTCCATTGATCCGCGTATGCCGTCCCGGTTTGCCGTTCCCCTTATTGATCTGCTTATTGAGCGCCTGCCAGAGGATGTCGTTGACGAGCGAACTTTTTCCCGATCCACTCACACCGGTGATGCAAACGAATGCTCCCAGCGGAAAGGACACGTCGACTTTCTTCAAGTTGTTGTGCTGAGCGGCGACGATTTTTAGTTTTCCGCGTCCCGGCTTGCGACGCTGCTGCGGAATATCAATTCGTCGTTTGCCGGAAATGTATTGGCCCGTCAAGCTGCGCGAAGATTTTTGAATCTGCGACAGCGTGCCTTCCGCCACAATCTCGCCACCCCGCACGCCCGGCCCGGGACCGAAATCGACAATGTGGTCGGCGGCGCGCATCGTCTCTTCGTCATGCTCGACGACCACGACCGTGTTGCCCTGATCGCGCAGGTGCAGCAGGCTGTTAAGCAATTGCGTATTGTCACGGGGATGCAGACCGATTGAGGGTTCGTCGAGAATGTACAACACTCCGACCAACCCGCTGCCGATTTGTCCGGCAAGGCGAATGCGTTGGCTTTCCCCGCCCGACAGAGTCGGCGCTGTCCGCTCCAGCGTGAGATAATCCAATCCGCACTGCAACAAAAACCCCAACCGCCCGCGGATCTCTTTGAGAATTTCCGTGGCAATGAACTGCCGCGCGTCGTCGAGGTCGAGTTGTTCGAAAAACTCCCCCGCTGCCGCAATGCTCAACGCGCAGACATCGGACAGCGACAAATCGAGCGGCAATTTCCGTTTGCGATACGCGGCCGATGCGGTGGAGATCCTCACGCTTCGTGATTGTTGGTTGAGACGCGCTCCGCGACAGGTGGGGCAACGGACGATTTCCATATACTTTTCAAGTTGCCGCCGCCGCATCGGATTTTTGGCTTTGCGATAACTCTCCAGCAGTTCAGGGATAAATCCCTCCCACACCCCGCCATGTTTCCACGTCCCCCCCGATTGCCGCCAAGCAAACGTAATATGGCGATCGCCCGTGCCGTAGAGGAGCTGGTTTTGGATCGTTGCCGGGATATCACGCCAAGGCATTTTGAGCAGCGAGTCTGCAGGCAAGCCGTGCTCTTTTTCCAAGAAGGCAGCCGCCCCGCGATAAATGTGCCGCTTCCAGCGGCCAATTTTCCCCAACGTCCCCAACAGTTCGATCGCCCCTTTGGCGACGGAGCGTTTGTCGTTGGGAATCAATTTCTCATGGTTAAAATCATGTTTCATCCCCAAGCCGTTGCAGTCGAGACACATTCCCAACGGGCTGTTGAAACTGAACAGTTGCGGCGAAGGGGGTTCGTAACTGATCCCGCAATTTGTGCAGGCGTAGTGCGAACTGTAGAGCCGTTCTTCGGCGGCCTGGGGTGCGCTCTTACGCGCTCGTCCTGACGATTTCAACTCGGGAGCAGCAATCAGACTGCCGCCGGAAAGTTTCAGCGCATTTTCCACCGCTTCGGCCAGTCGGCTGCGTTGCTTGGTGCCGATGACCAAGCGGTCGATCACGACTTCGATCGTGTGCCGCATTTGGCGGTCGAGTTGCAGATCATCGGTCAGGTTGACGACGTTGCCGTTGACCCGCGCGCGGAGATAGCCTTGTTTGAGCAAATCCTCAAACAGGTCCCGGTATTCCCCCTTTTGCCGGTTGATCAACGGTGCCAAAATCTGCAGCCGCGTCCCCTCGGGAAGTCGTGCGATGTTCTCGGCAATTTGCTCGGGCGTTTGTGCGGTGATCGGGCGATCGCATTTGTGGCAGTACCCCTGCCCCACCCGCGCGAACAGGACACGCAGGTAATCATAGATTTCGGTAATCGTTCCGACAGTACTGCGGGGATTGCGGCCGGTTGATTTTTGTTGGATCGAGATCGATGGCGAGAGTCCGGAAATTGCATCGACGTCCGGTTTGGGCAATTGGCCCAGGAATTGCCGCGCGTAGCTGGAAAGCGACTCGACGTACCGCCGCTGCCCCTCGGCATAGAGCGTATCGAATGCCAGGGAACTCTTGCCCGACCCGCTGACGCCGGTCATTACGACAAGTTGATTGCGGGGAATCGTAAGATTCACGTCGCGGAGATTATGCTCC
This sequence comes from Symmachiella dynata, assembly GCF_007747995.1. Lineage (NCBI taxonomy): Bacteria > Pseudomonadati > Planctomycetota > Planctomycetia > Planctomycetales > Planctomycetaceae > Symmachiella > Symmachiella dynata. The sequence goes on along the minus strand of NZ_CP036276.1, from coordinate 2,485,069 downwards.
CGCGCGCCGCGAACGACAATCTTGGTTTCGGACATCGAGGAATTGCGGGGGTATTGATTTCAGGGGGGGATAGTCGCGATGGATTCGCTCAACAACACACTCATTATAGAGGGGGCGTGTCGAAGGCAACAACCGTCGCAAATCACCGCCCCACCCAGCCATCACGATATCCGCGTCGCCTGTACATTCACCCCGCTGCCAATCAGCAGGTTTTGCTCGTACGTCCAGCGATAGAACCGGCCCGTTTTTTCCGGCGGCAGTACGCGCAGTTGGTCAAAACCGGCGTCGCGAAACCAACCGCTCAATTCCTCGACCGTGTGGTGATATTGGTACTGCGGGGCGTACCAATCAAACGTGTCGCAAACGCGGTTTTCCCAGTTGGGGTGATTGCTGAAGTTGGCGATTTTATTGAGCGTCTTGCCGATCACCGGCAGTCCGCCCAACCAAGCACCGCGGCGGCACCAGGGCTCGAGCTTTTCCGCAGGCATCGTCGTCGTGCGGCGGCGGAGGGCATCGTTGATCCATTCTTGCCACCACTGATTGCGGCGATACAACCAGACCGCCATTTTGCCGCCCGGTTTGACGAATTTCGCGACCGAATCAAAGACCGCCCGCGTATCGGCATCGTGATGCATCACGCCGATGGAGAAGACGAAATCGAATGAAGCCGGCTCCAGCGGCAGTTTCTTAAGGTCCGCCTGTACGAAATTGACATCGGGAAGGTGCCCACACAGTTGCGCCGCTTTTTCGACAGCCGTGCTGTGATCGGCACCGATGACTTTTGCTCCAGCTTCGCCGACGATTTTACTGTACCGCCCCCCGCCGCAACCGGCATCCAAGACGCGTAGACCGGACAAGTCTTCCAGCCGCATGCCGGTTTTTGCTTGAAACGTGGCGCGGTCTTCGTCGTCGTGGGCGACTTCGTATTTATTCCACTGCAGCCCAAAACTGGCGAGATGCTCTGAGGCGACGAAACGCGGAATGCCCTCGATGATGGGATACGAATCGCCGGACGATTCATCAACGAGCTGCGATTGCTCGGTATCCAGCCGCAGTTGCCCGCCGGACTCTGGACTGCGTAGTTGTTCGAGAAAAGTCGAGTTCACGTTTTGTGATGTTCCCGCACGGTTTAAAATTCGATTTCCAACAGGTCCTCGGCAACCGCCGACTCGGGAAAAATACCGCGTGCGATTTCCAAACCGACAGGGTCGTCGCCATCGCTTTGCGGGTCAAAATGCGTTAGGTACAAACGGCCGACCTCAGCATCCCGCGCCAACTGAGCCACAGCTGATGTGTTGCTATGCCCGGTGGTCTCGCACCACTGCGACATGTCATCGGTGAAATTGCACTCGTGGATCAATACATCGACACCGCGAATAAAATCGAGGTAATCAGGATCGACCGTCGTATCGGTCAGATAGGCCAACGACCGCTCGGGCCAATCAATCCGATATCCCAACGAGCCGCCGGGGTGTTTGAGTGGCACGTGCGTTAAGGTCCCGCCATCCGCGACGGCATACGATTGTTGAATTTCGCGGAAATCAAACTCGGGCAGAATGGGAAATAGCTGCTTCGAAAACAGATGCGTTTGCACAGCATCCAAGTCCTGAGGACGTCCATGCACGCGGACCTGTTTGATTTGCCCACTCAATAGAGGAACGATGAAATAGGTCAATCCAATTATATGGTCGAGATGTGCGTGCGATAGAAAGACGTCGAGCTCGTCGGTCTTGAGGCGGCTGGGAACGCGAAAGAAACTGGTTCCGGCATCAAACGCAATTCCGGTGTCGGGCAGCAACACGCAAGAGGTGTGCCGCTGCTCCGTGGGATGATATCCCCCCGTCCCCAAGAATTGTAGCCTCATCTCACCGGCTCCCACTTTAGGGGTTCGCCATTTGCACTAGGCAGGCGGGAGCCTGCCCTACGGTCTTATCGCAATGTCTTAACGTCTTTGTAGGTCATGCTGTGCATGACAATGCTTGGGAAAACGTCCATCGATCACGATTCGTCATGCACAGCATGACCTACGATTCTTATGTTACGGCTTCTCTTTACAATGGTTGGCTACGGTAGACAACCTGTCCGCGATTTCCGGCCGGGTCGGCGAAATAACAGATGCGGACCGCTCCATCGGCAAACTGAATTTCGTCTTCAAAGGGGACTCCCTTTGCCGTCAATTCCGCCACAGTCGCATCGAAGTCATCCACGATAAACGCGAAGTGAAACACATCACCAAAGTCAATCGGTTGAGCCCGAGGAGGACGACCGATGATCTCGATCGACATCCCTGATTCATCCGCCACAAAAAAGACCGGCGGTTGCTGCTCATTACGGAATACGACTTTTAGACCGAACTTTTCACAGTACCAGTCGGCTAATTCGATGGTATCTTCGGCGTAGATCGCAAAATGCTCGATGCGCATGGAGGGTTTTGTTCCGTTATGGGCCAATAAAATCCCCGGCGAACCGGGGGCTTTTGAGCGAAACTAGAGCGTACGTTCGCGGATCCAATCCGTATGGAACGTACCCTCTTTGTCCAGCCGTTGATAGGTGTGCGCTCCGAAATAGTCGCGTTGGGCCTGCAACAGGTTGGCGGGCAGACGTGCCAAACGATAACCATCGAAGTACGTGAGTGCGGCTGCGAAACCGGGGACGGGTAGTCCTAACTCCACTGCCGTGCCGACAACATGCCGCCAACTCGGTTGTGCTTTTTGCACCGCATCGGCGAAGAAGTCATCCAGCAATAGATTTTCCAAGTCGGGATTCTTATCAAACGCCGCTTTGATATCACCCAGGAATGTCGCCCGAATGATGCAGCCACCTCGCCACAACAAAGCGATATTGCCGTTGTCCAACTTCCAACCAAATTCGTCAGCCGCGGCATCCAGTTGCACATAGCCTTGGGCATAACTACAGATTTTTGAGGCAAACAACGCCTGGCGGACATCTTCGATAAATTTGTCGCGATCACCGGTGTATTTGGCATCGGGGCCGCTGAGGACTTTTGAGGCGCGAACGCGGGCGTCTTTGAGTGCGGACAACGCGCGAGCATAGACCGCTTCGGTGATCAATGTCGTGGGTACACCCAAATCGAGAGCATGTTGGCTCATCCATTTGCCGGTTCCCTTTTGTCGGGCGGTATCCATAATTTGGTCGACCAAATACCCGCCTGTCTCCGGATCTTTCACGGTGAAGATATCACGAGTGATCTCGATTAGATAACTTTCCAACTCGCCAAGGTTCCACTCTTTGAAGACGTCATGCAATTCGTCGTTCGTTAAGCCCAGCGCGTTTTTCAGAATGAAATACGCTTCGCAGATCAGCTGCATGTCGCCGTATTCGATGCCATTGTGCACCATTTTGACATAGTGCCCTGCCCCGGCCGGTCCGACCCATTCGCAACAGGGGATGTCAGCATTCGGGCCGACTTTGGCGGAGATTTTTTGGAACAGCTCTTTAACGTGCGGCCACGCAGCTTCGCTGCCGCCGGGCATAATACTGGGGCCTTTGAGCGCCCCTTCTTCTCCCCCGGAAACCCCCGTCCCCACGAACAACAGACCGGCCTCTTCGACCTCTTTGGTGCGACGATTCGTGTCTGGGAAGTAGGTGTTTCCACCATCGATAATAATATCACCCGGATCAAGCAGACCTTTGAGCTCATCGATCAAAGCATCGACGGCTGGTCCTGCTTTGACCATCAACATCACCTGTCGCGGCGATTTGAGCGAAGCGACCAATTCCTTGAGCGAATGAAAACCATCGATGTTCTTACCGGCCGCCTCATCCGCAAGGAAATCATCCACCTTGCTGGTCGTGCGATTAAACACCGCTACCCGATAGCCCCGGCTCTCCATATTGAGCACCAGGTTTTGTCCCATGACGGCCAAGCCGACCAATCCAATATCACATTGAGCCATTGTCTGACATACTTTCGCAAAAGGGTTTGTATGGGGTTAGGCTGTAGGCCTTAGACTGTAGGCCGTAGGGCACGGCCTGCAGCGATCAATTGTTCGTCCTAAGATCTACAGTCTATAGGCTAAAGCCTCGTCCCGATTCTATGTGTCTCCCGCCGTGTGGGGAATGATGGCCCCCCTCAACTCTTCCAGGGCGGCAATTCCGGCAGGTAGGTGTCGAATTCGGCGATCAAGGCCGCTTCGTATTCACCTGCGTATTGATCGTTTAAGAATTTATCGCACGACTCATCCAGGAACCGTTGCCAACTTTGCTCTTCGGCACCGGGGTTGATGGGATAAAACAGTGCGCCGACCGCTTTAGCGGCTTTCATGTCTCCCGGGGCGTCGCCGATCATCAGCACATGGTTTTTCGCATAACCATGTCCGGCCGCTTGACCGAGCGTTTCTTTCTTGCTACCCGCTTCCTGCCCGCAAATGGCGGCGACGTATTTCGCAATATCGTGCTCTTCCCATTCCTTGCCGAGCGCCTTATTGGGGGTCGCGGAACAAACAATCATGTCGGCGACGCTGCTCAGTTTTTCCAAACTTTCCCGCACGTTGGGAAACGGCGGAACGTTGTGCACAATGTCGTCGACCGTCGCATTGACCGCTTTGGACCATGCCAAGGCGTTACTCAGTTCTGGTGTTGGATTTTTGGCGACCTCAGCTTCCAAAGCTGGATTGCCCAGTTTGTCTTCACGAGCAATCCAATCGCGGACTTCCTGCAACTGCGGAATCTCGACGTTGCGGCGGATAACATCGGGCCACTCCCGCAATAAATCAACGGTCTCGATCAGAGCGGGAAAGCGATTGATGCCTCGCCCTTTAGAATACAAATTCACAAACTCCGCCGCCTGACGCGCATATTTCGAGACGGCCGCCAGATTGAAGTATTTGACGGTATTGGGGATGAAGCACTCTTTGTGTTTGACCTCCATCGAGTCAAACGCGCAGCCATCGGAATCGATACCGATCAAATAGTCATGTTGCTTCTTGAAGTTGTGATCCAGCGGGTTATCCGACACTGTTTTGTTGCTCCCGGCAATTCAATATTTCGTGTGTGATGTTATTTTTTTTAGCCACAGATTGAACACGGATAAAACACAGATCAAAAAAATGTGGGGCTTTAGAAATCTGTGAAGACGTGTGTCTTAATCCCGATCCGCTTGAAAAGTGTATTTCGCTAGTTTTGATCCGCAAAGGAGGTGTAGAGTCCTCTATGCGGACTCTTTCGCCCATTGCGGTCCGCACAGCGGACCCTACGAAATCTGTGTTTGATCTGTGTTCAATCTGTGGCTAAGTCTTCTATTCTCGATCCGCTTGCGGTGTGTATTTCGCCAGTAGCTGATCGGCGAACAGCGGCTGCAGTTGTGCCAATCGCACACGGCCGCGGTTCATGGGGATGCTGACCCAATCCTCGCCGACGAGTGGTGCGGCGTAGCGGACGAAATCGTCGGTCACGTCCATGCCATCGTCTGTGATCCACGATTCGAGGAACTCCCGCTCGCTGTTGGCGACTTCAGGTAGCGGAACTTTATCATAATGCACGCCGTATTCGGGGACGTCGTTGCGTAAAATGGTGGCCATGAAACCGCTCTCGCCATCGGCCGCCAACCGTGCCGCCTTTTGACCGACTTTGTAGGCTTCTTCCAAGTCGACCGTCGAGGCGTAAATCATGTTGTGCCGTTGGTCGGTGCCCGGCACGTTGCAACGGGCAGAGCCTTTGACGGCCAAACCGCGGCTGTTCAACTCGTTAACCAGTTTTTGAGCGACCGTGATTTCACTGGAGCTGAATTGTGTATGGCCGAACGAATCTTTCCGCTCTCCTAAATCACCGATTTTCAGCCCTTCGCTGACAACCACAATCGCACGGCCGTCGCGGCGCAATTGGTCGTTGACTTGATCGTGGATCTTTTCAATCGAAATTTCCCGCTCCGCTAGATAAATCTGCAGCGGCAATTTCCGCTCCGGATCGGCCAATCGGGCGGCGGCGGGGATGAAACCGATGCGACGGCCCATGGCTTGCAACACCAACACGGGATCGGCCGGGGAACTGCCGGCGTTCTCTTCGTTGGCAAATTGCACCATGTGCGACCAATACCGAGCCACACTGCCGTAACCGGGCGTGTGATCGATCAATTTGAATTCGCTATCCCCCACGTCATTGTCGATCGTCTTGGGAACGCCGACCGCCACCAGGTCAATCCCCCGCTCGTGCGCCATTTGGGCGACCTTGTTGGCCGTGTCCATCGAGTCGTTGCCGCCGATGTAACAGAAATAGCCCACGTTGTGCGCTTTGAAGACATCGAGAATGCGGTCGAAGTCTTCGTTTTGGTGGTCCCGGAGTTTGTAACGGCACGTACCGATCGAACCGGCAGCCGGCGTGATCCGCAGCCGGGCGATTTCGTCAGGGCATTGCGAGGATAAATCGAGCAATTCCTCCTTGAGCACCCCCTCGATGCCATGCCAACCACCGTAAATCGTGCCGATGCCGGCAAAATCGCGGCTGGCTTCGACAAGGCCACGCAGGCTGTTATTGATGACCGGCGACGGACCACCGGATTGAGCAACGATGAGATTCTTAGGAGCTGGGGACATCTGTTATTTGATCGTCTCAGGAATTCGATATCGATATCAAGACCGCCAGGCGGTGCACGAGAGCCCCGATGTTCGCATTTCTGCGGCGGAGTTCAAGGGAACAGCGGTCGATTCGCCCGAAAATCGTCCAGGAAGACACATTTTCGGAAATAACCGGGTAAGATCCCGCCAGCGGCAACTCCTGGGATTTTGAGTTGAACCACGAAAAACGTGAAAAACCTCGCGCGGTCTCCTGTAGCAAAACAGAAAAAATAAACCACGAAATAGACGAAAGACACGAAAAAGGGCCTACAATTTTCATCCCACGTTATTTGAGTACAACTGAAGTGCCGTAAGCCTTCTTCGTTCTCGCTGCCTTTTTTTCGTGTTTTTCGCGGATTTCGTGGTTAACTTAAGAATGCGTCCCGGGGCCACAACTGGAGGGGACGACGGTTTGCCAATCGCGGTGGGCGGACCGTATTTCTCACTTTTGGGCAGAAGGGGGACGAATGGTGACCTGCAATCCATTTCGCTCGAACTCGGCCCCGACCTGCTTGATGAAAGCGGCAAGATAACCATCGATTGTCGTTTTGGTCACATGAATATCCACTTTCTGCTCCAGATCGATCTCGGCGGCCGCAAGTGTCTGTGAATTGTATTTGAACACCATTTTGTAGCGCTTCTGCAAATCTTTGATCAGCGCCAGTGCCGGGACGCCCATCACCCGCAACGTGATGCGTTCGTTTTCCAGTGGATCGTCGGCAGCCTTGCCGGGATGCTCTGCGATTTTAGGTTGCGGGGGGTGCAACACTCGCTCCACGGTCTCGTGCTCTTCGATCGTCCCCAACACGACAATTTTGCCTTGCTCAATACGCTGCGACAAACCGGGCAGCTCTGCGTCGATGAGTTCTGTTGCGACTCGCAGGGAATGTGGTCGCGGATTGTGGCCGCGCGCGAGCACCACTTTTTCCGGGATTGGAATAATTTCGATTTCCGCCGCCCCATTCCGCCATTGGAAGGTCAGGTCGAATTGAACCAGGATCAGCGACAACGCTTCGGCGGCGCTGTCGGCAATGATTGTCCCTCCTCCCCAAAGATCATGAGGAATCTGCTCGCCGCCCACGATTTTTAGTTCGTATTGTCGAACGATGTTCTCCAGAACTTCCACAGGCTGATCAAGATCCTGCCAATGGATCGTCTGGCGTTTTGCAAGACGTTGTTGATGCTCTGGGGAAATCTCCTCAGTATTCGCCAACTCCGCGGTCCTCAGCGCAATCAGTGTGCGTAGCTTCTGTGCGGCAAGTTCGGGACCGACATAGGCCGTGTTGCCGACAAAGCGAATATCACCGCCTGCCAACGCACTGATATCGGTTACGACGTCCCGCGCCGGTTTGGGTGCTGTCGAAAAGCTGACGACGGCATCGGGATCAATCCGCCGATCGCGGAGAAACGCAATATGGTACTCGTCAGTTAGCCGCTGAAGGATCGTGCGGATGTCGACATTTTCCCAGCGGACCGAGATATGCTGATTCAACGTCGCTTCAAAAGCTTGCCCCTGGACCAGCTCAGGAATCGGTCGGTCATCGACAACGGAAAACCCCGGCTCGGCGGCCAGACAACATCCCAACAAGATCAGTGAAAGAGACGACACCGAAGTTCTCCCTAAGCCGACGGCTAAGACGGGGTTGATTCAAGTGGCCAGCGCTGCCACACTAAATCGAAGTTGGTAGCGCCGACTCCCTTCTCGGTCCGTCGAATTCTAACACGAAAGTGCGTACAGCAAAACGAGGAAATCGCACCTATGTTGACAACGCACGCGGTGGGAATCGACCTTGGGACGACGAATTCGTGTATCGCTTACCTCAACGAGCATGGCGAACCGGTTTCGATTCCCAATGAGGAAGGGGAAATCACCACGCCCTCGGTGGTGCTCTTCGACGAAGATGGGCCGATTGTCGGGAAAGAAGCCTTCCGCAACGCGATTGCGACCCCCGAATACGTGGTCATGAATGCCAAGCGGCATCTGGGGAATCCCAAGAAGCGCTGGCGAATTCGCGGAAAAATATACACACCGACCGACATCGCCGCTCTCGTGCTCAAAAAGCTTCTGCGCGACGCCGAAAAAAAAATCGGCAAAGTCCAGCGAGCGGTCATCACGGTTCCCGCGCAATTCAGCGACGCGCAGCGTCAGGCGACGATCAAAGCGGGTTTAGCGGCGGGCCTGAAACATGTGGACATCATCAACGAACCGGTGGCTGCTTCGCTGTGTTATGTCTTGGGGGCGGAGGGATTGTGGTTCTCCGAGTTGGCCCATTCACAACGCATCTTGGTTTACGACCTGGGCGGCGGCACGTTCGACTTGTCGTTGGTGAACTACGAAAAAAACCAGGTGAGCGTATTAGCGTCGACGGGCAATTTGAAATTGGGGGGCATCGATTTCAACCGCGCGTTGGCCGGACATGTCCGCAAGCAATTCATCAAGGAACTCGGACTGGATGTCGCCGAGGATCGGCAAAGCCTGCAGTATCTCGCCATGGAAGTCGAACAGGCAAAGCGAAGTCTTTCGGCGCGGGAACGCGCGGCACTGAGTTGTACGCATGCCGGCAAGCGCAAGACCTACCAAGTGACGCGCGCGCAATTTGAAAAATTGACCGCGGGCCTCATGAAACGCACTCAGGACATTACAGTCAAGCTGCTGAAAAAAATGAACATGGGTTGGGCGCACGTTGATGTGGTGCTGACCGCCGGCGGGGCGTCGCGGATGCCGATGGTTCGCGACATGCTTCAAGGGATGAGCGGCTGGACGCTCAATACCTCGTTGTCCCCCGACCAATCGATCGCACACGGCGCTACTTATTATGCGGGAATGCTGCTCAGCAACAGCGAGTTTGTGCATTCCATTCGCAATGACGTTGTTGTGGACCGCCTAGCCGGTTTTCGCCAACAAAGCGTGAGTTCCCGCGCACTTGGAATTCTGGTCCGCGATCCGGTGACCGGTTATCGCTTTCCGCACTACATTCTCCCGGCGAACACACCGTTGCCTGCCTCGGTTTCGCATGTCTACGGCACGGTCCAACCGGATCAGCGTCGCGTGCATTTACATGTGATCGAATCGGGAGAGGATGACGGGCAGGACTTCGTGCATGTAGGGGGCTGCAAAGTCGACGACCTGCCTGAGAACCTGCCAGTGAATTCGGAAATCGAAGTCACGATTCACTACGATGCCGCTGCAAAGGTGCATGTGTCGGCCTGCGAAATCAAGAGCGGCAAACAAGCCACAGCGGAAATCGACCGCACCGAAACCCCGGCCACAGAAACAACCAACAGCGAAGCTCCAGCTTCTCAGAAAACTCCATCTCCGGCACCCACGCCCAAATCCCCTCCACGTAGCCCCACCCCCGTTGCTTCACGCGACATCGGCAGCGCGACCGGCGAAGACGAGTTCTATCGCTTCTTCGAAGACGCGGGCGACTAACTCCGCTCAACCCAAAACACGAATGTCACAACCAATGTGAGAATTGGGGTGCCACTGGCGTTGCCAGTGTTTTGTACCGGATACAAACATTTGAATTTGCGCTGGCTAATCCAGTAAAACCCTTAAGATTTCGCCCTAAAGAAACCGCCCCCTATGCGCATTGACCGAATCGAACTTTACCATGTGGCGATGCCACTGATTTATCCCTGGCGGACTGCCTATGGTGAGGATGCAGCTATCCATGCGGTGCTGTGCCGTATCGTGAGTGGATCGGTGGATGCCTGGGGCGAGAGCGCGCCGTTTGCCGCCCCCTGCTATAGTCCGGAATGCGCAGTGGGGGTCTTCAGCGTCGCCCGTGATTGGTTGGCTCCCGCCCTACTCCACCAGGAGTTGCCGACAAGTACCGAGCTGCAAAACCGTCTGGCAATCTACAAGGGCAACCCTTTTGCCAAAGCAATGTTCGACAATGCTTGGTGGAGCCTGAAAAGTAAAATTTCCGGCGAACCGTTGCACCGCCTATTGGGAGCGACGCGGGATCAGATTCCTGTCGGCGCGGACTTTGGTGTGATGGACAGCACCGACGATTTGTTAGCCGCGATCGACACGGCAGTCACCGAAAAATTTCCGCGGGTGAAACTCAAATTCCGACCGGGTTGGGATCTGGAAATGCTCCGCGCTGTCCGCCAACAATTTCCCGACCAGACATTTCACATCGATTGCAACAGCGGGTATCGGCTTGAGGATCTGCCGTTGTTTCAAGAAGTGGACGAATTCCGCTTGGCAATGATCGAACAACCGCTGCAACACGACGACGTGATCGATCATGCAGAGCTGCAGCGGCAAATCGCGACGCCGATCTGCCTGGACGAAAGTGCCACGAATCTGCGGACAGTCCAGCAAGCGCTGCAACTGGGAAGCTGTCGTTACGTGAACATCAAACCGGGACGCGTGGGAGGATTGACCAACGCCGTGGCGATTCACGATGCCTGCCAAGCTGCCGGGATTCCCTGTTGGGTGGGAGGCATGCTGGAAAGCGCCACGGGAGCGGCACACTGTGTGGCGCTGGGCATGCTGCCGAACTTTACCTATCCAGCCGACATTTTCCCCTCCAGCCGATTCTATCACGAGGACCTCTCGTCACCGCCATTGGAGTTGATGACGCTGCCCGATGGAACACCGGGCGTGGCTGCGCCGGCCACGCTGCCGGAGCCGGTGACGGAGCGACTGAAGCAGCGCACGCTGGAACAAGTCGTGCTCACATAACGCACCGTGATTCTTGCAAGCGCACGAAAACAGGGGAGTCCGTTGCCAGACTCCCCCGTTTCGAAATTTTGTCAATCAACGTCTTGCGACGTATTGACTAGTTTTCAGCTTCCGCATCTTCAGCCGATTCTTCTGCGGCCGGCTCTTCGACAACCGTTTCGTCGACTTCGACTGCTTCATCACCAGCGGCAGCGCCAGTATCGGCGGCGGGGGGAGTCGCTTCTTCAGTGGCAGGGCCACCGCAACCGATTTGTGCAAAGCTCATGGCGACGACGGCAAACAGCACGAACAATTTTTTCATCTTAAAGATACTCCTCGTAGTCTTTCCAGGTCAAAAATCAACCGCTGACAGCGCTTTAAACATACGATTCAGGCGGCCGGCTCGAGAACATCACGAGCAATCTCAAATCCAAACAAATGGTTTGCGTACCACAATCGCAACCCGCCGACGGCTCTGACCGCCGCAAACGTGGAACGACCCCAATTCATTTTTCGCAAACCGGGTTCCGACCGTCCTTGGCTGCGTTATTCGACCGAATCCGTAGCGGGTTCGGCCGCATCTCCTTCGCTTTCCGGTTCCGATAGCCCCGGTTCGGATTGACTAGGCTCTGATTGCCCGGGTTCTGATTGACCAGGTGGCGCATCGGTATCCATCGTGGCATCGGTTGTGTTGGCTGCCCCATCCGTGGGCAACGTTTCCTCAGGAGGTCCTCCGGCGGGACCACAACCACTGATCCCACTGATCCCACTGATAATCAGTACTGCCGAAACGAGAATTAGGCAAAAAATCCGCATTCTCAACCTCCTTCAAACCGAAATTGGAAACCAAATCGAATTGCGAATCGTCTAATCAGCGAAGACCACAGTACGAATAATTCTTGGTATCCACCATTTTAAGATGCGCGAGGCAGATGATTATTCCCGGAATACTGTAAACTTTCAAGAATTAGAGCCAACCAATCACACAGTTCGACGAATTCCCTAGCGAAACAGCCCATAATGAACTTCCCATCAGCGTTGGAAATAACTTGCACAGCGTTCGCGGGCGCCACTACGGGAATCGAAAAAACTTGCGGGTTTTGTGATCGGCAATGCGGCTCGGTATCCTCGTGGTGATGGCTGCACTGCGGCAAACGCTGTGAATCCGGGATTTTTTTGTATTTGTGGGGAATAATACCCACAGGAATCGGATCAATACTTATAGAAAATACCATGTGTGAAGCCCTCAGCGCGCCCAACATGATCGAACTCGTCAGGCAGCACCATTCTCTGCTGTACCGGTACGCGTACCGTCTCAGCGGGTCGGCGGCCGACGCTGAGGATTTGACACAAGAGACTTACCTGCAAGCGTGCCGAAAAATTGACCAGTTGCGGGATCCAAGCAGTGCCAAGGGATGGCTGTGCACGATCCTCCGCAACCGATATTTGAAGCGACTACGGGACGAAGACCACGGGGAGGTCCCTTTGGGGTCGGCGCTGGAATCGATTCCGGAACCGAAATCCACTGACGCAGCGACGTTTGGAATTGATTCCGATCAACTACAGGCGGCTTTGAACGCATTGCCGGAGTCATTCCGGTCCCCCTTAATTTTGTTTTATTTTGAAGAATTTAGCTATCAGGAAATTGCAGACCAGATGCAAGTTCCCGTCGGGACAGTGATGAGCCGTCTCTCGCGGGCCAAAGCACATTTGCGTCAAGAATTACTTCAAGCCGCCCAATGCGGTTCCAGCCGTGATTCGGTCACATTTCCGATTTGATCCTAACGGTCCCAATTGATTTTGGGGCCATACAGTCGCCGCACCGGGCAATCTGGTGCTGAGTCTGTTTTTTTGAGAATTGATTTTCCCACTTAGGGAACGAGACAGAGGAACGAGATGGATTGCAGCAACGCACTGGCGAAACTTGAGTTGTGCCGGTCCGAAGCTTGCGCTGAAGACGATCCGGAATTGACGGCCGCCTCCGCGCATCTGGTGGACTGCGCGCGTTGCCGAACTCTCGTTGCCAATCGTGAAGAGATGGACCGCGCCATTGCCGCGGTTTGCCGCGACGTGCCTGTGCCTGCCGGTCTGGAAAACCGCCTGCTCGATGCCGTCCAAGCCGAACTTGCTTCAAGCACCGTCCCCGCTCCAGACGACAAACCCCACCGGTCAAAGTCTCCTCGGCGGTTTCGCCAAATCACGGTGATCGCTGCAAGCCTATTATTCCTCATCGTCGGCGGGTGGTACTGGATCGATTCTTCAACGGTGAGTATGCACAAAGTCACCCAGGCTGCTTCGCAGCAATTGGATTCCCAGGTGGTCGGACCGTTGTTCACCGGTGGGTTTGACCCCCAGCAGTCGGCTCCGTCCGCAGCGATGGATTTCACCTCGTTGACGTGGATGGACGACTATCGGGAATTGTTTCCGCAGCGAACCTCGCTCGACATTGCGATCTCCGAATTCGAATTTCGCAGCAACGGCGGCCGCACGATTCGGGGGGCTTTGATCATCGCGCCGGCAGCTAAGATCTGGTCGTCACCGACAGCCACCTCGATGGCCAGTGCGACGCCGATCTATCATTCGCGATTCAGTGCGGTCTCCTGGCGCGACGGCGATTTTGTCTACGTCTGTATTGTGCAAGGTGGAGATGCTCCCCTTCGCGAATTACAGCGCCAAGACCGTCAGCAGACGACCTAACGGGAACGCTTTACGACAAGTCGTTTTAAAACCCTCTGACGCGTCTCACTGACACTGATCTGAACGCTGCGAGAGCAAGCACAACCCGGTTTTGAAACGGGTTCTAGCAAACGGCCAATGTGACGGCTTTTCTGCGCGCTGAATTTGAGATGCCGCTCGCCGGTCGCGAAATCGATTGATTGCCGGACAATTCAGCAAAATCGATTCAATCGCTACACTCTCCGCAACCGATATAGCAATGGAAGTCGACGGTGCGCGATATCTCACGCTAGGTTTCAACCGCCGATTCGGCCATGACGAATCCTGTCTGTCTCGGGAATCGGGACTTGGTGAATTCAAACCACAAATTTTCGCGTTTTTCGCTACGGCCCCTCGGCACGACGATTTGATGCCACGGGACGAATAGCGGAAAGGAAGTCCTCATGCACAAATTGCTCATGGCCGGCGGAATGGCCTGCCTGCTCTTCAGCGCGTCGTCTGTCCAAGCCCAAGACTACGACAGCGATGCCCCGCTGCCCGCCAATTCGAGCCGTCGCGAGGTACGCACTCCGACCGTCTCGCCCGAGTTTCTGCGGCTGCAACGCGCAACGAAGCGGGCTGCGGAACGCCAACAACGCATCGAAAGTAGAAAATGGTACGGCGTGTCCGCACAACGCCCCTACATTTCGGCAAACAACTTCAACAACTCATTTCTCGGCGTTCGCGTTTGGCCCGGAATTCCGTTTCATCCCTACTACGGATATTAAGCCAACAGCACGAGTTGACCTTACTCATGGTCCGGCAACCAGATGCCACAGCTGTCTCGTTCAGCAGTGCGCGTCGTTGAACGTCCGCCGGCATGGCAAAACTCGCTCGTCTACCGCACTGGCGGACAAGCCGCTAGTGGCACTTCGCCATAAAATAAAAACAGCCCGGACACCGCAAGGGAGCCGGGCTGTGGTTGATATCTGAATGCGCAGATTGCGTCACATAATCGAGCGGATTTTTGTTAAGAATTCCGCATTGGTGGGGAAGCGTTCTAGCGTTTTGATCAACTGTTCCATGGCTTCGATCGGTTCTAGCGAAACCAACGACCGCCTGAGCAAAATTACACCTTCCAAGTTTTCCTCGGAGAGGATCATCTCTTCGCGGCGAGTTCCCGACAGTCCGATGTCGATGGCCGGCCAGATGCGGCGTTCGGCCAGACGTCGGTTGAGGACCAACTCCATGTTGCCGGTCCCTTTGAACTCCTGAAAGATGACTTCGTCCATCCGACTGCCGGTCTCGATCAGGGCAGTACCGACGACGGTCAGCGACCCTCCTTCGTCGAAACAGCGGGCGGTGCCGAACATCTTCTTGGGGATATCCAAAGCTTTGACATCCAGTCCACCGGTCATCGTACGGCCGGTGTTGCCGCCCCATTTGTTAAAGGCACGGGCGGTCCGCGTAATACTGTCGAGCAGAATAAACACATCCTTGCCCGATTCGGCAAGCCGTTTGCCTCGCTCAATAATCAATTGACTGATCCGGACGTGGCTTTCGACATCGCGGTCCATTGAAGAAGCGATGACTTCCCCATTGACCTGCCGCCGCATCTCGGTCACTTCTTCAGGACGTTCATCGATCAACAATACGATGAGTTTCACTTCGGGATGATTGGTACTGACGGAATTGGCGATCTGTTGCAACAGCATCGTTTTTCCGGTCCGCGGCGGCGCGACGATCAACGCCCGTTGCCCTTTGCCGATCGGAGTCAGCAAGTCCATCACCCGCATCGTGACCGGTTTGGCGCCGGTCTCGAGGATAATCTGTTCATGCGGATTAATCGCAGTCAGTTCGTCGAAGTTTTTGATCGCCAGATATTCATCCAGCGTGTTTCCATCGATCGTTTCGATTGACTTCAATCGTGGTCCCTGTCCGCGCGAACCGGGTCCGACTCCGCCTGTGATCATGATCCCTTCGCGGAGCCGATGCTTTTCGATCAACGAACTGGGAACGAACGCATCGCTGCTTTCAGACGAGTAGTTGTTATCCGGCGAGCGAATGAAGCCATACCCTTTGGGGTGTAGCTCCAAAACACCGGTGACGTTTCCGGTGATGACGTTGTCCTCTGGACCGCCACCGCCGCCGCCTTGTCCTCCCCCGCCGCCCGGTTTCTTGTTTCGTCGACCACGTGAGCGGCGATTTCCGGAATTGGAATTGTTGGAGTTGCCGCCTCCATTGCGGTTGGAGGAACGTTCATTGCGTGAGGAATTCGAACCACCCTCATCGCCCCCTTTGCGTCGACGTCGACGACGCTTGCGACGGCGACCATCGGATTCCCCCCCCTCACCGGAGGATTTCTCGCCCCCTCCGCGTGATCCCTCGGCGACTGCTTCACCGGACTGATCGCCAGCGGAAATCGGCTCGGGCGGTTCCGCAGTTTTGGTAGCTGCGTCCGCAGCTTTATCAACCGACTCTTGGTCGTTGGTTGCTTTTTTGCGCCGACGGGTTCGCCGCTTGGGAGCTTCAGTTCCGCCGTCGGTCGAACTAGAATTCTTCGCAGCCATGAACACTTTCCATTAGTGAAAAATCGTCTGAAACTTGCCGCATCCGCTCAGTAAAGTTTAGCCAATGCGGGCTGTTGCGTTTCCCGGTCATTATCAATTCAGGGTGATGAAAACATTCGGCGAATGCCTGCCCACAAAAAACGTGATTCGCTTCAACGGCCCTGACACGAGGAGGGAATTCAGATGGGCCGAACTCCTCGGTTGCGGATACTGGTTGTGTGACCTCATATTTGCGCCTGCCGCTGGTGAGGTCTCGACAACGAATCGGAAGAATGACTGTCGATCATGCCCTCCGATGACTTCGGTGAAATTAGCGTTGGTGAAATTGGGTTCGGTAAAAACGGATGTCCCAGTTGGTCCGTGTTAACGAAATTGCACGTCCTGAGGATGTGACAATTCGAAAGTAATCTCGACGAAACCCCGAAAACATGGACGGCACAGCCCATGGGTTGGTTGCGATTCCTGCGACAATGCATCGCAGGCATCACGTCAGTTTCGTAGGCACAAAAGCCATTGGCCCTGGCGCGAACCGGTGGGATTTGTGATTTCCTATCGGCCCCGATCCAACGGGGATTTTTTGGCGGCATCGCTGCTTTCCGCTCTCAGGTTGTTCAAATCGTAGCGAACGCTGAACCGATGATCGGGGCCTCCCGAATCAACCGGATTGGCAAACGGAGTTGGCGGCCAAGCCACCTGGATTGTGTGCGTTGAATTCACGAACGACGCTCCGATGGCACCTGCCACCGATGCTTGACGAACGCAAAACGATTCCACAACGACCAATGAGAACGGCAGGTGGAATTCCTCAGGAACACGACTGCCAAGTCGGCAAGCGAACGTTCCTGTCTTCCGTGAACCGGCACAACATGGCCTGGCCCACATATTAGCTCGTCCTCACAATGAACGGCGAATGTGAAGTTCCGTTTTAATGTCTGGATTGAATTTTTTTGATTACTTTGCAGCGCCACTTTCCGTAGCACGACCACAAAGCCCGACACTAACGACGCTGCACTGCTGAGTCTACGGTTTCGCAAACCACCGGCATCATGGAAATGCCGCCCCACACACCGATCATAGCCCGATGACCCTATGTGAAACCCTGCGAGACGATTCAGCAGACCAACGGCGACATCAAAACTGGAATGTCACTAAGCCGTTCAAGATCACTCCAGCACACTGTCCTCTGTATTCCCGCAACGAGGTTCTGAGCCAACGCTCAGCCGGGGAATCACACCAGCTAATTGGACAGCTTTCTTCCCGACAAACGACTTCAACGATTTCGTTCGTACGGTCGTCTTTGCGAGAAGAACGAGAGCGTAATTTCTAATCACATCATAGCTTTCCTGGGTCTTGTGTCAATTCAAGTCCACCAAGATTGCCACGAAAATGGCGTTTCCTGCCAATTTTTTCGGCCACACAGAATCGGCCATCTGCCCCATTCAGGCGGCCCTAACCCGCTCAAACCACGGGAATTCAGCCCGCAACGAGCCTGGGCCCGAGCACATAGCTGAGTCAGCAGCGGCTGAGACGGCAAGAACTCCGGGCACGATCCCCTACCGTAGCTGGGACTGAGGTTTGGGCAATTTCACCTGACGAATCTTGCTGTAGCGTTCAGGATCCAATTTAAACTGTCGACGCGATTCGTCGCTTTCAAACAGATAGAGTTCCCCGTCATAAAACGCACCAAAACTGGTGCTGCCGGGATTCGCCAAGTTCTTGGCCGACATCACCACCGGGTCACAGCCCATCAAACGTGGGGCAAATTGCCGGGGGTTCTGCTCGAATTCTGCCAAGGCTTGTGCGGAGTACATATGGTAAGTCAGCCCTTTGAAAGTCATCGAGTATTCCGGGCGGCCTGGCTTCCATTCCCGTGAGTTCCATAACGTCACCGGACAGAATCCGCGTAGGCCAATGGAATCGTCCGTCTCGTCCGCAGCTGTCACGTCGAGAATTTCATGAGATAACTTCTGATCCACCCGGGCGATGACGTCCTCCCGCGGTTTGGATCGGGGAGCGACCAGTTTTTTCTGGGCCGGTTTTTCGGTGACCGGGAGTTGTTTCGATTTGGAGGGGGCGGGTTTCGGCTGACGGGCCACAACAACCGGCCGCGACCCAACATATTTTGATGAGACGCTGGAGACCATTTGTAGATAATTGCCCGCTGGTTGATAGCCCGAGGTTCGGTGCAGGACCTTGCCTTCGGCCGTCATGAAGATATCGCTCGGCAATGACTGAACGTTCAATTGCGCGGTCAATTGCCGGTATCGATCGGAATCGATTTTTACGGCAATGATGTTCTTACCCAACCTCTGCTTCAAAGCCTGGGTCGAGAGAACTTCTTGATCCATTCGCCGACAGGGTCCACACCAGGAGGCATGAAAGTGCAACAGCAACAATTTGCCTTCGCGCTGGGCTTGGCTGCGGGCCTGTTGATAGTCTGTCTGCCAATGACCAGCCGCCTGGACGGAAGTCGCATCCATCAATCCGATGGCCAGGGCCGCCGCTGCCAAGGCAGCTACTGATGTCCAATGAAGTTTTCGAGCCATGTCGATACTCCGCGCGTCTTCCGGTGAAGAAATCGGCTAACGTGGTCGTCAGCCGCGCGTGCGGACAGCGAAGGCGGCAACCGCGGCGGTTGGTGCTCCCGATCCGCATGCTCTTCTTCAACTATCGGCTAGGAATAACAGCATGATCGCGTGCGCAACCAACTTCTAATGCAGAGGCGAGCGAGGAGCGCGGGTCAAAACGGTCGTATGAACCAGAGAAGACGCACAAACAACCCAAGCAGCAATACCGCGATAACCGGCAAACTCTTAGCATGGCAGAGTCACAGCCCAAAGTGGTCGTTTTTCTTAGCCACGGATTGAACACGGATGAACACAGATTTTCGGGCGTGACTATCCTAAATCTCAAACCGACCGCTTGCGGTCGCACTGTGCGACCCGTAACAGGCGACAGTCGCCGCGCCTCTGCCTACCAGTGAATGACCGGCCCCGGTTCCTCGCCAAAATCTGACGACATCCCCCCGTCGGCATCAGCCGCCAGTTCGGTCAGCACCGGTGCACTGGCGGGGATTCCCGCAATTTTGAGAAATGCCCCCAGCAGCGCCTGTCCCGATTCGGTCAAAATGGATTCCGGATGGAATTGCACACCAAACACCGGAGCGGACGCATGCTCGATGGCCATCACGATCCCTGCGTCGGTACGAGCCGTCACCCGCAATTGGGCAGGCAACGTCGCTTCGTCGACGATCAGTGAATGGTAGCGCGTGGCACGCAGCGGATTCGGTAATCCGGCGAACAGTGACTGGCCGTCGTGTTCCACAAACGTCGTGCGACCATGCACCGGTTCAGGCGCACGCACTATCTCCGCCCCCAGAGCTGCCGCGATCACCTGATGTCCCAAACAGACCCCCAGGATCGGAATCTCGTCCAAGAACTCGCGCACCACTTCCAGACAAATCCCCGCATTGAGCGGCGTCCCCGGCCCCGGCGAAAGCACAATCGCCGCCGGCTGAAGACGACGAATCTCCGCGATCGAAATCGCATCATTGCGACAAACCACTGCCTCACACCCCAGTTCGGTAAAATACCGAGCCAGGTTATAAACAAAGCTGTCGTAGTTATCGATGAGAAGAATCATGCGGGGAGGGGTGAGGCTTGAGGAGTCAGGCTTGAGAATGGATTGACGGAAACGAAACCAGCACGGCCAATTATACCCGTTCAACAAAACCCTGCCTACTGCCTACTGCCTACTGCCTACTGCCTACTGCCTACTGCCTACTGCCGCCAACATGCCGGCCGCTTTGTGCCATGTTTCTTCGTACTCGGCTTGCGGCGAGGATTGGGCGACGATGCCGCCGCCGACTGGGCATTGTAGCCAGCCGTTGCGCGCTGTGAAGGTGCGGATCAAAATGTTGCTATCCATCGTGCCGTCGTAGCCGACATAAAACAGACTGCCACAATACGGTCCGCGGACGGTTGGTTCTAGTTCGGCAATGATCTCCATCGCCCGTACCTTGGGTGCGCCTGTGATGGAACCGCCGGGAAACGAGGCGGCCAACAAATCCCAGCAGTCGTTGGTCGGCGCGAGCGTGCCGCGGATTTCGGAAACGAGGTGTTGCACGGTTTCATAGGTTTCCACGCGGCATAATTCCGGGACCTGAATGGTACCTGCCGAGCAGACGCGGGAAAGGTCGTTACGGAGCAAATCGACAATCATCACGTTCTCGGCCTGGTCTTTTTCGCTTTCGCGCAATTCGTCGCGGGTGAACAAATCGGCCTCGGGTTGCGATCGGCGTTGCCGCGTGCCTTTGATCGGTCGCGACGAAACGATGCGGTCTTGGACTTGCACAAATCGTTCCGGCGAGGCGCTGGCGAGCGTCCAGTCGTCGTGGGCAAAATATCCGGCAAACGGCGCCGCATTTTGCCTGCGGAGACGGCCGTACAACTCCAGCGGGGATTCGTGTAGCGGATGCAAGAGTCGTTGGGACAAATTGACCTGAAAGATATCACCGGCATAAATATATTCGATCGCCCGTTCGACGGTGCGCAGATAACCGTCGCGCGAAAAATTGCTCAACCAGGGACTGCGTCCGGGGATTTCGTGTTGCTGGGAAAGATCGATCGCCTGCAGCGATGGCGTTGCATCAAGCTGGCTGTCGTCGCTGTTGGTTTTGGTTAGTGTCTGCTGAACCCAACGCATCCGCTCTTCCGCACGACGGCGGCGCTGCGCTGGTTCGTGCTCGGGGAATCCCTGTGAAATCACCCATGCACGTTGTTGGTCATGATCCCAGGCAATCACCCAGTCGTACAATCCAATCGCCAGCGCCGGTAATTGGAATTCATCAATACCCGGTCGCGGCAGGCGCTCCCAACAGCCCCCGAGATTATAAGCCAATAATCCCGCTGCCCCGCCTTGAAATGGCGGCAAATCGGGTAGGGTCTCCGCTGTGTGGGACTGCAACTGCTGTTTCACCGCCGCGAATGGATCGTCACCATATTGCGCCTGATCGATTTGAAAAAACGCATACGGATCGGCTGTTAAAAAGGAGTACCGTCCCAGTCGTTTCAAACGCCGCGCGCTTTCCAACAACAACACGCTGGCTTCGCCCGCAAACGCGCGCAAGGCCGCGTATGGTTCCGGTGGTGTGGTCAATTCTTCAACAAGCGGCAACGACATGAGGGGATGGGCCGAATTTGTATTGAGGAGGAGAGGAGGAAGAGTGAGTTACGGTTACTTGTCGCCCGCTTTTTGCCGTCGCCGTTCGTGGGCACTGATTTCGGGTACCGTGAGAAATCCCCAATCGAGGGCTTCGTCTTGTCGGTAATTCTTGTTGAGCGTTAACGCGGTCACGGCTTTGCCAAATTCGTAACCCAGATAGAACGCATGTTGGGGATCCACTCCAACGAGTTGATCGAACAGAGCATAGGGATCGGTCCCCCGCCAATAACCGTCGCGATTCATGATATGCAATTCGCCCTGCTCGACAAAGATGCGATAGTTGGGATCGGTCAGCGAAGCGGCCAGTTTTTGCAGTGCTTCCGCCCCGTACTCCGAAACCTTGGCATCACGCAGCATCACCAACCGCGAATCGACGTGTTTTGGCAAGACTTGGTTTTTCACGCTATGCCGCACGAGCCGCCGGGCGATATCGAATTCGCGCACACTCGTTGAAGCCCAGTTGATGACCTCGGTTGTGAGAACGCTGTGAATTTTTAGTTCCTGGCAAAACCCAGCCAACAGCATGTTCACGCCGGCGGAGTCGACTTCGGTCAATTCGGTCAAATTGCCGATGCCCATCATCATTTCACAATTAGGCCATGTACGGCGGACGTCCCAATAGCGCGCCAATGAGGCGGCGAAACCGTAGCCGATCGGTTCCAGAACCGGGTCGACGCGAAAGCGGCATTTTTTTGCTGTGAGAAAGTCGATCGTCTCGTGCAATCCGTCTAACTTGCGGGGGTCGTCGGGAATCACGACCAACTCCGCATCCAAATCGGCTAACCAGTCGCGATTGTCGCCGTGGCAACTCAAGACCAACTCCGCACCGGCCGCGACGGCGGCTTCAACTTCGCCGCGATTGAAACTATCGATCGAGGTGCGGTGCCCTTCAGCGGACAACATGGACACCACTTCTCCGATGCGCGACCAACTTTCACCGGGGACGCAGCCAATGTCAATTACGTTGGCGCCAGCGGCGCGATAGGCGTTGGCTTGCATGAGGATTTCGGCATCCGTCATGTACGGGGCGTGGTTGATCTCCGCAAGGATTTCGATTGTATAGGTGCCGAAATCTTCCGGGAGTTGTCGTGCGCGACCGAAGTGCTCCGGCAGATCGTGCATATCCTTAGGGCCCAATTCTGTCGGAATGCCGGTCTGCTCTGCGATCCGTGCGGTTTCTCCCTGACACCAACCGGGGAGAATGATCCGGTCGATGCCCGAGGGAACTTCGAGTTTGCGAAGTACCCAATCGACGTTCATCAGTGCGGCGACGCTGATCGGCAGCACGGCGATCTCGCAATCCGCCTCAATTTCTCGGCTGAGCGCGTCGACGATGCGGCGCAACGCGAACTCCGCGAGTTTCCCGGTCACAAACAGAATACGTTCGCCGCTCATGCCATAAACTTACGGAGACGCTACACACATGTTCGCCGAGGACTCCAGTCGCCGGTCTGCTTCCATCGTACCGACCGAGAGGAATTGCCACAATCGGCGGCTTGGGCTGGAAGCGAGTAAAAAATGTTGCATCGGCGCAAATTCCAGCCGATGATGGGAACATGATTGGTCCGCCGCCCGCCAACTCGAACGATTTTCAGCGCCCGCGATCGCCCATTGTGGCGGTGGCAGTTAGTTTTGCTGTTGGGATCTGCCTCGAAACCTGGTGGCCGGTTTCATTACTCAGTTGGTGGGTCGTTTTAGCCGCCGCATGGGGCGGTTGGCTCATCGCTTTTCGTCGTCGACGAATGGCAGCGGCCTGGTTGTTGTGCTTTGCGTGCGTCGCTGCGGGAGGATTACGGCAGCATTGGTTTCTCACTATCACGACAGCGGACAACATCGCGCTGTTCGCCCGTGAGACACCCCAACCAGTGCGTTTGACGGGAACGGTCACTTCGCAACCCGTTGTCATCCCCCGCAAAAAGCACGCTTTTCCCAGCACGATCCCGGAATACGACAGCACCCTCTGTGAAATCGATTGCCAAACATTGCTGTCGGGTGACACAGCGACGACAACTTCCGGAACGGTACGACTGCAAATCACCGGCCATGCGCCGCACATTGGAGTGGGCGATGAAGTTGAGATTGTGGGGTTACTCTCGCAACCGGTCGGACGGCGGAATCCCGGAGGGTTTGATTTCCGGGATTATCTTCACAGCCAGGGGATCGACGCGATGCTGCGTACGGATTATCCCGACGCCGTGCAAACCATTAAGCCAGCGGGGCGATGGTGGCAGCCGTTACGATTCGCAGCTGATATTCGCGAAGAATGCGGCGATGTGCTCACGGCAAATCTCAGTCCCGATAACGCGCCGGTCGCTGCGGCGCTGTTGTTGGGGGATCGACGGGATGTCACAGATGACCTGCGAAATGCCTTCGCACAAAGTGGAACAATGCATTTTTTGGCGCTCTCGGGACTGCATGTAGGAATCTTGGCAACGCTGCTGTGGGGGATCTGCCGGTTGTTTCGATTTCCGGCGGCATGGACGACCGTAGTCATCTTGAGTTGTTTGATCGGCTATACGTTTATCAACGAAGCTCGGTTGCCGGTGATTCGCGCAACGGTCATGGCAGCGGTGATTCTCATTGGACAACCTTGGCACCGTCGCGCCCGCTTGGGCAATTCCCTCGCCTTGGCGGCGCTGGTGTTACTGTTGTGGAATCCCGCGCAGCTGTTCGAAGTTGGCCCGCAATTGTCGTTTCTGGCGGTGGTAGCCATTGTGGCGCTCATGCGTTTAAAAACCGAAACGTCTGCCATTATCGAAGCGAAAGAACAGTATTCCCCGCAGGAACTGCGCGGCGAGCGGTTTGAGCAGATCCACCGTTGGTTAAGTCCTCCGCTGCATTGGATCGGGGACGGTCTGTTGATTACCGCGGGGATTTGGTTGATCGTTGCGCCGCTCATCGCCGCCCGTTTTCAGATAATTTCGCCTGTCGGCTTGGGGGTCAATGTGCTCCTGATGCCGCTGGTCATTGTCGTGCTTTGGTGCGGATATGCACTGCTGTTTTGCGGGTTGTTGCTACCCCCCTTGGCACCGGTGTTCGGATATTTGTTTGACAGTGGACTGTCGTTATTTTTAGCAATCGTCGACAACGCGCAGCGACTGAGTTGGGGACATCAGCATGTCCCCGGCCCGGCCAATTGGTGGCTCCTTGGGTTTTATGCCCTGCTAGTGGCGGCGATCTTTGGTGGATCAAAGTTTGGCATGCGGCGTTGGGGAGCGCGAGGCTTATTGTGTTGGTGCGTATTGGGTCTGGCCGTTGCGGTCGTTCCCCGCAACAAACCACAACTACGTTGCACGTTTTTTTCCGTGGGGCACGGCAGTGCGATTCTCGTGGAACTGCCTAATGGACGAACACTACTTTACGACGCGGGACAATTGCATGATGCGGGGCGGACGGAGCGGATTATTGAAAACGGGGCTTGGGAGTTAGGAATCGCGCGGCTGGACGCCGTGGTGCTTTCGCATGCCGACGTCGATCATTTCAACGCCGTTCCCGGTCTCCTCGGCAAGCTCCCGGTGGACGGGGTCTATGTTTCTCCTTCGCTGCTCGATACGAGACAACCGGCGGTTGCTGCGCTGTGCGACGCCATCTTCGACAGCGACATTCCGCTTCATTCTTTAGGAACGGACGACCAGTTACTACTAGACGACGATGTCAACATTCGCGTGCTTGTCCCGGCTGGGGATGTGCGGGGCGGCAGCGATAATGCCAATAGCTTAGTGCTGGCCATCGAGTATCGCGAAAGGGTCATTCTGCTGACCGGCGATTTGGAGGGCGAAGGGTTGTTGGCACTTTTCGCGACCCCCTCACTCGATGTGGACGTACTCGTGTCACCACATCACGGAAGCCTGGCTGCCAACACATTAGACTTGGCCGCATGGTGTCGACCGCGTTGGGTCATCGCCAGTGGCGGGCGGCAAAGTCCCACGGCGGCATTGCGCGAGATTTATGGGCCGGGAACGACTGTGCTCTCCACCTGGACGAGCGGCGCGGTGACGGTCACGATCGACGACACCGGAAAAATCGACGTCAAAGAATTCGTAAAATAGCGACGTCGCTACTTCATGCGAGCATCCGCTCGTGCGGCGTAGCCGCTTTGTGCGAGCTTCCGCCCGGGGGGCTTAGGTCGCTTCCGTTGGGCGCTGCGGGTGGTTTGTAATTCGCACTGGGAGGTGTTATTCGCCGTTGTTTTCTTTCATTGACTCTTCGTAATCCCGCAGTTCCTGCATTTTGACGCCCAGTCGATCGCGGAGGATTTTGTACGATTTGGTGGCTCGTTTGAAGGCTGCGTACGCTTCGGTCAAGGTGCCGGGATTTTTTTCGGGACGGCTGACAATGCGATAAACTTGCCGCGTGGCGGGATCGAGTTCCCGCCGCATTTGCAGCAAAACATCGTTGGCGATTTGGTGGATTGAGTGCGCCAACACGACGAGATGACGGTGGTCGGCAACCTGCTGCTCATCGGTCAATTCGCGAAACCCCTGGTCCAATTTTGTGGGGCTGACGCCGGCGATCCAATCCAAATTTTTCGACGAAGCCTTGGCGGTATCACGGCCCTGCTCCGCTTTATCCAAGATCTGTTGTGCCGCCTCAAATCCGGGTTTGATTTTCAATGCCTGTTCGGCCAATTCGATCGCCTGTTTATAGTTTCCTTGTCCACTATAGACTTCCGCCAGTTGGACGTGCGCGTCTGCCATTTCAGGATCGAGGCGGATCGCTTCACGCAGCGCGGGAATCGCCATTTTGGGTTCGTTCTGGTGGCGATGCGCCATGCCGAGATTGAAATACCCCTCGGCGCAGTGCATGTCCATAGCCAACCCCTTGCGGAGGGCATCGATGGCAAGCTTGTATTCTTTGCGGCGATTGTACACCGCGCCCAAATTGATGCGAGCTTGAGAGTTGGACGGGGCCAGATGCGTGGCTCGGATGAGATGCTTGACCGCATTCTCAGTGTCGCCCGCCATATAGGCGGCCATGCCCGCGTGTTGATGCGTCTCGGAGACCTCTTCGATTTCCAACGCCTGCTCAAACAATTCGACGGCACACTGATATTCGCCATCACGCCAGCATTGACGCGCTTCTTTGCACAGCACTTGGAATTCGGACGTTTGCGTCATTTGACAAGCGTACCTTTCACCTTGGTTGCGCCAAGAACTCCGTTCTCACCACGAGAATTCGCGGAAAGTTTCTCTGCCTCCCAACGGGCCGCCGGTCTCAGAAATGAGTCAGACTAAGCGGATCGTTTTGCTACGCGAACCTTCCTCGTAGCAGATCTTGCCTTCGCGAGCCAACCAGCCGACACCTTGCATAACCTTGTCGCGCGGCGCGTCAATCGCCTTCACCAACTGGGTCATCGTCGTCGGGCCGTTGTCGCCAAGAAAGTGCCAGATCATTCCGGCAGTGTAACCAATTGTATCGAGTTCGTTTTCCAATGTTGCCGTGGCCATCGATTCGGCTCCTTTCGAAGCGACCTGCCGAAAGTCCAGTTTGAATTGAACAAGCAACGAGCCGCCCAGAAATGTGCGACCCGACCTAACAGCCCGATGAAAAATTAGAAAACACTCCAGAGTTGGGTGCCACTGCTGGCTTGTCCAGCAGTGTGTTGCGGGTCTCGTGATTCCGCACTGGCGGACAAGCCGCCAGTGGCACCCTTTTTCAACGGGCTGATAACGTGGTTTGCAGTATAGACAATCGACAGCACGGTGGGCAAGCAGTTTTATGCGCAATCGATTGAAAACGGGTAGCAGCTCGACTTTCATCCCACGTCGGCCCCATTCAGTCGTTTTGCTCCGACTCGTCCTGTTTGTTTCGAATCACGAGATCGTCTTCGTCGCGCGTTTCACGTCCTGCGGATGCTTTTCGGTCTTCTTGAACGACGGCGGTGGCAATGTGTTGCGCGTAGAGATGGATGCTATGGTCGGCCAACAGATCGAATTTCCATTTGAATAACCCCGCCATAAAGCCCCGCCAGCGGTCGCGGCTGCGCCAGACGCCTTTCAGTTTGCGGATGCGTCCGTGCCGGTCCAAATAGACCTCGTCGCCGCCATGCCGATATCCCAACCAAGCGGGCGGCACGCGGGTGACGACATCGTTGTTGTGCACCCAACGATAATGGCTCAACTCGGCATGGCGGATATAACGCTTGTTGCCGATACGGGGGGAACCGTAGGTATGCAGTTCTTGCGGATTGCTGACAATCGCCGAGGCTTTGCAGCGGTAAGCGCAGATTGTGGCCATGGCCGCTCCCAGTGAATGCCCGCAAAACCAAACCGGCCGCGTATCCTCACGCAGGGTTCCCTCCAGCACCGGCCACAGGTCGTCGACTTCCTGATTAAAGCCGCTATGGACCTTGCCCAATGCTCCCACGACCGCCATCGAGGCATTCGCATCGGCTTTCAGGTCATTCCATTCATTGGCCTCGGTTCCACGACAGGCCAGCACTACGTCCCGGTCATTGGCAAATCGATAGGCCTGCGCACCGTCATGTTCGAACAATTGGGACTCAGAAAAACCAATCGCCTCAGCAGCGCGGCTGGCTTCGGCCTCGTCGTTGTAGGCAATCATCGCCAATTCGGCCAACACCAGACCACGTCGCAGAAAACTCAGATTCGCCAGCGGTTCCCGCACATCGGAGTGCAAAACGAGCGGTACTTCGCCAACGTCTTGGATCACTTTGGGGACAAGTGAACTGCTCATTACGCGCGCCTCCTGTTCGGCATGGTCCGTCGCGACCGTTATCTATTGGTCACTTTATCATCGCCGGAAGAAATGGCAATGTTGTTGCGAAGGCTTGAGGCTTGAGCTGACAGGCTTGAGGGAGTTGGTCGCAGCTAGGACATGGGTAGCAGGACCTGGGTATTACACCCCCTCCCGAAGCCTATCACCCGTCGAGCCATATTTGCTACAATTGCCAACAGCAAGCTGACGGCCGTTTCCGGCGTCTGTGTCTGGTTTTGGCCGTATATTCCTCGGGCCTTTTTTCCAAGGAGACTCCCATGGCGACCACAACGACCGAAGACGTCTATACAGCCCCGACCGTGCGACGAACACAATTGCTCATTGACGGCCAATGGTGTGATGCGGCCAGCGGCAAGACCTTTGGCACGTTCAATCCGGCCACCGAAGAAAAAATCGCCGATGTCGCCGAGGGGGATACGGAGGACATTGACCGGGCCGTCACCGCTGCCCGCCGAGCGTTTGAATCCGGTCCCTGGAAAAAAATGGATGCTCGCGACCGCGGCGCGTTGCTGCACCGGTTGGCGGATTTGGTTGAGGCCAATTTCGACGAACTGGCGGCGCTGGAAACGCTCGACAACGGCAAACCGATCAACGACAGCCGCGCCGCTGACCTGCCGTTGGTGATCGACTGCTTACGGTATTACGCTGGTTGGGCGGACAAGATCCACGGGCAGACGATTCCGATTCGCGGCGATTATTTCTGCTACACGCGGCGTGAACCGTTGGGTGTGGCGGGACAGATCATTCCCTGGAACTTTCCACTGCTGATGGCAGCCTGGAAATGGGGACCGGCACTGGCGGCGGGCTGCACGATCGTGATGAAACCGGCCGAGCAAACGCCGCTAACCTGTCTACGCATGGGCGAATTGGCCATGGAAGCGGGATTTCCCGACGGAGTGATCAATATCGTCCCGGGGTATGGTCCTACAGCGGGTGCCGCACTGGTAAAGCATCCCGAGGTCGACAAAATCGCCTTTACCGGCGAACATAAAACCGCTCAGATCATCATGGCCGACGCGGCGCAGACGCTCAAACGGCTGACGTTTGAACTGGGGGGCAAAAGTCCCAACGTGATCTTTGCCGACGCCGACCTGGATGCCGCTGCGGCGGGCACAGAGTTTGGATTGTTTTTCAACCAAGGGCAATGTTGTTGCGCCGGTAGCCGGGTGTTTGTTGAGGAAGCGATCCACGAACAGTTTGTGGAGAAGCTGATTCAATGTGCCAAGGGCCGCAAATTGGGCGATCCGTTCGACACACAAACGGGACAGGGACCACAAATTGATCAAGCGCAATTCGACAAGATCCTGAGTTACATCGACAAGGGGAACGAAGCCGGTGCGCATTGCGTGGCGGGCGGGTCCCGTTTTGGCGACCAAGGGTTTTTCATCGAGCCGACCATTTTCGACAACGTCACTGACGACATGCCGATTGCCACCGACGAAATCTTCGGCCCTGTACTCAGCGTGTTGCCGTTTAAGTCGATCGAGGAGGTCACCGCCCGGGCCAACAACACGTTTTACGGTTTGGCAGCCGCTGTTTGGACGCGGGATGTCGGCAAGGCGCACCGTTTGGCCAACAGCATCAAAGCGGGCACGGTCTGGATCAACTGTTACGACGTCTTCGACGCAGCTGCCCCGTTCGGCGGTTTCAAAATGAGCGGCATCGGCCGCGAGTTGGGCGAAGCGGCGCTGGCGAATTATACGGAATTGAAGACGGTGACGATGAATTTGGATTAGCAAAGCGGTCTCGCAGCGGCTGGGTTTGGCAAAGTTCTAGCCTAGCCGCACGATCGGAGTCTGTTCGTTGTCGCCTGATTTCGCAAATCGCGTCCAACGGACCGTTGCGGCTCAGAAGGAGCTTCGCCCTCCCGGAAAGCGTGTCGATACTATGCGGTGACCTTTGGGGTGGTTGCCCGCATGAAGCAGCTGGGTCGTTTCGGGGTTGCTTCTTTTCCATTCCTGGGGCGATCAGATTGCTGAATCGCGGGATTTGTGCGATTCGGCGTTCACTTGGGTAGGGGATGTGCAGTATCCTGAGTGAAAGTCTCGTAGACCGCTCACGATCGATTCCGGCCAAGGAAACTGCACTGCAATGCTTGGGGATATTCTCGTCAACCGATTTCGCCTTGAGGAGCGCCTGGGCGGCGGCGCGCAGGGGGAAATCTATCGTGCGCGGGATCTGGAGTTGAGCCGCTCGGTTGCCGTCAAAATCCCCAACGAAAAAGTCGACGAGAATTTCGTCAACACGTTCAAGCGCGAAGCCAAATTGCTTGTTAAATTCGAGCATGCCAACGTCGTTACGCTCCACGACTATTACGATCCCCCGGGCGGGATGCCGTTTTTGGTCATGGAGTACCTGCAAGGGCAGCCGCTCGATGTTCGCTTGAAGGACAAAGAGCGCCCCTTGACCCGACAGCAGTTGCGCGACTTCTCCGAGCAAATTTGTGGCGCATTGCAAAAAGCGCACGAAGCAGGACTGGTTCATCGTGACATCAAACCGAGCAACGTGATGCTGGTCGATGAGGGCAAAAAGAGCGAGCGGTTTGTGATGCTCGACTTGGGTATCGCCAAGTTGGCCGATTTTGCCACCATCACCAATCCCACGATCATGGGCACCCAGGGTGAATTCTCCGGAACGATCGCCTATATGTCGCCGGAACAATTAGAAGGAGCGAAAGTCGACTTTCGCAGCGACATCTATTCGTTCGGCACGACGATGTATCAGATCCTGACCGGCCAACTCCCTTTTGCGCCGCCGGACTCCTATGCGGGGCTGTTCGGGTTTATGCAAAAGGTGGTCAAGGAAAATCCGCCGTCGATGGCGGACGTTGCTCCCGATCAAGAATTCTCGCCGCAATTGGAAGAGGTCGTGCAAGACTGCATGGCGAAAGAAGCGGGCGACCGGCCCGATTCGATGCAAACAGTTTCGCAACGCTTGCTCAAAAGCCTGCCACGCGATATTTCCTCGGCGGTGGCTGACACACAGATTATTTCGCAGGACACAATCCGGAACTGGGAAGCGAATCCCCCCCGGAGTTCTGCGAAATCGTACTTGGGATGGGTGACCGCGGCAGTGGTGGTGATCTTGGGCGGCCTCTGGTTCGCCTATGGAAATCGCAGTACCCAGGATATCCCGCCGCAGACCTTGCTGTCGGCGCCACCGGCAGTTTCCGTCAATACAGAGACGCTGCGGATTGCAGCGGGGGATTCGGCGACACTGCAAATCCTCCTCACCTCCGATGTCGATGGCTTCGCAAACCTCAATCTCAAGGGGATTCCGGGAGTCTCCTGGAACGGGAAAGCCGAGGGCGAGGCGCTGCAGAAACAGGTTCATGTGCGCGCCGATGAAATTGAGTCCCTTGAAATCCAAGCAACCGCTGCGATCGAAGCGCCCCCGCGAGACGCCGAGACACTGACAACCGTCAACATCGAGGATCCCGAAACGGGGAAGCAACTTACCCACGAAATCCGGGCCGCTCTGATCTTTCAACCGCCTCGGGTTTGGCTACCGGATGCAGAAGGATTTCGCCGCAATCCGGAATCGGGATTGTTCCCGCATCCCCACAATGAAAATGCCGGTCCAGGGAACAAAAAGTATTTGCCCGGCCGCATCGAACGGGTCATTGTGGGCGAGTCCGGCGCGGAAATCCGCATTCCGTTTCTTTTAATCCATCGAGCCCGATTGCCCGGCAGCGCACAGGTCGACTCGCAATGGCCGCGTGATGCTGAACCATTTTATCTGATGGAAAACAAAGTCCGCAATCAATGGGTGTTGGAATACGCCGCAGCGCATCCCGGAGCGTTTGACTTGAAGTCGTGGACGTATCACGGAGACAATTCCCAGATTCGCCCCACGGACGGGCTCTTTGATTGGTTGATCCACCCGGAGAAAAAGGAATACCTCGACATCCCTGCGATGAACCTACGGGTCGACGAAGCTGAATTGATCGCGCAATGGATCGGCAACGGGCAGGGAACGTTGCCGCGACAGAGGGACTGGAACATTGCGACAGGCTTGTGGGACACTGATGTTGAATTCGTACAGAAAAACTGGCCGCAAGGGCCTTATCGAGGTATCTGGGATGCTGCGGTTCCTTTACACATCGCACTGAACCACGAACAGGGCACCGAACCGCCCGCTGTGGTGGGTTCGTCAGCCGACGACGTGAGCCCCTATGGATGCCGGGACATGGCGGGCAATGGCTGGGAATACACTGCGGATGTCAATTTAGATGGAAACCCTGAGGGAACGGTGCGTGAGAACTTGTCGCTCATTCGAGGACAGGACACAACGGCCAGTGTGGACCTAGAGGATTCGTGGACTGTGAGCCGTGGACAGCAATACTTCCGGGGCGGATCGGCTAACAGTAAACCGGTACAGCCACTCACTTACAACGATCTCAGCACCAAAGAATCGGAAGATTTGATGGTTGCCCTCCGCGGCAGGGACGTTGGTTTTCGCGTGATGATTCCGATTGACTGAGTGACGGGCGAATCTTGCGAATTCGGTGGAGTTTTTTTGATTTGGGGCCCCCGATTTCGATATAGTATCGGATATCTAGTTAAGCACCGTTGTATCCCGTCCTGCTCATTCGCACCTTGTCATTGATCGAGTCTAGTCATGAACAGAATCACCGTTGGTCTCGCCTTGGTGTTGTGTTCGCTTGTCCCCACCGCTTTGACATCAGCTGCGGAAAAAGACAACGTTCCGATCTTGCGGGTCAATGCCGGCGGTCCGGTCAGTTTTATCACGTCGTTGGCTTTCAGTCCTGACGGAAAAGTACTCTACGCCGCTGGACGGGACAAGGTCGTGCATGCTTGGGTGTGGAAGGAAGCCTATGCAGGCGCCGGCCAATTCGTCTATCAGCCCGAATTGACATGGCGGGTCCCGGTCGGTCCGCGGTTCGAAGGAGCGATCAACGCCATTGCCGTCTCCGACGATGGTCGCTGGATTGCCGCTGCCGGACAGGGAAACCAAAGCGACCCTCGCGTGGCCGGACTCCGCGATGACCGTGCGTTGCTGTGGCCCGGTGCGGCGATGACGACCGACATGCGGTTGGATGAAGGCATGATCTATGTGTTCGACACCCAAACGCGCAAGGCGATTACGTTGCGGGAACATCGGGGAGCGGTCGTGGCCTTGAAGTTCGCGCCGCACCGCGCCGGCAAACCACCGATTTTGGTTTCCGCCGCCGAAGAGTATTCGAAAGGGGATTTCCAAGGCGCGATTCGCGTGTGGAATCTTCAACAGCCGAACCGATCCATTTCCGCGTTGGGCGGACTTCCCTCGCCGCAAGGCCGCCGCCCGGGCTTGAGTGTTTGGCATACCGGCGAGAATCCGCAAGATGTGCGGGTGGCGATCGCTTGGGGCGACAATAACCGCGAAAAACAAACGGGAACATTTCGCGTCTGGGATGCCGCTCAGAAAACGTGGAGCGTGCGTAGCACAAATCCGCACGCACTGACCGTCGCTGCCGTGCCAGAGAAAAACGCATTAATCACCGCTGTGGCCGGCGACATCGGTGTCTGGCCGTTGCCTCCGGATAGATTGTTGGGAAGTTACCAAAGCCTAGGAACCATTGACCCTCGCGCGATTCCCTTAGCCGTCGCGGAGTTCAAGTCACGGCCTCAGGGCAATCTCGACCGGGTCGCCTTTGTGATTGGCGCTCCTGGAGCTGGCAACCAATGGGAAGTTGGGTTGCGTCTCGTCGACCTGAATGCGGAACGACTGCTGCCTGACGTGGTTAAACTTTGGAGCGGACCGCTAAGGATGGTGAGTATCGCCACGGCGGCCAACGGCGACCTGATGGCGATCAGTGGCAACGGGAAAAACGAGGTACTGATTTATCGCACGAGTGACTTGCTTGCTGGTGCGCAACATGTGAAACCAATTCAACGCCTGCGCGGGTCGGGACACGCGCAACAATTTGTGGCATTTGCGAAGCGGGGTGAGAATACGGGGTTGGTTTTGAACGCGAAGCCGCGAGCGGCCGCCGGTCAAAATGCACTTCAGGCAAACGATCAAGTCTTCGACATCACCGCTCGCTCACTGAGCGCAGAGACCCAAGGCTGGAAAATCGTGACGCCCAACCGCGGTGGATGGGAAGTGGTGCCGGTCGAGGGGGAGGCTGGGCCGGGACTGGAATTTCGAAAAAATGGCGTACGGCAACAGACACTGGATTTGCAGGCGGACAAGGAATTCGATGGCGTGCGCGTTCTCGATGCGTGGGCAGTCTGCCGGGCGACGGAGCATTGCCCCGTCCCGGTCGCCGCAGTCGCAACCGAAACGTCGGGACTGCCGCAACTGAGTTTGTACGACATGCAGAGCGGGCAGGAACTACGGCGGTTTTCCGGACACGTTGAACCGATCGTCGACATGGCATTTTCTGAGGATGGCCGGATGCTGGCGACCACGTCGCGCGATCACACGATCTCGGTTTGGTGGTTGGCGGACATTGCCGACACGCTCTTGGGCAAACATGGACTGATTCGTAAACTGAAACTGAGCGACGACGAAGGGGCAATCATCGTCGATCGTGGTCTCCCACAACTTCCGCAAGGTAGTCAAATTACTGGAGCAGTGCGGCGCGGTGCGAATGGCGAGGATGTCCCCCTGCCCTTCAATACAGCTTGGGATTTTTACCGCTACGTCTCGCAATTGAAGCCGGGGCAATCGGCGATGATCACGATTGCTGGCCGCGCACAACCGGTGGCGATCCCTGTTGAACAAGCGACCGACGAGCGCAAGCCGTTGTTCTCGATGTTCTTCCCCGACGGTGACGAGCCGTCATGGATTGGCTGGCATCCGATCGGAAAGTACGATGCTCAAGGGCGCAATGCGGAGTCGAGTCTGGGATGGCATTTTAATACTGGCGATCCGAAGACGCCGGCGCGATTCGCTTCGACGGGAGAATATCGTCGGCAAAATTTCGCGCCCGGTTTGCTGGAGCATCTCATCAAGCACGGCACCCCCCCGGTCGCAAAACCGCCCACGCCGAGCATGTCGTTGGAAATTATTGCCCCGCAAGATGGATTGGTCTACCAGGACCCGCCGAATCGGCATCTGGTGGCCCGCACCGACCAGTTGTTGGCGCAAGTGGAAATCATGCGATCCATTGAGAACGCGACCTTAACGGCGGATGTTTTTCCGGTTGGCAACATCAAATCGCTGCAGTGGCGTTTGGGGCCAGCGAATGCTCCGTTTCATGATTTCTCATTGACCAACGACCTCACTTGGGAAGCGGACCTTTCGGTCGCCCCGTGGGAAACCGGTGTGCGTGAATTTCTGGTGCGGCTGGAAACCGACGAATTGCCGCCGCGGGTTTTTGAAATCAAACAACAGCTCCGATTTCAGCGTCCCACCCCCACCATCAACTTGAACGTACCCCAAGCCCACACCCGAACGCCGGTCAAGAAGTTTGCCTTCACGGGAGAAATTGTCGACCGTGCGGATGACATCAACGCCACCATCAAAACCACCACCTGGAACGAGGGACAACCACAGACCAAGACGATCGGCCCCAAACTGTTCGCCCAAGAAGAATTGAAAGCCACCCTCGAGCACGCAGTCGAATTGACAGCGGGTGCCAACCGGTTCGAAGTCATTGCGACCAACGCGCATGCCATGTCGGGATATGAGGACATCGAAACTGCGCGAAGCGTGTTCACTGTCGAATTCGTCGAATCGGGGCCGCCGGTCATTACGATTTCGTCAGTGGATGAGATCGACGGACGCAGCGGACTCAAGTTCCCCACCGGGACGGTGACCGTTGAAACGCCCGAGGTGAAACTGACCGGCCGGATTGAAGCGGACGCGGGACTGGAAACCGCCCAGCTTGTGGTGCTCCGCGGTGACAAAACAGTGATAACAGAAGAACTGACGGTCGAATCGTCAAAAATTGATGTCGTCAACACTGTGAAACTCGAACCAGGCCTGCAAACGATTCGACTGCAGGCAACGACTAAGGGAGGACGAACCGATCAGTTCGACTTGGTCGTCAATTATATTCCGCCCACACCGTATGTGTTGTTAACCAGTCCGAAGAGACGCAGGATCTCCCTGACATCACCGGTCGCTCCGCGCGTGGAAATCGAAGCGTCGCTGCTATCTGCGTCGGGTGTGTCGTTGACCGATCAACAACTCGATAAGACGGCGACGATTTTTGTGAATGGTGCGAGGATTGAGGCTGCACCGCGAATTGAAACGTCACCGAATAATCCACGGCGAGGTGTCTTACGTGCCACGATCGATGTTGAGCGGGGCGATAATCGCGTGGAACTGGTCTTAAAAAACCAATGGGGTGG